>NZ_JBFBHE010000004.1:0-561473 GCF_040685055.1 Paenarthrobacter sp. NPDC089307
CCATCCCTCAAGGATGTCCGCGACCAACCTCAACCGGACCTTTTTCAATGAGGCAACGTATCCAGTTCCACGGACCTTTTCCATGAGTCAACGCGGGTGCTTGCAATCACGGACGATCTGGGGTAGACAGGAAGGCTGCTTTGCCGTATTGTAGATATTTGCGTCTTCCCTGTTAACCTTCAGCCTTCATATAGCGGTGGGCTTTACCTCTCAGCTGCGTCATTGACGTGCCGTTCCGAAACGTGCATGGCTATGAGCAGACTGGGTCCGGGTCATATAGCGGAACCGGATTAAGTATCCTGCGGAGCACTCCGCGGAATGCAAACGGGGGAGATCTGAAAACGCCTGAAGGTCTGTGGAAGGATCCCTCTTGGTCGCCTCGAGCACCTCTAATAACGAAACCGCTAACACGACAAGCACCGATGGTGCCACCCGTCGCCTCTCATTCGCAAAGATTCACGAACCCCTGGATGTTCCGAATCTTCTCGCCCTGCAGACGGACAGCTTTGACTGGCTCGTCGGAAACGAACGCTGGCAGGCGCGGGTAGCGAAGGCTGTCGAGGAGGGCGACCTCAGCGTCGCCACCACCTCCGGACTTGCCGACATCTTCGAAGAGATCTCCCCAATCGAGGACTTCCAGGGCACCATGTCCCTGAGCTTCTCCGAGCCGGAGTTCGCTGACCCGAAGTACACCATGGCCGAATGCAAAGACCGTGACGCCACTTACTCGGCCCCGCTGTACGTCAAGGCCGAGTTCATGAACAACAACACGGGCGAAATCAAGCAGCAGACCGTGTTCATGGGCGACTTCCCCCTCATGACTGAGAAGGGAACGTTCGTCGTCAACGGCACCGAGCGTGTCGTTGTCTCCCAGCTGGTCCGTTCGCCGGGCGCCTACTTCGAGCGCACCGCCGACAAGACCAGTGACAAGGACATCTTCACTGCGAAGATCATCCCGTCCCGCGGTGCCTGGTTCGAACTCGAAATCGACAAGCGCGACCAGGTCGGCGTCCGCCTCGACCGCAAGCGCAAGCAGTCGGTCACGGTTCTCCTGAAGGCCCTCGGTTGGACCGAAGGCCAGATCCTGGAAGAGTTCGGCCAGTACGACTCCATGCGCGCAACGCTGGAGAAGGACGCTACCGAGACCCGCGAAGACGCGCTCCTGGACATCTACCGCAAGCTGCGTCCGGGCGAGCCGCCCACAGTCGAGGCTGCCCAGTCCCTGCTGGACAACCTGTACTTCAACGCCAAGCGCTACGATCTGGCCAAGGTTGGCCGTTACAAGATCAACCGCAAGCTCGGCATCGACCGTTCCCTTGGTGACAAGGAAGCTTCGGTCCTGCACGTTGAAGACATCGTTGCCATGATCAAGTTCCTCGTTGCGCTGCACGCCGGCGAGAAGACCATCATGGGCAAGCGCGATGGCGAAGACCACGAGCTCCGCGTCGACATCGACGACATCGACCACTTCGGCAACCGTCGCATCCGCGCCGTGGGCGAACTGATCGAAAACCAGGTCCGCACCGGTCTTTCCCGCATGGAACGCGTCGTCCGCGAACGCATGACCACGCAGGACGTCGAGGCCATCACGCCGCAGACGCTGATCAACATCCGTCCCGTTGTTGCAGCCATCAAGGAGTTCTTCGGAACCTCCCAGCTGTCGCAGTTCATGGACCAGAACAACCCGCTTTCGGGTCTGACCCACAAGCGCCGCCTGTCGGCACTTGGCCCGGGTGGTCTGTCCCGCGACCGCGCAGGCATGGAAGTCCGAGACGTTCACCCGTCGCACTACGGACGTATGTGCCCCATCGAAACCCCTGAAGGCCCGAACATTGGTCTGATCGGTTCGCTGGCTTCCTACGGCCGCATCAACCCGTTCGGGTTCATCGAGACGCCGTACCGCCTGGTTTCCAACGGTGTTGTCTCCGACGAGGTCCAGTACCTCACCGCCGACGACGAGGCTGAGGTCCTGATTGCACAGGCCAACGCTCCGCTGGATGCTGACAAGAAGTTCTCTGAAGAGACTGTCCTTGTCCGTGCCCGTGGTGGTGGAGGCGAGCCCGTTCTGGTTCCGGCCGCAGACGTTCAGTTCATGGACGTTTCCCCGCGCCAGATGGTGTCCGTTGCAACGGCCTTGATCCCGTTCCTCGAGCACGACGACGCCAACCGTGCCCTCATGGGTGCCAACATGCAGCGCCAGGCCGTGCCGCTGGTCCGTTCCGAGGCTCCTTTCGTGGGCACCGGCATGGAGCGCGCAGCAGCCGTCGACGCCGGTGACGTTGTCATCGCGAAGAAGGCCGGTGTGGTCACCGAGGTTTCCGCCGAACTCGTTGTCATGATCAACGACGACGGTACCGAGACCAACTACCGCATCAACAAGTTCGCCCGTTCCAACCAGGGCAACTGCTACAACCACCGCGTCCTGGTCAACGAAGGCCAGCGCCTGGAGGTTGGCGGCATCATCGCTGACGGTCCCGCAACGGACCAGGGTGAGCTTGCCCTCGGTAAGAACCTCCTCGTGGCATTCATGTCATGGGAAGGCCACAACTTCGAGGACGCCATCATCCTGTCCCAGCGCATTGTTGCTGAGGACGTCCTTTCCTCCATCCACATCGAGGAGCACGAAATCGATGCCCGCGACACCAAGCTTGGTGCCGAGGAAATCACCCGTGACATCCCCAACGTGTCCGAGGAAGTCCTGGCTGGCCTGGACGAGCGCGGCATCATCCACATCGGTGCCGAGGTCGAAGCAGGCGACATCCTGGTAGGCAAGGTCACCCCGAAGGGTGAAACCGAGCTGACCCCGGAAGAGCGCCTTCTCCGCGCGATCTTCGGTGAGAAGTCCCGCGAAGTCCGCGACACCTCCCTGAAGGTGCCCCACGGCGAGTCCGGTACGGTCATCGGCGTGCGCGTCTTCGACCGCGACAACGACGACGAACTGCCCCCGGGCGTGAACCAGCTGGTCCGCGTCTACGTTGCAGCCAAGCGCAAGATCACCGACGGCGACAAGCTCGCCGGCCGTCACGGCAACAAGGGTGTTATCTCCAAGATCCTCCCGATCGAGGACATGCCCTTCCTTGCAGACGGTACGCCGGTGGACATCGTCCTGAACCCCCTGGGTGTTCCGGGCCGAATGAACGTTGGCCAGGTTTTGGAAACCCACCTTGGTTGGGTTGCCAAGACCGGTTGGAAGATCGAAGGCGAGCCGGAGTGGGTCAAGAACCTCCCGAACCTGCCCCGCGAAACCGGCCAGACCACCGTTGCCACCCCGGTGTTCGATGGCGCCCGCGAAGAAGAAATCACGGGCCTGCTCGACTCCACCAACGTGACCCGCGATGGCGACCGCCTGATCGACTCCTCCGGCAAGACCCGTCTGTTCGACGGCCGCTCCGGCGAGCCGTTCCCGGACCCGATCTCCGTCGGTTACATGTACATCCTGAAGCTCCACCACCTGGTGGACGACAAGATCCACGCGCGCTCCACCGGCCCGTACTCCATGATCACGCAGCAGCCGCTGGGTGGTAAGGCTCAGTTCGGTGGCCAGCGCTTCGGTGAAATGGAAGTGTGGGCGCTCGAAGCTTACGGTGCCGCCTACACGCTTCAGGAACTCCTCACGATCAAGTCGGATGACATCCATGGTCGTGTGAAGGTCTACGAAGCCATCGTCAAGGGCGAAAACATCCCTGAGCCTGGCGTTCCCGAGTCCTTCAAGGTCTTGATCAAGGAAATGCAGTCGTTGTGCCTGAACGTGGAAGTTCTTTCCACCGACGGAACCACCATCGAGATGCGTGACTCTGATGACGCAGTCTTCACGGCTGCGGAAGAACTGGGTATTGATCTGTCCCGCGCAGAGCCCAGTTCCGTAGAAGAGGTCTAGCAGCGGTTCCGGCGGGCGGTCATCAACCACTGTCCGCCGGAACAGCTCCCTCTTCCCGTAACCAAGACTTCAGAATTTAGAGAACAAGAGAGAACAGGGACCATATGTCCAGCGAATCCTCCTTCGGCCTCATGCAGATCGGCCTCGCCACCGCGGAAGACATCCGTGGCTGGTCTTACGGTGAGGTCAAGAAGCCGGAAACCATCAACTACCGCACGCTCAAGCCCGAGAAGGACGGCCTCTTCTGCGAGAAGATCTTCGGCCCGTCACGTGACTGGGAATGCTACTGCGGCAAGTACAAGCGCGTCCGCTTCAAGGGCATCATTTGTGAGCGTTGTGGCGTCGAAGTCACCCGCGCCAAGGTGCGCCGTGAGCGCATGGGCCACATCGAACTGGCTGCGCCTGTAACCCACATCTGGTACTTCAAGGGCGTTCCCTCGCGCTTGGGCTACCTCTTGGACCTGGCACCGAAGGACCTTGAGAAGGTCATCTACTTCGCTGCCTACATGATCACCAGCGTTGACACCGAAAGCCGTCACGCCGAACTGCCGAACCTCCAGGTTGAGCACGACCTCGAGAAGAAGCAGATGATCGACAACCGCGACAGCGACATCGCCACGATCGCCCGCGACCTTGAAGACGAGCTTGCCCGTCTGGAAGGCGAAGGCGCCAAGGCTGCCGACAAGAAGAAGGCCCGCGACTCTGCAGACCGCCAGATGGCGAACGTCCGCAAGCGTGCCGACGCCGACATCGAGCGCCTTGAGCAGGTCTGGGACCGATTCAAGAACCTCAAGGTCGCCGACCTCGAAGGCGACGAAGGCCTCTACCGCGAACTGCGCGACCGTTACGGTCTGTACTTCGAGGGCTCCATGGGTGCCGAGGCCATCAAGAAGCGCCTCGAGACCTTTGACATGCAGGCTGAGGCTGAGTCCTTGCGCGACACCATCCAGAACGGCAAGGGCCAGCGCAAGACGCGTGCCCTGAAGCGCCTGAAGGTTGTCAACGCGTTCCTGACCACCAATAACAGCCCGCTCGGCATGGTACTGGACGCCGTCCCGGTCATCCCGCCGGAACTGCGCCCGATGGTCCAGCTGGATGGTGGCCGCTTCGCGACTTCCGACCTCAACGACCTCTACCGTCGCGTGATCAACCGCAACAACCGCCTCAAGCGCCTGCTTGACCTCGGTGCTCCGGAGATCATCGTCAACAACGAGAAGCGCATGCTTCAGGAAGCTGTTGACAGCCTCTTCGACAACGGTCGTCGTGGCCGTCCCGTCACGGGTCCGGGCAACCGTCCCCTGAAGTCCCTGAGCGACATGCTCAAGGGCAAGCAGGGTCGTTTCCGCCAGAACCTGCTCGGCAAGCGCGTCGACTACTCCGGCCGTTCGGTCATCGTCGTCGGCCCGCAGCTGAAGCTGCACCAGTGTGGTCTGCCCAAGCAGATGGCCCTGGAGCTCTTCAAGCCGTTCGTGATGAAGCGCCTGGTTGACCTCAACCACGCCCAGAACATCAAGTCGGCAAAGCGCATGGTCGAGCGTTACCGTCCGCAGGTTTGGGACGTGCTGGAAGAGATCATCACCGAACACCCGGTGCTGCTCAACCGTGCACCTACCCTGCACCGCCTCGGCATCCAGGCCTTCGAACCCCAGCTTGTGGAAGGCAAGGCAATCCAGCTTCACCCGCTGGTTTGTGGCGCCTTCAACGCTGACTTCGACGGCGACCAGATGGCAGTCCACCTGCCGCTGAGCCCGGAAGCCCAGGCCGAAGCACGCATCCTGATGCTGTCCTCGAACAACATCCTGAAGCCGTCCGATGGCCGTCCGGTGACCCTGCCTTCGCAGGATATGATCATCGGCCTGTACCACCTGACCACCAAGCGTGTCGGTTCCGCCGGTGAAGGCCGTGTCTTCTCCTCGGTTTCGGAAGCAATCATGGCGTACGACGCCCGTGAGCTGCACCTGAACTCCCAGGTCAAGATCCGCCTCGACGACTTCGTGCCGTACGCAGGTTGGGAAGCCCCGGAAGGTTGGGAGCCCGGTCAGCCGGCCCTCGTCGAAACCTCCCTCGGCCAGGTCATCTTCAACCAGACCCTGCCTGAGGACTACCCCTGGGTTGAGGCTGTTGCGGACAAGGGCGAACTGTCCCGGATCGTCAACGACCTCGCAGAGCGTTACCCGAAGGTTGTCACGGCCGCAACGCTGGACAACCTGAAGGATGCCGGTTTCTACTGGGCCACCCGTTCAGGTGTCACGGTTGCAATCTCCGACATCGAGGTGCCGACGTCCAAGCCCGCCATCCTGGCTGGTTACGAGAACATGGCCGCCAAGATCCAGGGCCAGTACGACAAGGGCCTGATCGACGACGACGAGCGTCGCCAGGAACTGATCGAGATCTGGAACAAGGCAACCAACGAGATCGCCCAGGCGATGCGCGACAGCCTGTCCCCGATGAACACCATCAACCGCATGGTGTCCTCCGGTGCACGTGGTAACTGGATGCAGGTCCGCCAGATTGCGGGTATCCGTGGTCTTGTGGCCAACCCAAAGGGTGAGATTATTCCTCGCCCGATCAAGTCCTCCTACCGTGAGGGCCTGTCGGTTCTGGAATACTTCATCGCCACGCACGGTGCCCGTAAGGGTCTGGCCGATACTGCTCTGCGTACCGCCAACTCGGGTTACCTGACCCGTCGTCTGGTGGACGTTTCGCAGGACGTCATCGTCCGTGAAGAGGACTGTGGTACCGAGCGCGGTCTGGTCACCCCGATCGCCGTGCCGGATTCCAACGGTGAGCTCGTCCTGGACGAGAACGTCGAGAACAGCGCCTACGCACGTACGCTGGCTGTCGACGTCGTCGATGCCCAGGGCAACGTCCTGGCTGCCGGCGGCACCGACTGCGGCGACGTCGTCATCGACCAGCTGCTGGCTGCAGGCATCACCGAAGTCAAGGTCCGCTCCGTACTCACCTGTGAGTCCAAGGTCGGTACCTGTGCGCTTTGCTACGGCCGTTCGCTGGCCACCGGCAAGACCGTTGACATCGGCGAGGCTGTTGGCATCATCGCCGCACAGTCCATCGGTGAACCCGGTACCCAGCTGACCATGCGTACGTTCCACACCGGTGGTGCTGTCTCCGCCGGTGGTGGCGACGACATCACCCAGGGTCTGCCCCGTATCCAGGAGCTCTTCGAAGCCCGTACTCCGAAGGGTGTGGCACCGATTGCTGAAGCAGCCGGCCGCATCACCATCGAGGAGTCCGAGCGCCAGATGCGTTTGGTCATCACTCCGGACGATGGTTCCGAAGAGATCGCCTACCCGGTGCTGCGCCGTTCACGCCTCCTCATCGAAGATGGCGAGCACGTCAGCGTCGGCCAGAAGCTGATCAACGGTCCTGTGGACCCGAAGCAGGTTCTGCGCATCATGGGTCCGCGTGCTGCACAGAAGTTCCTCGTGGACGAAGTGCAGGGCGTTTACCGCAGCCAGGGTATTGGTATCCACGACAAGCACGTCGAGGTTATCGTCCGCCAGATGCTGCGCCGCGTGACCGTCATCGAGTCCGGCGACTCCGACTTGCTCCCCGGTGAGCTTGCAGAGCGCGCCCGCTTCGAGGACGAGAACCGCCGCGTCGTGTCCGAGGGCAAGTCCCCGGCTTCGGGTCGTCCGGAACTCATGGGTATCACCAAGGCTTCCTTGGCTACCGAGTCCTGGCTGTCGGCCGCTTCCTTCCAGGAAACCACCCGCGTCCTGACGCAGGCGGCAATGGAAGGCAAGAGCGATCCTCTGCTCGGCCTGAAGGAAAACGTCATCATCGGTAAGCTCATCCCGGCTGGTACGGGTCTGCCCCGCTACACAGAGGTCACTGTGGAGCCGACGGAAGAAGCAAAGGCAAGCCTGTTCACGGGCCCCAGCGCTTTCACCGACTTCTCCTATGACGCCCTGGGTGGCGACGGCGCTCCCGAGTTCCACGCCATCCCGCTGGATGACTACGACCTCGGCAACGACTTCCGGTAACCGGAAGCTGACGCTGTAACGGTCGGGCCCCGCACTTTCGAGTGCGGGGCCCGACCCGTTAACGGCAGCTTGCCGGCCGGTTCGCCGGGGGAGTGGAGGACGACGGCGGCACCTGGCTGCCGCCGTCGCCCTCCATACACCCGATTAAGGCCTCAGATCAAGCCGTGCTAGACTTTTGGTAATTGTTCTGTGTGGCAGTGGATGAAGGCCGCCGCAGCATCATTTTGGTTTTGTTCTCATGGTGCTGGGTGGAGCCTGTTTCCGGGTTGCGGGCAACATGCGCAACGAATGCCGCACTTTTGCACGCCTACCGGAGTTTCGGCCGGCTGCACGAGCAACGCCAAAGTTCCCACGTTTACACAGGCTGGCGCCTGTGTGTGGGGGCAGAGATCAAACAACGGAGAACACGAAAGTGCCTACGATTAACCAGCTGGTCCGCAAGGGCCGCACGCCGAAGGTCTCCAAGACCAAGGCTCCCGCGCTGAAGGGCAGCCCGATGCGCCGCGGTGTTTGCACCCGCGTTTACACCACCACCCCCAAGAAGCCGAACTCGGCTCTTCGTAAGGTGGCACGTGTACGCCTCAACGGTGGCGTGGAAGTTACCGCTTACATCCCCGGTGTTGGCCACAACCTCCAGGAGCACTCCATCGTGCTCGTCCGTGGTGGTCGTGTGAAGGACCTTCCGGGTGTCCGCTACAAGATCGTCCGCGGCGCGCTCGACACCCAGGGTGTCAAGAACCGCAAGCAGGCCCGCAGCCGTTACGGCGCAAAGATGGAGAAGAAGTAATATGCCTCGCAAGGGTCCGGCCCCGAAGCGGCCGCTAGTTTCCGATCCCGTTTACGGCTCCCCGTTGGTCACTCAGCTGATCAACAAGGTTCTGGTTGACGGCAAGAAGTCCACCGCAGAGCGCATCGTTTACGGCGCACTCGAAGGTGCACGTGCCAAGTCCGGCGGCGACCCCGTTGCCGCTCTCAAGAAGGCCATGGACAACGTCAAGCCTTCCCTCGAGGTGCGTTCACGCCGCGTTGGTGGCGCCACCTACCAGGTTCCGGTTGAGGTCAAGCCGGGCCGCTCCACCGCCCTCGCTCTGCGTTGGCTCGTGGGCTACTCCAAGGCCCGCCGGGAGAAGACCATGACCGAGCGCCTCCAGAACGAAATCCTGGATGCCTCCAACGGTCTCGGTGCCGCTGTCAAGCGTCGCGAAGACACCCACAAGATGGCCGAGTCGAACAAGGCCTTCGCACACTACCGCTGGTAAAACTTCCCGAACGCCGCCGGCTCCACAGAGCCGGCGGCGGACGTGTAGTCCATCCGAAAGGGAGACCCCGTGGCACAGGACGTGCTTACCGACCTTAACAAGGTCCGCAATATCGGCATCATGGCCCACATCGATGCCGGCAAGACCACCACTACCGAGCGCATCCTGTTCTACACGGGTGTGAACCACAAGATCGGCGAGACGCACGACGGCGCCTCGACGACTGACTGGATGGAACAGGAAAAGGAACGCGGCATCACCATCACGTCTGCCGCCGTGACTTGCTTCTGGAACCAGAACCAGATCAACATCATCGACACCCCGGGCCACGTGGACTTCACGGTTGAGGTTGAGCGCTCCCTGCGCGTCCTCGACGGCGCAGTTGCAGTGTTCGACGGCAAGGAAGGCGTGGAGCCGCAGTCCGAGACTGTTTGGCGCCAGGCTGACAAGTACAACGTTCCGCGTATCTGCTTCGTCAACAAGATGGACAAGCTGGGTGCCGACTTCTACTTCACCGTAGACACCATCATCTCCCGCCTTGGTGCCAAGCCGCTGGTCATGCAGCTGCCGATCGGTGCCGAGAACGACTTCATCGGCGTGGTTGACCTCCTCGAAATGCGTGCGCTGGTATGGCCTGGCGACGCAAAGGGTGACGTCACCATGGGCGCTTCCTACGAAGTGCAGGAAATCCCGGCGGACCTCCAGGCCAAGGCCGAAGAGTACCGCGCACAGCTCGTTGAGACTGTGGCCGAGGCTTCCGAAGAGCTCATGGAGAAGTACCTCGAAGGTGAAGAACTCACCCTTGAGGAACTCAAGGCCGGCATCCGCAAGATGACCATCAACTCCGAGCTGTACCCCGTGTTCTGTGGCTCTGCCTTCAAGAACCGCGGCGTGCAGCCGATGCTTGACGCTGTTGTCGACTTCCTGCCGAACCCGCTCGACGTCCCGCCGATGATCGGTCACGATCCCCGCGACGAAGAGAAGGAACTCACCCGCAAGCCGTCTGCAGATGAGCCGTTCTCGGCCCTCGCCTTCAAGATTGCTGCGCACCCGTTCTTCGGCCAGCTGACCTTCGTCCGCGTGTACTCCGGTCACGTCGAGGCCGGCGCCCAGGTTGTTAACTCCACCAAGGGCAAGAAGGAACGTATCGGCAAGCTGTTCCAGATGCACGCCAACAAGGAAATGCCTGTTGAAGGCGCTACCGCGGGCCACATCTACGCAGCCATCGGTCTGAAGGACACCACCACGGGTGACACCCTGTGCGATGCCAACAACCAGATCGTCCTCGAGTCCATGAGCTTCCCGGAGCCCGTGATCTCGGTTGCCATCGAGCCCAACACCAAGGGTGACCAGGAGAAGCTCTCCACGGCCATCCAGAAGCTCTCCGCTGAGGACCCGACCTTCCAGGTCTCCCTCAACGAAGACACGGGCCAGACCATCATCGCCGGCATGGGCGAGCTCCACCTGGACATCCTGGTGGACCGCATGCGCCGCGAGTTCAAGGTCGAGGCAAACGTCGGCAAGCCGCAGGTTGCTTACCGCGAAACCATCAAGCGCGCAGTCGAGCGTCATGACTACACGCACAAGAAGCAGACCGGTGGTTCGGGTCAGTTCGCAAAGATCCAGATTGCGATCGAACCGATGGACACCGCTTCGGGCGAACTGTACGAGTTCGAGAACAAGGTCACTGGTGGCCGCGTTCCGCGCGAATACATCCCGTCTGTTGACGCCGGTATCCAGGATGCACTGAACGACGGCGTCCTGGCCGGTTACCCGGTTGTCGGCATCAAGGCCACGCTGATTGACGGCGCGTCCCACGATGTTGACTCCTCGGAAATGGCGTTCAAGATCGCCGGACGTATGGCTTTCAAGGAAGCTGCACGCAAGGCGAACCCTGTCCTGCTTGAACCGCTGATGGATGTTGAGGTCCGCACACCTGAGGAATACATGGGTGATGTTATTGGTGACCTGAACGCCCGCCGTGGCCAGATGCAGTCCATGGAGGACGCAGCAGGTGTGAAGGTTATCCGTGCACACGTTCCGCTGTCCGGCATGTTCGGCTACATCGGTGACCTGCGGTCCAAGACCCAGGGTCGCGCTGTGTACTCCATGACGTTCAACAGCTACGCGGAGGTCCCGAAGGCAGTAGCCGACGAGATCATCCAGAAAACCCGCGGCGAGTAATCTCCCGGTAACGGATGCAATTCCGGTATCGGGAAGGCATCTAAGCGCAAGTGGCGGGGCTGTGGCGAGAGCTGCAGCCCGGCCCCCTGCGCAAACAGGCTCTAGGAACTATCATTGGTTCCTGAATCTGCAATTTCACCAAAACCAAGCCCCCAAGTAGACTTGCTAAAGTTTCTGCCGCGAAAAGCGCGGCCGAGGAGCACTTCACTTGAAATCGTTCTAGGAGGAACCTGTGGCAAAGGCAAAGTTCGAGCGGACTAAGCCGCACGTCAACATCGGCACCATTGGTCACGTTGACCACGGTAAGACGACGCTGACTGCCGCCATTTCCAAGGTGCTGTACGACCAGTACCCGGATCTCAACGAGCAGCGCGACTTCGCGTCGATCGACTCCGCTCCGGAAGAGCGCCAGCGCGGTATTACCATCAACATCTCCCACGTGGAGTACCAGACCGAGAAGCGCCACTACGCACACGTAGACGCCCCCGGTCACGCTGACTACATCAAGAACATGATCACCGGTGCTGCCCAGATGGACGGCGCAATCCTCGTGGTTGCTGCAACCGATGGTCCGATGGCTCAGACCCGTGAGCACGTTCTGCTCGCCCGCCAGGTTGGTGTTCCCTACCTGCTGGTCGCACTGAACAAGTCCGACATGGTTGATGACGAAGAACTCCTCGACCTCGTCGAAATGGAAGTTCGTGAGCTCCTGAGCTCGCAGGGCTTCGATGGCGATGAGGCTCCGGTTGTTCGCGTTTCCGGTCTCAAGGCTCTGGAAGGCGACCCCGTTTGGGTCAAGTCCGTCCAGGACCTGATGGCAGCTGTCGACGAGTCCGTTCCGGACCCCGTACGTGACCGCGACAAGCCGTTCCTGATGCCCATCGAAGACGTCTTCACGATCACCGGCCGTGGCACCGTTGTTACGGGCCGCGCCGAGCGTGGAACCCTCGCCATCAACTCCGAGGTCGAGATCGTCGGCATCCGCCCGATCCAGAAGACCACGGTTACCGGTATCGAGATGTTCCACAAGCAGCTCGACGAAGCATGGGCCGGCGAGAACTGTGGCCTCCTGCTCCGCGGTCTCAAGCGCGACGATGTCGAGCGTGGCCAGGTTGTCGTCAAGCCGGGTTCCATCACCCCGCACACCGACTTCGAGGCCAACGTCTACATCCTCTCCAAGGACGAAGGCGGACGTCACAACCCGTTCTACTCCAACTACCGCCCGCAGTTCTACTTCCGTACCACGGACGTAACCGGCGTTATCACCCTGCCGGAAGGCACGGAAATGGTTATGCCTGGCGACAACACTGAGATGACCGTTGCGCTCATCCAGCCGATCGCTATGGAAGAGGGCCTCGGCTTCGCTATCCGCGAAGGCGGCCGCACCGTTGGTTCGGGACGTGTCACCAAGATCATCAAGTAGTCACTGCTTGTAGATCGGTGATCTCCCGGCCCAGCCGGTAGTTTGCTTGGAAGAACCCCATCGCTTCGGCGGTGGGGTTCTTCTTTGCTATCATTTATCTATCGAATGGATAAACGCTGGCTGATGCCCCTCGGCCGGTGACATCAAGGAGTTGCCATGAATGCCCTGTTGGTCGTGATGCTGCTTGCCCTAACCGCAGTGGTCAGCCATGCGCTGGGTCGGAGGCAGGGGCGCAGGGCATCGGAGGGGGAGGGCCCAGCCGGCTCGCCTGCCCGGGGCATGAATGAACAGGCGTATCACGCCGGATACCTGGCCGGCCACGTTGCCGGGTGGCGGGACGCTGAAGCCAGGCGCCAGGGGAGCGGCGCTCCGTCGGTACAACCCGCCTCCGTATCGCCCGCCCACATGCAGCCGGCGCCCCCAAGGCCCATGGCTGTCCAGCCGCCGCCATTACGGCCATTGCCATTCCAAGCAGAGCCGGTTCCTCCAACTGTCCTACCGGCACCGAGGCCTCAGCCCCAGCCAGTGACCCCGGAGGAAATGGCGGCCCGGAAGGCTAAACGGGATCAGCAAAACATCAACATCACCCTTTACGTCGCCAGCTTGTTGTTGGTGGCCGCGGGTGCGCTGTTCGTAGGAACGAGCCTTCCGGAGCTTTTCCGTTTCGCTGGGATCTGGTTCATCACGGTGTTGTTCTACGTGGCCGGCATGATCCTTCATGCAAAGATCCCGCGCCTGCGACCCGCAGCTACGGCCTTTGCAGGCACTGGACTTGCACTGATCCCGGTCACTGGACTTGCGATGTACAACTTTGTACTCCACAACGGCCCTGCTGCGTGGCTGGTTACCTCGTTGCTGGGAACTCTCGTGTATGCGTTCACGGCCGTCAAGCTGGACAACAGGGTCCTGGCCTACTTGTCGATCAGTTTTGTCGTTTCCACTGCGTGGTCGGGAGTCTCCGTCCTTGGGGGCGCATTGGTCTGGTACTTCACGGCCTTGATTGCTGTGGCCGTACTGCTTACGCTGGGCGCCTTGCTTCGGCCGCGTTGGATCCCTCCACTGTATGTCCGCCCCTTGATGTTGCTCCATCCTTACGTTGTTCCACTGGTGGCCTTGGCGGTGACCTTCACTCCCCAACTGTTGTCAAAGGGCGAGTACGCGCTGGTCATGCTGATGTGCGGCACCTACTTCTCAGTGATGGTGCTGGTCCCCAGTGCCAGGTACCGGCTGCAGCATTTCTACGCCGCCCGCGTTGCACTGACGTTGTCAGTCGTCGGGCTCGTATGGGATGTTGCCTCCGATATCAGAACGGTGTTGATGGCGGTTATCGTCTGCCTGGGCGTCCAGTCCCTTGGTGTCGCTTTCGGGGGTGTCAAACTTGCACCGCGGGTGTGGTGGGCTGACGCAGTGTCCTGCTGGGGCCTGCAACTTCTGCTCGCCGCCATCCTGACCGCGGTCCTGGGGACAGGTACTTATGACATGCCCGTCCAGCTTCCCCTTTACGTGGCCCTGCTAACGGCAATGGTGCTGGGATGGAGGCTGGCCCGGGGTCCCGTTCCTGCTGCCGCAGCAGTGCTCTTTGCCCCGGCCGCCGTGGTGGCTGTGGCGCTGGCTTTGTCGTTCCTGCTGGGCGCATGGCCGTCTGCTGTGGTCCTGGCATCAGCCGGTTCCTACTGGTTCCTGATGGCCGTGCTGCTGCCTGTCCTTCACCGCCAGCAGCTGATTCTTGCTGGCCGGATAGCCCTGACTGCGGCCGTGCCTGCCGTGGTGGCAGGGATCCTGGACGGAAGCCCAAACAGGGTTGCCTTCTCGCTGTTCTCACTTGTGGCAGCGGCGGGTCTGCAGGAACTTGCCAGTGCAGTCCTTGTGCGTGGTGGTGTCCGGCTCGTGGCTCCCCAGGCCACCGCAGCGGCATTCGGTGCCACCTCCATGGCCGCCCTTGCGCTGCAGGCGATCTTTGACCACGGCGCTGGCCGACCCTCAGTTTCTGCCTCGGTGGCAGTGGTTCTCCTCGCTGGAGTTGCCTCCGGGATGTTGATGTTGAACCGTCGGGTGGTCGGGCAGGCCGCTGGCGCGTGGACCCCCACAACCGGAGAAGTGTTGGCACCGGTGTCTGGGTTGGTGTCCTGGGTGATCGCCGCTACGGCAATCTCCATGACCATGGCGAACGTGGTGCTCCTGGTGACTGTGGCGTATTTCTGCGCTACGGCATTGCGGCTGCCCGGCATGTATCACCGGCAAAGCTACTGGTGGCTGGCTCGGGCAGCAGGCACTTTGCTTGCCGCCTCGGCCTATGTCGACGCGCTGCACGGAGGCTGGTTCGTACTCGTGGCAGGTGAGATTCCCAGCGTGCGCTTGGTGGTGGCCGCATTGGCCGCCCTGCAAATGTCACTGCCTTTGGCCGGTCGTTTCCAGCGTCGCTTCCCGACGGCCTCCGTCATTGACGCTGCAGCCCTGTTGGCCGTGATGGCAGGTGCCACTGTTGCCCTGTCGGTTGGTCCCGCTATGCGGTTCGAGGGTCAAAGCTGGCAGCCCGGGTTCGTGGCAATCGGCACCGCCCTCGCAGCGGTGGCCTCCACTCTGAGCCTGCATCGTCGCGCCGGAGCGTGGATCTTCGCTCCTGCCGCGCTAATGGTGCTGCTGCCGCTCCGGCTCGGAAACGTGCTGGACGTCGAAGTCCTCCTGGGCATCTTCACTGGCTGCAGTGTGCTCATGATGGGCCTGGTCCGTAATTCCCGGGTGCGTGGCGGCTACCTTGTGGCAGTACGCGTTCTTGGGACGGCGTTCACCGCCGTGGTGGTCGCCGACATTACGGAGTCGGCGGCTGCGGTAACCATGGCGCTGGCCGCGCTTGGGTTGCTCCAGCATGCACTGACGCTGTTCCTGCGCCGCCGGCGCGTGGATGTCGCCTTCCAGCAGCCGACGACGTGGGTCGCCTTGGTCGCCCAGGTTGTGCTTCCCGGTGCCTACCTTTTGGCCGGCGATTACGACGGCGGTGGCCGTTGGGTGGTCATGTTTGGCTTGGGCGTCGTCCCGGTAGCAACGGCAGTGGCTCTGCGTTTCCTGAACGTGCGTGGTTCCCAGTATTTGGCCACGGTTTCAATCGGGGCACTGGTGATCTCAGCAGGGCCGGCGTTGCACTTCCCTTCGTCCACGTGGATGTCATTGCCGCTCCTTACCAACTCGCAGGTGGTCTTGGTGTTGCTGGGGCTCGCGGCGTCCATGGTGCTCATTCGGATCGCCTTCCCACCGCGGTTTGACGCCCAAGAGACCACTGCGCTGCAGATCCTTGAGCAGTGGTTCTGGCTGGCATCCGCGGCAGGCTTCGTGGTGGTTGGCGGTCTCCTGTCCTTGTCCGTGGACCAGGCGCTGACCGGTTGGTCAGTACTGGTACTCGCGGCTAGCCTGTTTGCGGCTTCCCACCTGGAACGTCTGCCCCGGCTCTACCTTGCGGCCGCACCCTTGGTGCTGCTCGGTGCGATACCCGCCGTCGAGGGTTTGCTCCGCAACCTGCCGCCCGGCGTGTGGGCGCATTACGCGGTTTGGCTCCTGGGTGCCGGGGGAGCGGCAGCTGCCCTGTATGCAGCAAAGATGTTCGGGCCTCCGTCAATTCGCAGCGTGCCATGGCGGCGGAGAGCCCTGGCGGTCACCGCGGTGGCCGGCTTTGCCTGGGCGGCGGTGGTCGGGCTGGTCCACGATGAGACTGCCTTGGTGGCGTTTGTGCTGGTGTCAGCTACAGGCGCCCTTGTGGTGGCTGAGGTTCCCCGGGGGAAGTGGCTCGCCGGGGAGGTGGCAGGCCTGGCATCAGTAGCGGCCCTTCAGCGGGCGGTGCTGTTTGTGGACGCCGCAAGCCCTGACTGGTTCTGGACCGTGCAGTGGTACACGGTCGCCGTGGCCGTTATAGCAGGACTGCGCTACATCAGGGGGCAGCGCAGTGAAGGCTTGCTGCGCTTGTGTGTCGGCGCCGGCAGCCTGTCCCTGACGTCGATTGGGACCATCTTCGGCGGAACGCCGGGACAGCAGCTGTACGTCCTGGTAGCCCACGTGGTTCTGCTCGCGGCGGGACTCGTGCTCGCCGAACGCGTACTGGTGACGTGGGGAGCCGTGGGCGTGGTGCTGAGCATCATGTGGGCCCTTCGCACCTATGCCTTTGCGATGCTTGCGCTTGTTGCCGTGGGGCTCATCGTCCTCGCCGTGTGGCGGTTGAACCGCAAGCCGCCAACCGGACCCGGCGGCCCGGACCCTGGAGCGGATGCAAGCAATCCGGCACCCTCGCAGGGCTATGGTGGCATCCGATAGTGTTGCATTCCAAGGAGAGGAGCGCAGAGTGGAATTCCTGATTTTCCTGGCAGTCATAGCTGCCATTGGTGGTGTGGTGCTGTGGGGCCGCAAGAACTTCCGGCAAGAGATCGACAGGGCCAAACGCATCAGGCGCGCCAATAAGAACCAGTAGCATCCGGGGGACAAACCGGCTTCCGGAACACCCGGGAGGATTTAACCTCCTTGGGCTACATCCCCTGTCGGCGTGCGCGAGCCAACGCCCGCAGCCAGTAAAACGATTCCTTGGGGGTTCGCTCCAACGTTTCGAAGTCCACATGGACCAAGCCGAAGCGCTGCGAGTAGCCAGCTGCCCACTCGAAATTGTCCAGCAGCGTCCACAC
This sequence comes from Paenarthrobacter sp. NPDC089307, assembly GCF_040685055.1. NCBI lineage: Bacteria > Bacillati > Actinomycetota > Actinomycetes > Micrococcales > Micrococcaceae > Paenarthrobacter > Paenarthrobacter sp. NPDC089307. The sequence continues at coordinate 17,409 of NZ_JBFBHE010000004.1, forward strand.
GTAGTAGCCGCGCAGATCCACACCTTCCGCAGCGCCGCCCGGGCCCGTCGCCGTCACGGCGTGGCCCAGGTGCTCAGCCAAGTACGTGATGCGGTTGGTGTCCTGGATGGGTGCGTCTACGTGGGCCGGCTCCGGATAGCTGGCACCCCCTTCGGTGATGTAGACAGGGGGCAAAGCATCCCCATACCGCTGCTTCATCTCCTGGAGCAACGTAGAGAGTTGCTCGGGGGCCTCCGGCCAACCGAAGCCGGTGGTTTCGTACTCCTGGTAGGCGGCAAGGTGGAACGGGACATTCGTCATCTCTTCGGCTTGCCCGGTAGGAATCTCGGCTGGCCCCCGTCCTGACGCCACTTTGATGGGGTAGTAATAGTTCAGGCCGTAGAAGTCCAGGGGCTGGCTGATGGTTTCGAGGTCTCCGTCGAGTACAGGACCCAAGGAACGAAACCAGGGCCACAAGGGAAGTGACGGCTTGGGGTACTGGCCCAGGAGGACGGCATCGGCGTAGATGCGGTTCAAAATCAGGTCCAGGGCCTCTGCCATCAGGCGGTCCGAGAGCCGGTTGCTCGCGGGCCGGACGGGGGAGTGCATATTGGACAGCCCGATCTTCCCTTTGACGCCCTCCGCCCGCAGTGCTTGGACCGTCAGTCCGTGGCCCAACAACTGGTGATGTGCGGCGGGAAGGCAGTCGAACAGGAGTTCGCGGCCCGGGGCGTGTGCGCCCAATGCATAGCCTTGCAGGGTCACCGAGACAGGTTCGTTGACCGTGACCCAGTGGTCCACCCGGTCACCGAACTGGCGCGCGGCCACGGCGCCATACTCGGCGAGACGCCCCGAGGTGTCCCTGTTCATCCAGCCGCCTGCATGTTCGAGGGGGAGCGGAGTATCCCAGTGATAAAGGGTGACCATGGGGGAGATGCCGGCGGCCAGGAGTTTGTCCAGCAAACGATCATAGAAGTCCAGGCCGCGCTGGTTGATCGCGCCCTTGCCGTCCGGCTGGATCCTGGGCCAGGACAGTGAGAACCGGTAGGAATCGATGCCAAGCTCCTGCATCAGGGCTATGTCCTCATCCGCGCGGTTGTAGTGGTCGCACGCCACGGCGGGGGAGCCGCCGTCGACAATTGCGCCCGGCTTTTCCGCGAAGGCGTCCCACCCGGACGGGCCACGTCCGTCAGCAGTGAGCGAGCCCTCAATCTGGAAGGCGGCGGCCGCCACCCCCAGCGTGAAACCAGGCTGCAAGCGTGCAGCGAGATCTTCCACTGAGCCTGAATCCTGGACGGACATGCCACCATCATCCACAGTTGGCGGGTGCCCGGCAATGGCCATTCAGGGGTCGATTGGCCTTTACTCCGGATTTCCGCCATACTGGATGAGTTGTTCAAGCGCTTCTTCGTGTCCCGATCCGGATAATGCCGGGTGTCAGGGTCCAGGTTGAAGCCCAAACATAACCCTGAACCCCATGGAATGCGGTCGAGTCTGCGTGGAAATCGCGACACGCCCGACCGCGGGGGTCGGTGCGCCGGCAGGTTGAGGAACCCGGAATATCCGGATTCAGCTTGTGCGGCGTGTGGTGGTAAAACCTCAAACGCCTCGGCGGCCACATCAACAGGTAAGTAAACAGAGCAGCCCTAACTAGAGCAGCACTAGCTGAAAGAGAGTCAGGCGACATGGCGGGACAAAAAATCCGCATCCGGCTGAAGTCATATGACCACGAGGTCATTGATGTTTCAGCGCGGAAGATCGTTGAGACGGTCACGCGCGCAGGCGCAACGGTAGTCGGCCCGGTGCCGCTGCCCACGGAGAAGAACGTTTACTGTGTTATTCGCTCTCCTCACAAGTACAAGGACAGCCGTGAGCACTTCGAAATGCGTACTCACAAGCGTCTGATCGACATCATCGACCCCACGCCGAAGGCTGTTGACTCGCTTATGCGCCTCGACCTGCCTGCAGACGTGAACATCGAAATCAAGCTCTAGGGAGGTGCTGAGAGACTATGACCGCAACCCGTAACGTAAAGGGCCTGCTGGGCACGAAGCTCGGCATGACCCAGGTCTGGGACGAGAACAACAAGCTCATCCCGGTAACTGTCGTCCAGGCTGACTCCAACGTCATCACGCAGCTGCGCAACGCAGACGTCGATGGCTACGTCGCCGTCCAGATCGGCTACGGCCAGATCGACCCCCGCAAGGTCACCAAGCCGCTGGCTGGTCACTTTGAAAAGGCTGGCGTCACCCCTCGCCGCCACGTCGTCGAACTGCGTACCGCAGACGCCGCATCCTACGAGCTGGGCCAGGAGCTCTCTGTTGAGATCTTCGAAGCCGGCCAGAAGATCGACGTCGTCGGCACCTCAAAGGGTAAGGGCTTCGCCGGTGTTATGAAGCGTCACGGCTTCCACGGCGTTGGCGCTTCCCACGGTGCCCACAAGAACCACCGTAAGCCTGGCTCCATCGGTGGCGCATCCACCCCGAGCCGCGTCTTCAAGGGCCTGAAAATGGCCGGCCGCATGGGCGCCGAGCGTCACACCACGCTGAACCTCACGGTTCACGCTGTTGACGTTGAGAAGTCGCTGCTCCTTATCAAGGGTGCCGTCCCCGGTGCCCGCGGCCAGGTCGTACTCGTACGCACCGCCGTGAAGGGAGCCTAGTTCAATGACTAGCACTGTCAAGGTAGACCTGCCTGCAGAGATCTTCGACGTCCAGACCAACGTGCCCCTGCTGCACCAGGTCGTCGTCGCACAGCTCGCTGCTGCACGCCAGGGTACTCACAAGACGAAGACCCGCGCCGAGGTTTCCGGTGCAGGTCGCAAGCCGTTCAAGCAGAAGGGCACCGGCCGCGCCCGTCAGGGTTCAATCCGTGCTCCTCACATGACCGGCGGTGGCGTTGTCCACGGTCCGACACCTCGTGACTACAGCCAGCGCACCCCCAAGAAGATGAAGGCTGCTGCACTCCGCGGCGCCCTGTCTGACCGCGCCCGCAACGGCCGCATCCACGTCATCGCTGAACTGGTAGCCGGCACCAAGCCGTCCGCCAAGGAAGCACTGGCTTCGCTGCGCTCCGTTACCGAGCGCAAGAACCTGCTCGTTGTTATCGAGCGCGCCAACGATGTTGCTGCACTGTCCGTGCGCAACCTCCAGGATGTTCACGTTCTGTACGCAGACCAGCTGAACACCTACGACGTGCTCATCTCCGACGACGTGGTCTTCACCAAGGCTGCTTTCGAGGCGTTCGTCGCTGACAAGGCAAAGAACGAGGAGGCCTCCAAGTGAGCGTAACCACCATCAAGGATCCGCGCGACGTCGTGCTTGCACCCGTCGTCTCGGAAAAGAGCTACGGTCTGATCGACGAAGGCAAGTACACCTTCCTGGTGGACCCTCGCTCGAACAAGACCGAGATCAAACTGGCCGTTGAGAAGATCTTCTCGGTCAAGGTTGACTCGATCAACACCATCAACCGTGCCGGTAAGCGCAAGCGCACCAAATTCGGCTGGGGACAGCGCAAGAGCACCAAGCGTGCGATTGTCACCCTCAAAGAAGGCACAATCGACATCTTCGGCGGTCCGCTCGCGTAGCGGAGACCACTTTAACGAGGAAATAAATTATGGGAATCCGTAAATACAAGCCGACTACCCCGGGCCGTCGCGGCTCGAGCGTAGCCGACTTTGCTGAAATCACGCGATCGACTCCGGAAAAGTCGTTGCTGCGTCCGCTGCACAAGACTGGCGGCCGTAACAACTCCGGTAAGATCACCACCCGTCACAAGGGTGGTGGGCACAAGCGCCAGTACCGTCTGATCGACTTCCGTCGTCACGACAAGGACGGCATCAACGCCCGCGTTGCCGAAATCGAGTACGACCCGAACCGCACGGCTCGCATCGCACTCCTGCACTACGTTGATGGCACCAAGCGTTACATCATCGCCCCCAACAAGCTGTCCCAGGGTGACTTCGTCGAGGCTGGCCCCGACGCTGACATCAAGCCGGGCAACAACCTGCCGCTGCGCAACATCCCGGTTGGTACCGTAATCCACGCAGTTGAACTGCGTCCGGGTGGCGGCGCCAAGATGGCACGTTCCGCAGGTGCTTCGGTACAGCTCGTTGCAAAGGAAGGCCGTTTCGCCCAGCTGCGTCTGCCCTCCGGTGAAATCCGCAACGTTGACGTGCGCTGCCGCGCAACCGTCGGCGAGGTCGGCAACGCCGAGCAGTCGAACATCAACTGGGGCAAGGCCGGCCGCATGCGCTGGAAGGGCGTTCGCCCGACCGTCCGTGGTGTAGCCATGAACCCGGTTGACCACCCGCACGGTGGTGGTGAAGGTAAGACTTCCGGTGGACGTCACCCGGTTAACCCGAACGGCAAGCCTGAGGGCCGCACCCGCCGTCCGAACAAAGAGAGCGACAAGCTTATTGTTCGTCGCCGCCGTACTGGCAAGAACAAGCGATAGGAGCCTGGAGACATGCCACGCAGCCTGAAAAAAGGTCCTTTCGTTGACCAGCACCTCTTTGTGAAGGTCGCACGGGAAAACGATAAGGGCACCAAGAACGTCATCAAGACCTGGTCCCGTCGTTCGATGATCATCCCCGACATGCTCGGGCACACGATCGCCGTACACGACGGACGCAAGCACATCCCGGTGTTTGTCACTGAGTCGATGGTCGGGCACAAGCTCGGCGAATTCGCTCCCACGCGGACATTCCGCGGCCATGTTAAGGACGACCGTAAGGGCAAGCGCCGCTAAGCCGCAGGCTTAGTAACGCTGTCTTTACGTCTTAGACGAGAGAAGGAAAGCAATGGAAGCCAAGGCTATTGCGCGTCACATCCGCGTAACGCCTATGAAGGCCCGGCGCGTCGTCAACCTTGTTCGTGGTAAGCAAGCGAATGAGGCTCTGGCAATTCTGAAGTTTGCCCCCCAGGCAGCTTCGGAGCCGGTATTCAAGGTACTTCAGTCGGCAATCGCCAACGCACGTGTCCTCGCGGACCGTGACGGCGTTGCGTTCGACGACAGTGACCTGTTCATCAGCGAAGCATTCGTTGATGAAGGCCCGACCATGAAGCGGTTCCAGCCGCGTGCCCAAGGCCGCGCCTACCGCATCAGGAAGCGGACCAGCCACATCACTTTGGTCGTGGCAACCCCGGAGAAAGAGGAGGCTCGCTAAGTGGGACAGAAAGTAAACCCGCACGGGTTCCGACTCGGCATCACCACCGACCACGTTTCGCACTGGTTCGCTGACAGCACCAAGCCCGGACAGCGCTACAAGGACTTCGTCCGCGAGGACATCAAGATCCGTCAGCTCATGTCCACCGGCATGGAGCGCGCCGGCATCGCCAAGGTCGAGATCGAGCGCACCCGTGATCGTGTCCGCGTGGACATCCACACGGCACGCCCGGGTATCGTCATCGGCCGCCGCGGCGCCGAAGCAGACCGCATCCGCGGCGAGCTCGAAAAGCTCACCGGCAAGCAGGTTCAGCTGAACATCCTCGAGGTCAAGAACCCCGAGATGGAAGCACAGCTTGTTGCCCAGGGCATCGCTGAGCAGCTGACTTCCCGCGTGGCTTTCCGCCGTGCGATGAAGAAGGCAATGCAGTCCGCACAGCGTGCGGGTGCCAAGGGCATCCGTGTTGCTTGCTCGGGCCGTCTGGGTGGCGCAGAAATGTCCCGCTCGGAGTTCTACCGTGAAGGCCGTGTGCCCCTGCACACCCTCCGCGCGAACATCGACTACGGCTTCTACGAAGCCAAGACCACCTTCGGCCGTATCGGTGTGAAGGTTTGGATCTACAAGGGTGACGTAACTGCCAAGGAACTGGCTCAGCAGGCAGCTGCTGCTCCGTCCCGTGGCCGTGCAGGAGACCGTCCGGGCCGCCCGGGTGGCGACCGCCGTCGTCGTAACGACCGTCCGGCAGCTGAGGCAGCACCTGCTGCCGTTGAAGCACCGGCCGCTGAAGCTGCTGCCCCCGCAGCAGAAGGAGGACAGGCTTAAATGCTTATCCCACGTCGAGTCAAGCACCGTAAGCAGCACCACCCGGGTCGTTCCGGCGCTGCTACGGGTGGCACCAAGGTCAGCTTCGGTGAGTACGGTATCCAGGCCCTGAGCCCGGCATACGTTACCAACCGTCAGATCGAGTCCGCCCGTATCGCGATGACCCGCCACATCAAGCGTGGCGGTAAGGTCTGGATCAACATCTACCCGGACCGTCCGCTGACGAAGAAGCCTGCTGAAACCCGTATGGGTTCCGGTAAGGGTTCTCCGGAATGGTGGGTCGCAAACGTCAAGCCGGGCCGGGTTCTCTTCGAACTCTCCGGTGTCAATGAAGAGGTAGCTCGCGAGGCCCTGCGCCTGGCAATCCACAAGCTGCCGTTGAAGGCACGCATTGTGCGTCGCGAAGGTGGTGAATAGAAATGGCAGTAGGGTCGAAGGATCTTGCACCCGCACAGCTGGACGGTTTCGACAACGAGCGTCTCGTTGAAGAACTCCGCAAGTCCAAGGAAGAGCTGTTCAACCTGCGTTTCCAGTCCGCCACCGGACAGCTGGAGAACCACGGTCGCCTGCGCGCGGTAAAGAAGGACATCGCACGCATCTACACCGTTCTCCGTGAGCGCGAGCTGGGCATTCGTGCCGAGGTTGCCGCACCGGTTGTGGAAGCCAAGGAAGAAAAGAAGTCCAAGAAGGCTGCCAAGGCTGAAAAGGCCGAGGTTGAAGCTGGAGAGGACGCCAAGTGAGCGAGAAGGAAACTGTGACGGAAGCAGCAGCCAGCGCTGAACAGCGCGGTTACCGTAAGACGCGTCGCGGCTACGTTGTCTCTGACAAGATGGAAAAGACCATCGTTGTTCAGGTTGAAGACCGCGTAAAGCACGCTCTGTACGGCAAGGTTATTCGCCGCACCTCGAAGATCAAGGCTCACGACGAAGAGAACACCGCCGGCATCGGCGACCTCGTTCTCATCTCTGAGACCCGCCCGCTGTCCGCTACCAAGCGGTGGCGTCTGGTGGAGATCCTCGAAAAGGCCAAGTAAATCCGACGCCAGGCATGCCTGGCAGTGATTCACTGGAAAGGCCCGCATTCCCTACGGAATGCGGGCCTTTCCGCTTTCCAGCGCGGTTCGGCTACTGGCCGTAAACGTGCTAGGATATTGAGTTTGTATGGCGCCAGTTGTGCGTCGTCCACTACCTCGTAAACAATCGTGCCACTGCATACTGCCCCGCGCAGAGTTTTCTGCAAGGGAAGCTGATGCTTGTGGCACGGGCGTTTAGGCCTGATCTGGCAAAATCCAGGCAGGTCAAGAGACACCCCGATCAACCGTTCCGCAAGGCTCATTCCGTATGCATTATTTCGGTCTGAGAACCGGCGCGACGCAAGGAGTAGAAATTGATTCAGCAGGAGTCGCGACTCAAGGTCGCCGACAACACGGGTGCTAAGGAAATCCTTACCATTCGCGTTCTCGGTGGATCCGGTCGTCGCTACGCAGGCATCGGCGACGTCATCGTCGCCACCGTCAAGGACGCTATCCCTGGCGGCAACGTAAAGAAGGGTGACGTCGTCAAGGCCGTCATCGTTCGTACCAAGAAGGAACGCCGCCGTGCGGATGGTTCCTACATCAAGTTTGACGAAAACGCAGCTGTGATCCTGAAGAACGACGGTGACCCCCGCGGTACCCGTATCTTCGGCCCGGTTGGTCGTGAACTTCGCGACAAGAAGTTCATGAAGATCGTTTCGCTGGCCCCGGAGGTGCTTTAGTCCATGGCTAAGATCAAGAAGGGTGACCTGGTTCAGGTCATCACCGGCGCCAAGCAGGAACGCGGCGGCGACCGCGGCAAGCAGGGCAAGGTCCTGCGCGTATTCCCGGACACCAACCGCGTGTTGGTAGAGGGCATCAACCGCGTCACCAAGCACACCAAGGTCGGTCAGTCGCAGCGCGGCACCAAGACCGGTGGCATCGAGGTCGTTGAGGCCCCGATCCACGTTTCCAACGTTGCTTTGGTTGACCCGTCGACCAAGAAGCCGACCCGTGTTGGTTTCCGTCTCGACACCGTTGAGAAGGATGGTCGCACCAAGACTGTCCGTATCCGCGTGTCCAAGGCCACCGGGAAGGACATCTAATGACTGAGACCACCACAGTCGAAACGAAGATCGTTCCGCGTCTGAAGACGAAGTACGCAGAGACCATCAAGAAGTCGCTGCAGGACGAATTCAACTACGCGAACGTGAACCAGGTTCCCCGCCTCGTGAAGGTCGTCGTGAACATGGGTGTTGGAGATGCCGCAAAGGACTCCAAGCTGATCGACGGCGCTGTCCGCGACCTCACCCTGATCACCGGCCAGAAGCCGCAGGTAACCAAGGCCCGCAAGTCGATCGCACAGTTCAAGCTGCGCGAAGGCATGCCGATCGGTGCACACGCAACACTGCGTGGAGACCGCATGTGGGAATTCGTGGACCGTCTGGTATCGCTGGCACTGCCGCGTATCCGTGACTTCCGCGGCCTCAACGGCAAGCAGTTCGACGGTAACGGTAACTACACCTTCGGTCTGACCGAGCAGGTTATGTTCCACGAAATCGACCAGGATTCCATCGACCGCGTACGCGGCATGGACATCACGGTCGTCACCACCGCCAAGACCGACGACGAAGGCCGCGCGCTGCTCAAGGCGCTTGGTTTCCCGTTCAAGACCGAAAACTAACTACGTGACAGGTCCGTCCGCGCTGGCTCCTAAGGGCAAGCGCAGCGGAAACCGGTACGAGGAAGGGCTATAGCCCAAATGACTATGACAGATCCTGTCGCAGACATGCTCACGCGTCTGCGCAATGCAAACTCGGCATACCACGACACCGTGTCCATGCCGTACAGCAAACTGAAGGCACGCGTTGCCGACATCCTGAAGGCTGAAGGCTACATTGCCGGCTGGAAGGAAGAAGACGCCGAGGTTGGCAAGAAGCTGACCATCGACCTGAAGTTCGGTCCGAACCGCGAGCGTTCCATCGCTGGCGTCCGCCGCATCTCCAAGCCGGGCCTCCGCGTTTACGCGAAGTCCACCAACCTGCCTCACGTGCTGGGTGGCCTGGGTATCGCAATCCTGTCCACCTCTTCCGGCCTCCTGACTGACAAGCAGGCCGGCAAGAAGGGCGTGGGCGGCGAAGTCCTCGCGTACGTCTGGTAACGGGAAAGGAAGAGAATAATGTCACGTATTGGACGTCTCCCCATCACCGTTCCTGCCGGAGTTGAGGTCAAGCTCGATGGCTCCGTCATCAGCGTCAAGGGTTCCAAAGGCGAGCTGAGCCACACTGTGGCCAGCCCGATCGAGGTTTCCCTGGAAGAGAACACTCTCACGGTCACCCGCCCGAACGACGAGCGCGCTTCGCGTTCGCTGCACGGCCTGACCCGCACCCTGATCGCCAACATGATCCAGGGCGTTACCGAGGGCTACGAGAAGAAGCTTGAAATCGTTGGTACCGGTTACCGCGTTCAGGCCAAGGGTTCTGACCTGGAGTTCGCTCTGGGCTACAGCCACCCGGTCAACGTCTCTGCACCCGAAGGCATCACCTTCGTAGTGGAGGGTCCGACCAAGCTCTCTGTTGCGGGTATCAACAAGCAGCAGGTCGGCGAGGTTGCTGCCAACATTCGCAAGCTGCGCAAGCCCGACCCCTACAAGGGCAAGGGTGTCCGTTACGCCGGCGAAGTCATCCGCCGCAAGGTCGGAAAGGCTGGTAAGTAAACCATGGCCATCGCAATTAACAAGAAGCGTACGAACAAGAGCAAGTCGGCTGCACGCAACCGTCGCCAGCTTCGTATCCGCAAGCGCATCACCGGTACGGCTGTACGTCCTCGTCTGGTCGTCAACCGTTCGGCACGCCACATGTTCGTCCAGGTTGTCGATGACAGCAAGGGTGTAACCGTGGCTTACGCTTCCACCCTGGAAGCGGACCTGCGTGCACTTGACGGAGACAAGACTGCCAAGGCCAAGCGCGTCGGCGAGCTCGTTGCCGAGCGTGCCAAGGCTGCAGGCGTCGAAGCTGTTGTCTTCGACCGTGGCGGTAACAAGTACCACGGCCGCATCGCCGCCGTCGCTGACGGTGCTCGCGAAGGTGGGCTGGCACTGTGACCGTTGAAAATAACGAAAAGGACATTCAGGTGACTGAAGCTGTAGCTGCTGAAGCAACTGAGACCGCACCCGCTGCCGATGACCGCCGTGGCGGACGTCGTGGCGAGCGTGGCGACCGTGGCCAGGGCCGCGGCGACCGTGGTGGCCGTGGTGGCCGCGACGGCGGTCGTGAAGCCGAGAAGAGCCAGTTCGTAGAGCGCGTTGTCACCATCAACCGCGTTGCCAAGGTGGTCAAGGGTGGTCGTCGCTTCAGCTTCACCGCCCTGGTCGTCGTCGGTGACGGCAACGGTATGGTCGGCGTTGGCTACGGCAAGGCCAAGGAAGTTCCCGCTGCTATCGCAAAGGGCGTAGAAGAGGCCAAGAAGTCCTTCTTCCGCGTTCCCCGCGTTGGCAACACCATCCCGCACCGTGTGCAGGGTGAGGCTGCTGCAGGCGTCGTCCTGCTGCGTCCGGCTTCCGCCGGTACCGGTGTTATCGCCGGTGGTCCGGTCCGCGCGGTATTGGAGTGCGTGGGCATCCACGACATCCTCTCCAAGTCGCTCGGTTCTTCCAACGCGATCAACATCGTTCACGCGACCGTTGACGCTCTGAAGCAGCTCGAAGAGCCCGCTTCCGTGGCTGCCCGCCGTGGCCTGCCGCTGGACGAGGTTGCTCCTGCTGCTCTGGTGCGCGCGCTCCAGAACCAGAAGGCAGGTGTTTAGTCATGGCTAAGAACCTGACTCCCTCCGACGCCAAGTTGGAGATCACCCAGATCAAGGGCGTCATTGGCGCCAAGCAGAACCAGATCGCCACCCTTCGGTCCCTCGGCCTGAAGCGCATCGGACACACCGTTGTCCGCACCGCTGACGCCGTGACCGTTGGAATGCTGAACACGGTTCCGCACCTCGTGAATGTAGAGGAGGCGAAGTAATGGCAGAGAACAAGACCGCCGCAGAGACTGCTGAGAAGCAGAACGCTCTGAAGGTCCACCACCTGCGTCCCGCCCCGGGTGCCAAGACAGCCAAGACCCGTGTTGGTCGTGGTGAAGGCTCCAAGGGTAAGACCGCTGGTCGCGGTACCAAGGGTACGAAGGCCCGCTACCAGGTAAAGGCTGGCTTTGCCGGCGGCCAGCTGCCGCTGCACATGCGCCTGCCGAAGCTCCGCGGCTTCAAGAACCCGTTCCGGGTTGAATTCCAGGTTGTAAACCTGGAGAAGCTCAACGAGCTGTTCCCGGAAGGTGGCACCGTCACCGTTGAATCACTGGTTGAAAAGGGCGCCGTTCGCAAGAACCAGCCCGTGAAGGTGCTCGGCACCGGCGACATCACCGTCAAGGTCGACGTCACCGCCCACGCTTTCTCTTCCAGCGCTTCGGAAAAGATTGCCGCAGCAGGCGGATCCACCACCACTCTCTAAGAGTTCGTGGGGCATCAGCCCGCTGTAACAAAGAATCCCGGTATGCGGGGCTTAGGCCCCGGATACCGGGATTTTTTTCGCGGTTGTGGACTCTCGATTATTCCGACGGCGTCACAAGCAGTTAGACTCGGTTGTTGGGTTTCATTGAGCCCGACCACATCCTTGTACTTTCTACTCAGGAGGACGCTTGCTAAGCGCATTCGGCCGGGCGTTTCGGACGCCTGATTTGCGACGCAAGTTGTTGTTCACGCTGGGAATCATCACAATCTTCCGCTTGGGAGCTTTCATCCCCTCGCCTGGTGTGAACTACCAGAATGTCCAGCAATGCTTGAACAACGGTGACACCTCGCAGGGCATCTACCAGCTGGTGAACTTGTTCAGCGGCGGCGCGTTGCTGCAGGTCTCGATCTTTGCCCTGGGCATCATGCCCTACATCACGGCGAGCATCATCGTGCAGTTGCTCCGGGTGGTCATTCCCCGGTTCCAGCAGCTCTACGAAGAGGGATCATCGGGCCAGTCCAAGCTGACGCAGTACACCCGGTACCTCACCATCGCCTTGGGCCTGTTGAACGCCACCACCCTGGTGTCGCTGGCCCGCTCCGGCCAGTTGCTGCCGGGCTGCAACCTGCCGATCATCCCCGATGAAAGCATCATCACCACCCTCCTGATCATCATCACGCTGACCGCGGGTACGGGCCTGATCATGTGGATGGGCGAGCTCGTTACCGAGCGCGGCGTCGGCAACGGCATGTCGCTGCTGATCTTCACCTCCATCGCAGCAGGTTTCCCCCGCTCACTCGGCTCCATCTGGGAGACCAAGGGCCCGGGCACCTTCTTCATCGTTCTTGCCATCGGCCTGCTGACCGTAGCCCTCGTGGTTTTCGTCGAGCAGTCGCAGCGCCGTGTTCCGGTGCAGTACGCCAAGCGCATGATCGGCCGCCGCACTGTGGGAGGCACCAGCACCTACATCCCGATCAAGGTGAACATGGCCGGCGTCGTGCCTGTCATCTTCGCTTCCTCAATGCTCTACCTGCCCGGCTTGATTTCGCAGTTCAACCAGCCGAAGCCAGGGGAGCAGATGGCTCCATGGGTTGAGTGGATCAACAACAACCTCACCCGTGGCGACCATCCCATCTACATGGCGCTCTACTTCGCCATGATCGTGTTCTTCACCTACTTCTACGTAGCCATCACCTTCAACCCTGAAGAAGTGTCGGACAACATGAAGAAGTACGGCGGGTTCATTCCGGGCATCCGGGCGGGTAAACCGACCGCGGACTACCTGCAGTACGTGCTTTCCAGGATTACTTTGCCTGGAGCCCTCTACTTGGGCTTCGTGGCGTTGATTCCGCTGGTTGCACTCGTCCTGATCAATGCCAACCAGAACTTCCCGTTCGGTGGCACGTCAATCCTGATCATGGTGGGTGTTGGCCTGGAGACCGTCAAGCAGATTGATGCGCAGCTACAACAACGTCACTACGAAGGGCTTTTGCGATGACGAGAATGCTGATCATTGGACCTCCGGGTTCGGGCAAGGGTACGCAGGCTGAGCGGATTTCGGAGCGCCTCGGCGTGGTCGCCATCTCCACCGGCGACATCTTCCGTGCCAACGTCAAGGGCGAAACTCCCCTGGGCATCGAAGCCAAGAAGTACATGGACGCCGGCGACTTCGTTCCGGACAGCGTCACGAACAACATGGTTCGCGACCGCCTGGGCCAGAGCGACGTCGAGAACGGCTTCCTCCTGGATGGCTACCCGCGCACCACTGCGCAGGTTGACTACCTCGACCAGATCCTCGCTGAGGGCCAGCAGGAGCTCGACGTCGTGCTCCAGCTGACCGCCGACGACGAAGAACTGGTTGCGCGGCTCCTGGGCCGTGCGAAGGAGACCGGCCGCTCGGACGACAACGAGACCGTGATCCGTCACCGTCTTGACCTGTACCACGAGCAGACAGAAGCAGTCGTGGCAAAGTATGCCGAACGCGGTATCCTCACGCAGGTGGACGGCATCGGCGGTATCGATGAAGTTACCGACCGTGTGCTCACGGCCATCGAGTCGGCCAAGGCCGTCTAGGGTTCTCCACATAGCCGGGCAACCGGCGCTTGTGCGAAGGGTGTGTCCCGTACCATAAAGTGCGGGACACACCCTTTTTCGTTGACGCGGCACATTCTTGGGGGAAGCGCATGCAGACAGCTCTGTCAGGCCATAGCCGGATTTCCGGGCTTGAGGTCTACCTGCCACCCACGCGGCTGGACACTTCCGCCGTCGAACGCCGCATCGCAGACTCCAGTCCTGGCTTCCGCATCCCACAAGGCCTCATTGCGAGGGTTACGGGAATCCGGTCCAGGAGCGTCATGGCGGAGACGGAGCAGGCGTCGGATCTGGCGGCCAGCGCTGCGGGCAAGGTCTTGGCCGAATGCGGTCTCCAGGCTCCGGATATTGACCTGCTCATCTTCGCCTCTGCCAGCCAGGACATGGTTGAACCGGCCACGGGCCACATGGTTGCCGCGAAGCTGGGACTTTCCTGCCCCGTGATGGACGTCAAGAATGCCTGCAACAGCTTCCTCAACGGCATGGAAGTTGCCGACGCCTTGATCGCCGGCGGACGCTACGCCCGGGTCCTGGTGGCCACCGGGGAGTCGCCCTCAAGGGCGGTGAGGTGGTCGGTAGCCGATTTCCAGACGTTCGCGGCCAGCTTTCCCGCGTACACCATGAGCGACGGCGGAGCTGCGGTGTTGCTCGAGGCCGCGGAAGAGCACGCCGCGGCTGGGGACGAGGCGCCGGGGATCCTCGCCACCGCTTTTACTGCGCGAAGCAGGCACTGGTCCGTGGGTACTTTGGCTGCGGGCGGTTCGGCCTTTCCCCGTGATCCTGAGGCCAGCTACTTCTCCATGGATGGGGAAAAACTCAAGGACGCTTTCCTGGACCTGGGTTCGGGAATCCTGGACGAGACACTCGCACGGCTGAACCTTTCCTGGGCTGACTTCGCCGTGGTGTGCGTGCACCAGGTCAGCGCCCCGTACCGGAAGATTTTCGCCGAAGGTGCCGGAGTCCCGGAGGAGCTGCTGGTTCATTCCGTGGAGGACTTCGGCAACCTGGCCTCCGTAAGCCTTCCCCTGCAGTTGAAGCTGGCTGTGGACAGTGGCAGGGCCGGGCCTGGCGATCTCGTCGCGTTGGTGGGCCTGGGTGGCGGCGTGAGCCTGGGGATGGCGGTGGTGCGGCTGTGAACCAGCCGGAAGAGCACAGCGCGCTCAGCAGCGCGGCCCCCACCCGCGCGTTGAGCGTCGCGATGCCGATGCTCAACGAAGAGAAATTGGTCCGGCAAGCACTGGCTTCGCTGGCCGCGCAGTCATTCCCGGACTTCACTGTGGTGGTAGTGGACAACGGCTCGACGGACCGCAGCTGCGCCATAGTGGCGGAGTTCGCGGCGGAGCACCCCACCATGGACATCAGGCTGGTGCACGAACCGGAAAAAGGCACTGGTGCGGCAGCTGATACCGGCATGCGCTTCGGCGTCGAACATGGGGCCCGATGGTTGGCGCGTACCGATGCCGATTGCCTGGCGGCTCCGGATTGGACTGCCCGGATCATGGCCGCTTTCGATAGTGGTCTGGAGTTGGTGGCGGGCCAATTGAATCCCCGTGAGGATGAGGGCATTACGACCCGTGAACGGCTCATGATGTTGTTCGCGGTGGAGGTGGCTTCCTTTTTTGGGCGTATCCGCCCTGGGAACAAGGGCGACGGGTACCTTGGCCCGTACCAGATGCTTCCTGGCTGCAACATGGCCATTACGGCAGACATGTACCACCGGTCAGGCGGCTTCCCGAGAACAAAGATCGAAGACCTTCACGAGGACCGGGCGTTGTCCAACCAGGTGCGCAAGCTGACGCGGAACTATGCACTGCGGCGCGATGTGCTGGTCTTCGGCTCCTCCCGCCGGGTGAAGGCCTGGGGCCTGAAGAACACGCTCGCTTGGTACGCGGACCACCGGTACCGTCCCGAACACGTGGATATCCGTTGACACGCGTACAGGAGGTGACAAGGGACGTTCCTGCCAACCGTCAACAGAGCACAGCGGAGCGTTGGGAACGCCGGGTCCACCTTGGCGCCCATCCGGTGCTGTACCCCGTCATCAGGGGATTGGGCAGCATGCGTCCCGTGCTGCGGCTGCCTGGACTGGGCGTGCTGGTGAGCGAAGCCGGACTGGTTCGTGAGGTTTTGATGAACCAGGAGGTTTTCGTCAAGAACGGCCCTTCGGGTTCTGGAGCGTTGTGGACCCCTGTTGTGGGGCCGAAGGCATTGGTGAACATGGACGGTGAGGAGCACAAGCTCCTGCGTCGGCGGCTGGGTGACCTCTTCACTCCCCGTTCCGTCGAGGGCATCGTGGAACCGGCGGCGGCTGCGTTGAAGGCACGTGTTCATGCTGAACTGGAAATGCGCGGCAGCTTGGATCTGGTGGACTGCGTGAAGGCCTTGGCGGGTGGCGTCATTTCCCGCTTGCTGGGGGTCCCTGGGGACGCCCCGGGAAAGCTCGCTGACAGGGAGCTTTTCGACCTCGGATCTTCCATCTCCTCGCTGGTGCGCCTTGGCCGGCCGACGCTTACGGCCAGGCAAGTGGCCAAAGGGCGGACCGCCGTCGGGATTTTGGCCGGACCGGTCCTGGCGGCCTACAGGGAAAGCGACCCCGACACCTTCCCCGGCAGGCTCCGTGAACTCGGGATGTCCGAGGACGAGGCGATGGGCATCATCAGCGCGTTCGTGATGGTCGGCACCGAAACGCTGGTGTCGTTCGTGCCCAGGCTGGTGGCTCTGCTGGCTGACAGCGGACGGCTCGATGAACTGGCCGCGGACCGGTCGGCAGTCCCGGCTGCGGTCAACGAAGCATTGCGCTTCACCGTTCCCTCGCCCATGATGCTGCGGGACGCAGTGGCCGACGCGGAAATCGGCGGCGCGAAGGTCCGCGCAGGAGACCGCATTCTGTTGTCAACGATTCATGCCGCGAAAAGCCTGGGCGGCTTCGATCCATCCCAGCCAACGCCGCAGCAGGCACGGCAGCTATGGTTTGGTGCCGGCCCGCACTTCTGTATTGGCATGCCGCTAGCGATGGCCGAAATCAATACCACGCTTGACCTGCTGTTGGATACGTACGCCCAGCGGCCATGGACCATTGCTGCCCGCCAGGTCAGCAGGGGCGTGTTGATACCCGGGTACCGGAAACTGGAGCTGGCCCATGCCTGAGGGATCACCTGTCCAGCCGCTGACGACCAAGGACTTGATCACCGCCGTCTACGCGGCGGCCGAACGGGGCCCCGACCGTCCCGCCATTACAGCTCCGGGCAAAAGGCGGCCGCCGTGGGCCAGACAGGGAAACGACGGCGTGCGGCCGGGCCGCACTGTCACGTACCGCCAGTTGGTGGAGGGTATCGAAGCCACGGCCCGGCGCCTGCAGGACGACGGATTCGGGACGGGTGAGCGAATGCTCTTCTCGGTCCGCCCCAGCCCGGACGCCTTCGTTCTGGCCTTGGGAGCCGTCAGGGCAGGCGGCTCCGTGGTGTTTATCGATCCCGGCATAGGGCCCTCCCTCTTCCGGGACAGGGCCGAGCTTGCCGCGCCCCGTTGGGCGGCGTCGGAATCACTCCTGTATGCGCTCAGTGCCAAGAGCCCGCTCCGCCCCGTTGCACGTGGCCGCGGCCTGCTTCTCCCGGACTATGGAGCCATGGATGTCCGGCATTATTATTCAGGACCGTGGCTGCCGGGCGTTCCCCGCGGCGCCTCGCCGGTGAAGCGCCTTGCGGCTCCCCTTTCCGAGGGCCGGAAGCGCGGCGTCGCCACGGAGGCGGTGACCGAACAGGAAGCGGTGATCATCTTCACCTCCGGCACCACCGGGTCACCCAAAGGGGTCATCCACACCAGGGGCTCGCTTGCCGCAGGTTTCGAGCAGTTGTCGACAAGATGCACCTTCGGCGAGGGCGATCGGATTCATTCCGAGCAGCTCATGATGGGCCTCCCGGCCTTGATCGCAGGGGCGCACTGGATCATGCCCGGTTATGGCTTTTCCGCCCATATCGACCCCCTTCGCCTCGCAGGGGAGTTGGGCGCCGTAGCCGGCAGGAAGACAAGCTACGACGCCGCCACCCACCTTTTCCTGGTGCCCTCACAATTGGCGCCCATCCTGGACGCGATCGAAGACGGTTCCGTCACTCTGCCCAGGACGCTGAAGACAATCATGCTCGGAGCGGCCCCGATCCTGGCGCCCTTCCTGGAACGGGCAATGACGCTACTGCCAGGCGTGGCCTTCAAGCTCATCTACGGCATGACCGAGGTGCTGCCCATCGCCATCGCCGAGGGCCGGGAGAAACTGGCTTTCGCCTCCGGAGCCGAAGCGGAGTTCACTGCCCCTGATGGCAGCGGTGAGGGCGACTTCCTCGGGGAGCCGCTGCCCGCCGTCGGAATCCGGGTGGCAGCAGACCACGAGCTGTTCGCCCGCGGACCGAACATGTGCCATGGCTACTTGGGCGAGGACCCGATGGTGGAGCACGCTACCGGTGATTTGGTGCGCTTGGATCACGGGGGAACGGGGGAGCCACGGCTGGTGATGATCGGGCGGAAGAAGGACATGATCATCCGCGGCAAGACCAATATCTATCCGGCCCTATACGAGCCCCTGATCGCCGCAGTGCGCGGCGTCAGACAGGCCGTCATGGTGGGGGTGCCGGACAGCATCGGGGACGAGGCCGTGTGGCTGGCTGTGGTCGCCGCCCCCGGGCAGTCAGCTGATGCCCTGAAGTCACGGTTGGCCAACGAATTGCCAAAGATCATCGATGAATCCGCCCTTCCGGACCACATCGAAGTCCTGGAAGCGATGCCGTCGGCGGGAAGGCACCGCAAACCTGACCGGCTGGCTTTGCGGGAGATGTTTGCCGCCAACGCGGTGCCTGGAACGGACGCATGAAAATCGCGGTGACAGGCGCAACGGGATTCATCGGAGGTGCGGTAGCCAACGCTGCCCAAGCCCTGGGCTGGGACGTGGTCCGTTACGCCCGCCGTCCCGGAAGGGGACTGGTCTACTGGGACCTGGCCGGCCTCCCGCCCGCCGGAATTCCGAGGGTTGATGCCGTTGTCCACGCTGCCGCCCACGTGGCCGACTGGGGCGCCGCCCCCATTTTCCACCGGGCAAATATCCTAGGGACAAGGGCAGTTACCGAAGCATTTGCCGGGACACGACTGGTGCACATTTCAAGCTCCAGTGTCTACCCCTGGTGGGAGCCATGCGTGAACCGGGCCGAAGAGGAAGTGGCTCCCCGCCATCTGAACGCGTACGGACGCAGCAAGGCGCTCGCTGACGTGGAAGCCCGGAAGCATGGGAACGCCGTGGCACTACGCCCCCACGGCGTTTACGGTCCGGGGGACCGAACCCTGTTGCCCCGCCTGGTAGGCAGCATCCATGGAGGCCGGCTGGTGAGTGTTGGACACCCCGGGGTGAAACATCAACTGACGCACGTTGACAACCTGGTCCGGGCCGTCCTTGCTGCCTGCCAGTCAACGGTGCGGGGCGCCGTCAACGTGGGAGATGCCGAACCCGTGGCGCTGGGGGCCGTACTACGGCAGGTTCTTGACGTTTCGGGCCACGCCAACGTCCCCATCGCCTACCTCCCGGAGCCTGCAGCCATGGCCCTCGCCGCCGTTTCGGAGGCGGCGTCACGGGCCACCGGCCGTGCGCCGAGGCTGACCCGCTATGCCGTCAGCCAGGTTGGGAAGGAACGGACGTACTGTTTGGACCGCCTGCGCTGCGAGCTGGGAATCGAGCCAATTTCGACCACGGTCGCAGATGCGGGAAAATGGTTGAAGCACAGGGCCTGATCGGCCCTCACCGCAAACTTTCCAGAGGAGAACATGGCGTTCGGTCAGCCCCGCATTGAATATAAGACCAACGAGCAGATGCGCACGATGCACCAGGCCGGGCTTGTCCTGAGCAGGGCGCTCGACGCTGCCGTTGCGGCTGCCAAGCCCGGCGTCACCACCAAGGATCTGGACGATGTCTTTGCCGCCGTCCTCAACGACGCCGGAGCAAAGTCCAACTTCCTCGGCTACCACGGATTTCCGGCCACCATCTGCACCTCCGTCAACGAGGAAGTGGTCCACGGGATTCCAGGCGGGCGTGTCCTCCACGACGGCGACATCATCTCCATCGACGGAGGCTGCATCGTTGATGGCTGGCATTCCGACTCGGCACGGACAGTCATCGTGGGCACCGCGGATCCGGAAGACCAGCGGCTTTCGGACGTCACCGAGGCCGCTATGTGGAGGGGTATCGCGGCCTTGGCCAAGGGCAAGTTCGTGGGCGACATCGGGAACGCGATCGATGACTACGTCTCCTCGGTCCCGGGCAAGCCCCTGGGCATCCTGGAGGACTATGTCGGCCACGGCATCGGTTCCGAAATGCACATGGCTCCGGATGTTCTGAATTACCGGACCAGCCACCGTGGCCCCAAGATCCGCGCCGGGCTTTGCCTTGCAATCGAACCCATGTTGGTCCGTGGTGACATCGAAACTGCCACCCTCGAGGACGACTGGACAGTTGTCACCACCGATGGCAAGCGTTCCTGCCAGTGGGAGCATTCAGTAGCCGTGCACGAAAAGGGCATCTGGGTCCTTTCCGCCCCCGATGGGGGCGCAGCGCAATTGGCGCCCCTCGGCGTCGTGCCCGTCCCGATCCCGTAACCCCTGCAAAAGAAGTGCGGAGCCACTCAAGGTAGCTCCGCACTTTCCTGCTTTAGGGGTTCAGGCCTTCAGCTTGGGCTTGACGTCCTTGGTGTAGATGCCCTCAAGCGTCTTCTTCAGTTCGGTCATGGTGGCCTGTACGTCCCCCTGCTGGGTGAGGATCTTGGCCGCGGACTTGGCCATTTCCTGGTCGGCGCCCGGCAGGAAGACGCGCGCGTTGTCCTGGACCTTGGTGGCTGCGAGCTGGTCCATGGCTGTCTTGATCTGCGGGGTTGCGGCGAGGACGGCTGACATGTCGGCCGAAAGCCTGGTGGGCATGTATCCGGTGGCTGCAGAGAAGGCTGCAGTGTTCTCCGGTTCCGTCATGAACTTCAGGAACGTTGCCGCGGCCAGTTGCTCTTCCTTGGTGATGCCGCTGGGGATCCCCAGGCCCGCACCACCGGTGGGGCATACGCCGCTGGGTACCTCGGGGCCGCCGGGAAGGAACCCGACACCCACGTTGAACTTGGCTGCTTTCAGGACCCCAAGGAGCGAACCTGTGGAGGAAATGGTGGACGAGGTGATCCCGGCGGCAAAGTCGTCGGCGGCCTCCTTGGAGGAAACACCGGCCCAACCGTCCTTGTAGATGGAGTCCTGGGCCCATTGAAGGGCGGCCACGGATTCCTTGGAGTCGCAGGTGATGTCCCAGCCCTTGGACCAGCCGCCGCCCCAACCCCACAGGTTGTTCTGCAGCGTCCACCCCGCGTAGCCCGCCAACGCCGGGTAGATGTAGGCGTACTGCGCCCCGGAGGTGGCCTTGAGCTTGGGAGCCCACTGCGCGAACTCCTCCCACGTGGCCGGCGCCCGGTCGGGAAGGCCCGCTGCTTTGAAGTGGTCCTTGTTGTAGTAGAACAGCGGGGTGGACCGGCCGTAGGGCAGGGCCCACTGCTTGTCGTCGTACTTGTAGTCGTCAACCAAAGACTTCTGGAAGTCGTCGATCTTGATGTCCAGCTGCTTTACCAGTCCATCGAGGGGGATGATGCTGCCGTTGGAAAAGTAGCGGAACCACCAAACGTCGGAAAGGACAACCAGCCCGGGCAGGCCGGTCTTGGCTGCCTGGGAGGTCTGGAACTTCTGCGCTATCTCTTCGTAGTTGGCCCCAGCCGTCACCAGGTTCACTTTGATGTCCGGGAACTTGGCCTGGAACTTCTCAATGATCGCCTTCTCCACGTCCTGGGACTTGCCGGGGTGGTTGGTCCAGAAGTCGATGGAGGCTGCGGGCTTAACGCCGGTGAAGTCGATCGTGGCGGTGTCGACGGCGTCCGCCGTACCCGCCGTCGACGGTCCGCCGCACGCGGCGAGGGCCGCGGCTCCGGCTCCAAGGCCTGCCAGTCCCAGGAAATGGCGGCGGTCAAGGTTGGTGCGCATGGTGCTTCCTCTCAATTACGAACTCTGATGCGAATGGTGGATGGAGAATCAACCGGTGACACTGCCTTGGGTCAGCCCGGCCACGATGTATCGCTGGAGCGCGGCAAACACCAGCAGGATGGGGACGATTACCAGAACGGCTCCGGCCATGAGGATTCCCCAGCCCGCCCCGTTTCCTTCAGAGTTCTGAAGCAAGGTCAGGCCCACGGGGAGCGTCATGGTTTCAGGGCGGTCCGTGATGATGAGCGGCCAGATGTAGTCGTTCCATTCGCTGACCACCGTCACCAGTGCCACCGTCGCGATGGAGGGAACGGAGACAGGCACGATGATCTGCCACAGGCGGCGCCAGTGGCCGGCGCCGTCGATCTCGGCGGCTTCAAGGATCGACGGCGGGAGGGTCAGGAAGTGTTGGCGCAGGAGGAACGTCCCGAACGCCGTCCCGAGCCCGGGAAGGATGATGCCCCAGAGGGTGTTCTTGCCACCCATGCCTGCAATCAGGATGTAGTTGGGCAGGATCGAGACCTGCGCCGGCACCATGAGGGCAACAAGGATCAACACGAAGATGACGTTCTTGAACGGAAAGCGCACGAACACCAAGGCGTAGGCCGTGAGGATAGCCAGGACCACCTTGACCGAGGAACCCACCACCGTAACGATCAGGCTGTTGGCGAAGAACTGCGCGAACGGGACCGTGGTCATGGCCGTGACGTAGTTCTGCAGGTTCAGTGACTCCGGAAGGATCCTGAGATCCATGGTGACGATCTCGCCGGGTTGTTTGAACGAACTCAGGAGCATCCACAGCAGCGGCAGGAAAACCACCAGCGTGGCAATTGTCAGCGGGACGTAGCCTGTTGCAACTGTCCGGAGAAGGTTCGCTCTGGACAGGGGGCGCTCGGGTGGAGCGGATTGTTGGCCGTTTTCATGCACGACGACGGGTGCTGGGGCTCTCATGAGTAGTGGACCTTTCGCTCAACGAACCGCAGTTGGAGGACAGTAATGATCAGCAGGATGGCGAAGAGGACCACCGAGATCGCCGCTGAGTAGCCCGCCCGGTTGTAGGCGCCGAACGCCTGCAGGTATGCCTCGTAAATCAGCGTGCTGGTGCCGTTGCCCAGCGGAGTCATGATGCGGATGAGGTCGAACGCCTGCAGGGAGCTGAGCATGGTGGTGATCAGCAGGAAGAACGTGGTGGGGGAGAGCAGCGGCAGGGAGATATTGAAGAACCGCCGGAGGCTGTTGGCCCCGTCCAGTGCCGCGGCTTCCATCACGTCGCGGGGCAGGGACTGCAGGCCGGCCAGGAACACCACGGCGCAGTAGCCCAGGTTCTTCCACACGTAGACGATGATGACCATTACCAGGGAGAGCTGGGGATCGTTGATCCACTGCGGGCTTTGTTGGCCGAGTCCCCGGAGGATCCAGGCGAGCACCCCGTAGCCGGGATCGAAGATGAACAGCCACACCAGGCCAACGCCCACCCCGGACAGCACATAGGGTGCGAACACCGCGGAACGGGCGAAGGTGGTGCCAGGGACTTTCGAATTCAGGGCGAGAGCGACGAGCAGGCCAAGGATCATGGAGCCGCCTACGGTCAACACAGTAAAGATTGCCGTGGTTCCCAGGACTTTGGACGCGTCCTCACTGGTGAAGAACGTGGCATAGTTCTGCAGACCGACTACCGTGGCCGAGGCCGAGCCAAGTGTCCAGTCCAGCGTTGAGTAGTAGATGTTGTTGATCAGCGGCCAATACGTGAAGGTTCCGATCAGTATCAGGTTCGGCAAGGCCATGGCCAGGAACACCACGAAGTCCTTGCGGCTGCGGGCGGACCAGCGGCGCCTCGCCTGAGCCGGCGCGGGTTCCTCAGGGGATCCTACTGTCGAGGCTGGATCCGCGTGGGCCGGCCGGTCAGTGGGCGCGGCAGTGCTGTTCTTCATCAATGGGACAGTCATGTAGTACTCACGGTTTCGAACGGATGCGGGGTGCCTGCTCCCTGCCAGGGGCGGCGAAGACAGGCCTAGCTCACCACACCGGGACGGGCCGTTGAGGCCAAAAAGGGCCTCAGTAGCGAGAGTTGTCTTACACTTTCGAGCCCGTTCACCGGACGTTACTCACGCGTTCGTATTTGAGCCGCGGCTCCCAGTTCGTCCCCGCAGGAGGGGGGGAGAATGGAGCCATGAACTCAATAACCGATGTTCCGGGCATGCGGGTGGGGCACGTGCAGAAGAACGACGACGGGTGGCTGAGCGGCGTGACCGTTGTCCTTCCGCCAGTGGGAACCGTTGGGTCGGTGGATGTGCGCGGCGGGGGACCGGGAACCCACGAGACCGACGCGTTGGACCCCACCACCCTGGTTTCCACTGTGGACGCAGTGGTGTTGACAGGAGGCAGCGCCTTTGGGCTGGCTTCGGCTACCGGCGCCCAGCTGTGGTGCGAGGACCAGGGCCGGGGCTTTGCCGTTCCGGGAACCGTGGTTCCGATTGTGCCCGCCGCGGCCATCTTCGATCTCGGGCGCGGTGGCGACATCTCTGCGAGACCGAACGCGGACATGGGTTACCAGGCGGCTGCCGCGGCGTCCGACTCCGGTGACCATGCCGCCGTCGAACGTGGAAACGTCGGCGCTGGCACCGGCGCCGTGATCGCGCGCGGGCAGTACAAGGGCGGAGTGGGTACGTCCTCCTTGACCCTGGACGGCGGGGTAATTGTTGGCGCCCTTGCCGTGGTGAACGCACTCGGGTCGCCGCTGTTTGGTCCTGCCGGGCCGCGTCCCTCCGCAGGTGGGACCCCGCCGCAGGGGCTGAACACAACGCTGGTCGTGATCGCTACGAATGCAATCCTGGACGTTGCCGAGTGCAAGCGGACTGCAAGTGCCGGACATGCGGGCTTGGCGCGGGCGCTTGATCCGTCCCATACCCTTGCCGACGGTGACACCGTTTTCGCTTTGGCGACGGGCGCCGTCGCCCTTGACCGCAGCACCGAACAGGCGCGGCAGGTATCGCTGATAACCCTCCAGAGCGCGGCCGCGGAAGCGGTCCGCCTGGCCATTCTGGATGGCGTGGTGGCGGCCGAAAGCGTCACGACGGCGGCGGGTCACTTCCCCGCTTATCGTCCGGTGGGGGAGTGACGGCCGGGGATACGTGCGCTACCATGGTCGGATTTAACTTTCCAGCCTGATTGGCGTAGAGTTATTTGTTGGTTGTCTGTGCAGCCGCGCCCTTTTTGGTGTCGTGGCTCCAAGGCGGTCAAGCAAACAAAAAACGTCCGCTGGATCTTCGGTGCCTAACCGAAGGACGGTGGCAAACAACAGTTAGCGGAGGATATGGCCAAGAAGGACGGGGTCATTGAGATCGAGGGCGTTGTGACTGAGGCGCTGCCCAACGCGATGTTTCGTGTTGAGCTCACCAACAAGCACGTCGTTCTCGCACACATCTCTGGGAAGATGCGTCAGCACTACATCAGGATTCTCCCAGAGGACCGGGTAGTGGTGGAGCTGAGCCCATACGACCTCACACGTGGTCGTATCGTCTACCGCTACAAGTAAATTGCTGGGCGGCAGGCAATAGTGCCAAGCCGCTCCAGCAGATCAACTGCAAAACACGCAAAGGAACGCCATGAAGGTCAAGCCGAGCGTCAAGCAGATCTGCGACAAGTGCAAAGTGATCCGCCGTAACGGCCGGGTCATGGTGATCTGCGAGAACCCGCGCCACAAGCAGCGCCAGGGCTAATTCCCCTTCCGGGAATCAGCGCCCGCAAGGGCAAACCTGGGTTGCTAGCCCACGCAAGTAAATAAAGGCAGCACAAGCTGTGCCAGGACTGCATTACAGAGCCTGGTCAGCGAACCCCCGGTCGGAGGCTGGGGCCGCACTGAACGTGCGGGTGTACTGCCTACGACCTCCGGTTTATTCAAGGAGTACCGCCACTATGGCTCGTCTCGCTGGCGTAGACATTCCCCGCGAAAAGCGGTTGGAAATTGCGCTTACTTACATCTACGGCGTGGGCAAGACCCGTGCACACGAAACCCTGGCTGCCACCGGCATCAGCGCTGACGTTCGCGTCAAGGACCTGACTGACGCCGAACTGGTTCAGCTGCGTGACTACATTGAAGGCAACTACAAGGTTGAGGGTGACCTTCGCCGCGAGGTAGCCGCTGACATCCGCCGCAAGGTTGAGATCGGCAGCTACGAAGGCCTGCGCCACCGCAAGGGCCTGCCCGTACGCGGACAGCGTACGAAGACCAACGCTCGTACCCGCAAGGGCCCGAAGCGCACCGTCGCCGGCAAGAAGAAGGCCGGACGTTAATCCCTCGGGATTGACCTGGTTTTCCCCCGATAACTTTCTGTAGGAGAAACAATGCCCCCGAAGACTCGTGGAGCGGTTCGTAAGCCGCGTCGCAAGGATAAGAAGAATATTGCGCTTGGCCAGGCGCACATCAAGAGCACCTTTAACAACACCATCGTGTCCATCACGGACCCGAACGGTGCTGTCATCTCATGGGCTTCCGCCGGTGAGGTTGGCTTCAAGGGTTCCCGTAAGTCCACTCCGTTCGCTGCACAGATGGCTGCCGAAGCCGCTGCAAAGCGCGCTCAGGAGCACGGCCTGCGCAAGGTTGACGTATTCGTCAAGGGCCCGGGTTCCGGACGCGAAACCGCAATCCGTTCACTTCAGGCCGCTGGCCTCGAGGTTGGCTCCATCCAGGATGTCACCCCCAGCGCCCACAACGGTTGCCGCCCCCCGAAGCGCCGCCGCGTCTAATTAGGTCTTCCCCGCCTGACCGGCCGGGCCTGCTATGGATGGTTTTCCTTCCATCAGCATGGCCCGGCTGGTCAGGCTGGAAACCGAAGCCGATTTCCACCACCTGTGTTGCGTCATATAGCGGATGCTCGCCGAAAGGAAACCTAAGTGCTCATTGCACAGCGCCCCACCCTGTCCGAAGAAGTTGTATCCGAGAACCGCTCCCGTTTCATCATTGAACCGCTGGAGCCGGGCTTCGGTTACACCCTCGGAAACTCCCTCCGCCGTACCCTGCTCTCCTCCATCCCCGGTGCCGCTGTAACCAGCATCCGGATCGATGGCGTGCTGCACGAGTTCACCACGGTTCCCGGTGTCAAGGAAGATGTCACTGAGATCATCCTGAACATCAAGAACCTTTCGGTTTCCTCCGAGCACGATGAGCCGGTTGTTGCTTACCTGCGCAAGCAGGGCCCCGGAGTCGTCACCGCCGCGGACATCGCTCCGCCGGCCGGCGTCGAATTCCACAACCCGGATCTGCACATTGCCACTCTGAACTCGAAGGGCAAGTTCGAACTCGAACTGACCATCGAGCGCGGCCGTGGCTACGTTTCGGCAGCTCAGAACAAGTCCGGCGACTCCGAGATCGGCCGTATTCCGGTTGACTCGATCTACTCGCCGGTCATGAAGGTAACTTTCCGCGTGGAAGCTACCCGTGTTGAGCAGCGCACCGACTTCGACAAGCTCATTGTCGACGTCGAGACCAAGCAGGCCATCGCCCCGCGCGATGCCGTTGCTTCCGCAGGCACCACCCTGGTGGAACTGTTCGGTCTGGCCCGTGAGCTGAACACCGCAGCTGAAGGTATCGAGATTGGCCCGTCGCCGACGGACGCTGCCCTGGCAGCTGACATGGCTCTGCCGATCGAGGATCTGGACCTCACCGTCCGTTCCTACAACTGCCTCAAGCGTGAGGGCATCCACACCGTGGGTGAACTCGTTGCCCGCTCCGAGGCTGACCTGATGGACATTCGTAACTTCGGTGCGAAGTCCATCGACGAGGTCAAGGCAAAGCTCGTGGAACTGGGTCTGTCCCTCAAGGACTCCCCTCCCGGTTTCGATCTCGCAGCCCGCGCCGCAGCCATCGAAGAGGACGACGCCGCGTTCAGCGACGACGAGCTCTAAACAGCAGATTTTGGCCGCCGGGTCCAGCAATGGACTTGACCGGCTTACATAACAGGAGAAATAACTATGCCTACCCCCACTAAGGGTCCGCGCCTCGGAGGCGGCCCGGCTCACGAGCGCCTTATGCTCGCGAACCTGGCAGCTGCTCTTTTTGAGCACAAGCGCATCACCACCACGGTCACCAAGGCCAAGCGCCTCAAGCCGTACGCAGAGCGTCTGGTCACCTTCGCCAAGCGTGGCGACCTCGCTTCCCGCCGCCGCGTTCTCGGCCTGATCAGCGACAAGGGCATCGTCCACGAGCTGTTCACCGACATCGCCGGCGCCGTTGCCAACCGCGATGGTGGCTACACCCGCATCACCAAGATCGGCAACCGCAAGGGCGACAACGCTCCCATGGCTGTCATCGAGCTCGTTCTCGACCCGGTTTCCCCGAAGCAGGCCGTTGTTGCTGAAGCAACCGCTGCCGCTGCCAAGGCTGCTCCGGCTGAGGAAGAGGTCGTTGAGACCGAAGCCGTAGAGACCGAAGCTCCTGAAGCTGAAGAGGCTCCGGCCGCTGACGCCGAAGCTGCTGACGCTGAAGTTGCTGAGACCGAAGAGGCCCCGGCCGCTGAGGACAAGAAGTAATTCACTGAATTCTTCGCAGTAGACTTGAGTCTATGAACGAACGAAAACCCGCTGCCCCCGTTATGGGGGGCGGCGGGTTTTTGCGTATCCGGCTTGATCTTTCGTACGACGGCGGCCCCTTCAACGGTTGGGCGCTGCAGCCGGGCCTGCGGACGGTGCAAGGCTCTTTGGAAGAAGCACTGGCGCTGTTGTTGCAGCGACCGGTCCGGGTGACGGTGGCCGGCAGGACGGACGCCGGCGTCCATGCCCGCGGCCAAGTGGTCCATCTGGACGTCACCGAAGCCGAGTGGCTTTCACTGCCGCGCGGGCACGAACTCGATCCCGCCGTCGCACTTTTGCGTCGGCTCCGGGGCGCCTTGAGCCGCGTTCTGGGCGACCTCACCGGGGCGGTGGAAGTGCACGACGCCGGTCTGGCGCCGGAGGGTTTCGACGCACGGTTTTCCGCGTTGTGGCGGAGGTACAGTTACCGGATTGCCGACGGTCCCGCCCGGTGGGATCCGGTGTTGCGGGGGATTACGCTCTGGCACAAGGCGCCCCTGGATGTGTCCCTGATGAACGAAGGTGCTCAGTCCTTGTTGGGGCTCCAGGATTTCCGCTCGTACTGCAAGCCGCGGGAAGGTGCCACCACCATCCGCGAGTTGCAGAAGTTCTCGTTTACGCGAGGCACCGATGGCGTCATTGTTGCCACCGTGCAGGCCGACGCGTTCTGCCACAACATGGTGCGCTCGTTGGTTGGCTCAGCGTTGCGGGTAGGGGAGCGACTGGAATCGCCTGAATGGCTGCACCAACGGCTCCTGGAACGGAAACGCGATGCCAAGTCCGTACTGGCTGCGCCGCATCCGTTGGTCCTGGAAGAGGTGGCATATCCGTCTGACAGTGAGCTGCTGGCCAGGGCTGAACTGACGCGCGCGCGGCGGGAGTAGCTTTAGGCGCAGCCCGGACGTTGGAGGACCCCCTCCCGGCTCTGGGTACCGGAAGGGGGCCGTTGTGACACTCCGTGGTCTGGGATCCCCGAAGTGCCGGTCTATATCCCGGGGACAGGATCAGCTGAAGGCCTGAATGATCCGGATGACCGCGGGACCCAGAAGGACTATGAACAGCACGGGAAAGATGCAGAACAGCAACGGAAAGAGTACCTTCACGGGCAACTTCATGGCCCTCTCTTCGGCGTTCTGCCGACGCCTGACACGTGCTTTCTTAGCCTGGGCCCGAAGCACGTTGGCGATGCCGATACCGTATTTGTCGGCTTGGATGACAGCCAGGACGAAGCTTCGAATGTCCGGGACCGCGCAACGCTCGGCAAGGGCTTCATAGGACTCTTGCCGAGGGCGTCCAACCTGGATATCTTGCAGTGTTCGCAACAGTTCGGCCGGCAGGGGCCCCGATCCTTGCACCGCCGCCCTTTCCATGGCCGACTCGAATCCGAGGCCGGCTTCAACCGAAATCAGCATCTGGTCCAGGGTGTTGGGAAACTCCAGCTTTATGGCTTCTTGCCGCTTGATTCCCGTGTTGTAGATCAGCAGATCAGGAAGAAAGTAGACAAATATTGTCAGGAAAAGTCCCATCCCCGACATTCCTGGGCCGGGACTGAGAAGAAACAGAAGGATTCCGCCGAGAGCTCCTGCCAGCGCCAGGGCCGGCTTCAACGATAGAAGTCTGGGGAGTGGCATCGACATTGGTCGCCCGGCGAGGGCAAGCAGATGGTCCAGCTTGGCTTCATAGCTTTTAGAGGTCAGCTTCCGTGCAACACCCAGCAGGAGTGGTGGGCGTTGCAGGTTCACACCAGCACCTTGTGTGAAGCCGGAACCGAGATTGCTCTGTATTGCGACGATGCTCTTACGGTCGATGCTGATCAAGGACCACGCAAAATATGCCAGGGGCAGGACGATAACGGCGATGATCAGCCATGCAATGGGAGTCATGAGCTTTATCTCCTAGAACTTGATCTTCACGGTGCGGCTCATCCAGAAGCCGCCGACGGCGAAAAGAAATACGCTGACGACGATCATGGCGATCCCCACGGGGTGGCCGGTGAAGAGTTTCAGATAATCGGGGTTCAGCACTGACATGAACATCCCCACCGCGATAGGCAGGATCATGAGAACCACTGCTGACATCTTGCCTTCGGCGCTGAGGGCACGAACGTGTCCCTTGATTTCGCTGCGTTCCCGGATGGTCCCCTCGACCTGCTCGAGAACCTCGGCCAAGTCACCGCCCACTTCGCGGTTGATCTGGATCGCTTGTCCAATCCACTGGAAATCCTCGCTGTCCATACGGGCCGCGCAGTCCTCTATTGCCTGTCGTGCGTCCTTGCCGATCCTGACTTCGTTGACAATGCGGCTCAACTCTTCGGATGTCGGGGCTTGCGATTCTTGCGCCGCGGCCTGCAGAGACCTCATTATTCCGTGCCCCACACGCAGACCACCGATCAGCATCTGGATAGTGTCAGTCAGTTGTAGCTCGAACTTTGCACGCCGTTTCTGTGTCCGTAGGACCAAGACCAGTTTGGCCAGTGAAGGGGCCAACACGGCCAGAAAGATGCCGCCAAAGACGCCGAAAATCAGAGAACCGACCACTGCGGCAACGACTGCGCTGGCGGCCACAAGCACCATGAAGTCGGCCGGTGCCTGTTTGACACCCGCTTGATAGAGAACTTCCCTGTTGAAGGGTCCTCCCGAGCGTCCGAGCGCGCTGTCCACGAACCTGACAGCGGTTTCTGACATCTGGCCCACGGCTGAAGTGTCAGTGGGGGCTTCCAACCGGCGACGTTCGATGGGAATACTGCCGCGTCGTGGTTTGAGGACAAAGACCACCAGGAAAAACAGGGCACCGACACATAGGGAGATAGCGAGGATGAACGAGGTGGGAGATTCCACGGCTACCGCCTCCCAACCGGCAAAGGAGCAACGCCAAAGGCCGCCGGAGATACGCTGATCCCAAGCTCGGCGAACCGGTCCAGGAAACGAGGACGGATACCCGTAGGTATCGCCCTGCCCAAGAATCGTCCTTGGGCATCCAGGCCCGCTGAATAGTCGAAAAGGAAGGCATCTTGCAAGGTCACGACATCCCCCTCCATGCCCTGCACCTCAGTAACGTGTGTTACTCGACGGCTTCCGTCACGCAAACGTGTGACCTGAACAATGAGATCGACAGCCGAGGAGACCTGTTCGCGGATCGCCCGGAGTGGTAGGTCCATGCCGGCCATGAGCACCAGCGTCTCCAGGCGGGCAATCGCGTCCCGCGGAGAATTGGCATGAACGGTAGACAGTGATCCATCGTGGCCGGTGTTCATGGCCTGCAACATGTCCAATGATTCCCCGCCGCGGACCTCTCCCACGATGATCCGGTCGGGACGCATCCGGAGAGAGTTCCTCACCAGATCGCGGATGGTGATGGCGCCCTTGCCCTCGATGTTGGGCGGGCGGCTCTCCAACCGGACGACGTGCCGTTGTTGCAGCTGGAGCTCCACGGCGTCTTCGATGGTCACGATGCGGTCTGATTCCGGAATGAATGACGACAGCACGTTCAGCAGCGTAGTTTTGCCGGTTCCTGTGCCGCCGGAGACGATGACGTTCAGTCGTGCACGGACACACGCACTCAACAGCTCCGCCATCTCCTGGCTCATTGAACCCCACTCGATGAGGTTTCGAACGGTCAAAGGAACGTGGCTGAATTTCCTGATGGTGAGTGAGGGGCCGTTGACCGCCAGTGGAGGAATGATCGCGTTGACACGGGAACCGTCTTCCAAACGGGCATCCACCAACGGCGAGGATTCGTCGATGCGGCGTCCAACCTTGGAAACGATTCGATCGATCACCTTTCGCAAATGATCATCCGAACTGAACTGGAGGTCCGTCAGGGCCAACTGGCCGTGGCGCTCCACGTAAATCTGATCGAAGCGATTCACCATGACTTCCGTAACGGAGGGATCCTCCAGCAACCTTTGCAAGGGACCATATCCCATCACTTCATCTGAGATCTCGCGGATCAGCCGACGCCGTTCCTCCGGGGACAAAGGAACTTGCTCGTCATCGATTACAGCTGAGAGTTCCTCCACGGCGAAGGAGCGAAGGTCCTCTTCAGATGAAGAAGCGTCCGCCATCCGACTTCCGATGCGTTCGAAGAGGGACGCTGCGGCACGCTTTTTGAGTCCGCCCAACGCATCCACCACCGGAGCCGTGGGGGCACCGCCCAGCATCGGTGTCGAGACTGAAGCAGGGGAAGCCCACTCTGCCCCGGGAATTTGTTCATCTCCGGTGGCACTGGCGGAGAGCGGATTGTTTCTGGAAAGCCTCTCCGAGAGTTTCATGACACAACCACCCTCCGGTGCAGTTTGTTGTGCGGGGCAGATTCCAGACGTGGATCGAAGCGCTGAACAAGCTTCCGCAACCCTTTGATGGCTGTATCCCTTGCTGTTCCTTGTAGTACAGGAATGCCGCGGTTGGTTGAGTAGGGCAGTGTTCTTGAGCGCGGTATGACTGTGTCGACAGGCACTCCGATGGTTGCTTCGACATCCTGGACAGAGAGTCCGCTCTTTCGGTCCGCAAAGTTCAGCACGGTATGCCGGCCCTGCGGGAGGAGTTGGAGTTCTTTCAGGACGCTGAAACACTTCCTCAGGCCCCTGATGCTTGGTACGTCCATCCCACAGACCCATACGCCGTCTGTAGCCAGCTCCAAGGTCGCCAGGCAGTGCTCGCCGAGTCCCGGGGCGGTATCCACCACCACGTACTTGAACTCCGTGGCTAATTGGTTGAGGAGTCGGGTGACGTGATCGGCCGTTATGTAGTCCGACTCCGATGGCTTCCGAGGTGCGCACAGGGCGTAGATTCCGGCCGGGTGGACGGTAAGAAACGCCTTGAGGACCATGGAGTCTTGGGCCGCAGCTCCGTGCACCGCCTCAGTGATGGAGTGTTCCGGTTCCAGCAGCAAACCGGAAGCGACATCACCGAACTGCAAGTCAAGATCGACGATCACCACGCTCATCGGTGCCAGGGTTCCAAGCCCAATGGCAAGATTTGTGGCAACGGTCGTCTTCCCCACGCCGCCTTTGGGCGACATGACGGCTATGACTCGTCCGCGTTCCTGGCCGGACTCGGCGGCGGGCAGCATCCCACGCCGCCGGCTGGCCGCAGCCAAGCACGCGCGCTCCAAAAGAACGCGGAGCTCATTGATTTCGGCTTCAGGTGACACGACATCCCTGACTCCTGCGTGCATGGCTTTCAGCACTACGTCAGCAGTGGGATCGGCAACCATCAGAAGGCTTATTTCCGGGTACTGAAGGTCCATCACGGTGGCCAGCTTGAAGGCATCGTCAGGATTGACTCCCGGGCCGAGGATCATCACCTCAGGAGGGGCCCCGGTGAGTAGTTTGAACAAATCGTCGGTGCCAGCTTGCAGGACTGAAGGTGACAAGGTTTGCAGGTCACCGTGCAGAGCCCCGGTGATGGCTTGGCGTACGCGGCTTTCAAAGTCGCGAACTGCAGTGATGGCTACGAAACGGCTCATTGGACCAGCCCTCCGAAAGTTGTCGTCGGCGGGTCGCTCTTCGCCGTCTTATCTGTCTGCTTGGAGAGCCATAAGGTACCGAATTCCGAACCGAAGACCATTTTGGCTGCGTTGGCGTCGCTGAGTGCCACTGTTACGTAGGCCGAGCCGTTGGGGAGGGCGACCGCTTTATCCGTCCCAGCTGACTTTTCGGAGTCAGGCGCCGCCTGCTGCACTGCCGTCACCAGGACGTCGTGGTACAGCAATTCCGTAAAGTTCTTCCAGCCCGTCAGGGCGGCGGGAACATTGGCGCCGGCGGCTATGGGTTCGTCCAGCTTGAAGGAGGCGAACACTGTTACTGTGTCACCGGCCTCAACCCGACCGCCGAGCATGCGTTCAGGTGCCAGCACAAAGGTTGTTTCCTGCAGTCCCTCCGGGACAGGAACGGTTCCGGGAACCAGGTCCTTCGGGCTCACCATTTTCAGTTCCAACAGTTGTTCACCCGGCTGAAGGTCGGCGGAGGTGACCTTGCCTTTTTGATCTGACAAGGCGCTCACCGTCCCGGGGGCGACGGCGGATTGCGGCAACGTCTCCATCTTGACTTTGGACCCTATGTCCTCGGCCTTGGTGCCGGCTGCAATATGTTCTTTGACGACAAGTACGTTTACGGGATCAAGCCCTTGCTGCGCCCGCTTGTCTGCTCCCTGTACATAGGTGACCAGCAATACGGTGCCTATGACTGCCAGCAGCAGTGCGGCAATGCCTCCCAGTAGGCGTGTTTTCACTTGGTAACTCCCTTCGAGTTCTCGTGAGATTGGTGGCAGGCACTCGAAGAGCGCCTATTCGGTGAGCGTTACCACCGACGCTCCATAGTTGGGGATGCCACCGGAGACTTGGGAACCTTCTTCGAGTGACACAAAACGGGAGAAATATCCCTGTAATGCCCTGCAGTTTCCGGTGCAGCTTGGTGCCGCGGGGTCAAGCTGCTGACCGCCATCGAACTTGTAACCGGTCACCTGGAATGCGGCGAAACCAACAAGCGTGTACTTCGTTTTGTTGCCGTTCTGAGCCGCTGTCTTGAACAGCGGGATAAGGGCGGGCTCGTCCATGATGTGGGCAAGCACCGTGTCGCAGGTGGCTGCATTGGGAAAATGGTTGCCCGGCTGGCCCTGCACCACCGCACCGATGTTGATGTCCGTCGAGCACGCGGAGGTCGTTTCCAGCCAGCCAAACCCTCCAGGTTGGTAGCCATTTTGCGCTACACATCCACCAACTGCGGGTGCATTCGTGTCATAGCGAAGCGTCACGTGGGTGGGGATGGGATCGCCGGAAAAGCTCCCCGTGGAATTCAGCGAGGCCAGCTGGGTCGGGGACAAATATTTCTTGAAGACGCACTCGCCGACTGTCCAGGGCAGTGTCGTTGCACTTGACGGAGCGCCCCAGGAAGCTTCCGCCGTGGCTGTTACCGCAGCAGTCTCAAACCCCAGAACCTGGGCGAAGTAGAGTGACAAACTGTTCTGGCCGCTTGTGTCCCGGGCGTTGGTTACCACGCGGACCGTCGTCGCCGCGGGAAAGGTGACAGCAGCGCCGCTGGTGTTGTCGTTGGCATTACTGTTGGCGAACTGATTTCCAGTGGAAGTGCTGCTTCCACAGCTGCCTCCGGCACAGTCGGTTGCGATGGCCAGTGCCGCAGCATCGGCACCGTTCTGCAGTTGCGCCTTCTCCGCGTAGATCGCCCCGACGTCCACTGCCAAAGCAGCGAATCCCAAAAGAACCACCATGAGGACTGCGACGATGACAGTGGAAGCACCGCGTTCATCGCCTCCACGCGTGTCAGCTTGACGGATGCGCTGCCCGGCGTCGCTCAGCCACCGCATCTCATCACCGCCACTCCTGACAGGTTGAGAGGAAATAGGCCTGTTCCATCGAGGAAGCCCGTCATCGATGGCAAAGACACGCTGGTGGTGACCTTCACGCTGGAACCAGGAGCGCAACTCGAAGCATTGTTGGTAACGGAAACGCCCAGGCCATCCAGTGCCGGCGCCGCAGACAAAGCCGCTCCGGATACGTTCAGACTACCGTCCTGATAGTGGACCGCCGCATAGCGGGCACCTTCGCGGGCAGCCTGCGTCAGAGAGACCTGGACGTTGTAAGCACGGCCAAACTCGATGATGCCAAACAGGATTAGCAGCAAGAGTGGCAGTATTATGGCCAATTCAACGGCCGCAGCGCCACGCTCGTTCGTCTTGGATTTCACGTCCATCTCCCGGTCCCAGATGTCAACAGAGTGTGCTCTTAAAGCAACGGGTTGGTCGTGGTTGCCAAGCGGCAGCCGCGACCAACCGCGTCACAGGCCGGAGCTAAAGGATTCCATCGAAGAGCGCTGTAACCCGGAGGCCGAGTGCGACGGCGGCCACTCCAACCACGACCGCGATGGCGGCGATGATAAGGCCGTATTCAACCATCGTTGCGCCCTTCTCTTCCTTGGTGAAACGGTCCTTGACGCCGGCGATGAAGGCAATGGTGTTGATCATGAAAGCAGACATTGGAAAATCCTTCCCAGAAATGACTTTGGTTGAGGGTGAAAATATTGATTCGGCAAATTCGGGGAAATTTCCCCGCTCTCCAAACTGCCCTGTGTTTCGTAGGCCGTTCGGAATTCGATGACATAAGAATTCACCCAGCACGGTACAAGTCACAATGCGTAGCCGTACTCGATTTATTCAGGCGTTCATTACTTGCCGGTTGGGCGCGTTGGTGCGAAGTACTCAGTTTCGGGACGCGAACAGGCGCAAATTACTTGGTTTTGGCAGGAGCCTTATTAGTCAGGAAGGTTCGACCAGTGGAGGTAAGGGCGTACTTACCCCGGACTAGTGCAGGGCGAGGATGATGCCCAGCGCTGCGACAACCATCGCCGGCCCATGTGCCGTTTCTGCTGGCTTTTCCGCGGATCGGAGCCGCAACATCAGCACCGTCAGCACCCCGCCCACCACGAACCCCAGCAAGCCGCCGAAGAGTACTTGCTGCCAACCCAAGTAGCCCAAGTACATTCCAAGTGGTGCTGCGAGCTTCACATCGCCCATTCCAAGGGCGCCCGGCGAAATAAGTCCCAGAATCAGGTAGCCAACCAAGAGTATGAAGCCTCCGGCCAGTGCGCGAAGCAGCTCCAGCCAGCCTGGATCCAGCAAAGAAGACAGGGCCAGGAGCGCCAGGCCACCAGTAAGAAGGGTTAAAACAAGGGGGTTCGGGAGCAAATGAAGCGTGAAATCAATGCGCGAAAGCTGCACGCCCAAAAGGGCAAGAAAGAGAAATGCCGGCAGCTCCCAGGAAATGCCAAAGCGCCATCCAAGCAAACCGAACAGCAGTGCGGTGACTGCCGCCGTCGTGATCCGTACCTTGGGGGAGGGGAGTCCGCCGAGCCGCGGCAGCATGCGCGCGATGAGCACCTCGCACAGCGGACCCAGCAGGAGGCCGGCAAGCGCCAGCAGGAGCGGCATGGCAAGTCCGTCAGTCACGAGCTCTCCCTCATTAACACAGATACCCCCAGGTGCGGTAACCCCATTTTGACCCGGGCACCCCGATGAAGGTATTGTTTAGAGTCGTTGTGCGTGTCCTATCTCGATGACACATGCCTACAGGGGGATCCAGTTGCAGGATCGCTAACTCCATGGGCATTTCGAGATCCTGGGATAACTGGTACATAGAGCCCTCACCTCTGCTCCGGTAGCGCATACATAGTAGGTACACGCCTCACTGCGTGTCGCCTAAAACATGAACGCCAGAACAAGAACGAGGCAAAACCGTGCGTACGTACACCCCGAAGCCCGGCGATATCAACCGCCAGTGGCACGTCATTGACGCCACCGACGTTGTCCTTGGTCGTCTTGCCAGCCAGACCGCAACACTGCTGCGCGGAAAGCACAAGCCGACCTTTGCGTCCCACATGGACATGGGCGACTTCGTCATCATCATCAACGCTGAAAAGGTTGCCCTCACCGGCGCCAAGCTGGAGCAGAAGCGCGCATACCGCCACTCCGGTTACCCGGGCGGCCTGACCTCCGTCAACTACGCCGAACTGTTGGAATCCAACCCGGTTCGCGCTGTTGAGAAGGCCATCAAGGGCATGCTCCCCAAGAACTCCCTGGCAGCTCAGCAGCTGGGCAAGCTCAAGGTCTACGCAGGCCCGGAGCACCCCCACGCAGCACAGCAGCCTAAGACTTTCGAAATCACCCAGGTCGCCCAGTAGTCCTGGCCACCAACCAACTTTTCATCACAAGGAGAACCGTGGCTCAGAACGAAGAACTGACCGCCGAAGCCGTCGAGGCTGAGGAAACCCTCACCAGCTACACCTCTGAAAGCAGCGCCGCTGCTGAAGATGCTCCCAAGAAGGAGCGCCCGGCACTGACCGTTGCCGGTGCAGCTGTTGGCCGCCGCAAGGAAGCCGTTGCACGCGTTCGCGTTGTTCCGGGTTCCGGCAAGTGGATCATCAACGGCCGCGAGCTGGCCAACTACTTCCCGAACAAGCTGCACCAGCAGGATGTCAACGAACCGTTCCGCGTTCTTGACCTCGAAGGTGCATACGACGTCATCGCCCGTATCCACGGCGGTGGCCCTTCCGGCCAGGCTGGTGCACTGCGCCTCGGCATCGCCCGTTCGCTGAACGAGATCGACGTCGACAACAACCGCGCCACCCTCAAGAAGGCAGGCTTCCTGACTCGTGACGCCCGCGTCATCGAGCGTAAGAAGGCCGGTCTCAAGAAGGCACGCAAGGCTCAGCAGTACTCCAAGCGTTAATTCGCTTCGCCCCATTACAGGGGTATCGGAAGCCCGTTCCGCCGTTTCGGCGGGGCGGGTTTCCGTCGTTTAACAGCCGCTTCGCCAGGCGCGGCGAGCGCCCGCTGCGGGACGCTCCGGTGGCCCGATGAACGGGTGCTGCCGTGGCGTCGTCTAAACTTGACCCGATGTCTAGATTATTTGGAACAGATGGCGTGCGCGGTCTCGCGAACGGATTACTCACCGCCGAACTGGCTATGCAGCTCGCGCAGGCAGCCGCCGTCGTACTCGGCCATGACCGCGCGACGGACGGAAAGCGGCCCCGCGCCGTGGTTGCCAGGGACCCTCGGGCGAGCGGCGAATTCCTCGCCGCAGCCGTCGAGGCCGGGCTTTCCAGCTCCGGTATTGACGTTTACGACGCCGGCGTCCTCCCCACCCCGGCCGCGGCCTACCTCGTGGCAGATCTCGACGCCGACTTCGGCGTCATGCTGTCGGCCTCGCACAATCCCGCGCCGGACAACGGAATCAAGTTCTTCGCCCGCGGCGGCCAAAAGCTTCCCGACGACGTCGAAGACGCCATCGAAGCGCAGCTGGGCAAAGAGCCACAGCGGCCGGTGGGTGCCGACGTCGGACGCATCCAGCGCTTCTCGGACGCCGAGGACCGCTACATCGTCCACCTGCTCGGCACGCTCCCGAAGCGCCTCGATGGCCTGAAAGTGGTGCTTGACTGCGCCCACGGCGCCGCAAGTGGCTGCTCACCCCAGGTGTTCAAGGACGCCGGCGCGGACGTAGTGGTCATCGGAGCCGAGCCCGACGGCCTGAACATCAACGAAGGCGTGGGCTCGACCCACCTGGGTCCGCTGAAGGAAGCTGTGGTCAAGCACGGCGCCGACCTCGGCGTAGCGCACGACGGCGACGCCGACCGCTGCCTGGCCGTTGACCACGAAGGCAACGAAGTGGACGGTGACCAGATCATGGCGATCCTGGCGCTGGCACTCAAAAAGGCGGGCAAGCTCAAGGACGACATCCTGGTTGCCACGGTCATGAGCAACCTCGGCCTGAAGATCGCGCTTCGCGATGCCGGCATCACCATCCGCGAAACCGGCGTCGGTGACCGTTACGTGCTGGAGGAAATGCGCGACGGCGGTTACAACCTGGGCGGCGAACAGTCCGGCCACGTGATCTTCTCCGATTACGCAACCACTGGTGATGGCGTGCTGACCGGCCTGCAGCTGGCAGCGCAGGTAGCGCTGACTGGCCGCACGCTTCAGGACCTTGCCGGTGCGATGACGAAGCTCCCGCAGCTCATGATCAACGTCAAGGGCGTTGACAAGGCCCGTGCCGCCACAGATGAAGGCGTTGCCGCTGCGGTGGCCGCAGCTGAGCTGGAACTCGGCGAAACCGGCCGGGTGCTTCTCCGCCCATCAGGCACTGAGGCGCTGGTCCGCGTGATGGTGGAAGCGGCAGACATGGAAACTGCCGAGCGTATCTGCACCGACCTTGCTGCCGTGGTCAAGGAGCGCCTGGGCGCTTCGAGCGAAATGGCCGTCTAGGAACGGACCTAGAGGTAGTCCGGTGCTGCCTCGAGCCCAAAGTACTCTTCGAGGGTAGCGATGCCGCGCGTGGCCATGTCCACCGCGGCATCGACTCCGATGTAGCGCAGGTGCCAGGATTCGTAGAAGTAGCCTGTGGTTTCGTGGAACATCCAGGGGTACCGGACCACGAATCCAAACTTGTGGGCGTTGGCCTTGGCCCAGACCGCTGCCGGTTGTTCGGCGAAACACGGCTGGAAGCTGCATGCTCCGCCGCCATCGCCAATGTCGAAGGACCAGCCCGTCTGGTGTTCGGAGTGGCCTGGACGGGCGGAGGCACGGTCGGCCGCGGCCTGGCCGGTGCTGGCAACGTACCCGTTGTACGTGGACACCTGGGTTGTGTAGGAACGATAGCCCGAAGCCAGCGTCATGATGACGCCCTCCGCTGCCGCTGCCCCGAACATCTTTTCTGCGGCAGTCGCCGTCGTGCTGTTCAACAACGCCGCCTCGCCGCTGACGGCGAGCCGGATGCCTGGCTGCACCAGATCGGCTGGCACGTAGTTCTGGGGACTCAATGGCCTGTGCTTATTGACGACCACCCATGGGCTGGCGGGATCGGTCAGCGAGTGCTGGGTGGGGAGGGCGCTCGAGGGCGCAGCGCTGCTCGGTGCAGGGCTGGGCGCAGCACTGCTTGGTGCGGCCTCAGTGGGCTCTGCCGTGGCCGAAGCGGCCGCTGTGGAGGGTTCCAGGCTAGAGGTGGCCGTAGACGGCGTTGCCTCGGCAGTGGAAGACATGCCGGCGGCAACGGGCGAAGGCGTCCCGTCCTGCGGAGTGCAGGCGGTCAATGCAGCGAGTCCGGCGCCGGCGGTGAGGAACCCCGCGAAGGCCCGACGGCTGGGCATTGGTGTGTTTTCGTTGCGCAACTAGACCTTCCTTAGCAGCATGCGCCGGATGGAGTGGTCTGCGTCCTTGGTGAGCACCAACTGCGCCCGGCCACGGGTGGGCAGAACGTTTTCCTTCAGGTTGGGCTCGTTGATGCGCTTCCAGATGCCCCGGGCGGTGGACTCGGCGTCGTCATCGGACAGGGTGGCGTAGCGGTGGAAGTACGACTCGGGCTGCGCGAAGGCCGTGCTGCGCAGCTTCCGGAAACGGTCCACATACCACTCCTCAATGTAGGAGGTCTTGGCGTCCACGTAGATGGAGAAATCGAAGAAGTCGCTGACAGCAAGGCCCTGCTTGCCGTCCATTCGCGGCCGTGCCGGAGCCAGCACGTTCAGGCCTTCGACAATCAGGACATCCGGGCGCCGCACTACCACTTCCTTGCCCGGAACGATGTCGTAGGTGACGTGTGAGTACCAGGGGGCCCTGACTTCCTCGGCCCCGCCTTTGACCTCGGAGACAAAGCGAAGTAGTCCGCGCCGGTCGTAGGACTCCGGGAAACCCTTGCGCTCCAAGAGGTGCCGGCGTTTGAGCTCGGCGAGGGGATAGAGGAAACCGTCCGTCGTGATGAGTTCCACATTGGGGGTTCCCGGCCAGCGGCGCAGCATTTCACGGAGCACACGCGCGATGGTGGACTTGCCAACCGCCACGGAACCGGCCACGCCGATCACGAAAGGCGTGCGCTGGGTCTGCTCACCCAGAAAGGTGGTGGTTGCGGCGTGAAGCTGGTGGGACGCCTGGACGTACAGGTGAAGAAGCCTTGACAGGGGGAGGTAGACCTCCCGGACTTCCTTCATATCCAGGGGATCGCCGAGGCCGCGAAGACGGAAGATGTCCTCTTCGTTGAGGGGCTGCTCCATCTGTGCTGCGAGCCTGGACCAGGTTTGGCGGTCCAGCTCAACAAACGGGGAAGCGCCGTCGCCATTAGCTTCGGTGCGTTGCAAAGTCACGCTCATGATTCTGCCCTTCGCGGGGCTGATCAGGAAATGGACGGTGGCTGGAGGGTGAATCGCGGGTGTCGTAGTGCGTCCAAAAAGCCTGAGGAAATGGGATGTCCCACGTCAGTTGTTTGCACTAGCCGCTAGGCTTGTACCCATGTGTGGAATCGTAGGCTATGTTGGCAATTCGTCTCGTGAGGCAGCTGGTTACAGCGCCCTCGACGTCGTGGTGGAGGGGCTGCGCCGTCTGGAGTACCGCGGCTATGACTCCGCCGGCGTCGCAGTAGTGGCTGATGGGGCCATCTCATCCCGTAAGAAGTCGGGCAAGCTGAGCAACTTGATCGAGGAACTGGAGACGCATCCCGTTCCTAAGTCCCTGACTGGCATTGGCCACACGCGGTGGGCCACGCACGGAGGCCCGACCGACCGTAACGCGCACCCGCACCTCTCCGACGGTGGCCGGTTGGCCGTCATTCACAACGGCATCATTGAAAACTTCGCTGAGCTCCGTCAGGAACTGCTCGCCAAGGGTGTCACTTTCGAATCGGAAACGGACACCGAGGTCGCTGCCGCGCTGCTCGGCGACATCTTCCGCAACCAGCTCAACGGCGACGGCGGCAACCTGACCGAAGCGATGCGCCTGGCCTGCCAGCGCCTTGAAGGTGCCTTCACCCTCCTGGCCGTGCACGCAGACCAGCCCGACGTCGTCGTGGCTGCCCGCCGTAACTCCCCGCTGGTGGTAGGTCTGGGCGACGGCGAGAACTTCCTCGGCTCGGACGTCTCCGGCTTCATCGACTACACGCGCCGCGCTGTGGAACTGGGCCAGGACCAGATCGTCACCATCACCGCGGACACCGTGGAGATCACCGACTTCTTCGGCGCACCTGCCGAAGGCAAGGAATACCACGTTGACTGGGACCCGGCTTCGGCCGAAAAGGGCGGCTTCAGCTCCTTCATGGAGAAGGAAATCAACGACCAGCCCGACGCCGTCGCGCAGACCCTCCTGGGCCGCTCGGACCTCAACGGCAAGCTGACCCTGGACGAGCTCCGTATCGATCCTGAGCTCCTCAAGCAGGTGGACAAGATCATCGTCCTCGCCTGCGGGACGGCAGCATACGCGGGCCTGGTGGCCAAGTACGCAATCGAGAACTGGTGCCGCATCCCCACGGAAGTGGAGCTTGCGCACGAGTTCCGCTACCGCGATCCGATCGTGGACTCAAACACGCTGGTGGTCTCCATCAGCCAGTCCGGCGAAACCATGGACACCCTGATGGCCGTCCGCTACGCCCGCGAACAGGGCGCCAAGACGATCTCCATCTGCAACACCAACGGCTCCACCATTCCGCGTGAATCCGATGCCGTGCTCTACACGCACGCTGGTCCGGAAATCGCTGTTGCTTCCACCAAGGCGTTCCTGGCACAGATCACGGCCGCGTACCTCCTGGGCCTCTACCTGGCCCAGCTGCGCGGAAACATCTTCTCCGGCCAAATCAAGGATGTCCTTGCGGACCTGAACAAGATCCCCGCCAAGATCCAGACGATCCTGGACAACGCAGGACCCCTGCGTGAGCTCGCCAGGAGCATGAAGGACGAAAAGTCGGTGCTGTTCCTGGGCCGCCACGTTGGCTACCCCGTTGCCCTTGAAGGCGCACTGAAGCTCAAGGAAATCGCCTACATCCATGCTGAAGGCTTCGCCGCCGGCGAGCTGAAGCACGGTCCGATCGCCCTGATCGACGACGGCCAGCCGGTCTTCGTCGTCGTGCCGTCGCCGCGTGGACGCGACTCCCTCCACTCCAAGGTGGTCAGCAACATCCAGGAAGTCCGCGCACGCGGTGCGCGCACCCTGGTCATCGCTGAAGAAGGCGACGAGTCGGTCAAGGACTACGCGGAGCACGTCTTCTACGTACCCGAGACGCCCACTCTCCTCATGCCCCTGCTGACCACCGTTCCGCTGCAGATCTTTGCGGCAGAACTGGCAGGCGCGAAGGGATACGACGTCGACCAGCCGCGTAACCTCGCCAAGAGCGTGACCGTAGAATAACCGCATGATTGTTGGCATTGGCGTAGACGTCGTAGATATTGAGCGGTTCGGTCGGCAGCTTGAGCGGACTCCGGGACTGAGGGACCGGCTGTTCGTGCCTGCCGAGCGGGAGCTCAATACCCGTTCCCTGGCCGCCCGGTTCGCAGCCAAAGAGGCAGTAGCCAAGGTCCTGGGCGCGCCCGCGGGCATGAACTGGCAGGATTGCTGGATCGGCCTTGACCAGAATGGTCCTACCGTTCAGGTCAAGGGCACGGTGCTTGCCGTGGCCGAGGCCAAGGGCGTCAAACGCTGGCACCTGTCGATTAGCCACGACGGCGGCATCGCCACGGCGACTGTCCTCGCCGAGGGTTAAACGGGCTTATAAACAAATGATCAGCGCCTTCACCGGACAACAGATCAGGGATGCGGAACAACCGCTCCTGGACTCCGGGGAGGGCGCTGTTCTTATGCAACGGGCGGCGTATGGGCTTGCCCAGGCCGTAATCCGCGAGGTCAGGAAAAAACGCAGGTTGGCCGGGGCTGGCGTCACGGTCCTCACCGGCAAGGGCAACAACGGCGGTGACGGCCTCTACGCTGCGGCCTACCTCGCCAAGCGCGGGATGCGTACGACGGCGGTACTCGCCGCAGACGCCGTGCATGCGGAGGCGTTGGCCGCTTTTCAGGCCTCCGGTGGCAAGGTATTGCGGCTGGGGTCATCGAATGCGGAAGAACTCGCGGTCCTGTGTGCTGGTGAGGACGTCATCATCGATGCCTTGCTGGGCACCGGTGCCCGCGGCGGATTGCGCGATGCCGTTGCCGAACTGGTTGCCGCACTGCAGGAACTTCGCCCCCGGTTGGTTGTGGCCTGTGATGTCCCCAGCGGGCTGGACGCCGGAACAGGGGAAGTGCATTGGCCTGTATTGGAGGCCAATGTCACGGTGACCTTTGGCGGTGTCAAGGCCGGGCTCCTGACCGATCCGGGGGAAGGCTGCGCGGGGCGGGTGGAGCTGGTGGAGATCGGGATCGAATCCGCGCTGCAGAACCAGATGCCAG
Source organism: Paenarthrobacter sp. NPDC089307 (assembly GCF_040685055.1). Taxonomy (NCBI): domain Bacteria; kingdom Bacillati; phylum Actinomycetota; class Actinomycetes; order Micrococcales; family Micrococcaceae; genus Paenarthrobacter; species Paenarthrobacter sp. NPDC089307. The sequence goes on from NZ_JBFBHE010000004.1 coordinate 62,279, forward strand.
AGCTGCGCCGCCTCACCGCCACGGACATAGGAGCCGTGCTTCCCCGTCCCGGCAGGCATGCCCACAAGTACTCCCGGGGCGTCCTGGGGATCGTCGCAGGTTCGTCCCGTTTTGCCGGCGCCGCCGTCCTGAGCGTGCATGCTGCAGCCCTCGCCGGAGTGGGCATGGTGCGGTACATCGGTCCCGAATCCGCGGCGCGAATGGTCCTCACGCGCACCCCGGAGGCCCTCTGGGAGTCACAGGCCCCTGGCCGGGTCCAGGCGTGGCTCATGGGTCCGGGCGTTGACGGGGACGAGCAGCTGCGCGAGGCAGGGGCTGCGGCAGAGAACGCCCTTCGCGATGACCTCCCGGTGGTGGTGGACGCCGGGGCGCTGAGCCTGCTGCCGGAGCATTGCCCACCCCATTGGATACTTACCCCACACGCGGGCGAACTCGCGTCCTTGCTGGATTCCCTTCCTTCCACCGGTGAAGTGGCGGTGACCCGTGCCGACGTCGAATCCCGGCCGCTGCACTTCGTACGGCAGGCCGCGCAACAAACCGGTGCCACCGTGCTCCTGAAGGGAGCCACCACGCTGGTGGCGTCGCCGTCGGGAACTGTGTTCAGCCAGTCTGAGGGCACGCCCTGGATGGCGACCGCAGGGAGCGGGGACGTCCTGGCCGGGGTCCTGGGCGCGCTGGTGGCGCAAGCGGCTGAGGAGATTTCGGACGACGACGGCGTTTACGCCGCCTTGGGCCTGGAGCCTGACGACCGCTGGGCTGCTGTGGCCGCGGTGGCGGCGAGCATCCACGCGCGGGCTGGAGCCCTTGCGTCGGGGGATTATGACGGTGGTCCCTTGACTGCGTCGGCGATCGCTGAGGCCGTTCCGCGCGTAATCGGTTCGCTCAGCGCGGAATACGACCGAAGAATACCGTAAGGTTACTGTCGTTGTCAGGGTCATGAGTAGGCTTGCAACAGTTGTTCGCATCATCAAGAGGAGAACGCATGGAAGTCTGGCCTGGATCGGCTTATCCGCTCGGAGCCACGTTTGACGGTACCGGCACCAACTTTGCACTGTTCAGCGAAAGGGCTGAGCGAGTGGAACTGTGCCTCTTCGACGACGACGGCGGCGAAGTCCGCGTGGATGTCACTGAAGTGGACGGCTATGTCTGGCACTGCTACCTCCCCACGGTGCAGCCAGGGCAGAAGTACGGCTACCGCGTGCACGGGCCCTACGACCCCGACGCCGGTCAACGCTTCAACCCCAACAAGCTGCTGCTGGACCCTTACGCCAAGGCAGTCCACCGCCAGATCGACTGGGACCCGTCCCTGTTCTCGTACAACCTGGGAGATCCTGAGTCCCGCAACGACGAAGACTCCGCTGCGCACATGATGCTGGGCGTCGTCATCAACCCCTTCTTCGACTGGGACGGCGACAAACTCCTGAGGATCCCGTACCACAAGTCGGTGATCTACGAAGCCCACGTCAAGGGCCTCACGCAGCTGCACCCGGAGGTGCCGGAAGAGCAGCGCGGCACGTATGCGGGCGTTGCGCACCCTGCGGTCATCTCGCACCTGCAGAAGCTCGGGATCACGGCCATCGAACTGATGCCGGTGCACCAGTTCGTCAATGACGGCATCCTGCAGGACAAGGGCCTGAACAATTACTGGGGCTACAACACCATCGGGTTCTTTGCGCCCCACAACAGCTACAGTTCCAAGGGCGATACCGGCCAGCAGGTCCAGGACTTCAAAGCCATGGTGCGTGCGCTGCACACTGCCGGGATCGAAGTGATCCTGGACGTTGTGTACAACCACACCGCCGAAGGCAACCACCTGGGGCCCACGCTGTCCTTCAAGGGCATCGACAACTCCGCGTACTACCGGCTGGTGGAAGACGACCAGAAGTACTACATGGACTACACGGGCACCGGCAACTCTTTGAACGTGCGCAGCCCGCACTCCCTGCAGCTGCTGATGGACTCCCTGCGCTATTGGGTCACGGAGATGCACGTTGACGGCTTCCGCTTCGACCTCGCGTCCACCCTTGCCCGCGAGTTCTACGACGTAGACAAGCTCTCCACCTTCTTCGAACTCATCCAGCAGGATCCGGTGGTTTCCCAGGTGAAGCTCATCGCCGAGCCTTGGGACGTCGGTCCCGGCGGTTACCAGGTGGGCAACTTCCCGCCGCAGTGGACGGAATGGAACGGCAAGTACCGGGACACCGTGCGGGACTTCTGGCGTGGCGAACCGTCCACGCTGGGCGAGTTCGCTTCGCGGATCACCGGCTCGGCCGACCTCTACGAGCACTCCGGACGCCGGCCGTTTGCCTCCATCAACTTCGTCACAGCGCACGATGGCTTCACGCTCACGGACTTGGTGTCCTACAACGAGAAACACAACGAAGCCAACGGCGAAGACAACAACGACGGCGAATCCCACAACCGTTCGTGGAACTGTGGCGCCGAGGGGCCCACGGACGATCCCACAGTTCTTGGCCTGCGGGCCCGCCAGCAGCGGAACTTCATTGCCTCGCTGTTCCTCTCGCAGGGTGTCCCCATGCTCCTGCATGGCGACGAACTTGGCCGCACCCAGCAGGGCAACAACAACGGTTACTGCCAGGATTCCGAACTCACGTGGATCAACTGGGAGAACGTGGACCAGCCGCTGATCGAGTTCACGGCTGCCGTCAGCGCCCTCCGGGCCAAGCACCCCAGCCTGCGCCGCAGCCGATTCTTCGATGGACGCCCTGTTCTCCGCGGTGAGGGCGAGCGGCTTCCGGACATCGTATGGTTGGACGCCGACGGCACCACCATGAGCCCTTCGGATTGGGATGAGGCGTTTGGCCGCTCTGTGGGCGTTTTCCTGAACGGCGACGGTATCCACGGCCGTGACAACCAGGGCCGGCGCATCACAGACGTCAACTTCTTGCTCTACTTCAACGCCGACCAGGACGAGGTAGGCTTCCGGATTCCTTCCGACGAGTACGCCCCGGCTTGGGACGTCATGATCGATACCGCTGGGGAAGGCGCCGAGGCTGGCGTCATCAAGCCCGACCAGATTCTCATGGTGGGCGGCAAGTCGCTGGTGGTCCTGCGTGCCCACAGCACTCCGGAGATTGAACCGGACCACTCCGTTGCGGCCTCGCTTGCGGCGTTGACGCAGACGAGCACCCCGGAAACGGCGTCGATCACGGCGCCGGCAGTCACGTCGCTGCCGTACGACTACAAGTCCGATGGGCCAACAGACGACGGCGGCGAGGCTGCTGGCGGCGACGCTCCCGGCGAGGCTTCCGAGGAAGCGAAGGAGTCGGAGTCATGAGGACCCCTGTCTCCACCTACCGCCTCCAGATCCGCTCGGGCTTCACGCTCCAGGACGCCGCCGAACTTGCCGACTACCTGAAGTCCCTGGGCATCGATTGGGTGTACGTCTCACCCATCCTCACTGCGGAGCAGGGCTCGGACCACGGCTACGACGTGACCGATCCCTCAACCGTGGACCCCTCCAGGGGAGGTCCCGAAGGCCTGGCTGAGCTGTCCAAGGCGGCCAAGGACCACGGTTTGGGGATACTTGCCGACATCGTGCCCAACCACATGGGTGTTGCCTCTCCCAAGCAGAACGCCTGGTGGTGGAGCCTGTTGAAGGAAGGGCGCGGGTCCAAGTATGCCGAGGCCTTCGACGTCGACTGGGACTTTGGCGGTGGCAAGATCCGGCTTCCGGTGCTGGGCAGCGATGACGACCTCGACCACCTCAAGGTGGTCGACGGCGAGTTGCACTACTACGATCACCGTTTTCCCTTGGCCGAGGGGACGTTCGCCCCGGACGACAACCCGAGGGATGTTCACTCGCGCCAGCACTATGAACTGATCGGATGGCGGCGGGCGGACGCGGACTTGAACTACCGCAGGTTCTTTGCCGTGAATACCTTGGCGGGCATTCGCGTTGAGGTTCCCTGGGTCTTCGATGAGTCCCACTCCGAGATTGTCCGCTGGTTCCGTGAAGGCCTGGTGGACGGGCTCCGGATCGACCACCCGGATGGCCTTGCCGACCCGGAAGGCTATCTCGCCAGGCTCAGGGAGGTGACCGGTGGTGCCTATCTGCTGGTTGAAAAAATCCTCGAGCCGGGTGAACAACTTCCGGACACCTTCAGCTGTGAAGGGACCACAGGTTACGACGCACTCGCCGACGTCGACCGCTTGTTCGTGGACCCGGCGGCCGAGGAGTACCTCAACTCTTTGGACGCCCGGTTGCGCAATTCGGAGAAGGCGGCCGATTACGCGGAGATGATCCACGGGACCAAGCGGCGGATCGCTGACGGGATCCTGCGTTCGGAGATCCTGCGGCTTGCCCGCCTGGTACCTGCTTCCTTGGAACTGCCTTTCGCCAAGGTGGCCGATTCCCTCGCCGAGGTCATCTGCTGGTTCCCGATTTACCGGACATACCTGCCCTACGGCGGGAAGACCCTGGTGGAAGCCATCGAACGGGCCGGACGCCACCGCCCTGAACTCGAACCTGTCCTGGCCAAACTGCAGCCGCTCCTCCTGGATGCCGATGGCGCCTTGGCGCGGCGGTTCCAGCAGACCTCGGGGATGGTGATGGCCAAGGGCGTGGAGGACACAGCGTTCTTCCGCTACACCCGTTTGGGCTCCCTGACAGAAGTTGGCGCAGATCCCACCGAGTTCGCACTGCCCAGCGGTGTCTTCCATGAACGGATGGCCCGGCGCCAGCAGCTCCTGCCGCTCTCGATGACTACCCTGAGCACGCACGACACCAAGCGAAGCGAGGATGCCCGGGCGCGGATATCGGTCATTTCCGAGGCCGTGCCCGAATGGGAACTGTTCCTTGGAACAGTGCAGCAGCTGGCCCCGATTCCGGATGGTCCTTTGGCCGCGCTCGTGTGGCAGTCGATCGTGGGTGCCTGGCCGGCAGACCGTGGACGGCTTCAGGCATACGCCCTGAAAGCTGCCCGTGAAGCCGGCAACTCCACCAACTGGACCGACCCCAACCCGGAGTTTGAGCGGCACCTGGCTGCCGCCGTCGACGCCGCGTTCGACGTTCCCGAGGTCGCGGCCGCGCTGGCCAATTTCGTGGCCGAGCTGGAACCCTACGGGACGTCCAACTCGCTCTCCGCCAAGTTGATCCAGCTCACCATGCCCGGTGTCCCGGACGTTTACCAGGGCACTGAGTTCAGGGACGGCTCGTTGACGGATCCGGACAATCGACGACCCGTGGACTTCAAGGCCCGCCGGGCTGCGCTCGCGGAGCTGGACCAGGGCGCCAAGCCGTCGTTCACGGACGAATCCGCCAAGTTGCTGGTACTTTCCCGCGCACTGAGGTTGCGTCGGGACCGGCGGGAGCTGTTCGAAGGGTACCTGCCGGTGGCAGCGCAGGGCGCTGCGGCGGCCCATGTGGTGGCCTTTGACCGTGGTGCTGCCCGGCGTGGTGCGCTCACCGTTGCCACCCGGCTTCCACGGCGCCTCGCCCGGGACGGCGGATGGCGTGACACGGTCATTGAGCTGACCGTGAACTGCAAGGACGAGCTCACCGGGGCCAGCTACGCCGCCGGGACCGTCAAGGTAAGCAGCCTTCTGGAGCGGTACCCCGTGGCGCTGCTGGTACCCACCGACTGACGCCACCATAAATTACGGCAACGCACGCTTAGGGAACTTACAGGGGAACATCATGCTGAAGCACGCTGCTGGAAAGAATCTTTTTGATGTCTGGGCGCCGAACGCAAAGACCGTTCGGCTGGTGGCCGGTGGCCACGAATATGGCATGGAGCAATATGACGACGCCGGTGCCCGCGGTTGGTGGCATGCGCCGGCTGACGTCGGGGCCGGGGAAGCCGACGGTGTACCGTATGGCTACCTCGTCGATGGGGAAGGCCCGTTCCCCGATCCTCGTTCACGGCGGCAGCCGGACGGGGTCCATGGCCTGTCTTCCACGTTCGACGCCTCCACCCACGAGTGGAAGGATGCCGGCTGGAAGGGGCGAAGCCTCAAAGGGGCGGTCATCTACGAGCTGCATCTTGGCACGTTCACTCCCGAGGGCACACTGGATGCTGCCGCCGGGAAACTGGACTACCTGGTGGATCTCGGCGTCGATTTCATTGAGCTCCTGCCGGTCAATGGATTCAACGGTGTTCATAACTGGGGCTACGACGGCGTCCTTTGGTACGCGGTACACGAGCCCTACGGGGGCCCGGCGGCTTATCAGCGTTTCGTTGATGCTGCACACGCTGCAGGGCTTGGCGTTATCCAGGACGTTGTCTACAACCACCTCGGTCCCAGCGGGAACTATCTGCCGAAGTTCGGGCCCTACCTGAAGTCCGGGGAGGGCAATACCTGGGGCGACTCAGTGAACCTCGACGGCCCGGGCTCGGATGACGTGCGCCGCTACATTCTCGAAAACGCGGCCATGTGGCTCCGCGATTACCACGTTGATGGACTTCGGCTTGATGCTGTCCACGCGCTCCGTGATGAACGGGCCGTGCACATCCTTGAGGACTTCGGTGCGTTGGCTGACCAGATCGAAGCGGAGACGGGCATCCCCAAAACCCTGATCGCAGAATCCGATCTCAACAATCCACGCCTGATTTATCCCCGCAAGGACAACGGCTATGGCTTGGAAGGCCAATGGAGCGACGACTTCCACCACGCCGTCCACGTCAACCTGAGCGGGGAGACCACGGGCTACTACTCGGACTTTGACTCCTTGTCCGTGCTGGCCAAGGTCCTCGAACACGGGTTTTTCCACGACGGAAGCTATTCAAGTTTCCGTGGACGTCACCACGGCAGGCCCATCAGGCAGGATTTGGCCCACCCCTCGGCCTTGGTGGTCTGCCTGCAAAACCACGACCAAATCGGAAACCGGGCCATCGGTGACCGGCTCACGGCAACGCTGTCCTACGGCCAGTTGGCCGTCGGTGCCGTGCTGACCATGACCTCGCCCTTCACGCCCATGCTGTTCATGGGCGAGGAATTCGGGGCTTCTACGCCGTGGCAGTTCTTCACCTCCCACCCGGAACCTGAACTTGGCAAGGCCACAGCCGAAGGACGAATCAAGGAGTTCGAACGGATGGGCTGGGACCCGGCCGTTGTTCCCGATCCGCAGGATCCCGAGACGTTCCAGCGCTCCAAGCTCAAATGGGACGAAGCCGGCGAGGGAGACCACGCACGCCTGCTTCAGCTGTACAAGGATTTAGCACAGCTGCGCCGGAATACACCGGAACTCGTCGACGGTGGCTTTGGAGATACCTCCGTGGAATTCGACGACGACGAGCGTTGGCTGGAGATGTCCCGCGGCAATGTCCGTGTCGTGTGCAACCTGGGGGATGAGGCACTCGTGACACCCCTCAACGGCTCTTTGCTGCTGGCTACTGACCCTGAAGCAGTCCTGGACGAGGAGGCGCTGACGCTTCCCGGCGGTAGCGCCGCCGTCGTGCGCGTCGACTAAGGCAACCACCGAACCGGGGTGACGGCGCCCACATGGCGGACAGCGCCGTCGCCCCGGTTGGTGCAGTGGCAGGATAGAACGTATGACTTATTCGGCCGCGGAAAACCGCTACGAAACCATGCCCTACCGCCGTGTCGGACGCAGCGGTCTCAAGCTGCCCGCCATCTCGCTGGGCCTCTGGCACAACTTCGGCGACGACAAGCGTTTCGAGGAGCAGCGCGCCATCCTGCGGCGCGCGTTCGACCTCGGCGTCAACCACTTCGACCTCGCCAACAACTATGGTCCGCCGGACGGCTCCGCCGAAACGAACTTCGGACGCCATTTGAAGGACGACTTCAAGGCCTACCGCGACGAACTCGTCATCTCCACCAAGGCTGGCTACTACATGTGGCCCGGACCGTATGGTGAGTGGGGATCCCGCAAGTACCTGATCTCCAGCCTCGACCAGTCCTTGGAACGCATGGGCCTGGAGTATGTGGACATCTTCTACAGCCACCGTCCGGACCCCGAGACGCCGCTGGAAGAAACAATGGGGGCCCTGGATTACGCAGTGCGCTCGGGCAAGGCCATGTACGCCGGCATCTCCTCCTACACTCCTGAGCAAACCCTGGAAGCGGCCCGGATCCTCAAGGAACTCGGCACCCCGCTGCTGATCCACCAGCCGAGCTATTCCATGCTCAACCGGTGGACAGAGAACGGCTCGCCAAACCTTTACGAGGCGTTGGACCAGGTGGGTGCAGGATCCATCGCCTTCTCCCCGCTGGCCCAAGGTATGCTCACGGACCGGTACCTCAACGGGGTGCCCGCCGATTCACGCGCCGCGAAGGAACGCTTCCTCTCCGAATCGCAGCTGACCGAGGACAAACTGGACCGTGTGCGCGGGCTGAACGCCATCGCCAAGGGACGCGGGCAGACCCTGGCGCAAATGGCGGTGGCGTGGATCCTTCGCGACCAGCCGAAGGGCTCACCGGTCACTTCGGCACTGATCGGTGCTTCCAGCGTGACGCAGCTCGAAGACACACTCAGCGCCATCAACAACCTGGAGTTCAGCACTGACGACCTGACGGCTATCGACGAATTCGCCGTCGAATCCGACATCAACCTGTGGGCGCAGAAGTAGCCGTTCGGCAATGACATAAACGGAAGGGGCCCGCCGGGAACAAAGCCGGCCCCTTCCGTGTTGGCTACAATGCAAGTGTGCGCCGAATGGCGCCGTGCCAATCAGTCGTGCCCTGGACTCAGCCAACGGTGCGCCTGGCACCTGAGGTTTAGTTCTCAAAAGGAGTTCCGTGTCTTCACATCCGATTCGTGTTGCCATTGTCGGCGTAGGTAACTGCGCCGCATCGCTGGTCCAAGGTGTTCAGTACTACCGCGACGCTGACCCCAAGGCCACGATCCCGGGTCTGATGCACGTCGAGTTCGGCCAGTACCACGTCAACGACGTCCAATTCGTTGCTGCTTTCGATGTTGACAGCAAGAAGGTTGGACTGGACCTGGCAGACGCCATCGGCGCCAGCGAAAACAACACCATCAAGATCGCCGACGTTCCCGCCACCGGCGTCACCGTCCAGCGTGGCCATACCCTGGACGGCTTGGGCAAGTACTACCGCGAGACCATCGTTGAAGCTCCTGAAGAAGCTGTGGACATCGTTGCTGCATTGCGCGAAGCCAAAGCCGATGTCATGGTCTGCTACCTGCCGGTCGGTTCGGACCAGGCCGCCAAGTTCTATGCCCAGTGCGCCATCGACGCCGGCGTCGCTTTCGTTAACGCACTTCCCGTCTTCATTGCAGGCACCAAGGAATGGGCCGACAAGTTCACCGAAGCCGGTGTGCCGATTGTTGGTGACGACATCAAGAGCCAGATCGGCGCCACCATCACCCACCGCGTGATGGCCAAGCTCTTCGAAGACCGCGGCGTCACCCTGGACCGCACGTACCAGCTGAACGTCGGCGGCAACATGGACTTCAAGAACATGCTGGAGCGCGACCGCCTGGAGTCCAAGAAGATCTCCAAGACCCAGGCTGTTACTTCCAACGTCGAGGCAGAACTGCACGCCGACGACGTCCACATCGGCCCTTCCGACTACGTAGCCTGGCTTGATGACCGCAAGTGGGCTTTCGTCCGCCTTGAGGGCCGCAACTTCGGCGATGCCCCCGTCTCCCTTGAGTACAAGCTTGAGGTTTGGGATTCCCCGAACTCCGCTGGCGTGATCATCGACGCCATCCGTGCCGCAAAGATCGGCCTGGACCGCGGCATCGGCGGCCCGCTGCTCTCCGCTTCCAGCTACTTCATGAAGTCGCCGCCGGAGCAGTTCAACGACGACATCGCCCGCGAGAAGGTCGAAGCCTTCATCCGCGGCGATATCGAGCGCTAAACGCCGCAACAATCCCTCGTTTAGCTGACGCCCCTGCACCTTTGTGCGGGGGCGTCGGTCGTCTCCCGCGAGCAACGCCCAATCACATCCCATGGCATCCGGCCCATCGCTCGCTCACGTTCCGGGTGCTTGGGCTTGTCGCTCGGTCACGTTCTGGGTGCTTGAGCCCATCGCTCGGTCACGTCCTGGGTGCTTGGGCCCATCGCTCCTCCAGTCCTTGGTCTGGAATGAAGTCCCGAGGCGGAGAGAACCCCGGCTCTACTTCTATTCCGACACCCCTGCAGCAGCCGGGTGAGTAAGCGTCCTGTCCAAAGGCCCGGGATGTGATGGAGGGTTGGGGTGATGGGCCCGGGGATGTGATGGAGGGTTGGGGTGATGGGCCCGGGGATGTGATGGAGGGTTAGAAGAGGCCCATCGGGTTGCCGTCGGCATCCACGTCCATGCGCATCGCGGCCGGTTCCTTGGGCAGCCCGGGCATGGTCATGACGGCCCCCGTGAGAGCGACGATGAAGCCCGCCCCGGTTTTGGGGATCAGGTCACGGACGTGCACCCGGAATCCCTTGGGCGCGCCCAGCCGAGTGGCGTCGTCGGTGAATGAGTATTGGGTCTTGGCCATGCAGACAGGGAGGCCGGACCAGCCGTTCTTCTCGATCTCAGCGAGGCGCTTGAGGGCCGGCACCGAGAATTCCACTCCGTCGGCACCGTAGATCTCCTGCACGATCGTCCGGATCTTGTCCTCCACAGGCAGGTCCAGGGGGTAAAGGTGATGGAAGTCCGACCCCGCCTTCAGTGCAGCTGCCACTTTGTCGGCGAGCTCGTCACCGCCGTCGCCGCCGCCACCGCGACCCCAGACATCGGCGACGGCGGCCTCCACGCCTTCCGCCGCACACCAGGCCAGAAGCCACTCGAGTTCGCCGGAAGTATCGGTGGCAAACTTGTTGATGGACACCACGGGAGTGATGCCGAATTTGGCCACGTTCCGGATGTGCCTCTTGAGGTTCTCCACCCCAGCGGCCAAGGCATCCACATTTGGTTCGCTGAGGTGCTCCTTGGGAACCCCGCCCTGCATCTTGAGCGCGCGGATGGTGGCAACAACCACGACGGCGGATGGCGCCACATCAGCGATCCTCGCCTTGATGTCCATGTACTTTTCGGCGCCAAGGTCAGCCCCGAAGCCCGCCTCAGTGACGACAACGTCGGCGAGCTGCATGGCCGTCCTGGTGGCGATCAGTGAGTTACAGCCGTGGGCGATGTTGGCAAACGGCCCCCCGTGGACCAAGGCGGGAGTCCCTGCGATGGTCTGGACGAGGTTCGGCTTGATCGCGTCCTTCAGAAGCATGGTGAGTGCGCCCTCGACACCAAGGTCAGCAACGGTGACGGGAGCACGATCGTAGGTGTACCCGAAGGTGATCCGCCCCAGCCGGGACCGGAGGTCGTCGAGGTCCGTTGCCAGGCAGAAGACGGCCATGATCTCCGAGGCCACGGTGATGTCGAAGCCGTCCTGGCGCGGCACTCCCTGGGCGGGCCCACCGAGGCCGATCACCACTTCCCTCAAAGCGCGGTCGTTCATGTCCAGCACGCGTTTGAACGTCATGCGGCGGGGATCGATGCCCAGCTGGTTGCCTTGGAAAATATGGTTGTCCACCAAGGCCATGAGGGCGTTGTTCGCCGAGGTGATCGCGTGGAAGTCCCCGGTGAAGTGCAGGTTGATGTCGTCCATCGGCAGGACCTGGGAGTAGCCGCCTCCCGTGGCCCCGCCCTTCATGCCGAGGATCGGTCCCAGTGATGGCTCCCGCAGGGCGATCATCACTTTGTGCCCGGCGCGGGCGAGGGAGTCTGCGAGCCCGACAGTGGTGGTTGATTTACCTTCACCGGCGGGGGTGGGGGACATGGCCGAGACAAGCACAACCTTCCCGGGCGACTTGCCTGCAGGGAGGACGAGTTTGCCTACGTTGATCTTCGCTTTGTACGGCCCGTACAGCTCAAGGGCATCCACAGTGATGCCGGCCTTCCGGGCGATCTCCTCGATGGGGAGGATGGCGGCGTTATGGGCAATCTCAAGATCGCTCATGACCTTGTCTTCAGACATCGTTGTCCTTCGGCTGGATGTTCCCGTTCAGGGCTGACGCTTGTGGCGCGCAAACGCTGTGCGCGCAAATCTACCAGCCGTACGGCCCCTTCACGGGGATCCTCAGCTCCGGGGAAGAAGCAGGCCTCCAACGGCTTCGCGGTAGCTTTCCATGGTGATCGCAGCTGTGCGTTGCCATCCGAAGGACTCGGCGTGGGTGGCAGCGAGCCGGCCCATGTCTTCGCGCGTCTGGACGTCGTCGTACAGATCCTCGAGGGCATCGGCCCAGTCGGTGGGGTCGTGCCCGTTCACCAGAATTCCTGTGCGGCCGTCCGAGATGGCCCGGGACAGGCCTCCGACGTTGGTGGCAACGACCGGAGTACCGCACGCCTGTGCTTCCAAGGCCACCAGGCCGAAGGATTCACTGAAGGAGGGCATCACCACGACGTCGGCAGAGCGGAACCAGCCAGCCAGCTCCGGCGCCACCACCGGCGGCCGGTGAGTGACGACGTCGTCCATTCCTGCCTCGTGGATGATCTGCTGGAGGTTGAAGTCCTTGGCCCCGCTCAGCGAGCCCAGGATTGTCATTTCCAGATCGATGTCCGGCCGCCGCTTCCGCAGGATGCCTGCGGCCTTGACGAAGACCTGGGGACCCTTGAGCCGCTGGATGCGGCCAGCGAACAGGATGTGGAAGCTGTCCGGCCGAACCTCAAGCCTGGCGCGCGACTTCTTGCGGAACGATGGCGTGAAAACGTTGAGGTCCACTCCGGGCGGGGCTACGTCAATCCTGTCGCGGTCGGCTCCGTAGTGGGACACGAGTTCGTCCGCTTCCGCAGGGGTGTTGGCGATCAGCCGCGCGGCGCCGTCGACGATCTGCTGCTCGCCGATCTCCCGGCGCCGTGGCTCAGGGCGTTCGCCCGGTTGCAGGACGAGGTTCTTGACCTTGGCCATGGTGTGCATGGTGTGGACCAGCGGAACGCCCCACAGCGCGGACAGCTCCAAGCCGGCAACGCCGGACACCCAGTAGTGCGAATGGATGGCGTCGTAGCGGCCGTGAAGTTGCTGGTTCCGGATGTGGTCGATTTCTCCCACCATCTGGTGCAGGAGCTCCGGCAATTCTTCCTTGGGTATCTTCCGGCGTGGTCCGGCCTGGACGTTGTGGACGCACACCCCTGGACCGGGATGCTCGACGGCGGGTTGGCTGGCTTTGGTGGCCCGCGTGAAAATCTCCACCTCCACGCCTGTCTCCGCCAGTGCCATGGCCAAGGCCCGGACGTAGACGTTCATTCCGCCTGCGTCACCGGCCCCGGGCTGCTCCATGGGGGAGGTGTGCAACGACAGGAACGCCACACGACGGACCATCGGCATCGCACCCCTCCTGACTTTCACTGCAATTCACTTTGCCCTGCAGAAAACACTACTCCTGCCCTTCCGCCCCTCAAGAAAGCGGCCCCGCTATGTGGACAAAGGCTGCTAGCGTGTGGGCTGTGAGCCAAGAACAATCCTTCGACATCCGCAAGGCGGCCCCTGGGGACTGGGCCGGAATCTGGTCCATCCTGGAGCCCGTAATCCGTGAAGGCGAGACCTTCACATGGGATCGCGACACCACTGAGGAAGCAGCGAGGGCCAAGTGGTCCAAGGAAGCCCCCGGACAGACGTTCGTTGCGGTGGACAAGGACTCCGGAAAGATCCTTGGCACCGGAGAGTTCCACGCCAACCAAGGTGGCGGTGGCAGCCATGTCGCCAACGCCGGTTACATGGTGGCTGCCGGCCATTCGGGCCAAGGTATTGCGCGGGCACTCTGCGCCTACTCCCTTCAAGAGGCCAAGGCGGCAGGCTTCTACTCCATGCAGTACAACGCCGTGGTGGAGAGCAACGTCCGGGCCGTATGGCTGTGGCAGTCCATGGGATTCAAGATTCTGGCCACGGTGCCTGAGGCTTTCAACCATCCCGAGATCGGTTACGTTGGCCTGCACGTGATGTACCGCAAGCTCTAGCCCCCAGCCCGCCGGCCATTGCTCCAAAGCGCCGCCAGCCCCGGGAATTCCTTTTCGTAGCCCGCCAAGAGCTGCCTGCCCAACAGTTCCGAGCCCACCAGCGGATGCGAGGCGAACGCCTGGACGGCGGCTTCGCGGTCGTGGTCGCGGACGGCGCGGATCGTGAGCCGCTCCACCTCTTTGACGCGCTGCATCAAAGTGAGGAACGGGCCCGGGGGCCGTTCCTGCGCGACCGCCACCGCGCCGTCGGGCGTCACTTGGGCGGGGACTTCGACGACGGCGTCCGCCGGCAACCCGGGGACGGCCACTTCTGCATCGTGGGGACCATCGGCAGCCAGCACGGGGGCGTTGGGCACGTTGAGGATGAGTTGGGCGGTTCCGCCGGCCGAAAGGGCCCGCATCACGGACAACGCAACCCGTTCGTAGCCACCTCCGGCAAGATCGGACTCGTCGCGCTGCTCGCCGTTCGTCCGGGCTTCCGCCAGATAGCCTTCCTCACGCGATCGACGGGCCGCATCCCACAGTGAATAGGCGTCATCAGCGTGCACCAAAGCGGGGTAGAGCGCATGTTGTTGCAGGTGGATCGAGGCCCCACGCGTCTGACGTTGTGCACGGATGGCTTTGGTGGCCTGCGCCGTTTGGTAGTAGTAGTACAGGTACTCGTTGGGCAGGCAGCCGAGCTTTTCCAGGGTGTGCTGCCCAAAAAGGCGGCCTTCCTCCATGGACCCAAGGGCGGAGGGATCGGCCAGAAGCCCGGGCAGGAGATCCCTGCCGTGCGGCGCCAGCCGGTAGAGCCAGCCGAGGTGGTTCAGCCCGTAGTAGCCCACGCCGTCGAGACTTCCTTCAATCAACGGGGTGCCGGCCGCCCGGGCCGCACGCTGCGCCAAGCCCCCGGCGGAATCACAAATCCCAATCACCCGGTTCCCAAGAACAGGCACCAAGGCCTCGGTGACCATCCCGGCAGGGTTGGTGAAGTTGATCAGCCAGGCGTCGGGACAATGACGGCGCATGCCCTGGGCGAGTTCCAACATGCGGGGGATGGATCGCAGTGCGTAGGAAATTCCGCCTGCACCGGTGGTCTCCTGGCCCAGTAGCCCGAGTGCCAACGCAACGCCCTCATCGGCGATCCGGCCGGCAGTTCCGCCGGGCCGGATGGCCGCAAACACGATGTCCGTCCCGGTGAGAGCCTGCCCAAGGTCGTTGCACCCCACGATCGTAGGACGCGGACCAGGGGTGGTGGGCATATCGCGCAGTACTGCCTGGATCGCCTTGAGCCGTTGCTCGTCGACGTCGAAAAGCACCAGTTCGCTGACCAGGCCGGCAAAGGGACCCTGGCACAACACCCGGTACACGAGGGGAACCCGGAATCCGCCGCCACCGGCGATCATGAGCCGCATGCTTTGAGTCTATGCAGCCCAGCAAGCTGCGGCGTAGTGTGCCGTTCATGGACGCTTTGCCGCAGCGACGATTCGACCCCCTTGCCGCCGTAAGGTCCGACGGCGACGCCGGGTGCGATCTCCTCCTGACCGGCACCGTCTTCCAGGACATCATTTTCACCGGCCTTCCCCAAGCGCCCGAACCCGGCACCGAAGTGTGGAGCGAAGGCATGGGAAGCTGCCCGGGAGGAGTGGCCAACCAGGCAATCGCCGCGGCCCGGCTCGGATTGCGGACCAACCTCGCAGCCACGTTCGGTGATGACGGCTACGGCGACTACAACTGGCAGATCCTCGAAACCCAGGAACACGTGGACCTCTCGCTCTCGCGCAGGGTACCGGGATGGCACTCGCCCGTGACGGTATCCATGTGCGTGAACCAGGACCGCTCCATGGTCACCCACGGGCACCCGGCGCCGATCAGTTCTTCCGAGTTAATTGGCAGGCCTCCCCGGGCGCTCGCAGCCGTTGCGGAGCTGGAAGAGGAGATGGAGCCGTGGATGGTGGCCGCCAAGGCCGCCGGCACCAAACTCTTCGGGGTGGTGGGATGGGACCCTACCGGGGAATGGTCGGAGCGGAGGCTGGACCAGCTTGGGAACTACTATGCCTTCCTCCCCAACGCGCCCGAGGCCATGGCGTTCACGGGCAAATCAGACCCTTGGGCTGCCCTGTACTCCCTGGCCGACCGCGTGCCGGTCGCAGTGGTGACCCTTGGCCCGCAAGGCGCGGTGGCGGTGGACTCGGAAACTGGCGAGGAGGAGTGGGTGCCGTCGCTGCCGGTTTCAGCTTCTGATCCCACGGGGGCGGGGGACTGCTTTGGTGCGGCCTTCATTGTGGGGAGCCTTGCGGGATGGCGGTTGGGTGACCGGCTGCGTTTTGCCAACCTGTGCGCCTCCCTTGCCGTCCAGGAGGTCGGCGGCTCATTGGCGGCACCGGGCTGGGGAGACATTGCGGACTGGTGGCAGCGGGCGAATGCGCGGAAGGAGCGCCAGTCCAGCCAATGGCTGCGGCGCTTCGCATTCCTGGAGCCGATCGTCAAAGACATTCCGGCCGAAGCCCAACGGCGCGCCCGGGCCACCATCGCGCACTTGTCGGATGCGCAGTAGCGGCAGGGACCCCTGCGCAGTTAACCCGAATTCACTGGCACCACTAGAATCTCTAGGGTGACTTATGAAGCAGCTGCAGATATCGGGATCGGCTCCAAGGCGTCAATAGCCAAAGCGGCGGTGCTTGAACGATCCGCAGTGATCGACCTCGAAGCTGTGCGCCACAACGTTCGCCAGTTCGTAGCCATCGCCTCTCCTGCCGCCGTCATGGCCGTCGTGAAGGCCGACGCCTATGGCCACGGAGCCGTGCAGGTTGCGCGGGCAGCCCTCGACGCCGGTGCCGCCTGGCTCGGGGTGGCGCACATTTCCGAGGCGCTCGCCTTGCGCGCCGCCGGCATCGACGCGCCGTTGCTCGCGTGGCTGCACACCCGCGGAAGCAACTTCCAAGCGGCAGTAGCTGCCGGCGTCGACGTCGGAATTTCGGGGTGGGAACTTGACGCGGTAGTCGCGGCAGCGCGGGAGCAGGAACGCCCGGCGCGGGTGCACCTCAAGATCGACACGGGCCTCGGCCGTAACGGCTGCACCATTGCCGACTGGGACCAGCTGCTCGGCCAGGCAATGGACTACCAGGACCAGGGCCTTCTGCGCGTGGTGGGCATCTTCTCGCACCTCGCCGTGGCTGACGAACCGCACCGCCCCGAAACCGATGACCAACTTGCCGTGTTCCGCGAAGCCATCGCCATGGCCGAGGACGCCGGCGTGGACACCGAGGTCCGGCACATCGCCAATACGCCCGCCACGCTGTCCCGGCCGGATTCGCATTTCGACCTCGTCCGCGTGGGCCTGGGCATCTACGGATTGTCGCCTTTTGAAGGCGCCACTTCCGCCGAACTCGGCTTGCACCCGGCCATGACGGTGCGCACGCTCCTGTCCAACTGCAAGAAGGTCCCCGAAGGCCAGGGTGTCTCGTACGGGCTGAACTACCGGACCAGCGAGGAAAGCACCCTTGGTTTGGTGCCGTTGGGATACGCCGATGGCGTCCCGCGGATCGGTACCGGCGGACCCGTCCGCGTCAACGGCGTCAATTACCCTGTGGTTGGCAGGATCGCGATGGACCAGATGGTCATAGACCTGGGCCCGTTGGCTCCCGAAACGATGGCCACCTTCAAAGGTGCCGAAGCCGTCATGTTTGGTGACGGCTCCGACGGCGGCCCCACCGCGGACGATTGGGCGGCGGCGGCAGGAACCAACAACTACGAAATCGTCACGCGCATCAGCCCCCGCGTGCCACGCAGCTACGTCAATGAACTGCCGGCACAACCCGATGTGGCAACTGCCGCAGCCGCCAACGCCGAAAAGGCAGCGCTGTGAGCGGACCCCAATGGGAGCGCAGGTTGACGGTCACGACGGCGGAGCAGACCCACTCGCTCGCAGCGGCACTCGGTGAGGTGCTTCAGACGGGCGACCTTCTGGTGCTGACCGGTGAACTGGGCGCCGGCAAGACCACGTTCACCCAAGGCCTGGGGGAGGGCCTGGGAGTGCGCGCCGGGATCATCTCGCCAACCTTTGTGCTGGTACGGATCCATCCCAACCTGCCCGAAGGTCCCCGCCCGGGTGGCCCGGACCTTGTCCACGTGGACGCCTACAGGTTGGAATCCGCTGCGGAGATCGACGACATCGATCTTGAGAACACCATGGACACCGCGGTCACCGTGGTGGAGTGGGGCCGGGACCGGGTGGAGCACCTTTCGGAGAGCCGCCTGGAGGTTGAGCTGCACCGGTCCGTTGGTGGTGATGACGCGGCAGGCTCCCCGGACGGGGATGTGCTGAATTTTGATACCGATGACGACGACGAGCCCCGCACCATCGTTTTCCGTGGCTTTGGTCCCCGCTGGGCCCAGGCTCCAGCACTTCTTGAGAACGCAGAACAGGGAGGGCACTGATGCTGATCCTGGCCATTGATACCTCGGCGGTGGCAAGTGCTGCCCTCATTTCGGACGAAGCCATGGAAGGCGTGGTGGATTCGTTCGCCACGGAGGACACCCGCAGCCATGCCGAAGTCCTGGCTCCTGGCATCGAGAAGCTCCTGGCAGGTGCCGGCGTGACCGGCGCGGACATCGACGCCATCGTCACCGGCGTGGGGCCCGGTCCGTTTACGGGCCTGCGCTCCGGCATTGCCACGGCGCGCACCCTGGCCTTCGTGTGGAACAAGCCGTTGTACGGCCTCATGAGCCTCGATGCGATCGCGCTCGAGGTAGCGGAATCCACGACCGAAGCTGCCGAGTTCCTGGTTGCCACGGATGCCCGGCGGAAAGAGGTCTACTGGGCCCGTTATGCCTTGGCCCAGGGGCAGCTCCCGGAACTTGTGGATGGCCCGCATGTGGGCTTCGCGGCGGACCTCCCGGACCTCCCCGTCTATGGTGCGGGCGCGGGCCTGTATGCCGATGTCCTCCGCGCGGACCAGGACTTCGCTTCGAAACAGCCCGATGCCGCCTCCCTGGGCCAGCTTGCCCTGGCCCGGCTCAACGCGGGGCAGCAACTGCTGGACTCCACGCCTTTGTACTTGCGGGAATCGGACGCCCAGGTGCCCGGCCCCCGGAAGCGCGCCCTCTGATGGGACGGAAACTATGAAATTGTCACCCAAAATGGAGCTCGCCGGTGTGTCCCTGCGCGACATGACCGAGGCCGACATCATGGCCGTGGAGGCACTCGAACGCCGGTTGTTCCCCGTTGATGCGTGGCCGCTTCAGATGTTCATTGATGAGCTGGCCCAACCTGAGACCCGACGGTACGTGGTAGCTGAGGCCGACGGCGGAATCGTGGGTTACGCGGGGTTGATGTGCATCGAGCCAATTGCGGACGTCCAGACGATCGCCGTCGTTCCTGAATTCGAAGGCAAGGGGATTGGCTCGGCCATGCTGACGGAGCTGATCGACGAGGCCCGGCGGCGCCGGGCGGCAGATGTCCTGCTGGAGGTGCGGGCGGACAATCCCCGTGCCCAGCAGCTGTACCTGCGGTTCGGTTTCGAACAGATCCACATCCGCCCGCGGTACTACCGGGACGGCACGGATGCCTTGATCATGCGGCTGCAATTGAGCGACTCCCCATCCCAGGAAGGAATGACGGCATGAGCGCGCCTGTTCCGCACCAGCCACTGGTGCTCGGCATTGAATCTTCGTGCGATGAGACAGGTGTCGGCATTGTGCGCGGAACCACCCTGCTCACCAATACGGTGTCCTCGTCCATGGACGAGCACGTACGGTTCGGCGGCGTGATCCCCGAGATTGCCTCGCGGGCGCACCTTGACGCTTTTGTCCCCACCCTGCAGGAGTCACTGCATGAAGCCGGGGTCACCTTGGACGAGATCGACGCGATCGCCGTGACGTCCGGTCCGGGCCTGGCCGGTGCGCTCATGGTGGGAGTCTGCGCTGCCAAGGCGTTGGCCGTCGCCACGGGAAAGCCGCTGTACGCGATCAACCATTTGGTGGCCCATGTTGGCGTTGGCCTGCTGGATCGGCGGCCAGGACAGGGAGGTAAGTCCGACGCCGGTGCTGCCGCCGGCCTGGGTGCCGGGCCCTTGCCGGAGAACCTGGGAGCGCTCCTGGTATCGGGTGGGCATACGGAAATCCTGCGCATCCGCAGCATCACCGACGACGTCGAGCTGCTGGGTTCAACCATCGACGACGCCGCCGGGGAAGCCTACGACAAGGTTGCCCGCATCCTGGGCCTCGGCTACCCGGGTGGGCCTGCCATCGACAAACTGGCGCGCCAAGGCAATCCCAAATCCATCCGCTTTCCCCGTGGCCTCACCCAGCCCAAGTACATGGGAACGGCCGAAGAGAAAGGCCCGCACCGCTACGACTGGTCCTTCAGCGGCCTGAAAACCGCTGTGGCGCGGTGCGTGGAGCAGTTCGAGGCCCGGAGCGAGGAAGTGCCGGTGGCAGACATCGCCGCAGCCTTCCAGGAAGCCGTAGTGGACGTCATCACCTCAAAGGCGGTCCTGGCCTGCAAGGAGAACGGCATTACGGACCTCCTGCTGGGGGGAGGGGTGGCAGCCAACTCGCGGCTCCGGGAGCTGACCGGGCAGCGTTGTACCTCCGCCGGAATCAGGCTTCACGTGCCGCCGTTGGACCTGTGCACGGATAACGGAGCAATGGTGGCGGCCCTTGGTGCCCAGCTGATCATGGCCGGCGTGGGCCCGTCCGGCGTGGAGTTCGCGCCGGATTCCTCCATGCCCGTCACTACGGTGTCGGTGCCTGCCTAAGTCGAACCGACTAGGCGTCCGGACCTTTTCGCATCTGCTGGACGAGGTCCATGACCACTGCCTGGAGGTCGCCGTTGTGCTCGGCTGCCACCCGACGTTGTCGCTGGTAGCTGGCACCGCGTTCGACGATCTTCAGGACATCTGCGAGTTCTTCCGAGCAGCCGAGCTTGGCTGCCACAGGCTCAAGCCGGGCTACGGTTTCCGCCAGGTGTTCGGTGACCAGCTGCTCGTTGCCCGCGGCGTCGAGGATGATGATGGCTTCCATGCCGTAACGCGCGGCGCGCCACTTGTTCTCCTGCACATGCCACGGCGGCATCGTGGGGATGCTGCCTCCGGCATCCAGGATGGAGGAGAACTCGTCCACCAGGCACTGGGTCAAGGCCGCGATGGCGCCGACTTCCTCGAGGGTCGCCAGGCCGTCGCAGATGCGCATTTCGATGGTGCCAAGGTTGGACACGGGGCGGATGTCCCAGCGGATCTCGGACGTGGAGTCGATCACTCCGGTGGTGAACATGTCCTGGACGTAGGACTCGTAGGCCTCCCACGTCTCAAACTGGAACGGCAGTCCCGCGGTGGGGAGCTGCTGGAACATGAGGGCGCGCTGTGATGCGTAGCCGGTCTCTTCGCCGGCCCAATAGGGGCTGGAGGCTGACAATGCCTGGAAGTGCGGGAAATAGTTGACCAGTCCGTCCAGGATCGGTAGGACTTTTTCCTTCCGGTCGATACCCACGTGGACGTGGACGCCGTAGATGACCATCTGGCGTCCCCACCATTGGGTCCGCTCGATCAGTTTGGCGTAGCGCTCTTTGTCGGTGACCGGCTGGAGCAGGGGAGGGCTGAAGGGATGGCTGCCGGCGCAAAACACCTCGACACCCATGGGGTCGGTGACTTCCCGCACGGCCGCCAATGAACGGCTGAGGTCCTCTTTGGCATCCTTGATTGTCTCGCAGATGCCAGTGACGAGCTCCACGGTGTTCAGGAGCAGTTCCCGCTTGATGTGCGGGTGTTCGTCGTCCTCGTTCAGGTCGGGGTGGTTTGCTGCCACGCCCTTGAGGACATCATTTGCTACGGAGACAAGTTCCCCGGTGCGTGCATTGACGAGCGCCAACTCCCATTCCACACCCAGTGTCGATTGCCTGGATGGCGCAAAATCAATCTGCACGTAGTCCCCTCATTGTGTCGTGTCAGCCGGGCACGGTTCCCCGCTGTGGGGCCGCCAGCGGTCGGATCAAGTCTAATGCAGCCGGAACCAGGGCAATTGCGGGATGACGCAGCGTTCCATCCAGCGTGATTTGTTATTGAGAATGATTCGCAGTAACATCATCCCATGCACTTCTCAGTTGTCAGTTCCCTGGACAGTCAGTGCCGTGAGGCGGCCACCGGGCGGCTCGGCCGCACCCACGAAAACCCGGTAGTGGTTCTCCATGACCTCCTGGATGGCTCATTGGTCCTGCGGCGCATCTACCAGGGAGGCCGGCTTTTGGAGCAGGAGACGACGGTCCTCGAACATGGTTGCCTCAGCTGTACGGTCAGGTTGGATGTTGTCCCGACGGCGGAACGGCTCGCCGCGTGCGGCTTCGACCACGTGGTCCTGGGCCTTCCGCCGGGTGTTGCAACCGGGATGGCGATCGCGGAACTCAGTCCGGGACTGGGTGCGGTGTTGTCCGGCGATTCGCTGGAAGGGGCGGAGCCCTGGCTGAGGGGAGTCGAGCTTCTGGGAGAACTGGCGCCCATGCCAACCTCGTGGGCACGGCCGACGCGTTCCTGCCGGGATGCTTCGACCCCGCCGAGGCGGCGGCCCGCAACCGTCCCGGCGTCGTGCGCATGCCCGCCGGCGATTCGCGTGGCGCCTTCACCACAGTGCTCCACAAAGCCCGCCGTCCCCTGCATCCCGGACGGTTCCGCGACGCTTTGCCGCACCTGGCCAGCGGAACCCACTGGATGCGGGGTCGCCTCTGGATTGCATCGGCTCCGAAAACCCGGATCGCCGTTCAGGGGATCGGGCCAAGAGTCTGGCTCGAAAGCACCGGGACGTGGCTGGCAGACTCGGCTGAACCAACGCCCGGGGCTACGCATCCCGGCAGCCCAGGTGCCGACGTCGATGCCGTTCTTGACTGGCACCCACGCCACGGAGACCGCGGCACCGTCCTGGCCCTCACGGGCTATTCGCAGGACATGGATATCCGCGAGGTCCGCGGGCTGCTGAATGGCTGCCAGTTGACCGAAACCGAAATGGAAGCGGATTTTGGCGGGTGGGAGGATCCGCTGGATCTGCGCAATGCGCTCTGACGCCAAACCGCCAAGCCCAACCACCAAGGAAAAGGAGATAACACCATGAAGGTCAGGAACTCGCTGCGTGCACTGAAGAGGATCCCGGGCGCGCAAATCGTCCGCAGGCGCGGACGCACGTTCGTCATCAACAAGAACAACCCACGGATGAAGGCCCGCCAGGGCTGACCCGTAGGGAAGCGTGAAAGGGCCGTTGTTTAATGGGTGAATGCCCATCCTGAATAAAGACATGTCCTTGTGCATTTCGCTCGCGGCCCGCCCCAGCAATATCGGGACCCGGTTCCACAATTATCTGTACGATCTGCTCGGCTTGAACTTTATCTACAAGGCATTCGCTCCTGCTGACATCACCCTCGCAGTTGCGGGCATCCGCGGCCTCCCCATCCGGGGTGCCGCGGTGTCCATGCCCTACAAGGAGGCCGTTATTCCCTTGGTGGATGTGCTGGACCCCTCCGCCAAGGCCATCGATTCCGTGAACACGATCGTGAACGACGACGGCGTCCTGACGGCCTACAACACTGACTACATTGCCATCGCCCGGCTGCTGAAGGACCACGAGGTTCCTGCCGGCCATACCGTGCTGTTGCGCGGCGCCGGGGGCATGGCCAAGGCTGTCGCGGCCGCACTGAGGGATGCCGGGTTCACGGCCGTCACCATCGTGGCCCGCAATGAAACCGCGGGCCGTGCCCTGGCCGGGCTCTATGGTTTCCGGTGGCAGGAGGACGTCAACGGAGCAACGGCGGACCTCATTATCAACGTCACGCCTCTGGGCATGGCCGGTGCGGACGAAACCGCCCAGTCCTTCGACGACGCGACCATTGCCGCTGCGAAGGTGGTTTTCGACGTCGTTGCGTTGCCGTCCGAAACGCCGCTCATCAAGGCCGCACGATCCGCTGGAAAGCCAGTGATCACCGGAGCCGAAGTCATCGCCATCCAGGCGGAGGAACAGTTCGTCCTGTACACCGGGGTGCGCCCCACCCCCGGACAGGTGCGCGAAGCCTCGGAATTCTCGCGTCGCTGACGCCCTAGGCAGTCACCGGTTCCACCACTGCAACCACTCTTTCCTCACCAATCCTGGTGAGGACAAGGGTGGCTGTTTTCGCATCCTTGCCCTTTTCGGGCTTGCCCGGCAGCAGTTGCTTCCTCAGCTCTTCGGGAGTTACCGCGGTGCCGCGCTTCTTGATGTCCAGGACCGTGATGCCGTTGGCCTTGACCCATCCCTTCAGGGCTTTGACGTTGAACGGCATCACCTCCAGGACCTTGTACGCGCGGGCGAAGGGTGTGTCCTGCAGTTCGGACGCGCAGATATAGGCGATGTGCTCGTCAACAAGGTGCCCGCCCAGGCGTTCGGCGACGTCGGCCACCAGCCCTGCGCGGATCACCGCCCCATCGGGTTCGTAGAGGTAGCCTTCAACAGGCCCGACGGCGGCTGCCGGACCGCCGTCGAAATCCTCGCCGCTGGTGATCTCGGCGGCGCCCTGGCTGCCGATGACGAGCGCTGCGCGGCGAACGCCGGGCCGGGCCACGGCGTTGAACCACAGCGTGGCCTCGGTGACATCGCCGCCCACGGAAACCCACTGGACCTCGCACTCCGAGGGCACGGAATCGTGGGGGATCCCCGGGCCCATCTTGACACCCACGGCGCGCCCGGTGGCCGCCAGGCTTTCCACGAACGACAACGGAGGCGAGAAAGCCTCCGGATCCCAGATCCGCTTGGTCCCCGAGGTCGAAGTGGTTCGTCGGGCGGGGTCCAGCCACACGCCGTAGATACCCTCGAGGTCCACCGACTCGGCCTCCGCGTGCACCACTTTCGCGTGCGGGAAAGGCATGAGGTTCATCATTGCGCACGCTGCGGTGGTCTCATCCATTTCCACAGCAGTGACGGCAATATCCATGGATGCCATCGCCATGGAATCGGCACCAAGGCCACAGCCGAGGTCAGCTACATGGGTGATACCGGCCTGGGCGAAACGCTCAGCGTGGCGGGCGGCGACGTTCAATCGGGTGGCTTGCTCCAAGCCCGCCTGGGTGAAGAGCATTTGCCGGGCGAATTCGCCGAACTTGGCCTCGGCGCGGGTCCGCAAACGGGATTGCGTGAGCACGGCGGCCACGAGTTCGGGGGAGTGGCCGGCCTTCCGGAGACTGGCATTGACGGTGAGGGCATCCGCCTCACGGTACGGCCCCAGCGAGGCAAGAAGTTCCCAACCTTCAGAGGTCAATAAAGGCGCGATCTGTTCCTGCGGTGCATGAGGCATGGGAACAAGCCTAACGTTGCGCGTCGCGGCGGTGTGACTGTGGAATCAGCCGGATAGGGTTGTTTTCATGGAAGACAACGCAGCACCGCAGCCCTCCCGCCTCACCAAGTTCGCCCGGCCGGCCCTGATCGCGGGCGCTGTCATCGCGGTGGTCTGCATCGGCCTGTTGATCGTTATCTTCGCCCTGGACTCCTTCAACGCGGCAGCCTATTCCGTCACCGGCAAGAGCGTCAGCGACTCCACGGATGAGGCGCGCGACATCCGCGACCTCTACAGCGGCGCCCGCTTGGGCGGCATCATCGCCCTGGTGGTATCCGGCGTCGTGGCGGCGGCCTCGGCGGTGGTGCTCTATGTGAACCGTGGCAGCGCCTCACTGGATGGGGACGACGACGGCGAAGACTATGACCTGGACGACCTCAGGGACCAGTGAGCGACGTTCACCCATGACGAAATGCTGGCACTCACCTTGACCGAGTGCTAACGCCTTACATAGAGTCTTGTTAGCACTCTCCCCCGGAGGCTGCTAATCCCGCCAGGCGTCCACCGGCACCGCGACGACGGTTGTACGCCACGGCACCCTAGTTCTTAGTCCATGAATCAGCTCATGAAAAGGAGAGTCCGAGTGTCGGTCTCGATTAAGCCTCTTGAGGATCGTATTGTTGTTCGCCCGCTCGAAGCAGAGCAGACCACGGCTTCCGGCCTGGTTATTCCGGACTCCGCACAGGAGAAGCCGCAGGAAGGCGAAGTTGTTGCAATCGGCCCCGGCCGCTTCGATGACAACGGCAACCGCGTACCGGTTGACGTAGCTGTTGGCGACGTCGTCATCTACTCCAAGTACGGTGGAACCGAAGTCAAGACCGGCGGCAGCGAGTACCTCGTTCTGTCCGCCCGCGACGTCCTTGCGATCGTCGTAAAGTAACTTCCTGGAGCCCCGCACCGCCGTCGCGTTGGAATTATTCCGAGCGTCAGCGGTGCGGGTTTTCTGTCTCGAAAGGACACAACCATGGCAAAGCAGCTTGCTTTTAACGATGCTGCCCGCCGGTCTCTTGAGGCCGGTATCGACAAGCTCGCCAACACTGTCAAGGTGACGCTTGGCCCGCGCGGCCGCAACGTCATTCTGGACAAGAAGTGGGGCGCTCCCACGATCACCAACGATGGCGTCACCATCGCGCGTGAAGTTGAGCTTGACGACCCCTACGAGAACCTTGGTGCACAGCTGGCCAAGGAAGTAGCTACCAAGACCAACGACGTCGCAGGCGACGGCACCACCACGGCAACCGTGCTGGCCCAGGCCCTGGTCAAGGAAGGCCTGCGCAACGTTGCTGCCGGTGCCGCTCCCGGCGAGATCAAGCGCGGCATCGAAGTTGCCGTTGAAGCCGTTGCAGCACGCCTCCTGGAGAACGCCCGCGAAGTCGAAGGCACCCAGGTAGCCAACGTTGCAGCCATCTCCGCCCAGAGCGACGAGGTTGGCGAACTGCTGGCCGAGGCGTTCGGCAAGGTGGGCAAGGACGGTGTCATCACCATTGAAGAGTCCTCCACCACGCAGACCGAGCTGGTCCTGACTGAAGGCATGCAGTTCGACAAGGGCTACCTGTCCCCGTACTTCGTCACCGACGCAGAACGCCAGGAAGCTGTCCTCGAGGACGCCCTCATCCTGATCAACCAGGGCAAGATCTCCTCGCTGCAGGACTTCCTGCCGCTGCTGGAAAAGGCCCTGCAGGCGAACAAGCCGCTCTTCATCATCGCTGAAGACATCGAAGGCGAGGCCCTCTCCACGCTGATCGTCAACCGCATCCGCGGCACGCTCAACGTTGTTGCCGTCAAGGCTCCCGGCTTCGGTGACCGCCGCAAGGCCATGCTCCAGGACATCGCCACGCTCACGGGCGCCCAGGTTGTTTCCCCGGATCTTGGCCTGACGCTGGACTCTGTCGGCCTCGAGGTACTTGGTACGGCCCGCCGCATCACGGTCACCAAGGACAACACCACCATCGTGGACGGTGCCGGAACCGAGCAGGATGTTGCTGACCGCGTTGCACAGCTCCGCGCTGAACTGACCCGGACGGACTCCGACTGGGACAAGGAAAAGCTGCAGGAACGCCTGGCCAAGCTGGCTGGCGGCATCGGCGTCATCAAGGTTGGCGCAGCCACCGAAGTTGAGCTGAAGGAAAAGAAGCACCGCATCGAGGACGCCGTGTCCTCCACGCGTGCAGCCCTCGAAGAAGGCATTGTTTCCGGTGGCGGTTCCGCCCTCATCCACGCCCTGAAGGCACTGGATGAGTCCCCGGCCGTCAAGGACCTCGAAGGTGACGCAGCAGCCGCTGTAGGCATCGTCCGCCGCGCACTGGTCCAGCCGCTGCGCTGGATCGCCCAGAACGCCGGTTTCGACGGCTTCGTCGTGGCAGCCAAGGTGTCCGAGCTCGAAGCCAACCATGGCTTCAACGCCAAGTCCGGTGAGTACGAGGACCTGATCGCCGCAGGCGTGATCGACCCCGTCAAGGTCACCCGCTCGGCACTCCGCAACGCCGCTTCCATCGCAGCCCTGGTTCTCACCACCGAGACGCTGGTTGCCGAGAAGCCCGCTGAGGAAGAAGACGCACACGCAGGCCACCAGCACTAAGCGCCTGTCCTGCTGAAACCCTGCAGGAACCCCGGTCACACTTGGTGGCCGGGGTTTCTGCTGTTTATGTTCCCGTGCAATATGTCACACCCTTGACCTGTGCGGCCGGGGCAGGCCCGGGGCCCCGGATAGGGTATCGCCACAGGTCACGCACAGGAAAACCTGCAATGATAGGTGGCTGAACCGGGGCCGGGGGAGGCCCGGAGGGCGGTCTGCAGCACCCTCGAACTGGGGGCGGGTGGGCAAAACCGCGTATTATTGATGCTTTGTGCCAGCCGCTGTGCCACCGCTTTAAGGAACTGCCTAACGTGACTACCCCAACGATTACAGCCTCAGCCCACCGCGGCAGGCGGGCTTCAGGTCCCGTTGGAAAGTCCAAGTTCCGCCCTGAGATCCAAGGTCTCAGGTCCCTCGCCGTGCTCATGGTGGTGAGCTACCACATTTGGATCGGGCGCGTCTCCGGAGGCGTTGATGTCTTCCTGCTGATCTCCGCCTTCCTCATGACGCTGCAGTTCACCGGACGCTACCAACAGGGCCGCCCGATGGACCTGGTGCGGCACTGGCTCCATCTGTTCAGGCGCCTGCTGCCCGCCGTCGTCGTGGTCCTGACCGGAACCCTCGCCGCCACGTTTGTCCTCATGCCCGCCACCAGGTGGGTGGAGATTGTCCAGCAGGCGTGGGCATCGCTGTTCTACTACGAGAACTGGTTGCTGCAGCAGCTCGCGGTGGATTACTACGCCACGGACCACAGCCTTGCGAGCCCGGTCCAGCACTTCTGGTCACTGTCGATACAAGGCCAGGTATTCATCCTTTGGCCCACCATCTTTGCCGCTGTCGCGCTGCTGTGCCGCCGCTTTGCGCTGCGTTACCGCGCGACGCTGGTGTACGTTTTCGGCATCATTTTCCTGGTCTCGTTTGTGTACTCCATCATCTTCACGGCCACCAACCAGGCAGTGGCGTACTTCGATACCTTCGCCCGCCTATGGGAATTTGCCCTGGGAACTCTGCTGGCGCTGATCCTGCCGGGGCTGAACTTCTCCAAGCCCGTCCGCGTGGTGATGGGCTGGGTCGGCGTGGCCGCCATGCTCACCTGCGGCATCCTGTTGCAGGTCCAGACCGCCTTCCCCGGCTTCGTGGCCCTGTGGCCCACCCTGGCGGCCGTGGCGGTCATCGCCGCCGGCCACACCGGGAGCCGTTTCGGCGTGGACCGCATCCTCAGTTCCAGGTTCCTGGTCCGCCTGGGTGACAACTCCTACGCCCTCTACCTGTGGCACTGGCCCATCCTGGTGATCGCCCTGGCATGGAGCGGCAAGGACCACGCCGGCTGGCTTTCCGGCACCGCCATCGTTGCGCTCTCGCTCCTCCTGGCTTTCCTCACCACCAAATACATCGAGAAGCCCTTCCGCCAGTGGAAGTGGCCCGAGATGAAGCGCAGGCGTGCGCTTATCGCCATCGCGGCTTGCGTGGCAGTGGCCTCTGCGCCTCTCCTCGGCTTCCAGTACAAGTTGGACCAGGACGAACAAGCTGCGCAGGCCCGGATGGTCTTCGACAATCCCGGCGCCAAGTCCCTCCTCCCGACATATGTGAACGAAATCGCCCCCAACGCCCTCACCCAGCCCACAGCCGAACGGATCGGGCGCGACTGGGCAAAGCTTCCGGATGGATGTTCCGGAGATACCAAGCCGGACTCGCAGCTTCTGCGGGACAACTGCCAGCAGAACAACGTTGGCTCCGATGCCACCAAGACCATCCTCGTGGTGGGCAACTCGCATTCCCAACAGTGGCTTGCCGCGCTTGGCCAGTTGGCGGAGGAACACCACTGGAAGTTGTATGCCTTGCTGTATGGGGCCTGTCCCTTTGCTACCGATGACCCCGACGTCGAGCCCGAGTGCAACGAGTTCAACCGTGAGGTCCGCCAGCACATTGAGGAGCACGCCCCCGATGCCGTGTTCACGGTGGGCACCAAGGCCGAACCCTCTGAACCGGACGAGAAACTGACGCGCGGATTCGAGGAGCTTGTCCAGGAAATCACTTCACGCGGAACGCAGGTCGTTGCGGTGCGTGACAACCCCAGGTTCACCTACAGCCTGACGGACTGCACCCTCTCGAAGGGCGTGGACAGCCCTGACTGCCGGCCCTTGAAGGCGGACGTGCTGGCAGAGCAGAGCCCCTTTGAAGAAGTGATGGGCAAGTACCAGGACCTGTTCGTGATCGATATGACGGACCTGATCTGCCTTGGGATCTACTGCCCGCCCATCATTGGCAATACCTTCGTCTACCTGGACGACAACCACCTGACCAAGACGTATGTGAAGAGCATGACGGACATGCTTGATGAGAGGTGGTTTGCCACGACGGGGTGGCAACAATGACGACCACCGCAGCCGCCACGGCTGCGAGCAACTCCGGTGGAAGTACGACGCCGGAACGCGGCTTCCGCCCGGAAGTCCAGGGCCTGCGTGCCTTGGCGGTGCTCATGGTGGCCGCCTACCATATTTGGCTGGGCCGGGTATCCGGCGGGGTGGACGTCTTCCTGCTCATCTCCGCCTTCCTACTGACGTTGTCGTTCACCCGGAAGCTTGAAGCGGGCTCGCCGTTGAAGCTGTTGCGGCATTGGCTTCACGTGTTCAAGCGGCTGCTGCCCGCCGTCGTCGTGGTTTTGCTGGGAGTCCTGGCCGCCACCTGGGCGTTCATTCCGCAAAGCCGCTGGCCCGATGTCCTGGCCGAGGCCTGGGCGTCATTGTTCTACCGGCAGAACTGGCAGCTCGCGGAGAACGCCGTGGATTACTACGCGCAGGACCATTCAGGTGCCAGCCCGCTCCAGCACTTTTGGTCGCTGTCCGTCCAAGGCCAGGTGTTCATCCTGTGGCCGTTGGTCTTCGCGGCCGTGGGGCTGCTGCAGCCACAACTGGCCAAATTTTTTCCGCAGGGTAAGGCGCCGGGCCACCGGAACCTGCTTTTCTTCGCGTTTGCTGCGGTGTTCTTGGCGTCCCTGGTGTTCTCCATCGACCAGACCGCCAACAACCAGGAATACGCCTACTTCGATACCCGTGCCCGGCTGTGGGAGTTCGCACTGGGGTCCCTGCTGGCACTTGCGCTGCCGTACCTGAAGCCGGGTCGCCGGCTTCGGGTGTTCCTTGGCTGGGCCGGAATTTCGGCGATGCTCGCCTGCGGCCTGGTGCTGACAGTGGACCGTTCCTTCCCTGGGTTCATCGCGCTTTGGCCTACCCTTGCCGCCGCTGCGGTCATCGTGGCAGGGCAGAGCAACAGTCCCTACGGCGCTGACCGTCTCCTGGGCTCCCGGCCCCTGGTCATGGTGGGAAACAACTCCTACGCCCTTTACCTGTGGCACTGGCCGGTGCTGGTGTTCTTTCTGCTTGTCACCGGCACCACCACCCCTGGCCTGATCCAGGGACTGGGCATCATGGCTGGGTCAATGCTCCTGGCGATCGCGACCACCAGGTTCGTGGAGGAACCCATGCGCCGCTGGAAGTGGCCGGACGTGCGTTCCTGGCGTGCCGCCGTTGTGATTGCCGCCTGCGGTGGTCTGCTGGCCATGCCCGTGACTGTCTGGCAGGGTGCCATCGCCGCGGAAGACGCGGCGATCGCGGGCCAGCCCAAGGACCTGACGCCCGGTGCCGCGGCGTTGTCACCTGAATTCGTGGGACAACCTGCCCAGGAGGCCATGATCATTCCGGCCCCGGCTGCCATGAAGGATGAATGGGCCGACATTGACGGGCTGTGCACAGGGGACAACGTGCCCGACGATCCACTGCTTCAAGGGTGCCTGCAGAACGATGAACCCGAGGTTGTGACCAAGAGGATCGTGGTCCTCGGTGACTCGCATGCCCAGCAGTACATGGCGGCGCTCGGGCCCATCGCCAAGGAGCATGGCTGGGAAGTGGTGACGCTCTTGAAGGGCAGTTGCCGCTTCGGGGCCGAATCTCCGGAACGTACCGGGGAGTGCAACGAGTTCAACAAGGCCAGCGCGCAGTATGTGATGGAGCACAAACCGGACGCCGTGTTCACGGTGGCGTCCCTGACGCACGCCGATGCCCCTTTCGAGACTGAGGTGCCGGGGTACCTGGAGGGCATCAAGCCGTTCACGGATGCCGGGATCGATGTCGTGGGCATCCGCGACAATCCGCGGTTCAGCATCAACATGCCCGAATGCGTACAGAAGAAGGGCCCCGACTCGCCCGAGTGCAACGCGCCGCTGGAAGAATCGTTGGCGGCGTCATCACCGTTGGACGATTATGCCGGCAAGGTCGACCGGCTGCACCTGATGGACATGAGCGACTTCATCTGTGAGCAAGGAACGTGTCCGGCCGTGGTTGGCAACGTGTATGTCTACAAGGATGACAACCACCTGACCAAGACATATGTGCAAAGCATGATTCCGATGTTCGAGGAACGGCTTTTGGCGGCGACAGGCTGGTCCAGCAGCTAGTTTCCGGCCCGCTCCGGCCCAAAAAGCCGGCGACGGCGGCCTGCCGCCAGTGCTGTTGCTCACACTGCGGCGTTACGGAATATGGCGATCGCCGCAGAGGTTCTACTATTTATTCAACACTTATGCACAGGCCAGTCCCGTAATGACGGGCTGGTCATCAGTTGCAACCCCTACCAGTTAAGCCCCCGGAACCAAGGTAAGAGGCGCACTCATGACCCAGCCCGAACACAATCCTTTCGGCCTTATTGGCCTGACCTACGACGACGTCCTGTTGCTTCCCGGACACACGGATGTCATTCCGTCCGAAGCAGACACCTCATCCCGGATCTCCAAGCGCATCAGCGTCCAGACCCCGTTGCTTTCCGCTGCCATGGACACCGTGACCGAGTCCCGCATGGCCATCGCCATGGCGCGGCAGGGCGGCCTGGGCGTCGTCCACCGCAACCTCGCGATCGATGACCAAGCGGAGCACGTTGACCGCGTCAAGCGCAGCGAGTCCGGCATGATCACCAACCCGCTGACCATTGGACCCGAAGCCACCCTCCAGGAACTGGACGAGCTTTGCTCCCGTTACCGCGTTTCCGGCCTGCCGGTTGTCGACACCGACGGCCGCCTCCTGGGCATTGTGACCAACCGCGACACCCGTTTCATTCCGGAATCGGACTTCCCGTTCCGCAGCGTCAGCGACACCATGACCAAGATGCCGCTCATCACCGGCCACGTGGGCATCAGCCGCGACGAAGCCTCGCACAAGTTGGCCACCAACAAGATCGAGAAGCTCCCGTTGGTGGACGAGCAGGGCCGCTTGAAGGGCCTCATCACCACCAAGGACTTCACCAAGGCCGAGCAGTACCCGCTCGCCACCAAGGACGACGAAGGCCGCCTCCGGGTGGGCGCTGCCATCGGCTTCTTCGGTGACGGTTGGGAACGCGCCATGAAGCTCATCGACGCCGGCGTGGATGCGCTCTTCGTGGACACCGCCAACGGCCACTCCCAGGGCGTGCTGGACATGATCCGCCGCCTGAAGTCGGATCCGGTTGCCGCGCACGTGGACGTCATCGGTGGCCAGGCTGCCACGCGTGAAGGTGCGCAGGCGCTGATCGACGCCGGTGCTGACGGCATCAAGGTGGGTGTGGGCCCAGGCTCCATCTGCACCACCCGCGTTGTTGCCGGTGTGGGTGTCCCGCAGATCACCGCCATCTACGAATCCGCGAAAGCAGCCATTCCGGCCGGCGTTCCGCTGATCGCCGACGGCGGCCTGCAGTACTCGGGCGACATCGGCAAGGCACTGGTTGCCGGAGCTGACACCGTGATGCTCGGATCCCTGCTGGCAGGCTGTGAAGAATCCCCGGGCGACCTCATCTTCGTCAACGGCAAGCAGTTCAAGAGCTACCGCGGCATGGGCTCCCTCGGCGCCATGCAGTCCCGCGGCAAGAACACTTCCTACTCCAAGGACCGCTACTTCCAGGCTGATGTTTCCGGCGATGACAAGCTCATCCCCGAAGGCATCGAGGGTCGCGTGGCCTTCCGCGGACCGCTGGCGTCCGTTGCCTACCAGCTGGTGGGCGGACTCCGCCAGACCATGTTCTACACCGGTGCGCCCACCATCCCCGAGCTCAAGGCCCGCGGTAAGTTCGTCCGCATCACGCCGGCCGGCTTGAAGGAGTCGCACCCGCACGACATCCAGATGACGGTGGAAGCCCCCAACTACGGCTCCCGCTAGGCAGCTCCTGTTCCCCGCGGAATTTCCGCGGGGAACAGTTGTTTAACCGGGCAGTAGGAATGTCGGTCCACGGGAATAGGCTGGGCACATGTCAGAGAAGCCCGCGCAACCGCGGCACCCGGAGTCCGTCCGACTGGACCCCGTCCAACGCGGCAAGGCGCCGCCCCGCAAGCTGGCCTTGCGGCCGTACGCACGCGCCGTCGGGCAGGTCCTGAAGGTGAGCTTCAAAGCCTCGCCTGTCGCGGTCATCATGAAAGTCCTGGGCTCCGTCATTTCCGCGACCCTGCCGTTGGTCACCACCTACTTCGCGGCGTTGACCACCACGGCGCTGGCTGCCGGTTATGCGGGGGATCCCGACGCCGGTCCGCGGGCAGTTCTGTACGTCGTCATCACCGCCGCGCTGGGGTTGTTCTGGGGCGCCTTCAGCAGTGTGGACCGCTACATCCAGCAGTTGATGAGCTTCAAGGTGGGCGCCATTGTGGGCGACCTTATGTACCAGCGTTTCCTCGCCTTGGAATTCTGGCGTTATGACGACAAAGAGACAGTGGATCTCTACGACCGCGCGAAGCGTTTCTCGGACTCCTATGCACGGGTCCTGGACCGGATAGCAGCCATCTTCACGCAGTTGGTCTCGGTAATTCTTGCCATCGGTGCCCTGGTGTTGGTGAGCTGGTGGATTGCAGCGATCGTGCTGGTCGCAATCGTGCCCAGTGTGTACCTCCAGTTCAAACTCTCCCGTGAACAGATTGCCCATTGGAACACCCAAGTGGACTCCCGGCGGCAGCGCCGCATGATCGAGCAGAACCTCCTCCGGCCACAACACATCGCCGAGATGCGCTTGTATGGCATCGTCAGCTACCTGATGGACCTGCGCTCCCAGCTGAGGGATGCCGACGAACGCAGGCGCCTGGACTTCCAAAAGCGGTATATCCCGAAGCAGTTGGCCGCCGACTCACTGCAATATGGCGCCGAAGTCGTGTCACTGATCTGGGTAGTGGGGCAGATCATTGCCCGCGCGCAGCCCGTGGGACAGTTCCTGTACGTGCAACAAATCGTCAGCCGGGCGCTGTCCACGGCGAACAACCTGGTGTCCTCGCTCAGTTCCATTGACGAGGACCTGGCCAACCTGAAGGACTACGAACTGTTCATGGCCCTGCCGGTGCCCACTGGCCATGAGGAACCCTTGGCGGCATCGCCCACAACTGTGGAACTGCAGGACATACGGTTCAGCTACACGGGCAGCGACATCGAGGTCATCAAGGGTATTTCGATGACCATCAAAGCCGGTCAGCACATCGCGATCGTGGGGGAGAACGGCGCCGGCAAGTCCACCTTGATCCGGATACTCGCCGGTTTGTACCGGCCCGATTCCGGGCGGGTTCTGCTGGACGGCAAGGACCTGGCGGAAATCGACGTGACAAGCTGGCACAGGCATTTGGCTGTCCTGAGCCAGGAGTTCCTGAAGTACGAGTTCGCCACCGCGGCCGAGAACATCTACCTAGGCGACGTCGACCTGCCCCGGGACGATCACCGGATCCGCAGGGCTGCGTCGGACGCCGAGGCCATGGAGTTCATCAACAAGCTGCCCAACGGCTTGGAAAACCACGTCAGCAACTGGATGGAGGATCCGCGCGGACGGAAAGGAAGCGGGCTCTCCGGCGGCCAGTGGCAGCGCTTGGCCATGGCACGCAACTTCTACCGCGACGCTTCCTTCATGGTGATGGACGAGCCCACGTCCGCGATCGACGCATTGGCCGAGCACCGCATTTTTACGAGGCTCTTCGCCGACCGCAGCAGCACCATCATCGCCATCAGCCACCGCTTGGCCACCATAGAAAAGGCGGACATCGTCTACATGCTTGAGGACGGCCGGATAGCAGAGCAGGGGACCCACAAGGAACTCGTTGCGCTTCGAGGCCGGTACTTCCGGATGTTCGAGTCGCAACTTTCAGTGGACGAGACCAGCCAGGCGGCCCCTGAGGTCTAAAGCGGGCCGTACCCGGCTTGACCGTACGGATCACGCCAGGTGGCGAGGTCCTGTTCCAGCAGCGCCCGAAAATGGGGATCAGTTGCAGCCTTGCGGCGAAGCGACTCCCGCGAACGCCCCGCAATGGTGGCGGGGATGATGATCGCAACCACAAGGAAGCAGACCATGAAGAACAGAACCGTAGCCAGCGTCAGCAGCGCGGCAGGGTCCTGCCACGTGGACGGTTTGGCCACGAAAACGAACAGTCCTGCGAAGACCACCAGGATGAACGCAACGAAGGAGAGCGCCCCGCGCAGGCTCCCCGGCCCACGATTGACCAGGGCCCGGCTTGTTCGCGGCAACCGGTCCCGCACGCGGGCATGGAAGATACTGCACAGCACTGCCATGGCCGCACCGGGAAGCCCAAATGAGGGAACCGGGACGAACGTGCCTAAGCGAACGGCCAGGACTACGCCGAGGAGGACAAGGACAACCCCGACGCCAATCCCAGCGGCCCACGCACCCATGTAAGCACCCCGGGCCCCGGCGATTTCGCGCAGGCGGGAGCGCGCATTTGCCGGTGATATGGCGGCAAGCTCGGGGGAAAGCCAATAATCCAAAGGACGGTTGGAGTGGAAAAGGGGAGCGGGGCCCGTCTGGTAGCTCACGCGGGCTGATGCTCCAGGCCTGCGCGGATACGGGAATCGAGATGCTCAGGCGCAAGGGCTGACGCGTCGAGGTTTTCGCCCTCGCCTGTGGCAATGGAAAGGGAACCGTCGGCCTCCGCTTTGACGTGTACTGCGCGGGAGGTTCCGTCTTTGAAGTGCCTGCGGGTTGTGGCGGCAGCAGGGAAGCCGTCGGGCGCTTGGTTCAGGTAGTACCCGGCCATCTGCACGGCTGTGGTGACCATGCCTTCGGCCCCCGTAATGGGGTGAAGCTCGTGAACGCCGTACTTGCTCAGATTGAGCAACAAGGCACCCTGTTCTGCCCCGAACATAAAGGAAACATGCTCCGAGGCCGGGGTGACAAGGGCTGTTTCCAGCCATGCCGTGGCATCCGCCAGGACAGCCGTCACCGTGGCGGCCGGCCCCACGGGCAGGAGTGCGTCGTTTTCGATCTTCATCAATCCACGTTCCAGCAGGGTGGCAACACCGGCCTGTTCCAAGGGCGACCCGGCGGCGTGGTCGAGGCGGAACAGGGTCTGGCACCTCAGGGCGCCGTCGGTGCCAGCCAGCGCGATGAGGGCAATGAGCTCATGTTCGGTGATGAGCAGAGCCTGGTTTTCTTCGGTCTGGTTGGTCATTTCTGCCTTCTCTTGTGCGGTTCTCTGTCCAGTCTAGGAAGTGGCGCCGTCAGGTGAGCCATCCCCAGACCTTTTTGGCGCCGTCGGCTATGGCTCCAGCGGCATCCTGCGCGCCTTCCCACACATGCTTGGCGCCGTCAGCGACCATGGAGGAGGCGGAGTCATAGCCCATGCTCGTGGCCAGGAGGCCCAAGCCGCCCCAGGCGATGCCGGCGACAGCGCAGGCAGGACCAATGACCGGGACGAAGCTGCCGAAGGCCAAGGCAGCGGAGATGCCACCGTCCACAGCCACGCCGGGATGTCCCGTCTGGACGCCCTGATAGACCTGCAACGCGCCCGTGGCAAAACCCAGGGCCCCGGAGAGACGGCCAAGCATGGAACTTCCGTTGAGCAACTGGGTGCCCTTGACATACCCGGCGCCGGCGGCCTGGCCATATTGGGCACTGAGCCAGGGCCACTTGGTCAGCTCCGTGACCAACCCGCCTTTGGCCATCTGTGCCAGGATCGAATCCGTCGCCAACCCATTGGCGGTGACAAGGGTGTTGCCGGCCCACCATCCCTGGCTGCCGGTGACGCTGAAAACTCCCTCAAACCCAGTGGTGGGAGTGACCTGGCCTCCGCTGCCGCCGGGAACCTGGGGACCAGTCGGTCCACCTGATCCACCGGCGGACTGGCCGCCCTGCGTGCTGGCCGTGTTCTGTTCATCGGCCTGGGTGCGCAGTGTCCTGGACGCGTCATCCAAGGACCTGGATGCCTGGTGCAACATGGGCCGGAGGGTACTGCTCCATTCGCGGCGGAAACGCTCTCCGTCGGTTCCCTTCCAGGAAACGCTGGAGATCAGGCCGTTGATTTGGAGTTCCTGGTTCTGGAGCCGGCTGCCGGCCTGTCCCATTTGTTTGGATAACGAGCGGAGCTGTTCAGTGTCGGCTCCGTAGAATCCAGGCGCCATGGGTCCCCCTTGCATGGTGTGCGTATGTCGTCGCAGGCTATCGGATACGTCCGGGATCCTGCCATGGGCACTCCTGCCCATGTAGAGAACTCCCAAAGGTTGCTCCCGCAGTTTGTGAAGTGTTCACTTTGATGGCCGAATCGGGGTTCTTCGAGGGGTCCAGTAAAGTAAGAGCCGTGACTTATGAGATTGAGATTGGCCGTGGCAAGCGTGGGCGTCGTGCCTACTCCCTGGATGACATCGCGATCGTTCCGAACCGGCGGACGCGTGACCCGAAGGACGTCTCGGTCTCCTGGCAGATCGACGCCTACAAATTCGACATGCCCGTGATCGCCGCGCCGATGGACTCGGTGATGTCACCGG
Organism: Paenarthrobacter sp. NPDC089307; assembly: GCF_040685055.1. Lineage (NCBI taxonomy): Bacteria > Bacillati > Actinomycetota > Actinomycetes > Micrococcales > Micrococcaceae > Paenarthrobacter > Paenarthrobacter sp. NPDC089307. The sequence continues at coordinate 100,809 of NZ_JBFBHE010000004.1, forward strand.
AGTCCGCCATTGCCTTGGGGCGCTTGGGCGGCCTCGGCGTCCTGGACCTTGAAGGGTTGTGGACCCGGTACGAGGACCCGCAGAAGGTTCTTGACGAGATCGCCGGCCTGGCTGACGAGACAAGCAGCCCGGCTGTTACCCGACGCATGCAGGACCTGTACCAGGCTCCCGTGCAGCCCGAACTCATCAGCTCCCGCCTTGCTGAGATCCGCGCCGCTGGCGTGACTGTAGCGGGTTCCCTCACCCCGCAGCGCACCCAGGAGCACTACAAGACTGTGGTGGCCGCCGGCGTCGACATCTTTGTCATCCGCGGTACCACCGTCTCGGCTGAGCACGTCTCGAAGAACCACGAACCCCTGAACCTCAAGCAGTTCATCTACGAACTCGATGTTCCCGTCATCGTCGGCGGCGCGGCCGGATACACCCCGGCCCTCCACTTGATGCGTACAGGTGCAGCTGGTGTCCTGGTCGGCTTCGGCGGCGGCGCCACCACCACAACCCGCCGTGCGCTGGGCATCCACTCGCCGATGGCATCGGCGATTTCCGACGTCGCTGCCGCCCGCCGTGACTACATGGATGAGTCCGGCGGACGTTACGTCCACGTCATTGCCGACGGCGGCATGGGCCGCTCCGGCGACATCGTCAAGGCCATTGCCATGGGAGCGGACGCCGTCATGCTCGGCAGTGCGCTGGCCCGCGCCGAAGAAGCCCCTGGCCGTGGCTGGCACTGGGGTCCGGAAGCCCACCACCTGGAGTCCCCGCGTGGTGACCGCGTCAATGTTGGCACGGTTGGCCCCCTCGAGGAGGTCCTGTTCGGGCCTGGCCACCACACCGACGGAACGTCCAACCTGATTGGCGCCCTGCGCCGCTCAATGGCGACCACCGGCTATTCGGACCTGAAGGAGTTCCAGCGGGTCGACGTCGTCGTCTCGCCGTACCTCGGCTAGACCCCTGAAGGAGGGCCCCGGGAGCAGACCTTTGAATCCAAAGGCCCGCTCCCGGGGCCTTCTTTGTTTGAGGCCTGCCAGGACGCTTCTGTTCGGTGGCCCTGCCCAAGGGGACATGCAGCAAGTAGGGTAAGGGGACTACCAGCTGTTGCGTTTGAGGAGGGGTCCGATGAGCAATGTCGCAGGCGGTCCGCAGGCAAGTTCTCCGGGGGCACTGAGCCCGGAATCCCGCGCCGCATCGATTGAGGTCCTGAAAGCCACGGCCGAGCCCGGCAAGGAGTTGGACATCCTGATTGTGGGCGGTGGCGTCGTGGGCGCCGGTGCTGCTTTGGATGCAGTCACCCGCGGACTCAGCGTTGGCATCGTCGAAGCCAGGGACTGGGCTTCGGGCACGTCGTCGCGCTCGTCCAAACTCATTCACGGTGGCCTCAGGTATCTGGAGATGCTGGATTTTGGCCTCGTGCAGGAAGCCCTGCAGGAGCGCGGGCTGCTGATCCAGCAGATCGCTCCCCACCTTGTCCGTCCTGTGCCCTTCCTCTACCCCCTGACCCGCCGTTTTTGGGAACGCCCGTATGTGGGCGCAGGCATCATGCTGTACGACACGCTCGGTTTGACCTCCGGCCACAGCCGTGGCGTCCCCATGCACAAGCACCTCTTCCGGCGCGGCACACTGCGCGCCGCTCCAAGCCTCAAAGACGATGCCTTCGTCGGGTCCATCCGTTACTACGACGCACAGGTGGACGATGCCCGCCTGGTGGTCAACCTGGTCAGGACCGCAGCGCACTACGGCGCCCATGCAGCCAACCGGGTGCGCGTGGTGGACTTCCTGCGCGAAGGCGAACGCGTGGTTGGTGCCAAGGTGGAGAACCAGGAGGACGGCAGCGTTTTTGAAGTGCGGGCCAAGCAGGTGGTGAACGCCACCGGCGTGTGGACAGACGAAACACAGGCCATGGTTACTGACCGTGGCCAACTGAAAGTCCGGGCGTCGAAGGGAATCCACTTGGTGGTCCCGCGCGACCGCTTCCAGTCCACGGTGGGATTGATTCTTCGTACTGAGAAGTCGGTGCTGTTTGTCATTCCGTGGGGACGGCACTGGATCATCGGGACCACGGACACCGACTGGAAACTGGACAAAGCCCATCCGGCTGCCTCCAGCAAGGACATCGACTACGTGCTGGAACACGTCAACAAGGTACTCAAACGCCCATTGACCCGGGAAGATGTGGAAGGCGTCTATGCAGGCCTGCGTCCGCTCCTGGCAGGCGACAACGACTCCACAGCGAAGTTGTCCAGGGAGCACGTCGTGGCCCACCCGGTTCCAGGGCTGGTAGTGGTGGCCGGTGGGAAGTACACCACCTACCGCGTCATGGCCAAGGATGCCGTGGATGAGGCAACGAGGGCCATGGATGAGCGCGTACCGTCCAGCTGCACCGACACCATTCCGTTGCTGGGGGCCGAGGGATTCAAGGCCGCCTGGAACCGCAGGGGCAAGTCGGCCGAACAAGCCGGGGTGCATGTAGCCCGGGTGGAACACCTTCTGAACCGCTTCGGATCCATGGCGCCGGAGGTCCTGGACATCATCTCCAAGCGACCGGAACTGGGGGAGCCACTTCCAGGAGCCGACGACTACCTTGCCGCCGAAGTTGTCTACGCAACAACCCATGAGGGTGCACGGCATGTCGATGACGTTCTGACCCGGCGGACCCGGATCTCCATTGAAGCGTGGGACCGGGGTGTGTCCGCGGCGCCTGTAGTAGCTAAGCTGATGGGAGAAATCCTTGGCTGGAGCGATGCTCAGCGCGAGAGCGAGATCAAGCACTACCTTGCACGGGTGGAGGCTGAGCGACTCAGCCAGCAGCAACCCGATGACGAATCGGCAGACGCCGCGCGCATGGGAGTGGAAGACATCGTTCCCCTCCGCTGACCGGCTCAGGGAATTGAGGCCGGAGGGCCACATGGAGGGAACACGACTTGGCTGAACCACTGGACAGATACGACGCGGAACTGACCACCCCGGACATGGTCATCCTTGAGCTTGTTGCCGAGGACAAGATCGACGCCGCAGCACAGTTGGCTCACAAACTCCATGAGGCCGGCCGGATCTCAGACCTGGACGGGTTCCTCGAGCAGGTGCATTCCCGCGAACACCAGCTGGCTACCGGCCTTCCCGGAGGGATCGGCCTTCCCCACGCCCGCAGTGAATTCGTGGACAGGATTTCCATTGCCGTGGGCGTCACAAAGTTTGGCCACGCGTTGGACTTTGGGGCGGCCGACGGCCCGGCAACCCTGATCCTGCTCATCGCGACGCCGGCCAGTTCCTTTTCGGACCACCTTGAGGTTCTGGCCACTTTGGCGCGCTCGCTTTCCAAGGAATCGTTCAGGGAATCCCTGCGCCGGGCTCATGATCCCGAAGTGATTTCCGAACTCATCAACTCCAGCCTGGTCTTCTTCGACCACTAAGGACGGGTTCCCGCCCGCGGCGGCGTGAGGCCGTTTCGTTGTTCTACAGCCGGACGAAGTACGGTTAAGGGGTGTTGAAAACCGCTCTGAAACCCCGCTGGATCGCAGGACTGGTCTTTGCGCTTCTGTTGTCCGGGGTTTTTGTGCTGCTCAGTCAATGGCAGCTCAGCCGGTCTACCCAGCACGAGGCCCCGCCGCCGTCCACCACTGAAGAAGTCAAGCCCCTGGTGGACGTCCTGAAGCCCGGCCAATTCTTTCCCGGCTCGGTGTCCGACCAGATGGTCACTGCCACCGGAACCTACGATCCCGCCAAGCAGGTGCTGGTCGAGGGCCGGCTGTTGAACAACCAAAAGGGATTCTGGATCGTCTCGGCTTTCGCGGTCAACGACGCTCCCGCCCTGAAAGGCGTCGCCGCCTCGCCCCGGACGTGGATTCCAGTAGCCCGCGGCTGGGTGGCCGATGCCGCCCAAGCCGGGCCGCCGCCGTCGGGCACTGTGACGCTGACCGGTCGCCTCATCCCATCCGAAGCGCCCGTACCAAATGTCGACGCCGGTCCGGACCGTGCGTCGGCGGTTTCCTCCGCGGAACTCATCAACAAGTGGGAAGTTTCAAGCTACCCCGGCTTCATCGCCGCCACTTCTGAAGTTGCAGGCGGAGCGACGATACCGCTGGACGCGAACGTGAAGGCCCTCAACATCCCGCCGCAGCCACCGGCAGAACAGGTCAATTGGCTGAACCTGTTCTACGCCGTGGAATGGGTGGTGTTCGCCGGGTTCTCCGTCTTCATCTGGTGGCGGCTGGTCCGCGACGACTATCGCCGGGACCTCGAAGAAGACGAAGACGACGAGTACGACGAAGACGACGACTACGACGACGCAGCAGTCCAGGACGGGCCCGACGCCGTCCCGGCAACCAACGAAGCTACAAGCCCCGATCCAGAACATAAGGTGCAGCAATGATTGAGCCCAAACCTGCCATCCAGCCTGAGCAGTCAGGACCGAAGCCGAAGAAGCGGCGTTTCGGCGGGACGGAAGCGCAAATCCGTTCGGCCCTGAAGTTCTACAAAGTCATGGCCTACCTCACGGGCGCCATGTTGCTCCTGCTTTGTGCCGAACTGATCGCTCGGTACGTTTTCGGCGTCTCGCTCTTCGCCGGTGGCACCAATGCCGCAACCGGCCAGCCGTTCGGCTTTGGCTTTGCCGAGTCCGAGCCCAAGGGCGTGATCGGTGGATTCAACATTTCCACCACTGTGCTGATCGTGCACGGTTGGATGTACGTGGTCTACCTCGTCTCCAACTTTCGTCTGTGGTCATTGATGCGCTGGCCGTTTTCCAAGATGGTGCTGCTGGCGCTTGGCGGCGTGATTCCGCTGCTGTCCTTCATCGTTGAGAAGAAGTTCCATGCTGAAGTCGAAGCGGAACTGGCTGCCAACCCGCAGGCGTCCAAGCGCTACTGACAGGCACTGGGCCTTTTCGGTGTGAGATGCCTAACGACCGGGCCGGTTTTGGCCCTTGGCCGCCTTCGCCAACGTGCGCGGGGGCGGTCCGGCAAAGTAGTCTTGGTTGGTGACTACTCCCACCGCACCCCAGACTTCCCAAAAGCCGGTGCTGGTTGTTGACTACGGTGCCCAGTACGCGCAGCTGATTGCCCGCCGCGTCCGTGAAGCAAACGTGTATTCGGAAATTGTTCCGCACACCTTCACCACCGAGCAGCTTCTGGCCAAAGACCCGGCAGCCATCATCCTTTCCGGCGGACCGTCCAGCGTTTACGCAGAGGGCGCACCGTTCGTAGGCGCCGACCTCTTTGAGGCCGGGGTTCCTGTTTTCGGCATCTGCTACGGGTTCCAGGCCATGGCGAACGCCCTGGGTGGCAAGGTGGCCCAGACCGGCTTGCGGGAGTACGGCGCCACCGAAGCGCTGCTCGTGGGGGATGCACGTTCCATCCTCGACGGCGTCCCGGCATCCCAGAACACTTGGATGAGCCACGGCGACTCCGTCCACGAGGCACCCGAGGGCTTCGAGGTACTGGCAACGACGGCGGGAGCCCCGGTAGCTGCCTTCGCCAACGATGAGAAGCGCCTCTACGGTGTGCAGTGGCACCCGGAGGTAAAGCACTCTGTCCTGGGCCAGCACGTCCTGGAGAACTTCCTGTTCAAGGGCGCGGGCCTGAGCCCCAACTGGACCACGGGCAACATCCTCGAAGAGCAGGTGGAGCGTATCCGCCAGCAGATTGGTGACTCCAAGGTCATCTGCGGCCTTTCCGGCGGCGTGGACTCGGCTGTCGCTGCAGCCCTTGTCCAGCGCGCCGTAGGCGACCAGCTCACCTGTGTCTTCGTCGACCACGGCCTGCTTCGTGAAGGCGAGGCCGAGCAGGTCGAACGTGACTTCGTGGCAGCCACCGGTGTCAACCTGTACGTTGCCAACGAGCAGGAGCGCTTCCAGTCTGCCCTTGCCGGCGTCAGCGATCCTGAGACCAAGCGCAAGATCATCGGCCGCGAATTCATCCGTGCCTTCGAAGAAGCGGAGCGGGCCATCATCGCCCAAGCCGCCGCCGAAGGCGAAAAGATCAAGTTCCTGGTCCAAGGCACGCTGTACCCGGACGTCGTCGAATCAGGCGGCGGGGAGGGCGCAGCAAACATCAAGAGCCACCATAACGTCGGTGGGCTCCCGGAGGACCTGCAGTTTGAGCTTGTGGAGCCGCTGCGTGCCCTCTTCAAGGACGAGGTCCGTGCCGTTGGTGCGCAACTCGGCCTGCCCCAGGAAATCGTTGGCCGCCAGCCGTTCCCGGGTCCCGGACTGGGTATCCGGATCGTGGGCGAAGTGACCAAGGAACGTCTTGACCTGCTCCGTAAGGCCGATGCCATCGCCCGTGCTGAGCTCACGGCCGCCGGGCTCGACAACGACGTTTGGCAGATGCCCGTAGTCCTCCTGGCCGACGTCCGCAGCGTAGGCGTCCAGGGTGATGGCCGTACCTACGGGCATCCCATCGTCCTGCGTCCGGTTTCTTCGGAAGACGCCATGACCGCGGACTGGTCACGTCTGCCCTACGACCTCCTGGCTCGGATTTCAAACCGCATCACCAACGAGGTCGATGGCGTGAACCGCGTGGTGCTGGACGTCACCAGCAAGCCACCGGGAACCATCGAGTGGGAATAGCATTCTGAGTGGCCGGCTTCCTTCGGGAGGCCGGCCACTGTGCTTTTCCCGAAGCTCCGACGCGGCCCGCGATCGGCAGGAAGCTGTGAAAACGGGCCAATTTCGCGTCGGAACAGCGTTGCGGAGGGGGCTGGCCGTAGATTCCCGCTACCCTCGAAAGTATGCCGGTATGGTCCAAGGCTGCTAAAGCTAGTACAGAAAAGAAGGCAGAAGTTGTGTCAGTAGGTCAAGGCCAGGAAGAGGGCTCCGAAGAGCTCCGCAAATGGCTGTCTGGTCTCAAACCCGTCACCGGGGCAGACACTATGCTGCGTTTCGTCAAGACGCCCGAAGGCGCCATTGACCTCAGCAACGCGCACCCGTCGGGCCTCGCACAGCTGCTGGCGGGGCGTAGGACCAGGTTGTCCACGCTTATCCGCGACAGGCAGCAATATCTGGTGGCGGCGCGGGCTGCGCGCAACATACGGTCCAAAATTTTCGAGCTCAGCAATGATCGCGGCATCGAAGCCGGGTACCTGTCCGCCGGAACGGTCGTGTGGACCTCAGCCGTAGGTGGCAAACCGCAGCGTGTCTCCGCGCCCGTGATGCTCACATCCATCGTCCTGACTGTCCGGCCGGGCGAGGACGACTTCGAACTCCAGCTCACTGAGCAGGCGCGCATGAACCCCGCGTTGGTACGTCATCTCAAGACGGTCCACGGCATCGTCTTCGACGTCAACGCGGTGGCCCGGATGGCCTACAACACCGCACGCCTGGATCCCCAACCGGTCCTGGACCGCCTGTCCACCCTGGTTCAGCCCATTCACGGCGCCGAGGTTGAGTTCAACCTCCTGGTCACCACTTTGGCTGATCTCTCGGGCAACCTGGACGATCCTTGGATCAACCTGAACAACCCCACGGTGGCGGCCCTGGCCACTGCCGCCAACGGCGGTGACATTGAACCGGAACCGATCAAGGCCGGCCGGTTCCCCAGCCTGGACCTCCGTGATCCGGCCGATGAACTGCTCCTGCTCGACGCCGACACTGACCAGCAGTACGTGGTGGACGCCGTACGCGCCGGAGACTCGCTTGTTGTCAGCACGCCTCCGGGCAGCGGGCAGACGCAGACTGCCATCAATGCCATTGGTGCTCTGGTGTGCGAAGGAAAATCAGTCCTGGTGGTGGGGGACAGGCAGTCCAGCCTGGCTGGATTGTCCGCGCACTTGGAATCGCTGGGCCTTGATTCGCTTCTCTTCCGCCCCGGCAATGGAACCACGCCGCAGCAGCTCAAGGGCCAGCTGGTCCGGGCCATCATGCGTAACGAGAAAGCCCTCGAGCCGCAGCTGGGCAACCTCCACCAGACGTTGATCGGGCATCGGCACGCCCTCATGGACCATGTGGCCTCGCTGCATAACGTTCGTGAACGGTGGGGTTGCTCGCCGTACCAGGCCATGCAGTCGCTCGCTGAACTGACCTCCATCCACCCTTCGCCCTCCACCACCGTGCGCCTGAAGCGCAGCGTGCTGGACAACATCAAGGACCGCGAGGAACTGGCGGCCAGGCTTCGTCGCGCCGCGGAACTTGGCAGTTTCAGCCGGGCTTCAACCACCAGCCCCTGGTACGGTGCCCGCTTGGTCACCCGCAAGGAAACCGAGGAAGCGCAGCAGCTTGCCCGGTTGGCGGCGGAGAAACTCCCGGTGCTGCGTGACCGCATGAAGCAGGTGTCCGATCACGCCGAGATCCGTTTGGGCGACACCTTCACGGAGTGGGGTGCCCAGCTCGAACTGTTGATCGCCGTGCGGGAGAGCCTGGATAAGTTCACGCCTGACATCTTTGACCGTCCGGTACACGATCTCATCTCCGCGACGGCCAGTTCGGCGTGGCGCCGCGAGCGGAACATCGAGATGCCTTCCATGCAGCGATCCAGGCTGCGGCGTGTGGCCAAGGAGTATGTGCGGCCGGGCGTCCATATCGCCGACCTCCACAGCTCCCTGGTCCTGGTCCAGGAACAGCGCGCGTTGTGGGCCGGTTACGCCACCACCCAGCGGCATCCCGCAGTTCCTTCGGGCCTGGCCGACCTTGGCGCCCTCTACCGTGAACTCGATACGGAACTCCGGCGGCTCGGTGAGGCGCTCAAGCACACATCGGCCGGTGGCTCGCTTCACGGCACGCCGTACACGGAGCTCATGGAGCGCCTCGAACGGCTTGTGGCAGACACCGCCACGCTTGAAACCCTGCCGGAACGCACGCTCCTGATCGAGGAGATGCGCGAGCACGGCCTCGGGGAGCTCTTGGCGGACCTTGCCGAGCGGGAAGTCCCGGCGTCGTCTGTGGCCGCCGAACTGGACCTCGCCTGGTGGCAGTCCGCGTTGGAGGCCATGATCAGCGGTGATGACTATCTCGCCATGTCCGACGGCGACTCGCTGCGCCGCCTGGAAGCTGAGTTCCGGCTCGCCGACCAGGCCCACATCGCCAGCGGCGCAGCACGGCTCCGGTGGCAGCTGGCCCAGAGATGGCGGCAGGGCCTTCTCGACCACCCGCGCCAGGCGGAGTTGTTGCGTGCCTTGCTGAAGGACGGCCGGGTAACGTTGCCTGCCCTGAGTGCCCAAGCCCCGGATCTGGTGCCGCTGCTGGTGCCCGTATGGTCCGTCAGCCCGTACCTGCTGACCGGCGTCCTGCCTGCAGAGCAGAAGTTTGACGCCGTCGTGGTCATCGACGCCGAGTCCACCTCCTTGCAGGCAGTCCTTCCTGCGATTGCCCGCGCGCAACAGGTGGTTGCGTTCGGCGACGCGAAGATTGCCAATGCCCGCACCTTCAGCGTGGCCGTCGAACCGCCGGTTGCCGGGGTCGCAGGCCATGAGACCGTGGAAAGCGCCTACAAAGCCTTGGCCAGGGTCCTTCCCTCGTGGCAGCTGAACTGGGTGTACCGCGCAGTGGACGAAGACTTGATCCTGCAGCTGAGCAAGAATTATTACGACGGCGGTCTGAAGCGGTTGCCTGACGGAAACTCGGTCACGGGGCTGGACCGTTCGATCCTTGTTGAGTACATTCCCGACGGCACCGGACTTCCCGGAGCCGATCATGAGGGAGTCGAATCGGTCACTGCCGAGGTTAACCGCGTGGTGGACCTCGTCTTCGAACACGCCACGCTGCGTCCGCGCACCAGCCTGGCGGTGGTGACGGCCAGCCTGCGCCACGCTGCCAGGATCGGCGAGGCCATCAGGCTGCAACTGCCCAACCATCCTTTGCTGTCGTCCTTCTTTGCTGCCGGCCCAGAGTCCTTCCGCGTAGTGGATCTTGAGCGTGCGCAGGGCCTCGTGCGGGACCATGTGATCTTCTCCCTCGGTTACGGACGCACGCCCCACGGCCGGGCTCTGCACTCCTTTGGCCCGCTGTCCACTGAAGGCGGGCGTAACCGCTTTGCCTTGGCGATGACCAGGGCACGGCGCTCCATGCATGTCCTGAGCTGCTTCCGGCCCGAGGACCTTGACCTTGATCGACTGGCGCACGGAGCTGTGGACTTCTACGAGTTGTTGGACCGGGAACTCTCTGGCAACAGCAACCTTGGAACCCCGGCTTCCCGTGCCGTTGCCAGCGAGCAGGCGCTTGGCGAGGACCCGTTGGTGGCTGATCTCGGTGAGCGACTGCGTGCCCGTGGTGCCCGTGTCTGGCACCTCTACGATGGCGTCCTGGACATTGCCGCGGCAGCGGATCCGGTTCACACCATCGGCCGTGAAGGCGCTGAGATTCCCACGCCTGTGGCCATCGAATCCGATGGCACGGAACGCTATCGGCGCATGAGTGTCCGCGAACGCAGCCGCTTGCGCCCACAACTGCTGGAGCGCATGGGGTGGCGCTATATGTCGCTGTGGACGATCGAGGTCTTCACTGACCCGTCCTCTTGTGCAGACCGCATTGGCTCCTACCTGGGGTTGGAAAACCACATCCCGAAGTCCACGGGCTCGCCGCAGCATGGCTTCCTGGACATGGATGTTGAACAATTGAACCTGGAGAAAGCGCAACCAGTGTTTAACCGCCCATCCGCCACGGAACCGGCTCACCAGGCCGGGGAGGACGCCGATACCGCGCGGGACCAGGCCGGGAACAGGAAAGAAGCACCAATGACGGAACAAGGAAACGGCTCCACCGACGCCCCTGGGGCGGACGCTGTGGACGCAGTCGAATCCGGCGACGCTGCGGCGGAGGAAAAGACCACCGAAGCGGCCACTGCCAAGCACAGCTCCGGCGGGATCCTCCCCACGAAAGCCGCTGAGGACGATCCCCGCAGATGGGGCGACGAGGGCGGCTACGACCACGAACAGTGGTTGAAGGAGCAGAAGCCTCCGCACTGGGGCTAACTGCTTGAGAAGCTTCATGGGCTGACCAAAACAAAGAAAAGCTTGCCTTGCGTGGATGCGCCGGCAAGCTTTTCTGCTTGTTGGGGGCTGGCAGCCACCACAACCAGCCCTTCGGTGTCACTGGTGCCGAGCCATTCGCCGGCCTTGCCGCCCTGCGCGGAAGTCCAGAGGACAGGGACGGGGCCTGCCAGCACCTGGCTTTGGCGGGACTCGTCGTAGGATCCCGCAGCTGTGAGGACAACGGTCACCAGTTGGCCGGGCGACAGCAGCTGGATGGAGGATGGATCGGCCATGCGAAGGGGAACAGCAGCAGAACCGGCAGGAGCGCCCACCAGGAGCCCGGGGCCCAGGAGATCCGAATCCATGGGCGTTTGCCCCTTGTTCAGCGGTGAAGCCAATTGGCGCCCCGCAAGCGCCCCAACGTCGTTCAATGCGGCGGGTATGGCCAACTCGGGAGCAACTGCCACGGTACTGAAGTCGGACTCTTTCAGGCTGGTACCGGCGGGCAGATCGCGCGCTGCGACAACCACGCTGACACGTTCCACGGACGCCGGGGTCAGTTGCTGGACCGCCAGTCCTGCCGCGACGCAGAGCAGCAGCGCAACAAAGAGCCGCCGGTTACGGGAAATCCATGCTCCGGGTGTTCTGCGTTGCAGCCCGCCGCGGGAAGCAGCCCGGGACAAGCCCAGGGGAGTGCGGCCACGGGACGGCGGGTGGTGCGGCTGCCTGAGTGGCCGGGGGAATTCGTTGCCGGCTGACCGCTCGGCATGTGCGAGGAGGGCGCTACGGGAGGAATGTGACATTCAGTCACGGTAGCCAGCGTGCCCGGCCGCCTAACAGGGGCCGGGCCGCCTATGTGGAAAAAGCTGCGGGCCTAGCTTGCCGCTGCGGCCGCGGGTGCTGGCGTGGCCGAAGGCGCCGGTGCGGCCGGTGCTGCTGCAGGAGCAGCGGATACTGTGCTTCCCTTGGCATCGCGGGAGTCGGTGCGGTAAAAACCCGAACCCTTAAAGACGACGCCCACGCTGTTGAACTTCTTGCGCAGGGTGCCCTGGCACTCCGGGCACTCTGTCAGGGAGCTGTCTGAGAAGGACTGGACGATGTCGAAGGCATGGTCACAGTCTTTGCAGGCATATGCGTATGTGGGCACTGAGTTCCTCCTTTAGGACAAAGTTCAGGTCCTGTTCCGCTGCAGCGGATCATTTCCGCATTAGCAGTCCCAGGGCCTGAGTGCCAATTCTATCACCCGTCCACGCGGCTGATGCCAGTACTTGTGCCGGAACTCACCAGCTGGCGCAAGCTTTCAAGAGACGATTACGCATCCCCAAGCCGCACCACGCCGGAGGGCGTGAGTACTTCCCGCACGGGGCGGTCAAAAGCCTCGGCGGGTATGGAGCCCGAAGGCAACAGATCGTCGTCGTACACTACCGCGATGGTGGGCGGCCGCTGGCCGGAAGCATCAAGGCCCTGGAGGAGCCGGTCGTAATAGCCGCCGCCCTGGCCAATCCTGTTCCCGTCCCGGTCCACAGCGGTGGCCGGCATGAAGATGCCTGCCGTGGAGGCAACCACCGTACTGTCCAGCCGCTCTCCCAAAGGCTCGTCTATGGGGGCATAAGCGGACCGGACGAAGACCGTGGACGGGGTCCAGTACACCCAGCTCAACTGCCGGTCCGGCTCGCACACTGGAAGCAGGACTTCATGGCCGTCGTCGTGGAGCGCCTTAAGGAGCGGCATGGTGGGCGGCTCGAACGACACGCCGACGTAGACCGCGAACGCGGACGGTTCGCCGGAAGCTGCCGACTTCGCCCATGCGCTTCCGTGCCGGGCGATATCCCCGCCCGCTGCTGCGATCTGCTCGGGAGTCAGACCCCTTCTGTACAGTCGCCGGCTGCGGCGGATGTCTTCTTTCGATGCCATCTGTGTCCCATTCTGAGGTTTGTCCGGTCTGGCGGAATTGTTTCCTGGTGTTGAGCGTGCAGGAAAATGTGAGGCCTGCGCGGCGGGGGGTTTAGCTGATGATCTGTTCCTTCCGTTACATTAGTCCGGTGACTCTCGATAACAACGCTGTCCGTAAGGCTGTCATCCCCGCAGCGGGTCTTGGTACCCGGTTCCTTCCCGCCACCAAGGCGATGCCGAAGGAAATGCTGCCTGTGGTCGACAAGCCCGCCATCCAGTACGTCGTCGAAGAAGCGGTCAAGGTGGGCCTGCACGACGTCCTCATGATTACAGGACGCAGCAAGCGCGCCCTGGAAGACCACTTTGACCGTGTGCCGGCGCTTGAAGCAACCCTGGCTGAAAAGGGCGACACCGCCAAGCTGGAAGCAATTCAATCCGCCACCAACCTCGGCGACATCCACTACGTCCGTCAGGGTGACCCGAACGGCCTCGGCCACGCGGTCTTGCGTGCAAAGCAGCACGTGGGCCACGAGCCCTTCGCCGTCCTCCTGGGTGATGACCTTATCGACGCCCGTGACGACCTCCTCAGCGAAATGATCGCTGTCCAGCAGAAGACCGGCGGCTCCGTCGTTGCTTTGATCGAGGTGGAGCCTTCCAAGATCAGCGCTTACGGCTGCGCCGACGTCGAAGACATCGGCGAAGACGGATACGTACGCATCAAGCAGCTGGTGGAGAAGCCGTCCCCCGAAGAGGCGCCGTCCAACCTTGCCGTCATTGGCCGGTACGTGCTGCACCCGGCCGTCTTTGAAGTCCTGGAGCAGACCGGACCCGGCCGCGGTGGGGAAATCCAGCTGACCGACGCCCTTGAGGTCCTGGCCGCCGGTGAAGGTGAAGGCTACGGCGTCTACGGCGTGGTCTTCCGTGGCCGTCGCTACGACACCGGCGACAAACTGAGCTACCTCAAGGCCTGCATTGAGCTGGCCTGCGACCGTGAGGACCTCGGTCCCGAGCTGCGTGAGTGGCTGCCGAACTTCACTGCCACGCTTCCCCAGTAACACGGATGTACGGCCCTGCGATCTGGCCGGTAACGCTGGAGTGCGGAGACCTGGCACTTCGGCCCATCCGCTATCGCGACAAGAGGGAATGGTCGGAAGTCCGTTCCCGGAACAGTGACTGGCTGGCGCCATGGGAGGCGTCCAACCCGGCCCCGGGTGGCCGCCTCCCCAGCTATCGCCAAATGGTGGGTTCCCTCAATGAACAGGCGCGCCAGTCCACTGCCCTGCCATTCGTGATCGTCGAACGCACTGCAGGAGCCCGCGAACCCGCAATCGTCGGGCAGCTTACTGTCTCCTCGATTCTCTGGGGATCGGCGATGATGGCCACATTGGGCTATTGGGTGGACAAGGACCGTGCTGGGCGCGGCATCGCGCCCACAGCCGTGGCCATGGCCACCGATCATTGCTTCAACGTGCTGGGCCTTCACCGGATGGAGATCAACATCCGTCCAGAAAACGGACCAAGCCTGCGGGTCGTGGAGAAGCTCGGATTCCGTGACGAGGGCTACCGGGAACGCTATTTGCACATCAATGGCCAGTGGGCTGATCACCGCTCTTTTGCCTTGACGTCGGAGGAAGTCCCGGAGGGTCTGCTGAACAGGTGGCTTAGAGGGCAAACGGGCAGGTCATAGGGCATTTCGGCCTTATCTCCAGTCATTTGCGGACTCGGCCACGACACACCGGCCGCAATGCCGCCACCCCCGGTGATTTGCTTCTACGGTTTTGAATGTGGACTTCCCTCTCAGCAGCTCAGTGATACTTGTGGTCACTGTCGCGCTGTGGATGGTCTGGGTGGCGCCGTACGTTCTGCGGAACAGGCGCCAACAAGTCCAAGCGGCCGCTGTTCCAGCAGAGGCTTTCGACGACGAACCAGACGAACCGCAGGCAGGGGTGGTACTGACTTTGGCACCTCAGCAGGAGAAACCGATGGAGACCATGCACAGCAAAGCACAGGCGTCGCCCCAGGAATCCCCCGTGGTCGAGTCGTCTCCGGGCAAGCCGCCCACAACCCCGTTTACCATCCGCTACGCGCGGCTCACGCTGGCTGTGTCCGGGCTGGTCCTGCTGGTGACAGCGCTGGTTTCCGGAATTCTGCGTCTTTTCGGCACCGGATCCGTCTGGTTGCCTTTGGTATCGCTGGTTGGTGCGGTGGTCGCCGTCGTGGTTTTGCGGAAGCTGGCCCTCCGCGACCTCCGTGAACGGCGCGCCCGTCGCGCTGCACAGGCGTCGCCCATCCCTACGCCTGCGCGCTACCTGCCCAAAGAGCCTCGTACTGAGGCGAAAGAGACTTCGGTTTTTGATGCCGAGGCCAGCAGCCGTGAAGCCGCCCGCTTGTCGGCGGCGGAACTGCGCCAGGCAGCGTTGGCCGTCGCGGTTGCCGCCGGAGACCAGTCAGCCCAGGTCGCCGAAGACTCGAGAGGTGCCAGCTGGCAGCCTGTTGAGGTTCCGAAGCCCACCTACGTGGACGCAGCGAAGGCCCAGCGTCCCGCGCCTGAACCGCTGGACTTGCCTGAGGCGCCGAAACCCGTGGGCAAGCCGGTCTTGAAGCAAGCTGCCGGACAAGCTGAAGCAGCGGCAGCTACGCCAAAGAGCCAAAGCGCCCTGAGCAACCTGGACGATGTCCTGCAGCGACGCCGCGCCTGAGGCGGCATGAATTCCATCTGTGTTGCCGGCGGTACGGGCCAGGTGGGACGCGAAGTCGTCCGGCTTGCGTTGGATGCCGGGCACCAGGTTTCGGTTCTTAGCCGCCATGTCCCGGGCGCCGGTTCTGCAGGCCATTACGACGGCGCCACTTACTTCGCCGGCGACGTCACCACAGGTGAGGGCCTGGCGGCCGCTGTGGCCGGTGCCGACGTCGTTATTGACTGCCTTGAGGGGCAGTTCGGGAAAGCCCAAAAGCAATTCGCCGACGGCGGCGCACGGCTTCTCGTGGCCGCTCACGCAGGCGGTGTCCGAAGGGCAGTGGCGCTGTCCATTATCAACTGTGATCTCAGCGACTTCGCCTATTACGCTTCGAAAGCGGACAAGGAAGCCAGGTACCTGGGCGCCCCACTGGAAACCGTGGTGGTCAGGGCAACACAGTTCCATAGCTTGGTTGCCGGGATCTTCGCTGCAGGTGCCCGTATCGGTCTGATCCCTGTCTTCAAGGGTGTCGGATTCCAGACGATCGCTCCGGCCGACGTCGCTGCCGTATTGCTGGAGGAAGCCTTGGCTGTCCAGCTCCCTTCGAGGCATCATGCACGGACGGTGGGCGGTCCAGAGGCGGTCCCCATGCGGGCAATGGCCGAGGCCTGGAAGGCTGTGACGGGTGCCCGGGGCATGATTGTCAGCGTGCCGCTGCCCGGGAGCATGGGGGCGTTCCTGCGCTCCGGCCATAACCTGAGTCCGGCCGACGCTGTTGGGACGGAGACGTTCGTGTCGTGGTTGGAAAAGCGCCGGGAAAGTTTGTAGCCTAGGGACACTGGCCGGGGCGGGATACCGGATCCAGGGGCTATAGCTCAGTTGGTAGAGCGCTTCGTTCGCATCGAAGAGGTCAGGAGTTCGAATCTCCTTAGCTCCACAATTTGTTCGACGTTCAAATCCGGTGCCCGACTGTCTCCACGGCCTCGCACGCCTCGTTCGACGCCAGCAGTTGAAGCGCCTCTGCCGCGGGAGATCCTGGGTCGGCTGCGTACATGAGAATCCGGTGGCCCGATTCGTCCGGAGGGGTGAGGACCTCGAAATGGAGTTCGAGGCGTCCGACCTCGGGGTGATGCATGTATTTCAGCCCGGACATGCAGTTTTCAACCGGATGGCGCGCCCAAAGTTTGGCGAATTCTTCGCTGGCCATGGTGAGCTCGCCCACCAACGAGGTCAATTCCGGGTCATCAGTGGACCGTCCGGCAACCAGCCGAAGCGATGACACAGCGCGGGCAGCTTCCTCGCGCCAGTGCGTGTACAGCTCGCGGGTGTGGGCGTCGAGGAACAAAAGCCGGGTCATGTTCGGCCGGGTGGATGGCGTTCGGGGCGCAGCGAAATCCAGATGACCGGCAACAAGCCGGTGACCGACCCGGTTCCATGCCAACACCTCACTCCGGCGCCCCAGAACGACCGCAGGTGTGTTGGGCATCGACTGGATCAGGCGCAGGGTCCCGGGCCGTGCTTTGTCCGGCTTCGTGGCCGCCCGCCGTTTGGCAGTGGCTGGACGTGCAAGGTTGAACAGATGCGCGCGCTCATCCGTGTTCAGGTTCAAGGCCCGGGCGATCGCGTCAATGATGGCCTCGGAGGCATTGTTGCTGTGGCCCTGCTCAAGGCGGGTGTAGTACGTGCTGCTGACCCCTGCGAGCATCGCCAGTTCTTCCCGGCGGAGTCCGGGGACGCGGCGGATTCCATAGTTGAGGAGGCCGACATCCTCCGGCTTCAGCGCAGCCCGCCGGACGCGAAGGAACTCCCCAAGTTCGCTTTGATTACCCATGGTCTCCATTCTGCCGGTCCTCAGGGGTGCTGTCCTGTCCCTGCCAGTGATAGGCAGGAGGGGGTGTGGTTGATGCCGGAGCGATCCGTGACAGTGGAGGTTCAGACGCTGCTCATGTCAGCGGGCACCACCACACAAGAGGACAACATCCATGACTTCGTACCAGGACGTCACCACTGGAACCGGCGGCCCACCGTCTGCCCAAACCATCCATGGAAGCCAATCCCCGGAACGCATGACCGTTCGGCAACGTTTTGCGCTCGTCGTCCTGCTGGCGGCCAGTTTCACGCTCGCAGTGGATTTCTCCATCCTCAACGTCGCACTCCCGGCGATTGGGGCCGATGTCGGCTTCAGCCTGGAGAACCTCCAATGGATCGCGACGGCGTTTGCCTTGTGCGCCGCCGGGCTCACGTTACTGTTTGGGCGTGTCGCAGATATTGCGGGACGCCGCAGGCTGTTCCTCCTTGGGATGGCCCTGCTCGGTGCAGCCTCGCTGGCCGGTGGTCTGGCGGCCGCGCCAGCGGTGCTGCTGATTGCCCGCGTGGGTCAAGGCATTGCGACTGCCATCGTGGTGCCGGCCGCGCTATCCCTGCTGCTTGCCTCGTTTCAGGAAGGACCGCTGAGGGACAAGGCGCTGGGCCTCAACGGTTCCCTTATGGCCGCAGGATTCACCACGGGTGCCATCCTTGGCGGGCTCCTGACCGACCTGCTCAGCTGGAGATGGGCTTTCCTGATCAATGTTCCGGTGGCCCTTGCGGTGCTCATCATCGGTCCGATGGTGCTGCGGGAGAGCAAGCCGGCCACCAAGCTGCGCTTGGATGTGCCGGGTGCCATCACGGTAACGCTGGGTCTTCTGGCTTTGGTCTTCGGACTCACCCACGCCGCTGAGCACTCGTGGAGCGATCCGCTGACGCTGGCTTCCCTTGGGACCGCCGTCGTGCTCTTTGGGGTGTTCGTGGCCGTCGAGCGCCGTGCCGCGTCACCCCTGGTGCCGCTGGACATCCTGAAGCGGTCCACTGTGGCGTGGGGGAATATCGCGGGCATCCTGGCGTTCGTCACGGAGACGTCCTTGGTTTTCCTCCTGACCCTGTACCTGCAGCAGGTCTTGGGCTATACGCCTCTCGGTGCTGGCCTGGCCTTCGCTGTCCTGGGTGTCGGTACTGTCTTGGGCGGCATCCTTGGGCCCAAGGTCATCGGCAAGTTCGGGAACAAGAAGGCGATCGTTTACGGATTCATTGTCCAAGCCATTGCCACGGGCCTGCTGGTGCTGCTCAGTACTGATCCTGCGTCCATCGGCCTGCTCTTGGTGGCAACGGTCATCGGGGGTGTCGCGAACCTCGTGGTCATTGTCGGTTTCATGGTCACGGCAACGTCCGGCCTGCCCGATGCCGAGCAGGGGTTGGCCACGGGACTGGCAACGATGAGCCAGCAGATAGGAATCACCATGGGCATACCGGTGATGAGCGCGATTTTCACCGCGCGTGTTCTTGTCCTCGGCAACCACGAAGCCCCTGCGGTGCTCAGCGGCGTGACCACCGCCATTTGGGTCAACGCCGGGCTGTGCCTGGTGACGGCCCTGTTGGTTGCAGTGTTCCTACCGAAACCGTCCCGGTTACCGGCGATCGGCTGACTTCCTCCTGCGCCTGACGCTCCGAACAACGAGCCAGCCCACGAAAACCGCCACGGCCGCGTACACCGCGTAATTGAGGAACCGCGAGTACTGGTCGATCAGGTGATACTGGGTGCCGAGCAATGCCCCCAGACCGATCAGCACGGCGTTCCAGAGGCCGGCTCCGGCAATTGTGAAGATGGAGAACGTCACGAGGTTCATCCGTTCCGCACCGGCGGGCAAGGAAATGAGACTGCGCACACCGGGCAGCAGCCTGCCAAAGAAGATCGCCGACTTGCCGTGGCGTTCGAACCATGAGGAGGCTTTCTCGAAGTCCTCCCTGTCAACCAGGGGTAGCTTCGATAGCAGCGTGATGGACCTCTCCAGGCCCACCTTTAAGCCGAGCCAGTACAAGAACAACGCGCCTGCGTATGCGCCGAGGGTGCTGGTGGCGAACACCAAGACGACGTTCATGCTTCCCTGCTGGGTGAGGAATCCCGCCAGTGGCAGTATTACCTCGCTGGGGATTGGGGGAAATACGGTCTCCAGGAACGTCATCAGGCCTACACCCCATTCGCCCAGGGCATCGATCACCTGGGCGGCGATCCCCACAAGGCCGGTCAATTCTTCGGTCGAACCTTGGGCTCTCAGTACACTGATCAACTCTTCGCCCTCTCATTGACTTCGCCACCGTAAACGCTATTGCCATGAGCCCTATCGGGCAAAGCAGCCCCATGTGCGCTGAGCCTTGCAGCCCGAATCCCAACGCCAAGCCATGCTCTTTGCGGGCCCCGGGGGATCGACAAGGATGAATAGGACACCCTGCCGTGCCAGAAGGAGCATCGAACATACCCTCAGACGACGCAGCTTGAAGGTGGCTATTCCGTCTTGGAGTTGCCCACTTACGACGCTGCGCTGGAATGGGCTGCCAGGATTGCCGCAGCCTGCCGTTGTGCGCAGGAGGTCAGGGCCTTTCAGTACGATCCTGCCAGCTGATTCCCATTGTCTTGGCTCCGAACCGGCTATATCGTTGACTATATCGTTCAGTATCGTTCGCAACCTCCAGAGGTGAGCTTGATGCACAATTCATTTCCTTCCAGCGGATTCATGGGCAACAACTTCGACGGCATGTGGCAAGCCGTGGAAGAGTTTCGATCACGGTTTGAGAAGCGCGCCGGCAGTAGGGCGGGCCGCGGCGAGTTGAGGACAGCCATTCTTGCCCTCCTGGCCGAACGCCCCATGCACGGCTACCAGATCATCCGGGAGATCGAGGAGCGCAGTGGCGGAAATTGGAAGCCCAGCGCGGGTTCGGTGTACCCCACGCTGCAACTGCTCTCGGATGAGGGGTTCGTCAGTTCGGAGGAATCCAGTGGACGCAAAATCTATTCACTGACCGAGGCCGGCAGGGAAGACGTGGCCAGTTCCGAGACGTCCGCGCCGTGGGGCTCAGTGGGTGCTTCGTCGGGGCCGGGGTTCGCGGCGTTGCCCAAGGCCGGGGTGGAACTCGCCCAGGCCGCAGCCCAGGTGGGCCGGACCGGGACGCCCCAGCAGGTGCAGGAAGCGGTGGCGGTGCTGGCCGAGGCCCGCCGTCGGCTGTACTCGATCCTCGCCAAGGACTAAAGGGTGACGTCGGTTCGACTCGATCAGGCACAGCACACCCCAGCCGCTGTGGGCGCCAGCGCCCGCTACCGCCGCATCCTCCGGTTCGCCGCTTGGCATCTTGCGGTGACATGGTGGTTTGAGCTTTTCCTGCCGCGGCTGGGCCTGCGGCGGCTTACTGAACGCAGTCGTTCCCGGCGCATGAGGCGTTTTGCCCAACGCTTCCACCAGCTGGCGGTCGAACTTGGCGGCCTGATGATCAAAGTGGGCCAGTTCATGTCCTCCCGGCTCGACGTCCTGCCTCCGGAAATCACCGCGGAGCTGGAAGGCCTGCAGGATGAAGTGCCACCCGTTCCGTTTCCGGCCATCCGCAAGCTTGCAGAGGCAGAATTGGGGGCGCCCCTGGAGTCGGTGTTTGCCTCGATTGAGGAGGCGCCCATTGCTGCCGCCTCCCTCGGGCAGGCCCACCGCGCCAAGCTCCTGCCGGGCAACGCGGAAGATACCGGCCTGAGCAGCGTGGTGTTCAAAGTCCAGCGGCCAGGTATCAACACCATTGTCGATACCGACCTGGCCGCGCTGCGGAAGGTTGGAGGGTGGCTTAGCCGAATCCGTATCGTGTCCAACCGGGCGGACGTCCCCGCGTTGATCAAGGAGTTCGCCCAGACCAGCCTGGAGGAGATCGATTACCTTAACGAAGCAGCGAATTCCGAGCGGTTCGCCGCCGACTTTGCCCACGACCCCCGGGTGACGGTACCGGGGGTGGTGTGGGAGCGGACCACGCGCCGTGTACTCACACTCGAAGACGTCACTGCCATCAAAATCACTGATGCTGACGCGCTGCGTTTGGCCGGTATCGATCCCTCGGCTGTCGCACCCGTCTTTGCGTCCGTGATGTTTGACCAGCTGTTCTCCAATGGCTTCTTCCACGCTGACCCGCACCCCGGCAACATCTTCGTCACGCCCAACGCCGGAACGTCGGAGCATCCTTGGAAATTGACCTTCATCGACTTCGGGATGATGGGTGAGGTTCCACCCAAGACCAGATCCGGACTTCGGAAGCTCCTGATCGCGGCAGCTGCCCGGGACGGAAAAGGACTGGTCTCCGCCATCAGCGATGTCGGAGTCCTGATGCCCTCGGCCGACACCGCCGAACTGGAACGGGCCATGACCCAGCTTTTTGCACGCTTTGGAGGCATGGGCTTTGCCGAGTTGCGTGATGTGGACCAACGGGAGTTCCGCGATTTCGCGGTTGAATTCGGAAGCGTCATCCGCTCACTGCCTTTCCAGCTACCCGAGAACTTCCTGCTTGTCATCCGTGCCATGTCCCTGACATCCGGAGTCTGCAGTTCCCTGGATGCCCGGTTCAATCTCTGGGATTCCGTAGAGCCGTATGCGGCACAGCTGCTTCGTGATGAGCGCGGCAACCTGGTCAGTGACATCACCGCCCAGGCAATCGACGCCGCGACGCTGGCTTTTCGCCTGCCAAAACGGGTTGATGCGCTGATCACCCGTGTAGAGGATGGCTCGCTGCAAGTATCCAACCGTCGGATGGAACGCCAATTGGCGCGCCTCATTCGGCTGGCACGGGCGGCAGTGGCGGCATTGATGTTCGGGGCCCTGCTGATCGCAGGTTCCGTGGTCCGGGGCGGCGACGAGGTGCTCGGCAATGTGCTGATGGTGGTCTCCTTGGTCCCTTTGCTTGGAGCGATGCTGACGGGACGCGGGCGCAGCCATTGAGTCGACGCGGCCATTGAGCGGACACAGCCATCGGGCGGAAGCAGCCATTGATCTGGGGCGCCGTAGAATTGCCCTGTGACTGAGACCCCCGCCCGCCGTGAGGTATCCGGCGGCATGAACGGACCGCTTCTGGTAGGAGTCATGCCGGGGCAGCACCCGGCAGTGGTGGAGCAAGCAGCGTTGGTGGCTGCCCGCGGGGAACTGCCTCTCGTGTTCGCCTACGCCGATGTCACTGTTTACCCTGTGGACGGAACCACTGGAGGACCGGCCGCTCCGATTGATCCTGACGGTCTTGACGGCGACGACGACCAAGCCGGCGAAACCCTCGAAAAGTTGTCCGAAACCATTGCCGGACAACTTCAGGGCACCGACCTCCAATGGACCGTAGTGCCGCTGGCGGGAGAGCCTGCCAAAGCCTTGGCCCGCGAGGCCCAGGAGATTGGTGCGTCCATGATTGTGGTGGGTACCCGAGG
Source organism: Paenarthrobacter sp. NPDC089307 (assembly GCF_040685055.1). NCBI lineage: Bacteria > Bacillati > Actinomycetota > Actinomycetes > Micrococcales > Micrococcaceae > Paenarthrobacter > Paenarthrobacter sp. NPDC089307. Next base: position 123,525 of record NZ_JBFBHE010000004.1, read on the forward strand.
ACATGGCTTAACGGCCACGCTCAAGGAAGTCACGGCCGGTTCCGTGGCACGCCATCTGTTTCACAGGCAGAGCCGCCCAGTGTTGGTGGTCCCCGTGAACCCACGGGTTCCGGAGAACGATGACGACGGGTAACGCCAAACGCCCGATACACCTGCACTGGGGATTCATGGGGATCGTTGCCGCAGGAGGAGTGCTGGGGGCGATGACACGTTACGGCATGGGGCTGGTGATTCCCGCACCTGATGCCTGGCCCCTGCCCACCTTGGTCATCAACCTTACCGGGGCGTTGGCGCTCGGCGCTGTTCTGGAGGGCCTCTCCCGCAGGGGGCCCGACGTCGGAAGTCGCCGGGTGGTGCGGCTCGCGTTGGGTACGGGGTTCCTGGGCGCCTACACCACCTACAGCACTTTGGCGGTGGACGCTGTGCACCTACTCGCTGCGAATGCGGTTCCTGCAGCTGTGGGCTACCTGGCCGCGAGCCTTCTGGGTGGTGCCGTTGCCACCATCACAGGAATATGGCTGGGAGCGTGGCATCACAGGTTCACCTCACGGAGGGTATCGTGACGGTACTCCTGCTGGGCCTGGCCGGGGGAGTGGGCGCAACCGCCAGGTTCATGCTGGATGGTTTCATCCGTTCCAAGCTGAAGACCGCACTTCCGTGGGCCACCATTCTCATCAATGTTTCCGGTTCCCTGGTCCTCGGTTTCCTGGCAGGGTTGATGATGCGCGGCGCGGCGCCCGAGTCAGCGTACCTTGTTCTGGGCACCGGTTTCCTTGGCGGCTACACAACGTTCAGCACTGCGAGCCTGGAGACTATCCGGTTGATCCAAAGCGGCAGGACGGGGCTGGCGCTCCTCAACGGATTGGGATCAATGGCCGCCAGCGTCTTCGCCGCCGCTGCCGGGATGGGGCTCACTGCTCTCCTGCCGTGAGCTGTGGCGAAGCTCACCAAGGGACGCATTGCCCCGGTTGTAGGATCGAGCCATGGCTAACAAGACTTTCAATGAACTGTTGTCCGCCCAGGTTGCCAATGAGTTTGCAGCCTCCCAGCAGTACATCGCCGTGGCTGTGTACTTTGACGGTGAAGACTTGCCGCAGCTTGCCCGGCACTTCTACCGGCAGTCCCTGGAGGAACGCAACCACGCCATGATGATGGTGCAGTACATGCTGGACCGCAACGTGCACGTGGAAATCCCGGGCATCGCACCTGTGCGGAACAACTTCACCAACGCCAAGGAGCCGATCGCGCTGGCCCTCGAGCAGGAGAAGGAAGTTACGCGCAACATTGAGGAGATGTTCCGTGCTGCCCGCGCCGAGGGCGACGCACTCGGTGAGCAGTTCATGCTGTGGTTCCTGAAGGAGCAGGTTGAAGAGGTCGCCTCCATGACCACATTGCTCAACATCACCGAGCGCGCTGAGAACTTGTTCGACATTGAAAACTATGTGGCACGCGAAGCAGTTGGCGACGGCGGACACGACGCCAGCGCCCCCTCCGCGGCCGGCGGCGCCATCTAGACGCAACAACTTCATCGAGAGGTCGTCGGAAGCTCAGCTTCCGGCGACCTCTTCGCGTGTCGGGTCGTCGTCCTGGTGGGAGCGGCCAAGCAAGGACAGGCGGCTTGCGATGCGGGCGAGGTCCACCGGGAGGCCGCTGCCCGCGGCCTCCACGTCCCAATCCAGGGGACCGCGGCCAATGAGGAACAAGGTGATGTCCTGATCGTGCAGCACGTCCACCACGTTGCTGAACCGTTGCCAGGCCGGCGCGGATGCTGCGGTGGCCTCCGCAGGTGAGGGGACGCCGTCGATCACCCAGGTAGTGAACGTTTCTGCCAACGCCAGATAGTCCGACGTCGACGTCAGGCCCCCGCACAACTCCTCGAAGGAAACCCAGAGGAGGTCGGGATCTGAGTTCTTGACGACGATCGGCTGGGTGGTGGGAGTCAGCACCCGGCTTTGTGAGGCTGACGGGATGAACAGGCCCAGGCGCCCAAGCTGCCGGGGCGTGCCGGGCGTCACGATGCGTCCTGCCCGGAAGGATTCGAAACCTTGGGGCGGGGTGGACCCTGCGGCGGGGAAGCGACGGAAATCCTCCGAACCATCGATCTTCACAATGTCCATCATCTCCTTGATCGCCTCGATGGTGGGCAGGAAATGGTCGTGCCAGAGGGGATTGGGCAGAAGATCGTCAGGGGCGTAGTTCGAGGTGACCGCCAAGGGAATGCGGCGCTGCGCGGCGGTGCGCAGGAGACGGGCAATGAACATGCCGTCACCAACATCATGGACGTGGAACTCGTCAAAGCAGAGGACATCGATGCCGTCCAGGAGCGCATCCACCGACTGCTGGATGGCCGTCGCGGTGCCAGCACTGGATTCATGGGTTCCCACGTGGAGCTTGCGGAAGAAGTCGTGGAAATGGACCCGCCGCTTGCGGACCTCCAGCTGCGCAAAGAAGCTGTCCATCAGCCAGGTCTTTCCGCGTCCCACCGGTCCGTGGAGATAGAGGCCCCGCGGTACTTTCCGGGAAAGAGTCCGACGCCGGACCGTCACCTCCGCGCCCAAGGCCGCCAACCGTGCGGCTGCTTGCTGCTGGCTGTCTTCGAGTACGAAACCTGAGTGCCCGGCGTCGTGGTTTATTCGTTGGAGCAATGCCCGGGCAGTGTCCCGGGCAGCCCGCGGAGTGGGCCTCAAGAGAGGCGTCACAGCCACCCTTTGCGCTTGAAGATCAGGTACATGAGCAGTGCCGCGCCTACCATGAGGCCAATGGCCATGGGGTAGCCGAAGGCCCAGTGGAGCTCGGGCATATGGTCGAAGTTCATCCCATAAACGCCGGCCACGAACGATGGCGCGAAGAGGATGGCAGCCCAGGAGGAGATCTTCTTGACCTGCTCATTTTGGGCGGCACTGGCCTCGTTTTGCCGGTTGGCGGTCAGCGTGCCATCCAACGTCAACGCGTTCTGCAGCAGGTCCCTGAAAGAGTTCACCCGGGAGATGACGCGCTGGACGTGGTCTTCGACATCGCGGAGCGAGCGCTGCAACTCGATGTCGACGCCATACTTCTCAAAGCCCTTCTCCAGAAGCGACATGACGTCGGGGAGGGGTTGGATGGCCCGCTGGAACTGGATCACTTCGCGGGCGAGTTCGTAGATCCTCCTGGATACGGTGCTGTCGCCGCTGAAGAGCTGGTCTTCGATTTCGTCGATGTCGTTCTCCAGGCCGGCCACGACTGGCGCGTAGTCGTCCACCACCTGGTCCAGGAGCGCGTAGAGCACTGCTTCCGGACCGTGGCACAGCAGATCCGGCCGGGCTTCCAACCTGTGGCGGACACGGGCGACTCCGCCGGTTTCAGCGTGGCGGATGGTCACCACGAAGTTGGCGCCAGTGAAGATGTGCAGTTCCCCGAACTCCACGGATTCGGTGTCATCCAGGTACCTCGCCGGCCGCAGGACGGTGAAGAGGTTGCTGTCGTAGCGTTCAATCTTGGGTCGCTGGTGAGCAGAGACGGCGTCCTCCACAGCGAGCCGGTGCAGGCCGAACTCCCGGGCCACCGCAGCCATCTCTTCCTGGGTGGGACGATAGAGGCCGATCCAGGCCATGCCGCCATGTTCGGCCAAGGTCTCGAAGGTTTGCTCGAGGCTGTGCGGGGTGGCTGTGCGGACGCCGTCCACGTAAACGGCGTTGTCGATAATGGTCACAGTTGAACGCTACTGCATGGCCCCGATGATGGCGCCCGCAACAGTCATGGCGACGATGTCGTGGCCCGAATCGATCACCGTCACGGCAGACGGGCGCCCTGCGAAGCCGTTGTGGATCACGTGGCCTCCTGCGCGGAACACCACCGACAGGATCAGGGCGAAGACGCCGGCTGCCCAGAAGGTGTTGAGCTCCAGCGCGCTGACCAGGATGGCCAGGAGGATGCTGGTCACTGCGGCTGCGAGCATCATGGGCACCCAGATCCCAGCGCCGCCTTCGATGTTCTTAAGATCGTCCTCGGTCTTGCCGATTGCCTGCATCCACCTGCGTCCAAGTACGGCCGGCATGTACCAGAGGAAACCGATCACCATGCTTGAAACGAAGGCCAGAAGTACGGCGATCCAGTTGATCTGCGAGATGTGTGAGAGCCAATCCATGCCTAAGATCCTAGTTCGTTCAGGCCTCCGCCCCGGGGCTCTGGGTATCGTTCCTGCTCCGTGTTGGCGCTGCGGCCATCCTGCCAATAAGTGGTTCCGTGCGGTACGGAATGTGCGTGTGGAGGGCCAGCACCGTTTCGGTCCTGATGACCCCCTTGGTCCTAAGGACAGAGCGCAGTGCGGACTGCAGGTTGTGGGTATCGGTCGCCACCACGCGGCACCACAGATCTCCGCGCCCTGAAATTTCATGCACTTCAAGGACCTGGGGGATGAGGCGCAAGGCGCCAATGACGCCGTCGAGTTCGCGGTGGGTGACTTCAATCGTGACGAAAGCGACGACGTCGTAACCCACCTTTTCGAGGTCCACCTCTCGCCCGGCGGCCTGGAGTACGCCGGTGCGGAGCAGGCGCTTAAGCCGGCTTTGGGCGGTATTCCGTGCGATGCCCAATGCGTCGCTCAATTCGGCGATCTGGATGCGGGGGTCCTTGATGAGCTCCAGAAGGATCTTAAGGTCCATGGAGTCGAGGGTGTTCAAATGGTCACTCCGGATCACTCGGTTGATGCATCTTTGAGTATTCTGCTCAATCCTCGCACCCTTTTGGCTCGCAATAATCAGTAGTCCTGCATTCTATTGCCATCAATACTTAGCCGGATCTGCGCTTCCCATAAGGAAACCGTGTCCGGAAACCGAGTCCGAAGGCATGGAAATGACTGTCTTGAGCGAACTCCGCATGCGTCCGGCCACCGCCGGGCGCTGGGGATGGGATGCCTCCACCACGGCCAGGCTGGTCCTGGCCGGAGTTGTGATCTTTACGTTGCTGGTTGGCGCAAACCTCGCCACCCCGCTGTACCCCCTGCTCCAGGCCAGGATCGGCCTGTCATCGCTGGACGTGACCGCGGCCTTTTCCAGCTACGTGCTGGCGCTGGTCGCGGTGCTGATGGTGGCGGGCCACTGGTCGGACCATATCGGGCGCCGTGCAGCGTTGGTGCTTGCAGTCCTGGTTGGCCTGGTGGGCGGAGCGATCTTCGCCAACGCAGATTCGCTGCTTTCCCTGTCCGCGGGCAGGGCCCTTCAGGGAGTCGCGGTAGGACTCGCCACGGGGGCCAGTTCCGCAGCTTTGCGCGAGTTGCTGCCCACGCGGCCTGAATGGGCCTCCCGGTTCACACTGCTTTCCTCAGCCGGAGGTGTGGCTGCGGGTCCCGCGATTGGTGGTCTTTTGTCCCTCTTGCCCGAACCCACCCGCTCGCCCTACTACGTCCATTCGGCAGTGCTGCTGGCAACGCTCATTCCACTGTGGCTGCTGAAAGCCCGGCCGGCGATCGCACCTGCGGAGGGGCCCAGGGCCCACAAGGTCCTTGCCCCTCGGAAGCCATCGATCTCCAAGGATGCCCGGGGCGCTTTTTGGATGGCCGCGGCCACTGGATTCCTGAGCTTTGCCGTGTTCGGTTTTTGCCTGTCGCTGGCGCCCGGATACTTCGCAACGGTGGTTCACGCAGACTCCCGGCCGTTGATCGGCCTTCTTGCCGGCGTCACTTTGGGTGCCTCGGCCCTTAGCCAGTTGCTGGGTGTCCGTGGCCGCTTTGTTGTCCCTGCTGCGCTCGCCGTCTTGGGCGTGTCCGTGGTCCTGGTGGGAGCTGCCGCGGCCTGGTCGAGTCCGGGGCTCCTGGTAGCTGCGAGCATCACGGCCGGTATGGGCCAGGGCATTGCTTTCCGGCAAGTATTCAATGAAGTGGCCGGAAAAGTGGAGGCCGCCCGCCACGCGCAAGTGATCAGCACGGTTTACGTCATCACGTACTTGGGAAGCGCAGTTCCGGTGATTGGGCTGGGAATCGCGGTCACGGCACTGGGCCTGCAGGCCGCCGTCGTAGGTTTCACCGTGCTGTGCGGGGTGGCGGCGCTCACGCTGGCCGCCGTGTCCATGAGGAGTGCCCTGCGGGCCTGATGGCCGCAGGGCCGCTGCAGCTTCTGTGGGGTTACTCGGGCAGCGGTCCCCGGTTGCCGGGGATGTGCTGGAACACCATGGTGGTCTCGGTGTGTCCCACCACCGGGTCCGTGGCGAGGTTGTCCAGGAGCCAGTTGCGGAGGTCGTCCGTATTGGCGACGGCGATGTGCAGCAGGTAGTCGACGGAACCGGTGGTGTGGAACGTCGAGATGACGGCCGGCAGCTTGGGGACGCGCGCTGTAAAGCGGTCGATCTGGTCCCGGTCGTGCGCCCGGAGACGCACAGCGATCAATGCCTGCACGGAGCGTCCAATAGCCGGCAGGCTCAGCACGGCTTCGAAACCTTCAATGATGCCGCGCTCGGACAGGGCCCGGGTGCGCATCAGAGCTGTGGACGGAGCGATCCCCACGAGCTCCGCCAGCTGTTTGTTGGAGATGCGGGCGTCATCGACCAAGGCTGCGAGGATTCGCTCATCGATCGCGTCCAACGGCTCTGCGCTGCCCGTGCTTGACCGAACATTCTTCGTGGGGTTGCTCACGGATCCTCCTGAAATTGCCTTTCACCCATCCTAAGCGGTGAATTCTTCAGGTGACTATCGTTTTGCGGGCTTGCTGTGGACCCTCCGCCGGTCCAACCGCTGGAGCGGCTCGCTGAGCAACATCAGCAGCAGGGGGAGGTTTCCCGCCGAGGGAACCACAAGGGCGACAAGCAGCGCAGCGAGGAAAAGCCCGGCGACGATGGCGCCCGCCCGGATTCCGGAACGCATCTCCTCAGGGTCCATGTCGTGGAGCTCCGGATGTGCCTTGAGGTAAACGCGTGCCAGGAGAAGGGTCAGGCTGGTGCCAAACAGCGTTCCGATGTAGACCAGGGGCTGGGACCAGTCGGCGTCCAGCTGGGTGGAGAGCGACGTGGACACGGGCATCACCACAATGAAGAACATCCAGGCCACGGTCAGCCACAACAAACCCGGATCGATCTGCCGGACGTTGCGGAAAAGCCTGTGGTGGTGCATCCAGAACACGGCAATAAGAAGGAAGCTGAGGCCAAAGCCCAGGAGCGCGTACTGCTCCTCGGCAAGCCATTGAGCCGTGGTTCCGTGATGGTCAGACAATTCCCCAACACTTTCCATGAGGGGAAGGATCAGCAGGGTCAGGGCAATCGCCACCACGGCGTCGGTAAACGCCTGCAAACGCTCAGGCGAGGACAACTGCCGTGATTTCGCGGGCTGCGTCATGCCTCCGATTGTAGGACCAGGGGGCCGGATCAGTGGGATTTGCCCGGCGGGCGGTGCACTGCCAAGGTGACGGCCGCCGTCGTGCAGGAAAGGGCGATGACCGCCAGGGCCAAAGCGGTCCAGCCGAACCCTTGAAATAGCAGGCCTCCAGCCCAGCCGATAACGCTGGAACCCAGGTAGTAGGAGAGGTTGTACAGCGAAGCCGCCTGTGCCCGACCGGTGGTGGCGATGGCACCGGTCCACCCGGAACCAACTGAGTGGGCCGCGAAGAAGCCACCGGTGAAAATGACCAGTCCGGCCAAGATGGCTGCGAGATTCTCCACCAAGGTCAGGGCCAGCCCTGCCGAGAGGATCACGATGCCGGCTACCAAAACGTTGCGCCGGCCAAATCTTGTGGTGAGCCCGGCTGCCCATCGGGAAGACACGGTGCCGGACAAGTACGCCAGGAAAATGAGGCTCACAGCGGTGGCGGGCAGGACAAACGGCGCAGCATGCAGCCTGAACCCAAGGTAGTTGTACACCGCAACGAAGCCGCCCATCAGCAGGAACGCCTGGAGGTACAAGGACACAAGTTTCGGATTTCGGGAGTGTCCGCCCAACGTACGGAGGGCGCCGCGGAAACCCATGGCCGGGGCAGGCGTAAAGCGGCGTTGCTTGGGAACAAGCACCAGGAACAGTACAGCCGAGACGGTGCCCAGGAGGGAGACGGCCAGCGCTGCCGCGCGCCAGCCCCACAATTCGCCAACCGGGCCCGCCACCAAACGGCCGGCGAGACCACCCAGTGTAGTGCCGGCAACGTAGCTCCCCGCAGCCAGGGCGGTGTGGATCTTGGTTACTTCCTCGTTGAGGTAGGCGATGGCGATGGCGGGAATGCCGCCCAGGGCCATGCCTTCCAGCATCCGCAGACCCAACAGGACGGGCACAGTCGGGGCCAGTGGAACCAGCAAACCCAGGAGTGTCGCAGCAGCAATGCCGATGGCCATGGCCCGGACCCTGCCGATCCTGTCGGCAACAAAGGACCACGGAAGCACAGTGGCCGCGAGTCCGACAGTCGCCAGCGAGATGCTCAGCGCGGCCTCTGCGGCCGTGATGTGGAGATCGACGGCCATGAGCGGCAGCACCGCCTGCGTGGAATAGAGCTGGGCGAATGTCGCGACGCCGGCAAGCGCCAACGCCGCAAGCACGCGACGGTAGCCGGGGGACCCTTTGGCGTGTCCGTCCCAGGTCTCGGTTGCCGGGTCAAGGCTCGTTCTGCTCACCGGCCCAGACTAGGGCTACCGCAACTATCCATTCCAATGCATGGGTTACCTATGATTGATGCAGAATTGCATGAGTAGGCACACTGATCAGGTCACTGATCAGACACACTGAGGGGAATCTTCGTGGAACCGGAGCACCAGCAGCTCGTCCAGCTCCTGCCGCTCCTTCCGGTCCTTGCGGAACTGGGGCGCACGGAACACATGACCGAAACCGCGGAGATACTCGGTGTGCCGCAGTCGACGGTCAGCCGTGCCGTGGCCAGGGCCAGTGCGATTGTGGGTATGGACCTGTTGGTACGCGATGGGCGCGGCATCCGGCTCACTGCCGCGGCAAAGGCCCTGCTTCCCTACATCGACGCCGCGCTGGAGGACTTCCAAGCAGGCCTGGACCGGGTACGCCACGAATCGGACGTCGTGCGCGGGCGGATCGGAATTTCGTTCCAGCACACCTTTGGGGAAGCCACCCTCCCTCTCCTGATCAGCGCGTTCCGCGGCCGCCATCCCCACGCAGCGTTCGATCTTTGGCAAGGGCCACGCGACGATTGCCTGCAGCAATTGGTCGGCGGAGAAATGGATTTCGCCTTGACCGCACCCATCGCGCCGGAGGGCAGGGGTATCCGCTCCCACCCGCTGTACCGTGAGCCGCTCAGGGCTGTCCTGCACTACCGGCATCCCTTCGCCGGCCGGAGCAGCGTGCACCTTTCGGAACTGCGGCACGATCCCTATGTGACGCTCCCGTCCGGAGTCGGCTTGCGGGCACTGGGGGAGGCCCTGCTCCGCGAAGCAGGATTCCGGCCACGGATTGCCTTCGAGGTCCAGGAATCCACCTCAGCCCGCGGGCTCGTCTCCGCAGGTCTGGGGTTCAGCATCCTTCCTCCGGCCGGGCCAGGGTCCGGCACGGGACAATTCCTGCCCGAGGCCGAACTGGGGCTCGTTGAAGTGCCTATCGAATCGGACCTGGCATTCCGGCAGATTGGCATTGCGTGGCGGGAGCGGAACTTCGAGCCCGATGCCGTCCGGTTGTTCCGCGAGCTGGTGGTTGCAGAAGGTGGGGAACTGCTGGCTGAGCTCGTCAGAGCCCGCTCAGGAACTCCATAACCACATCCCGTGCCGAACCCGTCCGCGCCTGGCGCCAGCCAGTGCCTGCCCACAAGTTGAGTCGGTGCGGGTCGCCGGCGGCCGAAGCGGCAGCGCGGACCGGAGCGGTGAGGTGGTGGATGGCAGGGTACCCCTCAGGCGCTTCCTGGTGATCCAGCACGAATTCGTTCACCAATGAGCGTGCCTGGCGACCCGTGAAAGCGCGGGTCAACGCGGTCCTGGTGAAAGCAGGATCTCCGAGGGCGTCCTTGTGGGTCTGCCGTGCTCCGCTCTCTTCGGTGCGGACCAGGGCAGTGCCAACCTGGGCGGCTATCGCGCCGGCGTCGAGCACCCCGCGCAGCGCGCTGCTGTCCATGATCGCGCCTGCTGCTATCAGCGGAAGCCCGACGGCGGCACGCACCTGGGCGACCAGCTCCGCCGTCGTACTGGCTGCCGGGGTAGTGGCCCCCGCGGTGCCCGCTGCCGCGGTGCCCGGTAGGAAGGCCGCACTGTGCGCCCCTGCCGAGGAGTGCTGGACGGTCAGGGCATCGGGTCCCTCCTCGGCGGCAGCCAGGGCTTCCTGGACGCTGGTGACGCTGGTGATGACGAGTGTTCCGGCCTTGTGCAGGGATTCAACCACTGCACGCCCTGGGAGGCCGAAGGCGAAGCTCACCACCTCCACAGGGTCTGTCACGAGTGCATCGATTTTGCCTTGCCAGGCGTCGTCGTCGTCGAGGCGAAGCGGAGGCAACGTCACGCCGTACCGGGCCGCTTCCGGCTCCAATTCCGCTCGGTACGCCTCCAGCCGCGCCCGCGTCCCGGGGCCCGGTGAGAGCGCACCGCGGTCAGGAACAAAGACGTTCATGCCGAACCGGACTCCCAAGGCCCTTGTGGCGGCGATCTCCGCGGCCATTGCCTCGGGACTCTTGTACCCGGCAGCGAGGAAACCCAGGCCTCCGGCCTCATCAACGGCTTGCACCAACGACGGCGTGGATGTTCCTCCAGCCATGGGGGCCGCAATAAACGGTGTGCCAAAAAGGGATTCGGGCATGGTCGGTTCCTCCTCCGGACGCTCCAAGCTAGTCTTTCACGGTGAACAATCATGACTCTGCCCTGCATTCCCATGCCCCCTCCGTGGCCGCGAGCGGCACCGTCATCGGGCTCGACATCGGCGGCACCAAAACCCGCGGTGTGAGGTTTGAAGACAATGAGCCGGTCCGCGACGAGACCGCAGGCAGTTCCAATGTCCAGAACGTCAGCCGGGAACAGGCCGCTGCCAACCTTGCCGAGTTATTCGGGAAAATCGGCGGGGGCAGGATCGACCAGGTGTATGCGGGTGCTGGTGGCATCGATACGGACGAAGACGCCCAGGCGCTCGCGGACCTGATCGCCCCGCACGTGCCGGGGGCGCGCATTACCGTCGTGCACGATTCGAGGCTGCTGTTGGCCGCCGGGGGAGCGAGCTCAGGCGTGGCCGTGATCGCCGGGACAGGTTCCGCGGCGTGGGGGAAGAACGACGCCGGCGAGGAAGCCAGGGCAGGTGGCTGGGGCTACCTCCTGGGAGATGAAGGAAGCGGCTACTGGCTCGGACGCGAGGCCGTACGCCACAGCTTGCGGCGGATGAACCAGGGCCTGGAGCCTGACCTTCTGAGCCGCTCGCTCCTTGACTCGTGCGGGGTGGACGAGCCGGGCAAGCTGATCGCGCTCTTCCACTCACCGGATACCGGCCGCCGCTTCTGGGCGCAGCAAGCCCGGCTCGTGGTGGAGGCAGCCGACGCAGGCGATGAAGCGAGCCAGGCCATGGTGGCGCAGGCGGGCCGGGACCTGGCCGATCTGGCCGGCCAGGCCGTCCGCCAGCTGGGCCTGGACGGCCCGGTGATTCTGGGCAGCGGGCTGGGAATGAACGTTGTCCGTTTGCAGGAGGCCTTCAAATCCTCGTTGGCTGAACAAGGGATCGCGGATGTCCGTATTCTCCAGCAGGACCCCGTGTTCGGCGTTCCCCGGCTGGTAGCTGAGCAGTCCCCCTGATGGAGTTTTTGTACACCTAATGACCTTTAGACGCCCTTTTAGGGGCATTAGGTGTACAAAAACTCAGGCGCGGGTCCGGGGGCGGAGCTTCACGCCCGGAAGCGGAGGAGCCGGGATCCGGCCGGCCTCCGGTCCGGCGTCGGGTCCGTGGCCGTGAACGAAGCCGAAACGTGAGCTGGCGGCGGCGTCGTCGTCGTCGAGCAGTCCTTCGGCTTCCCACTCTTCGCGGGCCTGTTCCACTTCCTCGTGGGTCCGGCCAACAAAGTTCCACCACATGAGCAGGTCTTCGCCGAAGGGCTCTCCACCCAGGAGCATGAAACGGGTGTCCGGTTGCGCCTGCACCACGAGGCTGGTCCGCCCGGCGCCAAGGTAGGCCAGTGGCCCTGCCTCAACGTCCTGGCCATCGATAACCAGGTGCCCGTCGAGGACCAGCACGGCGTGCTCAAAGTCCGGCCGCAACGGAAGTTCCAGCAGGCCCGAGCCCACGATGTCAGCGCCGACAATCGGGCTGAACATCGTGGCGGGGGAGCTCCGCCCCGCGAATTCGCCCACCATTACAGTTGCGGTGAAACCTTCGCCGACAGCCACGGGAAGGTCGCGGACCTGCTCAAAGGAAGGCGCGCGGTGGCGGTGCTCATCCGGAAGAGCAACCCAGAGCTGCAGTCCCCGTGAAACCGGCAATTCCTCAACCAGCGGCTGTGGGCCGTTTCCGGAGCTCGCCGGAAGGACTGAGAACTCCGAGTGGGAAATGCCATTGCCGGCAGTCATGATGTTCAGCTCGCCGGGCCGGACCACCACATCGCTGCCGACGCTGTCACGGTGCCGGACGGCGCCTTCCAGCGGCCAAGTGACTGTCTGCAAGCCACAATGCGGGTGGGGAAGGACGCTCATGGCCACCCGGTCCGGGCCGAAGCTGTCCAGGAAGCACCACGCGCCGACGGTCGGAAGTCCCCGCTGCGGCAATGTCCGCATGACGTTCATGGCCCGGACGCCACCCAAGGGAACTTCGCGCTCCGGCCACAGCTGGACGCACGGACCCTGGCCTTCGTGGGCCGCCGGGCAGACTTCCTGGGCGGGGGAAGTTTCAAGATTGGTCACGTGTCATCACCTGTGCATAAATGTTGGAAATTGAGCTAATCTGTTCCGTGTGAACAACGCCCTCTTGAGCTACCACGACGCTGTCCTTTACCGTTCGGGTGAACCGTATCGCATCTTCGCCGGGGCCATCCACTACTTCCGGGTTCACCCTGACCTATGGCGGGACCGGCTGCGCAAACTCAAGGCTATGGGCGCCAACACCGTTGACACCTACGTTGCCTGGAACTTCCACCAGCCCAGGCGCGAAGAAGCGCCGGACTTCACCGGATGGCGGGACGTAGGGCACTTTATCGACCTCGCAGCTGAGGAAGGCCTCGACGTCATCGTCCGCCCAGGCCCCTACATCTGCGCCGAATGGGACAACGGGGGCTTCCCATCATGGCTGACAGGTATTCCGGGCATCGGCCTGCGTTGCATGGACCCGGTCTTCACAGCCGCTATTGAGGAGTGGTTCGATCATCTCCTGCCGATTGTGGCTTCCCGGCAAGCCTCCGCGGGCGGCCCGGTGGTGGCGGTGCAGATCGAGAACGAATACGGCAGCTACGGCGATGACCACGACTACATCCGGTGGAACCGGCGGGTGCTCGAGGAGCGCGGCATCACGGAACTGCTGTTTACTGCCGACGGCGGCACGGACTACTTCCTCGACGGCGGCTCCGTGGAAGGCACCTGGGCCACCGCGACCCTGGGCAGCCGGGGCGATGAAGCCGTGGAAACCTGGAAGCGGCGCCGGCCGGACGAACCGTTCTTCAACGTGGAGTTCTGGGGTGGTTGGTTCGATCATTGGGGTGAACACCACCACCGCCGCGATGCCGCCGATGCCGCGCTCGAAGCACGCAAGATGCTTGACCTTGGCGGCTCGGTCTGTGTGTACATGGCCCACGGCGGAACCAACTTCGGCCTCGGCTCCGGCAGCAACCATGACGGCTCCCGACTGCAGCCCACCGTCACAAGCTATGACTCCGACGCTCCCATCGCCGAGAACGGCGCACTGACGCCGAAATTCCATGCGTTCCGCGAGGAATTCTTCCGTGCCCAGGGCATCAAGGACCTGCCCCAGCTCCCTGCAGAACTGCTCGCGGACCCACCTGTCATCCCAGCACAGTCGCTGCCGCTTTCCGCGGGTCCGGAACTGCTGGAGCTGGCCCGGAAGGCCGGCACTCCGGTCCGGAGCGTCAGGCCACTCACCTTCGAGCAGTTGGGGCTCGACGGCGGCATGGTCCTGTATGCGGCCGAGGCCATCCTGCCGGGACGCCGCGATGCCCCCGGCCAGAGCAAGCTGAAGATCCACGGTTTGAATGACCGTGCCTACATCTGGGTGGATGGGATCTTCGCTGGGGTCCTTGACGATGCCACCGGGGCCGACGGGTTGCCAGTGACAGGCACCGGAGCTCCCGCCAAGCTGGAGATCCTGGTGGAGAACCTTGGCCGCATCAACTACGGGCCCCTGACCGGCCAAGGCAAGGGCATCCTGGGTGGCGTCCTCATCAACCAGCGCTACACCTTCCACTGGACGCAGATCCCGGTAGCCCTCGCCGGGTGGGGGAGCGAAGAGCTGGAGCAGCTGGCCGGCGCTGACTTCGAAATCACGGAGCCGGCCGATACCTACATAGCCTTGCCCGACTCCGGGAAGGGCTTCGTGTGGCTCAATGGCTTCCTTCTGGGACGGTACTGGGACAAGGGACCGCAGGTAACCCTGTACGCTCCGGCGCCCTTGCTGAATCCGGGCCTCAACCGCATCAAGGTTCTTGAGCTCGGTAAGCCCGGCACCGTCGTCGAACTTCGTGAACAACCGGACCTTGGCCCCCAAGAGGCAGGACCCATTGCGGCGGCCGAGCTGCCGTAGGGACCAGGCCATGGGAATTATGCTGGCACGATGAGCCCGCAGTTCGATACCCGCCCCGCAGCTTACGCCGTCATCGTCAAGGAAGGGCGGATCCTGCTGGCCTACTGGAAGCAGGACGACAAGGAAGGCTGGACGCTGCCCGGCGGCGGGCTGGACTTTGGCGAACATCCCGTGGACGGGTGCCTGCGTGAAGTCATGGAGGAGACCGGTTATGAGGCGAGGATTGACCGGATGTTGGGGATCGACGTCGGACACTGGCTTGGTGAGGCGGGTCCGGACGGCTCCGTGAGGGGTTTCGAGGCCCTCCGTATCGTGTTTGAGGCCACCGTGGTGGGCGGAGAACTGACGTATGAGGTGGATGGCAGCACCACCCACGCTGCGTGGATCCCTTTGGAGGACATCGGGAAGCTCAACCGGGTGTCGTTGGTGGATACCGCCCTGCGCCTCCACAAGGAGCGGCCCGCGGATGGCAAGCCCAGCGCAGAGAGCTAACCGAGCAAAACTGGCAAAAGACAGCTAGCCAAGCTGCCCGCAGTTGGCTAGGCTGGGCATCGTTGCCGGCCACTCAGAGCCGGCCTGGATGCCCAAGGAGGTGGATTTGATGATTGCCATAACTTCGCGCGCCCCGCACGCGGCGGCGCACCCTCATCACACCACCCATCCTGTCCCGGCATCCGCCCGCCACTAGCAGGCAGCCGGGCCTCAGTAGAGGCATCCCATTTTGAACATTTACGCTTCTTCAAGCGACCCTTCAGCCAGCACCACCATGCCACTCCGCGGACCTGTGGAATACGGCTTTACAGAAAAAACAGCAGCACTCTTCAGCGCCAACACTGCGCCCGGCAACCAGCATGACGCCAGCCCGGGAAGGGTGGTCCGCCTGGACCGCAACCGGGTGCTCGTCGCAGCGGCTGACGGGCTCCTTCACTTGCCCTACCCTGCCCACGGACTGGTACCTGCCACAGGGGACTGGGTATGGCTCGGCCACAACGGCGCTGGTGAGCCGGCCGTCGTCGACGTCTTGCCTCGTTTTTCGGCGCTTAGCCGGAAGCGGGCCTTCGAAGCATCCTCCGAGGAACAAATCCTTGGCAGCAACATCGACATCGTGGCGGTTGTAGTCCCGGTGGACCGTCCACTCACCCACAACCGACTGGAACGGACCTTGGTAGCGGCGTGGGATTCCGGGGCCACGCCCTTGGTGGTCATCACCAAGGCAGACCTGGCCTACCTTGCGGACGACGTCGTGGGGGAGGTCATCAAGCAGGCGGCCGGCGTGGAGGTGGTCACCACCTCGGCCGAACACGGAGACGGCCTGGATGAACTCATGCTGCACGTCCCAGACGGGGCCACCCTGGTGTTCCTGGGACCCTCCGGGGCAGGAAAATCAACACTCATCAACGCCCTCGCTGGCCACGCTGTCCAGCAGACCGGCGCTGTCCGGGCCGGAGACGGCAAGGGCAAGCACACAACAACGGCCCGGGAACTGGTGCCGCTGGGCGGTGGAGCCGTCCTGATGGACACCCCCGGAGTGCGCGGGTTCGGACTTTTTGACGCAGAGGACGGGATGGAGGAGATGTTCGGCGACCTTGAGGAGCTCTTCGCCCATTGCCGCTTTGCCGACTGCGCCCACCAGGCGGAGCCGGGCTGCGCCGTGCAGCAGGCGCTCGCGGAGGAGGCCCTGGACCAGCGGCGATGGGCCAGCTACCTGAAACTGCAACGCGAACTGGCCGCGCTGAACCGGAAACACGACGCCGCGGCCCGCCGCGCCTACCAGCGCGAATGGCACCAGAAGGTCATGTCGGCAGACAGGGGACAACGCGCCGTCGAACGCTACAAGCACGACCAAGCTGCGGAACGGTCCGGCAAGGGAGGAAAACGACGGAAAATGTGAAACATTGCCGATTGATTACGGAAATCGTGCCACCGCTGACATCGTCGGCGGTGCTGGCTACGCTGGGTGAAGATTGCTTTGCAGCCACGTAATAAGAGTGCATATGATCATCAGGCTCTACCGATGTTCTCGACCACAGATAGGTAAGCCCGGGTATGGCCGAAGCCATGATTGAGTTCCAGAGCGTAACCAAGCAATACCAGGGCGGGCAACCGGCGGTGGACGCTCTCACCATGTCCATCGACAAGGGTGCAATCACCGTGTTCGTGGGGCCTTCGGGCTGCGGCAAGACCACATCCCTGCGCATGATCAACCGGATGGTGGAGCCCAGCAGCGGAACCATCACGGTCGACGGCGAGGACGTATCGCAGGTTCCGGCGGCCAAGCTTCGCCGCTCCATGGGATACGTCATGCAGTCATCGGGCCTGTTGCCGCATCGCTCGGTACTGGACAACATTGCCACCGTTCCCCGGCTTAACGGCGTGCCCAAGGCAGCGGCACGCAAACGCGCGGCGGAACTGCTCGACGTCGTCGGGCTGGCTTCGGTTCTCGGGAAGCGGTACCCGAGCCAACTCTCCGGTGGTCAGCAGCAGCGCGTCGGGGTTGCCCGGGCGCTTGCTGCTGATCCGCCTGTCCTGCTCATGGACGAGCCGTTCAGCGCAGTGGATCCCGTGGTCCGCGACGAACTGCAGCAAGAGTTGCTGCGCCTGCAGCGCGAACTGGCCAAGACCATCGTGTTCGTCACCCACGACATCGACGAAGCCACCGTGCTGGGCGACAAAGTGGCGGTGTTCGCCGTGGGCGGCAAGCTGGCCCAGTACGCGGCCCCGGAGGAGATCCTCAGGGCACCCGCGAATGACTTTGTTGCCTCGTTCGTGGGCCGTGACCGCGGATTCCGGCACCTTGCCTTCAACGCAGCAGACGCCGTGACCTTGCACCCGGTAACAATGGTCGGGCCCAACGACGGCCACAGTGCCGGCCGCAGCTCGGGCGAATGGGCTTTGGTGGTGGACGCGGACTCGCGTCCCTTGGGCTGGTCCTCGCCCCGGGATGGTGCGGGCCTTATTCCGGGCGGTTCCCTCTTCCGCAAGGGGGACACGCTGCGCCGTGCGCTGGATGCGGCGTTGTCGTCGCCGTCGGGCCTTGGGGTGGCAGTGGACGACGACGGCCGGGTAGCCGGAGTCCTGAAGGCGCCGGAGGTCCTGGCCCTGATTGAGGAAGTTCGCCACCACAGGGAGGACGCCACCTGATGGAGTGGTTCCTTGCCAACAGCGCAATGGTCCTGGGACTGGCCGGACAGCACCTGGTGCTTGCGATCATTCCCATGGTTCTCGGTTTGGTGATCTCTGTTCCCCTGGCGCAAGTTGCCCGGCGCAACAGCACACTCCGTTCGGTGGTGGCTACCGCAACGTCACTGCTTTACACCATTCCGTCGCTGGCCCTGTTCATCATCCTTCCCACCATCCTGGGGACGCGGATCCTGGATCCCCTCAACGTGGTGGTGGCCTTGACCATCTACGCGGTGGCCCTGTTGGTTCGCGCGGCCATGGATGCTTTCGACTCGGTGGACGATGACCTGCGGAACGCCGCGGTTGCCATGGGCTTCAAACCCCTGGCCCGGTTCTTCCAGGTTGACCTGCCGTTGTCCTTGCCCGTGATGTTCGCAGGTCTTCGCGTGGTGTCGGTCAGCAACATTTCCCTTGTGAGCGTCGCGGCGTTGCTTGGCGTTGGAAACCTGGGCGTTCTGTTCACTGACGGGCTGCAGCGGACTTTCGTTACCGAGGTAATAGTGGGCATCATAGCGATCCTGGTCCTGGCTTTGCTGATGGATGCCGTCCTTGTGGTGTTGGAACGGCTCCTGACACCTTGGACCCGTGCGGCAGGCGGCAAATCTTCCACAGCCGATGCCACCACCTTGATCACTGAGCCCAAGACCGCTCCCGGTCTCCAGCACACCGGCCCGCGTCCCGATCCGGGGGCGTCCGCATGAATATCTTTGCCGAGACCATCGCCTGGCTTGTCGACCCCAAACACTGGACCGGCAGCGGCGGCATTCCCACCCGGTTGCTTGAGCATCTTCAGTACAGCGGCCTGGTCCTGCTCATCGCCGCAGTCATTGCGGTGCCGGTAGGTCTCTTCATTGGCCACACGGGCCGGGGCCGCGTTGTTGCTGTCGCCGTGGCCGGCGCCCTCCGGGCCTTGCCCACCCTTGGCTTGTTGGTCCTCTTTGCGTTGCTGGCCGGCAGCGGACTCATGCCGCCGGTCTGGGCGCTGGTCATCCTTACTGTGCCGCCGCTTTTGGCGGGCACCTACGCCGGCATTTCCAGCGTTGACGCCAACGTCGTCGATGCCGCCAGGGCCGTGGGCATGACCGAACTGCAGATCCTCTTCCGGGTGGAACTTCCCAATGGCCTCCAAGTCATGTTCGGTGGCATCCGCACCGCCGTGCTCCAAGTCATCGCTACTGTTTCCGTTGTGGCCTACCTGCCGCTGGGCGGGCTGGGCCGCTACTTGTTCGATGGCCTGGTCCTTCAGGATTTTCCAAGGATGCTCGGCGGCTCGTTGTTGATCGCCGGACTGGCCATCGCCGTGGACCTGATCCTCGCCGCTGTGCAACAGCTGGTCCTCTCACCTGGGCTTACCCTCGACTCAAAAGGCAGCCACAAGGCTGCCGAAGATCTCACAGCCGCGGCTCCAGCCGGGGCTGCCGTTCAAGGAGGTACACCATGAAGAACCCCGTCCCCATGACCCTTACACGCCGTGGCCTCGGTGGCCTTGCAGCAGGTGTAGGTGTGGCCCTTGCCTTGAGCGCGTGCGGCGGCAGCCCCCTGGCCAGTCCCTCCTCCGCGGCGCCCAGTGGCTCCTCCGGAGGAGGTTCCCTGGTGGTCGGTTCCGCTGACTTCCCCGAGAGCCAGGTCATCGCCGAGATCTATGTTGGTGCCCTCAACGCAGCAGGACTAACGGCCACGTCCAAGCCGAACATCGGTTCGCGTGAGATCTACTTCAAGGCAGTGCAGGACGGCTCCATCGACCTCGTCCCGGACTACTCCGGCAACCTCCTTTCCTTCGTGGATACCGAGGCCACGGAGGTTTCAGCCGACGACGTCTACAAGGCCCTCCCTGGCAAGCTTCCCGATGGCCTGGCCGTCCTGGATGCTTCCAAGGCAGAGGACAAGGACGCCATGGTGGTCACCAAGGCCACGGCCGAGAAGTACCAGCTGAAGTCCATCGAGGACCTGGCCAAGGTGTGCAAGGACTTCACCATGGCTGCTCCGGCCACATTCGAGACCCGCTCCTACGGTTTCCCGGGACTGAAGAAGAACTACAACTGCGAGCTCAAGGGATTGCAGCCGTTCAGTGATGGCGGCGGCAACCTGACCCTGCAGGCATTGCTGGAGGACAAGGTCCAGGTGGCCGACATCTACACCACCACGCCCTCCATCGTCGACAACGACCTCGTGGTCCTTGAAGATCCCAAGAACAACTTCAAGGCGCAGCAAGTCCTGCCGCTCTACAGCAAGGCCAAGATGACGGATAAGGCCAAGGAAGCACTGAACAATGTTTCCAAGATCCTCACCACCGAGGACCTGATCAACCTGAACAGGGCCGTCAGCGGCGACCAGAAGCAGTCACCCAAGGACGCCGCAGCGGCGTGGCTCAAGGACAAGGGCATCGTCAAGTAGCACCCGGACAAAACCGCGTACGACGGCGGTGACGGACCCGCGCGGGCCCGTCACCGCCGTCGTCTTTTATGTGAGTCAAGTCTCAGCTGAAGTACATCACCCGTGTGGCATATTTGAGGAATGGCGAATTTCAAGCAGTCCACCAAGCTTCATAATGTCCTCTACGACATCCGTGGACCGATTCTTCAGGCCGCCCAGCAGATGGAGGCGGAGGGTCACAGGATCCTTAAACTGAACATCGGAAACCCGGCACCGTTCGGTTTTGAAGCGCCTGACGCCATTTTGGTGGACATGATCCGCCACCTGCCCAACGCCCAGGGCTACAGCGACTCACGCGGCATTTTCTCCGCGCGGACCGCGGTATCGCAGTACTACCAGACCCGCGGCATTCAGAACATCCACGTGGACGACATCTACTTGGGCAACGGTGTCAGCGAGCTGATCACCATGTCCCTCATGGCCCTGCTGGAAGACGGCGACGAGGTGCTGATCCCTACGCCCGACTACCCGCTCTGGACGGCGTCCGTTTCGCTGGCCGGCGGCCGCCCCGTGCACTACCTCTGCGACGAGGACTCCGGCTGGCAGCCCGATCTCGAGGACCTCGAATCGAAGATCACGCCCCGGACCAAGGGCATCGTGGTGATCAACCCCAACAACCCCACAGGCGCCGTTTACCCGGAAGAGACACTCAAACGGATGGTGGCGCTGGCCGAAAAGCACGGTTTGGTGCTGTTCGCCGATGAGATCTACGAGAAGATCCTTTACGAAGACGCCGTCCACACCAACCTCGCTGCCCTGACGGGCGACGACGTCCTGTGCCTGACGTTCAGTGGATTGTCCAAGGCCTACCGGGTCTGCGGTTACCGCGCGGGCTGGATGGCCATCTCAGGCCCGAAGAAGGACGCTGCTGACTACCTCGAAGGCATCAACCTCCTGGCCAACATGCGGCTGTGCGCCAACGTACCTGCCCAGCACGCCATCCAGACTGCGCTCGGTGGCTACCAGAGCATCAACGACCTCATCCTGCCGGGCGGCAGGCTGCTGGAGCAGCGCAACAAAGCCTACGATCTCCTCAACGCGATCCCCGGAGTCAGCACCCAGCAGGCCAGGGGCGCCCTGTATTTGTTCCCGAAGCTGGACCCCGAGGTCTACCACATCAGGGATGACGAGAAATTTGTCCTTGACCTGTTGAAGGAACAGAAGATCCTGGTCTCGCATGGACGCGCATTCAACTGGGTTCGTCCCGACCACTTCCGGATGGTGACCTTGCCCAACGTCAAGGACATAGAAGAAGCGATTGGTCGCATGGCGGACTTCCTGTCCAGGTACCCGGGCAACTAGCCTGAGGTCATCGCAGCGCCATGAGGGCGCGGCGGGACAGGAGGGTATGCCACATGGCTGCTGCAGTTGAGTTCGCCAAAAGTCCGGCCGAGGTCCTGAAGGTAGGGCCCGGTTTTTCGCTGGCAAGCGTCGATCCCCAATCCACTCCCGGGTACACCGGCGCCAAAGCGGACGGCAAGGCTTTGCTTGCCGCCCAGGACGAGCGTCTGGCCGAACTGCAGGAGCAGCTCTTCGCCGAGGGCAAGTTCGGGAGCCCCAAGAGGCTCCTGCTGATCCTGCAAGCCATGGATACGGCGGGCAAGGGCGGCATCGTGAGTCACGTGGTGGGTGCGATGGACCCACAAGGTGTTCACCTGGCCGCTTTCAAGGCGCCTACGGATGAGGAAAAGTCGCATGACTTCCTGTGGCGGATCGAGAAGCAGGTGCCGGCAGCTGGAATGGTGGGGGTTTTCGACCGCTCCCACTACGAGGACGTCCTGATCCACCGTGTGCATGCCTGGGCAGATGGCAAAGAGCTGGAGCGGCGGTATGCCGCCATCAACGACTTTGAGGCACGCCTGGCCGAGGAGGGGACCACTATCGTCAAGGTCATGCTCAACATCAGCAAGGACGAGCAGAAAGAGCGTCTCATAGCCCGGCTGGACGATCCCGCCAAGCACTGGAAGTACAGCCGGGGCGACCTCGCCGAACGCGCCTACTGGGACGACTACATGGCGGCCTACAGCATCGCCTTTGAGAAGACCTCAACGGATGTGGCGCCATGGCATGTGGTGCCGGCAAACAAGAAGTGGTACGCAAGGATCGCTGTTCAACAGCTGCTGCTGGATGCCTTGGAAGGCCTGGATTTGAAGTGGCCCAAGGCCGATTTCGACGTTGCTGCCGAACGTGCGCTCGTGGCGGAATCCTAGGGATTACGACTGCTGGCCGGCTCCCGGGGCCGTGCCGGCGTCGTTTTCTGCGTCCCGGGCGGTGGCCAAGCGCTTGCGGGCGCCTTCCAGCCATTCCTCACAGCGTTTGGCGAGGGCCTCGCCGCGCTCCCAGAGGGCCAGGGATTCCTCGAGGCTGGCTCCTCCGGCCTCGAGCCGGCTGACCACGGCCACCAGTTGTTCGCGGGCTTCCTCGTAGCTCAAGGAGTCGAGTGATTCCGGCCCGCCGGGTGCTGGGTTGGTGTCGGTCATGATGTCCTTTACGTGTCTGTTGGGTGGTTGGCGGGCTCAGGGATCGAGGAGTTCCCCGTGCCCTGCGGAGAGGGCTTTGAACCGTCCGTGGGCTACCCGAATGGCGAGTGCTGTTCCGTCCGGTGCCTCGTCAGGGCTGCTGACGACGTGGTGCCCTGTCTGGTCCTCGCCAATGAGCTGGACTACGGCATAGCCGCGGTCCAGTGTCTTCTGCGGTGACAGTGCGCGGACCTGGGCGCGGAGGTGGTGCACCTGATCCAAGGCGCGGACCACGGCTGTGCTGACCGCCGAGTGGGTCCTGCGTTGGAGCCTGTGAATGTCTTCCGCGCGGGCGTCCACCATGGAGGCTGGTGCCGCCAGGACGGGCCGGGATTTCAAGGAATGGAGCCTGTCAGTTTCCCGGTCCACCAGGCGGCTGATCCCACGGCGGAGGTGTTCCCTTGCTTGCCGGACCATGGCCAATTCTTCGGCGACATCCGGGACGATGCGTTTGGCGGCATCCGTGGGGGTAGATGCCCGGAGGTCCGCCACATCATCCAGGATGGGACGATCGGCTTCGTGTCCGATGGCGCTGACCACGGGCGTGGTGGCTGCCGATACAGCCCTGATCAGGTCCTCATTGCTGAACGGGAGTAGATCTTCCAAGGCCCCACCGCCGCGGGCGAGCACAATGACGTCCACATGCGGGTCAGCATCAAGCTTCTTCAAGGCGGCGATGATTTGGGAAACGGCTGTGTTGCCCTGGACAGCGACTTCGCGGACGTCGAAGTCAACTGCAGGCCATCTCAAGGCAGCGTTCCGCATGACGTCCTTCTTGGCGTCGGAGTCCCTGCCTGTGATCAAGCCAATGCGGTGGGGGAGCAGGGGCAGTTTCCGCTTCCGTGAGTCGGCGAACAAACCCTCTGCGGCCAGCGCCTGGCGCAGCCTCTCGATCCTTACCAGCAGGTCGCCCAGCCCCACCGGGCGGATGTCCTTGACCGACATGTTCAGGCGTCCCGTTTTGACCCAGAAGTCCGCCTTGACCAGTGCCACCACGCGGGATCCCCGTTCCAAAGGAATCTTCTGCCGGTCAAGCACCGTGGACCATACAGACGCGGGAAGGGAAATTTCGGCGTCGACATCCCGCAGTGTGAGGAAGGCGTTGCCGCCCCTGCGGTTCATTTCAATGACCTGGCCCTCGATCCACGCAGCCGGTGCGCGTTCGATATGGGCCTTGAGTTTGCGCGACAACAGCTGCAGTGGCCAGGGATTATCCGGGCTGGTTTCGGCAGCGGTCCCGGGAAGGGTTGATTTCGGCGTCGCTTCAGCGGACATGGCTGATCCTTACCTGTCCCGGTCGCTGCGGTTGTGGCTGCATTTCTTGTTGTCCTCGTTCAGGGGTGCGGCCTTGCATGCCGGCCGCCTTCCAACTCTATCCATAGCTTTATCCCCGGCCCCGACATTTTTCCTATCATGTGGACAGACCTAGGATGGTGGCACAGCCCCCAACCTCAAGGATGGCCTTGCGTACTTTTGTCTCAGTAGTGGGAGTGGTCCTCGCCGTGCTCCTCACGGCCGTCGCCGTTCCCACCGCGTGGGTGGACCAGAACATAGTCAAGGAAGAAGGGTTCGTCCGTATCGCCGGATCCTTGGGAAACGACTCCGGATTCCAAAGCAGGCTGGCCGCAGCGGCCGTGGGAACCTTTGAGTCCTCGGTGGACCTGCCGGACCCCATTCAGTCCCTGGCCGCCGACGCCCTGCGGAAAGCAACCTCGGGGATGCAGTCCTGGAGCGACTATCCGCAGGCTTGGGAGGATACAGTCCGGAAAAGTCACAAGCTCAACTTTGGAACGGTCAATCAACCGGAAGAGGCCGGTGCCAGCACGGCCTTGGTCCTGGACATCGGCCCCATGGTCAAGCTGATCCGTGACCACTTCGCCGAGGCCACCAAGATCCGTATTGATGTTCCGGAGCAGAGCCTGGTTTCCTTGGGGCAGCCCTCACACCGGCAACTTGTGGAGCGCGTTGCTGCCTTCGCTCCCTTGTGGTGGGTGCCGGCGCTTGGCGCTGTGGTCTCAGCCCTCCTGGCACTTGTTGCATCACGCCGGCGTTCACTGGTGATGGTGTTCCTTGGACTCGGCGGGTTGGCACTCGCTGCCCTCTGGTCTGCGGGGGCTGACCTGGCAGGGGGAGTGGTCGGGAACCTCGACAGTGCCAACGGCGTGGCGGAGTTGTTCAAGGACGAGTTCCTCACGGCAGCCAGGACCGGGTTCGGGCAATGGGTTCAGATCGCCCTGGTGGTTTCGGGTGCAGTTCTGGTGGTGGGCATCATCGCCGCAGTGCTGTCAGGGCGACAACGGTCACGTTCTGCCCGCAGCTAAAGGCCGGGCCGGTAGCATGGAAGCATGACCAGCACAGCAGTCTCCATTCCTATGCCCACGGTGCCCCGCAGACGGCGATCTCCGGAAGAGGTACAGGCGGCGGCCCCCGTTACGAGTCCCAAGAAGGTCCTGCTGGCAGCTCCGCGCGGCTACTGCGCCGGTGTTGACCGGGCGGTCATTGCTGTTGAGAAGGCCCTTGAGCACTACGGACCTCCGGTCTACGTCCGGAAACAGATCGTCCACAACGTCCACGTGGTCAGTTCCTTGGAAGAACAAGGCGCCATCTTTGTGGAGGAAACCGACGAGGTTCCCGAGGGCGCCCTGGTGATTTTCTCTGCGCACGGCGTTTCCCCAGCGGTAGTCCAGTCGGCTGAGGACCGTGGACTTCGCACCATCGATGCCACGTGCCCCTTGGTCACCAAGGTTCACCGTGAAGCTGTGCGGTTCGCCAAGGACGACTATGACATCCTGCTAATCGGCCACGAAGGCCATGAAGAGGTCGAAGGAACGGCCGGCGAAGCGCCCGAGCACATCCAGATCATCAACGGGCCGCACGAGGTCGATAAGGTCACCGTCCGCGACCCTGAGAAGACCATCTGGCTCTCGCAGACAACGCTCAGCGTGGACGAGACCATGGAAACTGTGCGCCTGTTAAAGGACCGGTTCCCAACGTTGCAGGATCCGCCCAGCGACGATATCTGCTACGCCACCACCAACCGTCAGGTGGCCATCAAGAAGATTGCTCCCCAGGCTGACCTGGTGATCGTGGTGGGTTCAGCAAACTCCTCCAATTCGGTGCGCCTGGTTGAAGTTGCCCTCGAATATGGAGCCAAGAGTTCGTATCGTGTGGACTTCGCCAACGAAGTGGACGAAGCATGGTTCGAGGGCGTGGCCACCGTTGGTGTCACGTCCGGTGCCTCGGTTCCGGAGGTCCTGGTGCAGGACGTCCTGCGACTGCTCGCCGACTACGGCTACGGCGAGGTGCAGGAAGTTGTTACGGCGGAGGAAGACCTCCTCTTCTCGCTGCCCAAGGAACTGCGGGCAACCCTCAAGAAGGCCGGCGATGTGAGCCGCGCACTCGGCGGCCGGGGAAACCGGCCTACGTCCTAGCGCCGGGCTCAATGGCTGCCGCCAACGCAGCTGGAACCAAACGTTGACCCGTAGCGGGCCGTCCACCGGGCGGCCCGCTACGGGTCTGTTCGATTAAGCTGCAGAGTCGTGGTCTTCCCTGTCTTCAAGCAGTTCAGGCGCTGCCAAGGCCCGGGGGACGGCTTCAACTGATGGCGAGGCTATGAGGCCAGCGTCGTCCATGGTGTTCAGTTTGCGGGCTGTCGGGAGGACTCGGGCCTCCAGGGTTCCCACCATGGCGTTGTAGCGATCCACCGATGTCTTAAGGGAGCTTCCCAGCTTGCTGACATTTTCGCCGAGGGTACCCATGCGCTCGTAGAGCTGCTTGGCGAGTTCGAAGAGCTCGTGGGCGCTGTCAGTAAGGACATCCTGCCGCCAGGTAAAGGCCACGGATTTGAGGACGGCCAGCAGTGTTCCGGGCGAGGCCAGCACCACGTTCCGGGACAAGGCATGCTCCAGCAGTGCGGGGTCTGCTTCAAGGGCAGATGCCAGGATGGATTCCGCCGGGAGGAAACAGATCACCAGCTCGGGGGAGTTCCCCGGAATATCCCAATACTTCTTGGCGGCCAAAGCATCAATGTGGGCCTTTAGTGCCTTGGCGTGCAGTGTCAGGAGCGTTTTGGAGTCCTGATTGCTGGCAGGGGTTACCGATTCTCCGAAGGACCCGTCGCCATGGAGCTGTTCCTGGGCGGCAAGGTAGGAACCCAGCGGGACCTTGGCATCCACCACCAGTTGCTTGCCTCCGGGCAGCTGAACGACGAGGTCCGGCCGCAGCGAGTTCTCGGTCTTGCCCGAATGCACCTGTTCGTGGAAGTCCACGTGCCGCAGCATCCCCGATGCCTCCACAACCCGACGGAGTTGGACTTCGCCCCACTGGCCGCGAGCACTGTTGGAACGGAGGGCTGAGGCCAGTGCGTGCGTTGACCTGAGGAGCTGTTCATCCGAAAGGCGTGCGTCCTGAAGCTGCTGGGCAAGCTGACCGTATTGCTCTACGCGGTCGCGTTCCAGCAAGGACACTTGCTGCTGCACCGCTGTCAGTTTCTCCGCGACGGGGGCGAGGGCACGCAGGACACTGCCATCGGAGTTCCTGGCCGCAGTCAGCTCGCGGTTCTGCGTAAACAAAAGCCGCCGCTCGGCGTCGGCGGCTGCCAACTGCGCCGTCACCTCTGAAAGCCGTGACGAAACGGCGTCGAAGTCTTCTTCCAACCCGGCGCCCCGGCGTCGGAACACAACATAGCCAGCGGCGAGACCCACCGCGGCACCAATCAGCAGCATCAGAAGTGCCAAAACCAATCCAAATCCATCCATGAGGCAACCCTGTCACAGGGGTACGACAGTTTTAGCGAGGCGCCCGGTACCGGCCCTGCCGGCAGACCTGGACAAGCGGGGAGGCGCTTCCAACGGGTAGAATCAATGCTCGTGGCTCTTACTATTGGCATCGTCGGACTGCCCAACGTCGGCAAATCAACCCTTTTCAACGCACTGACCCGCAACCAGGTGCTCGCTGCGAACTACCCGTTCGCTACGATCGAGCCCAACGTTGGCGTCGTGAATCTTCCGGACCCCCGGCTGGCCAAGCTGGCTGAGATCTTCGGTTCGCAGAAGTTGCTGCCCGCTCCGGTGTCCTTCGTGGACATCGCCGGCATCGTGAAGGGTGCGTCCGAGGGTGAGGGCCTGGGCAACAAGTTCCTGGCCAACATCCGCGAGGCCGAAGCCATCGCCCAGGTTGTCCGCGTCTTTGACGACCCCGACGTCATCCACGTCGACGGCAAGGTGGATCCGCGCTCGGACATGGAGACCATCAACACCGAGCTGATTCTGGCTGACCTTCAGACCATCGAAAACGCCATCCCGCGCATCGAAAAAGAAGTCAAGATCAAGAAGCGCGAAGCAGCGGAGCTGGCTGCCATCAAGGCCGCGCAGGCCGTGCTGGAACGTGGCGACACCATCTTCTCCTCCATCAAGAGCGACAAGCTCGAAATGGGCCACCTCAAGGAGCTGGGACTCCTGACGGCCAAGCCGTTCATCTACGTCTTCAACGCGGATGAGGGCATCCTTGGCGACCCCGCGAAGCAGGAGGAACTGCGTGCGCTCGTGGCCCCCGCCGACGCCGTCTTCCTGGACGCCAAGCTCGAATCCGACCTCGTGGAACTGGACGAGGAAGAAGCCCGCGAGATGCTGGAGATGAACGGCCAGTCCGAATCCGGCCTTGATCAGCTGGCACGCGTCGGTTTCCACACCCTGGGCCTGCAGACCTACCTCACGGCCGGTCCCAAGGAAACCCGTGCATGGACCATCCGGCAGGGCGATACTGCGCCCCAGGCCGCCGGCGTGATCCACTCGGACTTCCAGCGCGGATTCATCAAGGCCGAAGTCGTCTCCTTCGATGATCTCATTGATGCCGGTTCCATGGCCGAGGCAAAGGCCCGCGGCAAGGTCCGCATCGAAGGCAAAGAGTACGTGATGGCCGACGGCGATGTGGTGGAGTTCCGCTTCAACGTCTAGATTTTTATATGGAAGAGTGCCGCGCCAACTAAACGGAGGGCGGCATTTTTCATGGTGTTTTCCCGAGGCATTCCGCGCGATATGACAACGGCATGGGATGCGTCGGGCCATGGCATCATGAGCAGCATAAAAACAATAGGGGGAAATTGTTATGACCGAATCGAATCACCCACCTGCCGCGCATGGTGGTCCGCCGCAAAATACCGACCCGAACAATCCTGGGCCTTACAGCCCATCGACCCCTGACACGGAGAAGACCGGCCACAACGAGTCCGGGGCTAAGAATTCGGCGGTATCCACTCTTGCCACTTCTTTTGACTTCAAGACACTGATTCCCGGGGCCTTGGTGGGAGCTGTTTCCTATGTGGCCCTTCTCATCACGGCACTGCTCTTTCTGATTCTGGCTTTGATAGGTATAGCCGTTAGCAACGGCGGCAACACCGAAATACCGTCCAATTCGATGGTGTCGGGAGACAGCACAATGCCGTCCCTGTGGTCCCTGATGGGCCAATTAGCTGTTCAGTTGGTGGTCATGAGCCAGCTTGGCGCGCTTGGCTCGAGCATCGACGCGACCATCCCGTTCATCGGAAGTGTGCACGGATCGGCGTCATTCTTTGCTGTTCCACTCTTGCTGACGGCCATCTCGGGTGCGGTCCTGTTTTTTGCCGCACGGTTTTCAGCCAAGCGCTCCGCAGCTCGATCCACAGCCGGATTCTGGGTCGAGGCAGCGACAGCAGGCCTTGTCTTCACTCTCTTGGTCAATATCATCGGGGCGATATCGGCCGTAAACCTGCCAATTCCCAATGTGAAGATCAGCCCGATCGGAGCCGTGACCTTTGGCTCTGTGGCGTTTGCGCTGATCTTGGGAACTCTTGCTGCATATTTCGGGCGCGCGTCAGGTACCCCACGTGCCTCCGGCCGCAGTGGTCTGCGTGCTGCAATTGGCCGGGCCTTTGAAACTGTGGCCGTTCATTATGGTGTATTCCTCGCCATTGCGATTCCCGTTTTGGTAATTGCCATTGGCATCAAGTCCGGATGGCAGGCCTCGCTCTCATCGCCTTTGTGGGCGCCAACGGCAGGCTTTTTCATGTTCGGCTTGGGCCATCTGAGTGCCGTCAGCCGCACTTGGAGTTCCGGTTCAAGCATGTCCTCTTCGTCCAATTCTTCAGGTTCGGACATCAGCTTTGGATTTGGAAATGCACTCACCCAGTTCGGCGTCCCGGGATGGGCAGGGTGGTTGATGCTTCTGCTGGCGCTGATTTCCGTCGTGGTGGCTTCCGTCTTCTGGTACCTGCGGCGGGGACCGGTGGTGAGCACCAAGATCACCGACTGGGTGATGCTCCCTGCAGCCTTCCTCGTTGTTGGGACACTGATGACGTGGCTCACTGGCGTGACAGGGACGTTCGACGCCGGGTCTTTGGCTTCGGCCGCCGTCAGCATGACGCTGGCCTGGTGGACGCCGTTCTTCCTGTTGCTGTGGGGCGTCGCGACGGAAGTTTCGGCGCGCTATCTGGCACCTCAATTGTCCAGGTACGTCCCATTGCCCTTGGCTTACAAGATCGCTCCTGTCCAGCGAGCCGTTGGTGAACCGGTTGCCGGTGTATCCGTTGACGAACCAACCGGGACGGCTGCCGCTGGAGCCCACCCCGCACTGGCACCGAGAGAGCCCATGACCGCCCAGGCGAAGCGCAAGCTTGGCCTGATTTTGGGGGCAGCCGGTCTCGCCGTTGTACTGATTGTCGGTGGATTTATCGCTGTCGAGGTGATCAAGGGCAACAATGGACCCGACAAAGCCGTAGCCAACTACCTCCAGGCACTGCAGAGCGGCGAGGCGTCCAAAGCGATGGCCATCGCCGATCCCGGCGTTGCCAATGATCAGCGGGTTCTTCTCTCCGACGAGATCTATTCCAAGGCGGGCAAGCGCATCGACAGGTTCGACATCGTGTCGACGAATATCTCCGATGACAAAGCCACCGTGGTTGCCGATACGTACCAGGACGGCCGGAAACAGCAAACGACCTATCGTTTGCGTAAGTCCAACCCGGAGTTTTTGGATGACCACTGGGTTATGGAGTCTGCGCCTCCACGGAACCTGCGCATCTCCTCGGACACCCCAGTGAAGACGGTCTTGATCAACGGACAGTCAGTTGATGTCAACCTTTCCGACAGCCGCTCCGTTACCTACCCCGCGTGGCCCGGCGAGTACACGGTGGAGTTGCCTCCCTCGGAGAAATACCTGACGGCCCAGAAGCAGACGGCGACGGTGAGTATCGGCGCCGTTTCAACTTCATCTGTGGCCGACCTTAAGGTGGAAGCTTCCGAGGCCTTGAAGTCGGAGGTGATGGCCCAAATCGACGCCTATCTGGCTGAGTGCGTAAAGTCCACCGAGGCCAGGCCGGCCAACTGCCCGTTGGACAGCTACAGTTCATCGCGCTATACAAAGAACTTCCGCTGGGCACTCACCACCAAGCCCACGTTTGTTGTGAGCAAGGGCTACGGCACTTCGCCTTGGCGTGTCCGCACAGAGACTCCCGGTAAAGCGACCGTCACCTATGAAAAGGACAACTCCTATGGGTTCGGAACGTCGGATTGGAAAACCACAACGGACACCACCTCAGTGTCCCTGAGCGCCAATGTCAGCCTGGAAGATGGCAAAGTAAAGCTGTCATTCAACAATTACTAAGCCCGTGGAACCCTGGCGGTCTCTGACACGACAGAAGTTCCGCTTCAACGTCCAGTAAAGAGCCAAAGCCGGACCCGCATCCCATCAGGCCGTACGCCATGAAGTACCACCACTTCATGGCGTGCGGCCTTTGCTGTTGACCCGGGGCCGTGGCCGCGTGGTGTCTAGGAGCCGTTGGGCTTCTCGGCCGAGGTTTCATTCTCATCCGGGACGTCGTGGACCTTCTTGGGAATTTTTCCCTCGACGTCGGCCGGTACAGGAGGGTCCTTCTCTTCATCAGTAGACATGCGCCAAGCCTAATGGGCCCTCTGCGCACGGGTGATGCACGCCCAAAACTCCTCCTGTCCTGCTGTCAGACAGCGAATGCTACCACCGAGTAACGTTTGACTTGAAATTCCCGGCGTTTTAGGCATCTAGAGGTTGCGGAACGGTTACAGTTTGGCCAGCATGTTCCAACATCCGGACGCAATGTGGGTAGGCTTACACTCACATGTAGGCAACGTCACAGTAGGAAACTGTGCTGTGCCTGGGGGAAACCACGAACCTTCCCCTGCTCAACTCCCTGACTCATAGGAGGCGGAATGCGTTTCTCGCGCACTTCCAAAGCTCTAGGCGTAGCGGCGATCATCGCCCTCGCAGTGACCGGTTGCGGCGGCGGCGGCAACAACGACTCCGGCGCATCCGGAGGAAACCCCAACAAGGTCATCATCGCTGACGGTTCAGAACCGCAGCGGCCGCTGATGCCGGCGGACATCAACGAGGTCGGCGGAGGAAAGATCGCGACGTTGATCTTCTCCGGTCTCGTCAGCTACGACCCCTCCGGCAAGCCGGTTAACGAACTGGCTGAGTCCATTGAGGCGCCTGACGCGAAGAACTTCACCATCAAGATCAAGAAGGACCAGAAATTCACGAACGGCGAAGCCATTACGGCCAAGACGTTTGTTGACTCCTGGAACTATGGTGCCGCGGCAAAGAACGCTCAGCTGAGCGCAACGTTCTTTGAGAGCATCAAGGGCTACGACGAGACCAGCGCGAAAGGTTCAACGGTCGACACCATGTCGGGCCTGAAAGTTGTCGACGACACCACTTTCACTGTTGAGCTCAAGCAGCCCGAATCCGACTGGCCGTTGCGACTTGGCTACACAGCCTTCATGCCGGTCCCTGCCGCAGCACTTGCAGATCCGAAGACCTACGGCGAAAAGCCTGTAGGCAACGGCCCGTACAAGATGGCCGAGAATGGCTGGCAGCACAACGTGCAGATCCAGCTCGTTCCGAACGCCGACTACAACGGTCCGCGCAAGGCAAAGAACGGTGGCGTGACGTTCAAGATTTTCCAGAACGATGATGCCGCGTACCAGGACCTCCTGGGCAACAACCTGGACATCCTCCAGACGATCCCGACCAGCGCCCTCGCGAACTTCAAGTCGGACCTCGGCGATCGCTTCATCGAGAAGCCGTACGCCGGCAACCAGACCATCGCCATCCCGGAATACCTCCCTGAGTGGAGCGGTGAAGCTGGCAAGCTGCGCCGCCAGGCGATCTCCATGGCCATGAACCGTGAAGAGATCACCAAGGTGATCTTCAGCGGTGGCCGCCAGCCCGCCAAGGACTTCACGGCTCCGGTTCTGGACGGCTACAGCGACAGCATCCCAGGTTCCGATAACCTCAAGTTCGACGCCGCCAAGGCCAAGGATCTCTGGGCCAAGGCAGACGCTATTCAGAAGTGGGACCCGAACACTGTCTTCACCATCGCGTACAACGCTGACAAGGGTGGCCACAAGGCATGGGTTGAGGCTGTTACCAACCAGCTGAAGAACAACCTCGGCATCAAGGCAGAGGGTCTCCCGTTCGCTACCTTCAAGGAAGCCCGCGACCTCGCAACGTCCGGTAAGTTGACCGGTTCAATCCGTGCAGGTTGGCAGGCAGACTACCCGTCGCTGTACAACTTCCTGGGACCGATCTACAAGACCGGTGCCGGATCGAACGATGCTCGTTACGAGAACCCGGCCTTTGACAAGGCCATCTCCGACGGCCTCTCCGCTCCTTCGGTTGCAGAGGGCAACAAGGCCATGAACAAGGCGCAGGAAATTCTCCTTCAGGACCTGCCGGCTATCCCGCTGTGGTACCAGGTGTCACAGGGTGGCTGGAGCACTGGCGTCACGAATGTTGACTACGGCTGGGACGGCGTCCCGCTGTACTACAACATCACTGGCAAGTAAATGACGATCGGCGGCGGGGGCGCTCATTGAGCGTTGCCGCCGCCGTATCGCGTTTCACATCAATGACGCCCAACTCCGGTTGGGCGTCCTTGTGCAGAGATCCTTGGACCTTGATCGGGAACTCCTGCACATCGAACGAAAAGGTTCTTCGATGAACAACTCCGCTGCACCCTTGGATCGGGTGCCCGTTGTCCGGGAGGTATCGCGGTAATGGCCACATACATCCTGAAACGATTCCTCCAGCTGATTCCCGTTTTCCTGGGGGCGACGCTCCTTGTGTACTTCCTGGTCTTCAGCCTCCCGGGTGACCCTATTGCTGCACTTTTTGGGGACAAACCCGTCAATGAAGCAGTTGCGGCGAAACTCAGGGCCCAATACAACCTTGACCAGCCGTTTATCGTTCAATACTTGCTCTACCTCAAGAGCATCTTTACTTTTGATCTCGGCCAAGACTTCTCCGGCCGCCCGATCGCTGCGGTCCTGGGTGAGGTGTTCCCGGTAACGGCCCGCTTGGCGATCATGGCGCTCATCTTTGAAGGCGTCTTCGGGATTGCTTTTGGTCTTATTGCTGGACTCCGTAAGGGGAAGCTTTTTGACGGAACTGTACTGATCGCCTCGCTGATCGTCATCGGTATTCCGATCTTCGTTCTCGGGTTCCTTCTTCAGTTTTTCATCGGCGTCCAATTGGGGTGGGCCAAACCTACCGTTAGTTCAGCCGCGACCGTTCAAGACCTCATCCTTCCTGCGATCGTCCTCGGTCTGGCGTCGTTCGCCTACGTCCTCCGGCTAACCAGGACCAGCGTCATAGAGAACATGAATGCTGATTACGTTCGGACAGCCACGGCCAAAGGGCTCTCACGCTTTCGAGTCGTCAACGTACACATCCTGCGAAATTCCTTGATCCCGGTCGTCACGTTCCTTGGTGCCGACCTGGGCGCCCTTATGGGTGGTGCCATCGTTACCGAGGGCATTTTCAATGTTCCCGGTGTTGGCAACAGGTTGTACCGGGCAGTTCTCTCCGGGGAAGGACCTACCGTGGTATCCATCGTCACAGTTTTGGTCCTTGTTTACTGTGTCTCGAACCTGATTGTTGACCTTCTGTATGCCTGGCTTGACCCGAGGATCCGCTATGACTCCTGATAACAACCTGACGGGGCAGGGTACAGCCCCGCGTCACATCGAGCACTTCGTTGCGGACCTCGAAGAGACGCCCCTGCAAGCGACCGACAAGGTGAAAGAGGACCAGGCGCCATCCAGCCTTTGGGGAGAGGCGTGGAAGAACCTGCGCAAGCAGCCGCTCTTCATTATTTCGGCCATCATGATTCTCGCCGTTGTCGTCGTCTCACTGTTTCCCGGTCTGTTCTCCCCGATTGACCCTTCCGGTGAAGCCTGCCAGCTGGCCAACTCAAACGGCGGACCAGTCAGTGGCCACCCTCTCGGCTTCAACAAGCAGGGCTGTGACGTCTATGCGCGCGTGATCTTCGGAACACGATCCTCTGTGACGGTCGGCCTGTTCACCACCCTGGGAGTAGTCGTTTTCGGTGGAACCGTTGGTGCACTCGCTGGCTACTACGGTGGTTGGGCCGACGCACTGCTGGCTCGGCTGACTGACATCTTCTTTGCCCTGCCGCTGATCCTCGGCGCAATTGTCATGATGCAGCTCCCCGTTTTCCGTGCCAACCGGACTGTCTGGACGCTTATTCTCATTTTGATCACTTTCGGGTGGCCGCAAATTGCGCGCATCACCAGGGGCGCCGTTATCGAGGTACGAAACGCGGACTTCGTGATGGCGGCCAGGTCCTTGGGCGTTTCGCGCTTCCGGTCTTTGCTCCGCCATGTGCTGCCCAACTCTCTGGCTCCAATCATCGTGGTGGCCACCATCTCACTGGGTACCTTCATCGTGGCAGAATCCACCCTGTCGTTCCTCGGCATCGGTCTCCCACCGAGCGTGATGTCGTGGGGCAACGACATCCAGGCAGCACAGGCATCGTTGCGCTCCAACCCCATGCCGTTGCTGTACCCGGCAATCGCTCTTTCGATTACTGTCTTGAGTTTCATCATGCTGGGCGATGCCCTCCGTGATGCCCTGGACCCGAAAGCGCGCAAACGATGAAAGGCCAAGCAATGAACTCTGCAGTTCACATCAAGGAAGAACCAGCTGGCTTTGATCGTCCGTTGCTGGAGATCAAGAATCTGGCCATCAACTTCGCCACCAGCAACGGTGAGGTGAACGCTGTTCGAAATGCGCACTTCACCGTCATGCCCGGTGAAACGGTGGCGATTGTGGGAGAGTCCGGTTCGGGCAAGTCGACGTCGGCTCTGGCCGCCATTGGTCTGTTGCCGGGCAACGGACGCGTAGCCGCCGGAGAGATCCTTTTCGACGGTGAGGACATTGCCCACGCCAGCGAAAAGCGGATGATTGAGCTCCGCGGAAACTCCATCGGTATGGTTCCGCAGGACCCCATGTCCAACCTGAATCCTGTATGGAAGATCGGTTTTCAGGTCAAGGAGACGTTGAAGGCCAATGGTCTTCCTTCCGGACCGGACGATGTCGCCAAGGTGTTGTCCGAGGCTGGACTCCCGGATGCCTCACGACGGGCCAAGCAGTACCCGCACGAGTTCTCGGGTGGTATGCGCCAGCGCGCGCTCATCGCAATCGGCCTCTCCTGCCAGCCGCGTCTGCTGATCGCGGATGAACCCACGTCTGCCCTGGACGTGACAGTCCAGCGCCAGATCCTGGATCACTTGGACAAGATGACTTCGGAACTGGGTACCGCCGTACTGCTGATCACCCACGACCTCGGCCTTGCCGCCGAGCGTGCCAACAAGGTAGTGGTGATGTACAAGGGACAAGTCGTGGAGGCCGGTCCGTCGCTGGAGCTGCTCCGCAACCCGAGGCACCCCTACACCAAGCGTTTGGTTTCGTCTGCGCCGTCTCTGGCTTCACGACGAATCCAGGTTGCGAAGGAACAGGGCATCGAGTCTGATGAGCTATTGGCTCCCTCCGAGCCGGTCACGGTCGAGAAGGCGCTTCCCGAGGAAGTCCTCAAGGTGGAGAACCTCACCAAGGTCTTCAAGCTGCGTGGAGGCATTGGCAAGACTACGGATTTCAAGGCTGTGGACTCAGTGTCCTTCTCCGTCAAGCGCGGCACCACCACGGCGATCGTGGGGGAGTCCGGCTCCGGCAAGTCCACTGTGGCACAGATGGTGCTCAACCTATTGGAGCCGACGTCCGGCAAGATCATTTTCGATGGCGTGGACACGTCCACGTTGAACAGTAAGGATCTGTTCAAGTTCCGCCGAAGGGTGCAGCCGATCTTCCAGGACCCCTACGGTTCCTTGGACCCGATGTACAACATCTTCCGGACCATCGAAGAGCCGCTGCGGACCCACAAGATCGGGACCAAAGCCAGCCGCGAGAAGAAGGTACGCGAGTTGCTGGACCAAGTTGCCTTGCCGCAGTCCACCATGCGCCGGTACCCGAATGAACTTTCGGGGGGCCAGCGTCAGCGGATTGCCATCGCGCGCGCACTCGCTCTGGACCCTGAAGTGATTATTTGCGATGAGGCCGTATCCGCGCTGGACGTTCTCGTCCAGGCCCAGGTGCTGAACCTGTTGGCTGACCTCCAGGACAACCTGGGCCTGACCTACTTGTTCATCACCCACGACCTTGCTGTGGTCCGACAGATCGCTGACCACGTCTGCGTTATGCAGAAGGGCAAGCTGGTGGAGACGGGCAGCACGGACGACGTCTTCGACAACCCGCGGGAGGCCTACACACAGGCACTGCTGGACGCCATTCCCGGCGGCTCTTTGCTGCTTCCTCCCGAGGTGGCCTGACCGGCGTCGTAGTTTTTCAACGCCCGGACAGCAGAAGAGCCGGTGGTTCCCGAAAGGAACCACCGGCTCTCGCCGTTTAAGGGTCCGTTTGCCTACTTAGCTGGCTGGGCGCCGTCAGGGCGGGCCGTGAGGCCCAACGCGGTCAGTTCCCGCGCCAGGGCAACGCCCAGCTTTGCGTGCCCGGTGGGCCTCAAGTGCACGCCGTCCTGAAGGTCCCCAATGGCGTCGTAGCGTGTCAGCCAATCGCCGGCGCTGACGAAGGGAATACCATGCTTGGCGGCGATCCGGCCCAGGAGTGTGTCCACTTCCGTGCGGCGACCGCCACCGTTGCTGATGCCGCGCGAGAGGGTACCGATCATGGCGAGGCGCGAGCCCGGGTAACGGGTTTCCAGGGCGGCGATCAATCGCTCGGCGTTGCTGGTGATCTGCGCATCCGTGGCACGCTGGGTGGCATCGTTACCGCCGCCTTCCACCACAATCAGGGGCGGTTCGCCGTAGGGAAGAATCCAGTCCCCGCGTTGCAGGGCGTCGATGTAGTTCCCGGTCTTACCGTTGGTTGCCACGTATCCGGTACCGCCCATGCCCACAACATGCAGTTTGTATCCGAGGGCAGCGATGCCTTGCTGCGGCCAGGAACCTGCCGGCATGGCCTGTGAGTCGCCAATCAGCACGGCGGTGTGGCGGACGTCGGCCAGGACCAGTTCGTTGCGGTTGTTCGTCGGGTTTTTGTAGATGGAGCCGGCCGGGAGGTTCAGGGCGCTGGGCGCAGGAGCCACCCTCAGGGGCTTATCCGACGCCGCCGTCTGGGCGGGCGCGGGCGCGACGGATGAAGAGGGGGCACTGTTGGGCACTGGGCTTGGTCCGCAACCGACCACGAGGACGCCGACGGCGATCAATGGTGCGATCATGCGGAACACGGCCGAAGATTGACGCATTGATTGGTCTCCGTGGGGCACTGGTTCTGCTGCAATCATGGGGCACCCGGCCGGTAAAATCCAGCATCTTGACTTGTGTTTACGAACACGTGACCTGCTGTGACCGCCGCCACAATCCATGGGCTGATGGCTTGCTTTTTAGGCTCAGAAATGCATCTGCGTTTAGACTGGATGCAGGTGCCCTGTGTCCCGGGGTCTTTTCGCTGTGTGTTCCGATCAAGTGATCAGGTATGCGCGCGGATACAAACAGCTGACTTCACCACTGAATCGAGTCATTACCGCATGTCTGAAACCATCACCAACACTGCGTCGCGGAGCGATCTGCGCAACGTCGCGATCGTCGCACACGTTGACCACGGTAAGACCACCCTGGTCGACGCCATGCTCAAGCAGACCAACTCCTTCGCTTCCCACGGTGAGGTTGAGGACCGCGTCATGGACTCCGGTGACCTGGAGCGCGAAAAGGGCATCACCATCCTCGCGAAGAACACCACGGTTGCCTACAACGGCCCGTCGTCCAACGGCGAGACCATCACCATCAACGTGATCGACACCCCCGGCCACGCGGACTTCGGTGGCGAGGTGGAGCGCGGCCTGTCCATGGTTGACGGCGTCGTCCTTCTGGTTGACTCTTCCGAGGGACCCCTGCCCCAGACCCGCTTCGTCCTCCGCAAGGCCCTTGCCGCACACCTGCCGGTCATCCTCCTGGTCAACAAGACCGACCGGCCTGACGCCCGCATCGACGAGGTTGTCCATGAGTCCATGGACCTGCTCCTTGGCCTGGCTTCGGACCTCGCGGACGAAGTTCCGGACCTCGACCTCGACAAGGTTCTTGAAGTTCCCGTTGTTTACGCCGCCGCCAAGGTTGGCCGCGCTTCCTTGGACCAGCCGGCCAACGGCTCGGCCCCGGAGAACGAGGACCTTGAGCCCCTGTTCAAGACCATCATCGAGCACATCCCCGCTCCCACGTACAACCCGGAGGGCGTGCTGCAGGCACACGTGACCAACCTGGACGCATCGCCGTTCCTTGGCCGCCTCGCCCTGCTCCGTATCTACAACGGCACGCTCCGCAAGGGCCAGACCGTTGCTTGGGCACGCGCCAATGGTGAGCTCAAGAACGTCAAGATCACCGAACTGCTGGCCACCAAGGCACTCACCCGCGTTCCGGCCGAAGAAGCCGGTCCGGGTGAAATCGTTGCAGTCGCAGGTATCGAGGACATCACCATTGGTGAAACCCTCACGGATGCCGAGAACCCGCAGCCGCTGCCGCTCATCACGGTGGACGATCCCGCGATCTCCATGACCATCGGGATCAACACCTCGCCGCTTGCCGGCAAGGTCAAGGGTGCCAAGGTCACCGCCCGCCAGGTGAAGGACCGCCTGGACAAGGAACTCATCGGTAACGTCTCCATCAAGGTTCTTCCCACCGAGCGTCCCGACGCCTGGGAAGTCCAGGGTCGTGGCGAGCTCGCCCTGGCCATCCTGGTGGAGCAGATGCGTCGCGAAGGCTTCGAGCTGACCGTCGGCAAGCCGCAGGTTGTTACCAAGACCATCGACGGCAAGCTCCACGAGCCGATGGAACACATGACCATCGACGTGCCGGAAGAATACCTCGGTGCTGTCACCCAGCTCATGGCTGCCCGCAAGGGTCGCATGACCAACATGGCAAACCACGGCACCGGTTGGTGCCGCATGGAGTTCATCGTGCCTGCGCGTGGCCTCATCGGCTTCCGCACACGCTTCCTCACCGACACCCGCGGTGCCGGTATCGCTGCCTCCATCTCTGAAGGCTACGAGCCGTGGGCCGGCCCCATCGAATACCGCACCAACGGTTCGATGATCGCTGACCGTGCCGGTGTCGTGACGCCGTTCGCCATGATCAACCTGCAGGAGCGCGGTTCCTTCTTCGTGAAGCCCACCTCCGAGGTCTACGAGGGCATGATCGTGGGCGAGAACTCCCGCGCAGACGACATGGACGTCAACATCACCAAGGAAAAGAAGCTCACCAACATGCGTGCAGCTTCCTCTGACTCCTTCGAGAACCTGACGCCGCCGCGCGAGCTCACCCTTGAGGAATCCCTGGAATTCGCCCGTGAAGACGAGTGCGTTGAGGTGACCCCGGATGCCATCCGTATCCGCAAGGTCATCCTGGACTCCAACGAGCGCGCAAAGGCCAACCGCGCCCGCGCCAAGTCCTAGCGCCCACTGGTTCTGAACCGGTCCGGAACAGCTGAATGAAGAGGGGAGCCGCCAGTACGGTCCGTGGCATTGCTGCGGCCGTACCGGCGGCTCTTTTCGTTGCTGCGGCAGGAACTGCCCTGCACCGGCAGTCACTGTCCTGGTCCGGCGTCGAACTCCCATGGGGCGTTGCTGCCGCCTTGCTGCTGCTGGCCTCGGTCCAGTTGTGGCTTGCGGCGTGGTCCCGCTCCATTGTCCCGGCTGCGGTGGCAGGCGTGGTGGGCTATGCCGCCGTCGGCCTCT
This sequence comes from Paenarthrobacter sp. NPDC089307, assembly GCF_040685055.1. Lineage (NCBI taxonomy): Bacteria > Bacillati > Actinomycetota > Actinomycetes > Micrococcales > Micrococcaceae > Paenarthrobacter > Paenarthrobacter sp. NPDC089307. The sequence goes on from NZ_JBFBHE010000004.1 coordinate 164,380, forward strand.
TGTCCTCTGCCGGCCCCGCCAAGCAGCTGGTGTTGGGCGACGCGGTGGGAAACGTCTGGGTCTTTGGGATCGGCGCAGTGACGCTGGTCATGCTTGTGGCGGCAAGCCGGCTTCGGGCTGTGAGGCCTGTCGCCGCGGCGGCGGTGGCGGAACCTCTTTCGCGGCGATGACCATCGCAAGGGGGATTTCGACGTCGGACGTCCGCGTCCGTACGGTGCAGCTGGTTTCGCTGGCGTCCAGCAGGTATCCCAAGGCGTCCGTGAGGCCTTCCTGGATCTTGTAGCGCACCACTACCCGAATGCCCGGTGTTGCGTTGAGCAGGAATTGTCGGGGAGGCAAGTGTGGCGGATTCACCGTTTCATACTAAGACGCGAGCTAGGTTGGCGTGATCGCACTGTTGGATAATAGGCTCAGAAGTTGAGTGCCCGGCATGATGCCGGCAGTATTACCCGGCCATCGCCGGGACAAACCGTGGAGAGGTCTGGGACGTGACGTACGTAATCGCGCAACCGTGTGTGGATGTCAAGGACAAGGCATGTATTGAAGAGTGCCCTGTCGACTGCATTTACGAAGGTGAGCGTTCCCTCTACATCCACCCTGACGAATGTGTCGACTGTGGTGCCTGCGAACCTGTGTGCCCGGTAGAGGCCATCTACTACGAGGATGACACCCCGGAAGAGTGGGCCGACTACTACAAGGCCAACGTCGAGTTCTTTGACGACCTCGGATCCCCGGGCGGCGCGGCCAAGATCGGGAACACCGGCAAGGACCACCCGTTCATCGCAGCCCTGCCTCCGCAGAACCAAGACCACTAGGACGGTTGCCAGGTGATTTCAGCGGCACCGGCTTTTGGCCTGAACCTGCCTGACTACCCTTGGGAAGCCATGGCGCCGTATGTCGCCAAGGCGGCCCAACACCCCGGCGGTGCGGTGAACCTGTCCATCGGAACGCCGGTGGATCCGACGCCCGGGCTGATCAGGGACGCGCTGGCCAACGCTGCGGACGCCCACGGTTATCCGACCGTCCACGGCACCGAGGCACTCCGCCAAGCGGTCGTGGACTGGTTTGCCGCCAGGCGCGGAGTGCCGGGCCTGGATCCGAAGGACGTCCTGCCGACAGTTGGTTCCAAGGAGCTTGTGGCCTGGCTGCCGTTCCTGCTCGGACTGACCGCCGGCGATGTCGTGGTCCGTCCTACTGTCGCCTACCCGACTTACGACATCGGCGCCTCGTTGGCAGGTGCCACAGCGGTTGCAGCCGATGACCTGGATGAATTGGATCCGGCCACCCGTGCGAAGGTCCGCCTCATCTGGATCAACTCCCCGGGGAACCCCACAGGCAGTGTCCGTGACGTTGAGTCGCTCCGCCGGATCGTTGGGCAGGCCCGCGAACTGGGTGCGGTGCTGGCTTCGGACGAATGCTACGCAGAATTGGGCTGGGGCGAATGGGATGCCCAACGCGGGGGAGAAGCTGTCCCCAGCATCCTGGACCCGCGCGTCACTGGCGGCTCCACGGATGGCCTGCTGTGTGTCTACTCCTTGAGCAAGCAATCCAACCTCGCCGGCTACCGGGCGGCCTTTGTTGCCGGTGACTCCGCAATCATCGCCAACCTGGTCAACAGCCGCAAGCATGCGGGCATGATTGTTCCCTTCCCGGTCCAGGAGGCAATGCGTGTCGCTTTGGGCGACGCCGGCCACGTCCTTGCGCAGAAGGATCTGTACAGGGGCCGACGCGAGCGGATTGTTCCTGCCCTCGAGAAATTCGGGCTGCAGATTCACCAGTCCAAGGCCGGGCTCTACCTGTGGTCCACGGCCGGCGAAGCCACATGGGACACCGTTTCCCGGTTCGCTGACCTCGGCATTGTGGTGGGCCCCGGGGTTTTCTACGGCGACGCCGGGAACGGGTTCATCCGGGTTGCCCTGACCGGCAGCGACGAGCGGATCGATGCCGCCGTCGAGAGGCTTGCTTCCAACGCATAACAATGCTGTGACTTGCGCCACTAACAGCGTCATTCCGCCAGTAACCCGAGGCTACGGATTAGTTCCGGAGGGTTACTGGCGGTAGCTTTTAACTGACTATCAATGGTGGCCTTCTCTAAGAATGCACTCCGGCCGTTGGAGCCCTGCAACAGCAGGGCCGAACAAGGCCGCACCAGAAGGTGGTTGGACAAGCGTTCGATAGAGGCCCAAAGGCCTCATGAAGGGGACTCCATGACTGAGACCACCAGCGCGACACTGCGCCATGCCGGCGGCGAACTCGAACTGCCGCGCATCAAGGTTGTAGAAGGAAACGAAGGCTACGACGTTTCCAAGCTGCTGAAGCAGACGGGCGCCGTTGCCTATGACCCCGGCTTCATGAACACAGCGGCCACCACCTCGGCCATCACGTACATCGACGGCGACGCAGGCATCCTGCGCTACCGCGGTTACCCCATCGAGCAGCTCGCGCAGCACTCGAGCTTCCTCGAAGTTTCCTACCTGCTGATCTACGGCAACCTTCCTACCCCCACGGAGTTGGAAGAGTTCGACCAGAAGATCCGCCGTCACACGCTCCTGCACGAAGAGCTCAAGGGTTTCTTCGGCGGGTTCCCGCGCGACGCCCACCCCATGCCGGTTCTTTCCTCGGCTGTTTCGGCGCTGTCCACGTTCTACCAGGACTCGCTGGATCCCTTTAACGCGGAGCACGTGGAAGTTTCCACCATCCGCCTCATGGCCAAGCTGCCCGTTATCGCGGCCTACGCACACAAGAAGTCCATCGGCCAGCCGATGCTGTACCCGGACAACTCCATGAACCTGGTGGAGAACTTCCTGCGGCTGAGCTTCGGCCTGCCGGCTGAGCAGTACGAAATGGATCCGGTGGTCGTCAAGGCCCTGGACCTGCTGCTCATCCTGCACGCCGACCACGAGCAGAACTGTTCCACCTCCACGGTGCGACTGGTGGGCTCGTCCAACGCGAACCTCTTCGCTTCGGTTTCGGCCGGCATCAACGCCCTCTTCGGTCCTGCCCACGGTGGCGCCAACGAGGCCGTGCTGAAGATGCTCCGCCAGATCCAGGCCGACGGCATCAAGCCCGAGGACTACATGGAGAAGGTCAAGAACAAGGAAGACGGCGTCCGCCTCATGGGCTTCGGGCACCGCGTCTACAAGAACTACGACCCTCGCGCCAAGATCATCAAGGCAACGGCACACGAGGTCCTTGGCAAGCTCGGCGGTAACGACGAACTGCTGGACATCGCCATGCGCCTTGAAGAGAAGGCCCTCGCGGACGACTACTTCATCCAGCGCAAGCTGTACCCGAACGTCGACTTCTACACCGGCCTGATCTACAAGGCCATGGGTTTCCCGGAGAAGATGTTCACGGTCCTCTTCGCCATCGGCCGCCTCCCGGGCTGGATTGCCCAGTGGCGCGAAATGATCAACGATCCCCAGACCAAGATCGGCCGCCCGCGGCAGCTCTACACAGGGGAGCCGGAGCGCAACTACCCGGCCAACTGATACCGGTAAAAGCGTCAACAACGACGGCGGCCGCCCACCTCGCCCGAGGTGGGCGGCCGCCGTCGTTTCCGCCCGTTATAAAGCAACGCGGGGTCACTTATGGCCCATAAAGCAGGCCGAAATGGGCCCTAAGTGACCCCGCGTTGTTACTAGGAAGCGTTGTACCCGTAGGGGTTGTTCTTCTGCCAGCGCCAGTGGTCCTCGCACATCTGGTCCACGGTCTTGGTGGTGGACCAGCCCAGATCGGCCAGCGCAGAGGATGCGTCGGCCCAGAACGCGGGGAGGTCCCCGGCGCGGCGGCCGGTGATTTCGTAGGGAATCGGCTGGCCCACGGCCTTCTCGAAGGACCGGAGCACCTCCAGCACGGAAGATCCACGGCCGGAGCCGAGGTTCCAGCGCCGGACGCCGGCGCGGTCTGCGATGTAGTTCAGGGCTGCCACGTGGCCGTCCGCGAGATCCACCACGTGGATGTAATCGCGCTGCGCCGTGCCGTCCGGGGTGTCGTAGTCGCCACCGAAGACCATCAGCTTCTCGCGGCGTCCAACCGCTACTTGCGCGATGAACGGGACAAGGTTGTTCGGGATGCCCTGAGGGTCCTCGCCGATGCGGCCTGACGGGTGCGCGCCCACCGGGTTGAAATAGCGCAGCAGTGCGATATGCCAGCGGTCGTCGGCATTGCCAAGGTCGGAGAGGATGTCCTCGATCTGTTCCTTGGTGCGGCCGTACGGGTTGTTGGCGCCGATCTCCATCTTCTCGATGTAGGGGATCGGGTTGTGCTCGCCATAGACGGTGGCCGAAGAGCTGAAGACGATGGAACGGACATCGTGCTTGTCCATGGCGCGGAGCAGGTTCAGGGTGCCCACGATGTTGTTGTAGTAGTAGGCCAAGGGCTCCTGGACGGATTCTCCTACTGCCTTCAGTCCGGCGAAGTGGATCACGGCATCGATCTGGTGCTGGTCAAACACGGCCTCGACGGCGGGCTGGTCCACCAGGTCAACCTTGTGGAAGGCTGCAGTCTTACCGGTGAGCTCGGACACCCGGCGCAGGGATTCCTCGCTGGAGTTCACCAGATTATCGAGCACGACGACGTCGTGGCCGGCTTCCTGAAGGGACAAGACGGTGTGGGAGCCGATGTAGCCGGTGCCACCCGTGACAAGAATTTTCATGGTCCCTACGCTATCGGAAATCGGAGCCACGCCGCTCTGTGTTGAGCGGTGTTGAAGCACGTTCGTGCTAAAAACAACTGGTGCCCAAAATTGTTGATGCCGAAGCCCGGCGCCAGGAAGTCGTCCAAGCCGTTTTCAGGATCATCGCCAGTGACGGACTGGAGCGGGCATCACTGAGGGAAGTCGCAGATGAGGCGGGGTTGGCCGTGGGCTCCGTGCGCCACTACTTCGCCAGCAGCGACGAACTCCTGGTCTTCTCCTTCGGAACAGTAATAGACCGCATTGCAGGGCGGCTTGAATCCGCACTGTCCGAGGTGGAAGAAGAAGTCCCTGGCAGTGCGGGACAACACACGGCAGTCCTGAATTTCCTTGGCCAGTTCCTGCCCTTGGACGAGGAACTTGCAGTGGATGCCTGTGTGTGGATGGCGTTCCGCCACGCAGCTCGGATCAAGCCAGTCCTGGCCGCCGAAGCCGAGCGCAGCCACCGCACCGTGGCGGCCCTGGTGGGTCGCTTGATACTGCTTCTGAGCCCGGCCCAGGCCGATGCCCAGCAGAGGCTGGTCACCGAGGCAGAGCGTCTTCTGGCCACGATGGACGGGCTTTGCATGCACGCGTTGCTGCAGCCCGAGTGGATGACTGCCGAAGTGTGCAGCGATGTCCTCACAGCGCATCTGCGGTCTTTGCAGGAGCTGGCAGCGCCCTGATACGGGCATGGGACAGAGCCGCTCATCAGGAATAGACTTGGAGATGTCGGTATCCTGCCACGGGAGGTATTGGGATGCACGTATCAGACGGCCCGGGGTGGCGCATCACCATGGACACCTCCGGGCCGATGCTCATCGCCTTGTACCTACGTGATGTTGCGGGCCTGGACGGCGTCGGAAGACCAAGCCTCTCGCATGCGGACCCCAAGGTCCGGCACGCAGACCACAGCCATCTCACCTCGGACGTGGGCGGCATCAATGCCCTGAAGACCGAGTGGGAAGCCTGGTGGGAGAGCTTGCTGAAGTCCTACCCCAAACCGGTCTCGGAACTGGCGCCCCCAAGCTTCAAGGCTTTTGGGAACTCACCGGCCCTCCAGCGGGTCCTGCAAGCCCATTTCGGCTCGGCCTTGGGATGGGCTACAGACAGGATTGACGAGTACGCCCGCCTTGAAGCCGAACGGGCAGCCAGCGGCATGACCGGGCTGTTGAACGAGCTGGTGGAGGACCGGTTGCTGGAAGTCGGGCGGAGTTCCCGCGACTTTGAGTTGACCATCATTGAGTTGCCGCTCAACGAGCCACGTGCCTGGTACCTGGAACCGGACACCATGATCATGAGCCACCGGCTGATGTCCGAGCCCGAAGCGTTCCGCAGCTACGTCCAGCCGGTGGTGGAGATGCTCGCCTAATGGAGTTTTTGTACAGCTAATGCCCTTATGAGCGCTTCTTAAGGGCATTAGCTGTACAAAAACTCAGGTGGGGGGAGCGGAAACCGTGATGGTGACGGTCTCCGACGGCGCCGCGGCCGGCTGCCAGCCATCGCGCTTTTCCCTGTTCCATGTCTGACCTGCAACATCAACCTGGGTGATGGAGAGGGCCTTGGCATTCGCCACGGCCCAATGCGCCACTGCCCACGCCTGGGTTCCAGTGATCTCCAGCTGCACCGAGCGTCCCTGGACCGTCGCGGACTGGGTGCCGAACGCCGTCGTCAGTTCATCAACGACGACGGCGGGGTCACCTGCCGCCTCGGGCATGCGCAGTTCGCAGTTCAGCGACGATTCCGAGTGGCCCGTCAGGGCCGATGCAAAAGCGCGGCCCATGGGTTCGTGCTGGGCGTAGGCGCGGGGGAAGGCGGAACGTTGGACCGCTTGGGCGGCTTGGGTAATTTCCATGGTCTCGTAGCCGGGGATCTTGACCAGGCCGTCGTAGAACGCGTTGCTGGCGTACACGGGGTCCATCACTTGGGCTTCCGTGCCCCACCCCTGTGATGGCCTTTGCTGGAACAGCCCGCGCGAGTCGGGACCGGCCTCGTCGCCATAGTTGATGTTGCGCAGCCTGGACTCCTGCATGGCAGTTGCCAACGCAATGCTCGCTGCGCGGGGAGGCAGCCCGCGACGCACGGAGATGGCCGTGATGAGCGATGCGTTCGCTGCCTGGTCCGTGGCCAGCTCATGGCTTTCGGAACCGACGACGGCGACGCAGCGCTCCGTGACCAGGGTCTCGGAGCGCTGCAGTACAGCGACGATCGCGTAGATGGCGCCAGCTACCAGGGCCAGGGCCAGCACCACTACGATGGCGCGGCGGAGCCGGCGCACGGAGGTCCTCCTGCTAGTTGGCGTGAAGGGCTTCGTTCAGCTCCACCGTCTGGCCCTTGCGTGGAAGGACTTCCACGCCGCCGGTGGTGGAGTTGCGGCGGAACAGCAGGTTGGGGACGCCGGAGAGTTCCACTGCCTTGATGATCTGGCTGGTGTCTTCGCCATTCTCGTCCTTGGGGCCCGGTACGCGCACCCGTGTTCCGGCGGTGACGTAGAGGCCCGCCTCCACCACGGAGTCATCGCCGATGCTGATGCCCACGCCCGAGTTGGCGCCAAGGAGTACACGCTCACCAAGTGCAATCTTTTCCTTCCCGCCGCCAGAGAGCGTGCCCATGATGGACGCGCCGCCGCCGACGTCCGTGCCGTCGCCGGCCACGACGCCTGCAGAGATGCGGCCTTCCACCATGGAGGTGCCCAGGGTTCCTGCGTTGAAGTTCACGAAGCCTTCGTGCATGACCGTGGTTCCTTCGGCGAGGTGCGCACCCAAGCGGACGCGATCGGCGTCGGCGATGCGCACTCCGGTGGGAACAACGTAGTCAACCATGCGCGGGAACTTGTCCACGCCGTAAACCACAACATTGCCGCGCTTGCGCAGGCGGGCCCGGGTCAGCTCGAAGCCCTCCACGGCTGCGGGACCGAAGTTGGTCCACACCACGTTGGGAAGCTTGCCGAAGACGCCATCGAGGTTGATGCTGTTCGGCTTGACCAGGCGGTGCGAAAGGAGGTGCAGGCGGAGGTAGGCGTCGGCAGTGTCTGCCGGGGCGGCGTCGAGGTCGATCTGTGCGAAGACAACCTTCTGCTCGGTGCCGCGGTCAGCGTCCTTGCCTTCTTCGGCCAGGGCGGTGAGTGCGGGATCGGCGTTTTCGACGTCGCGCAGGGTCTCGGCAGCAACGCCCAGCGAGGGTGCAGGGAACCAAACATCCAGGACCGTTGCTTCCCCGGAGGCCGAAGTGGCTATGGTGGCGAGGCCGAATCCGTAAGCTGATCGATCGTTGGTGGGCGCGTTCGCGGGCGCAGCGGAGGAAGCAGTTTCAGTCATGGGCCAAGTCTATCCAGCAGGGATAGCTGGGTTAAAACCCGTCTCATGCCGTAGAAGTCGCATTTGCGGGCATTAGGCTGGACGGGTGACCTTGAATCCTGCTCCCGCCCTCCTTGACCTGCGCCAGGACGTCGCACTCCTGACAGCCGCGATTATCGACTTCAACAGTGTCTCCGGAAACGAGACCGAACTGGCCGATGCCGTTGAAACCGCCCTGCGCGCCATTCCCGCGTACACGGTGGTCCGCGACGGCGACGCCATCATTGCCCGGACCGAACTTGGCCGACCTGAACGCGTCATTCTTGCCGGCCACTTGGACACAGTTCCCCTGCCCACCGTGGAGGGATCGTTGGGTACTGTCCCCGCCACGTGGGAGTCCGGCGTTCCCGGCGAAGGTGTCCTTTACGGGCGCGGGACCACGGACATGAAGGGCGGCGTGGCGGTGCAGCTCGCTCTGGCGGCAACATTGTTCGACGACGGCCGGCAGCTGGACAAGGATGTCACCTTTGTGTTCTACGACCACGAGGAAGTGGAAGCCGTCAAGAGCGGACTGGGCCGGTTGGTCCGCAACCACGGCGATCTGCTGACGGGTGATTTCGCGATCCTCCTGGAGCCCACGCACGGCACAGTGGAAGGTGGATGCAACGGAACCAGCCGCTTCGAGGCGACGACCCTCGGCGAAACAGCGCACTCGGCCCGCGCCTGGATGGGCGTCAACGCGATCCACGCCGCTGCTCCTATCCTTGAGCGCTTGGCCGCTTACGAGCCCAGGACCATCAACGTCGATGGCCTGGACTACCGGGAAAGCCTCAATGCGGTGAAGATCAATGGCGGTACGGCAGGAAACGTCATCCCGGACCGCTGCGTGGTGGAGATCAACTACCGTTTCGCGCCCGACAAAACACCCGACCAGGCTGAAGCCCATGTCCGCGAACTCCTCGAAGGTTTCGACGTCGTTCGCACGGACGCTGCTGCCGGCGCGCGTCCCGGCCTCAACCACCCAGCGGCGGCGTCCTTCGTTGCCGCAGTCGGCGCGGAGCCCAAGCCCAAATACGGGTGGACCGACGTCGCGCGTTTCAGTGAGCTGGGTATCCCGGCGGTGAACTTCGGGCCGGGTGATCCATTGCTGGCGCACAAAGACAACGAACACGTCGACGCCGATGCCATCCGTGAGTGCCTCCGTGCCCTGCGGACGTGGCTGGCGCCGTAATCCGGACTCGGGCACAGCAAAGAGGAAGGTCCGCAGCTTGGTAGCTGCGGGCCTTCTTTATGAGTGCCAGTTCTTACCACTTGTCTCATTGTGCGCAGCATGTAGACTCGCATGACAAGACTAGTCAAGTTTTGTCGATTATTGACTACTTAGTTGGGGGAAGTATGCGATTTAGATTGAAAGCAGCTGCATCGATCAGCATTGCGCTATTTTCACTTGGATTCATGGGCTCTGCTGTAGCTTCGGACTCGGCAGCCAAGCAGGTGGCGGGAGATGCTTCCGCCTCGACAGTGGCCACACCCAACTGTTTCGCAAGTCCTGGATTGGCGGTGGGCAGTTCTATTACTGCCTATGGGTTTGGTCGCTGCATGTACACCCCGCCATTGACACTGGGCGTGGCTGTTATCTTGTATCACAATGGGTGGTACGTAAATGACTCGTATACGAGCTGTTCGCTGTCGTCTGGCGGCGGCGACTGTCAGGGCATAAACGTGACTTCGGCCTATGCTTCGGGAAACTGGTGTTCGCGGGTCCTCATTGACTACATCGAGCCCGGAACCGGAAAGTTCCAGCAATCGGCCTCCAGCACCGGAGCGGGGTGCCCGTGATGAACATCGTGAAAAGAATGCTTAGCCACACGGCAGTCCTTGTGCTGGCGATGGGGTCTCTGATTGCATCGGCGGGACCGGGGCACGCAGCTGCAAGTTGCGAGTTGAGCTCGTGGTCGGAGGTGGACGGCTATCACGGTGTAATAATCTTCTATCCAAGCTTCGTCTGCTACCAGCAAACTGGCTCAGTGTCCATGGCAACGTTCCCGAGTAACGGCGGCAACCAATGGACCACACCGACGCCAGGTACCTGGTATTCAGGGAATGGATTTGCGGTGCCGATGAATGGATCTGGTACCTACTGTGGTCAGATCAACATCTACGTATCGAGTGGACTCGGTCCTGAAAGCATAAGTTCCAGGCCCTGCATAACTATTTAGTTCATTACATTTAATTGAGACGCCCATTCTGACGAGAATGGGCGTCTCAATTTTTTTAATAGGAGTTCTCCACGCCGGAGCGCTTATTTGCCAGCGCCCGGTGCGTTGACCTCCAAATCCACCGTTTTGATTGCCGGCGCAGTGCCACCGGCGGCCTTCTTGGAACCGCGGCGCTCGATCCAGATCGCAAGCCTGGAGACCGAGAGGTTGATCAGGATGTAGATCGCGGCGCCCACGAAGAATGCCGAGAACAGGAGACTCGGTTCAAGATCCGAAATCAACTTCACCTTACGAAGGAGCTCTTCGTACGCCACGATGTATCCCAAGGACGTGTCCTTCAGGAGCACCACCAATTGGGCGACGAGTGACGGGAGCATTCGCCGGATTGCCTGCGGAAACTCGATGCTCATTCGCGACTGGAAACTGCGAAGGCCAATCGCCAGGCCGGCTTCGCGTTGACCTTTCGGCAGCGACTGGATACCGGCACGCAGGATCTCAGCGAAAATGGCGGAGTTATACAACACAAGGCCGCTGACAACCGCCACGTACGGGCTCGTGGCAAACACCAGGAGCACGAACAGGATCATCAGGACTACCGGCATACCGCGGAGGAACTCGAGAACCACTTGGGTGGGAACACGGACCCATGGAATCAGCGAGATGCGCAGCAGGCAGAGGGCGACGCCCAAAGGAAACGCAATCACGGCGGCGACACCAGCGGCCTGCAATGTGGCCAGCAAACCCAAGCCAAGCTGCGTCCAGACATCTTTGGCGGACTCGTTGACAAAGACTTCCCATCTGGAGGCGCTAAAGATGCCTTGGGACGACAGGATTACGATAGCGCCGATCACCCCAGCGAGGATGATGAGCGCGCCAATCACCGAGGCGACGAGGGACATGCGCCTGGCCTTAGGGCCGGGAACGTCATAGAGAACCGAAGTCATCGGGCGATCGCCACCTTTTTCTCGACGAAGTGAGCAAGAAGTCCGAGCGGAACTGTGATCAGGAGGTAGAAGAAGGCCACCCCGATCAGGATCCACATGACCGCGTCACCCCGGCTGTTGGACAGCTGAAGGCCGTAGCCGAAAAGTTCGAGGACAAAGAACGCGCCGGCAACGGATGAGTTCTTGACCAGGGCGATCATGATGTTAATCAAGGGGGGAACTACGGTACGGAGTGCTTGGGGCAGAACAACCAGCCCCAAGACCTGAGTGAATGTCATGCCGACGCTGCGCGCGGCTTCCGCTTGTCCCACAGGGACACTATTGACGCCCGAGCGTACAGCTTCCGCGACAAAGGCGGCGGTGTAGCTGCTGAGGGCAATGATTGCTGCGACTTCGAACTGTTCAAATTTGACGCCAAGGCGGGGAAGCACAATTGCGGAAAAGAAGAAAATGATGGTTAGGGGAGTGTTTCTGGCGACCTCAACGTAGAACGTACTGAAACCCCGCAATGCGGCGACAGGTGAGACGCGCATGGCGGCCAGGAGGGTACCAATGACCAGGGCGATGACGCCCGAAACAACAGCTAGAAACAGGGTTCGGAGAAATCCATCCCAATATTGGGGAAGGCTCTCGAAGATGGCGTCCATGGCTTCCTTCGTCTGTGGCGGGACTAGGACTGAATCCTAAAGATGAAAGGATGTCGCCGCTCCGGTACGGAACGGCGACATCCACCGGTTCTAATTAGTAACGGTCGATCTTTGGAAGCTCAGGGACCGTCTTGATAACTTTGCCTGCGGTTGCTTCCCAAGCCTTCTTGTAGGTGTCGTCCTTTGCGAATCCCTCAAGCTGGTCGTTGATCCAGTTGCGGAAGACGGTGTCATCCTTCTTCAGGCCGATGCCGTAGGGCTCTTTGGTGAATGTCTGGTCCGAAGCGAGCTTGAATGCGTCCGGTTCCTTATCCACATATCCGGCCAGGATGACGTTGTCAGTAGTAACAGCGACAACCTGCTTGTTGCGCAGCGGCTCCAGGCAGGCGGTGTAGTTGGCAGCAGGAACAAGTTCTGCGCCGTACTTGTCGACGATGGTCTTGGCCGGCGTGGATCCCGTGACGGAGCAGACCTTCTTGCCCTTGACATCCTCCGGCTTGGTAATGGAGTTGTCGTCCTTATTCACCAGGAGGGCCTGGCCAGCTTCGTAGTACGGTCCGGCGAAGGACACTTTTTCCTTGCGGGAGTCATTGATGGTGTAAGTCGCGATGACAATGTCGACGCGCCCCTGTTCAATAAATGGTTCGCGGTTGGCGGACACAGTCTCCACCCATTCGATCTTATCGGCGGGGATACCCAGCTTGGCGGCGATAGCTTTGCCCATCTCCACGTCGAAACCGACAGGCTTGCCGTCAAGGCCCTTCTGGCCGAAAAGCGGCTGGTCGAACTTGGTGCCGATAGTGATCTTCTGCGCCTTATTAAGCTTCTCCATGGTGGTGCCGGCTGCGAAGCTGGCGGAGGCGACTGGGGGAGTGGTGGACGTGCCGCCACCACATGCGCTCAGCGTCAGGGCAAGAGCAGCTGAAGCGGCCACCAGGAGTGACTTCCTCCGGGTAATAAGAGACTTCATGACGTTCCTTTCATTGGATGGCCGCCTTACGGCCTCAGGGTGCGGGCTGTAAGGAGCTAGTGGGTCAGTAGCTTGGACAGGAAGTCCTTGGCACGGTCGCTCTTCGGGTTGGTGAAGAACTCCTCCGGGGTTGCGTCTTCCACGATCTGGCCGTCGGCCATGAACACCACCCGGTCAGCAGCCTTGCGGGCAAAGCCCATCTCGTGGGTTACCACGATCATGGTCATGCCTTCCTTGGCCAGCTGGATCATGACGTCCAGGACTTCGTTGATCATTTCGGGGTCCAACGCGGACGTAGGCTCGTCGAACAGCATCACCTTGGGCTTCATGGCAAGAGCGCGGGCGATAGCCACACGCTGCTGCTGTCCGCCGGAGAGCTGCGCAGGAAGCTTCGGAGCCTGGTGTCCGACGCCGACACGCTCAAGAAGGGCCATGGCTTCCTTGTCCGCGGTGCCCTTGGCGACCTTCTTGACCTTGATCGGCCCAAGAGTGACGTTTTCAAGAATCGTCTTGTGGGCAAACAGGTTAAAGGACTGGAAGACCATTCCGACGTCGGCCCGAAGGTGGGCGAGATCCTTGCCTTCTTCGGGAAGCTTCTTCCCGTCGATGGCGATATCGCCGTCGTCGATCGTTTCCAAACGGTTGATCGCACGGCACAGCGTGGACTTACCGGAACCGGAAGGTCCGATAACTACCACGACTTCACCCTTCCGAACCTGGAGGTTGATGTCTTTGAGGACGTGCAATTGACCGTAATGCTTGTTGACGCCGTTGAGGGAGACGAGGGCATCGCCGGACGCTTGAGTAGTCATACGAAGAATCTAGCGAACAAAGAAGCAAATATGACCACGGTCACGGCAACTTCCTGAAGATCGTGACTGAACAGAAACCTGCTCCCCAGCCATATACCAGACTGCAATGCAAGAAGCGGGTCGCTGCGGTGGAGCTGGCGTCCATAGGCGCTAGCCTTGGGCAATGAGCATCAGCCAGCACTCGATTCCCAACCCGGATGCCAATGGCCACGGCAGGGTCGCCCATGTCCCCCTGCCGTCGGAGATTGCGCCAGCCAAACACAAGGGTCCTTTGGAGCTTCGCCGCAAACAGGCGGATACGGGAATGTCCGATCAGCATTTGCTGGATACGAGTGGTGCCGGCCAATTCGTCCATACCGACCCCTGGCGCGTCCTCCGGATCCAGAGCGAGTTCGTAGAGGGCTTCGGTGCTTTGGCTGACCTCGGCCCTGCCGTCAGTGTCTTCGGCTCAGCCCGCACCAAGCCGGGGACCGAGTACTACGAGATGGCCGTGGAGGTGGGGCGCAAACTGGCAGAGTCCGGCGTCGCTGTCATTACCGGCGGTGGACCTGGCTCCATGGAGGCCGCCAACAAGGGCGCCGTTGAGGGTAACGGAATCTCGGTGGGCCTGGGCATCGAATTGCCGTTCGAGCAGGGGCTCAACCAATGGGTGGACCTGGGCATCAATTTCAGGTATTTCTTCGCGCGCAAGACCATGTTCGTCAAGTATGCGCAGGGCTTTGTTGTGCTGCCCGGCGGACTCGGGACCCTTGATGAACTCTTTGAAGCCATGGTCCTTGTCCAGACACGCAAGGTGACCTCGTTCCCGATCGTCCTTTTGGGTGTCCGGTTCTGGGGTCCGATGATCGAGTGGATCAGGGAAACCCTGGTGGCAGAGGGCATGGTCTCTGAAAAGGACCTGGACCTGATCCAGCTGGTGGACGACCCTGCAGATGCCGTCCACCGCGTGCTGCACGGGGCTCCGATCCCGCCGCCCACGGGAGAACAACGCCCTGAGTAGCCGGGCGTTTCTGGCACGATGGACACTGTGAGTTTTTTCCTGGTGTTTCTCGCGATTGTCCTGGTTGGTGCGGCGCTGTATCTCGGCGTCGGGATCTCCCGGGGGCGCACGGTGGGAGCCGGTCTCGATGACCCCGTTCCCAACCTGCCCCCTGTGCTGTTGCCGGCCGAGGCGCAGCCGTCCGACGTCGATTCCCTGCGCTTTGCGCTGGGGCTGCGCGGTTACCGGATGGACCAGGTGGACCAGGTCCTCGACGACCTCAGGGACCAGCTGCGGGCCAAGGACCGAGAAATAGAGAGACTTGGTGCGCTTGCGCGGCAGCACTCCGGGGACGGCGAAACCGGCCGGACCCAACAGTGACAGTTCCGGCACAGGCCCGGCATGGCGAAGGACCCGCGGCGCGGCTCTCCCGGGTCGTGACAGACGCGGGGGCAAGGATGTCCCGATGGCCCTGGTGGGTTTCGGTAACGCTTGTCTTTATTGCCGCGCGCGTTGTCAGCGCGTGCATCTTCATGGCCGCCGCGCTTCAGCAGGGGACCAACCCATGGTTCCCGCCAGCGCCGGACTACTGGAACTTCATCACCATCTGGGATGGCCGCTGGTACCAGCAGGCTGCGGACAGCGGCTACCCCTCGGTCCTGCCCGTGGATCCCAACGGGGTGGTAAAGGAGAACGCCTGGGCTTTTTACCCACTGTTCCCGCTGCTGGCGCGTGGACTCGCTGCCATGACCGGCCTTGGCACCTTGCAGGCCCTCACGCTTATTGCCATGGCGTCGGGGCTGGGCGCAGCCTTGGTGGTCTTCAAGCTCTTCCGGGAATTTGCGGGGAAGCGCACGGCCATGTGGGGTGTCGTCTTCGTTTCGACGTTCCCGGTGTCAGCCATTCTCCAAGTCCCTTACGCCGAGTCGCTGAACCTGCTGTTGCTTGCGGCGTCCTTGCTCCTGGTGGTGAGGCGCCGGTACCTGTGGGCCATCCCGGTGGTGCTGCTGATGTGCTTGTCCAGGCCCACAGGCGTGCCCTTCGCCGCCGTGGTGGGATTGCTGTTGCTGTGGCGCCTATGGCAGCGGTTCAGGAGCCCGTCCTCGGACGCTGCCACCTCCACGCGCAGCCTGCTTTCACTGGCAGCATTGGTGGTGGCTACGGGCGTCGGTGCCCTGGCGTGGCCCGCCATTGCCTGGGCGGTGACCGGCGACCCGGCAGCGTATACACGGACGGAAACCGCCTGGCGCGGACATGACCTGGTGCCGTTCAAGCCGTGGTTCGACACCGGCCGGATGCTGTTTGGTCCAGTTCTCGGCGTCCTGGCGCCCTTTGTCTTCACCGCCCTCTTCGTCCTGGCCATGATGTCCGCCCCGGTAAAAGCCCTGGGAACGGAATTGCGCTTGTGGTGCGCCTGCTACATGGGTTACCTCCTGGTTTTCCTGCACCCGCAGACCAGCACGTTCCGGATGCTCCTGCCGTTGTTTCCCCTGGCCCTCGGCGCAGCGGCGTTGTCAAAGTCCAAGGCGTACCGGGGAACAGTGGTGGTGATGTTCGTCCTCCTCCAGATTGTGTGGGTCGTGTGGCTGTGGGCGTGGGCTCAACTGCCCGGAGGCGGCGACTATCCGCCCTGACGTGGACCTTTGCCGTGCACAGCGAATATGTACAAAGCCCGGACAAACAGGCCGTTGATTTCGCTACGGGCGGGTAAGTACGGGATAATGGACCAAGAGCAAGGACAAAGCACCTAACAGTGCCCGGCCATGGCGGCCTCCCAAGCGGTGCCGCCGGCTGCAATTGCGACGCGGATCCAGCCCGGCCGGGTTGGGCGTGACTTGGGACAAATGGAGGGGATTTTCCTAATGGCGGCTATGAAACCACGTACTGGCGACGGCCCTATGGAAGTTACCAAAGAGGGACGCAGCCTCATCATGCGTGTGCCGCTCGAAGGTGGGGGACGGCTTGTGGTCGAGCTCAATGCCGCCGAAGCGGAAAACCTCAAGGAATGCCTCGTAGGTGTGACCGAATAGAGTTGCAAAGCAGGGCCCGGCATCAGCTGGAGCCCTGCTTTTTGTTTAACCCCCGACGGCGGTCGCCACCTACTTCTTGACGGCCACCAAAAGACCATCGCCGGTGGGCAGCATCGCCGATGCCAGGCGTTCGTCGTCGCGGATGGCTTTGCCGATCTGGCGCAACACCACGGTGGTGGATTCGCGCGCTGCCGGATTGGAGACGCGGTCCTTATCCAGGGCATCGTTGATGACCAGCGTGCCACCGGACTTGAGCAAGCGGATGGCCTGCTCCACATACTTGGGAAAGTTGGGCTTGTCGGCGTCGATGAACACGAGGTCATAGGCCGAGTCGGTCAGCCTCGGCAGGACATCGGCCGCACGGCCAGAGATGGTGCGGGTGCGGTTGGCCGGGCTCCCTGATTCAAGGAACGCTTCCCTGGCGGCTTTGAGGTGCTCGACGTCGACGTCGATCGTCGTCAGGACCGCCTGGGGACCGAGTCCACGCAGCAGGCAGACGCCGGATACGCCGGCTCCGGAACCAACTTCAACTACCGTCTGGGCCTTCGACGCTGCAGCGAGCACCGTCAGGACGGCTCCGACGCCGGGGCTGACGGGAGTGACACCCAACTCGAAGGAACGCTCACGGGCGCGCAACATCACGTCATCCTCAGCCGGCAGATCTTCTGCGTAGGACCAGCTGCTTGACTTGTCGGCACTCATGAAGGGATTCGCTTTCCGCGGGTAGGGGTATTTGTACCAGACTACTGTGTCCGCCCCGGTAATCCGCTGTTGGGAAGGGCTCGGGCGCTGTGTCCGCCCATGTTTTCAGCCTTGCGGGAAAAACACCGTCCAGTCAGGAAATTCCCAGACAAACTTGGGATGATAATGCTCCGGTCATCCATGAGGTGGGCGGCACCGAATAATCGGTGAACCACAGTTTGAGGGGAGTGGACGATGCCGGCATCGCATGCTGCGCCAGTCCTGACATCGGAGAGCCTTGAGGCCGCCACTGACTGGGTCATGCCCAGCTGGGAGGAAGTGGTTTCCAACCACTCCGCCAAGGTATATCGCCTCGCCTATCGCCTGACCGGCAACAAGTTCGACGCCGAGGACCTCACCCAGGAAGTCTTCGTCCGGGTCTTCCGCTCGCTTGAGAACTTCAAGCCGGGAACACTGGACGGCTGGCTGCACCGCATCACCACCAACCTGTTCCTGGACCAGGCCCGCCGCAAGAGCAGGATCCGCTTTGACGCTCTTTCCGAAGACGCGGAGTCACGCCTGCCCGGCCGGGAACCAGGTCCGGAACAGAGCTTCGAACACAACAACCTCGACCTCGATGTCCAGCGAGCCCTGGAGGAACTCCCGCCAGACTTCCGCGCCGCCGTCGTGCTGTGCGATCTTGAGGGTCTTTCGTACGACGAAGTGGCGGAAGCCCTGGGCGTGAAGCTCGGGACCGTCCGGTCCCGGATCCACCGCGGGCGCACCATGCTGCGCGAGAAACTGGCCCACCGTGACCCGCGTCCGGTCGAGGCCCGCAAGCCGCGCCTGAAGATGCCTCGCATCGCCAGCATCCTTTAGGGTGTCGATGCCCCGACGTCCTGACCGCCCGGGAGCTTTGTCCCGGCGTAAGTTGGCTTCGCTGCGCCACTCCCGGAGCCCGGAGCATGTGCAGGATTGCGTGAAGTGCCGTGCCTTGCTGCGGCAGGAGCAGCAATACATCGAGCGCCTCCGCGGTGCCGCCGTGCCTGAAGCGAGCCACGACCTCGCAGCGCGGTTGATCCAACATACTGAGCGACTCGCCAACCATTCCCCGCAGTCCTTCGATCCGGCGCCTCCGCCCCGGAACGGAGTCCGACGAGGACTCCGGATAACAGCGATAGCTGCCGGCACGTTGGCGGTATCCGCCAGCGCCCTGGCTGGGGCGGCGTACACAGTTGCCGGGGATGCGGAGCCGCAAGCCTTTGTGGAAACCAACGACGCCGGCGTCCTCGCCGGTGCGTGGACGGGTGGGCCAGCGGAGTCCGCAGTAGCACCGGCCTTCAGGGCCGGCAGCACCATCACCCTCAGCGCCGCCCAGCTCGACGCGCTCAGGGACGAAGGATGGGCTTGCCCCGAGTTGGGTGCCATGGGCTTCAGGGTTGTGTCTGCGCAGGCCACCATGGTCCATGGTCACCCCGCCGTTGAGCTCAAGCTTGAAAGCAACGGCCATTCCGCCACGATCGTGGAGGAGCACAGGCCTCCTGAGCAGGATGGTGGGGGACAATCGACGTCGGCGCAGCTCTCCGTTACGCAGGGGACACCCTGGAAGGCCGTGTACTCCACGCCGGCAGCGGTGATCAGCTATGCCTCCGACCTCCCGGCGGAGAGTGCGGACGACGCCGTTCCGGAGATAGTCCGCGCCGGTGAATCCGTGGGAGGGAATCCCCGCGCCGAAGGATCCGAGGCGTGGTACCCCAGGCTGCTGCGCGGCCTTCAGACGCTTCTTCGCCCCGCTGGTTTATGAGCGGCACCACAGACAAGGTAATCTTCGTAGCGTGCTTGGAATCAACGGCCCGGAGTTCATACTCCTTCTGATTATCGGCGTACTCGTCATCGGTCCCAGCCGTTTGCCCGAATACACTCAAAAGCTCGCCAACCTGGTCAAGGAAGTCCGGCGGATGGCCTCCGGCGCCCGCGAGCAGATCAAAGAAGAAGTCGGCATCGACATCGATGAAGTCGACTGGAAGAAATACGATCCCCGCCAGTACGATCCCCGGCGCATCATCAAGGATGCACTCCTGGATGACGACACCAAGCCCGTCAGTGCAGGTGCTCCCGTCGCCGCGGCCGCCGCTGCTGCTGGCGCCGCCGATGCCAAACCCAAGGCTCCTGTGCGGGTGGTGGAGAGACTCGCCGAAGGCGAAGCCGCCCCCTTCGACACCGAGGCCACCTAGCCTCCTTATGTCCTAGCGGGGCTCGATTCCCAACGACATTCCGGATAATCCGCGTGGCCGGGAAGCAAGGGCAGAAGCGATTCCTTCCATGGCCTTGGCGGCCGCCGAGTCAGGGGCTGCCAGGACAACAGGGACTCCAGCGTCGCCGCCTTCGCGCAAACGGATATCCAGGGGGATCTGGCCCAGCAACGGAACGTCGCTGCCCACGCTGGCGCTCAAGCGCTCAGCCAGGATGGCACCTCCGCCGCTTCCAAACAGTTCCATCCGGCCGCCGTCGGGCATTTCCAGGAACGACATGTTCTCGATCACGCCGGCCACTTTCTGGCCGGTCTGCGTAGCGATGGTTCCGGCGCGCTCAGCGACGTCGGCGGCTGCCGCCTGCGGCGTGGTGACCACCAGGATCTCGGCGTTCGGCAGCAGTTGCGCTACCGATATGGCGATGTCGCCGGTGCCGGGAGGCAAGTCCAGGAACAGGGCATCGAGGTCCCCAAAGTAGACGTCAGTGAGGAACTGCTCCAAGGCACGGTGCAGCATCGGTCCGCGCCACGCCACCGGCTGGTTGCCGTCAACAAACATGCCGATGGAAATGACCTTCACCCCATAGGCCACAGGGGGCAGGATCATGTCATCGACCTGCGTGGGCTTCTGGGTGATGCCCATGAGGGCGGGCACGGAGAACCCATGGACATCGGCATCGACGACTCCCACACGAAGGCCTTGGGCAGCCAACGCACTGGCCAGGTTCACAGTGACGGAGGACTTGCCCACGCCACCCTTTCCGCTGGCCACCGCGTACACCTTGGTAAGGGAACCGGGCTTGGTGAACGGAATGCCACGTTGACTGCCCGGACCGCGGAGTTGCTCCTTGAGGGCCTCCCGCTGGGCCGGCGTCATGACCTTGAGCTCCACGTCCACGCCTGTAACGCCTTCCACGCGCATCAGGGCCTCGGAGGCGTCCTTGGTGATGGTGTCGCGCAGTGGGCATCCGGCGATGGTCAGCAGGACGGCCACGCGCACGGTCCCGTCGTCATCGGCTGACACTGAGTCCACCATCCCGAGCTCGGTGATGGGACGGCGCAGCTCGGGATCAATAACCGTTGCCAGGGCAGCCTGCAGTGCCTCGGCAGTTGCGGTGTTCATAATGATCAGGCCCGGCTTTCAGGGGTATCAGGGGAGGGCTTGGCGGTGGAATGCTGGGGGCCGGCGGCCCGGGGCGGGCGGACCCTGGGGATCTGTTGCGTGCGGGGGCCGCGCGACTTGTCCCGTTTCTCCTTCAACTTCTCTTTGACCTTCTCACCGGGCGATTCTGCGCCATCGGCAGAGATTTCGCTTTCCCGGAGTTCTTCCTGGGCGTCGATGATGTCCTCGAGCAGGCTCCGGAGCTCGGCGCGGACGTAATCGCGCGTGGCTACCTCGCGCAGCGCAATGCGAAGGGAGGCCAACTCACGGGTGAGGTACTCGGTGTCGGAGAGGTTGCGTTCTGCCCGCTGACGGTCCTGTTGGAGGGAGACACGGTCACGGTCATCCTGCCGGTTCTGGGCGAGCAGGAGCAGGGGAGCAGCGTAGGAGGCCTGCAGGGACAACATCAGCGTCAAAAGGGTGAAGCCGAGCTCCATGCGGTCGAACTGCCACTCCGTGGGAGCGAACGAGTTCCAGGCCAGCCAGAACGCACAGAAGATCGTCATGTAGACGAGGAACGTCGGCGTACCCATGAAACGGGCAAAACCCTCTGTTGCGTTGCCAAAAGCATCAGGGTTGGGGGAGAACTTGGGGAGGATCCGTTGGCGGCCACTCAGTGGCGTATCCAGGCTGCTGCCCTGGCGTGCCGTGTTCCGGGGGGATCGTGTGGCGTTGTTGTCAGCCAATGCGGCCTCCAAGTTTCCTTATAGGGGCATCGTCCTCGTGGGCGCGCCAATCATCCGGTAACAAGTGATCCAGCACGTCATCAACAGTCACCGCCCCCACAAGGCGGCCGTCGTCATCCACGACTGGAAGCGAATTCAGGTTGTACGTGGCCAAGGTCCTGGCCACCTCGCTGATGTGGGCCTGGTCCGAGAGCGGCTCCAGGTTTTTGTCCACGAGGTTGCCCAACGGCTCCGGTGGAGGGAACCGCAGAAGCTGTTGTATGTGCACCACGCCCAGGAAACGTCCCGTGGGTGTTTCCAGAGGCGGCCGGGCAATGAAGATGGATGAGGCCAGGGCCGGTGAGAGTTCCTCGCGGCGAACGTGGGCCAGGGCTTCAGCAACAGTTGCTTCCGGCGGGAGGATCACAGGCACCGGAGTCATCAGGCCACCAGCGGTGTCTTCGTCGTATTCCAGGAGGCGGCGGACGTCTTCTGCTTCCTGGGGCTCCATCAACTGAAGCAGTTCCTCCGCCTGGGCGGAAGGGAGCTCGGCGAGGAGGTCGGCGGCGTCGTCCGGGTCCATTTCCTCCAGGACGTCGGCCGCGCGTTCCACGTCCAGGGCGGAAAGAATCGTCACCTGGTCATCTTCCGGAAGCTCCTGAAGCACATCGGCGAGCCGCTCGTCCTGGAGCTCGCTGGCCACCTCAAACCGCCGCTTGTCGCTCATCTCCTGCAACGCCTCCGCGAAGTCGGCAGGTTTGAGGTCCTCGTGCGTGGCGACGAACTGCGTGGCAGCCTGGGGCTCGTTATGGCCGCCAGTCTGGGCGTCGGCCCAATCGATGATCAGGGTTTCGTTGCGGCGGAGCCTGCTCAAGGGGGACAGCGAATGGCCCCTCCGTACGAACAACTTGCTGACGAACCAGTCCTTGGACCGGTGCTGGTCCATGGCGATGTCCTCAATGGTGGCATCGCCACTGCCATCGGCCAGGGTGACACGGCGGTCGAACATCTCGGCAACCACCAGCGTTTCGGCGCCGCGTTGCTCGAAGCGGCGCAGGTTGACCAGCCCCGTGCAGATGATCTGGGTCTGGTCGATGGAGGTGATGCGGGTCATGGGAACGAAGACCCGTTTCTTGCCCGGAACCTCAACAACGATGCCGACCACGTGTGGCGCGCCGCGGGTCCCGCGGGAGAGCACCACGACGTCCCGCAACCGGCCCAGACGATCGCCCAGGGGGTCGAAGACGTCCAAGCCCAGAAGGCGCGCCACAAAGACGCGAGAAGGATGTGTGCTCATGTTTACAGGCTACCGAGTCTGCTCTCTTTTAGCTGAATTCCAGCCGCTTCACATGTCCATGGGACACAATGGGGCTATGTCTAACATTTTTGGTGGTCCCAAAGCCGTTGAAGAGTCCCGGAGCGTCCCCCAAGGCGACACCGTTGGCTCGTACACCTCGTATTTGGATGCCCAAAAGGCGGTGGACTACCTCGCGGACCAGCAGTTCCCGGTACAGCTGGTATCGATCGTTGGCAACGACCTCAAAATGGTGGAGCGGGTCACCGGCCGCCTGAGCTACCCCAGGGTGGCGTTGTCCGGAGCGTTGAGTGGCATGTGGTTCGGCCTCTTTGTAGGCGTCATGCTTTCCTTCTTCACCCCGGGCGGGGGACCCTTCTCGATCATCACGTCCGTACTGATGGGTGCGGCGTTCTTCATGCTCTTCGGCATTGTCACCTACGCCACCCAGCGCGGGAAGCGTGACTTCACCTCCACCAGCCAGGTGGTGGCCACGAACTATGACGTCATCGTTGCCAGGGAAGCAGCCCACGAAGCACGCCGGTTGCTCCAGCAGTTGCCGATGAACCCGTCGCAGGCGTCTGCTGCACCGACCAGCAACTATGCCCCGCAGAATCCTCCGTTCCAGCAGCCGGGCCAGGCCCCGGAGCGCCCCTCCACCTGGAACGACCCCTACGGCCAGCGCGGCGCCAGCCAAGCCAACCCCGCCAGCCCGGAAGGCCAAGGCGCGCCCGCAGGCGCCCACCAGCCGGCGCAGAACCCGACGCCGGCCGCCGTCCGGTACCCGGACCTTCCCGATGGCCGTCCGCAGTACGGAGTCCGGGTCACCGAGGGACAGAACGATGCTCCCCAGGGCGAGGGGCAGCAGGCGGGTCGGGAAGACCCGACCAAGCAGTAAGCTCCTGAAACACAGGGAAGGCCACCGGATTACCGGTGGCCTTCCCTGTTTGTTGCCTGAACGGAAGTCCGGGGATCAGCCCTGGGCTTCCTGGTAGATGCCTGCCATCCAGGACTCGACGTCGTCGGCCTTGCGCGGCAGGGCGGCGCTGAGGTTGACGGGGCCGTCGGCCGTCATGAGGATGTCGTCCTCGATCCGGACGCCGATCCCGCGGTACTCCTCGGGGATGGCCAGATCTTCGTCCTTGAAGTAGAGCCCCGGCTCGATCGTGAAGACCATGCCCTCAGTGAGCACTCCATCAAGGTAGAGTTCCCGCTTTGCCTGGGCACAGTCGTGGACATCCAGGCCCAGGTGGTGGCTGGTACCGTGCGGCATCCAGCGCCGGTGCTGCTGGCCTTCGGGGCTGATGGCTTCCTCGACCGAAACCGGCAACAGGCCCCATTCGGCCAGGCGTTCGGCCAGGACCGTTGTTGCCGCTGTGTGGATGTCGCGGAACTTCACGCCCGGCTGGGCAGCGGCAAAGCCGGCGTCGGCGGCGTCGAGCACTGCCTCATAGACCTTGCGCTGGACTTCCGTGAAGGTTCCGGTAGCCGGCAGGGTGCGGGTGACATCGGCGGTGTACAGGGAGTCGGCTTCCACGCCGGCATCCAGGAGCAGCAGTTCGCCGGCGTTGACTGTTCCCGAGTTGCGGGTCCAGTGCAGCACCGTGGCGTTGTTGCCGGACGCAGCAATGGTGTCGTAGCCGAGTTCGTTGCCTTCCTCGCGGGCACGGGCAAAGAAGGCGCCCTCAACGACGCGCTCGCCACGCGGGTGGGTCAGGGCGCGGGGGAGCGCACGGACAACATCAGCGAAGCCCTCAACGGTGGCGGCCACCGCGATCTTCATCTGCTCGATTTCCCATTCGTCCTTGATCAGGCGCAGCTCGGACAACGCTTCGCTCAGTTTCTCGTCCAGGGCGTCAAGTTCGCCGAGGTCGAGGTTTTCAGGATCCTTGGCGGTGTTGTATCGGGCGGTGTCCACCAGTGCATCGATGTTCTCATCGACCTTGCGAACCAGGCGGATGGAGATACCGCCGATTTCCGGGGCGCCGACGTTCTTGGTGATCGCCATTTCGAGTTCTGCGATGTGAGCGGTCGGCAGGCCCAGACGGGCTTCGAATTCGGCCAGGGTGGGTCGTGCGCCAATCCAGAACTCACCGGCGCGGGAGTCGGCGTAGAACTGTTCGGTATCGCGGCCGGCCAGCGGACGGAAGTAGAGCGTGGCAGTGTGGTGACCGCCGTCGTCGCCCTTTCCTTCGGCTACCGGTTCAAGGATGAGCACGGCGTCGGGCTCGTGGTCCACGCCCAGGCCCGTAAGGTGCGCGAAACCGGAGTGCGGGCGGAAGCGGTAGTCGCAGTCGTTCGAGCGGACTTTCAGCGGACCGGCGGGGATGACAAGCCGTTCGCCTTTGAACAGTTCGGAGATGGTACGACGGCGGCGCGCGGCGTGGTCTGCAACGGCGTCACGCGCAGGGGTCACCTGCGGCGCGGGAGCCCAATTGCTGGCCATGAATGCCTTGAAGGCATCGGACGTGGGCCTCTGTGAGCGGTTGTTGACGCGCTCTTGCAGCGGCTGGGAATTTGAGGAGTCCATGTTTTGGGTGTTTTCAGCATCGTTCACCGTTACATAGTCCCACCAGTTCAGTGAGGAGGCCAACGGCGCAGCGCTCCAAGCGGGCCGGCATCCCATAGGCTGGGAAAGTGAGGATAGACCTGCATGCGCATTCCAATGTTTCCGACGGAACAGAGCCACCGGCCGGCGTGATTGTTTCCGCCGTGGCCGCCGGACTCGACGCCGTTGCGTTGACTGACCACGATTCCACGGACGGCTGGGAATCCGCGGCCGCAGCTGCCAGGGAGCACGGCATCGCGTTTGTCCCCGGCATGGAGATTTCCTGCCGTACTGAGAAGGGGATAAGTGTCCACCTGCTCAGCTACCTCCACGATCCCTCCCATGCCGGACTGCTTGAGGAAATCACCAAGTCCAAGGACGCCCGCCTCACCCGGGCGGAGCACATGGTGACCTTGTTGTCCGAGGATTACCCATTGACGTGGGATGACGTGATCCACCACGTTGCACCAGGTGCCACCGTGGGCCGCCCGCACATTGCGGACGCCCTGGTAGCGGCCGGAGTGGTGGCGGACCGGACGGAAGCCTTCACCTCCATCCTCACCTCACATTCGCGCTACTTCGTGCAGCACTACGCACCCAACCCGGCGATCGCCGTCGAGCTTGTCCGGGCCGCAGGAGGAGTACCGGTCTTCGCCCATCCAGTGGCGTCGTCCAGGGGGCGGACGGTAGGGGAGGCGACCTACCGCGAGATGATCGACGCCGGCTTGCTGGGTGTCGAAGTGGAGCACCGGGACAACCCGGAAGAGGGCCGCAGGTTCCTCCGTGGGCTGGCAGCCGAACACGGCCTGCTGATGACCGGTTCCTCCGACTACCACGGGACGGGCAAGCCGAACCTGCTGGGTGAGAACCTGACGTCGCCGCAGGTGCTGGCAAGGATCGAGGAATTGGCAACAGGCAGCACGGTGGTCCGGTGAAGGGGATCCGCTGATGGACCTGCAATTGTTGGCTTCCGTGATCGTGACCCTGTTCGTCATCATGGACCCGCCGGGCACCGTGCCCATCTTCATGTCGTTGACGGCCCAGTTGTCTGCCAGGGACCGGAACCGTTCAGCGTTCCAGGCGCTGCTGGTGGCCACAGGCGTGATAGTCGTCTTCGCCATTTTCGGCCAGTCCATCCTGAACTACATGCATATCTCGCTGGCGGCCCTGCAGGGAGCCGGTGGCCTGCTCCTGGTACTCATCGCGCTGCAGTTGTTGACCGGTTCAACCAGCGGGGAAGAGAACGCCGCGAAGTACAAGAACGTGGCCTTCGTGCCGCTGGGAACGCCGCTCATGGCGGGCCCTGGCGCGATTGTGGCGGTCATGGTGTTCGTCCAGCGGTCCGGGGAGTTGTCGGAGTACCTGGCAGTGGCACTGGGTATCGCGGTGGTCCTTGCCTCGCTGTACCTGGCCATGCGGTTCGCCGGAGTGGTTCAACGGGTCCTGGGGGAGAACGGCGTGGAGTTGGTCACCAGAATTGCCGGTTTGCTGTTGTCGGCCATCGCTGTTCAGATGATTGCCGACTCCGTGACTGCTTTCGTGAAGGGCGCAGCCTGAGCCTGCCGCTGGTGCAGGGCCGGCCTACAGCCCGCTCGGTAGCAGTTGGTGGAATTCCGCCTTGCTGCCGAGCCGTTTACGCATGACCTCGATGGCCTGTTCGTTCTGGTCCACGCACACAAACCGGCGCCCCAGTTTGGCCGATACCGCACCCAGCGTTCCCGAACCGGCGAAGAAGTCGAGGCACCAGTCGCCTTCCCGGCTCGATGCCGAGACGATCCTGCGCACCAGGCCTTCAGGTTTCTGGGTGGGGTAGCCGGTCTTTTCCCGCCCGGTGGGGGAGACGATCGTGTGCCACCAGACGTCGGTGGGCAGCTTGCCGCGCTCGCGTTTGGCAGGCGTTACCAAACCCGGCGCCATGTAGGGCTCCCGGTCCACTTCGGCGTTGTCGAAGTGGTACTTGGTGGGGTTCTTCACGTACACCAGGATGTTGTCGTGCTTGGTGGGCCAGCGGTTCTTGGCCCGGGCGCCGTAATCGTAGGCCCAGATGATCTCGTTGAGGAAGCATTCCCTGCCGAAGATGGCGTCGAGCATCACCTTGGCGTAGTGGACCTCACGGTAGTCCAGGTGCAGGTACAGGGTGCCGTCGTCTGCCAGGAGCCGCCACGCTTCCACCAGCTTGGGTTCCAGGAAGGACCAGTAGTCGCTGAAGGCGTCGTCATAGCTGTGGAGGGCACCCTTGATGGTGTCGTAGGAGCGTCCCTTGAAGCCCACGCGGTCGCCGTCGCCGTCCGCGTTGCGGACCATGCGCGTTTCCTGGCGCCGCTGGACCCGGCCCGTGTTGAAGGGCGGATCCACGTAAATGAGTGTGAAGGCGCCGTCCGGCAGCGTTGGAAGGAATTCCGCGTTGTCCGCGTGCACCACCATGTTGCCGCCGTCCGGCGCCCAAACAGTTTCAGTCATTGACGGTATTAGGCCTCGGCGTTGCCAGGCTGGGCAGCCGTCTCACCCGAGACCACTTCGCCGTTGCGGCGGCGCGTGCGGGTACGGCGCGTCCGGGCAGGCTTCTCGGCGTCGTCCGTGGCGGCAGGTCGGCTTTCCGGGGCAGCCGCAGGAGCTGCCTCGCCATCAGAGGTACGACGACGACGGGTGCGGTTGCGTCCGCCATCACCCTTGGATTCGCTTGAGTCAGCGGACTTGCCGGAGCGGCCGCGGCCGCCGTCGCGCTTTCCGTCACGGCCGCCGTCGCGACCGGAACCGCCGGAACGGGCATTCTTCTTGCCGGTCTCGCCCAGGTCCTCCAGGACCTCGGCGTCCACGCCGGCGAGGACGCGCTTGTTGCGGGGCAGACGGCCCTTGGTGCCCTCGGGAATGTCGAGGTCGGTGTAGAGGTGCGGCGAGGACGAGTAGGTTTCAACGGGCTCCGGAACGCTGAGTCCCAGGGCTTTGTTGATGAGGCCCCAGCGCGGCATGTCGTCCCAGTCAACGAACGTGACCGCGGTGCCCTTGTTTCCGGCGCGGCCCGTACGGCCGACGCGGTGCAGGTAGATCTTTTCGTCTTCGACGCACTGGTAGTTGATCACGTGCGTGACGTCGTCGACGTCGATACCGCGGGCTGCGACGTCGGTGGCCACCAGGACATCGACCTTGTTGTTGCGGAAGGCACGCAGGGCCTGCTCGCGGGCGCCCTGGCCCAAGTCGCCGTGGATCGCTGCCGCAGCGAAGCCGCGGTCAACGAGTTCCTCGGCAACCTTTGCGGCGGTGCGCTTGGTCTTGGTGAAGATGATGGTCCGGCCGCGGCCACGGGCCTGCAGGATGCGGGCAACAACCTCGGTCTTGTCCATGCTGTGTGCACGGTAGATGAGCTGGCGGATGTCGCGCTTGGTCAAGCCCTCATCGTTGGGATCAGCCGCACGGATGTGGGTGGGCTGCGTCATGTAGCGGCGTGCCATGGCGATGACGGGGCCAGGCATGGTTGCCGAGAAGAGCAGCGTCTGCCGGACCGCAGGGGTACCGGCGATCAGGGTTTCGACGTCCGGAAGGAAGCCGAGATCCAGCATTTCGTCGGCCTCATCAAGAATGACCATCTTGACGTTCTTCAAGCTCAGGTGCTTCTGCTTGTAGAGGTCGATCAACCGGCCCGGGGTGCCGACCACGATTTCGACGCCCTTCTGCAGGGCATCAATCTGGGGCTCGTAGGCGCGGCCACCGTAGATGGTGGCAATGCGGGCGTTCCGCTTGCGCGAGGCAGCCTGGAGGTCGTTGGCAACCTGGACGGCCAGTTCGCGCGTGGGAACGATCACCAAGGCCTGCGGGGCTCCCGGAACAGCGAGCTTCTCGTAACCGGCGTCATCGCGTCCGACCACGCGCTGCAGGGCAGGAATGCCGAAGCCGAGCGTCTTGCCGGTACCGGTCTTGGCCTGGCCGATGATGTCGTGGCCACTCAAGGCGACCGGAAGGGTCATCGCCTGGATGGGGAAGGGGTGGGTAATTCCGGCGTCAGCCAGGGACTCGACGATGTCGGCACGGACGTTGTAGTCCGCAAACGACTTCTCTTCGATCTCGTGGGGCGTCTCATCCGAGATGATCGTTTCCTCGGGTTCGATGGTTTCAGTTCCGGTGGAGTCCGTCAGGACTTCATGGGTGTGCAATTCACTCACAGGGAGTTTCCTTATTCATTTGGGCATTGGCGCTGCATGCTCAACGGGGGCGGCGGAGCCGTACCGGAGCAGAACGGGCGCGCAAGCAAGTCCAGTGGAAGCCGATCGCGGGCTATCTAAGTACTGGCACTGGTGACCAGTTGGTACATCTCAAGATCGCGTAGGGGCGGGCTTGTTGAGTTCAAAAATTAACTGAATCAACGACCGGGCATCCATTACTACACGCCCAGTCTATCCTCTGGGAGCCATAAAGCCCGGATCGACCGGTGGAGCGCGTCAGTCCAAGAGCTCGAACCTGATCTCCCGGCTGGCGATCTCCGCCTTCACAAGGCGGACCCGCACCTTGGTGCCGGACTCCAACTCCCCATCGCAACGCGCCGTGACTGCAGGCTCGGCGATCTGGACCATGCCGTAGGGGCCGCTGCCGTTTCCGTTGTTGCTGCTGCTGCTGCTGTTGCTGTTGCCGTTCCCGTTGGATGGCTTGGATCCGGAAATCACCACGGCGTCGAACTCCTGGCCCACATGGTTGGCCACCAGTGCTGCCTCCACTGTGTCCAATGCAGCGCGCTCAAGCCGCCCGGCCAATTGGTCGGACCCGGCCATGATCTCGGGCAAGGAAGGCAGGGCATCACGGGCCCAACCGGGAATTTCCCTGTTGTTGCAAAGGGCTTCGCAGATCACCAGGACGAAACGGTCGATCAGCCGCCGCAGGGGAGCGGTGGTGTGGGCGTACGGCGCGCCTATGGCTGCCTGGACCACCGTGTCCGGGACTTCGCCATCAAACGGTGTGTAGCCCGCGCCCCTGAACAGCGTCCCGGCCGAGTGCAGGATGGCAAGCTGCTTTGGATCCGAGGCGTCGAGAGTCCGCAGGTACTCGCCGTAGGTGACCTGGCCGTCCCACGGCTTGCCCAATGCTGCGGTTTGCCGTTTGAAATGTTGCAGCGATCTCTCATCGGGCGCGGGCATGGTCCTCAGGATGCCCACTTTCCCGTCCAGCATCAGCTGTGCCGCAGCCATCCCGGTCATGAGGGAGATCTGCGCGTTCCAGTCCTCCACCGGCAACGACGGCGCTGCAACGATCCTGTACCCGCCGCCGTCGGTCGCCTGGACGATTTCCTGCTCCGGCATGTTGAGGCTCGCCCCACCCCGCAGCCTCTCCAGCTCAACCCGCTTCAAGCCCACTTCCTTGAGGAGCTGAAGGACGGGCGGGGCCGATCCGTCGTCAATTTGCTGCTGGGCGCCCTTGTAACTCAGTTTGGCGCGGCTGCGAACGGTGGCACGTGCAACGGAGACATCCAATACCTCGGCCTGCGCGTCAAGATCGAAATCCCAGACGAAAGCTCCACAGTCCTGCCCGGCAAGCAGGCTGCCTGCGTTTTCGCTGATGATCTCCGGGTGCAACGGGATGCGTCCATCCGGAGCGTAGAACGTCTGTCCACGATGACGGGTTTCGGAATCCAACGCTCCGCCCGGGGCCACGAAGGACGGCACATCGGCGATCGCATAGAGAACCTTGTACCCGTCACCGTTCCGCTCGATGAAAAGGGCCTGGTCAAGGTCCGTGGACGTGGCAGGGTCGATCGTCAGAAACTCGACGTGCGTGAGGTCCTGGTCCGGTAAGTGGCGGGATTCGACGGCGGCGCGCGCCTCCTGGAGGGCCTCAACCGGATACTCCCCAGGCAGCTCCAGCTCCGTCCTCAGGGCCGCAAGGGCTGCGGCGAGCTGGTCCGATGAGTCGTCGACGTTGGGCGCTATCCGATGATGTGACACGAAAATCAGGGTAGCCCGAAACCGGCCGATAGTCTTGGATGCTTCCCTATCCGATAGGTGGCGTGAGGGCAGCAGGCTGGATCAGCAGGAGCCCCAGGCCCTGCCGGCGTCAGGCCCCGCCCGCGTTAGGCGGCGTCGAGGGCTGCGAGCAGCGACTTGGCTGCCGCCGTCGGGTCTTCTGCCTCGGTGATGGCACGGACCACCACGATCCGGCTCGCTCCGGCGGCCAGCACTTGCTCGACGTTGCCGAGGTCGATTCCGCCAATCGCAAACCACGGCAGCTCCACGGCCCCGCCCGTGGTCTCTTCAGCGCGCCTGATCGCTTCTGCCGCATATGTGACCAAGCCCGTTCCAACAGCTTCGCGGCCGGGTTTGGTGGGGGTTGCCCAGACCGGACCTACACAGAAGTAGTCCAGTCCGCCATCGCCGGGAGAAGCGGTGATGGCGGCATTTACCTGCTCGGGCGTGTGGGTGGAGAGCCCGATCGCTGCAGGGCGCGGGAGGAAGGTCCGGGCAATCCCCAACGGCAGGTCCTTTTGGCCAACATGGAACACGGGAGCCCCGGAAACACTGGCGATGTCTGCCCGGTCATTGACCGCCCAGAGCCGTCCATGCCGTTCTGCGACGCTGCGCAGGACGGCCAGCAATTCCAATTCCTCAGCGGCTTCGATCGTCTTGTCCCGGAGCTGGATGATGTCCACTCCGCCTTCGAATGCGGCGTCAACAAAGTCTTCGAAATCGCCTTGGCGTTTGCGCGCATCAGTGCACAAGTAGAGGCGGGCGCTGGCGAGGGCATCGTGCTGGGTCATGGAAACCACAGTAGTTCCTCTAAACTGGGCACGTACTGCGGGAGCCGCGACATTCGTCATTATGACCGTCCGGCTGAGAGGGCTTCAAAGCCGACCGCTTGACCTGATCCGGCTAGTACCGGCGTAGGGAAGGAAACACATGGCAGAAGCCATCCATGCAGATGTCGCCGTCATCGGCGGCGGAGTCATTGGCCTGGGCATAGCCCATCAGGCACGGAAACTGGGCCACTCCGTAGCCCTCATCGATCCAGCGCCCGCTACGGGTGCAACCTTTGCGGCCGCAGGCATGCTGGCGCCCGTCAGCGAGCTGCACTACCAGGAGGAAGACCTCCTGGAACTCATGCTGGAATCCTGGCGGCTGTGGCCCTCGTTCGTGGACGAGCTGCCCCAGGGCGGGGAGGCCTCCGGATACCGCACGACGCCGACCCTTGCCGTAGGTGCCGATGCCGCCGATCGCCGTGCGCTCGCAGACCTTCGTACTGTCCAGCTTGCAGCGGGGCTGGCGGTTGAGCCTTTGTCTTTGCGGGCAGCCAGGGATCGCGAGCCGCTCCTCAGCCCCCAAATTTCCTGTGCCTTTGATATCCCCGCCGACCACCAGGTTGATCCCCGGAAGTTGGCCGGGCACCTTTTGGCGGGCCTTGGAGCGCATTCGCCCGGGGACTCCACGTGGGTCAGCGGGGCAAGCGGGGGTTTTGCCGTAAGGAAGTCCGCGAGCGGGTTGAGGTGGGAAGGGGACCGCGTTTCCGGCGTCGAGCTTGAAAGCGGCGGCACTGTCCTTGCCCGCGAAACCGTGGTGGCCAACGGGTTGGAAGCACCCCGGCTGGCAGGCCTGCCTGAAGGCCTGGATCTTCCTGTGCGTCCGGTCTACGGCGACATCCTCCGGCTCCAGGTCCCCGCCCACCTTCAGCCGCTTCTTACAGCCACTGTGCGGGGCATCGTGCGAGGAGTGCCTGTCTACATTGTTCCGAGGGGAGACGGAACCGTGGTGATTGGCGCGACGCAGCGCGAGGATGGTTTGTCGGCGACCTCAAATGCAGTCTCCGCCGGCGGTGTCTACCAGCTCCTGCGGGACGCGCAGGTCCTTGTTCCGGCTGTGGCTGAACTTGAGCTTTTGGAAGCAACAGCCCGTGCACGGCCGGGAACTCCCGACAACGCCCCGTTGCTGGGCCGTGTAGGCAACCCTGCCGGAGGGCCTGCCGGCGAAGTGGAAGGACTGGTGATTGCCACAGGGTTCTTCCGGCACGGCGTCCTCCTCACCCCAGTGGCCGCCAGAATCGTGGGGGAGCTGCTCGCCGGTTCCCCTGATTCACGCTGGTCCATCTTCCGGCCCGACCGTTTCAGCGCAACCCGGAGTCACTTCCGGCCCATGGAAACCCCTGCAGGAAGCCATCAGTGACCCCGCGTTGTCCTCGACTCCACAGCAAGGAAACAGCATGAACATCAAGCTCAACGGCGCCGCCCACCAGGTCCCCGCCGATGCCTCCGTCAGCACGCTCGTCACGGCCGTCACTGGCCGCGTACTCGACCACCGCGGACAGGCGGCCGACGGCGGGAAGCTGGGTGTCGCCGTCGCCCGCAACTCCGAGGTGGTACCGCGCAGCCAGTGGGCAGCGACTCCGCTGGCCGACGGTGATGAACTCGAACTCGTTACAGCAGTCCAGGGAGGCTGAACCATGACCACAGCAAGTACCGAAACAGGCATCGAAGACGCGCTGGTGATTGACGGCGTCGAATTCGGCTCCCGGCTGATCATGGGCACAGGCGGTGCGCCAAGCCTGGACGGGCTCGGCGCTGCGCTTGTGGCCTCGGGAACCGAGCTCACCACCGTGGCGATGCGCCGCTATTCACCGGCCGAAACGGGGTCGCTCTTCCAACTGCTGGTGGACAACAACATCCGCGTGCTGCCCAACACCGCAGGCTGCTTCACGGCCAAGGACGCCGTGATGACGGCAGAATTGGCGCGTGAGGCGTTGGAGACGGACTGGGTCAAGCTGGAAGTCATCGCGGAAGAACACACGCTCCTCCCGGACGCGGTGGAACTGGTGGAAGCAACCGAGCAGCTCGTGAACCGGGGCTTCAAAGTATTCGCCTACACCAACGACGACCCCGTCCTGGCGCTGCGGTTGGAAAACCTCGGCGCGACGGCCGTCATGCCGCTGGGCTCGCCCATCGGAACGGGCCTGGGCATCCTGAACCCCCACAACATTGAACTCATCGTCTCCCGGGCCTCAGTGCCGGTAGTGCTGGACGCCGGGATCGGAACAGCGTCCGACGCCGCCCTCGCCATGGAACTGGGATGCGACGCCGTCCTGCTGGCCACCGCCGTGACCCGCGCCCAGAACCCTGTGCAGATGGGACAAGCCTTCAAGCACGCTGTCATCGCCGGCAGGCTTGCCAAGCAGGCCGGCCGCATTCCGAAACGTGAGCATGCTCTGGCGTCCTCTGCGATGGAGGGCCGGGCAGAGTTCCTCTGATCGTGAAGTTAAACAACAAATGACCATCACCCTTGGGGTGATGGTCATTTGTTTTCATGCGAATCTACAGCCGCAGGGCCTTTGTCAGCGCCTCGGTATCGTGCTTGGTGCGCGTCCGTCCCAGGTAGACAACCACGCCGGCTGCCGCGGCAGTTCCCAGCACAATGGGCAGGACCCACGGGATCCACGTCGCACCCGGCTGGTAGCCCAGTCCCGCGCTGATAAAGGCGATCCAGCTGAGGGCGGCAACACCGGCGGCAATGCCGGCCGGCAACGCGACTCCATACCTGCTGTGCCGTTTATCGGTGGCCCACACAATAAAACCAGTGGCAACGGTGGCCAGGACCACGATGACGAGTGAAAGCATGGGACTCCTTAGCGGACGAATGCAGGCGGTAACGGCTAGAGGGCGCCGAAGCCTACCCGGCGGACTTCCTCGGCACCGATCTCCACATAGCCCAGCACGTTGCCGGGAACAATGATCTGGCGGCCCTTTTCATCGGTAAGGCGCAGTTCCGAGCCCTTTGATACGGCCTCGGCCACGATCTTGGCGACGGCGTCAGCATCCAGGGCGGATTCGAGCACAATTTCACGGCCAACGTTCTGAATGCCGATCTTTACTTCCACAGCAAGGCCTCCAAGCCAATCAAGTATTAAGTCAGTCCTCTATTTGTAGCCTAGGACTCTTTGGGGAATCGACTGATTCCGCGCCAAGCTAAACGATAGATCAGATCACTGGCCACATCGAGGTCCAGGTTTCCGTCTGTTTCAAGCCAGTACCTGGCGCTGACCTGGGCCATTCCGGCCAGCCCCCGGCCCAGCAACTGGGCTTCGAGGGGAGGCAGTTTGGTGTCCTCGGCAATGACATGCGCGACGGCGTCGGCGAACGTTTTGTTGAACGTCTCCAGGCGGGAGCTGACGTCGGGATCGTTGATGAGGTCCGACTCGAACACCAACCGGTGGGCTTGGTCGTCGTCGGCAATGAACCTGTAATAGGCGCGCATGACGGCCTTGACGCGTTCTTTGTTGTCCGTGGTGGAGTTCAGCGCGCCCAGCATGAGGTCCGTCAGGGTTGCCAGGTGGCTGTCCAGCAGCGCCATGTAGAGCTCCCGCTTGGACGGGAAGTGTTGGTAAAGCACCGGCTTGCTGACATGCGCAGTCTCAGCGATTTCGTCCATTGCCGCGCCATGGAAGCCGTTGGAGACGAATACTTCCAAGGCGGCGTTCAGCAGCTGTGCCCGGCGTTCGTCGCGTGGCAACCTTGGTGAACGAGGTGAACCGGTCCGTTCCTGCTTTGCGGGTGCCCCATCGTTTGCCCGTGTGCCGTCAGCCACAGTCTGCCGCCTTTCCTTTGCAGTTATGACCACTCTACCGGTGGGTAATATGACCGGGCGGCATCGGCAGGCATACATTGGGGTATGGCCTCAATTGTTGCTGCCCACTCCGCTGCGCCCACCGTCCTGCCGCCCCTTGTTGAACCGGCCGCCGAGCTCTCGCCGGCCGAGGTGGAGCGGTACTCACGGCATCTCATCATTCCCGAAATCGGAGCCGTGGGCCAACGCAGGCTTAAGAATGCGAAAGTTCTTGTCATCGGGGCCGGTGGACTGGGTTCGCCCGCCCTGTTGTACCTTGCCGCGGCGGGCGTGGGAACGCTGGGCATTGTTGATGACGACGACGTTGACCTCAGCAACCTCCAGCGGCAGGTCATCCACGGCGTGAAGGATGTGGGCAGGCCCAAGATCGAATCGGCCCGCGATGCGATTGCCGAATTGAATCCCTTGGTCAACGTTGTCCTCCACAACATCCGCCTGGACTCCTCCAACGCCCTGGAACTCTTCGCCCAGTACGACCTCATCCTTGACGGCGCCGACAACTTCGCCACCCGCTACCTCGTCAACGATGCCGCAGCCATCCTCGGGAAGCCTTACGTGTGGGGTTCAATCTTCCGTTTCGATGGCCAGGTCAGTGTCTTCTGGGCCAAACACGGTCCCAGCTACCGCGATCTCTACCCCGAGGCGCCTCCAGCCGGCTCCGTTCCGTCCTGCGGTGAGGGCGGTGTCTTCGGCATGTTGTGCGCAGCTGTTGGCTCGCTCATGGTGACCGAAGCCGTGAAGCTGATTACCGGCGTCGGGCGTTCCCTGCTGGGGCGCGTGGCCCTCTTCGATGCCTTGGGCGGGAGCTGGCGCGAGATCAAGGTGTCCAAGGACCCGGAAGCTGAACCCGTGACGGAATTGACGGACTATGAGGCTTTCTGCGGCGTGACGCCTGCCGCCGAAACTGACCAGGACCACACCGTGACCGCGACGGAGCTGGCGCGGATGCTTGCCGAACGCAAAGCGGGGGAGCGGGACTTCGAACTGGTGGACGTCCGTGAGTCCGGGGAGCACAGCATCGTGAGCATTGATGGCTCGGTGCTCATTCCGCAGGGCCGCATCCTCGCCGGAGAGGCCTGGGTGGACCTGCCCCAGGACAAGGACATCGTGTTCCACTGCAAGGCCGGCACGCGCTCAGCCACCGTGCTCGAAGCCGCGCAAAAGGCCGGCTACAGCCGCGTGAAACATCTCGACGGCGGCATCCTCGCCTGGGTGCGGCAGGTGGAACCAGCCAAGCCTGTTTACTGACCGTTGCCCGTTTCCCGGCTCGTCTGGGAAGCTCAAGCATGAGCGAAGAGCAGACAGAGACAGAACAACGGCCCATCGGCTCCGGGTTCGGGCACGGATCCACGGCACTTGAGGTCATCGACGGCATTGACCTGCGGGGCAAGTCGGCCATCGTTACCGGAGGCTATTCCGGGTTGGGGCTGGAGACCGTGCGGGCCCTGGTCTCAGCAGGGGCCGACGTCACGGTGCCCGCCAGGAGGCTGGAGCATGCCCGTTCCGTCCTTGCGGACGCCGGGCTCGCCGAAAACGTCCATGTGGAGCACATGGACCTTGCAGACCAGGACAGCGTCAAGGATTTCGCCGCGCGCTATGTGGCCGAACACGACAAACTGGACATCCTGATCAACAACGCTGCCATCAT
This sequence comes from Paenarthrobacter sp. NPDC089307, assembly GCF_040685055.1. Taxonomy (NCBI): domain Bacteria; kingdom Bacillati; phylum Actinomycetota; class Actinomycetes; order Micrococcales; family Micrococcaceae; genus Paenarthrobacter; species Paenarthrobacter sp. NPDC089307. Next base: position 201,784 of record NZ_JBFBHE010000004.1, read on the forward strand.
GGCCAGCCCGGAACAACGGGTTGGACCAGGTTGGGAGGCCCAGTTCGCCACCAACCACCTGGGGCACTACACCCTGGTCAACCTGCTGTGGCCGGCTTTGGAAGCCTCAGGCAGTGCGCGGGTGGTGTCGTTGTCATCGACGGGACATAAGTTGTCGCCGATCCGGTTCGATGACGTCAACTTCGCCACCGGCTATGACAAGTGGAAGGCCTACGGCCAGGCCAAGACTGCCAATTCCCTTTTTGCCGTGGAACTCGACCATCTGGGGCGGGGTTCGGGTGTGCGGGCATTCGCGGTCCATCCCGGCGGGATCATGACCGAGTTGCAGCGGCACCTGCCCAAGGAAGAGATGGTGGCGGCCGGATGGATGGACGCCGAAGGCAATGTCCGCGAAGGATTCAAGACCCCCGAACAGGGTGCGGCGACGTCCGTGTGGGCCGCCACCTCCGAGGCCCTCGACGGTAAAGGCGGCGTCTATTGCGAGGACTGCGACATAGCCAACCCTACGGACAGGGAGTCACCGCTGGCGCGCTACCAGGGAGTGGACGCCCATGCCGTCGACAAGGAGGACGCGCGGAAGCTGTGGGCGTTGTCGGCGGAGTTGACGGGAGTAAATGCCTTCGCTTAACTGGCTGGCTGCGTAACTGCCTAGCTGTTTAACTGCGTAACTGGCTGGCATCGCGGCGTGCCTGGGGCGTCAGGCGCTTTCGGAGCGGAGCTGGTCGTGGTCCACGGGGCATTCCGTGGCCGCGGCAGCTGCCTGCGGTTGTTCCACCTGGATTCCGTACAGTGCTTCGAGGGCTGCGACGTAATCGTCCTGCTGGCCGTTGGCGGCAAGCTCACGGGCGCGGACGGTGGGGATATGGAGCAGCTGCTTGACCATGCGGCGAAGCGCGAACTCCACTTCCTCGGCCGCAGCCGTGCAGCCGTGGCGGGCGCGGACCTTTTCCATCTCTGCGTCCAGGACGTTCATGGTGTGGCGGCGCAGCGCCACAATGGCAGTGTCCACGGAGCGGGCTTCGCGTTCGGACTCAAAGGAAGCCGCGGCTCCCGTGACAATCGCGCTGGCCTGGGACAGCGATTCCGCCTGCTCCTGGGGTGCTGCGAGCCGGACTGATTCAAGGGTCAGCAATTCCACGCCTTCGAGTTCGCCCACCGCAGGATCAAAGTCGTGGGTCAGGGCCAGGTCAATGGCGATCAACGGCTTTCCCGAGTCGGCACGCACGCGCGCAAGGTCCGCGGCTTCGACCCTGTTATCCGAGCCGCTGCAGCCGATCATGACGTCAGCGGCAGCCACGGCGGTGGGGAGGGTGTCGGCGTCGAGCGCCGTGCCACCGCGGGTGGCGACGAAAGCTTCGGCGCGGCCTGAAGAAGAGTAGACGGAGATATCAGTGCAACCGCGTTCACGGAGAAGCGACATGGTGGCGCCCGCATAAGCACCGGTACCGAAGACCACAACCTTCTTGGTGGACCAATCCTCATTCTCGGCAAGGTCGGTTGCGAGGTCCAAGGCCACGGAGACGATGGACAGTCCGCGGGAACCGAGTGCGGTTTGCGCGCCAACGTCCTTGGCAGTCTTCGATGCGGCCTGGAAAAGCCGGATAAGCCCGGAGCTCGCGGTGCCTTCCTGCTGGGCCGTGATGAGGGCCCGGCGGACCTGGCCCGCGATTTCGCGCTCTCCCACCACAGCGGAGTCCAACCCGGCGCTCACTGCGAAGAGGTGGCGGGTCACTTCGGGACCCGTGTGGGTGGCGAAAGAACGGGAAACGAGTTGTTCGTTGAGGCCGCTCAACTCACTGATCTGGGAAACAAGCGCGGAACGGGCTGCCTCGAGGTCGGCTCCGTTGGCCGTTTCGCCGTAGACCTCGTAGCGGTTGCAGGTAGCGAGGACCACGGCTCCTGAGACTACGGGAGAGTCTGTCAGGGCCGCCGAGGCAAGCTCAGATGAACCGTTGCTCAACTGAGCGACGGTTTCGAGGTCGATGTCGGCGTGTGTAGCCACCAATGAGAAAAGAACCACAGCACCCCAATCATAGCTTTTTCGTAGCCCGGTAGAACAATATGGCGCCGTGGGAATCCCCACGGAGTCCAGTGATCCGCGCCACAACCATCCGGACGGGGCTGCACGTGACAGCTTGTCGTTATCTTTTGTCCCGGATTTTCGGCACAATCAAAGGCATGACTTCTAGCTCGGCAGCATCCCAGAGTACGGCCTCCAACTCCCCGGCGGGTAGCCTCGACGCCAACCACCCGCTGAAGGACGGCCGCACCTCGGACTCACCGCTGATTACGGCCTACCGCGGTGGCACTCCGTCCCGCAGGCCGGTGTGGTTCATGCGCCAGGCCGGCCGTTCCTTGCCGGAGTACCTCAAGGTCCGCGAGGGCGTCGCAATGCTGGATTCCTGCTTGAGGCCGGAACTTGCTTCCGAAATCACGCTCCAGCCCGTGCGCCGCCACGACGTTGATGCCGCCATCTTCTTCTCGGACATCGTCATTCCCCTGAAGCTGGCAGGTGTCGGCGTCGACATCGTCCCAGGTGTCGGTCCCGTCCTGGACAAGCCTGTCCGCACCGCCGAGGACGTAGCTGCACTTCCCACACTGACATGGGAAGCCCTTGAACCCATCCGCGAAGCTGTGCGGCTTACCGTCGCCGCGCTGGGCAGCACGCCGCTGATCGGCTTTGCCGGCGCCCCCTTCACTCTTGCCGCCTACATGGTCGAAGGAAAGCCGTCCCGTGACCACCTCGGCCCGCGGACCATGATGCATGCCGATCCTGAAACGTGGACCGCCCTGGCCAATTGGGCTGCGGACGCATCCGGCTTGTTCCTCCAGGCACAACTAGAAGCCGGTGCATCTGCCGGCCAGCTCTTTGACTCCTGGGCCGGCTCGCTGGGCCTGGCCGACTACACCAAGTACGTGGCGCCGGCGTCCACCCGTGCCCTGGACCACGTCCGTGGCCTCGGTGCGCCCCTGGTCCACTTCGGCACTGGAACCTCCGAGCTTTTGGTCGCCATGCGCGATGTCGGGGTGGACGTCGTCGGTGTCGACTACCGCCTGCCGCTGGACGAAGCCAACCGGCGCCTGGGCGGGACGGTTCCGCTGCAGGGAAACATCGACCCCGCGCTGCTTTCGGCCCCTTGGGAGGTGCTTGAAGCCCACGTCCGCGCAGTTATCGACGCCGGTGCAAGCGCCCCTGGCCATGTGCTCAACCTCGGACACGGTGTTCCGCCTGAAACGGATCCCACAGTACTGACGCGCGTGGTGGAACTCATCCACTCGATCCCCGCCAAGTAGGACCGATGCGCGGCGGACACGCAACGCCCAAGCCACACGTGCGCGGAGCCAACGCTGTGGTGGTGGGTGGCGGAATCTCGGGCCTTCTGGCCGCGCGGGAACTGGCCAAGGCCGGAACGTCCGTCACTGTGTTGGAAGCGACCGGTGCGTGGGGAGGATGCATCGGCACCCATGTGGTGGCCGGGTTGCACCTTGACAGCGGGGCGGAGTCTTTCGCTACCCGCTCCCGGGCCGTGGCCGACCTCGCGTCAGAGCTCGGCCTGGCGGAGAAGATCGTCGCCCCGCACCCTGGCGGCGCATGGGTGCAGCTGCCGGACGGACCGCAGGAACTTCCCAAAACAGGAGTCCTTGGGATACCCGCCAACCCATGGGACCCCGAAGTCCGCCGCTCGCTCGGATTCACCGGGGCGCTTCGCGCTTCCCTTGACCGCTGGCTCCCTGCGAGCGTGGGTACGTCGTCCGATGTCACCAGTGTTTCTGCATTGGTCCGTGCCCGGATGGGTAAAAGGGTGCTGGAGCGCCTCGTTTCCCCGGTAGTGGGAGGCGTTCACTCGGCTGATCCTGCACTCCTGGATGTGGACATGGTGGCGCCCGGGCTTCGGGCGGGCCTCCGCAAGCACGGATCGCTTGCCGCCGCTGTGGCGGCCCAGCGGAAAACTGCCAGTGGACAAGCCGGTACTGGGCCGGCAAAGGCGGGTTCCGCCGTCGCCGGTTTGAAGGGCGGCATGAACACGCTGGTTGCCGCCCTGGTAGCTGAGCTGCGGGAACTCGGCGCAGAGCTGAAGACGGACACGCGGGCCGAGGACGTGCTGAAGACCGGCAGCGGCTGGCGGGTTACCGCCGGCAGTCAAACGTTCGACGCCGATCGACTGGTGGTTGCGCTTGACGGCCCCGCCGCCGTTGGGCTGCTGGAGAAATCCTTGCCCGGGCTGGCTCACCTCCGTCCCGCGCCCGGACCGCTGGTGAGCCTGGTGACCCTGGTGGTTGACCTGCCGGAGCTGGACAGCCGTCCGCGGGGAACCGGGATCCTGGTTGCCCCGCAAACGCCCGGGGTCAAAGCCAAGGCACTGACGCATGCCACCGCCAAATGGGATTGGCTGGCCGAAGAAGCCGGGCCAGGGACCCATGTCCTGCGTCTTTCCTATGGCCGCCGCGAGGAAGCCGGAGGGGGAGCGGATGTTGTCATGGACGATGAATCGCTTCTGGCCGCTGCCTTGGAGGACGCATCGGCCCTGTTGACGGTTCCGGTAACGCGCGCGGACATCGTTGACTGGGATGTCGTGCGGTGGGCCGGTGCCTTGCCGTTCGCCGCCGTCGGTCATAAACAGCGGGTAGCCCAGGTCCGGGAGGCCTGTGCCCGGGTGGACGGGCTGCTGGTGCTGGGCGGATGGTTGGCAGGAAACGGCTTGGCAGCAGTAGTGGCGGACACCCGGCGGCAACTGGCCCAGGAAAGCATGGACGACCCCACGATTCCGTGATTTGCGTCACTTCTACGCTTTGTAGAACTAATCCGTTTCGACTTAGGGGCTGGCACGGGGCAAACTTGAACCATGAGCCACACTTCTGTCGAATCTGTCACTAAAACTGCTGAAACCGAAGAGCAGTTCTTTACGCTCTGGACTGTATTCAAGCGCTCGGCCGACGTCCTGCGCAGCGGCGATGCTGCCCAGGAATTCGAAGCCTTGGTAGAAAAGCTCGCTGCGGCCGGAGTAGTCCTGCGCGGCAGCTACGACGTCTCGGCCATGCGCTCGGACGCGGACATCATGGTGTGGCTCCATGGAGCCAAGCCGGAGGACCTGCAAGCCGCGGTCCGCTCCATCCGCCGCAGCAAACTCTTCGCCGGCACCGAGATCGTCTGGTCCGCCATGGGCGTGCACCGCGAAGCCGAATTCGCCAAGAGCCACGTCCCGGCATACGCCCGCGGTGTCGAGCCCAGCACCTGGCTCTGCGTCTACCCCTTCGTCCGCTCCTACGAGTGGTACATCCTGCCGGCCGAAGAGCGTGGCGCCATGCTCCGCGAGCACGGCATGCTGGGCCGCGAATTCCCGCAGGTCATTTCCAACACGGTCTCTTCCTTCGCCCTCGGCGACTGGGAATGGATCCTCGGCTTGGAAGCCCCCGAACTTGTGGACCTTGTGGACCTCATGCGCCACTTGCGCGCCACCGATGCCCGCAACCACGTCCGCGAAGAAATCCCCTTCTATACAGGCCGCCGCGTCACCGCAGCGGAGATTGCAGAGGTCCTGGCATGAGCACGCCCGTCGTCTCCACCGCCCTCAATGAGGTCACCGAGCGTGGCCGCAAGGAACCGCAAAACTACGACGCCGTACTCCTCGCCTCGTTCGGCGGTCCCGAGGGCCAGGAGGACGTCATTCCCTTCCTGCGCAACGTGACCCGCGGCCGCGGAATCCCGGACGAACGCCTCGAAGAGGTCTCGCACCACTACCGCGCCTTCGGTGGCATCAGCCCCATCAACCAGCAGAACCGCGAATTGAAGGCCGCAATCGAGGCCGAGCTCGCCCGGCGCGGCATCGAACTGCCGGTCCTTTGGGGCAACCGCAACTGGGACCCTTACATCGCCCCGGTCCTGCAGGACGCTTACGACGCCGGCCACCGCCGCATCCTGATGCTCACCACCAGCATCTACTCCTGTTACTCCAGCTGCCGCCAGTACCGCGAGGACATCGGCGTCGCGCTGACCGAAACCGGTTTGGACGGCAAGCTCCAGGTGGACAAGATCCGCCAGTACTTCGACCACCCTGGCGTGGTCCAGCCGTTCCTTGAGGGCACTGCCGCCGGCTTGGAAGAGATCCGTGGCAAGCTCGCTGCTGCCGGGGAAGAGGATCCCGACTCCAGGATCCGGGTCCTGTTCGCCACCCACTCGATTCCCACGCGGGACGCCGAGGCCGCAGGACGCTCGGAGGACGAACCCCGCGAATTCGCCGAAGGCTCCGCCTACGCAGCACAGCACCTGGCCAATGCCAAGGCCATCATGGACGTCGTGGCGCCAAACGTTGCCTGGGACCTGGTGTACCAGTCCCGCTCCGGCGCACCCCATATTCCGTGGCTGGAGCCGGATATCAATGACCACCTCGAAGAAATCGCCCCCCAGGGCGTCCGCGGCGTGGTTATTGTTCCCCTGGGTTTTGTCAGCGACCACATGGAAGTTGCCTGGGACCTCGACACCGAAGCCCTGGAAACCTGCCAGAACCTGGATATCGCGGCAACGCGTGTTCCCACGCCAGGCACGCACGCTGCTTTCGTCTCGGGACTCGTGGACCTCATCTGCGAACGGACCGTGGAGAACAACATCGCGGACCGTCCCCATGTGACAGACCTTGGCCCCTGGTACGACATCTGCCGCCCGAACTGCTGCGAGAACTTCCGGGGCGCCAAGCCGGTGATTTCGGAAGCGGGCACCACAGTCGGCACCAGCCACGATGCCTACCCCGCTGCGGAGGCCGCCAAGTGACCGTCCGCATCGGAACCAGGGCGAGCAAGCTCGCCCTGACGCAAACCCAGCAGACAGCTGACAAGCTGGCTGCGGTGGGTGGCTTCCCCGTGGAGCTGGTGCACATCAGGACCGAGGGCGACGTCAAAACCGGGTCCCTCTCCCAGATGGGTGGCACCGGCGTCTTCGTGGCAGCGCTGCGGGATGCCTTGCTGGCCAACAACTGCGACGTTGCCGTGCACTCCCTCAAGGACCTGCCCACGGGAGCGGCCCTTGGACTGGCCATCGCCGCGACTCCGCAGCGTGTGGATGTCCGGGATGTGCTTTGTGCCCGCGATGGCATGACGCTGGCTGAATTGCCCGGCGGAGCGAAGGTCGGAACAGGCTCACCGCGCCGGGCAGCGCAACTGCGCGCAGCCCGCCCGGACATTGAGGTCCTGGATATCCGTGGCAACGTCGATACCCGCCTTGGACGCGTACCCGGCCTTCCCGGAAATGCCACGGACGAGGTCGTTGCCGGCAAGTCGTGCGATCTCGATGCCGTGGTGCTTGCAGCTGCAGGCCTTGAACGTATCGATCGCCTGGACGCAGTCAGCGAGTTCTTCGATACCGATGTCATGTTGCCGGCGCCCGGACAGGGGGCGCTGGCCATCGAATGCCGTACCGAAGACGCACCGCAGCAAGGGCTGTCCGCCGAAGGTGCTGACGGCGTGCTGGCCCAGGCGCTTGCAGCACTGAACGACGACGACACCCGCCTGGCCGTGACGGCTGAGCGCGCTGTGCTGGCGCGGCTCGAGGCCGGCTGCGCCGCGCCTGTTGGTGCCTATGCCTTCCGGAAGGGAAGCATGTTGCACCTTGAAGCCGTGGTGTGCGCAGTCGATGGCACCAAGACAGTCCGGGAGAAGAAAGCCACCGACGGTTTGACCGAAGTGGGAGCTACGCTGCTGGGCATCGAAGTTGCTGAGCTGCTGCTTGCTGCGGGCGCCGCGGAGATCGCGGACCTTGCAGCGTCCTGAGGCAGCCAACCCCCGGCAGGCGGCGCCAGGTGCACTGGCCGGCCGTCGGATCCTGATCACCAGGACCGCCGACCGCGCCCGCCCCTTGGCTGCGCTGCTCCAGGATGTGGGAGCGGAGCCTTTGGTTCTGCCCCTCATCGACTTTGAAAAGGCCGCGAACCAGGCTCCACTGGATGCGGGACTGGATAGGCTTTCTGCAGGAGACTTTGACTGGTTGGTGATCAGCAGCGTCACCACCCTCCGGGTCCTGGTGGAGAAAGCGGCCGGGCGGGGTGCAGCCATCACCGACCTTGTTCCCTCCAGCACCAAGGTGGCCGCCGTTGGCACCTCGTCCCGCCGGGCACTGGAGTCCTTTGGGCTCGCCGTTGACTTGGTGCCCGTCGACGTCCAGTCCGCCGACGGCCTGGTCGGCGCATGGGAACCTGGCCCCTCGCGGGTGTTCCTGCCCCAGGCCGACATCGCAGCCCCGGGACTGAGGGAAGGCCTGGCCGGGAAGGGAGCGGACGTCACCGCCGTTGTTGCGTACCACACGGTCGATTACCCGGCCCGGGAGGAAGCGCGCCTGAGCGCCGAGGTTCCTGCCGCCGTCGTGAATCCGGTCAACGGGACACCAGCCGTCCTCGATCCCGCCGATGCGCTGGAAGCCCTGGACGCCGGAACGGTGGACGCCGTGGTGGCGGCCTCACCCAGCGCCGCACGGCGCATTTCAAGGACTTTTCCTGCTTTGGGCAGGTGCCGTTTCGTCGCGATCGGACGTCCGACGGCGGCTGAAGCCTCCCGGCTCGGCATCACCGTGGCAGCCACTGCCCAAGAACCATCACCGGACGGCATCGTGGCCGCCCTGGAATCAGTTTTCGCCAACGAAGGGAACCCGCAATGAGCTTTCCGAACCATCGTCCCCGCCGCTTGCGCACCACTCCTGCCATGCGCAGGCTCACTGCGGAGAACAGGTTGGCGCCGGCTGACCTGATCCTCCCGGCGTTCATTCGCGAGGGGCTCACCGAACCGAGCCCGATCAGTTCCATGCCGGGGGTCGTCCAGCACACCACCGACTCCTTGAAGCGGGCAGCTGCCGAGGCTGTTGAGCTTGGTGTTGGCGGCATCATGCTGTTCGGGGTGCCCGCGGTCCGCGACGCCCAGGGCACCGCGTCCCTTGACCCCGAGGGCGTCCTGAACAAGGCCATCCGCGATGTCAAGGCCGAGGTCGGTGACGAACTGGTCATCATGGGCGATGTTTGCCTGGACGAATTCACTGACCACGGCCACTGCGGCGTACTGGATTCCGACGGCTACGTGGACAACGACGCCACCTTGGAGATCTACGCCCGGATGGCCGTGGCGCAGGCCGAAGCGGGCGCCCATGTGCTGGGACCCTCAGGCATGATGGACGGCCAGATCGCCGTCATCCGCCAAGCGCTGGAGGAATCCGGCCACAAGAACACAGCCGTCCTCGCGTACGCCGCCAAGTATGCCTCAGCGTTCTATGGTCCCTTCCGGGAGGCTGTCGATTCCCAGCTCAAGGGCGACAGGCGGACTTACCAGATGGATGCCTCCAACCGCCGCGAAGCCATCCTTGAGGTCGAGCTGGACTTGGAGGAAGGCGCGGACATGGTCATGGTCAAGCCGGCCATGAGCTACCTCGACATCCTCGCGGACGTTGCAGCCATGAGCCCGGTACCGGTCTCGGCCTACCAAATCTCAGGCGAGTACGCCATGATCGAAGCGGCTGCTGCCAACGGGTGGATCGACAGGCGTGGTGCCATTACCGAATCCGTGCTCGGGATCAAGCGGGCTGGAGCCGACACCGTCCTTACCTATTGGGCCTCCGAACTGGCAGGCTGGCTGAAGGAGTCCTGATGACGTCCGTTTCCTCCGATCCCACGGCACCGGTAGGAGCCGACCAGATCCTGCTCGGCGTGAACACTTTCGGCGATGCAGGGCTCGACGCCGATGGGAACCCGAAGGAGCATGCGCAAGTCCTGCGCGAGCTGCTGGAGGAAGCCAAGCTGGCGGACGCCGTCGGAATCCATGCGTTTGGCGTGGGGGAGCACCACCGCCGGGACTTCGCGGTCTCGGCGCCCGAGGTGTTCCTGGCTGCTGCTGCCGCCGTGACGTCCCGGATCCGGCTTGGCTCGGCCGTGACGGTCCTGAGTTCGGACGATCCCATCCGCGTCTTCCAGAGGTTCGCCACTGTTGACGCGCTGTCCAACGGTAGGGCCGAAGTAATGCTCGGGCGGGGATCGTTCATCGAATCCTTCCCCTTGTTTGGCCTGGACCTGGCAGACTACGAGGTCCTGTTCGAAGAGAAGCTGGAACTCTTCGATAAGGTGCGTGCACAAAAACCCGTGCACTGGGAAGGGCGCACCCGGCCGAACGTCAGTGGCCTCCAGGTGTACCCGAAGTTGCAGCACCACCTGCTGCCCGCCTGGATCGGCGTTGGTGGAACTCCTGAATCAGTGCTGCGCTGTGCAGAATACGGCTACCCCATCATCTTTGCCATCATCGGGGGAGAGCCCCGCCGTTTCGCGCCCTTGGTCAACCTCTACCGCGAAGCCATGGCCAAGTACGGGCACCCCATGCGCCAGATAGCCACCCATTCACCCGGTTTCATTGCCGACACGGACGAGGCTGCCCGCGAAGGCCTTTTCCCGCATTGGCTCGAACAGCGCAACAGGATCGGTGCCGAACGGGGCTGGGGCCCGGGAAACCGTGGCGAATTTGATGCCATGTGCGGGCCCGAAGGTGCCCTCTATGTTGGTTCGCCGGAGACCGTTGCGCAGAAAATTGCCCTGCTCAAGAGGAACCTCGGAGTGGACCGGTTCGACCTCAAGTACAGCAATGGAACGTTGCCCCACCAGTCCATGATGCGCTGCATCGAGCTCTACGGAACCGAGGTCGCACCACGGGTTGCCGAGCTCCTGGCGTCCGCCTGAGCCAGCGCAACCGCCGGGCGGCATTTCCCACCTGGAATCACTGAAAGAATAGGAACCATGACCTCAAACACCCCTGTGTCCGATCAGCTCTTCGACCGCGCCCGGTCCCTGATGCCCGGCGGCGTGAACTCGCCGGTGCGCGCGTTCGGCTCCGTGGGGGGCAATCCGAAATTCATGGTCTCGGCCAAGGGCGCCTACCTTACCGACGCCGACGGCAAGGAATACGTGGACCTCGTGTGTTCATGGGGTCCTGCGCTGCTGGGCCATGCACACCCGGCCGTGCTCGACGCCGTCCACGCAGCCGTCGACCGGGGCTTGTCCTTCGGTGCTTCCACGCCGGACGAGGCCAACCTCGCCGAGATCGTCAAGGAGCGCGTCTCCGCCGTCGAACGCCTGCGCATGGTGTCCACCGGCACTGAAGCGACCATGACCGCGGTTCGCCTTGCCCGCGGCTTCACCGGGCGGAACCTGATCATTAAGTTTGCCGGCTGCTACCACGGCCACTTGGACGGGCTGCTGGCCGCAGCCGGTTCCGGCGTCGCCACGCTGGCCTTGCCGGGCTCGGCAGGAGTTACGGAAGCTACCGCGGCGGAGACTTTGGTTCTGCCCTACAACGACCTCGACGCCGTCGAGGCCGCCTTCGCTGCCCACGGCAAGAACATCGCTGCCATCATTACCGAAGCGGCACCGGCCAACATGGGCGTCGTCACCCCGGGCGAGGGCTTCAACGCAGGACTGTCACGCATCACGAAGGAACACGGCGCGCTGCTGATCCTGGACGAGGTCCTCACGGGTTTCCGCACCGGCTACGCGGGCTACTGGGGCCTGACGGGCCGGCAGGAAGGCTGGGCCCCGGACCTGCTCACCTTCGGCAAGGTCATCGGCGGTGGAATGCCGACGGCGGCACTTGGCGGCCGTGCCGACGTCATGGACTATCTCGCGCCCGTCGGGCCGGTTTACCAGGCCGGCACGCTGTCCGGGAACCCTGTTGCCATGGCTGCGGGCGTCGCTACCCTGAGCAACGCGACTCCCGAGGTCTATGCCTATGTGGACGCCCGCTCGCTGGAACTCTCCGCCGCGCTCTCCTCCGCCCTCGATGCTGAAGGCGTGGATCACTCGATCCAGCGTGCGGGCAACCTGTTCTCGGTTGCTTTCGGCACCAGCGCCAACGGCGTGCACAACTACGACGACGCCCAGGGCCAGGAGAGCTTCCGCTACGCGCCGTTCTTCCACTCCATGCTCGATTCCGGCGTTTACCTTCCGCCGTCTGTTTTTGAGGCCTGGTTCCTCTCCGCTGCACATGATGACGCAGCGATGAACCGCATCATCGAGGCCCTCCCGGCTGCTGCCAAGGCGGCTGCCTCAGCCTAGGCAGCCCCATGCCCCGGGCAGCGGCGGAAGCTGCGTCCCGGGGCATGGCCGTGCCCGCTTCAGGGTAGGCTCGTAAGTGGAAACCCAACCCCAACGAATCCACGGTTTACCATGCGCAAGACCCCCACAATTGCAAGCCTCAGTATGAGCATCGCCGCCGCTGGAGCGTTCATCGCCGTGGCGTCAGGCTGTTCCGCCGGGACGGCATCCGGCGGGCCGTCCCCTGCCGAGGCAACATCGCCGGCACCGGTGGCATCGCAGCCGAGTACGCCCGAACCCACCACGTCCGCCACGCCCGCGGGTTCCGGGCCCGCCGTTTCCCCCTCCAGCGCGACTGCCCCAGCGCCCTTGCCAGCTGCAGAGCAACAGCTGGCCGCGTTGAGTCTCGAACAGCGCGTTGGGCAGCTGTTCATGGTGGCGGCGAAAGCAACGGGAGCGGAGCCCGGGACCATGGAGGCATTGAAGAAATACCATGCCGGAAATGTGTACCTCAGCGGGCGAAGCAAGGCCGGAACTACAGCAACAGCCGGGGTCGTCGCCTCCCTTACCGGGACCGTCTCGCCAGAGACGACCGGCGGCGTGCCACTCTTCGTCGCCACCGACCAGGAGGGCGGCTTCGTCCAGGTTCTCTCGGGCCCGGGATTTTCCGCGATCCCTGCTGCCCTGGTGCAGGCATCTTCCGGTGCGGTGAAACTCCGCACCGATGCCGCGACGTGGGGCAAGGAGCTTCGCAGCGTCGGCGTCAATGTCAACCTCGCTCCGGTTCTTGACACCGTCACCAGCGCAGAGTTTGCACCCTCCAACGCTCCCATCGGGCATTTCCAGCGCGAGTACGGCTTTGAGCCTGCAACAGTTTCGGAAGTGGGAAACGCCTTCGCCGATGGCATGAAGGACGCGGGGGTTGCCCCGGTCGTCAAGCATTTCCCGGGGCTGGGACGCGTTGTGCCCAACACTGATGTCACCAGCCATGTCCGGGACAACGCAACCACCCGCACGGACCCTGCCCTTGAGCCTTTCAAAGCCGCGATCAAATCCGGCACCCAGTGGGTCATGATTTCGAATGCCCTGTACGAAAAAATCGATCCAGCCAACATAGCCCCGTTTTCGCCCATGGTGATGGACACGATGTTGCGCGGCGACGCCGGTTTCAAGGGCATTGTCCTGTCTGACGACCTCTGCAGTGCTGCGCAGTTGGAGACGTGGTCAGATGCCGATCGTGCCCTGAACTTCTTCGGTGCCGGAGGAACCATGCTTGTTTGTGCCGATCCCACCAGCATTCCGGCGATGCATCAAGCAGTCGTGAAGAAAGCCCAGGCTGACCCGGCGTTCCGTGCCAAGGTGGATGCTGCGGCCCTGACGGTGCTGCGCGTCAAGAACGGTCAATAGTCCGGCCCAACGCAAAAGCCCCGCCTCCCTGGGACAGCCATTCATATGGACTGTCCGAGGAGGGCGGGGCTTTCCTGCAAGCTTGGGCTCTGTTGCTACCTAAAGAACGTCCGAGAGGAAGCCCTGGAGGCGTTCCGTCTGCGGGTTGGTGAACACCTGCTCCGGGGGACCGGACTCAACCACGACGCCGGCATCCATGAAGGTCACGATGTCGGAGACGTTGCGCGAGAAGCCCATTTCGTGGGTTACCACCACCATGGTCATGCCTCCTTGGGCCAGGTCCGTCATGAGGGCGAGCACGCCCTTGACGAGTTCCGGGTCCAGGGCCGAGGTTGCTTCGTCGAAGAACATGACCTCGGGCTTCATGGCCAGCGCGCGGGCGATGGCGACACGTTGCTGCTGTCCGCCTGAGAGGTTGGCAGGACGTGAATCTGCTTTGTGCTTCAAACCCACCAGGTCCAGCTGGGCCAGTGCCTCATCCCGTGCCTGCTCCTTGGACATGCCACGGAGTTTGCGCAGGGCCAGCGAAATGTTCTCCGCCACCGTCTTGTGCGGGAACAGGTTGAACTGCTGGAAGACCATGCCGATGCGGCGGCGAAGCTCGTCCGGATTGTCCTTCAGCACTGAACGCCCATCCAGCAGGATGTCGCCCTGGTCCGGTTCGATCAACCGGTTCATGACACGGAGCAAGGTGGACTTGCCCGAGCCGGACGGGCCGATCACGGAGGCCGTGGTGCCCTTCTCGACGTGCAGGTCGATGCCGCGCAGCACGTGGTTGCTGCCAAACGACAAATGGATGTTCTTCGCGGTGAGCGTGCCGGAAGCGAATTCACTCATGCCTGGGCTCCTTTTCCAACCACTGCTGCGGCCTCGTCCGGTTCTTTCTTCTCCGGGCGGCCGGCGCGCATGCGGGCATCAATCCAGTTCACGAAGTGCGTGAGAGGAATTGTCAGTGCCAGATAGAAGATGGCTGCTGCGACGTACGGGGACAGGTTGCCGGTGTTGGCAGCCGCGTCCTTGCCGATCTGGAAGATCTCGCGTTCTGTCGCCAAAAGGCCCAGCATGAAGACCAAGGACGATTCCTTGATCAATGCGATGAACTGGTTCACCAGCGCCGGGAGCACGCGGCGGATGCCCTGGGGTACCACCACGAGGCGCATGGACGAGCCATAGCTGAACCCGAGTGCCCGGGTAGCCTCAAGCTGGCCTTTGTCCACGCTCTGGATACCGGACCGGAAGATCTCGCCGATGTAGGCGCCGGACATCAACGACAGCGCTGCGATGGCCATGGGGTAGGGGCTGGTGGAGCCCGTGAGTTCGCGAATGATCGGGCCGAAACCGAAACCGATCACCAGGATGGTCAGCACCGGCGGGAGCCCGCGGAGAATGTCCGTGTAGACGCGGGCTACCCACCGTGCTGCTGCGTTCCGGGAAATCCCCATCAGGGCAAGCAGCATCCCGAGGGCGGTCCCAATGATGCCCGAGACTACAGCCAGGACGATCGTGTTGGGCAGGCCGACGGCGAACATCTTGGGGATGACTTGGCCCATCGCCTCCCAGTCAAAGAAGGTATCGGCTAATTGATTGAGGATATCCATGGAACGCCTTGGTTATTTGGCCGGGAGCTGGACGGCCTTGCTGCCCGGCTTCCAACCCTGGGGGGTCTGCTCTGCGGACGTCGGACGGTCCTTGTACCACTCGGCAGTGAGCTTGGCCCAGGTACCGTCGGCAATGACAGCGTCCAAGCCGGAGTTCAGGGCGTCGATCAGCGGCTGGTTGTCCTTGTTCACGGCGTAAGCGGTGAAGTTCTGGGTGTTGACGACCTTCTCGGCGATCTTGGTGTTGTCGCCTTCCTTGACCTGGCCTTCGGCCTGCTGGGACGGGGCAACCCAAGCGTCGATCTGGCCGTTCTTCACGTTGCCGTAGACCGTGTTGTAGTCAGGGAAACGTACCGGCTCGATCTTGAGCGTGTTCGTCATGTAGTCGTCCTGGACCGTGCCCTGGACGACGCCGATGCGGAGGCCTTCCTTGATGTCGGCAAAACCGGTGACCTTGGAGTCCTTCTTGGTCACTACAGCCATGTAGCCAAAGTCGTAGCCATTGGTGAAGCCAACCGTCTTGCGGCGGGCGTCCGTGGTGGAGATCGAGGAGGATCCGACGTCGAACTGCTTGTTGCCCACCTGGGAGAGCAACGCGGAGAAGTCCGTGGAAGCGAAGTCGACCTTGAGTCCCAGCTTGTCGCCGATGGCGCGCAGGAGCTCGTTGTCGTAGCCGGTGAACTTGCCGGAAGGATCGATGAAGATGTTCGGCGGGGCATCGGACAGGGTGCCTACGCGCAAGGTGCCGTCGGTGATGAGGCCCAGCTTGGACTTGTCGATCTTGTCCAGGGGAGTGACGTTGGCGGTGGTGAAGCTGTCCAGTGACTTCTGGTCGCTTCCGGCGAGGGCGTCAGTGGGTGTTCCGCTGGGCTGGGAGCTTCCTCCGCCGCATGCTGCCAGGGAAATCACCAGGGCTGCGGCCACGGGGGCAACAGACAGCCACTTAGGGGCTTTGAATTTCATGAAGAAATCACTTTCATCGGGTCACGGAGACGTTTTGCGGTGGGCGGGGAACACGGCAGCAAAACGTAGGTTGGCTGCCCTAGCAGACTTCAACCCGCCAAACTTAATTATGTCACCAGCCCGCAGGGTCCCCGTGAATCGAAGAAACGGTGGCTGACCCTCGGTTTTTCCGAACGATGTTCCACACTGGCCTCAACGGCCGCCTCACTGTTCCGTGTCCGGCTCCGGATGTGGAATCCGCGCCTGAACTCCGGGTCCATGGGAGGTTCCGGGAATCCGTGTGACTTGCGTCGCAGAGAAAACTCAGAAGCCGCCGCGGCTGGCATCCTCTGGAGGAAGCACCGGCCATTCACCCTCAATAACGGCAGTGGGCTTGCTGCGGCGCAGATACTGCTGGAAGTCAGCTGCTTGGGACGCGGCCCAGTCTACTTGCAACTGGTGCAGGGTGGAGGCCGGCATCTGGAGCTTGGGGAACTTGCCGGCCATTGCATCCAGTACCCGGAGCGTGGCGAGGGCGTCCGCGGCGGAGGTATGGGCGTTGGTCAAGTCCACCCCGTATTCCTCGCACAAAGCCGTCAGGGTCCGCTTGCCCTTGCGGTAGCGGTCCACCTGCTTGTTCATCACGTAGGGATCCAGAACAGGGAAGCGGCTCAGCTGCGGAACACCGTACCGCGCGGACTCCGCCGCCAAGACGGTGAAATCGTAACTGGCGTTGAAGGCAATAACCGGAGTTCCGGCGTCGAACAGTTCCTGGAGTACCCCCGCGACCTCGCGGGTCACTTCCGCGGCCGGCCGCCCTTCAGCCCTTGCTTTCTCAGTGGTGACTCCGTGTACCTCGCTGGCTTCCGCGGGGATCTCGACGCCCGGGTCGGCCAGCCATTCGTGCTCCGCGATGAGCTCACCATGGCCGTCCACCACGGTGATCGAGGCCGTGACGATCCGCGCTGAACGGGAATTCTTTCCCGTGGTTTCGAGGTCGAACGCGGCGCGGGCGAGGGTGTTCCAGGAGCTCATGATTTTCACGCTACCGGCCTGCACTGACGTTATTGGGTAGGACACTCCTGGCGTTAGGCTGAAACACATGCGGATGGAGTATGTGACGGCGGTCCTGGCCGTCGTGGACCTCGTTCCGCCTGGTTCGGCAGTGTCCTACGGAGACGTCGCCGAGCTCCTGGGTTCGGGTGGACCGCGGCAGGTTGGCGCCGTGATGAGCCATTACGGCAGCGGCGTTGCGTGGTGGCGGGTGCTGCGGGCAAGCGGAGAAGCGCCCGTGGGCCACGAGGCGGACGCGTTGCGGCACTATCTGGAAGAATCAACCCCGCTCCACGGTGCCTACCAGGCATTCAAGCTGACCGGCGAAGGCCGCTGGCGCGTGGACCTCGCGGTGGCCCGATGGACCCCCACGGACGCGGAATTCGACCAACTTGATGTGATCTCCGACCAGTTGGAGCGTCAACTCCATAAATTGTCGGTACCCGATGATGAAATGACTGTGTGACCGGGAATCCTGCCAAAACACGCCAAGCATCCGCAGCCCTTCGGCTGCTGCCGCCACGGCAAACCCACTACGCGGCACCCGCGCTATCGCCTGACCAACAGGCCGTGGTCTCCCTCCCGCAGGGCAGCGGGCCGATTCTCGTTCCGGGTGGTCCGGGAACCGGCAAATCCACCGTGCTCGTGGAGGCCGCTGTCCGCCGTGTCCGCGAGGACGGCCTGGACCCTGAACAGATTCTGATTCTTGCGCCGGGCCGCCATGCTGCCGCTGCCCTGCGGGACACCTTCACCGGTCGCTTGGACCGCAGCCTCAGTACGACGCCGGCCCGCACCTGGGCGTCTTACGCTTTCGATATCATTCGACGCGCCAAAGCCGAAGGCGTCCTGCCGCTCACACGGCCACCGAAGCTCCTCTCCGGCCCGGAGCAGGACCTCATCATCAAGGAGTTGCTGGAAGGCCACTCCCGCCCCGGCTTCGAATTGCCATGGCCGGAGGATCTTGCTGCGGCGCTTCCCACGCGTGGTTTTCGTCATGAGATCCGGCAGTTGTTCGACCGCATCATCGAGTCAGGTCGCACGGCCGAGGACCTGGTTGGCCTGGCCTATGAATGCGGGAGGCCGGACTGGATGGCAGCCGCTGAACTCTACAGCGAATACAGGGACGTCCTTGACCTGCGCATGCCCGAAGCCTTTGACCCCGCTGGGATCATTACCACCGCCCGGCAGATTTTCCAGGATTCCCCAGCCTTCCTGGCAGAAGAACGGCGGCGACTCCAGCTGTTCCTGGTGGACGACGCCCAGGAAGCAAACCCGGCCGTGTTTGAACTCCTGGCTGACGTGGCTGAGGGTAAAGATGTCGTGGTGACCTATTCGCCGGACACCGTCGTACAGGGGTTCCGTGGCGCCAGGCCCGATTTGGTGGCGGAGTTGCCAACCCTGCTGGGCGGTGCGGAGCAGGCAGTCTCGTTGCGTCCGCTGTCCGTGACCCATCGCCATGCCCCTGCCGTAGCCGAGGCCTGGACGAGGGTCGCGGCTCGTATTTCGCAGCGTTCCGGGGGCCAGCTGGCCCGGCAAATGGAGCAACCATTGCTATCGACCGCGGGAGAACCCGGACCCGGTAGCCAAGGGCGGGTTGAAGGACACGTCCTGCCCTCGGCCGTTCATGAAATGCGCTATATCGCCCAGCGGATTCTCGAAGCTCAGCTGCGGGAGGGCCGTGAACTGAGCGATATCGCTGTGATTGTCCGCAATGGCGGGCAGATCTCCCAGCTGCAGCGATATTTGGGCGGACAGGGAATACCGGTGCGGGTCCCAGTGGCAGATTCCGCGGTGCGCGACGAAGTCGCGGTTCGTCCCCTTCTTGAGGCCTTCGCGGTGGTGTTGGATCCAGCCAAGCTGACTCCCGAGACAGCTGTCTCGCTCCTGACGTCCCGCATCGGCGGGGCCACGGCGATCGAGCTGCGCAGACTGCGGCAATCGCTGCGGCGCGAGGAACTTCTTGGTGGTGGTGGCCGCTCCAGCGATGCCTTGTTGGTCGAAGCACTGCTGGAACCCGGAGCCTTGGCTTCACTGGGCATCGAGGGGAGTGCGGCCCGCAGGCTTGCTCGCATGCTATCGGCCGGCGCTGCAGCCGCCGCCGAGCCCGGAGCCAATGCTGAATCCGTCCTTTGGGCGTTGTGGCAAGCCGCGGGCTTGTCTTCGCGATGGGCGGAAGCGGCCATGGAAGGCGGTGCCGCCGGAGCCCGCGCCGATCGGGATCTTGACGCCATGATGGCGCTATTCCACACGGCCGAACGGTTCGTGGATCAGCTCCCAGGCTCCGGGCCCGAGCAGTTCCTCGAATACTTGTTGAACCAGGAACTTCCCATGGATACCTTGGCAGCACGCGCACAGCTTGAAGAATGCGTGGAAGTCATGACTCCGGCCAGTGCTGCCGGACGCGAGTGGCCGGTGGTAATCGTCGCCGGCCTGCAGGAAGGCGTCTGGCCGAACACCCGCCTGCGTGGCGAACTTCTGGGCAGCACGGTCTATGCCGATGCTGTGGAGCACGGCGTGGACTACGCGCTGGGGCGTGGGCCGCTCAGCCGGCTCCGCGACATCCGCTACGACGAACTGCGGAGTTTCTCCACCGCCGTTTCCCGTGCACGCGAAGTCCTGATCTGCACGGCTGTATCCTCCGAGGATGAGCAGCCCTCGGCGTTCCTGGACTACGTTGCTCCGTTGAACCAGGGGGAGTACAAACGGGGGTATACCCCTGTAGACCGTCCCATGACGCTTCGGGCCCTCGTGGCCGAGCTGAGGCAGCATGTCCAGTTGCAGGACTCTTCGGCCCAGGATGCAGGGACTACGCACGAGGCCGCCCGGATCCTGGCCAGGTTCGCCAGTACGGACCCTCCTGTTCCCGGTGCGGATCCTGACACCTGGTGGGGATTGGCACCCCAGAGTTCCATGGAACCAGTGGTACCCCCAGGCGGTACTGTCTCCGTCTCACCGTCCAAAGTGGAAGCAGTGCGCAAGTCACCGCTTGACTGGTTTGTCCAGGCAGCTGGTGGTGAGCCTGCCACCGACTTCGCCCGGAGCCTGGGCACGTTGGTGCACAGCATCGCCCAGGACCTTCCGGAGGCCTCGGGTGGAGAGTATGTAGCCGAACTCGTCCGGCGATGGCCCACCCTTGGCATGAAGGATAACTGGGAAGGAAAGCTCGACTTCCAGCGTGCAGAGCTCATGGTCCGCAAGCTGGCCCAGTATGTCCTCATCATGCGCAGCGAAGGCCGGAGCCTGCTGGCGGTCGAGCACGACTTTGAGGTCCGGCTTCCCGATGTCACCTTGGAACCCGAAGTCACCCTGGAAGATCCCGCCGCCAAGGATACGGAGGCCGGTGCCCAACAACGCCATGCCGTGCTCCGCGGCCAGGTGGACCGCCTGGAGATTGATCCGGAGGGACGGCTCGTTATCGTCGACCTCAAAACCGGCAAGCGGCAGCCCGGCAAGGCAGAGGTTGCCAACCATCCGCAGCTGGGCGCGTATCAGGCCGCCGTTCTGAAAGGCGCGTTCATTGACGCCTTGCCCGGAGCGGAAAACGCCGGTGCTGGGCCGGGCCTTGACGCGGCCACGTCGCTTCTCCCAGGTGGTGCTGTGCTGGCCCAACTTGGTACAAAGACCAAGAGCCCGGGCATCCAGCAGCAGGATCCCCTGGAGCCCGGTGATAACTGGGCTGAGGAACTGGTCAACGAGGCCGCAGGGTTGATGGCCGCGGCAACGTTCGAAGCACGGCACGATCCCGGCAAGGGGAGCCACAGCGGACATGGTTGCCGTCTTCCGGATATTTGCCCGTTGTGCGCCCGAGGAAAGCAGGTTACCGAATGAGCACCGAAGTCCTGGATGGCATAGGCAATCTGACCTCTGCTTTTGATGGCACGGCGAATCTCCCGGAGCCGCGGTTCACCCCCTCGGAACTGGCCGACATCCTGGGCGAGAAGAACCGCCCCACCCCTGAACAGTCCGCCATCATTTCTTCTTCCCTGACCCCGCGTCTTGTCATTGCCGGTGCAGGGTCCGGCAAGACAGCCACGATGGCCGACCGCGTGGTGTGGCTTGTCGCCAACGGCTGGGTCCGTCCGGAGGAAGTTCTTGGCGTGACGTTCACGCGCAAGGCCGCAGGTGAACTGGCCAGCCGGATCCGGAGCAAGCTGGCCACACTCCAACGCGTCGCTGCTGAAGACGATGGCAGCGCAGGCTTCCCGGATGGTTTGCTCGGGGCTGATGACCTTGAGCCCAGGGTCTCCACGTACCATTCCTATGCAAGCGGAATCGTCTCCGACTACGGCCTGCGGCTGGGGATCGAACGCGATGTCGTTTTGCTCGGCGGGGCGCAGTCCTGGCAGTTGGCCAGCGAGGTCGTGGAGGCTTACGACGGCGACTACGAGCACTTTACGGCCGCCAAATCCACCTTGGTCAACGGCGTTATCCAGCTGGCCGGTGAGTGCGCCGAGCATCTCCAGGATCCTGCCTCGGTGCGTGAATGGGTCTTGGAACGGGTCCAGGGCTTTGAACAGCTTCCTTATACCGCGGGAGCAAAAAAGAATCCAACGCAGGCCGCAGGGGAGCTGGCCGCCATGCTTCGGACCCGCGCCAGCGTGGCTGACATGGTGGTCCGCTACCAGGAGGCCAAGCGACAACGCGGAGTCCTGGACTTCGGGGACCTCGTAGCACTGGCAGCGAGGATCGCCCGCGACATCCCCCTGGCCGCCTCAACCGAGCGCGCCCGGTACAAAGTTGTGCTCCTGGACGAGTTCCAGGACACCTCACACGCCCAGCTGGTTCTGTTCTCCCGTCTGTTCGGACAGGGGCACGCAGTCACTGCCGTGGGCGATCCCAACCAGTCCATTTACGGATTCCGTGGCGCTTCCGCCGGGCAGCTCTTCCATTTCGTGCAGGAGTTCCCGGTTGTCCGCAAGGACGGCGGGCCGGACTCGTATTCAGTGGCTCCCACCTCGTACCTGACCACGGCCTGGCGGAACGGACGGAACATCCTCCACGCCGCCAATACCATTGCCGCACCCCTGAACAAGGCGGCTGCCAGCGGCGGAGCCCCGGGGGAGAAGGGCGAGCAGGGCCAAGTTTCCGTCCCACCGCTTGTCCCCAGCCCTGCCGCCGTGGATGGCAGCGTGGTGATCGGCCGCTTCGGTACCGATGAGGATGAAGCGGCAGCTATCGTCCGCGATGTCCGGCGCTACCAGCGAACAGTGTTTGAGGAAGAGCAAGATGGCACTCCGGTGAAACCCACCATGGCCGTTCTTTGCCGCCGAAGGGCCCAGATGGAGTGCCTTCGGCGTGAATTCGAGCTACAGGGCATCGCCTACGAGATCGTAGGGCTGGGCGGCCTGCTGGACACTCCCGAGGTTGTGGATCTGGTGGCAACACTGCGGGTCCTGGCCGATCCTGGACGCTCCGACGCAATGATGAGGTTGCTCGCAGGGGCCCGCTGGCGGATCGGGCCGGCGGACCTGATGGCTTTCAGCGACTGGTCGCGTTTCCTCGCCCGACGACGGGCCGCCCCCGACGCCCAGGGCGACGCCGTCGAAGCCAATGAGGAACCCTCGGCAGTGGTGGTCGAGAGCGACATCACCGATGCCGCCAGCCTGGTGGAAGCCCTCGACTACCTCCCCAAACCGGGCTGGACCTCCGGACACGGCAGGAGCCTGAGCGGCACCGCCTTGGACCGCCTGGGCAGCTTGGCTGCGGAGCTCCGATCCCTGAGGAGTTTCATCGGCGACGACCTCACCACGCTTCTGGGCGAAGTGGAGCGAGCCATGCTTCTGGACATTGAAGTCGCAGCAAAGCCCGGTGTCAGCATCCATCAAGCGCGACGAAACCTGGACGCCTTCCAGGATGCTGCAGCAGGCTTCCTCCAAACATCCCAGCGCATTGATCTCCTGGCGTTCCTGTCGTGGTTGGAAGCTGCGGCCTCCGAGGAAGGCGGCCTGGATATTGCGCCGGCGGAAACCAACCGTGAAGCCGTGCAGTTGCTCACCGTCCATGCCTCCAAGGGCCTGGAATGGGACGTTGTCTTTGTGCCAGGCCTCAACGCAGGTTCCTTTCCCAGCAACAGGGATTCCCGGTGGAGCACTGGTGCCGCCGCATTGCCGTGGCCGCTGCGCGGAGACCGCGCGGACCTCCCTCAGTGGGACCTTGACCAGCCCGACCAAAAGGGTTGGCTGGACGCCGAGAAGGACTTCAAATCCGAAGTCCAGCATCATGGCGAAGCGGAGGAACGCAGGTTGGCCTATGTTGCCTACACCAGGGCCAAGTTCGTTCTCTGGGCCTCCAGCGCCGCATGGAATGGATCACGCTCGGGAATTGCCGGCATGTCTGCCTTCCTCTCTGAGTTGGCGCCACTCGCTGGGGTGGGCCAGGAAAATGATGCCGGTTCTGAACCCGACGGTACTGAACCCGACGGTACTGAACCCAAGGTGCAGGCCGTGATCCACCCTGAATCAGTGGCTGAGGAATCCCTGCCTGACACGAGCCCTTTGACGGCTGCGCTGGAAGTGGCGCAGTTTCCCTATGACCCTCTCGAAGGGCCAACGGACCCACGGACCGGCGCCCGTCTCAGGCTCGCACCGGGTCGTCGCAAGGCCATGGACCAGGCCGCAGCATTGGTCCGGGCTTACATGGAGGATCCCAAGGCCGAACCTCCTTCGTCGGGGCTGAGCGGACCTGCCGCAAAATGGTCCCACGAGGCCCAGCTTCTTCTTGATCGCCAGCGCCGGCGCACGGCAATCCACGATGTCCATCTGCCCAGCCACATCTCCGCGTCACTTTTCGTGGATCTCGGTGACAACCCTGCCGCTGTTGTTTCCCAGCTCCGCAGGCCCGTTCCCCGGGAACCGGGAATCTCCGCCAGGAAGGGCACAGCGTTCCACGCCTGGGTGGAGGAGTACTTCGGAACCACGGGGATGCTGGACCTTGACGAAGCACCGGGGTCCGACTCGCACATTGACGAGGCCTACGGCCTCGATGACATGGTGGCCGCGTTCAAGCAGTCCGAGTGGGCCCAGCGCGCCCCAGCCTTTGTCGAAGTGCCCGTTGAAACCCGTATCGGGGACGTGGTTGTCCGCGGCCGGATTGACGCCGTCTTCCGCGATGCCGATGGCCGGTGGCAGCTTATTGACTGGAAAACAGGGCGGCGCCCGGCAGGAAAGCAATTGGCGGGCCGTGCCGTGCAGCTGGCCGTCTACCGGCTGGCGTGGGCTCGGCTTCAGGACGTACCCCTCGATGACGTCAGCGCGGCGTTCTACTACGTAGCCGAAGACTCAGCCGTGCGCCCGCACGACCTCGGCAGTGCCGAGGAACTTGAACAGATCGTTGCCAAGGCGCTGGAAGGCAACTGATGCCTAGGAGCGATCCGCTGCGTGAAGGGGGGTTACTGTCACCACGCTGATGGCGGCCGTGGACGTATCGTCATGATCGCTTGAGTCATCGGCTCCGGCAGCATCAGCCGAAGGTGCCTGATCCCCGGCGGCCGTTGACGCCTCCGCAGTGGACTCCGCAGGAGGGATCGCTGCCACCGAAACTGTTGGACCGGCGTCGGGAATTGGTATCACGCTGACCGCCGGCTGCCGATCCGCAGCCATTTCCGCCTGGTGTTCGGCGAGTTCCTTTGCCGCGGCCTCTGCTTCTTCATGGCGGCGCGCCTGCTCCTCGATGTCGCTGGCGAGGGCCTGAAGCATGGACTCTGCTTCCGCGGTCATGCTCTGATGTCCGGCAGCCATGGCTTTGACCAAATATTGGGCCAGGGCGAATTCGGCCAGCAGGGCAGCGCGGCGGAGCAGGTGGGCGTCCGGGGTTTCCCGGCGGGCCTGGGTGTAATGGGCCAGTACTGCTTCCACGAACGATGATTCGTTGGAGGCCACCAGCCACGCGAAATCATCGGCCGGATCGCCGATCCGCAGGTCAGTCCAACCTGTTATTGCAGTCACGGTGTCGTCCTGGACCATCAGGTTGTCTTCATGGAGATCGCCATGGACCACTGAGGTGTTGAACCGCCACAGGGCGACGTCCTCCAGGGCATGCTCCCAGCGCCGCAGGAGCGTGGCCGGAATCTTGCCGGTGGTAGCGGCCTGGTCCAGTTCGTTGAGCTTGCGCTGCCTGAATTCGTTGGCAGAGTAGCTGGGGAGATCGGCGTTGGTCACAAGACTCAGCGGAAGGTCATGGACAGCGGCCAGTGCCGCACCTATTTCCTTGGCCAATGCCTGGCTGCTGGCCGAAAGTTCTTCGATCGACAGGACCGATCCCTGCAGGTGGGCATAGACGAAAGTGGTGAGGGCGCCCTGCCGGACGGTACCGGCAATGGTGGGAACGTGGAAGGGCAATTCGGCGCGGATTGCCGGGGCGAAGGCGCGGAGCACCATGAACTCGGTTTCCAACCGGGTGCTGGCTTCGGGATGTCGCGGAGAACGGACCCGCCAGCGCTTGCCCTCCGCGTCCAGCAGCAACGCAGAATCGAAGTCGGCGTCGTCGTCGGGGGAATAGGCTGTAGCCGTCGGCGCCAAACCAGGCACCGCCGCAGTTGCTATAGCGGCCAGTTCGAGCGGTGTTCTTCTCACCTCTCCACGGTAGATTGAGTGTGGCCTGTGGCCATGATGCAGTGCGGCGAGTCTTCAGATCTCCAGCAAATCCACAGGGGAAGAGGCCAAAAGGGGAGTGTATTTGCGCCTCCGCCCGCCGTCGTCCACAGGCGGAGACCTTCCAAATGTTTTTTGTCGGTGCGAGTCAGTACGGTAGATACATGAGTCATACGGAGTCGCCGGCGCTTGCCAACCACCTGATGGACACTGTTCTTCCCGTCCGCCCTGCCATGGTGGACCGCGGCTCGGGCGTCCGTATGAAGCCGGGCATGGTCCAGGACGTCATCGCCTCTGGTACGGCCAAAGCCATGGTTATTTCCCAGCGCAAGGCGTTGGTGACAGCCGATGGTCTCTGGTTCGGCGACGCCGCCGCCCTCTGGGCCGCCCTCCAAGGGCCCGACGCCGGTGCCGCCGCCATCTATCTGGGGACCACTTTGATGTCGTCCTCGTTGCCGGAAGGAACGCCGGTCCTCCTGTTCACCATCGCTGAGCCGCCGGCTGCGGGCCCCGCCACGATCCCTTCGGACGCACAGTGGGCGGGATTCCGTGACGTCGCGGCCACGTTGGACGCCATGGACACCGCCCTGTTCATTGAAGCAAGCGCTATCTCCAACTGGCATGCCACCCACACACATTGTCCGCAGTGCGGCACCCCAACGGATGTCGAGGCCGGCGGCTGGGTCAGGCGTTGTCCCAAGGACAATTCCGAGCACTACCCGCGCACGGATCCTGCAATCATCGTCACCGTGGTTGGACCCGACGGTCGCCTGCTCCTGGGCGGCGGCGGGCCGGTGGATGCCAAAAACTATTCCACTCTGGCCGGGTTCGTTGAGCCCGGTGAATCGCTTGAGCAGGCTGTGGTCCGGGAAATCGGGGAAGAGGTGGGTGTCCGCGTGACGGCCTGCCAGTACCTCGGCTCGCAGTCCTGGCCGTTTCCCGCTTCGCTCATGCTGGGCTTCACCGCCACCACGGACGACGCCGTTGCGCGGCCCGATGGCGTCGAGGTGACCCGGGCACGGTGGTTCAGCCGGGATGAGCTGCAGGACGCGGTGCTCAGTGGCGAAATCACCATCTCCACGCGGCTTTCGATTGCGCGTTCCTTGATCGAGCATTGGTATGGCGGCGTCATCGAAGACCTCCAGCCGTGACAGAAGTGTTTTTAGACGCCGAAGGCTCTCTCGAGGAGCGCATCCTCGGTGGCTTGGATGACGAACAACGTGAAGTGGCCAGTACCCTGACGGGTCCGATGTGCGTCCTGGCCGGCGCTGGTACAGGAAAAACGCGTGCCATCACCCACCGCATCGCCTATGGAGTCCACTCCGGGGTGTACAGCCCGCAGCGGTTGCTGGCCGTGACGTTCACGGCAAGGGCCGCCGCCGAGATGCGCAGCAGGCTCCGCGATCTTGGCGTGGCAAACGTCCAAGCCCGCACCTTCCACGCCGCCGCCCTGAGGCAGCTGCAGTTCTTCTGGCCTCAGGCGATCGGAGGAACCCTGCCGAATCTGTTGGACCACAAGGCCAATATGATCGCCGAAGCGTCCCGCCGGCTGCGCCTGAGCACAGACCGCGCCTCCATCAGGGACCTCGCGGCGGAGATCGAATGGGCAAAGGTGTCCATGCTGACGCCCGCCAACTACCTTGAGAACGCACAGGGCCGTGGTACGCCGGGCGGCTTCGATCTCACGGCCGTTTCCCGGGTGTTCCAAGCCTATGAGGACATCAAGACGGATCGTAACGTCATCGACTTCGAGGACGTTTTGCTCATCACCGTAGGCATTCTCCAAGAGGACCCAAAGGTCGCGGCCACCGTTCGTGAGCAGTACCGGCACTTTGTGGTGGATGAGTACCAGGACGTTTCGCCGCTACAGCAGCGGCTCCTGGATTTGTGGCTTGGCGGCCGCGACGAGTTGTGCGTGGTGGGCGATGCGAGCCAGACCATCTACTCCTTCACTGGAGCGTCCCCCAAACACCTGCTGGGTTTCAAAGCGCAATTCCCGGGAGCAACCGTCGTCAAGCTCATCCGCGACTACCGGTCCACGCCACAGGTGGTGAAGCTTGCCAATGACCTGCTGGGGTCGAGGCGAAGTGGCGGACCGGTCGCCGATGCCGCCTGGGCGCCGCCCCTGAAGCTTGTTGCCCAACGTCCGTCCGGTCCGGAGCCAAAGTTCATGGAGTGCCCGGACGACGAAGCCGAAGCGGCCGTCGTGGCGGGCAGGATTCAGGAACTGCTGAACGCCGGGGTCCAGGCCAGCGAAATCGCCATACTTTTCCGCACGAACGGCCAGTCCGAGGCTTACGAACAGGCGCTCGCATCTGCAGGTATTGGCTACCAGCTTCGGGGTGGTGAGCGATTCTTTGCACGGAAGGAAGTCCGCGACGCCATACTGCAACTTCGGGCCGCGACCCGTGCCGTGGCGGAGGGTCCCCAGGAGCCACTGGGGCAGATTGTTCGGGACATCGTAGCGTCCCTTGGATACACCGACTCTGCTCCCCACAATGGGGGAGCGCTGCGTGAGCGGTGGGAGTCGTTGGCAGCCCTTGTCGCCCTGGCCGATGAGTTGGCCGTCAGCCGCGGTGAGTCGTTCACCTTGGCTGAGTTTGTCAATGAGCTCCAGGAACGTTCGGTGGCCCAGCATGCCCCCACGGTCCAGGGTGTCACGCTCGCTTCCCTCCACTCGGCCAAGGGCCTCGAGTGGGACGCGGTGTTCCTGGTGGGCCTGAGTGAGGGACTGATGCCCATTTCGTTCGCCGATTCCCCTGAGGACGTGGATGAGGAACGCCGCTTGCTCTACGTGGGCATCACACGGGCACGGGAACATTTGAACCTGTCCTGGTCAACGGCACGTACCCCTGGCGGGAGGGCAAACCGCAAGCCATCCCGTTTCCTTGACGGGCTTCGCCCGGACTCCGTGGCGTCCGCAAACGCCCGCAGCAAGTCAGGTCCGGTGCGCCGAAAAGCCGCAGCGCCGGCGTCGTGCAGGGTGTGCGAAAGCATGCTGGCCACAGGAGCCGAACGGAAGGTGGGACGCTGCAACCAATGCCCGCCCTCCTACGAGGAGCAAACCTTTGACGCCCTGCGGCAGTGGCGCAAAGACGAGGCAAAGTCCGCCGATGTCCCGGCGTATGTAGTGTTCACCGACGCCACCTTGACCGCAATCGCCGAGGCCAAGCCGAGCTCCCTGGAGGAATTGGCATCCTTGGCGGGGATCGGACCGTCCAAGCTTGAGCGCTACGGCGAGGCGGTCCTGGCGGTCCTGGCCCAGAGCGCTGTTCTCTGATGGCGGGTCCACGGGCGGGGGATAGTGGCATTCCCCAGATGACCGAGGACGGTGCTCCGGTCGTGGTGCGTCGATCAAGCAGGCGCCGGCGTACCGTCGCCGCGTTTTGGGAAGACGGCAAGGCCGTGGTCGCTATTCCAGCGAGCTTCACCAAGTCCCAGGAACGCGAATGGGTACAGCGCATGCTGGCCAAGCTCAAGAAGCAGGGCGAGCAGCGGGCGGGCAGGAGCAAACGCCGCCCGGCCACCGATGATGCCCTCGCTGAGCACGCTGCCCATCTGTCCCGGACGTATCTTGGTGGCAGGGCCGTCCCCACATCGGTCCGATGGGTTGGAAACCAGAACTCGCGATGGGGTTCGGCGACGCCTGCAGATGGCAGCATCAGGCTCTCCAACAAACTCCAGCCCATGCCGCAGTGGGTTACGGACTACGTCCTGGTACATGAGCTGGCCCACCTGCTGGTTGCCGGACACAACGCGGATTTCTGGGCGCTGGTTGATGCCTACCCGGAGACCCAGCGTGCCAAGGCTTTCCTGGAGGGGGTGGCCTTCGCGACGTCCAGGGGTCTCGCAGGAGAATCCGGCAGCCAGTCCGGGCCTGGGGCGGAGCTGACCGATTAACCCAGCAACGGCCGCCACTCGTGGCGACCGTCGCTGATTCGTTCTCCCGGAGGCTTTACTTGGTTGGCGCCTGGGGATCGGTGTCGTCCGAACCAGGCTCTTCAGCCGGTGAATCCGGGGATCCGGCGTCAGGGGTGTCTTCGTAGCCGCCGTCCAGGAGCTTCTGGAGGGCATCATCGACTTCACTTTCGCTGGCTTCGGCCAGCCGGCGGCGTTCGGAGAAGCCCTTCGGATCATCCAGATCCTCGCCCGTAGGCAGCAGATCCGGGTGGTGCCAGATGGCGTCACGTCCGGCAATGCCACGCTCTTCCTTAAGGGTGGCCCACAAGGTGGCTGCCTCCCGAAGGCGGCGTGGGCGCAACTCCAGGCCCACCAGCGAGGAAAAAGCGTGCTCGGCTGGTCCGCCTGTGGCGCGCCGGCGTCGGACGGTTTCCCGCAGGGCAGTCGCGGAGGGCAGCACTTTGTCGGTTGCTTCAGCGGTCAGTTCATCAACCCAACCCTCAACAAGGGCGAGTGCAGTCTCAAGCTTTTCCAGGGCAGCTGTCTGGACCGGGGTGCGCTCCGGGGTGAAGACGCCTTGGGACAGCGCTGCCTGGATGCCTTCCGGGTTGCTGGGATCAAGGTCCCGTGCCAGGTCTTCGATGCGGGACATGTCGATGTGGATGCCGCGGGCGTAGGCCTCGATGGCCCCCAAAAGATGGCCGCGCAGCCACGGAACCTGTACGAACAACCTGGCGTGCGCTGCTTCACGGACTGCCAGGAACAGCCGTACGTCGTTCTCCGGCAGGCTGAGGCCTTCACCGAATTTGGCAACGTTGGCCGGCAGGAGTGCCATTTCGAGGTCCGCCAGTGGGACTCCGATGTCCGTGGAGCTCACCACTTCGGCGGACAGGGCGCCGATGGCCTGGCCCAACTGCATGCCGAAGATTGCGCCGCCCATGTTCTGCAGCATCGACGAGGCACCGCCCATCATGGACTTCATTTCCTCGGGCATTTGCTGGGTGAGCGCATTGGACAGGGCGTTCGCGATGCTGTTTGCCACCGGTTCGGTCAGGCGTTTCCAGGTTCCGAGGGTCGCCTCCACCCATTCAGCACGTGACCAGGCACGTCCAATCAATCCGGTGGCCGAGAGGTCGGTAACGGGGTCGAGCCAGAGTTCGGCAAGCCTCAACGCTTCGTCCACTTCCCTGGCCTGCTGGGCGTTGACGGAGGGGTCGCTCCCGGCGGCTGCCACCCGCCGGGCATTCTCATGCGCCAGCTGCCAGTTAACGGGTCCCTCGGAGGTGGAACTCATCATGGCCTGGACCTGCGCGAACATTTGCTGCAGGAGCTGGGGGTCGTTGGGGAGCCCGGCAGCCTTGGCCAACTCAGCGGGATCGATGTTGCCCATGCCCTGGCCGCCCATGAGGTTCTGCAGCATTTCCGCCAGCGGATCCTTGGGGGTCTCGTCGTCGTTGGACGGGTTGTTGGGGTTGGAAGTCATGGTGCCGCCGATCGTCGAACTGGCTGGTGATCCCTTTCACCGTACCGCGCTGCCGGAGGGCTGTCTGCCCGGACCCGGCGTCGTTCGCTGTAGGCAAAGCAGGACGGCAACGCCTGACCGCGTAGTGTTGATGCTTGGTATGTACTGCCGCTGCGGCTGCGGCGGCAGTAGCCACAGGAACCGGTCACGCCATGCCGGAAAAGAGAGGCCTCAATGCTTACTTCGCCCAGCCCCGAGGGCTCCTTCGCGTCGCGCCAGAACCAGGAGCAGGGCCAAGTGTCCGACGCCGATCCCGCCTTGGTGCCTCCGGCACCTCCGCATAACGGGCGGTACATGATCATGGTGATCTCAGGACTTCTGGCGCTGGGCCTTGGCATTGGGGCGGCGGCGTTGCCTGTCCCATATGTCATCGAGTCAGCAGGTCCGACGTTCAATACGTTGGGTAAGGACGGCGACAAGCCTGTCATCAGCATTTCCGGACACGAATCGTTCCCAGCCAAAGGTAGCCTGGATCTGACCACCGTTGTCATGACAGGTGGCCCCAAGACTCCTGCCACGATTTTCGACGTGTTCCGGGCCTGGCTGGACAACTCCAAGGCGATCTACCCCGAGGAACTGATCTACCCCAAGGGCACCACCGCCGAACAAACGGTCAAGCAAGGCGAAGTGGACATGGAAACGTCCCAGGAGAACGCCGTGGCCGCTGCATTGCGGCAGCTGGACATTCCCTTTGAGCAGAGGCTGGATGTCGCCGGCCTGTCGGACCCCTCGCCGTCCACCGGGAAAATCAAGGAAGGCGACCGCCTGAAGTCCATCAATGGAAAGGCCATCACCTCCATGGGCGTGGTGCAGGCGGAACTTGCGGCAGGGGCGGGAGCTCCTGTGACCGTGGAGGTGGAGCGGAATGGGGCCCTGGTCACCGAAACCGTCACCCCCACCAAGAACCAAGCTGACCGCTACGTTCTCGGCGTGCTGTTGGCGAGCGATTTCACCTTTCCGTTCGACGTCAGCATTTCACTGGACAACGTGGGTGGGCCGAGCGCCGGAATGATGTTCGCCTTGGGAATTGTGGACAACCTGACTCCGGGGGACCTCACCGGCGGCAAACACGTAGCCGGGACAGGCACCATCACCGCCGACGGTGCCGTGGGCGCGATCGGTGGCATAGCCCAAAAGATGATCGGTGCACGCCAGCACGGGGCCACAATGTTCCTTGCTCCGGCGGCGAATTGTTCCGATGTTGTGGGGCACGTCCCGGATGGCTTGCAGGTTGTCAAAGTGGAAACCTTGGCCGACGCTACCGCTGCCGTGGAACGGTTGGGGTCCGGACAAGACACGGCGGGCCTTCCCACCTGCACAAACAACTAGACTGGCGGTGGAACTTAGCTCCACCGCCACTCGTGGCATATATGACGGCCTCCGCCATATCCCAGCGGCAGAGAATGTCAAGTACTCGCACACCGACTGTTCACTGACACCAATGAGGTACAGAGTTTGTCCCGTCCCGCCAGCTCCAACCCGCCCGGAAGATCACCGCTGAGACGAGGTGCCCTTACTCCGACGCTCATCGTCGTGGCAGTGGTCGTCGTCGGGTTCATTTTCTTCGCCAATGTGTGGACTGATGTCCTTTGGTATCAGCAGCTCGGTTTCTTCGAAGTGTATCTTCGCGAAAACCTCGCCCGGATCATCACCTTCCTGGTCGGATTCGCCATGATGTTCGCGGCCGTCTACTTTGCCATCAGGATCGCCTACCGTTCCCGGCCCGTGTATGCCCCGGATGCGGAGTCCCGGGACAACCTCAACCGCTACCAGGCGCAGCTTGAGCCCGTGCGCAGGGTAGTAATGATTGGTTTGCCCATCCTGTTCGGCCTCTTCGCAGGCAGTGCAGCAGCAAGTCAATGGCAAAAGGCCCTGTTGTTCTTCAACCAGGAGCCTTTCGGCCAGACAGACCCCCTGTTCAAGCTCGACATCAGCTTCTACCTGATGTCCCTGCCGTTCCTGGGATTCGTCACCGGGTTCCTGATCAGCATCACGGTGGTGGCCGGCATCGCCGGTATCCTCACCCACTACCTTTACGGCAGCATCCGGCTCATGGAACGTGGCATCTTTACCAGCCGTGCAGCGCAGATCCACATTGCCGTGACAGGCGCCCTTTTCCTGATCCTGCTGGGCGTCAACTTCTGGCTGGACAGGTACACCACCGTCCAGAGCAACTCGGGCCGCTGGGCCGGTGCTTTGTACACCGATGTCAATGCCGTAGTGCCCACCAAGGCGATCCTCGCCGTCGCCGCTGCACTGGTGGCAATCCTGTTTATTATTGCTGCAGTGATCGGTCGCTGGCGCCTGCCCGTCATCGGCACCGCGATGCTGGTTATCACTGCCATCCTCGCAGGCGGCGTCTACCCGTGGGTCATCCAGCAGTTCCAGGTGCGACCCTCGGAAAACACCCTCGAACGGGAGTTCATCGACCGCAACATCTCAATGACCAGGGCTGCTTACGGCTTGGACAAGATCGACGTATCGGCGTACAACGCCACCACGACGGCTACGGCGGGTGCGCTGGCGGCTGATGCCCAGACTGCAGCCAACATCCGGCTTCTTGATCCCAACCTCATCTCTTCCGCGTTTGCCCAGCTTGAGCAGTTCCGCCCGTATTACCAGTTCCCGCAAACCCTGAACGTTGACCGCTACACGGTAGACGGCAAGGTGCAGGACACTGTGATTGCCGTACGCGAACTGAACCCCGATGGCCTCAGCGCCAACCAGCAGACGTGGGTCAACCGCCACATCGTGTACACGCATGGTTATGGGGTAGTTGCCGCGAAGGGCAACAAGTTCACCGCTGACGGCAAGCCTGAATTCCTGCAATCCGGGATTCCGTCCAACGGCGTACTGGGCAACGACACCACGTACGAGCCACGGATCTACTTTGGCGAGAACTCGCCTGAGTACTCGATTGTCGGTGCACCCGATGGCGCCCCGAACCGCGAGCAGGATCGTCCGGCAAGCCGCGACGGCGGGGGAGAGACCCAGTACACGTTCGGCGGCAATGGTGGACCGAACGTGGGCAACTGGCTCAACCGGATTCTCTATTCCATCAAGTTCCAGTCTTCGGACCTTCTGCTTTCCGATGGCGTCAACGCCGAGTCGCAGATCCTCTACGACCGCAATCCACGCGAACGCGTGGAGAAGCTTGCCCCATACTTGACCGTTGATGGCAATGCCTACCCGGCCGTGGTTGACGGCCGCGTGAAGTGGATTGTTGATGGCTACACCACCAGCCAGTACTTCCCCTATTCGCAGCCACAGCAGTTGCAGAATGCCACAGCTGATTCGCAAACGAGCGCGGGGCGTACGGTTGCCCTTCCGAACAGCTCCGTGAACTACATCAGGAACTCGGTCAAGGCCACGGTGGATGCCTACGACGGTTCGGTGAACCTTTACGCCTGGGACGACCACGACCCCATCCTGAAGGCATGGCAGAAGGTCTTCCCGACTACCATCAAGCCCTACTCCGAGATGTCCGGCGACCTGATGAGCCACGTCCGCTACCCGGAGGACCTTTTCAAGGTCCAGCGCGAACTGCTGGGCCGCTACCACGTCACTGATCCGGACAGCTTCTACCAGAACAACGATGCTTGGAGCGTTCCGAACGATCCCACGGTCTCCGAGGCAGTCAAGCAGCCACCGTTCTACATGTCCCTGCAGATGCCGGACCAGGAGAAGCCGGCATTCCAGCTGACGTCCTCCTTCATTCCGCAAACGGTGAACGGCAACGCACGGAACATCCTGTACGGCTTCCTCGCCGCGGATTCGGACGCCGGCAATGTCAAGGGAGTCAAGGCGGACAGCTATGGGAAGCTGCGGCTCCTGCAACTCCCGACAGATACCCAGGTACCTGGTCCGGGACAGGCCCAGAACAAGTTCAACTCGGACCCCACAGTGTCACAGGCGTTGAACCTTCTGCGCCAGGGTGCATCGGACGTCCTGAACGGCAACCTGCTCACACTGCCTGTTGGTGGAGGCCTGCTGTACGTCCAGCCTGTCTATTTGAAGTCCACAGGCGAAACCTCGTACCCCACGCTCCAGCGCGTCCTGGTAGCTTTCGGTGACAAGATCGGTTTCGCTCCCACGCTCGATGCCGCTCTGGACCAGCTGTTCGGTGGTAATTCCGGGGCAACCGCTGGAGACTCGGCCAATAATGGCCAGACTCCGGCTACGCCTCCGGGCACCACCACCCCGCCTGCCGGACCGACGGACGCCAAAGCCGACCTGAAGGCAGCCCTCGACGCGGCCAACAAGGCAATCGTGGACGGGCAAGCAGCCCTGGCCAAGGGTGACTTTGCCGGTTACGGCGATCAACAGAACAAGTTGTCCGAGGCATTGAAGAAGGCACTGGACGCTGAAGCCAAGCTTGGTACGACGTCGACGCCGAGCGCTACTCCGAGCGCGACGGCGACGCCGTCGCCCTCGCCCAGCAAATAAGTCCCAGACTGAGTGAAGGGCCGGCACCCGCTCCGATCGGAGCGGGTGCCGGCCATTTCCGTGGGGGAGACGGACGTCACGTAGCCAGGATTTGGTCTGACATTCACCGGGCGGTAATGTTGTTCTTGCGACGCGGGGTGGAGCAGTTCGGTAGCTCGCTGGGCTCATAACCCAGAGGTCACAGGTTCAAATCCTGTCCCCGCAACTGGAGAAAGGTCCGGATCAGTAATTACTGATCCGGACCTTTTGTTTTTGCCGCCGAGTCCATCCTTCATGCGTCCATCCTTCATGCTCCGTGCCCATGGGGAATCTTCAGTCACGTCCAGGGTCCTTCCCTTGGGAGTATTAGGTCTTGGCGTGATCTGCGGCACGTTCCACGCCTTATGGTCAGGGGCACCCCCAAGGGTGGGGTAGAGTTGTTCTTGCGACGCGGGGTGGAGCAGTTCGGTAGCTCGCTGGGCTCATAACCCAGAGGTCACAGGTTCAAATCCTGTCCCCGCAACTGGAGAAAAGATCCGGATCAGTAATTGCTGATCCGGATCTTTTGTTTAACAGACCGCTAAGGAACGCCCTTCCAACAAGCGGGTGCTAGCATCGAATCCGGATTTGATGAGGCAGGAAGACGGGACGTCCCAATGGTCAATGACGACACCAACTCAAGCCCCGGTCGCCAAGCCCTGCAGAGGGACAGCCCTATAGCCGTTTACCAGCAAGTGGCGGACGTCCTGACGGACCATGTAAGCCGCCTGGAGCCGGGTGCACGCATTCCCACTGAAGAAGCACTCATGGAGGAGTACGGCATCAGCCGCACTACGGTCCGGAAGGCGATTGAAACCCTTGTGGTGAAGGGCCTCCTGGTCCGCCGGCAGGGAAAGGGCACTTTCGTGATGGCCCAGCGCCCCGTGAAGATGCTGAACCGCCTGGCTCCGTTCATGGAGACATTCACTGCGGCAGGAATGAAGACCGTCAAGGGCCTCATTGAGTACAAATGGATGGAAAAGGACAGGACTGTTCCCGCCAAGCTGGTCTCCGATGACAACCTTGTCCTCGTCATCCGGCGTTCCTACTCAAGCGCAGGATGGCCGTACGCCATAGCCGAGATCTTCATTCCGTCACACATCGGACGCCATATCAGCTTGGCTGACGCCGAACGCAACTCCATCTACCAGGTCATCCAGGACAGGACTTCCAAGCCGCTGCAGCGTGCAGAAATCACCGTCACCATGCATGCACCTCCCGAGCATCTGGCTGACGCCCTGAACGTCCGCGGGTTCGCCATGGTGCCCAGACTGGAGAGGACGACGCTGGGACCTCATGGAGAGGTTCTGGAGTGCACAGTGACCTACTTCCACCCAAAGGGCTTCGAGATCCGTGCCGAAGTTGCAACGGATGCCAGTCCGGGGCAGGAAACACCGCTCCAGCCTGCGGGCCCGGTGGCAAACGCTTAAAAGCCGAGTGGGCAGGATTCCTTGGAATCCTGCCCACTCATCTGTATGCAGTACCTGGAGGAAACCTCCAGCGGTTTCTAGAGCTTGTCGAAATCTGCTTCGTCAACGGTTGCTTCCGAGGAAGAGGCCGACCCTGCCCCGATAGCGGGCTTCGCGCCGCCGGACTTCAGCGCAGCAAGCCGGGCTTCGATCTCGGTCTGCTCGCCCAGGTCCTCAAGCTGGTTGAACTGGGCGTCCAGGCTGGAGCTTGCCAGTTCCTGCTGGCCAAGGACCTTGGCTTCTTCGCGTCGGATCTTTTCTTCGAACCGGCCAACCTCGCTGGTGGGATCCATGATGTCGATGCTCTTGAGGGCATCGTGCACCTGGGACTGTGCCGCTGCGGTCTTGGAACGGGCAACAAGTTCATTGCGCTTGGCAGTGAGCTGGTTGAGCTTGTTCTTCATTTGGTCAAGCCCGTTCTTGAGCTTGTCCACAACTTCGGTCTGGGAGGCGATGCTCGGCTCGGCAGCCTTTGCCTCGGACTCCGCAGTCATCTGGCGCTGGATGGCCACCTTGGCCAGGTTGTCGAACTTCTGGGCGTCAACGGTGTCACCGGCGGCGCGGTACTCGTCGGCCTTCCGTGATGCTGCCAACGCCTTGTTGCCCCAGTCCTGGGCGTTCT
Organism: Paenarthrobacter sp. NPDC089307; assembly: GCF_040685055.1. Taxonomy (NCBI): domain Bacteria; kingdom Bacillati; phylum Actinomycetota; class Actinomycetes; order Micrococcales; family Micrococcaceae; genus Paenarthrobacter; species Paenarthrobacter sp. NPDC089307. Next base: position 239,393 of record NZ_JBFBHE010000004.1, read on the forward strand.
TAATGTCCTCGTTGTAGTCAGCCTGCAGCATGCGAAGGTTGCCGATGGTCTGGGCTACGGCGGACTCGGCCTCGGCGATGTTGTTCGTGTAGTCGCGGACCATCTGGTCCAGCATTTTCTGCGGGTCCTCAGCCTGGTCGAGCAAGGCGTTGATGTTGGCCTTTGCCAGCTGCGAGATCCGACCGAAAATGGACTGCTTAACCATGGTGTTGCCTTTCGTCCTGCTCAGTGGAGCCCACTGAAATCAGTGATCAGTTGTTGTACCGCGTCTATGTGGAGCAAGGACCCCACCTAGTTTGTAGATCTAGAAGCTGCCGGAGTCGCCGCCGCCGAAATCGCCGCCGCCTCCACCGAAGTCGCCGCCGAAGCCGCCACCACCGGAGTCGCCGCCGAAGAAGCCTCCGCCTCCGCCGCCGTCGTTGTGGCCACCGCCCCAACCGCCGCCGCCGCCGTTCAGGATGGAATTGATGAGGATGCCACCAAGGATCGCGCCGCCGAGGCCGCCGCCTCCGCCGCCCCCGCCGCCCCCGCCAAACATTCCACCGCGCCCATAGCCTTGGTCGGCGTAGCCAAACTGGTCAACGTCCGCCTGCGCGAGCTGGGCTGCCTGAGCCGCGAGGGAGTGAGCCTGTTGTGCGTAGGTCAGCGCCGTCACGGGGTCGTTGCGGGAGATGGAGAGTGCGTAGTCCAGGTTGCGCTGGGCTTCGGCGAGCCTTGTCCGGGCCTCCGTGCCGACGCCACCGCGGCGAGCCGTGATGTAGTCCGAGGTCGCACTGATCTGGGCCTGTGCTGCCATGATGGTTTGCTGCAGGGAAGCCTGCGCGCGGCGGGCCTGTTCCTGCTGGTCGCGAATGCCCGACAACGACTGGTCGAGCGCCTGGTGGGCTGACTCAACGCGGCTGAGGGTGGCGATGGGATCGATCTTTCCACCCTGGATCTCGGTCTTCACCTGCGCCAGGGCCGCTTCCACGCCTGCTACCGGGCCGGCGAGCTCAGGATGGGCACCTGATTGAATCATCGCCCGGGCCTGGGCAAGGTCCTGGCTGGTCTCAGCTACCGCGCTGTCGAGCGAGGCGCGGGCCTCATCCAAACTGCCGGCCGTCTTGGAGATTGCCTCGATCAGGATGTTGGTCTGGTGCAGGCTTTCCTCTGCGGCGCGGACAGCAACAGCAGCCATGCTGTTCTCGCCGGCGGCCAGCTTCTCCTGTGCGGTGGTAGCGGCGTTCTGCACGAACGCAAGGCGCTCCTTGGCCTGCAGGATGTTGTCCGAGACCTGGGTCAAAGCGGATTCGGCGTACTTGTTCCGGAGTCCGTCAAGGGATTGCTCAGCGTTGGCGATCCTGGCGTCTGCGTCCTTGGCCCCGGCGGATACTGCGGCCAAGGCCTGGGGAGCGTTCTTTTCCAACTCGCGCAGGGAGTCGAAATCGGCTTTCTGGTCACGGAGCGACGACAATGCAGCCTCCGAGCGCCGAATGATTTCACCGAGCCAGGTGCGCTGTTGCTCTTCCGTGTCCGGGATATGGTCGTCGAGCTGCTGTTGCAGCTTGAAGGACTCCGTCATGTGCGCCTTGGCCTCGTCCAGGGCCTTGGTGAAGTTGCCTACTGCGGAATCACCGTACTGGGCCTGGGCGAAGCCCAATTCCTGCTCGCTGGACCGAATGGCATCGTCTGCCTCAATGAGGAGCGAGCCGCTTTTCTGGCGCAATTCGGGGATGCTCATGCCGGCCAGCGGATCAAGCTGTTCGCCCTGCGGGCCGTAGCTGGCGCTGACCGCCTTGCTGCCCTTCTTGCGACGGTTGCGGAGGTAGAGATAGGTTCCCGCGCCGCCGGCAACCACTACGCCCGCCCCGACGAGCACGCCGACTCCGGCGTTTCCGCTGGGAACAGTTCCGCTGCCACCGCCGGCGGCATCCCCAATCGCGGCTGCTGTGTCGATTGCAGCCTGGGCATAGTCTTTCTTGCCTCCGGCGAGGTTTGCGACGATGGCGTTCTGGGTGATGTTGGAGCGCTTTGAGTAGATCGCGGAGGCTGAGTTCGGCGCAAAGTAGTACTGGCCCGCAGTGGAAATGGCCAGAATGACATCGGCCTTGCCCATCTTCTTATTCGCCGCTACCGCCTTCGCCCATTGCTCCGGGTCTGACGGGTTGTCGAAGGAGTTCACCGTAACCACATAGAGGTTGTACTTGTGATCCTTGAGCGTCTTTTGGATGGCGTCCTGTACTTCGCCCTTCCGGGCGCCAAAGACATTGGCATCGTCGACGATGTTTTGGCCGGATGGGATCGTTACTGGATCAGCAGCCCAAGCCGCGCCGGCCGGGAGGGCCAACAATCCAGCCACGCCAATGACAGCGAGTACGCGTTTAAATATTGACCGCATGTGCAACCCTTCAGCACGTCTGCGACTGGAACAAGGCGTGCCAATCGTCACAGAATGCTCAGCGCCCCCACGCATGGTGTAAAGCCGCAGGTCGCTGTGGCAATTCCTCTTGATTCTATGGTGCACCCCATGACCCGTCCACAGGGGTGAATATGCCACCAGCGAAATATAGGAGAAACATGGATTGTTGTGTCGTTGAGTGCCATCCGGCGGCCTGCAAATCGCGGCACGGCGCCATTCAGGAAGCTCCCAGCGAACGTCCCCTTTTGTTCCAGTTATTGGGTACATAGTTGATGAAGACGAGGACGAAAGGAAGACCCATGACGGAGAACCCAGCGCAGGGCAACGCACCGGAAAACAGGGAGCCAACCCAGCCGAACGCACCATCGGGGCAGCACAACGATGCCTCCCGGCACAGCGATGGCTCCCAGACGCAGCAGCCTGCCTGGACTTCAGGGCAAGACCAAGGCGCAGGAAATGATGCCCAGCCCACCACGCCTTTGCCGGCCTACCAGCCGCAGGCCCAGGCCCAGCCGCACACCCAGGCCCAGCCGCACACCCAGACACAGCCGAACACGCAGGCCCAGCCGCAGCCGCAGGGTCAAGGCCAGGCACCGTACTATGGCAATCCGCAGCAAGCGGACCCGGCCCAGCGCCCCAACTACCCCCAGCACCAGCCTTTCTATGGCGGCGGAGCCAACCCGGCCGGCAATACTCCCGGCCAGCAGTTCCAGCAAGGCCAGGGCCAGCAGGCGCCGGGAATGCACCAAGCACCCGGCCACTCGACGGTAGCCACCAAACGCAAGCCTGTGTTCGGCGTGGGAACCCTCGTGGCGAGCATGCTTGCAGCGGGGCTCATCGGTGGCGGCGTTGCAGCCGGCAGCAATGCCCTTTGGGACAACCCGGCCCCGGCAGCATCCACGGGCGGGCAGTCCAGCACGGTCATCGTGAACAACAAGGACGACGTCAACGTCATCACGGCCGCTGCAGCCAAGGCATCGCCCAGCGTTGTCACCATCAAGGCAACCAGTGGCAACGAAGGTGGTACCGGTTCCGGCGTCATCCTGGACGACCAGGGCCACATCCTGACGAACACCCACGTGGTGACCCTGGATGGAGCGACTTCCAACGCCGCGATCGAGGTACGTACCAACGACGGCAAGGTCCTCAAGGCAACGGTGGTGGGAACAGACCCGTTGTCGGATCTGGCAGTCATCAAAGTCAGCGATGCCTCCGGCTTGGTTCCCGCAACCCTGGGTGACTCTTCGAAGATCAACGTGGGGGACACCGCCGTCGCAATCGGTTCGCCTTTGGGCCTGACCGGCACGGTAACTGACGGTATTGTCTCCACGCTCAACCGCACCATCAGCGTGGCGTCGTCGGCAGCCCCCAAGGAGGCCCCTGATAACTCGCAAGGCGGTGACCAGGGGTTCCAGTTCGCGCCTCCGAATGGTAGCCAGGGCCAGTCCACGGCCAACGAAGGTTCCATCGCCATCAACGTGATCCAGACTGACGCCGCGATCAACCCGGGCAACTCGGGCGGCGCGTTGGTCAACAGCAAGGGCGAGATCATCGGTGTCAACGTAGCGATTGCCTCGGCTGGCAGCGGCACGTCCGATTCTTCAAGCGGCAACATCGGTGTCGGATTCAGCATTCCGATCAACCACGCCAAGCGGGTGGCCCAGGAGATCATCGACTCAGGCAAGGCCAGCCACGGACAGTTCGGTGTCTCGGTCCGGGCAAAGTCGGCTACCAGCAGCGATTCGGGATTCTCGGTAGGAGCTGAAGTCGCCTCCGTGACCAGCGGTTCCGCTGCGGCCAAGGCCGGCATCAAGGTGGGCGACGTCGTCACCAAGTTCGGCGACTACGCTGTCAGCGATCCCAACCAGTTGACTGCAGCGGTCAGGGAGCAGCCGGCCGGTGCCAAGGTCAAGGTCACCATCCAGCGCGGTGGCCAGAGCCAGGAAGTCGAGGTAACCCTCGACGCCGCACAGCAGTAGGCTGCGGACAGCAAACGCGCGACGGCGGGTTGCACCTTAACGGTGCGGCCCGCCGTCGCGCGTTCCCGGCATTCCGGGAAGCGAAACAGGGCTTAACGCTGGGAGTGGTTTTTTGCGGGCAATATGCTTAGCTAGGACGAGCCCACGCGCTGGGCAATTCACGGCCACGCTGTTGCGGTTGGCCGTCCACAAGCATGGAAGGCTGCTTCGAAGACAGTGGAAGAGACATTGAAGATTGTCGTTCTGGTCAAGCACGTCCCGGACGCGCAGTTCGACCGGCACATCACCGGTCCTGCCAACACAACCGACCGTGAAGAGAGCATCTTGTCCGAACTGGACGAGTATGCCTTGGAGGCAGCGCTGCAGCTGGCCGAAGAACGCGGTGGACCTAAGGCCGGCAATGAGGTCATAGCCTTGAGCATGGGTCCGTCCGGTGCCGTCAATGCGGTGAAGAAGTCGCTGCAGATCGGCGCGTATTCGGGCGTCCACCTCAGCGATGACGCTCTGGCAGGCTCGGACGCTGCCGCCACATCCCTGGCACTCGCTGCGGCGATCCGGCACCTCTCTGCAGACGGACGCCCCGTGGACCTGGTCCTGACGGGCATGGCGTCCACAGATGGCGAGACATCGCTTATCCCGGCGCAGCTCGCGGAGCGTTTGTCGCTCCCGCAGGTGACTTTTGCCTCCAGCCTCGAGGTTGCAGGAAGCCGTGTTACGGCTCGTCGGGACGCGGGTCCCTACTCCGAGACCGTGGAGGCTTCCCTCCCGGCAGTGGTCTCGGTTACTGACCAGATCAACGAACCCCGCTATCCCAACTTCAAGGGCATCCTGGCTGCCAAGAAGAAGAAGATCACCTCCCTCACCTTGGCGGATATTGGTGTGGACGCCTCGCAGGTGGGCCTTGCGGGGTCCTGGACCGTGGTTGAGTCAGCCGAGGCGCGGCCGCCGCGCACTGCCGGCACCATCATCACTGACGAAGGCGACGCCGGCATCAAGCTTGTCGACTTCCTTGCCGCCCAGAAGCTGCTCTAAAGGGGATTCCAACACATGGCAAATGCACTTGTTTTCATTGACAACCCGGGGGCTGCTCTCAAGAAGAGCAGCCTGGAGCTCCTCACCATCGCCCGCTCCTTGGGGGAGACCGCCGTCGCGCTCACCGGTGAGCTGACGGACGACGTCGCCGCTACCTTGGGTGCCTATGGCGTCACCACGGTTTACCGTCCGTCCACGGACGACCTCGACAACTATCTGGTGGGCCCGAAGGCTTCCTACCTGGCTGCCGCTGCGGGAGCATCCGGAGCCACTGCGGTTCTGGTCGACAACTCCCCGGAGGGCAAGGAAATCGCGGGCAGGCTTGGCATAAAGCTGAACGCGGGAGTCATCACCGACGTCGTGGGAGTGGAGCCTGACGGCACCGCGCACAAATCGGTCCTGGCCGGTTCCTACAACACTTCGGCCAAGGCCACCACGGCCGTGACGGTTTTGTCAGTCAAGGCAAACAACGTCGAGCCGTCACCTGCCGGCGCCGAGGTTGTTCCCGCCACGGAAACGGTTGAGGTTCCGGGCGACGCTGCCGCAACTTCGGCGCGGATCGCAGCCCGGACGGAGAAGCCTGTCAGCGGCCGGCCGGATCTCGGCGAAGCCAGGATTGTGGTTGCCGGCGGCCGGGGCGTCGACGGCGACTTCGGACCCCTGGAAGAACTGGCCGATGCCCTCGGCGCGGCGGTGGGCGCTTCCCGCGCAGCCACCGACGCCGGGTGGATCGGCCACGATGCCCAGGTGGGCCAGACCGGCGTGACGGTCTCGCCGCAGTTGTACATCTCCGCCGGTATCTCCGGTGCAATCCAGCAGAAGGCCGGCATGCAGACCTCCAAGGTGATCGTCGCGATCAACAAGGACGCAGAGTCGCCGGTCTTCGAGATCGCCGACTACGGCATTATCGGTGACCTGTTCAAGGTCATCCCGCAGGCAACAGCCGAAATCAAGAAGCGGAAAGGCTGATCTCCTTGCCTACTGACGCCAAGTCAGCGAAGAGCCCGTTCGATGCCTCCACGGAGCGCGTCGAGCGGGTGCTTTGTTTTACCGCCCATCCGGATGACATCGACTTTGGTGCCGCCGGGACCATCGCGGCGTGGACGGCCGCCGGCGTCCAGGTCAGCTACTGCATCATGACCGACGGCGACGCGGGCGGCTTTGACCCCGTGGACCGTGCCCGGATTATCGAGCTCCGTGCCGAGGAGCAGCAACGGGCTGCGGCGCTGGTCGGTGTAACGGACATCCATTACCTCCATGAGCGCGATGGTTACCTGGAACCGTCACACGGCGTCATCAAGCAGGTGGTGAAGCTCATCCGCGAAATCCGCCCGGACATCGTGTTGACCATGCACCCGGAACGCAACTGGGACCGTCTCCAGAAGAGCCACCCGGACCATCTTGCTGCGGGGGAGGCTGTGACCCGGGCCGTGTACCCTGCCGTGGAGAATCCGTTTGCCTATCCGGAGCTGGCCGAGGCCGGGCTTGAGGCATACAAGCTGCCATGGCTGTGGTTCATCTCCAGTCCTGAGGCCAGGGAGAACCATTTCGTGGATGTCTCGGCCCATGTTGAGGCCAAGCTTGACGCCATTCGGATCCATGCCAGCCAACACCCGGATGTTGAGGGTATGGAGCGGGTGGTCCGCGGCATGATGCTCGGCAACGGGGAGCGCTGCGGCCTTCCTTCCGGAGCCAGTGCCGAGGCCTTCCAAGTGGTGTCGGTGAACGGATCCAGCACTATCGCCGGCTTCTGACATTGCCCTGATGTAACGCGTGTCATATGCTTGATCTCGGTTAAATCATATTTATTCGAGGAAGGCAGACTTTGATGGCGAAGACTGCGCAACAACCCGTGCTGGTGATTATGGGAGTCTCCGGCTCTGGAAAGTCCACTGTGGCAGGCGTGCTGGCCGGAAGGCTGGGATGGGATCTGGCTGAAGGCGACGATCTGCACCCCGAAGCGAATGTAGCCAAAATGCACTCGGGACAAGCGCTCACTGACGAGGACCGCTGGCCGTGGCTTGGCATCATTTCAGGATGGATCCGGGAGCACATCGACGCAGGCGTGCCCGCGATCATCACCTGCTCGGCACTGAAGAAAAAGTACCGCGACGTACTTCGCGCCGAAGGCGTGGTCTTTGTGTTCCTGCAAGGGAGCAAGGACAAGATCTCCGACCGGCTGGCATCCAGGCACGGCCACTTCATGCCCCCGTCCTTGCTTGAGTCCCAGTTCGAGGCACTCGAGGAACCTACCGAGGACGAGAACTACATTTCGCTCTGCGTCTCCGCGTCGCCGGCAGAAGAAGCCGACGAAGTCATTGAACGCCTCGGGCTGCACCCGGTAACCGGGGACGCCGAAGCAGGCACCCGGTGATCGCCCTCCAAGCAGCAACGCAAGCCGGGGAATGGACCGGTCACGATACCCAGCTCCTGGTAGTTGCAGCGCTGGGCATCGCCCTGATTGTGGTGCTCATCGCCAAGCTGAAGCTTCACCCCTTCCTGGCACTGGTCCTCGGCTCGGCCTTTGTGGGACTGGCCTCGGGCGTGGAATTGGGCAAGGTCATTACCAACTTCGAGGACGGCGTGGGAGGTGTCCTCAAGGAAGTCGGGTTGTTGATTGCCCTCGGCGCCATGCTGGGCAAGCTCCTGGCGGACTCGGGCGGAGCGAACCGGGTAGTTGACACCTTGCTGGCGAAGGCCAGCGGCAACAAGCTGGTCTGGATGATCACCCTCGTAGCCGTCATCATCGGGCTGCCGATGTTCTTCGAAATCGGACTCGTCCTGCTGCTCCCGGTGATTGTGCTGGTGACGCAGAGATCCAAGATGAAGCTGATGCGGATCGCGATCCCGGCCCTGGCCGGCTTGTCGGTGCTTCACGGCCTGGTGCCCCCGCACCCGGGACCGTTGATCGCCATCAGCGCTGTGAAGGCCGAACTCGGGACGACCCTCGGACTGGGCATTCTGGTCGCCATCCCCACGGTCATCATTTGTGGCCCGCTGTTTTCCCGGCTGGCAGCACGTTGGGTTCCCGTCGACGCACCGGCCGTCGCCGGCGGCATCGACACCCAGCACACGGCCGATCTCAGCGAGGTCAAGCGCCAGCCCTCGTTCGTGGTCACGCTGCTGACCATCATCTTCCCCGTGGTCCTGATGCTGTTGAAGGCCCTGGGTGGAATTATCTGGCCGAATCCCGAGACGGCACCGGCCATCCGGATCTTCTTCGACTTCGTCGGCCAGCCGTTGGTCGCCATGACGCTGGCGGTACTGGTGGCAATCGTGACGTTCGGTTATGCCGTTGGCTTTACGGGCAGCCGGATCACGGCCAAGCTCGGTGAGAGCCTCGGGCCGATCGCCGCAATCCTTTTGATCGTGGGTGCGGGCGGTGGTTTCAAGCAGACCCTGATCGGTGCCGGCGTAGGTGACGCCGTAAAGAAGTGGGCCGAAGGCGCCAACATGTCAGTCCTGGTGCTCGGCTTCATCGTGGCCGTGGCGCTTCGCCTTGCCACTGGCTCGGCCACGGTGGCAACGGTGACTGCGGCAGGCATCGTGGCACCCCTTGCCAGTTCCCTGAGTCCAACCCATGCGGCCCTGCTGGCGTTGGCAATCGGTGCGGGCTCACTGTTCCTCTCCCACGTCAATGACGCCGGGTTCTGGTTGGTCAAGGAGCTGTTCGGACTGACGGTGGGCCAGACCTTCAAGACGTGGTCGGTGATGGAGACGCTGATTTCCGTGGTCGGATTTGGCTTCGTGATGCTTCTGTCGCTCGTGTTATAGCCGCGGCTATTCCTCGACAAACAACGACGGCGGCCGTCCCCATGGTGGGACGGCCGCCGTCGGGCGTTAATTCCTTGCGGTTCAGGCGCTCAGCGCCACCACCAGGACCGGTGCGCTGGTGGGAGCGCGCGATCCACCGGTGGGCTCTACCGTAATGGCTACCGAGGAAGCCGTGGACAGGCCCTTCACTACGGCGGGCTTGGAGAGTGTCTGGGCGTCCATGGTGCCTTGCGGTACCGGGGCGGAGCCGTCCTTGGGCAGCGTCCACAGCTGGTAGACCTTGCCCTCGGGAGCGGGTGCCACACCGTCCATCAGGACAACGAAGGAGTCCTTGGCCGAGGATGCGGAAATCGTGGCCGTACCGCCACCGGGCACCGGTGCTGACTGCTTCTGCACGTCCTGTGCCTGGAGGACCTGGTTGACGGGATCGTTCTGCGCAGAGACGTAGGCTCCCACGCCGATCCCGCCAAGGGCAATCACCGCAGCAGCTGCCACCCCAATGATCCAGCGGCGTGCGCCACCGGCCCGCTGCCGCTCATCGCGTTTTGTCCTTGCCATCGCGAGGTCGTCGACGGCGGGACTCACCGCCGGGGCGGCCGGTTCCGCAGCGGGCGCGGCCGCTGCCTCGCGGGTGATGCGTTCCATGACGTTGCCGAAAAGGCCCGCGGGGGGTTCATCCTCGGCGGTGAAGCTCACGGCCAGGGTTTCGCGCGCTTCACGGACCCGTTCAAGGAATTCGGGGCCTTCAGGGGCGTCCTTGACGTAGTCGTCGATCAGGGCGCGTTCGTCGTCGCTGATGGCGTCGAGGGCATAGATCTCCGCGAGTTCAAGGACCCGGCCTTCAGCCAGGTCTGTTGCGATGTCATTGGCAAACATTCTGCGGATAAAGCCTCCACCGGCATTTTCGGTCATGTCAGCCCACCCCCAGGCAGGTCTTCAGGCGCAGCAGTCCATCCCGGATGCGCGATTTGATGGTTGGGACCGCGGCGCCGAGATGTTCAGCGACCTCGCGGTAGGTCAAGCCACCGTAGTAGGCGAGACGAACGGATTCGCGTTGGGTGTCCGTCAGGGTGCCGAGGCAGCGGCTCACGGCTTCGGCCTCAAGATTGGTATCGGCTTCCTCGGCTACGAGGTCCCGGTCCAAGTCCTGGCTTGCGGCACCGTAGCGGGCTTCGCGGTCCGTGGCCGCCTGTACGGCGCGGACACGGTCGATGGCCCTGCGATGGGCGATCGTCATGAGCCAGGCGAGCGGTGTTCCTGCTGCACGGTCGAAATTCGCTGCGCCTTGCCACACCTGGAGGTAAACCTCCTGGGTGGCGTCCTCGCTGAGGTCGGGGTCTATGAGAACGCGCTTGGCCATGCCAAAAACGCGCCGCGAGGTCAGTGCATAGAACTCGGCGAACGCCTGCTGGTCTCCTGCTGCCACGAGCTCAAGCAAGCCGGTCAACTGCGTGTTGAGGTCAGTGGCAGTGCCGGCAACTTCAAAGACCGGGGGGCCGGGGTTGTTGGGGGTGTCCATTAGTGTCCAGCATATGTTGTCCCGTTTGAAACCGGCAGCACTGCGGGGTTGCGTTGCGGCCGCGGCGGCACGGCCGTGCGGTGCCAAGGCTTTGGTCTGCAACGCGCTCACGGAAGCTCCCTCGATGAATGTCCCTGACAGGGTTGTCCCTGCATAAGGTATTCGGTGCGGTGGCCTCAGCGGATGGGCTACACTTTGGCGCCGGCGAAACCGTTCTGCCGCCAGGCTTCGAAAACGGCGATCGAAGCGGCATTGGCGAGGTTCAGCGAACGCAGGGACGGCCGCATGGGGAGGCGGACGCGCGCAGTGACATGCGGATCCTGCTTGAGCCACCCGGGCAGGCCCACGGACTCCGGTCCGAACATCAGGACATCGCCCGGGCGGTAATCGATGTCCGTATAGGACGTCTCGCCATCGGAAGTGTAGGCAAAGACCCTTTCGGGCTGCAGGGCCTCCCAGGCAGCCTCGATGTCCTTGTGCACCGTGACCACCGCGAGGTCATGGTAATCAAGGCCGGCCCGGCGGAGCTTGGCATCGGAAAAGTCGAAGCCGAGGGGCTCCACCAAGTGAAGCTCGGCGCCCGTAATGGCGGCGAGGCGGATGGCGTTGCCCGTGTTGCCCGGGATTTCTGGAGTGTGGAAGAGGATGCGGAACACTGTCCCATCTTAGTCAGCCCGGTGCGGGCCGTCCGACGGGGACCGGGAACGCTAGTGCATTCCACGGAGCAGGCGGGCGAGCACCGGGACCACCACGGTGTTCGGTGCCGGTCCGGAACCGAGGAACTGCTTCAGCCCCCGGACAAGTCCGGCGCCATTGACGATCTCGATACCGTTTCCGCTTTGGCTCTTGCCGTAGTGGTCGATGACGGGTTCATGGAGGTTGCCGTCGGGTCCGTGGAGGACCACCCAACCGGTGACGTTCAACTCGGGGAAGATGTCCTGCATATGGCGGACAATGTGGGCCAGCTGCGGGGGAGCAACAGACCGCCCGCCATGCCTGAGTGATTGGCCGTCCCAGGCATAGGCGCCCTTGGGCAGCAACATGGAACCGACCAGGGCCAGCCTGTACCCCGACAGGACGGCGTGGTCGATGTGGTTGTTGTCCGACGGCGAGCGCAGGCCATTGATCAGCCGGGCGGCCGGTATGGCGGGAAGGACCTGCCGGCTGATCAGCTGCACTGTGCGCATTTCGCGTTGGATGCGGGCCTCGGCTCCGAAGATTCCCCGTTTGCGGGGGAGTCCGTGGACCTGTTGGGCCGCTTCGGCTGCCGAAATCAGTGGTACTTCATGGGGATCGTCAAAGGCTGGTACGTAGACGGGAGGGTCACCTGCTGTGTTGCGTGGTGCTTGGCCGCGCTTGACGTTCGTTGTCGCGGTAGGCCCTGGTGCTGCCGCGCCTGCGTAGTCGCCAGGCCGGGGCTGGCCGGGCCTGGCGGTTCCGCTGGCGTACCGGCGGTCGTACTCGGCCCTGCGCTGGGGGTCAATGAGTGTCTCGTACGCGAGTGTCACGCGTCGGAACATTTCCGCTTCTCCGCCATGATCGGGGTGGGCTTTCCGGGCAGCCTTGCGGTAGGCCACTTTGATCTCTTTGTCCGTCGCGGTGACGGCGACACGGAGTACCTGATAGTGCGAACTGCTGCCCTCGGCCAAGCACGGGCCCTTCTCTAGGATGATGGCCGCTCCGTAGGGGCGGTACTGGCAAGTTTATCCAGCACTTGTGTCAACGACGACACGGGGCCGGCTGGTTCCCTGCTGGCATAATTCGGGCTGTGACTCCTCCGGATTCTTCCCAGTCCACACTCCCGCAGGGGCAGATGGTGCTGGCCATCAACCGTGCAGCTTCGTTTGGCCGTTCCCGTGGTGTTGGGGACAATGCCGCAGCATATTTCCGCGCCGCCGGCTGGGTCGTCGTCGTACTTGAGGCTGAGGGGTATGCAGCCCTTGAAAGCTTGGTAAAGCGGACTCTTGCCTCGGAGACCCGGGTTGCAGCACTCGTGGTGGCCGGCGGTGATGGCATGGTCCATCTGGGCGTGAATGCGCTCGCCGGGTCCCAGGTGCCGCTCGGCATCATTCCCAGCGGCACGGGCAACGATGTGGCCCGGCTTCTGGCTTTGCCTCTGGATGACCCCGCACAAGCCTGCCGGCGGGTCCTTGACGCGCTGGGGTCCGGGGGGCGGAGGATCGACGTCGGCAGGGTCAGGGCAGGTGGACGGACCACGTATTTTGCCGGGGTGTTGTCGGCGGGGTTCGATGCCGCCGTGAACGAACGTGCCAACTCCTGGCGATGGCCGCGGGGGAAGAGCCGTTACAACCTGGCGATGCTGCGAGAGCTTGGCTCCTTCCGCCGGATCGACTATACGGTGGTAGCTGACGGGGTGCGTTGGAGCCAGCCTGCGCTGCTGATTTCCGTGGCCAACGGACAATCAATCGGTGGTGGCATGCGGATAACACCGGACGCACTGCCGGATGACGGGCTGCTTGACCTTTTCGTGGTGAAGCCTTATCGCGGCTGAAATTCCTGTCCATCTTCCCGAAGGTCTTTGCGGGCAAGCACACGGGCCAGCCCGAGGTGGACATCCGCCGGGTACGGAATGTGCGTTTGGAAGCGGAGGGCGTGGTGGCCTACGCAGACGGTGAACGGTTGGCGTCGTTGCCCGTGGACGTCGACGTCCTTCCATTGGCCCTGCGTGTCCTGGCGTGATGGACGGTTAGACTCGGACGCGGTAGGGCACAGGCATGCTGCAGGACTCTAGGGTGGGAGCAACAGGTGGCGGTTAATGGTCGACGGCGGCTGGCGGGGTCGGTTGCTTTGGGAACCGTCGGCTTCGTGTTGGCTGCCTGCAGCGTAAACGTTCCCGACCCCTCGGCGCCTAAGTCGTCGCCGTCGGAGTCCACTCTTGCCACCCCCACCATTACGCCCGGGCATGATGCCGAGGCCGTCGCCGCGAAAGACCTGCCGTTGGCCGCCGGTGGCACGCTGGCTCCGGGCGAGCCGGTGACTGTTGGGAGCAAGCTGGAAGAAGTGCCGGGCTGGACGGTGGTGCACTCCGGCCTGCAGGGCGAGGTCCTGTACAGGAAATCGGACGGCTGCACGCTTGCGGCCCGGGTCAGCGTCAATCAGGGACCCTTGGTTGTTGCCGGTGATGACGCTGCGTCCACCAAGGCACTCTTTCACTACCTGGATGCAGGAATCGACGTGGAGAACCTCAAGCCTGCCTCGTTGAGGTGGGGCCAGGACTCCGACAAACCGCAGCACAGCGTGGAGTTCCTGGCTTTGGAATCTTCCGCCGCTTCGGGGGCCAAACCGGTTGTGGTGTTGGCCAGGCTGTTCAGCGCTCCCGCGTCCTCGGTGTACATCTCCCTGGCTTGTCCGGATGACGCTGCCCAGGCGAAGGCCCGCGGCGAGGTCGAGGCGAAGCTGGCCGTTATTCCGCCGTCCTAGGAAACACCGCCTTTGGTGCGGGGAGCAGCCGTTTGATTTCCGCGGGACGTTGCCAGGCGGTTCAACGCGAGCGCGCCGACCAGCAGGCCGAAGTCCCGCAGGGCGACATCGAAGTATGAGCCCAGCACCAGAAGATTGACGATGATGCCCAGAAGCCAGGCAGCCACTATCAGGGATCCCCAACGTGGACGCATCGCCACCATGATGCCGGCGATGATCTCAACGACGCCCACTCCGTACATGAAGGTCTGGGCTGGAACGGGAACCACAGTGGTGGCCACGGGGGCCAGATAGTTGGTCCAGTCGGTGAGGATGTTGGTGAATTTGTCCACTCCAAAGGCCACCGGTGCAACCGTGAACACTGTCCTGAGGAGGAGGTATGCCTGCCCGGCGGGTTCCTGGAGCGTTGGGGCCTTTGACGTGGCTGATGCTGTGTACATGATGCTTCCCTTCTAAAAGTAGGTTCCTTAATTTTAGAACCCGAACGAGTACTAAAGCAATGGATCTTGTTTTTAGAGATATCCTGTGTAAATGAACACCTCCGGTCTTTCGTGGACGCGAAGAATCGCAGCCGTGGCTTCCCTTGGCGACGAACACCGACGCCGGCTCTTTGAGTACGTCCTTGGCGCCGCGTCTCCTGTGGGCCGTGACGAGGCGGCCGCTGCAATGGACCTGCCGCGCAGCACCGCATCCTTCCACCTGGACAGGTTGGTCCGCGAGGGAGTGCTGCGGGTGGAGTTCCGGAAACCCGCGAACAAAGCCGGCCCCGGTTCAGGGCGGCCCGCAAAGCTCTACAGTCCGGAGCTCCAGGAAGTGGCCGCCTCCATTCCCGAGCGGAACTACGACCTCGCCGGGCACCTCATGGCGGAGGCGATCTCCCGGTCCGCAGTGGCTGGGATCCCTGTCGACGAGGCCCTGGCTGATGTCGCCGGGGACAGGGGCCGGGACTCTGGAAAGCCCGGTGACTTGCCCGGTGCCCTTCGGGAATTGGGCTACGAGCCTTCCCCGGACGGCTCCGGGGGATATCGCCTGCTTAACTGCCCCTTCCATCGCTTGTCGCAAGAGCATCAAGATGTGGTGTGCACCATGAACGGCGCCTTCCTGCGGGGAGTGGCTTCGTCCTCGGGTTCGCCGGCCGAGGCCGTAGTGCCCGATTCGTCCGCCGGACACTGCTGCGCGCGGATCACGGACGTGGGGGATGGCACCGGGCGCCAGGCTCCGGGATCGGTAGAATGACAAGGTGCCTGTATACCTTGACCACGCCGCCACCACGCCGCTTTCGGCTGAAGCGTTAGCCGTCATGACGCGTGAGTTGGCGAGGACCGGAAACCCGTCCTCCCTTCACGGTGCCGGCCGCAGGGCGCGGCGGGCCGTTGAGGACGCCCGTGAAGCCCTCGCCGCCGCAGCCGGTGCCCATCCGTCGGAAGTCATCTTCACATCGGGCGGGACGGAAGCGGACAACCTGGCCGTCAAGGGCCTCTACTGGGCCCGCCGCGACGAAAACCCGCGCCGGACCCGGATACTTTGTTCCGCCGTCGAGCATCACGCTGTTATGGATACTGTCGAATGGCTTGAGCGCCATGAGGGAGCGGAAGTCACCTGGCTTCCGGTGGACAGCGAAGGCGCGGTCCAGCTGGACGTCGTCCAAAGCGAAATCGACCGGGACCCTGACTCGGTTGCCCTGGTTACGGTGATGTGGGCCAACAACGAGGTCGGCACCATCCAGCCAGTGGCGGAAATTGTGGAAATGGCCAAGCGGCACGGCATTCCTGTCCACTCCGATGCGGTCCAGGCTTTCGGGTCCGTGGCCGTCGACTTCCGCGGTTCCGGGCTTTCGGCCATGTCGGTTTCGGGACACAAGCTCGGTGGTCCCGTGGGTGTTGGAGCACTGTTCCTCGGCAGGTCGGTGAAACTCACTCCCGTCCAGCACGGCGGAGGCCAGGAGCGCGACGTGCGCTCGGGTACCTTGGATACTCCCGCCATCGCCGCCTTCGCCGCGGCAGCTCAGGCCGTTACGGCAAAGCTTCCGGAGGAACGGGAAAGGCTGGCACGGTTGCGCGATCACCTCATCGCTGGAGTTCTGGAGTCGGTTCCCGACGCCGTCCTCCGCGGCGCCCCTGGTGCCCGGCGGCTCCCCGGAAACGCGCACTTCACGTTCCCCGGATGTGAAGGCGATTCATTGCTGTTCCTGCTTGACCTGGCCGGCGTCGAGTCCTCAACTGGTTCGGCGTGCACGGCGGGCGTGCCGCGGCCCTCGCATGTCCTGCTGGCCATGGGGCTGGATGAGGATACTGCCCGCGGCGCACAGCGCTTTACCTTGGGGCACACCTCGACCGAAGCTGACGTTGATGCCCTTCTGAAGGCACTTCCGGATGCCTGCTCCAGGGCGCGGCAAGCCGGCATGGCGGGCCACGAGTCTTCCATCCAGACAGCTGCAACCGTGGCCCGGCGGGGCGTGGCCTAGGCCCTGAGTCAGGTGCCAGCTATCCGGGCAACAGTTCTTCCAAGGGAACGTCAGGGTCTGCGAGTCGTCGGGCATCCACTACGACCCGATGTGAAATCAGCGCCTTGATGGGTTTTTGGACACGCCGCTGGTTGACGCTCATACCGGCAACCACCTTGTCCTGTTGGAGCCAAAAGGCGATGAAACTTCCCTCCTCAAGTGAGCCGCGGATCAGCGGCGATGAACCTGAGGCCAAGGACGGGTAGCCCGAATACTCCATGCTGACGCTGAACTGGTCCGTGTAGAAGTACGGCACCACATCCAGCATCGCGTCCTGCCCCAGCATGGATTTTGCGGCCACTTTGCCACCATTGAGGGCGTTCGCCCAGTGTTCGCTTCGATGATGCTCCCCGGTGAAGGGATGAAGCGCGTTGGCGGCGTCTCCTGCGGCCAGGACGTCGGGGGCGCTGGTGTTCAGGCCGGCGTCCACCAAAATACCGTTCTGTATGGCCAAGCCCCCAGCCTCCGCCAGTGCAGTGTCCGGGACCACGCCCACGGCGATGATGACGACGTCGGCAGGCAGGCTTTCGCCCGAACCGGTACGGACCGCTGTGAGACGCCCGTCCCGGCCTTCGATGGCGGCAGCGGTGGCGGGGAGCCGGAAGCTGACACCTTGTTCTTCGTGCAGCTGGCGGAAGAAGCTCCCGAGTTCCGGTCCAATGGCCGTGCTCAAGGGAATGTCTTCCAGGCCTAGAAGGGTTACGTCGTTTCCATACGTCCGCGCTGCGGCGGCCAGTTCCATGCCGATCCATCCGGACCCGATCATGACCACGTTCCTGCCTCCGTCTGCGAGGAGGGCACGAAGGTTCAGGCTGTCTTCGAAGGTACGGAACGTCATCACGCCCTTGAGATCCGCTCCGGGGAAGGGGATTCTGCGAGGCTGCGCTCCCGTGGCGACCAACAGCTTGCTGTAGGAAAGGCGTCTGCCGTCGCCCAAGGCGACCACGTGGCCTCCGGGATCCAGGCCGGTGGCCGGAACGCCGAGGAGGAGTTCGACGTCGTTTTCCCGGTACCAGTCCTCCGGCACCACTTCCACGGACTCCTCCCCGGCCTTCCCCAGGAGGAAATCCTTGGAAAGGGGAGGCCTGATGTATGGTGTCCGCGCTTCGGATGCCAGCAGGGTGACCCTGCCCGCGTAGCCTTCGGTCCGCAGCGTCTTGGCGGCTGTTGCGCCTGCCAGCCCGCCCCCGGCAATAACTATTGCTTGGTTTGCCATGTCAGCTCGATTCTAAAACCAGTAAATTTGACTTTAGAAGCACGCGGTGGGTCAGTCAAGGGAATTTAGGGAAGGCGTGGTAACGGGCGCTAGAATGGACGGGCATCAACGGCTGTTCAGTGCCGTAGAGGTGGCCCATCCCTTGACCCAGAAAGCCAGCATGCGAGTACTTGCAGCAATGAGCGGCGGAGTGGACTCCGCCGTGGCAGCCGCCCGCGCCGTAGAGGCAGGGCACGACGTCGTGGGGGTCCACCTCGCGTTGTCGCGCATGCCCGGGACCCTTCGTACGGGAAGCCGCGGTTGCTGCACCATCGAGGACTCCCGTGACGCCTGGCGGGCCTGCGACGTCCTGGGAATTCCGTACTATGTGTGGGATTTCTCGGAGCGGTTCAAGGAAGATGTGGTCCAGGACTTCATCGATGAGTACGCCGCCGGCCGTACCCCCAACCCCTGCATGCGCTGCAACGAGCGCATCAAGTTTGCTGCCTTGCTGGAGAAGGCCATCGCCCTGGGCTTCGACGCCGTATGCACCGGGCATTACGCCAAGGTGATCGAGGACGCCGACGGCAACCGCGAACTGCACCGCGCCGCGGACTGGGCAAAGGACCAAAGCTACGTTCTTGGCGTCCTGACCCATGAGCAGCTCAAGCACTCGATGTTCCCCCTCGCTGACACCCCCTCCAAGGCCGAAGTCCGTGCTGAGGCTGAGCGGCGTGGCCTGTCCGTGGCCAACAAGCCGGACAGCCACGACATTTGCTTCATTTCCGACGGCGATACCCGGGGCTGGTTGGCTGAAAAGATCGAAATGACCACCGGGGACATCGTCGATGAAACAGGTGCCAAGGTAGGGGAACATCCCGGAGCCAATGCCTTTACCGTGGGGCAGCGCCGTGGCCTGAAGCTGGGGACCCCTGCCGCTGATGGCAAGCCCCGGTTCGTCCTTGAGATCCGCCCCAAGGAAAACAAGGTGGTTGTGGGCCCCGAAGCCCTCCTGGCAATCGACGAGATCCGTGGCATCAAGGTTTCCTGGGCCGGTCTGCCCATAGCCGAGGTCGCTACGGGAGCCGGCTTCGACTGCCACGCCCAGGTCCGCGCCCATGGCGAGCCTGTTCCCGCCGTGGCACGGGTTGAAGCCGTCGTGGACGAGTCCGGCGTCGAAAGGGCGGAGCTGGTGGTGACCCTGACCGACCCCCTGCGCGGCGTGGCACCCGGCCAGACAGTGGTCCTCTACCAAGGCAGCCGCGTGTTGGGGCAGGCAACCATCGACGCCGCCCGCTCACTTCAGCGGGTGGCCCTCTAGGAGCCATTGCCTCCGGATTGCGCCACCTCCATACTGGCCTAAGCAGCGCTTCCGCTGCGGTGTGTGGGGTCCGCATTCGGGACGGCGATGACTGTGGCATTTCCAAAGAAGGGCCCGGGAGACATCAAGGCCGGGCAGATGGTCTCCCTGACTGTCCTTGCCGAAGGCCCCATAGGTTCGGCAGGTGCTCCACCGCTGACGGCGCAGGTCCGCATCCCGGTTGAACGGTTGCGACGGGGCCCCACGGGTCACCGCTACGCCATCCATATCCGCAAGTGGCGGGGCACTACGGTGTCTCCGGTAAGCCTGACGCTGCCCGGTGATCCCTGGCAGTTGATCTCCGAACCGCCACCTGCCGGCCTGCGGGAACTCCTTGACGACACCCGCTTCCTGGCCCAGCACGTCTACGGCGTGGCAATGAGCACCCTGGAAATTTTCGAATCCACGCTTGGCCGGCGCATGCCGTGGAACCCCGAGGGGCGGGTTGTGCTCAAGGCCCGCGACCTTGTGACAGCTACCGACACCGGATATGAGCGCGGGACCAACATCATCCGCTTCGGATCAGTGGACAGGATGGGTTATAAAGTTCCCACTGCCCTCTACCGGGATATCGTGGCGCACGAGGTGACTCACGCGATCCTGGACGGGTTCAGGCCGGCCTGGGCCGACCAGATGGCGACCATGGAGCAATTAGCCATGCACGAGGCGTTGGCGGATATAGTCGCCATCCTTTCAGTGTTCTCCTCCAAGGAAGTCGTTTACCGGCAGCTCGAGGCGGCTGCCGCAGGCTTCGAAGCGGGGCAGACAGTTGATGACCCCGTCCTGATGCGTTCACTCTTCGACTTTGCCCGTGACCTCTTTGCCCGTGGGCCGCTGCGCGAGCCGTTTGTCGGTGCCGTAACGGAAGGTTGGCAACAGCTCCCTGAGCCACATGCCCGCGGCGCCGTGGTGGTGGGTGCAGTGCTCCGCGCCGTCCAACGTTTATGGTCCGAAAGGAACGCCCGTTACGGGGAGTTCCACAGCCTGCAGCAGAAGGCGGAATCGGGCTCGATCGTGGCGATCAGGATCCTCCGCATGGTGATCCGTGGCCTGTCCTACATGCCGCCCGTGGACGTCTCCTGGCGCGACCTTCTCCGCGGCATCATTGCCGCGGACCTGGACATGGTTCCCGACGACATCTACGGATACCGGGAAGCACTGCAGGCCGAGTTCTCGGCAATCGGCATACGGCGGGTGTCCTTGAACAACATCAGCGGGGTGGAAAACTACCAGGGGCTCCGCTACCCGGTCCGCCTGTCGGCCCTGGGTTCGGATCCCCAGGAAGTACAGCGTTTCGTCTGGGAGAACCCGCGGCTCCTGGAAGCAGCCCGTCTGGAGCGGCGGACGCCCCTGAGCTCCACAAGGGTCCGTACCTCCGAGCGTGTATCACCGGACGGATTCATCATCTCCGAGATCGGTGCCTCGTTCATCCAGACGGTGCGGATGAGCCGAAAGGAAGCTTTTGTTCGCCTGGGAGTGAAAACCCGGCGCGACTACGTCGATGTCCGCGGGGGAGGGTTGTTGAGGTTCGACGCCGGTGGCCGCCTGGTGTACGCGGCGCTTAAGCCGGTGATGGACAGGGACCGCCAAAGCCAGTTGTTCGGCTCGGACCAGCAACATGAAGTGGAGGAGGCGGCGACGTCCGGAGTGCGTAACAAGTTCCACGGCACGGGAGATTAGGGCCGGGGCAGGGCGGCTCAGGCCCCCCAGGCAGCCTTGCGGGCTGTCCTCGAAGCTTCCAGCTGCGCTACTTGGTCAAATCCGCCGGCCTTCAGCCCCTTGCTGACCTGTTTGAGGAGGTCGCCACGTCCCAAGGTTCCGTCACTGCGAAGGCACTTGACCAGGTTGTAGGTAAAAGCGCCGTTGTACCGGCCGTCCATCAGGGCATCAGCGGCAGTTTGGTCGGATCTGCAGGCGGCCATGAGGACCGGCGTCGATAACTTTGCCGACTTCACCATGTCCCGCAACGTGCGGGTTTCCAAGTCCTTGTTCGCCATCACGGCTCGCGGCGTTGGTGCAGGCAGGAAGCGGGGACGCCGCCCGGGAATCAAGTCCAAGGACTTCAGGCCGGTCCCGCTGTGGCAGGTATCAAGCAGCACATCCATCAGGACGCCGTCGGGAAGGCGGGCGAACACTGCCGCCAGTTCGTCGTCGGAAATGACCGTGTCAGGGTCCCAGGAATCGCCGGAATTGTTGATGTCGTAGCAGGCGAAGGCTTCGTCCAGGCTGTCGTCTTCGTCTCCGCTGGTGTCGGGGATCTGCGTGCCGTGGCTCGAGAATGTGAAGACGAGCTGCTGGACCGTACCCGCCGCGGCCGCGTCCACCAGCTTGTTGATCCCGCCCAGGACCGCCTTCTTGGTGGCCTTGGCATCGGTCAACAGGGTGATCCCGGAAGCCGGGAAACCGTAGCTGTCCGCGAGCAGTGCTGCCAGGTCCTCGGCGTCATTGACGCAGCCGTGAAGCCAGCTGGACTGTGGAAGGTACTTGAATTTGTTGATCCCCACACACAGGGCTGCCTTGTCCATGAGCCTGACTTTCGACGTGTGATACAGCGGTTGAGCGCCCGGGATAAACCATATTCCCGTCCCACCCTTCCGGCAATGCTTCTGCGGGCCCTTGGCAGAAGCTACTGGAAAGTAAATTTTGTGTCTCAAATCACCAAAACGGGGGTTCGAGGGCTTCGAAGTCTGATTGAATCGAGGCACTAAGAGTGTGCTCCGTCACAAATATCCCACGGCGGAGCATCGAATCCATCGAACAGAAGGTTCACCAGATGGCACTGAACAAGAAGGCCCTGCACGGCGTTATCGCGCTGGCGGGCATCTCCGCATTCGCCTTAACGGCATGCACGGGCCCCTCCGGCGGCGGCTCCTCGTCTGCTCCGGCCGCCGCAGGCCCCGTCGCCTACGGCACAACAGACAAGGTCACATCACTGGACCCCGCAGGATCCTATGACAACGGTTCATTCATGGTGATGAACCAGATCTATTCCTTCCTCCTCAATTCCAAGCCTGGCAGCGCCGAACCCGTACCGGACCTTGCCGAGTCGTCGTCCTTTACGGCCCCTTCCGAATACACGGTCAAGCTCAAGTCCGGCCTCAAGTGGGCCAACGGCCACACCTTGGATTCAAAGGACGTCAAGTTCTCCTTTGACCGCCAGGTGGCCATCAACGATCCCGCCGGACCGGCATCGCTGCTGACCAACATCGAGAGCGTCAGCGCCCCTGATGCCACCACCGTGGTGTTCAAGCTGAAGAACGCCAATGATCAGACCTTCAGCCAGATCCTGAGCAGCCCTGCCGCCCCGATCGTCGATGACGAGGTCTTCCCGGCAGACAAGATCCTGCCAGATGACGAGATCATCAAAGCAAACGCGTTCTACGGCCAATACACCATCGACAGCTACAAGAAGAACGAGCTCGTCAGCTTCAAGGCTTTCGCTGATTACAAGGGCGTCCTTGGGAAGCCTGCCAATGATGCAGCCACCATCAAGTACTACGCCAGCCCCACCAACCTGAAGCTGGAAATCCAGCAGGGCGCCATTGACGTCGCCTTCCGTAGCCTGAGCGCTACGGACATCGACGATCTCCGCAAGGATTCGAAGGTCAAGGTACTGACAGGTCCAGGTGGCGAAATCCGCTACATCACCTTCAACTTCGACACCATGCCGTTCGGAACCAAGGCAGCGGGCGCAGACCCGGCCAAAGCCCTGGCAGTCCGCCAGGCAGTGGCCAACCTCGTGGACCGCCAGGCCATCGCCGACCAGGTTTACAAGGGCACCTACCTGCCGCTCTACTCCAACGTTCCCAACGGATTCCTCGGCGCCAACGAGTCGTTCAAGGACGCTTACGGCGACGCCGGCAAGCCGAGCCTGGATAAGGCCAAGAAAGCCCTCACGGATGCGGGGATCACTGACAAGGTGGCCCTGAACCTGCAGTACAACCCGGACCACTACGGCGGATCATCCGGTGACGAGTACGCCATGATCAAAGAGCAGCTGGAAAAGTCCGGCCTCTTCACGGTGAATCTCCAGTCCACCGAATGGGTCACCTACAGCAAGGCCAGCCGTGCCGATGAATACCCGCTGTTCCAGTTCGGGTGGTTCCCCGACTTCAGTGATGCCGACAACTACCTCACTCCGTTCTTCCCCGAGGGCGGCTTCCTCAAGAACCACTACAACAACCCCACCGTGAACGACCTGATCGGCAAGCAGCTCACCGAGGCGGACAAGACCAAGCGCGAAGCGGACATCAAGGATGTCCAGAACGCGTTGGCCAAGGACATCTCCACGCTGCCCCTGCTCCAGGGCGCCCAGGTGGCCGTGGTCGGAAGTGGCGTGAACGGCGTCGACAAGACGCTGGATCCTTCCTTCAAGTTCCGTCTCGGAACAGTGTCCAAGTAACAGCGGAGTCTGTGATGGGGGAGGCGGGACACTGATCCAGTGTCCCGCCTCCCTTGCTGACCACCATCGTGGCCGGCACGTATCAGCCAATCCCGCGCAATCCACGGGCAGGAAATACAGGTAACAAATGACAACAGTTATAGAGGTACCCGAGGCGGAGCCCGGGCTGGTTGCTCCCAAGAGCAAGTCCAAAGGCGGGGGAGGACTTGGCAGGTACATCGTGATCCGGTTCTTCCTGATCATCCCCACCGTCTTTATTCTGGTAACACTCGTTTTCTTCCTGATGAGGGTCATCGGTGATCCCATCACGGCAGCCCAAGGCGGCCGGCTTCCGCCGGACGTCCTGGCCCAGAGGATCCACGACGCCGGTTACGACCGGCCGGTAGTGGTGCAGTATTTCGAATACCTTGGCCAGTTGATCACCGGCAACTTCGGCACCACCATCACAGACCGGCGACCGGTAGTGGAGGTGCTCACCACCTTCGGCGCGGCCACGCTGGAGCTTTCCATCAACGCACTGATCGTCGCCTTGGCCGTCGGTATCCCCTTGGGGCTTATCGCCGCCCAGCGCCGCGACAAGACGGCCGATGCCTTCCTGAGGTTCTTCGCGATCCTCTGCTACGCAACGCCGGTGTTCTTCTCGGGCCTGCTGCTGAAGCTGACCTTCTCCGTGTGGCTCGGATGGTTCCCTGTTGCGGGACGCGCCTCAACGCGGACTGAACTGACCATGAGCAGTCTCGCGGCGCCGTCGGGAATCTACTGGCTGGACGCCATCCGCAGCGGCAACTTCACCGCCCTCGGCGACGTCGTATCCCACGCGGTCCTCCCGGCCATCGCCCTTGGCTTGCTCACCGCCGGAGTCTTCCTGCGGCTTGTCCGCACGAATGTCATCGGGACCCTGGGCAAGGACTACATCGAGGCAGGGCGCTCAAGGGGCGTCAGCGAGTTCCGCCTCGTGACCAAACACGCCTACAAGCCGGCACTCATCCCCATCATCACTGTCATGGGCCTGCAAATCGCGCTCATGCTCGGAGGCGCGATCCTGACGGAGACCACCTTTGAATGGAAGGGGCTTGGCTACCAACTGGTCCAATACCTCAATGCCCGCGACTTCGTCGCGGTACAGGGCATCGTCGTCCTGCTGGCCATCATCGTGGCCGTCACCAACTTCATCGTGGACATCATCGCCGCGCTCATCGACCCCCGAGTGAGGTACTGACCATGAGCACCCCAACACTCACCCCGCCCAGGCAGCCGCTGTTCTCCAGGCTCCCGGTGATCTCCCACCTGAAGAAGAGCGTTGGCCTCCAACGCGGCATGCTCATTGTGGGCGTCGTCTTCAGCGGCCTGTTCGTGCTCACGAGCATCTTCGCGCCGTTGCTGGCACCCTACGGGTACTCCCAGCTCAGCGACGCCTCGGGTTCCTTCCCCACCCAGCAAGCTCCGGGCGGCAAGCACTTGCTCGGAACCACCGTTGGCGGCTACGACGTCTTGTCGCGGGTTGTCTGGGGATCCCAGACAGCGGTGACAGTCATTATCGTTTCTGTGGCCATGTCCCTTTTCCTCGGGGTGGCGCTTGGCCTCCTGAGCGGGTACTTCGGTGGCTGGCTGGACCGGATCCTGGTAGTGGTGGCGGACGCCATCTACGCCTTCCCCACTTTGCTCCTGGCGATCGTCATTTCCATTGTCATCAGCCGTGGCCAGTCCAGTTTCTGGGGAGGCATCTTCTCCTGCGCGTTCTCCATCACTGTGGTCTTCGTGCCGCAGTACTTCCGGGTCATCCGGGCCGAGACCATCAGGCTCAAGGCCGAGCCGTTCGTTGAATCCGCCAAGGTGCTGGGCGCCTCCAGCATGCGCATCATCAGCCGCCACATTTTCAAGAACGCCACCCGTACTTTGCCCCTCATGTTCACCCTCAACGCCTCCGAAGCGATCCTCACGTTGGCCGGCCTTGGCTTCCTTGGCTTCGGCATCGAGCCAACATCCGCCGCGGAATGGGGATTCGACCTCAACAAGGCGCTGGCAGACACCTCCTCCGGTATCTGGTGGACCGGAGTCTTCCCGGGCATCGCGATCGTGCTCACCGTCCTTGGCCTCACGCTGGTTGGCGAGAGCATCAACGACCTCAACGACCCCCGGATCCGTGGACGCAAACGCGCCGGCGGAGCCGCAGGAAGTCCGGCAAGCACAGCAACTACGCCAACACCAGGAACGCCGTCCGCACCGGCAGAGGCAGGTAAGCCATGACCATCAACCTTGGACATGTTTCGGACCAGGCACCCACAGGGCAGCCGGTCCTGACCATCGACCGTCTCCAGGTCACCTTCGCCACCGACGGCGGGGACGTCCACGCCGTCAAGAACGTCAGCCTGGAGGTAAGACCCGGCGAAGTCGTCGCAATCGTGGGGGAGTCCGGTTCCGGCAAGACGGTCACTGCAAAGACCATCCTCGGCCTGCTCCCGGAAACAGCCATCAGCTCAGGCGCCGTGGTGATCAACGGAAACAACGTAATCAGCGTCAGCAAATCAACTCTGCGCAAGATCCGTGGCCGTGACGTGGCCATGGTGTTCCAGGAGCCCTCCACCGCTTTGAACCCGGTCTTCACTGTGGGCTGGCAGATCGCCGAAGGCATCCGTGCGCACGCCAGCGATGGTCGGCGCATCTCGGCCAAGGAAGCAAAACAGAGGGCCACCGAAGCCCTTCGCAAAGTGGGCATCCCGGACCCCGAGACGCGGGTCAACTACTACCCGCACCAGTTCTCCGGCGGGCAGAAGCAACGCGTGGTCATCGCTGCGGCGCTCGCCTTGGACCCGGGCCTGATCGTGGCGGACGAGCCCACCACAGCCCTGGACGTCACGGTCCAGGCGGAGATCCTTCAGCTGCTGCGGGAGCTAAGGGACAACTATGGGACCTCGATCGTGCTCATCACGCACAACATGGGTGTGGTGGCCGACCTCGCTGACCGAGTGGTGGTCATGTACCAAGGCGACGTAGTGGAGGAAGCTCCCTCCAAGGTCCTCTTCGCCGAGCCACGGCAGGAGTACACCCGGAAGCTCTTGGCCGCGGTGCCCCACCTGGGCCGCCACTCGGCCTCCGAAGGTGCCCGTGGCAGGCTCCACCAGGATGGCAAGGTCCTGGTGGAGGCGAAGAACCTGACCATCGAATACCCTGGCCGGTTCGGCAGGCATGGGTTCAAAGCCGTGGACAATGTCAGTTTCACCGTCTCGGAAAACGAGGTCTTCGGCCTGGTGGGCGAGTCCGGCTCCGGCAAGTCCACCATCGGGCGGGCCATTGCCGGATTGAACCGGACGACCGGCGGAAGCCTTAAGGTCCTGGGCTACGAAATGCTGGACTTCAAGGAGCGTTCCTTCCGTCCGCTGCGCAAGGAGATCGGCTTCGTTTTCCAGGATCCGGCAGCGTCCTTCAATCCGCACCTCACCATCGGTGAGTGCGTCGCCGAGCCGCTGATGATCCACACCAAGCCGGGCGCGGCTGAGGCCCGCAAAAAGGTTGGTGAGTTGCTCGAGTCGGTCCAGCTGCCGGCGTCGTACGCGCAGCGGTACCCGCACGAGCTCTCCGGTGGACAGCGCCAGCGCGCCTCCCTGGCGCGCTCCCTTGCGCTGAACCCGCGGCTGCTCATCGCCGACGAACCAACATCTGCCCTGGATGTATCGGTCCAGGCGAAGGTCCTTGACCTGTTCAAGGACATCCAGGAGCAGTTCGGTTTCGCGGCCTTGTTCATCAGCCACGACCTCGCGGTGGTGGACATGTTGTCCCACTGGGTTGGCGTCCTTTACAAGGGCCAGCTGGTGGAGCAGGGGATCGGCAACCACGTGATGGGCTCGCCGCAGCACGAATACACTAAGCGGCTGATCGCCTCCTTGCCGGTGCCGGACCCCGAGGAACAGGCTCGACGGCGGGAAGCGCACCGGGCGCTGCTGGGCGGCTGACTTCCGCCGCCGAAGCTGCAGAAAGGCACGTCCCCATCTTGGGGGCGTGCCTTTCCGCCGTGATCGCGCCGCTATTCGGAGACGATGGCGATGTTGAACATCTTTCCCTGCGGTTGCTGCATGAAAATCCGCAACCACAGTGGCAACCACATCTCCATGCCCCTGGCCGCGTCCAGCCCACCAAGATCCCTGATATGCCCGGGTTCCCAACCAAACTCCTGCAGCAATGCCGAAACGGCGGACTTGGCACCGGCGTCATTACCCGCCATGAAGATGTCATGCGCGCCGGGAAGGCGTCCCGGATCGACCATCACCGGTGCACTGACCGTGTTCAGCGACTTCACCACCTGGACCTTCGGGTAGCTCCGTTGGATGGTTTCGGCGATGCTGTCCGTGTTGCAGACCGTCAGCGACGGTGGGAAGCCCTTTGAGCCATCCAGCGGGTTCGATACATCCAAAAGGATCTTGCCGTTGAGGTTGTCCGCTCCGGCCTCTGCGAGGACGGCAAGGCTGACCGTTCCCGGCGTGGCATTGATGACCAGGCTGGACCGTGAGCACGCTTCGGCGAACGAGCCCGCATGCCCGAGGGGACCGGCCTGTTCTGCCCATTGCATGCCTTTGGGGTTGCCTGACTCGCGGGACCCCATGGTCACCTCATGGCCCAGTGCCACCAACTTGCCGGCCAATGCATGGCCCACCATCCCCGTGCCCAGAACAGCGATTTCCATGAAAGCTCCTTTGCCGAAACTGCAGTGATGGTGCCATTGTGCTCCGCTTCATGCGAGGAAAACACTGCGCGCCACACCATAGACTGGGAGGCATGACCGAGCAGAACAATGCCCTTCCCCATGATGCAGATTCCTTCAACCCGGCCGCGAGCTCCCTGGCCGGCCACGTTGACCGCACCGTGATGGATGAGCTGCTGTCCATCCGGTCCAGCATCGACAACATCGACGCGACCCTGGTGTTCCTGCTCGCAGAGCGGTTCAAGGCGACCCAGAAAGTGGGCGTGCTCAAGGCAACCCACAAGCTGCCGGCGGGGGACCCTGGCCGTGAAGCTGCCCAAATTGCCCGCCTTCGCCGCCTTGCCGAGGACGCCCACCTGGACCCTGCCTTTGCCGAGAAATTCCTGAATTTCATCATCAGCGAAGTGATCCGCCACCACGAGGCAATTGCCGAGGATCACCAGATTTCCAGCCAGCAGGCCTGATCCATGTCGTTGGTGAGTGACCTTCGCGCCAGCGCGACCGCTTTGGGGCCGTGGCCGGGAAACGATCCCGCCGAGGCCATACGGACCATCCGCGGCGAGCTTGGTGACCCCCATCTTCCGTTCCTGCCCGAACTGCCGGCCCGCGGTGTGGGTTCGGACGCCACCGGCCGCACGGGATCCCTGCTGATGGATCTGGATATCGACGTGCAGCCGTACGGCTGGCGTTTGGTGGACCGGCCAGGCAAGGATGCCCGCCGTGCCCGGTCGGCACTGGCAACGGACATCAATGTCCTGGCCGATGTGGCTGGGGCCGAGGAGGTGTCAGCTAGAGAGCTCAAGGTTCAGTTGCTCGGACCCTTGAGCCTGGCGGCAGGCCTCCACCTCCACAACGGCGAACGAGCGCTGCTTGATTACGGCGCCAGGCGGGACATTGCCCAGTCACTGGCGGCCGGCGTGGCTGAACATCTCCTCAAGGTCTCAGCGGCCGTTCCGGGTGCCCGGATAGTTGTCCAGGTGGACGAGCCGGATATTGCTTCAGTCATGGCGGGAACCATCCCGACGGCGAGTGGTTACCGAACGCTGCGATCCATCCACGGCGAGGAAGTGACAGGAGCCTGGCGGTTGGTGATCGAAGCACTCACGGCCGCGGGCGCCGTCGAGACCGTCATCTCCGTACCGGAAATCGAGGCACCCATCGACCGCGTCCTCGCCGCTGGTGCCGACGGCGTGGCGGTACCGCTTAAAGCCCTGACCACCCGTCAATGGGAGCAGCTTGCCGGGGCCGTGGAAAGCGGGAAGCGCGTCTGGGCGGGTGCTTTGCCCACCGACGATCCCCGGGCGCAGCTGCCCAGGACCGCTGAGGTTGTGGAGAGTATCTGGAAGCCCTGGCGCCAGCTTGGCCTGCCGGCTTCCGGCCTGGCGGGGCTGCGGGTGACGCCCTCCACGGGACTCGGGGACTTTACGCCGTCGGCGGCGAAGGATGTGCTCGCGAAGTTGACGCAAATTGCCGATGGGTTGGACCAGCTGGCACAGGGCTAGCAGGCCGGGGGCTAGATGCGCTTTTCCCAACGGTCGGGTTCGGCGTAGCGCGGAAGTGCATTGCCCTGTACGGCTCCCGGCAGGTAAGGCGCCAGCCGGTAGTCGAAGCGTCCGGCGTAGACCAGCATCAGGCCGATCTGCGGCTGGATCACTTTGACCTGGATGCGGTGCTTGCCTTCGGCCGGGTCCCACCATTGTTCTGCGTAGGCCCTGGCATCCAAGGCCCGCGGAAGGGGAATGCGCAAGGGCCCCAGGAACAACCGGCTCGCCTTCGATACACCGCGAAGGCGGCCTTCGGCGCTAACCGTGACATCCAGGTCCGTGACCAGCCGGCGATAGCGCCCGACATGGTCCACCAAGCGTGCCCGTTCGCCGTTTTCGCGTCCCGACGGCAGGATGGCGCTTGTGGTGTCGTGGAACAGCCTGGTGCCGCGTGGGAAGTAGATCTCCCGCCGGGCCGTCAGGGCCGGGCGGCCGAACGGATCAACATGGGCGTGGTTTTCTATGCGGAACGGAATGGACTCACCGTACTCCGGGAAGAACGCTTCCTCGCTCCCCGTCAGGGCGAGAAAGGGCCGAAGCCAT
Source organism: Paenarthrobacter sp. NPDC089307 (assembly GCF_040685055.1). NCBI lineage: Bacteria > Bacillati > Actinomycetota > Actinomycetes > Micrococcales > Micrococcaceae > Paenarthrobacter > Paenarthrobacter sp. NPDC089307. Next base: position 269,779 of record NZ_JBFBHE010000004.1, read on the forward strand.
TTCTGGCGGCACCCCACAACGTCGAATACGCCTTCCCCGATCCCGTAGGATCCAGAGCCGGCGGTCAGGGAAAAGTAGTCCTGCAGTTCCGGAGCCAACCTTGTGAAGTCCTCGCCGAGGGCGAGCTGGTAAATTGGCGCGTTCATGGGTGTCCTTCCTGGATCGGGTAACTAAAGGCGACCGGCTGCTTTGAGCCTGATGTAGGTATCAGCCAGCAATGGTGGGACCTCAAGCGGTTCGGCGTCCACCACTTCGGCTCCAAGCTGCCGGAGTTGGGCAGTGACTGCGGCCCGCTCAAGAAGTGCGCGCTCGGCCGCCGCTGCCCGGAAGACCTGACTGGCCGTGGTGCGTTCGGCCTTCATTTCCGAAAGAAGGGGATCGCGCACCGAAGCCACGATCACCACGTGTTGGCGGGACAGTTGTGCCACGGTGGGGAGCAGGCCTTCTTCGGGGGCGCCGCCGTCGAGCGCCGTCAGGAGGACCACAAGTGATCGGTGCGCCGAAACGGCCCGGACCTGCCCTGGAATCTGCTGCCAGTCCAGTTCAATGAGTTCTGCCTCCAAGGGCGCCGTGGCTTGTACAAGCTGCCCCAGCAGGTTTCCTTTGGAAGCGGACTCCACCCGGGCGCGAAGCCGCCGGTCAAAGGCAAGGAAGTCCACGCGGTCCCCGCCGCGTTCTGCCAGCACCGCAAGCAGCAGCGCTGCCTCGATCCCCGTGTCGAGCCGCGGTTCGTCCTCGATCCTGGCGGCCGCTGTGCGTGAGGTGTCCAGAACGACGACGACGCGCCGGTCCCGTTCCGGGCGCCAAGTCCTGACTACTACGGAAGTCCGGCGTGCCGTGGCACGCCAATCGATGGATCGGACGTCGTCGCCCCGGACGTAGTCGCGAAGTGAGTCGAACTCGGTTCCCGCACCACGGATCTGCACCGCCGCCTTGCCGTCCAGTTCCCTGAGCTTGCGGAGTTTGGAGGGAAGATGACGTTTGGAATGGAACGGAGGCAGGACCCGCATCTGCCCGGGAAGTGGCCGCGTGCGCTGCCTGGCTGCCAGGCCCAGCGGACCCAGTGAGCGGATGGTCACGTGCGGACTTTCCAGGTCCCCGCGCCTCCCGGGCGCCAGGGTCACAGTCATCCGGCGACGTTCGCCCGCAGCCACTGCCACCCGCTGTACGGCGTTTGTTGCCCCCGCCGACGGCTGCCACGCATCCCTGATCACAGCGTTCAGTTTCCGTCCGGTGGGATTGGTCACCGACACCACGGATTCGGCCCTTCCGGACAGGGTGACGTTCCCGGGTTGCTGGCGCTCGATAATGAGCTTTGCAGGGGAGGCCGCGAGGACCAGGTCAAAGACCAGCGCCAGCAACAGGACCACGCACACCAACAGGACGGTAATCCAGGCCGGAAACAGCACCAGCGGCACCAAGCCCGCAAGGGCAAGCACTACGAATCGACCCGTGATGGCCATTCAGGCCTCCCCTGGCCAGCAGGCACGGGTCACCGCGGCACCGGAACCGAGGCGAGAATGCTCCCCAGCACGTCATCCACCTGGATGCCGTCCATCTGGGCTTCGGGCCGCAACCCGACCCTGTGCCGGAGGCAGGGAAGTGACAGTGCTTTGACGTCGTCCGGGGTGACGAATGTCCTGCCCGACAACCAGGCCCAGGCTTTGGCTGTGTTGAGCAGCGCGGTGGCACCACGGGGGGAGACGCCGAGCTGGAATGATGGTGCGGATCTGGTGGCCCGGACGATGTCAACGATGTATGACAAGAGTTCGGGAGCCACAGCGACCTGTGCCACTGCAGCCTGTGCTGCTGCGAGGTCGGCCGCTCCCGCCACTGGCCGTACCCCGGCCGCGGCCAGGTCCCGTGGATCAAAGCCGTTGGCATGGCGCCGGATAACTTCAATTTCCTCACTCCGCCCCGGAAGCGGCATGGTCAGTTTGAGGAGGAAACGGTCAAGCTGCGCCTCGGGGAGGGGGTAGGTGCCTTCATACTCCACCGGGTTCTGGGTTGCCGCGACGATGAACGGGACGGGCAGCAGGCGCGAGACGCCGTCCACCGAAACCTGCCGCTCCTCCATCGCTTCCAGCAGGGAAGCCTGGGTCTTGGGAGGCGTCCGGTTGATTTCGTCCGCCAACATGATGTTGGTAAAGACCGGGCCTTCACGGAACGAGAATTCCGAGGAGTGGGAGTCGTAGACCAAGGACCCGGTGACATCGCCGGGCATGAGGTCCGGAGTGAACTGAACCCGCTTGGTGTCCAGGCTCAATGCGGTGGACAACGCCCTGACAAGGAGGGTTTTTGCCACACCGGGAACGCCTTCCAGAAGGACGTGCCCGCCGCAAAGCAGGGCAATCAGCATGCCCGTGACCGTGGGATCCTGGCCTACCACGGCTTTTCCCACTTCAGCACGGACGTTCAGGAGTGACTGGCGTGCCGGGTCCTCCGCAAGCGGGCGCTGGGCGCCTTGGCCGCTGGCCGCCGTCGGGCTGGCATCCGAAACCGACGCCGCCGCCTGCGTGGGCATCGGCGTCGCTCCGCCTGTGTACTGGCTGTTGGTGTCCGTGTAGCTGTTCGGCTGGCTGCTCATCGGGTCTTCGCCTCCTTTTCCATTCGTTCAAGTTCTTGTGCCCATTGCACCAGTTGTCCTTCGGTCCCCGGCATGAAGTCGACGAGGACTGACCGTATTTCGGGGGCCGGCCGCTCCAAATGCCGGGCCGATGCGTCCACCACTGCTTCCGTGGTGGCGTCAGCTCCGAGGTTGAAATGGCGGGCCAGCCGGGTCAAGGTCCCTGCCCGAAGGTTATCGGCCGCACGCCTTACAGCCCGCGCGTCCTGGTAGAGCCGGGCTCTTCCCTCGGCTGTTTCGGCCGCCTTGACCACGACGGGGAGAGGTTCGAAGACCAGGGGACCCATGCGCCGTCCACGCCAGGCGATGGCCAGCAGCGCCACGATGCCCAGCCATGGCCCCGCGTAGGCCAGCCATCGGGGGGCAAGCTCGCTGAGAGTGGGAGCGGTATCTGCTGCCGCGATGTCTTTCACCCCGGGCAGGTACCAGATGAGATCCGGGTTGTTCCCGAGCGTCCGGAGGGCCAGGGCGGCATTGCCTTGAACGGCCAGGTGCTCGTTATCCAGCAATTCGGTGCTTCCCAGGACGATCAAGCGGCCATCCGTTGACGCGGCATACAACCCGGGCCCATCGGCGCGGCTGGAGTAGCAGACTTCGGGTCCCGAGAAGATGGAGCCCTGCGCGGAAACCGGGCCCGCTGCGGTGGCATCCTCCACGGAACAGGCAGGTTCAATGACGGTTTGGCCTTGAGGAATGACGCCACCCTGCCGGAAAGCGGGACCAAGCGCATTCAATGTCTTAAGCCTCGGCTTTAACACCACTACGCGGTCTGCGGCGGCCGCGAGGTCCTTAACCTGGGAGCGGTCGAGATATCCGCGGGGGTCGTAGAGAAGGAGTGTGGTTTGTTCCTTGCCTGACAGGGCGGACATGGTGTCATCGTAGGAATCCGTGGCGGTTACGGCCACTCCATGCCGTCCAAGAATCTGGGCTGCGGCCATTGCCCCGTCCGGGGCAGGGTTGCGCGGGGACAGCGTCCGGGAGTCTGTCGCTCCGGACATGGTGGTGACAGCGAGGTAGGTCACCAGGCCTACCAGCAGGGTTCCGAGGGCAATCCAGGTGAGATGTTTCCGGAACCAGCCGGGAAAACCCCGCGCGGAGGACGGCTTGGAGGACGGCGCTTCCCGGTCCTGCGCCAGCTCGCTCGTGGCTGGAGTCATCGAGGCACCGCGAATCCGGTGTGGACAGCCCCGGCGAAGTCAGGCTTCATCGTCAGCAGTTCGGCATCGAGGTCGCGGGTGGACTCGTAGTCTGCCCGGGTGGCACCCTGATCGCCGTAACGCACGGCATCGAAGAGGCGCGCGGCTGCATCCAGCCGCTTTTGCGCCGGACTGAAAAACTGCCCCAGTTGCGCGGATGCTTCGTCGGCGGTCCTGCCGGCCCGGACGTCGATGATGTCCCGCTCTTCCGCCGAGCGGACCAAGGCGCGGAACTGATCGACGACGGCGGCCGTCCAGTCGCCGTCGTCAGCGGCTGTGGACGCGCGTTTCCGGTATCCCTCGGCATCCATGGTGCTGTCTGCGCCAAAGATGTCCTCTTTCCGGGATGCCCGGCGTGCGTTCAGCCGGGGGCGGACCAGCACAACGGCCACAATAATCAGGGCCACGGCCAGCACCACAATCACGGGCAGGGCAAAGTTGGCGTCGGAACCTGGGCCGTCTCCCTCCAGGGACGACAACCAGTCAAGGAAATCACGCCACAGCTTTTCAAACCATCCGGGCTGGGCATCGGGGTACTGGGGCTTCGAGAGTTCCTCGACGGCCCAGCGCCGGGCCTCCTCACGGTCCGGGGTCACCGGCGGTTCCATTGCCAGTAAAGGAACAAGGACGCCGGCAGGGGCTGCCGTCATGCCGGGGGCCAGGCGGCTGCACCCGGCTGGACCGAGGGGCCACCGGGTACTCCGTCAGGGTTGGCACCCGTTTCCAACATCCGCATCAGTTCAACATCCAGGCCGTCCCGGCGCATGCGGAGGTCCATGTAGATGAGTGCGGAGACGGAGGACTGGAAAGCAAAGGTGACCGATCCGACCAGTGCTTGGATGATTGCCGAGATCACGGTGGTGAGGACCAGTGTCGAGGTGACGGTATCGGCATCCGGATGCGGTGCCACGACTTCGCCGATGAAGGTGGCGGCAAGGGACGCGGGAATCTGGACAATCTGGGAGATGATGCCCAGCATGAGGGTCACTACGAGGGTGATCCCGAAAATGCGCCACCAATTGTTGCGGGTCAGTTGCCAGGACCGGAGGAGGCCGTCATAGACACCCGTCTGTTCCACCACGATGACGGCCGGGGCGAGCATTAGCTTCAGGCCGATCCAGACAAAGGCCACGAACGAGCCAAGACCCAGGGGCAGGACGATCAGCAGGGCGCCGGGTCCCATGGCCGTAAACAAGAGGACCGCGATTCCGATGACTGCGGCCGCTGCCAGCATTCCACCCAGGGTCAGCAGTGCCGCAACTCCCAGCAGCGGCAGGAGGCGCTTCCCGGCAAGTTTCCACATCTGCCTGAAACCCGTCCGACGGTTAAGGACGGATCGGGCCACAGGGACTGCCAGCACCCCCTGGAGGACGGAGCCCAGGAAACCGAGGAGGACCGAGACCCCGAGGATGCCTGCCATCATGGCAAAAAAGGGGCCCATTGCCTCGTTGAACTCGGCCCGGGACCCCGCGGACTCCAGCGAAGCCGTCAGCTGGTAGGTCAGGAGGGTGATGACACCTATGAAGACGGCGCCGAGTGCTTGTACTATCAGCGCCGAGCCGAACATCGAGGCCGCGTTCCGGCGGATGGTTTGGAAGGACCCATCCAGGATTTCGCCGAACTGCAATGGACGGAGGGGGATGACCCCGGGTTTGGGTGGGGCTATGTACTGGGGCTGGCCGTAGGGAGGTCCGGCCGGCCACCCTGGACCGGGCTGGCCTTGCCAATTCTGCCCATGGGCTTGCGGAGCCGGCCACGCCGGTGGGCCGCCCCACTGCGGCTGGTTTCCCCACGCTGGTGGGCCGCCCCACTGCGGCTGGATTCCCCACGCTGGTTGACCGCCTGGTGGCGGGTTGTGGCCGGGCTCGGGCTGTGACACGTTTCCTCCCCATGAGGTCCGGTCCGCCGACATTCGACGTCCCCCATGCGGACCTTCGCACCCAGCGTATAGTCCCGCCGTCGTCCCTCATAGCCCGCCGCACGGCCGGCGTCTGCGGGCGTGCGGCAGCGTTGTGCAGTACGGTGGAATTGCCCCTTGGACGCCATGCCGTGCGCAGCGCCCAACAGGACAAAGACTTGGTGATAAGGGAATATATAACTATGAAGGCACGCATTCTGGTAGTTGACGACGACGAAGCACTCGCAGAGATGATCGGCATAGTCCTGCGCAATGACGGCTTCGAACCGGTGTTCTGCGCAGACGGCGGCCAGGCCTTGGACGTGTTCCGGTCATCCAAGCCGGACCTGGTGCTGCTGGACCTCATGCTGCCCGGTTCTGATGGGATCGAGGTTTGCCGCCAGATCCGTGGAGAGTCCGATGTCCCCATCGTCATGCTTACGGCCAAGTCGGATACGTCGGACGTCGTTCGCGGACTCGAATCCGGTGCCGATGACTACGTTCCCAAGCCCTTCAAGCCCGCTGAGCTGGTTGCCCGCGTCCGCGCGCGACTGCGCCCGGGCGACCAGAAGGCCCCCGAAACCCTGCGTATCGCGGACGTGACCATCGACGTCGCAGGTCACTTGGTGACCCGCGGCGGCGAACGTATCTCCCTGACCCCCCTCGAGTTCGACCTCCTGGTTGCCTTGGCCCGCAAGCCATGGCAGGTCTTTACCCGCGAATTGCTCCTGGAACAGGTGTGGGGATACCGGCACGCTGCTGACACTCGCTTGGTCAATGTGCACGTCCAGCGTCTGCGCTCCAAGATCGAACGTGATCCTGAAGCGCCCGAGGTCGTTTTGACGGTGCGTGGTGTCGGATATAAAGCAGGTTCCTGAGTCCCCGGCCGGAGAAACCGGCGAGCCGGGTCAAGGCCCGGGGCCAACAAACCCTGAAGCGAAAGCCGTGGAGACCGGGACCCCGGTCCCGCCCGTCGACCCCCAAACGGAGCCTCCGCGGCCGGTCCGTAACCTGCCGTGGTTCCTTTCCCGCGCGCGGATCTGGACCCGGCGCGCGCTGATCCTGGTCCTTCGGGTTTCCCGGCTGGTTTCCATTGGCGTGCGCCAGATCAGGCCCGGCCTGCGCTTCCTGTGGCGGTCGATTCTCCGCCGTTGGCGGCGTTCCCTGGAATTCCGCACGGTTCTCACCACCTTGCTGCTGGCTGTGACCTCCTTCGCGATTGTCGGCGCCTACCTGTCCAACCAGATCGCCAACAACCTCTTCCAGGAGCGCCTGGCCCAGGCCGAGTCCGAGTCGCGCTACAACGTCAAGCAGGTCCAGGACACGTTCGACGGCGCGCAGGTCACCGACCAGTCCAGCGTCATCACGCTCGTTTACGACACCCTGACGGCGGTGGAAGGCCGGGGTTCGGTCATTCAGCGCAGGTATGTCTTTGAGGCGGCGCCGGAACAGACGAAGCCCCGAAACCGTTGGGTGGAGTCGCGTGCCTCGGACCAGCTGACCATCCGGGTCATTCCGGCCGACCTCCGCAAAGCCGTCCAGGAAGGCGGCAAGCAGCAGTTCTGGGCACCCACCCAATTCCCCGTGGGCAACGAGGACCGCCCGGGTATCGCGGTTGGCAACAAAGTAACGTTCAACGGCACTGTCTACGAGCTTTACCTGATTTACGACCTCAATACCGCGCAGCAGACACTGGACGAGATCCAGAACGTCCTCTGGGCCGGTGGCGCAGCCCTGGTCCTCATGATTGGCGCAATTGCCTGGTACGTGACGCGCAACGTCGTCAGTCCGGTGAGCCATGCCGCCGTCGTCTCCGAGAAACTGGCCGCCGGCCAGCTGCAGGAACGGATGGTAGTGAAGGGCGAAGACGAGGTGGCCAGGTTGGGCGCCTCCTTCAACCACATGGCCGCCAGCCTTCAGGAACAGATCACCCAGCTGGCTACTTTGTCACAGATGCAGCAGCGCTTTGTCTCCGATGTGTCCCACGAATTGCGCACCCCGCTGACGACCGTCCGGATGGCCGCAGAGGTACTTTTCGACGCCCGTGAGGACTTCGACCCCATGAACAAGAGGTCGGCTGAGTTGCTCTACTACCAGGTTGAGCGTTTCCAGTCGCTGTTGTCGGACCTGTTGGAAATTTCCCGCTTCGATGCCGGTGCGGCCGTCCTCGACGCCGAACCCCAGGACATCTTCCAAGTAGTGGCCCATGTGATCGAAGGCGCGGCGCCCGTGGCCGAGGAGTACGGTTCGGAAGTCCGGCTCAACGCCCGGCAGAAGAGCATCATCGTGGAGATGGATTCACGCAGGATCGAAAGGATCCTCCGCAACCTGCTGCTCAACGCTCTTGAACACGGCGAGGGCAAGCCGATCCACATTTCCGTAGCTGCCAACCACGATGCCGTCGCCGTTTCAGTAAGGGACCACGGGATAGGCATGAGCCAGGCAGAGGCAGCCCGGGTCTTCGACCGCTTCTGGCGTGCCGATCCTGCACGTGCCCGGACCACGGGTGGCAGCGGTTTGGGCTTGTCGATCGCGGCTGAAGACACCAAGCTGCACAATGGCTGGCTCCAGGCCTGGGGCCGGAAGGGCTCGGGGTCGAACTTCCGCCTGACCCTGCCCCTCCGGCAAGGAGGCGCGATTGCCAAATCGCCGTTGCAGTTGGAACCGGCGGACATAGATTTTCCCGGCGCCCCGAGCGAGCACCAGGTAGTTGTGCTTGGCACCGAAACCGCAACCGTCCTGCCCGCACCCGCACCGGACGGTGAAGAAAAGCCCGCCGCGGATCGTGAACCAGGGGAGAAGCCATGACAAAGCCCGGACTCCGGCGCCGGAAGGCGATCCTGGCCTTGCTGGCCGTCCTCATGCTCGTGCTTTCTTCGTGTGCACAGATTCCCCGTTCCGGCCCTGTTGGTAAGAGCAAGGACGAGGGCGCCGGAAATCCCAATGCGCCGGTGTTCTTCCCGGCTGCGCCTCGTGCGGGTTCCAGTCCTGAGGCGATCATTGAGGACTTTTACATGGCTGGCAGCGGTTACGAGGACGACTACCCCGTGGCCCGCCAATACTTGACGCAAGCACAGTCGGTCACGTGGAAGCCGGACAAGAGGGCGCTTGTTTTCCGCAAGGCGGAAGTAGTCAAGTCACCTGCGGAAAATGAGTACGTTTATGTGCTCGACCTCGCCTATTCAGTGGACGCCGACGGCGTCGCAACGCAATACCCGCCCGGAACCAAGGAAACCATTCCGCTGACGCTTGAACAGGTTGAGGGGGAGTGGAGAATCTCCAAGGTGCCGGATGGGACAGCGATTCCGGAGGAGACGTTCAAGGTCATCTACGGCGCGTTCCCCATCTACTTCTATGACCCCACGTTCACGTACGCAGTGCCCGATTACCGTTGGTTCATCAAGAAAAACACGGTCAAATCCATGACCAGTGCCCTCCTCGCCGGCCCGGCACCCTATCTTCGGGGTGCGGTTGTCAGCGCCTTCCCATCCGGTATGAAGCTCGCACGCGAGTCCGTGCCGGTAGTTTCCGGTGCAGCGCAGGTGGACCTTTCCGCGAAGGAATTGTTCGACGCATCTGCTGAAGACCGCCAAAGGATGCAGAACCAGTTGGCTCTGACCTTCCGGAGCCAACCCGATGTCATCAACGTGCAATTGCGTGCAGACCAGGACCTGGTCCGGGTGGAAGACAACGGCACCGTCCTTCCGCCTGTGGTGGATAAGACCGTCCCGGCCCACCAGATCGCGGTGAACAACGGTGAGCTCGTAAGGTATGAAAACAACCGGATTTCGCCCCTGCCCGACATGCAGTCGGTGGCAGGGCTTGGGCCGCATTCCCCTGCAGAGTCACCCGCGTCCCAGACGGCCGCTTTCCTGAACGGGGACAAGACCACCCTCTATTCGATTGAACCCGGTCAGCCGGCCCGGCAACTGACCACCAGGAGTACGCTCACCGGCCCTTCCTTCAGCCCCCAGAACTGGGTGTGGACAGCGGGCCCGGGGGCAAACGGGGCGGCTGAGGTGGTTGCGTACAAACCCACCGGGGTCGCGCCGGGAACGGCAGTTCCCAATGTCACCATCACTCCGGCGTGGCTGGCAGGCCGGAGCGTGAAGGACTTCAGGGTTTCCAGGGAAGGGACCAGGGCGCTGGTTATTTCCGAATCGAATGGAAAATCCACAGTGCAGATCGCAGGCATCGTCCGGAGCCCCGATGGCGCACCCAAAGACCTCACCGCTCCTGTCACGTTGCTTACCACCGGAGCTGCAAGCCAGGGCGTTTGGGTAAACGCATCGACCGTTGCGGTGATGTCCGGTTCGGGGACGTCCACGGTGGTGCCCGAGTTGTTGTCACTTGCATCCGGTGAGGCGCAGCAACTGCCACCATGGGATGGCTTGACCAGCATCAGCGCCGGCAACGGCCCCGAGCAGATTTATGGACAGTCCGAAGCTGGCATCTTCCAAAGGGTTGGAAACGGCTGGGAGCTCCAGCTGAAAGGCCCTGTGGAGCCGGCCTTCCCTGGCTGACCAGGCCCCTGCTTCCGGTCAGGATGTCCACATAGGACGCCGAATGGCTTCTTTTCCCGCAGGGCTCGGTTCAGTCTGGATTGATGACCGTACCTCTGAGCAGCTTTTCCGACGACGGGCGGGGAGACCGCCGTCGCGTGGATCCGGATCTCGTTGCGCCCGATCCCGACAGGGCCCGTCGCCGGGGAACTGACCCCGGACGGCTGGGGCGCCTGGTGTCAGGCATTCAAGGCGCGCTCAAGGAACTTCGGGCCGTGGTGGTTCCCGTCGAATGCATTTGTTGCGGGGCGGAAGACACCGTGTTGTGTGCAGGATGTGCAAAGCGAGTGCGCCAGTTTTGCGCACAGCCGTTCCGTGCCGAGCAGCAATCGCCGGCTCTCGTGGCGGTGGACGGCGTGGCGAAGCTCGCGGTGGTCGCGGCCGGGCCGTACCGGGACGAACTGGCCCAATGCCTGCTGTCCTTCAAGCACTCCGGCCAATGGCGGGTGGGCGGTGTCCTGGCTACGTGCCTGGCCAGAGGCCTGGAAGCCGCCACGGGCGGCCAGCCCGGTTATTTTCTTGTGCCTGTCCCAACCAGCGGTGCCGCCTATCGTCAGCGCGGATTCAGCCCGGTCCACCTCCTGCTTCTGATCCTGCGTCTACGCCGGATGCAACCTCAATGCCGGCATCTCGACGTCCTGGAGAAAGTGCGGGTTCCATCGTTTCGGAAAGGACGCATCAGCTCGCTCCACGCCTTGTTATCGACGTTGTTCGACCTCGCGCCAGGCCGCGAAGGCAACGCTGGAGTGTCTGGACAAAAAGGGCTGGGGCGGGGTGAACGCGCCAGGAAAGTCCGGGGGTCAATGCGGGTCAGGAGGTCGCGGGCCAGATCAATCGAAGGCAGGCGATGCATCCTCGTGGACGACGTCCTCACCACCGGAGCAACACTCGCAGAGGCCGCACGTGCCGTGAACGCTGCAGGTGGCGTCGTCTGTGGCGCCGTGGTCCTGGCGGCCACGAGGCCACCAGCCTACGCCTCATTGAGAGCGGTAAGCGACCACCCATGAAGTCATTAAGACTCAATCAAAAAATAAGTGGCCAAAGGGTGAATAACGCGTGGCGATGAACTAACGTCGGTTGTGGGTACCAAGAAAAGATGTACCTGTCGATAGCGGCTCGGAAAGGGGCTCGACTGTCCGTCAGACCAGCCCCCACCAGTGCCGTTGTCGTGTCACCTGAGTTATTTGGAGGGCACCATGGAGTTCATGATCAGCGGACGAAATCTGACAGTTTCAGACCGCTTTCGCGAATACGCCGGCGAGAAAATCTCAAAGATTGAATCGCTGGGGGACAAGGTCCAGCGAGTAGACGCCAAGGTTTCCAAGGAAACCAATCCCCGGCAGACGCCGGGCCAGCTCACCGTTGAAGTGACAGTCCTGGGCCGCGGCCCCGTTATCCGTGCCGAGGCCACAGCCGCTGACAAATTCGCTGCCTTCGATCTCGCGTACAACAAGCTCCTCGAAAGGCTTCGTCGTGCGAAGGACCGGAAAAAGGTGCACCACGGCCGACACACACCCAAGGCCGTCAGGGAAGCTACGGCAACTCTTGAACCCGCAAGCCCCAATGAGCCTCTTTACGTCGAGGCCAGCAACCACCAGGAGCCCGAGGGGCAAGCAGAGGAACGTTCTCCCTACGAGGTTGAGAACGACATCCCGGCTGGCGACTCACCTGTCCTGATCCGCCGGAAGGTATTCCCGGCAGCATCCCTGACACTGGACGATGCCGTGGACAACATGGAACTGGTGGGACACAATTTCTACCTGTTCCTGGATAAGGAAACCAACGCACCGTCGGTCGTTTACCGACGCAGCGGCTGGACCTACGGCGTAATCACCCTCGATTCCACCTGCGAGCCTGGCGAAGACGCCGTCGAGGAAAAGATCATCGCCTACCGCTCGGACGACCAAGCCGCCAGCGCCAAGTAAGGCCAACATCTGACGAAGGGAGCCCAATGACCGCTTCGCTGAGCCTCTCACAGGCACGGCGGATCGCATTGGCAGCGCAAGGATTGGCTAAAGTCCGGCCCACTGGCCCCGTTTCACCGCGGGCAGTGGGCCGGACTTTTGCCCAACTGCAGCTGGTCCAGATCGATTCTGTGAACGTGGTTGCGCGGAGTCACTATCTCCCGTTCTTTTCCCGGCTGGGCAACTACGATCCAAAGATCCTTTCCACCATGGCCGCCCGCAAACCCCGGAAAATGATGGAGTACTGGGCGCACGAGGCCAGCTTCATCCGTCCTGAGCACTTTCCGGATCTGCTCCTGTGGCAGAAGCGCGCATGGGTGGGAGCGCACCGCCTGGATCCTGTCCTCCGCCGGAGCATGGAAGACAAGATATTGGCGGCCCTCGCCGACGGGCCTCCCATGACCGCGGCGGAACTTACTGCGAAGCTGGGACACACCTCCACAGCCGAACGCGACAACTGGGGCTGGAACTGGAACATCGTCAAGAGGGTGCTGGAGCACCTCTTTGAAGAAGGCCGCGTGTCAGCCGCTTCGCGAACAGCGCAGTTCGAACGCAAATACACCCTCACCTCAAGGGTGGTTTCCACGTACCCACTGCCTGCCGCCGAAGCCGGAGAAGCGCTCGACCGGCTCATCGATGCAGCAGCCCGGGCCCACGGCATCGGAACCGTACGGTGCTTTTCGGACTACTTCCGGACTCCACTCAAGGCCGGGGCGGACTCTGTCCGGCGGCTGGTGGATGCAGGTGTCCTGGAACCGGTGTCAGTCCAAGGATGGAACCGGGAAATCTTCAGGCATGCCAGTGCCAAACTCCCCAGGAAGGCCGAAGGGCGCGCGCTGCTGAGCCCCTTTGACTCGCTGGTTTTCGAGCGGCGCCGGCTTGAAGAGTTGTTCGGTTTCCACTACCGGATCGAAATCTACACTCCTGCCGCCAAGCGCCGTTTCGGTTACTACGTTTTGCCTTTCCTGCTCAGGGAGAGCCTGGTAGCCAGGGTTGACCTGAAGGCTGATCGCATGGCGGGCCAGTTGCTGGTGCGCTCAGCGTACGGTGAGCCGGACGCGCCGGAGGATACCGCCGTCGAGCTTGCTGCCGAACTTTTGCTCATGGCAACATGGCTCGGCCTGGACGGCGTGGTGGTGTGGCCGGTGGGGGATCTCGCCGGGAAGCTCGCTGAGGCGCTCACGGGGCAAGCCGGAAGCAACACCGTGGAACCGCAAACCGCTAGTCCGCTCAGAGGTGAACCCGGACACGCTGCCTTGGTCTCTCCCGTAGACTGAAACAGCCAGAATTCGGCAGCATGAGACTGGGAGCACTTTCACGTGGCATCACTAATCGAAAAACTTCTCCGCACGGGTGACAAAAAGACCCTGAAGCAACTGCGGAATTATGCCGATTCCATCAATGCCCTGGAAGACTCCTTCAAGTCCTTCACGGATGCCGAACTCCGGGCCGAAACGGATCGGCTCCGGTCCCGGCACCAGGACGGCGAGACGCTGGACGCCTTGCTGCCCGAAGCCTTTGCTGCTGTGCGTGAAGCCTCGTCCCGAACCTTGGGCATGCGCCACTTCGATGTGCAGCTCATGGGCGGCGCAGCACTCCACCTTGGCAACATCGCCGAGATGAAGACCGGTGAAGGCAAGACTCTGGTTGCGACGGCGCCGGCATACTTGAACGCCCTCACGGGCAAGGGTGTCCACGTGGTGACGGTCAACGATTACCTGGCTGAATACCAGTCCGAGCTCATGGGCCGCGTCTACCGCTTCCTCGGCCTCACCAGCGGTTGCATCCTCTCGAACCAGGACCCGACGCTCCGCCGGGAGCAGTACGCTGCGGACATCACCTACGGAACCAACAACGAGTTCGGTTTTGATTACCTCCGGGACAATATGGCCTGGGATGCCAGCGAGCTCGTGCAGCGCGGACACAACTTCGCGATCGTCGATGAAGTCGACTCCATCCTCATCGACGAGGCCCGCACGCCACTCATCATCTCCGGTCCCGCCCAGGGCGACACGAACCGTTGGTACAGCGAATTCGCAAAGGTCGTCCTCCGGCTCCAGCCCGACGTCGACTACGAAGTGGACGAGAAAAAGCGAACCGTCGGCGTCCTCGAAGCCGGTATCGAAAAGGTGGAGGACTACCTGGGTATCCAGAACCTCTACGAATCCGCCAACACGCCGCTCATTGGCTTCCTGAACAACGCCATCAAGGCCAAGGAACTTTTCAAGCGGGACAAGGACTACGTCATCCTCGACGGCGAGGTCCTGATCGTCGATGAACACACTGGCCGCATCCTGGCCGGACGCCGCTACAACGAGGGCATGCACCAGGCCATTGAGGCCAAGGAAAACGTCGAGATCAAGGCTGAGAACCAGACCCTCGCCACGGTGACCTTGCAGAACTACTTCCGTATGTACTCCAAGCTCTCCGGCATGACCGGTACTGCTGAGACTGAGGCGGCGGAGTTCATGAGCACGTACAAGCTCGGCGTCGTTCCCATTCCCACCAACCGGGACATGCAGCGCATCGACCAGTCGGACCTCGTCTACAAAAACGAGGTCGTGAAGTTCGACGCCGTCGTAGCGGACATCGCCGAGCGCCATGAGAAAGGCCAGCCTGTGCTGGTCGGTACCACCAGTGTTGAGAAGAGCGAATATCTCTCCAAGCTGCTGGCCAAGGAAGGCATCCGCCACGAGGTTCTGAATGCAAAGAACCACGCGCGTGAAGCTTCGATTGTTGCTCAGGCCGGACGCAAGGGCGCCGTGACTGTGGCAACCAATATGGCTGGCCGCGGTACCGACATCATGCTGGGTGGAAACGCCGAATTCACCGCCATTGCCGAGCTCGCCAAGCGCGGACTTGATCCGGAGGAAAACTCCGAAGAGTACGAGGCAGCCTGGCCCGAAGCCCTCGCAGCAGCCAAGCAGGCCGTGAAGGATGAACACGAAGAAGTGCTGAACCTGGGTGGGCTTTACGTCCTGGGTACTGAACGACACGAGTCCCGCCGGATCGACAACCAGTTGCGTGGACGCTCCGGACGTCAGGGCGACCCCGGCGAGTCCCGCTTCTACCTCTCCCTGACTGACGACCTCATGCGGCTGTTCAACTCAGGGGCAGCTGAACGGCTCATGAACAGCTCAGTACCTGACGACGTCGCACTTGAGTCAAAGCTGGTTTCGCGCGCCATTGCCTCCGCCCAGGGACAGGTGGAGGCCCGCAACGCCGAACAGCGTAAGAACGTCCTCAAATACGACGACGTCCTCAACCGCCAACGTGAAGCCATCTACGGCGACCGCCGGCGGATCCTTGAAGGCGATGACCTGCACGAGAAGGTCCAGTACTTCCTTGAAGACACCATCAACGCGCTCATTGACGAAGCAACGGCTGAAGGCAATGGCGACGATTGGGACTTCAACCAGCTGTGGACCAACCTGAAGACTCTGTACCCGGCGACGGTCACACCAGAGGAAGTCATTGAGGAAGCCGGCGGCAAATCCAGGATTACGGCTGATTTCCTCCGGGAAGAAATCCTCTCCGACGCGCGCCTCGTGTACCAGGCGCGCGAGGAAGCCATCGGCTCCGAAAGTATGCGGGAACTGGAGCGACGCGTTGTCCTGTCGGTCCTTGGGCGCAAATGGCAGGAACACCTCTACGAGATGGACTACCTCAAGGAGGGAATCGGCCTGCGGGCAATGGCTCAACGCGACCCCTTGGTTGAATACCAGCGCGAAGGCTTTGTCATGTTCCAGAGCATGATGGAGGCCATTCGGGAAGAAAGCATCGGGTTCCTGTACAACCTCGAGGTGGAAGTGACACCGGCCGAGGATGTCGTCGTGGCGGATGATTCCGCTGCCGGGGGACACACAGAACACCATGATCCCCAGATCCGGGCTGCAGGCCTGCAGGCTCCGGAAAAGCCGGCCCAGTTGCAGTACACCGCTCCCGGTGAAGACGGAGCCACCCAAACCAGGATCGAAGGCCGGGCGTCGGGCCGTTCGGGTAACCCCGCCAAGGCAGCAAGCCAGGAGCAGCGTAAACCTGCGAAGAAGAAGCGCCGCTAGCCTGAAGCGGGCAGCAATGCTCAACTGACGGCAATAGCGACCAAGGGGCGATCCCCGGATGTATCCGGGGATCGCCCCTTGAGTTTTTGATGGGGTCTCCGGGCTGCGGACTTCAGTCCGCTTTGCCCGTGACCCTAGCCGATCTCGAGTGCGGTAACCTGCCATATCCCGTCCAACCGTTCCAGCCGCATGGCGATGGCGCGGCACCGGCTTTCTTCAGCTACCACGATGCTGGCTTCGCAAATTGACTCACTGATGGAACAGGCACGAACCGAACGGACCATTGGGCTGAGGTGCGGTTGCGGGTTTCCCTTGCTGCGGGCTGCATGCTTCCGTGTCAGGACTGCCCGATGCTGGAGGGCCAAATAGCATTCAGGGTCCAGCGAGCGGGAAAGCTGAACCAGCGGACGCGTGCCGGCAAGTACTTCCAGGGCAGCTTGGGCGATACTCCGCGCTACCAGCCGGATGTCTGTGTCGGTCCCGGCCTTTGCGCCGGATGACGCACTGGCACGTTGGACGCCCTGGCGGACCGGCGGGCGGCTTGTTGTTGCAACGGACATGGTCATACCTCTGGCATTCACTACATGAGCCAAAGCGCGGGGAACGCTTATGCTCGGGTGGCTTCTGCTGGGATGACGCTGGGATTTGCTATGAGGCTTTGCTGCCGCCCCTGAGTGGGCGGCTGTTCAGTTGAGTCGGAGTACTGCGTTGGCGCTGCTAGGCAGGTTCGGGAGGCCGAAGGATCTGCCCCGGAAGCAGCACTGCAGGGTTATCCCCGATGATGGAGCGGTTGGCGGCGTACCACTTCGGCCAAGCCGTGGCCACATCCACGTCAGTGGAAAATGGTCCAAGCCTTGCTGCGGCTATGGACCACAGGGTGTCACCGGCCTTTACCTCCACCCCGCTCCCGGATGGAGCAGGTGCATCACGGGAGCCTGGTCGGCTGAGCAGCCCCGGAGCGAGCACTGGAGGCCGGGGCTGCCAGCTCGGATCATGCGCGGCGGCTGCCGTGTTGTTGCTGTCAGCGATGACGGCAACGGCTGTGCCGGCTCCATTCGTGGAAGCCGGGGCCATGGGAGGGCGCACCGTGCTGCTGTGCCCGGAAGTTGGAAGCCACTCAGGTGTTGGTGAAACGCTTGCCTGTGCCAGGCCGCCACCAAGGAGGTTCAGCCCCAGTACGGCTATCGCAATCCTGACCATAAAAGCAGGACTGAACCTCGAGAGTGTATCGGCACCCTTACTGGCCCCTGCCCGATGCAGGAGGGCCGCCAGGAATGCCATCACCAAGGAAAGCACCCACCAGGCAACTATCGCTGTTCCTGCAATGCTGGCAGTAAATCCTGCCAACACGTCAAACGAGAAATGTTGATGATGTCGCTGGGCGTCCTGCCACTGCTCCACCAAAGTGTTGCCTATCAAAGCCAGAAGGATTCCCAGCCCTAAAATCGTCGCAGCGAGTCCGGTGTCCCTGCGCAAGGATCGTGCCATTCAAAGCCCCCAAGCTTCGTTTGATGTAGTTTGATGCAATTTGATCAATCTGGAGTCCATTCTTGGCACACTTTCTCGCACCTGTCCAATCACAATGCAATGTCGTCGGGCAAGGATTGGCTTTGGCTCCGTAATGCAGCCTAGTCTGACCACATGAGATGGGACTCTCTCTTTAGCGATTTGGAAGCACAATTTTCCGCCGAACGTGTTTTGGAGAGGGAAGCGGAGATCACCGAGCGGGCCAGGGTTGAGCTCGCGGGCATCGAACTCAATGATCGCTTACGGGCCCTGGGTGCCGCGCCGGTGAAGGTAATCCTCTCCAGCGGCGCCGCGCTTCAGGGGAACGTCAGTCATCTCGGGAGTGAGTGGTTTGTCCTGATCGAGGGTGTCCGGCAATGGCTGATACCTTACCCTTCGGTCCTCAGCTATCAGGGGCTGGGGCGGCTTGCGCTGAAAGCCTCTCCGCAACTTCAACGGCCATTGGGTATCGCCACCGCCTTGAGGGCGCTGGCCAGGGACCGCGCGTCGGTGGTTGTGCACTTGCGGGCAATGGCCGCAGGGGGCGTCGAACTGAAGGGGGTCATCGACAGGGTAGGTCGGGACCACTTTGATGTCGCCATGGTGCAAGGCGGCGAAATGCGGCGGGCCGGGAATGTGGCCAGTGTTGCCACTGTCCCCTTCAGCTCGCTCCTGGCGCTGAGCTCAGCGAGCGGGCCGGAATTCTAAGGCTGTGCAGCTTCGGCAACTAGCCTGACTTGGATTTGGCCTCTTCGATCATCCGGCTGGCTTCGGCGTATCGGTCCTGAATATATTGCTCGAGCATCGTTTCTTCGATACGCCATTGCCCGCGCCCTCCCACCTGGATCGCTTTGAGCTCTCCGCTGCGAACCAAGGCGTACGCCTGGGGGGAGTTTATCTGGAGTTGTTCGGCGACATCGGCCAATGTCAGGAATCGGGGCATGGCTCCATTTTGCCATTCATGCTGGCGTTTGGTGTAGTTATCCACAGTTTCGCCCCCTTTGCTGCCGGATGCTTTGGGTCGGAGGCGGCCCGCCGGTAAGAATGAGGAGGCAGGTCCGCCGACCATGCCTCCAGCCAAACACGGGGGAGTAGACACCATGGGTCCGAGCGCAACACTTGCCGCCGCGCGAATCAGCAAGCCTTCCTGGAAGGACCCCCGGTTGCTCATAGGTATCTTGCTGGTGTTGGTCTCCCTGGCCGGAGTGGTGGCTTTGGTTGGAAGTGCTGACAAGACGACGCAGGTGTATGCCGCGCGGGAAGAAATCGTTGTCGGCCAGCTGGTGACAACTGAAGACCTATCCGTCGTCAAGGTCCGTTTGGACGAGGTTGAGGCTGGCTACATTACGGTTGAAGATGGCCTGTCTCCGGGGAAAGTTGCCCTGCAGCGAGTGGCAAAAAACCAGTTACTGCCCCGTGAAAGCCTCGGAACAGTCGACGCACTGAACAGAAAACCCGTTGCGATTTCCATGGACGAGGAGCTGCCCGCGCAAGCTGGCGCGGGCGCCCGGGTGGACGTCTGGGTGGCCATGCCGGGATCAAGTTCCGCGTATGGGGATCCGCAGCTGCTGTTACCTGGTGCTGAAATTGCCCAGATCATCCCTGGCTCCGCCACGCTCGGTGCATCAAGGAGCACGACGGTGCTGGTTCTGGTCACAGATGAACAAATGCCCAAACTGCTGGGTGCGCAAGCCAACAAGGCCAAGGTTTCCGTCGTCTGGAATCCAGCGGGATTGGCCTCATGAGCATTCCCGTCGTTACCGTCGGCGCTGCCCAGGAGGCCGTGGTTGAAGGGCTCGAGCGCCTGCATGGCCCGGTAACGGTGGTTCGCCGATGTTCCGAACTCGCCGAGCTCATGGCTGCCTGCCAAAGCGGCCTGGCGGTGGCTGCCATAGTTGGTGACGGTTGCGAAGAGCTCACGGCCACCTTGGTAGACAGGCTTGGGGCTGTTGGGGTATCTGTCGTCGCCCTCACCGATAGCCCGGAGGAAGCGCGGCGGCTTGGTTCCATCGGAGTAGTCGCGGCACGCCTGGACATCGACCCGACCGCGCTCGCCGCTGAGATTTCCCAAGTAGTCGGACATGCCAGCCACTATGGACGGTTCGACGGCGGCCGCAGCACGGGGTTCGCGGATCCGGGCTTGGATATGCCCTTGATGCCCCTTCCGGACAGTGTGGAGGAAGAGCCAGGCGGTTCGGGGCGCATCTATGCCGTGTGGGGCCCAACGGGCGCTCCAGGCAGGACTCTGCTTGCGGTGAATATGGCGGCAGAGTTGGCCGCCGAGGGCCGGTCGGTCATTTTGGTGGATGCGGACAGTTACGGGGCCAGCGTTTCGGCGATGCTGGGCCTTTTGGACGAGTCCGCCGGTTTGGCCCAAGCGTGCAGGCTCGCGGACCAAGGCCTTCTCGACGTCGACTCTCTGGCATCAGCGGCCAGCAGCGTCTTCACCAAGGCTGGGTCTTTTCGCGTATTGACTGGAACCACCCGGGCGGATCGTTGGACCGAGTTGCGGGCTGCGGCACTGACCCTCGTCCTGGCCAAAGCAAGGCAACTCGCTGACGTTGTTGTGGTTGACACGGGCTTCTGCCTTGAAGCGGACGAAGAACTGAGCTTCGACACGTTGGCGCCCCGGCGCAATGCGGCCACCTTGTGCAGCTTGGAGTTGGCCGATGTGGTCTTCGCTGTTGGCGCGGCAGATGCGATCGGGGTCCCACGGCTTGTTCGGGGTTTGGCTGAACTGGAAATGGCCGTTCCGCAGGCGAAGCCCCGTGTAGTGCTTAACAAGGTCAAGCGATCAGCCGTCGGGTACGGCCCGAGGCAGCAGTTGGCTGATGCCTGGGGCAGGTACGGCCCAAGCGTTGGGATCGAAGCCTACCTTCCTTCCGATCCAGCCGTTTGCGATGCCGCGTTGCTCTCCGGCTCGGTCCTCCTGGAAAGTGCGCCCGATTCTGACCTGCGGCGCGCCATCGCGAGCCTCGTATGTGCTCCTGTCCATGAAAACAGGAATTCCTTTGGACGAAGTACCAGAGCCCTGCGCCGCCTTAAGCGCTAGGCTCGGCATGTGGGCTGCAGAGTCGCAGCAATCAACTTGTGATGGAGGCGTTTGTCGATGTCGTCAGGATCCAGCGTGGAGGATCGGTCCGATGCAGCAGTTGTCCGTGAGGGGTTCTTCGGTGACTACTACGAGCACCTCGCGGAGGAGGACGCCCGGGCGTATTCCCCGGAGCTGCTGATATCCAGGGCCACCAAGCACAAGGCGGTTGCCCAGTCGCGCCGGCCCGGAAATGCCTTGGTGGAGATAAGCAGCGAGTCCGACCGTAACGTCTTATACATCGTTACGGACGACATGCCCTTCCTGGTTGACTCCGTCAATGCAGAACTCGTCCGGCAGAACTGCGCTATCCGCATGGTCATGCACCCCTTGTTTGTAGTGACCCGTGACCGGGTTTCCGGCGAAATGCGGAGCGTTTCGAGGGTTCCCTCCACGGTGGGAATTTCCAGCGGTGACACGGCAGCACTGCCCAGCATCGCCCACCTTCTCGGGGATGGCGACAACGCTTCCCACATGGAATCCTGGATAGCTGTCGAAATCGACCGCGTCAGCGATGACGCCCGCCAGCAACTCATCGAAGGGTTGCATCGCGTCCTCGGTGACGTACGTGCCGCCGTCGAGGACTGGCCGAAAATGCGCAGCAAGGCGTTGGAGCTGGCCGAAGCGCTCGGTGGCGTCTCGCATCCCGAACAGGTTGCCGAGCTGCGGCAGGCGCAGGACCTTCTACGGTGGCTGGACAACGGGAACTTCACCTTCCTGGGATACCGCGAATACGACCTCGTGGATGAAGACGGCGAGGACGTGCTGCAGCTTCGTGAAGACAGCGGTCTCGGCCTTCTGCGCGCAGGGGACAGCACCCGCCAGGTCCAGCACCTGACCGATGCCGGCCGTAAGCGGGCAAGGGAGAAGCGGGCCCTGGTCATCACCAAGGCGAACTCGCGCTCAACGGTCCACCGCCCGGCCTACCTCGACTACATAGGCGTCAAGAGCTTCGACGCCCAGGGCAACGTCAACGGCGAACGCCGGTTCATCGGGCTGTTCGCCACCAGCGCCTACACAGGCTCTGTCCGCAGCATCCCAATTGTGCGCGACAAAGTTGACGCAGTACTGAGGAATGCTGGTTTCCCGATCGATTCGCACTCCGGCAAGGACCTTCTGGGCATCCTTGAGACCTACCCCAGGGATGAACTCTTCCAGATCGAAATTCCGGACCTTGCCGCAACGGCCATGGGAATCCAGCGCCTGCAGGAGCGTCGCAGGACCAAGCTGTTCCTGCGGCCTGATATCTACGGCCGCTTCATGTCCGCCGTCGTCTACCTGCCACGCGACCGGTACACCACCAGCGTCCGCCTCAGGATCGAGCAGGAACTCCGTGAGACGTTCCAGGCCGAAACGATCGACTACGAGGCCAGGATCACCGAGTCCGCACTTGCCCGCGTCTTCTTCAGGATCAGGCTGCCGCGCACGGCTGAGCTGGCAGAAGTCAACGTCCAGGAACTCGAGCACCGCCTGATGCGGGCTTCGAGGTCTTGGAGCGAGGGCATCACGGAGGTTCTTCGCGAGCACCACCCGGCCGAGAGCGCGGATGCCCTGTCAGCTCTCTGGGCTGAGGCTTTCCCCGCTGGTTACCGCGTGGACTATGAGGTTGAAGACGCCCTGCAGGACATCGAGCGCTTCGAGAAGTATGGCGCTGAGGCAGAGCGGGCAGGCGAAACCACCAAGAACGTAAAACCCGGCGTCCACGTATACCTCCCCGAAGGAGCCGGTGAGGCACTCGAAGAGGATGCCCGGGTCAAGCTTTACCTGATGGAACCCAAGAGCCTGAGCCAGATCCTTCCCTACTTCCACAACCTCGGCCTGGAGGTACTGGACGAACGGCCATTCGAGATCGAAACTGCGGACCACCGCGACTTCTTCCTTTATGACCTCGGGTTGAAGTACCCGACGGGAATCGATCCCCTCGCCACCGGGAACCTCTTGGCAGATTCCTTCGGTGCTGCAGTAACGGGCGCTGTGGAGTCGGACAACTTCGACCGCCTGGTTCTCCGCGAGGGTATTCATTGGCGCCAGGTAGTAGTACTTCGGGCCTACGCCAAGTACATGCGCCAGATGGGGAACACGAATTCCTTCGGCTTCATCGCTGACACCCTCCTGGGCAACCCGGATGTTGCGCGTGGACTCATTGAACTCTTCTCGGCCCGGTTCGACCCCTCAGTAGCGGACGATGTCCGGGAGGAACGCCAGGGCGCAGCGCGGGCTTCCCTCGCCGAGTCGGTAGAGCAGGTTGCCACCCTCGACGCCGACCGCGTCCTGCGGACCTTCATCAACCTTATTGAGTCCACGCTGCGGACCAACTACTTCCAGAATAAGGACTACCTCAGCTTCAAGCTGGACCCGACCTCCATCGAGGGTCTGCCCTTCCCGCGCCCGATGTTTGAAATCTGGGTTTACTCCCCACGCGTTGAAGGCGTGCATCTGCGCTTTGGCAAGGTGGCCCGCGGTGGTCTTCGTTGGTCGGATCGCAGGGAGGATTTCCGGACCGAGATTCTCGGACTGGTCAAGGCCCAAACTGTAAAGAACGCCGTTATTGTCCCCACGGGAGCCAAGGGCGGGTTCTTCGCCAAGAAGCTGCCCAACCCCGCAGTAGACCGCGCCGCCTGGATGGCCGAAGGCATCGAAAGCTACAAGACATTCATCCGGGGACTGCTGGATATCACCGACAACCTCGTGACGTCTTCCGACGGCGAAAGGCTCGTCCCGCCGTCGGACGTCGTTCGGCACGACGGCGACGACTCCTACCTCGTGGTGGCGGCCGACAAGGGCACGGCGACCTTCTCCGACACGGCAAACGGGTTGGCAGCCGAGTACGGCTTCTGGCTGGGCGACGCCTTCGCCTCCGGCGGATCCGTGGGTTATGACCACAAAGCAATGGGCATTACGGCCCGCGGGGCATGGGAATCGGTCAAGCGTCACTTCAGCGAGCTTGATCTCGACACCCAGACCGAAGAGTTCACCGTGGTGGGCGTCGGCGACATGTCCGGCGACGTTTTCGGAAACGGAATGCTTCTTTCAAGGCACATCCGTTTGGTGGCCGCCTTCGACCACCGTCACATCTTCCTCGACCCCAACCCTGATGCTGCGGCGTCCTTCGCTGAGAGGCAGCGGCTGTTTGAGCTGCCCAGGTCCTCATGGGACGACTACGACCGTGCACTCATCAGTGAAGGCGGCGGCGTCTATGCGCGGCAGGCCAAGACCATCCCGGTATCGGAGCAGGTGCGGAAGTCGCTGGGCCTTCCGGAAGGAACGACGCAGCTTAGCCCACCCGAACTGCTCCGGGCGATCCTGCTCGCTCCGGCGGACCTGCTTTACAACGGCGGTATCGGCACGTACGTGAAGGCAAGCACGGAGACCAACGCAGCAGTCGGTGACAAGGCCAACGATTCCATTCGCGTGGATGGGCGTGACCTGAGGGTAAAGGTTGTCGGTGAGGGTGGAAACCTTGGTTTGACCCAGCGTGGACGCATTGAGGCGGCGTTGCAGGGCGTCATTCTCAATACGGATGCGATCGATAACTCCGCGGGTGTGGACTGCTCGGACCATGAGGTCAACATCAAGATTTTCGTTGATCGCATGGTGGCGGCCGGCAAGCTCAAGGAGGATGAGAGGGCGGCCTTCCTGGCCGATATGACCGATGAAGTCGGCCGTCTGGTGCTTCAGGACAACATCGACCAGAACATCCTGCTGCTCAATGACAGGACGCGGGTTGCTGATTGGAGCCCAAGTTACGAACGACTCATGGACTGGCTGGAAAAGTCTGCCGACCTCAAACGTGATCTTGAAGCGCTGCCCACTACGGAAACGCTGCGTGCCCGCTTGGAACAGGGCCAGGGACTGACCTCGCCCGAACTTGCGGTGCTCTCGGCGTACGCGAAAATCGAACTCAGTACCGCGCTGCGGGACAGCAACCTGGCTGACGACCCTTGGTTCTCGGACACAATCCGCAACTACTTCCCGAAGCAGTTGCGTGAAAGGTTCGACGCCGAGCTGGATACCCACCCGCTTCGGCGCGAGATTATCGCAACCGTGGTGGCCAACGACATCATCAACCTGGGCGGCATCACGTTCGCGTTCAGGGCCATCGAAGAAACCTCGGCCAACGAGGTAGCCGTCGCCAAGGCATTTGTTGCCCTGCGCGAAATCTACGACCTCGATCCGATGGTGGCCGAGCTGAACGCGCTGCCTGCATCATTCCCCACCGAACACTGGAGTGAAGTCCACCTGGACATCCGGCGCCTGCTTGACAGGGCCGTGCGTTGGGTCCTGGGCCAGGGAATGGCGTCCCAGCCTATTGCGAGCGTCGTGGACGCTTTCAAGCCGATGATGTCCCCCTTGCGCGCCAAGCTTCTGGATTACCTGCGTGGCGAGGACAAGGTCCGCATCAGCGGGTGGCTTGATAAGGCGCTTGCTTGGGAACTTCCGGAACACCTGGCCCGCAGGTGGGCTGAGCTATTCGAAAGCTATGCCCTTCTGGACATCGCGCGGATTGCCCAGACCGGCAATGACAGCGTGGAGCACGTAGCGCACGTGTACTACACGGTGTTCAACCGCTTCCATGTGGACTCGTTGCTCGAACGCATCAGCTCCCTTCCGAGGGATGACCGCTGGCAGGCCCTGGCCCGTGCAGCCCTCCGGGATGACCTCTACTCAACAGTTGCCGACATGACCACCTCGGTCCTTGAAGCAACGGAGCCCAACGCCTCCGCAGAAGAGCGCCTGAAGGCCTGGGAAGGACTTAACGCCGAGCAACTGGGCAGGGCAAAGACCATGTTCGATGAGGTCAATGCGCTCGAAGCCGACGACATGGCCTCACTGTCGGTAGCATTAAGGCTCTTGAGGTCAATCGTCCGGCGCTAGGATTTCCCCGCGTCGTAAATGGAGGTGCAGTGGCAATCTTTACGGACCCCATCAGGGAACACGCTGATTTCGGGCCTGGAGATGCCGAATGGCTGCACCTCCTCGTCGGTGACTGGCAAATGGTCGCCGACTTGGCTTTCGCGGACCTGGCATTGTGGTTCCCGCATCCCGAGTTTGGCTACATTGCCCTCGCCCACGTCCGTCCGTCGACATCTCATACGGTGTTCCACGCGGACTTCGTGGGTGAGGGCATCCGCTCGGACCTCCGCCCGCTGGTAGAGAAGGCATGGAACAGCAGGGCCATCGAGCGCTCCAGTGAAACGAGCTGGAGCAGCGAGATGGCACTGCGCGTCGAAGCGGTGCCGATGGTACGCAACGGAAGAACACTGGCCGTCGTGACATCGCACATGGACCTGTCCAGTTCCCGCATGCCTTCCAGGCTGGAACTGACCTACCGACAGTGTGCCTACGACCTCCTCCGCATGGGCACCTTGGGGCTCTGGCCGGACTTCGCCTCCCCGACCGGTTCGCGCCGTGGGGCACCCCGCGTCGGTGACGGACTGATCCGGCTCGACGCCGACGGCATAGTCCAGTACGCAAGTCCCAACGGAGTCTCGGCATTCCGCAGGCTTGGCGAAGTTGAGTCCTTGGAGGGCCGGTCGCTCGCCGAGGTGACGGCCGGACTGCTGAAGGACCGGCGGATGGTGGACGAGACACTGCCCTTGGTGGTTACGGGTCGTATGCCCTGGCGAAGTGAAATTGAGTCCAGGGGCGTCAGTCTTTCGCTGCGCGCCATCCCTTTGCGCGACGAACAGCATCGTTTCGGTGCACTCGTGCTGTGCAGGGACGTCTCCGAGCTCAGGCGCAGGGAGATGGAACTCGTGACGAAGGATGCGACGATCCGTGAGATCCACCACCGGGTCAAGAACAATCTTCAGACAGTGGCTGCCCTCCTGCGAATGCAGTCCAGGCGCATGGTCAGCGATGAGGCAAAGCAGGGCCTCGAGCAGGCCATGCGGCGTGTGGCAACAATCGCGCTCGTGCACGAAACCCTGTCCCAAGGCTTGACGCAGAGCGTTGATTTCGACGAGTTGATCGGGAGGCAATTCCGGTTGTCGGCGGAGGTGGCCTCGCCGTCCCAACAAGTACGGACGGAACGTTCAGGTCTATTCGGGGAACTGCCCAGTGATTTCGCGACTCCCTTGGCGTTGGTCATCAACGAACTCGTTACCAACGCAGTTGAGCATGGGCTGGAGGGTCGGACCGGCACCGTGTGGCTGATCGCGGACAGGGCCGAAGGGGACGGCAAGGATGAATACCTGACAGTGACCATTGCCGACGACGGCGTAGGGCTTCCGGATGGACAGTACACAGAGGGCCTGGGCTTGCAGATTGTCCGCACCCTTGTCACCAGCGAGCTCGGCGGAACCATTCAGTGGATTCCAAGGGATGGCGGCGGGACCGCCGTCGAAATCGTCCTGAACCTTGCGCGGGCATAACTGCCGGAAATTCCGGCGGCATTAAAAAGAAAGGCCGCGGACCGGATGGTCCGCGGCCTTTCTGTCTCGAATCTCTGTCTTCGAGCCTGAGTCTTCTAAATCAGGAGGCGCGACGTGCGCGTGCTGCGCGGCGCTTGAGTGCACGCCGTTCATCTTCACTCATTCCGCCCCAAACGCCTGCGTCCTGGCCGGACTCCAATGCCCACTGAAGGCAGGTGTCCACTACGGGGCAGCGGCGGCAGACGCTCTTGGCTTCCTCAATCTGGAGAAGTGCAGGTCCCGTGTTGCCGACTGGGAAGAAGAGCTCCGGGTCCTTGTCGAGGCAGGCTGCGCGATTACGCCAATCCATGCTGATCAGTCACTCCATTCGTGAGAACTAGAAAGGCCTTTTGTGAAAACATTCACGAGAGGCTCCAAAGGAAAGGGGCCCGCATGGGCCCCCTTGGTCGTCTGAGTCAAGCGTTTCATGTTAACGCCTTGTAAACAAGGGGTGTTAGTGGTCGAAATGCTCGGAATCCGTGAGCGATGCATCACATCAGCCGCCAGTGCCCTCACTGCTAGATGACTATGTCCGGTAGTGTGCCAGTGTGTCAAGACCTCCTGTAAACCCTGCCCAGCCCTCCTCTGGCCATGAAGGAAACGACGATTCCGGCCGGCCGGCTCCGAGTAGCTCCGGGGCGGCGCGGCCCCGGGGAATACTCGTCATTTCCATCGTCGTTGTCCTCGAAGCCGTCGCCCTGCTTGCTGCTGCGGCTTGGTATGGCTTCGAACTCCTGACAGGCGCCCCGGTGCTGACCTTTTGGGGCGCGGTCTTCACTCTGGTCCTGCTGCTGGCCTTCTCAGCGTGGTTGTTCGCTGTGGGGCATTTCTTGTTTCGTGGGTTCCGGTGGACGCGCGCTGCTGCTCTCGTGGCTCAATTGTTTGTCCTCACCATAGGCTTCCCCACAATGACAGGCGGGCTTGTGTTCCAGGGGCTTGCCATGATCATTCCTGCGTTGGCCGCCATTACCTTCCTGTTCCAGAGAGATGTCATCTCTTATGCCTCGCGTACGGGTGGTACGGCAGGCGCCCTGTAACTGCTTGTCCGTATGGCGCCAGAGGCTGTCACCCCGATTCGGGAAAGCCAACGGATAGCACTACCTGACAAGGGGTTGCTTCTCCTCGGTTGATAAGAAAACCCCTGCCGGGGCGTCGGCCGGGGTCGACCTGCAGCCGCACGCCCAGCAGTTCGCCATCGTGCGCATTTCCAGGCGACAAGACCAACCCCATGCCTGAAGCCCGCACTTCCTTGGCCAAGGGGAGCTGATGGTGGAGGGCTGGACTGAACGCGGCTGCCAGGATGATCCCCGCGACTTGCCCGGCCAGGACACCGAGAGCCTGATGGCCTTGTGCATCCAAAGAGTCAGCGTCGTCCACCAGGAGGACGCTTTCGGGGTCCAGGTCTCCCATGGTGGCGGCCGACGCCGTTGAGGCCCAAAAAGCTCCCGCCGAGTAGGGGTCAGGCGGGAAGATCCAGGGAATCTCCTTGTTCAAACCCGCCAACGACCAAAGGATTGTGGTTTTGCCGGACCGTGGGCTGCCCAGGATGACGCTGACGCCCCTGTCTTTCAGCGGGAAGGCCGCGGGGAGGGCTTCGTCGCCGGCGACTCCGAACCACAGAGGCTCAGTTTGGGCTCCCGTTGCGGAATCATTCCTGAAGGGTGACGACGCTGCCATGTAGCCGAGGAAATCCTCAGGTGTCAGGAGTTGGGGGAGAGGGCGCAAACGGAATGGCGGTTCGGTTGATGCAAGGTCCCCGAACGGCCAGGTCCCATCGGGTGGGGCTTCCCTGAATTGCGCTGTGGCCATCTGGCCCTCAACGATGTTCCCTAAAACGACAGCCCGCCCTGGGATCGGTTCCAAGGCCGGGAGGCGAGGCCAGTGAAACCTGGACTCCTCAGTGGTTCCCAAGGGAAAGTAGATGCGGTTCGGGATCGCTGCAAACAGCCGGGAACCAACCAATTCCCGTTCGCCTGAAATCAACAGCGTGATGCCCAAGGGACTTCCGTCCCGGGCAATATCGTGCAGGATTCCCTCTGCCCATTCGTAGGGCCCGCCTCGCAGGGTCGATGCCCAAGAGCACCAGCCAGCGACAATCAATACCAGCGGTGGACATCCACCGTTGACGCCGCCCGCGGCACGCCGACGCTCCATCTCAGCGGCCACCCGGGTCAGGATCCCGGCCGCGAAGCTTATTTGGTGGACGCCGGCTGAAGCACCTATCCCTTTGTGCGTCCTTACCTGACCCAGCAGTCCATTCGCATCCAGTATGTAGAGATGGGGATGGGGCGTCTGTGTTGCCAAGGCGGCAGCCATCGCCCGGAAGCATTCCTGCATGCCACTTGATGGGCTGCCAATCATTGCGAGGTTTCCATGTTTGTCGGGCAACCAAAATAGTCGCTCGACCCTCTGCTGCATCGGCCTGTCGAGGAGGGCCACGGGTCCAACCCGCCATGAGGGCGTGTCGCCTTCGCAGGTCCCCTCGCCTTCGCCGGTTCCCTCAGCTTCTCCCGTTTGTGAAAGGTCAGCATGCCAGGGGATGGACAAAGGCATGGGTGCGGCAATGGGGCTGCGGGGTGCGGGCATGTCGAGTCGCCGCCAGGCTTCCTCGACAATGGACACCAGCCGACTGGCGCCGGGATCTGCCTGGAATTCCTGAGCTGCGCCCGGACGGCAGGAGCCCACCTCCCGGCCGTCGGTCTCCAGTATGCCCCATGGCTCCTTAAGCGCCTGGACAGCTGATTGAACAGCCGGCTTGAGAAAAGGACCATGTCCGTATGGCATCTCCCCAGCGCGGGAAAACCCGCTGGTGAAGTGCACTGTATCCAGAGATGCAGCCTGAAACTCCTGGGGTTCCTTAGCTGCTGTCGCAAGGAAGGCCCGGCCCGGAATATCAGCTCCTATGGACGCGGCAACCTTGGAATTGATGATGTCCAGTGACTCCATCTCTGACTGGACCCGGAGTGCGATGGTGGAGGTTACATTTGCGCGGATGTCGGCGTTCAACGCTCCTTGAGGTCTTTGCGTGGCCATAACCAGGTGGACGCCCAACGAGCGTCCTATGGTGGCGATCCGCATGAGTTCGCGGAGGGCGCCGGGAGCCTCGTCGACGAGGATACGGAACTCATCAATGACCAGGATCAGATGTGCCAGCCCCGCATGTTTGGCACCATCTGTTTGCTGGTATTGAGCCAGGTCCGCGGCCCTATGGGCAGCGAACAGCTTCTCGCGGTACCTGATTTCTCCGCGCAGTGACTCCAACGCCCGATCAAGATCCTGCTGGCTGAGGTCCGTCAGGAGGCCCACGCAGTGGGGGAGGGCTGCCAGGGGACCCAGACCTGATCCTCCCTTGAAGTCAATAAACAAAAAGGTTGCATGTTCCGGTGGGACACTTAGCGCGATGGAAGCCACGATCGTCTTCAGGAGTTCCGACTTTCCTGAGCCGGTTGTGCCGGCAACCAACAAGTGCGGCCCATCGAGCTTGAAGTTAAAAGTGAGCCGTCCGTCTCGGCCTTCCCCCAGCACAGCCGTCAGGCCGTCCGTCCAGGAGGCTGAACGCCATCGGTTCTGGATCCTTCGCTGGCCGTAAGGAAGCAATGCAGCCAGTGAAGACCGATGTGGAATCACGCTCCGGGTGCGAGGGCCGCCATCACTCGCGTTTGCTGCGATAGTGCGGCAGAAACTGTCGAAAACCGCGGCAGGAACGAGGTCAGGGACGAACTCAAGGCGCTCGCTGCCCGACGCGAAAGATGCCGCTGTTCCCGACGCCCTGATCTTGATGACGGCATCTGGGGTCCCAAGGTTGGCCTGGCAATGCAGAACCTGCCACTGGGCCTGTTGGGCGGCCTGGATGATTCGGAACAGAGCTTCATCCCCATGATCCAGGTTGCGTCCCATCAGGATCAGCCTTCCGTGCGGGGTATGCCCAGCTTCCTTCAGCGCAACCAGGGCCTCGGCGAAGTCGGCAGCGAGCGTCACTTGGGGAAGGAAGCGGGCACTGAGGGGGAGTTCTTCAGGCGATCCCAGTACCAGGACAGGAGTATCGGACGATCCCGGGAAACCAGCCAGTTGCATGATGAGGAATCGAAGAAGGGCTTCCACGTGGTCGTCGTTGCCGTGGATTGCCACGACCGTATGGCACGGGTCCAACGGTACGGGGCACAAGCCGGCCGCGGGTGGTGAGAATTGTGGGTTCTCCGGTACCACGCGGATGTTGGCGGTTGCTTCAACGGTGCCCAGACGTAACCAAACCGGTTGGTCCTCCGGGCCGGGTACTCCACCGCCCGGCGACGGGTTCAAGCCGGCCCCACCGGATCCGGAATCTCCAATGCCGACGTCCTTGAGCACCGTGGGATTGTGGAAGGACGCCACTATCTCCGCAGCAGAAGGTAAACACCGACGACGTCTGTCGATGTCTTCTCGGACCGCACGATCAAGGGCTCGACGGCATTCCTGCCGGCCCCTCTTTCCCAGCATCAATGGGAAAACCAAGCCAAGTGCGGACATGGCACTGAAGCCCAAGTACATCCACATTCCAGTGGCAACTGCGAGACAGACCCCGGCAAGCAACGGCAACCCCGCGGCAAGGACAACGGTTGCGCGGCTGCCGTGGCTCAAGGCCTGGGGTACCTCTATTGGTTCTTTTACAGAGCGACCCGCATCCTGCGCGAGGACGTGAGAGACATCGCCGTCCGGCGAGATGGTGAAAGTAGTGTTCCCGCAACGGATGCTGGAAAGGGAAGTGACCAAGGACTGGCGGGCGGACCGTCCATCCACAAGTACGGGATTCGCTGCCCCCACGGCACTTATTTGCAGTCGTTCACCCGAGACGTCCAGCAGCGCGTGCTCCCTTGACATCCCGGGATCGGGTAGCGAGATTCCGGCTGTACCCCGGCCGATAAGGTGTTGCCCGCGTGGCAAGCGAAAGACAGAACCGGCGGCGGGGCCGGTATGGGTGAGCAACATCAGGGGCAAATGGGAGGCGGCGCTTCGCGTTGGCGGTGCGGAGCTATCCACGAGCACAGCCCCGGACACAAGTGGTGGCAGCCCGACAGTGAGTTCGGCAAGGTCCTGCCCTGCGACCCAAAGCCGTCCAGTGTGGCGGACCCTCTTGAGAAGGGCTTCCAGCTGCACGCCCGACGTGCCCGGCGGCAGCGCGATGGACAGTTCCTCCGGGTCCGCTGACGTGGCCGCAGCGGGGCTTCGAACCAGTGTGCACTCCAACGTCATCGTTTTAACCTCCCTTTGCCCTTTCCCGTGAACTACCATCCTTGTGCGGCACGCGAGCAGTCGGCATCACCCCGGCAGGCGCATGTGGACAACTTCGGCCAAGACCGGCCAATCCCTCCTTGACGCCGTGGCTTTGTGTCTCAGCTAAGATGAAACTCGTTGTCGCGTGTGCTCAATGAGGAAGGACCTTCACCGGTGATAGTGGTTGCGGAGAGCGCCGATGTTTCAGACAAGGCGGTAATTGGTGATGGATCAAAGATTTGGCATCTTGCCCAAGTCCGCGAGCAAGCCGAATTAGGCGTCAATTGCATTGTCGGACGCGGGGCCTATATCGGCACCGGAGTCAAGATGGGGGACAACTGCAAAGTTCAGAACTATGCGCTTGTCTACGAGCCCGCGGAACTGGAGGCGGGAGTCTTCATTGGCCCCGCCGTCGTCCTGACGAATGACACCTACCCCCGGGCAGTCGCGCCCGATGGAACTTTGAAGAGTGCCCATGACTGGGAGCCCGTTGGCGTCACCATTCGTGAAGGTGCATCCATCGGCGCCCGCGCGGTTTGCGTTGCTCCCGTCACGATTGGACGGTGGGCCACCGTGGCAGCAGGTGCTGTTGTGGCCAAAGATGTCCCGGATTTTGCTTTGATGGTCGGAGTTCCGGCCAAGCGCCTTGGTTGGGTCGGCAAGGCCGGCTTCCCGCTGCAGCGCAGCGGTGACAGCTGGGTATGCCCGGAAACCGGCGCTACATATGTTGAACAGAACGAGACCCTTCGAGAGGTAGAGGCATGAGCCCCGAATTCATTCCCCCCGCCAAGCCCATCATCGGTGATGATGAGCGCAAGGCAGTAGAGGCTGTTCTGGCCTCCGGCCAACTCGCACAGGGTTCGGAGGTTGCGTCCTTTGAACAGGAATTCTCGCAGGTCCTCCTCGACGGCCGGGCCGCCGTAGCAGTCAACTCCGGAACCTCCGGTCTGCACCTGGGTCTTTTGGCCGCGGGCATTGGCCCCGGCGACGAAGTCATCGTGCCATCATTTACCTTTGCTGCCACGGCCAACTCGGTGGCTTTGACAGGCGCTACGCCTGTCTTTGCCGACGTGGACATCAACCACTACACGCTGGATCCCGCTTCCGTGGAGTCGAAAATCACGGACCGCACGGCCGCCATTATGCCGGTCCACCTCTACGGCCACCCCTTTGATGTGGACGGAATTGGTGCAGTCGCTGCCAAGCACGGCGTCAAGGTCTTTGAAGATGCCGCCCAGGCGCACGGCGCGGCCGTCAACGGTCGCAAGGTCGGTACCTTCGGCGACTTCGCCATGTTCAGCCTGTACCCCACGAAGAACATGACCTCCGGCGAAGGCGGCATGGTCAGCACCGGTTTGGCCGACGTCGAACGCCGGCTTCGGTTGCTCCGAAACCAGGGCATGGAGCGCCAGTACGAAAACGAGCTTGTTGGCTTCAACGCCCGCATGACCAACATTCACGCGGCAATCGGTCGCGTGCAGTTGACCAAGGTCGAGGGATGGACCAAGACCCGTCAGGAGAACGCAGCGTTCTTCGATGCAAACATCGAAGGTGTCGTTACTCCGAAGGTGGTTGAGGGCTACGAGCACGTGTACCACCAGTACACCATTCGGATCGCCGAGGACCGCGACGGTTTCGCCAAGGCTTTGCGCGAGGAGTACAACGTGGGTTGCGGCGTTTACTACCCCATCCCAAACCACCGCCTCGCACCGTTCCAGACCTCCGATGACTTGCCGGTCACCGAGGAAGCTGCAGCAACTGTGCTGTCCCTTCCCGTGCACCCGTCGCTCAGCCAGGATGATCTGGACAGGATCGTTGCCGCTGTCAACGCCGTTGCAAAGGCAGGTAGCTAGTGGCAAATCTGCGCGCTGGCCTCATTGGGCTGGGCATGATGGGCCGTCACCACGCACGCGTCATCCGCGAGCTTGATGGCGTTGACCTTGTTGCCGTCGCTGATTCCTTTGGAGACCCCCACAATGTAGCCAGTGGCTTGGAGGTTTGCAGTTCGGTCGAGCAACTCATCGAGCAGGGCATCCATATGGCTGTCGCAGCTGTGCCGACGATCCTGCACGAGGAAGTTGCCCTGCAGCTCGCCGAAGCAGGCGTTCACTGCCTCGTGGAAAAGCCCATCGCAAATGACTCCGAGTCCGGACGTAGGATTGCGGAGGCTTTTGATTCCAAGGGCTTGATCGGTGCTGTCGGACATATTGAGCGCTTCAACCCCTCCCTGCAGAGCCTTCGTGAGCGTCTTGGCAACGGTGACCTTGGAGAGGTCTACCAGATCTCCACACGGCGCCAGGGTCCTTTCCCATCCCGGATTGCGGACGTCGGCGTCGTCAAGGACCTTGCCACCCACGACATCGACCTGACGGCCTGGTTGGCCCAGAGCAACTTCGTCAACGTCGTTGCCCACACGACGTCCCGCAGCGGCCGTGAGCACGAGGACATGGTCACGGCGATCGGCCACCTTAGGGACGGCGTCGTCACCAACCACATCGTCAATTGGCTCTCTCCCATGAAGGAGCGCACCACCGTTGTCCTTGGTGAGCGTGGTGCGTACATTGCGGACACCATCTCAGCCGACTTGACGTTCGTGGAGAATGGCACTTTCCAGACCGATTGGGACTCCATCGCGGCATTCCGCGGTGTGTCCGAGGGATCTTCGACCCGCTTTGCTTTGGCCAAGCGTGAACCGCTGAAGATGGAACATGAGGCATTCCGGGACGCTGTCCTGGGGAAGTCCATGAACATTGTCACAATGGCCGAAGGGCTTGAAACCCTCCGTGTTGCGGAGGCTGTACTCAAGTCAGCCGAAACCGGCGCTGTCGTCGCACTTTAGCTCGGCATTATTTTGCACGTTTGAACGGGAGGCTGGCGCCGGCCACGCCTCCCGTTCCTTTTTTCCGGTCAATCTTCGCCTTGTTCCGCGCGCCCCCGAATCGGGATTCAATCGTAACGTCGGGTAGCCTTGACCAGTAGACGTGGGCATTTTTGTGCCCGCACGCCAATACACAGGAGAGTTTGTGAACGCTGATCTCGTCGTCGTCGGCTCGGGTTTCTTTGGCCTGACCATTGCAGAACGCGCCGCTACCGAGTTGGGGCTGAAGGTCGCGGTGCTTGATCGCCGCCACCACATTGGTGGAAACGCCTACAGCGAGAACGAAGCGCAGACAGGAATCGAGGTGCACCGTTACGGAGCCCACCTCTTCCACACGTCCAACGAACGCGTCTGGGAGTACGTGAACCGGTTCACCACGTTCACGAACTACCAACACAAGGTTTACACCAGCCACAAGGGCGAGGTGTACCCCATGCCCATCAACCTGGGCACCATCAACCAGTTCTTCCGCTCAGCCATGAGCCCCACAGAGGCCAAGGCGCTCATCGCAGAACAGGCCGGCGAACTTGCCGGAACTGATCCGCAGAACCTGAACGACAAGGGCATCCAGCTGATCGGCCGCCCGCTCTACGAGGCGTTCATCAAGCACTACACGGGAAAGCAATGGCAGACGGATCCGAAGGACCTGCCCGCGGAGATCATTTCGCGGCTTCCCGTGCGCTACAACTACGACAACCGCTACTTCAACGACACGTATGAAGGGCTGCCGGTAGACGGCTACACGGCCTGGATCGAGCGCATGGCGGATCACCCCAACATTGAAGTTGTCCTGAACACGGACTTCTTCGACGACGGTGAGTTCGGCCGGTCTTCGGTCCTCGGCCAGGTTCCGGTCATATACACCGGTCCAGTTGACCGCTACTTTGACTATGCCGAAGGCGACCTCTCCTGGCGCACGATCGACCTTGAAGAAGAGGTCCTGCCCATTGAGGACTTCCAGGGTTGCGCCGTGATGAACTACCCCGATGCCGAGGAGAAGTACACCCGCATCCACGAGTTCCGCCACTTCCACCCCGAGCGGGACTATACCAAGGACGCTACGGTCATCATGCGGGAATTCTCGCGTTTCGCCGAGAAAGGCGACGAACCTTACTACCCCGTGAACACCTCGGATGACCGGCAGAAACTGCTGGCCTACCGGGATCTCGCAAAGGGTGAGAAGTCGGTGCTGTTCGGTGGCCGCCTCGGAACCTACAAGTACCTCGACATGCACATGGCCATCGGCTCGGCCTTGTCCATGTACGACAACAAGATCAAGCCGCACTTTACCGGCGGCGCCAAGCTTGAAAGCGGGGGAGTGGACGCATGACCGCCACAACGAACGAAGGCCAGGAGATTGCCATGACGGCTTCCACCGCCACGGAGGATACCGGTTCAACCGAACAGAACCTGCGGATCGTACAGCGGGTAATCTTCCCTGCGAACCGCGACCTCGATACCCTGCCTCTCTACGTGGACCCCGACACAAGCACTGTTCAGAGGGGCGGCCAGGGAAGCTCCGATGTGCAAGCGGTCGGCATGACACGCCAATTGCACCCCGAGGACATCCTGGACCGGGGTTCGGTTCAGGTCCGCCGTGGAGAGCGTCTCTCCTTCGGCTCTTACTTCAATGCCTTCCCGGCCAGCTACTGGCGCAAGTGGACCATAGCCACGAAGACTGTCCTCCACCTCGAAACTGAGGGCGAAGGAACAATCATCGTCTACCGCTCCAACGCCCGCGGCGCATCCCAGCGCGTCGATTCGGTATTGGTTGAAGGGTCTTCGTCGAACGATTTTGAGTTGACGCTCGCCCCGTTTGGCGACGGCGGTTGGTACTGGTTCGACCTCATCGCCGGTGGCGATGGCATGGCGTTGAAGAGCGCTCACTGGGCGGTACCGGACGAGGGACGTCCCCACGGCCGTGTCACTCTGGGTGTCACCACGTTCAACCGTGCGGATTACTGCCTGGAGACCATCAAGGCCATCGACGGCGACGCCGGACTCCGGGAGATTCTTGCCGAACTCATCATCGTCGACCAAGGCAACAAGAAGGTAGCCGACGAGGCCGGCTTTGATGCAGTAGCTGAGTCGATGGGCGACCAGCTCCGGATCATCAACCAGGGGAACCTGGGCGGCTCGGGCGGTTTCGCACGCAATATGTACGAGATGCTGGTTTCCGACAAGAGCGATTACGTCATGCTCTTGGATGACGACATCGAACTCGAGACAGAGGGCGTCATGCGCGCCGTTGCCTTCGCGGACCTTTGCCGGAAGCCGACCATCGTTGGCGGACACATGTTCGACATGTACAACAAGTCTGTCCTGCATGCCTACTCAGAGGTCGTTAATTTCTACAGGTTCCTCTGGGGACCGGTGGAAGGCCTGGGCAACCATGACTTCTCCCAGGCGGGCCTGCGTTCCACTCCCCAGTTGCACCGCCGCTGGGACGCCGATTACAACGGTTGGTGGATGTGCCTCATCCCCAAGACCGTGGTTGAGACCATCGGCCTCTCCCTGCCGGTGTTCATCAAGTGGGATGACGCCGAGTACTCGCTCCGGGCGCGGGCAGCCGGCTTCCCGACTGTGACGCTTCCGGGCGCAGCTGTGTGGCACGTTTCCTGGGCAGACAAAGACGATTCAGTCGACTGGCAGGCTTACTACCATGAGCGCAACCGCCTCATCGCGACGCTCCTGCACAGCCCGTTCCCCAAGGGTGGCCGAATCCTGCGCGAGAGCCTGAATACGGACATCAAGCACTTGGTGTCCATGCAGTACTACCCGGAGCAGGCCCGCGTCATGGCCCTGCGTGATGTCCTCGCCGGACCTGACGGCTTGCACAAACAACTCCCAAGCACCATGCCGAAACTTCGGGCCATGCGCGAGGAGTTCCCGGACTCCCAGGTGAAAACAGACCCCTCTGCCTTCCCGGAGGTCTTCCGCAAACGACCGCCGAAGAAGCCCCAGTCCTACAAGCAGCCCGGTGCGCTCGGCCTGCTTCCCTGGGCAGTGAAGACAGTCTTGAAGCAGACGCTGGCTCCGGTCCGCGACACTGCCAAAGCCAACCCGGAGGCCCAAGTGGCCCATCAGGATGGCAAGTGGTGGAGCCTCGCGCACCTCGACAGCGCCGTGGTCTCGAACGCCGATGGCACCGGTGCATCCTGGCACCTGAGGGACCCGAAAATGGCCCGCCAGCTGGTGGTTGAGTCGGCCAAGCTTCACGCCCAGCTTTTCTCCAACTGGGAGACCCTTCGTGCGCAATACCGCGATGCCCTCCCGGAGATTACCTCCATGGAATCCTGGCGGGAAACGTTTGAAGCATCGGAGCCTAACAAGTAGCAATGGCCACTTCCACTGATACATATGCTGTTCCAGGGGTAGGTGCCGGTCTGCTGGACGTCTATCGACGCCGGTACCTCCTCAAGTTGATCGTCCGCAAGGAACTCCGGGTCCGTTACCGGGGCTCTGTCCTGGGACTGGCATGGTCCTACGTCAAGCCCCTGGTCCAGTACGTGGTGCTCTTCTTCGCTTTGGGCATTGTGCTCCGCGTCGGGGACCAGATCCCCAACTACGCGCTTTACATGTTCTCCGGCGTCATCGTCATCAACTTCTTCTCCGAAGCGTTCTCGAATGCCACGCGGTCAATCGTTTCCAATGCTGCGTTGGTGAAGAAGATTTACCTGCCTCGGGAGTTGTTCCCAGTCGCTTCGGTGTGGGTGGCTGCGGTTCATTTCCTGCCGCAGCTGGTGGTCCTGCTGGCTGCCGCCCTGCTCACAGGCTGGCATCCGGATATCCTGCAACTCGTTGGGGCAGCCCTGGGCTTTGTCATTGTGGCTGTCACGGCGACTGGTCTCGGGCTGCTGGCTGGAGCCATCAACGTCTTCTTTAGGGATGCAGAGAACATCGTCGACATGTTGATGATGATTGTCACCTGGACCTCACCGGTCCTTTACGACTGGACCATGATTCGGCGGCTGGCCCCGGAATGGGTGCTGGTGATCTACCAGCTGAACCCGATCACCGTAGCCGTTGAGCTGTTCCACTGGGCGTTTTGGTACCCCACTGTCAACCGTCCCGTTGAGCTTCCACCGCATTTGATGTGGACGGGACTGCTTGGTCTCGGCATGGCGGCATTGTTCCTTATCATTGGCCAGCTCGTGTTCCGACGGCTCGAGGGCCACTTTGCGCAGGAGGTCTAAATGAGTGCTGCAGTAATCGTCAAGGACCTCAAGAAAACATTCAATCTCCGCCACTCGCACTCCCTGAAGGAGACGCTCGTTTGGCTGGTAAAGGGACGCAAGGGCGATCTCACCAGAAGGTTTGACGCGCTCCATGACGTCAGCTTCGAAATCCAGCCCGGGGAGACGGTCGCCCTTCTGGGTTTCAACGGCTCCGGTAAGTCCACGCTTTTGAAGCTCATTTCCGGAGTGATCCTTCCGGACAAAGGGACAGTCCGCACCAAAGGCCGAGTGGCCGGCCTCATCGAAGTGGGTGCAGGTTTCCACCCTGATCTGTCCGGCCGGGAGAACGTGTTCCTGAACGCCGCGATCCTTGGCATGACGGAACAGGAGATCAACGAGAAGTTTGAAGACATCGTCGCCTTCTCCGAGATTGAGCAGTTCATCGATACCGAGGTGAAGTTCTATTCCTCAGGTATGTTCCTTCGTCTCGCTTTCGCGGTAGCGGTTCACACGCAGCCGGATATCTTCCTTGTGGACGAAATTCTGGCCGTGGGCGACGAGCCGTTCCAAAGAAAGTGCCTCGCCAAGATCAAGCAGCTTTCGGACGAAGGCAGGACACTGGTTGTAGTCAGCCACGACCTCGACATGATCTCCAGGATCTGCGACAGGGGAGTGGTGCTCTCATCCGGCACAGTGCAGTTCGAGGGACCTGCAGAGGAAGCAGTGGCCTGGCTGCGGGAGCACTGATCCTCCTGCAGGCGGGAACACCGCCTCGCTAGGTCCTCTGAGGCTGTAGAAAGGTCATCGTACTTTTGTTCACACAGAAGTACGGTGACCTTTTTCGTGCCTGCCGCACCATTCTGGGTTGGCAGCTGGGCATCCCGGAAAGCCTTGGTACTGAAAGAGCGTCCACCCCTTGGGGATGGACGCTCTTTCAGTACCTGGAGTGGGGTGGGAGCTAGACGGCTACCTTTTCAGCTGGTTCCTCGATGACCCGCTCAGCTGACTTTCCGCGGCGGTAGCGCCTTACGTAGTGGAAAGCCGTAAACAGCAGTATCCCGAACCATGCCGCGGCCTGGGCCGCCAGTCCCATGGTGAGGCCCGGCGTCGTGAAGGAAATATCCACGGATTTGGCTCCAGTCGGGATGTCCACCATGATGACGCCGGCGGGTCCTTGGGTGAGTTTCTGCGTTTCGCCGTCCACCTTGACCGTGTAGCCGGGCCAGGCCAGCCGGGCGAAGGTCAGTTTCCCGGCACTGCCGCTGCCTGACAGCTGGACGTGTTCGTCGTTGCCGGTCCTTACTGAGTCCTGAACGGCAATGCCGTCAGAGACCCATGAAACGGTGCCGGGGTGCGGCAGGGGGTTCTGGCGCTGGAGGATGGTACGGGTGTCGTCGGAGGCCACAATCGACCAGCCGGGAGCGATGTTGAGCTGATCCGGAGCGATCAACGTCTTCTGGACGGCGACAGTTTCGACTTGAAGGACATCCGCCAAGGTGGCGTTGATTTCCGGTGATGCCTGCTTGAACAGTTCCGTGTAGGCCAAGGGGCACGTTTCGCCACGGTAGTTCATGCACAGGGCGTTGACGTAGGTAGTGAAGCTGATGCCGCTGTAGCGGCCCATGCTGTTGTCAACATCGGCATTGAGGATCTGGTTGCCATACAGGAGGCGGCCTTCGGTGAATTCCGCTCCGGTGATCTTCATGGTGTTGAAGATCTGGATGGTGTTGCCTTTGTAATTGCTGGTTGCGTCCCGAAGTGTGTCGGCATCCACGGGTGAGCCGATACCGGCAACCGCGTTGTTGGGAACAAACTGCCTGGACTGCATTCCGAGGGTGGCGATTGTACCGACCACCATGACAGCAGCGAGGCCGCGGTAGCCGAATCGTTTCCATCCCAGGACTGCCAGCGCAACCAGGACCAACGTAACGGCAAGGGTGAAGAACTGCCATTTGCCACCCTCAGGCACCATGGACCAGGCACGGTAGGTTCCGAACCCGAGGATAGCCACAGTGATGAACAGCCGCTTCTTCCAGGCAGTCGTCTTCAGCCCTGCGGAGGCAACAACGGCGAACAGGACGATAACGCCCAGGTAGACGTACTCAATGAGTCGGATGGGCCAGCGGAAGACGAGGACCTGGGAGGGAGCAAACGTCAGGAGGAAGTAGATTCCGGTGATGATGTAGATGCTGAAGATCTGACGTGAGCGGTTACGGAAGCTACGGAAGTCGAGCCACGGCAGCAGTGGGAGGACGAACCATGCCAGGTAGCTGGAGGGAACGTTGTCGATCGGTGCCCAGAAGTTGTTGATCCGGGGCCGCATGGAGGAGGT
Organism: Paenarthrobacter sp. NPDC089307; assembly: GCF_040685055.1. Taxonomy (NCBI): domain Bacteria; kingdom Bacillati; phylum Actinomycetota; class Actinomycetes; order Micrococcales; family Micrococcaceae; genus Paenarthrobacter; species Paenarthrobacter sp. NPDC089307. Next base: position 311,733 of record NZ_JBFBHE010000004.1, read on the forward strand.
ACTCATCGTCAACAGGGAGGACATGTCGGGCGAGAGGAACAGATCGTTAAGGATCTCGCTCTGCTGGCGGACTGTCACGGCCGAGCTGAGGGGCAAGGGGAAGTAGACCAGGACGGCGGTCAAACCCACCAGCGCGCCAACGATGACGATCGGGATAAGGCGACGCCAATGCCTCATCAACATCAATTCGACGGCCACTGCAGCGAGGACGAGGATAACGCCAATGGCGCCGTACGGATTCCCCGCCGTCATGGTGAGGAAGCCCAGCAGGAACGGCAGGAACGGCGAGGTATTGCGGCGGGCGTACCGGCGCACGGACCACCAGAAAACCGTGATCCAGGCAAACGCCATCAGGCCGCCGGGCCAGCGGGCGGCCTCGTAGAAGAGGGTGAAGCCGCTGAAGGGAATGGCTACACCCGCGGCAAGGGCCAACGGCCGGTTCGAGCCGTAATCGCGGGCGAGCATGAAGGTACCAAAGGCCAACAGTGCGATGAACTGGACGATGATGAAGTAGCTGGCCAGCGACAGGTTCTCGAAGTTGGAGACGATGACGGAGTTGACTATGTTGACCGGGTTGAAGATCCCGTAACCCACTTCGGCCACAATATTGCCGCCGACCCAGCCACCGGGTTCCATCAACGGGAATCTGCCCGAGCGGATCTCCTCGCCCATGTGCCGCCACAGGGGGAGGAAGGATTGCATCATGTCGTCCCAGTAGTAGAACGTGGGATTGAACAGCCGGGGGATGATGGAGGAGATGGCCGCGATGACGGCGGTAACGATGCCCCAATGCCAATCGTGCTTCATGAGATAGCGCCGTCTGGTCACCGGCGGGCGCTGGGCAGTGGCCCCGGAGGTTACTGCTGTCATGGTCGTACCTTGCTCCTTAGCGCGCGGCATAAGTTTGAATAATGGCCCGAAGAACGCCCGGGAATCCTGGACACCCGGGCGCCGTAGGGAAGCCCAGCATCAGCTGGGCTCTGAAGTGGAGTCTCCAGGGGTCTTGGAAGATGACTGCTTCCACCGGAAGTGCACAAAGGCGATTCCAACGCAGAGCAGGTCCGCGACAGTGAACATGATCCGGGAAAGCGCGGCGATCGCCGTTGCGGCACCTGCGCTCATCATCCCGGCCAATGCCAGGATAAGGATCGCTTCCCGTGCACCGACCCCAGCGGGCAGCAGGAAGGCGAGCACGCCCAGCGTCATGCCGAGAGCGAGGGCTCCAGTGAGGACCAGGAAGGTAGCCAGGTCCAGGGTTGCCTCGTGACCTACCAGGATCCAGAGATGCAGCCCAAAGCACAGGTACATGAGAACGCCCAGGATGAAGGCTTTGACCATGGTGTTGGCCTGGATCCGTTCAGGCAGCGGGGGCCTGCGGAATACTTTGAGGACGAAGTTGACCAGGAACGTCACAACGTTCGGGTTCATCGCCAGGATCACGACGGGCAGTATGACGTACAGCCATTGCAGGTTGGGCTCGCGCTGGACAAGGATTGGCAACGCTGAAGCTCCCACCACCAATGCCGCACCGATGGTAATGCCGGTGCTCACCAGGGAAGCCACGAAGACCTGGGCGCGTGCGATGCCGTTCTTGCGGCCGAGCTCCATTTGGAGGACAAATGCCCACACGGAGCCGGGAAGGTATTTGCCGATCTGGCCCACGAGGTAGATCTGGTTCAACACCAAACCCTGGGGCTCGATGTCCACCGACCTGAGCAGGCTGGCCATGACGACCCGCCACATGTACATACCCAGGAGAACGCCGGGAATGAGGGCAAGCAGGGATAGCAGCACCTGCCACCACTGCAGGGCAAAGACGGTGGCCTGTACCTGGGGCCATTGGACTGCAATGAAGTACACGGCCGCTGCAAATACGATCACCACGAGGGCACGCCGGGCAAAATCCACCAGCTTGGCTTTGGTGGTTTTCGCTGGTGGCTGTTCCAGGTTCACGTCGTTGTCGTTCGACGGTGTTTCTGCGATGGATCCCGTCATGAAGCGTGTGTCCCCGCGCTGGGAGCTGCTGCCAGTTCGCCCTTGCGACGCCGCATGGCCACCAGGCCCTTGAACATCTTTACGACGTCGGCAGTCCGGATGGTGGTTTCGCCGGGTTCGTCGTCGGGCGCCAAGGTGACGGGCACTTCCACGATGTCGAATCCCTGCTTTTCAGCGGCGTAGACAACCTGGGTACTGAAGAGGAAACCAGGGTCGTCAAACCGGTGCACCATGCTCCGCAACCAGCCGCCGTCGACAATCAGTGTGCCTTGGGAATCACCGACCTTGGACCCAAGAATCACTTGTCGAAGTGTCTTGAATCCAAAGGTGGTCAGTCCCCGCAGGGGACTGCGCTCGATGTTTGAGTCCTTGTGCGCCTTGGAACCGATGACAACGTGCGGCTTGGGATCGAGCTTTGCGTCCTCATCAAGATCATCTGTCCCGAAGGGCAGGTCGTCTGCCGTGAGGAGGACCCTGCGCCCGGAACTGGCTTCGATGCCCCTCCGGTACGCATTTCCCATCCCTTTTTCGCTTTGGAGAACATGGAACGTCACGTTCGGAGTGTCCACCGCGTGCTCACGGGCAACCTTAAGGGTGTTGTCGGAAGATCCGTTCTCCACGATGATGATCTCGGAGTTGCCACTGGTTAGATAGCCGGAAAGGCGCGCCATTGTTGCCGCCAATATCCGTTCTCCGTTATAGACCGGGATCACAACGGAGAGATCCGGTTGGCCTGCCTGGTCGAAAGTCAAGACTCTCCTCGGTAGTTCGTGCCGACGAATTCTTGACGCCAGCCGCAGCCCGCAACGCTGGCGTCACGAGGTCCTTGCAAACCCTCAGTCTAGTTCATTTCAGCAAACGTTCCGTGGAAGCACGGTGCGCTTACGGAACCCAGCCAACGAAAGGGGTGCATCGGATATTCTCCGATGCACCCCTCGAAACGGCAAGCCAGGCGGTTCGCCCCCTTTAGGGGAGCGAGGTGAATCCTTGCCAACCGCTTCCTACCTGGCCCCAGGCAAGCCACCCACCGGTGCCGTTTCCTGGGTACAGCCACAGATTGCCGCTGGCGTCGCGGGCGAGGACATCGGACTTGCCGTTGCCATTGAAATCGCCCGGGCCCAGGAGCGCTGTCATGGCGCCCCAACCGCTGCCGATCTGGGTGCGGGAGCCCCAGCCCCCTGTCCCCGTGCCGGGGTAGAGCCACAGGGCTCCGCCGGTGTCACGGGCCAGCACGTCCGTCTTCCCGTCGCCGTTGAAATCCCCGGTGCTGAAGATGGCGTTCATGACGTTCCAGCCGGCCCCGACCTGCGTTGACCCTGCTGTGAACTTGCCGAGGCCATCGCCCTTGTAGAGCCACAGGACGCCGGACGCGTCCCTTGCGAGGATGTCGGATTTGCCATCGCCGTTGAAGTCACCGGGAGCGACAATGGCAGTCATCCCGCTCCACCCACTTCCTACGGAGACTGCAGGCTGCCAACCGCCCGTTCCGTTGCCCTTGAAGAGCCACAGTTGTCCGGCGGCATCCCGGGCGAGGACATCGCTGCGGCCGTCACCGCTGAAGTCCCGCGTGGGAACAATCATGTTGTAGTTGTTCCAAGTGGTACCCGTGTTGATCTTGCCCAACCATCCGCCCGTGCCATTGCCTGGGTAGAGCCACAACGTTCCAGCTGCGTCGCGGGCCAGGACGTCGTTCTTGGCATCGGAGTTATAGTCCTTCCACGTGTTGGCCGGAGCTGCAGGGACGGTATACGTCTGGGAAGCTACTGCCGATTGGTTTCCTGCAGTGTCAACGGCAAAGTACTTCACCGTTGTGGTTGCAGTCGGCGTCAGCGTCACGGTCGTGGTACCAACCGGACTCGAAACAGTCGGGGTGGTGTTATCGGTCGTGTAGTAGATCTTTGCCCCGGACTCAGTTGTCAACGTGACGGTTTGTCCAAGGGCAAGATTTCCTCCCTGTGGGTTGGCCGTTACGGCGGGAGCAACGTTGTCCAAAACGTAGACCTGTGTCTGCGGTGCGGACGCGTTGTTCGCTGCGTCCACCGCGATGTACTTCAGGGTCTTGCTTCCCATCGCCAGTGGAGCAGAGTACAGCGTGCTTGCCGTGGTAGGCGTGCTGCCATCCTCCGTGTAGTAGATTTTCGCGTCAGCTTCACTTGCCGTGAGCGTGATCTTGGTTGCCGGCCCGTACGTGCCTCCGACAGGATCTGCTGTCACGGTTGGCGGTGTGGTGTCAGCGACGAAGACCGTGAAGTTCACACCGGCCACTGAGGTGTTGCCAGCGGCATCCCGGGCTTCAACTTCGAACCTGTTCGCACCGTTGGCAATGTCCGCGTAAACCTTGGGCGAGGTGCATTCGGTGAATGCATCTGTTCCCAAGCGGCAGCGGAATCCGGCCACGTCCGTGGAAGTGGAAGCGAACTGGAACTGGTAGCCGGCACCCACTGTGGCACCACTCGCGGGGGCGGTGATGGCCACCTGCGGGGCTGTCAGGTCTGCTGTCACAGTCAATGCGGCGGCAGGGCCGATGTTTCCAGCGGGATCAGTGCTCCGGATACGCAGGGTGTGCGCACCGGCTGTGGTCAGCGTAAACGTGTCGCCCGGTACGCAGGCCTTGAAGTCGGCGTCTGCCGTGGAATCAACCGAGCAGCTCAGGGTTGTTCCTGTTTCGAAGGTCGCGCCGAGTACGGGCTTTCCGTTGACTACCTGTCCGCTGTTCGGTGCTGTGAAGACTGGTGCTGCCGGCGCCACGGTGTCCACGGTAAATGTACGGGAAACGGGAACGCCTCCCGGGGCCGGCCGGACCGAGAATGTCTGTGATCCGTTGGCCAGGACAGCTGAGGTGTAGGTGCCGCCAGTGCAATCAGTCCATGCTCCGCCAACGGAGCATTCCAAAGCGCTGCCGCTCGGGTCTGCGCTAACGCCGAAGGTTGGCGTTGTGTCGTTGGTGAATGCGGCATTGGGTGACTGCGCACCATTGGCCAGGGTCGGGCCGGAGGTGATCTGGGCAACGACTCCGCCCAGGAGGCTCATCTTTCCTTGAGTGTTGGCCGGAGGGGCGTTCAACTGCCCGGGGTCATCCAGTACGAGCAACTGCCCGCCCCGCATGCCCAGGCCACTGATCTTGCTGAAGCCCAAAGCCCAGGAATTATCCACGACTCCGGTGCTGAGATTCAGCCGCGAGACCTTGTCCTTCCCGGCGTCGGCGGTGGTGACCCCGCTGCTCGTGCCTGTGTAGATGATGTGTGCGTCATAGTCGTAGTAGATCGACGAGGCGACGCCCACGTTGTAGGAGGCCAAAGGCACATAGTTGGTCATGTCGCCGTCGTCCGGGGCGGAAAAGGCCCGAAGCCCGGTGGTTTCCAACACGTACACGCTGACATGGCCGTTGCTGTCATAGCCAGCCGCTACGAGCCCCAGGGCCTTCGTGGTGACGGAGGCGATGGACTCGATGCTGGGGTGCTTGATGGTCGGATCAACAATCTTGATGATCGAACGGGCGTTTGCGAAAGAGAGATAGATGTTGCCGTCAGGGCCGTCACTGACGGCATTGGGCCTGACGTCGCCGTCCAGGATGGACAGGGTGCTGCTGTATTCAAAGCGGTCCAGCGGAGGACTCCATACGGCGCGCACCACATGGGAGCTTCCGACCGCTGAATCCGGGATGAACGCAGTTTCATCACCGCTGCCTACCGAGGCGGGCGTGGGGTCCAGGACACTTGCGACGCCCGGAACCTTTGGTCCTGGTGCTGCACCGGAGAGCGAACCGCCCAGGCAGGTGTCCTTTTCGACAGTCCCGGGTTGGCCATTGACGGGATCGGACATACGGCAGAAACCTGCCACGCTGTCCGAAACCCATACCTTGCCGATGGGATCCACCACAGTGCCGGCAGGCTTGGTGAGGCCTGTGCCTACTACCTGCCGCTGCTGGTCGGCAAAGGCAGGCGTGCTGGAAACGACGGCGGTCATTCCGGCAACGGCCAGTGCCGCAGCCGCCACGACTGTGGTCAACTTCCTTCCGTGGAACAGGCGTTGGGAGAATTTCTGTGCTGTGGACTGTTCCATCACGCCACTTCCTTCAGCCACTTGGTCAGGACTGCCGACTGTGGTGCCATGGGGGCCAAGGTCAGGGCGCCCTTGACGATGGGCGCGCCTCCGAGCCCATAGAGCGCGGTGCTGATGGTGGGAGGGTTGCTACGAGTACATGCCTTGACGATTGCACGGCAGATAGCCGCCCGGTCGCCGGAGGCGCCGGCTTCAATGGCGACATTGACGGCGGCATTTTCCTCGGCTTCAAGAACTTGTGGCGAGGGGCCGACGTACGTGACTGAGACGTCTGCAAACTTTTTGTATTGGGTGTTGGCCCAGACTTCGGGAAGGCTGGACAGGACTGCGAGCGATTTCCCGTCTGCCCCGCGGCAGTCGAACTTGTATCGCTTAACAGGTTCCGGTCTTTCGGGACGAGGAGTGTCGGCGTCGCCGGCATTCGTTACGCCCAGCCGGAAAGGCTCAACATTTTGCGTGACTTGGACAGAGCAGCCCGTAAGAACGAGACCGGCAAGGCCAAACTGGACGACAGCGCGTCTTGGCATATCCACCGAGGGATCCCCACTTCATTCGGATGCTCCCCAGCTCCGCATGCAGTTGGATTTTCGCCCCAGCCGTTGCCGGCTGCATTACTCCATCTTCTCCCAAATTCCGCATTTGTCACTACTTAAGACGTCTTTTTCTCCAAGAAGTATTCCGGCTTGCCCTTCGACGGCACCCCCAGCGGCCTTTTGGCCGCCGTCCGGCCCCTTGACGCTCCAGGTGCAGCCTTCCGGCGGGGTCTTGCGGAGGTGGAATCTTCCCGCCGCCAGACCGTCGTCGCCCACTGGATGTTGACCATCGCCTGCGCGGGCTCCAGCAGCCCATAGCGCGATGACCTTGCCCTGAGGCGCTTTGGGGCACAATTCGCTGGCCGCCTGGAGCAGTTGCCTGCTGCTCCCGCCAAAAAGGGCAGAAGCTGACTCATCACTGACCCGGGTGCACAGTGCCAAGGCGGCAAGGTACGAGTCCAAACCTTGCGCGGGGTCCGAGCCGGGCTCTGCTATGGAAATAATCCGGGCCTCATCATCCGTGGGCTCGTACGGCTGTGGTCCCTCGTATTTGGCCGTGCAGGAGTCCATCCTTACGTAACCCGACGAGGCCCAGACTTCGGCGAGGCTTGAGTAAGTGGTCTCGGGAACAGCGTTCAGACTGGTACAGGTGTAGGAAAAACGGCCCGAGTCGTCGGGGTCTCCGGCTCCTTGCCCGCTGCCTTCGCCGGGTTCGCTGGTGGGTCCCGCAGAGGGTTTCGACGGCGGCGCGGACTCAGATGGCGACGTCGGATTCGTGGGGGCCGCTGAAGAGGCAGGCGTCGACGGTGTGGGTGGGGGAGCCGCAGAACAGCCAGCAACCAGTAGCAGCACAGCTGCGGCAGCTGCAAAGTGGTTAAAACGCATCGTGGCCTCCAGCTCCATGGTTGCCCGGAGCAGATAACCGGGTCAATGGATTGCCCGGCGGATCAGGTATCGATACCGCTACGTTTTGTGCGGCGTTGCTGTGAGGAAATTGGCAGCGGTACGGCGAAGGCCCTGGCCGTGGGCCAAGACCTTCGAACCGGCCGTGTTTCCTAGGCAAGCATGGAGTTCAGGGTATTGATGACCGTGGCTTCCACGCCGCCGGTGCCTCCAATGAAATGGGCCATGTGGCCATAAACAGTCATGGATCCACCGGCAATCCCGGGATAGTCGGGATCCCATCCGCCTTCGTAGCTGCCGCCCACCGAGTAGGGCGGCAGGAACTGTGCGCTGGGCAGGTAGTAGCAGGATTCATTACCGTAGCCGCCTACAATGACGCCGTTCGCTCCGCCGTACTTGGACCGGAAATATGCGGCGTATCCACTAACAAGCTCTCCGCCCACGATGCCGATTTTCAACTGGGGGCTTCCGCCGAATTTCCACACTTGGAAAGGGCATGTCACGGAGGTTGAGTAGCTTCCGCTGTCGATGCGCCCGATCATTACCTGCGCGTGGCGTCCATACCAGGCCGGATTTCCATCCAGGTTGGGTAGCCGGGAGGCATAGGCTGCGCGCACCGCTGCCAGGTTTCCGGCGGTGGCGGTAATGTCCAGGGGAATCTGGATCTCCTGGTAGCTCGTCTGGAGCGGGCTGCCGATGGTCCTTCCTGGAGTCTGCATGGCGATCGACACGGCCGAGCCGAGCTTGGTGGCATATTCGTCGCGAAGGTCCCAGCTGGGTTCGCCCATGGGATTCTGGTCGCCCGCTGCTCCTTGGAGGAAGAGAGCAAAGCAATTCGCGTTGTTGTTTTCGATGTAGTTGCACGCTCCCGCCGGGAAATCACCGTCAAAGAGCGTACGCATGCCGGCAGCTACCGGGTGGCACGCATAGTTGAAAATGACGGCCCTTGCTTTGCCATTTGTGCGGCGAGCGACGATAACAGGGACGGTGTCTTCCAAATACGGCAAGCCAGCCCTGTTGTAAGCGATGCTCGCCGTGGTGACTTTGTAGTCGAGCGTGACAGCCGTCTGGGTGTTATTGAGCGCTTTTTGGGCCGCATCCACGAGGTCATCCTCGAGCTGCTGGCTATACGTTTCCACCATGGACAAGTCTGACAACCCGTAGCACATGAACGGGTGAAGGGTGTCAACCACCACCGGCCCGTTATGCGTGTGGGTGGACTGGATCAGGATGTCGCCGTTGGACCAGTTTGCGAGCTCCAGAATTCTCGCCCGGGCACTTTGATGGATTGATCGTGGCAGAGCCAGGATGTCCACGCTCATGATCAGGTTGGGCGAGCCGTTTTCCCAGAGCACAATGGCACGTGCCCAGAGGGATTCGTACGGTGCACTGCTGGTAGCCTCACGACCGCCGTCGAGGGTCCCGTACCCCGCCATGTATGGGTTGACATCGAGCGGTGGGGAAATGCTGACCTTGGCCGTAGAAACGGTAAACGCCATGAAAGATCACTCCTTGATTGTGCGGAATGGTGACCTTCGTTTGCCCCCAAACAAAGCCCGTTTCCCATTGCGCTGAACAGCCAATACGTGAGACCACCTTCATTAGATCACGCAATCCCGGATATGAGGCCTTTCCATTGGAGCGAACACCATTTGTTTCTTTTGGGATGCTTTGCCGCCCCAAAACGGAAAGGGCCCGCAGGCTCCATGGTGGAGTTTGCGGGCCCTTCGCAGGTGGACTTTCCTGTGCTGCCTGGCTGGCTACCGTGCAGCGGGGGAGAGGATTTTCAACCCGCTCCAACCGGATCCCACCACGCTGGGTGAACCCCATGCCCGGTTCTGCCCCACCGGGTAGTAACGGAGCTCGCCGCCGGTTGTCCGCCCCAGGATCCCCGTTGAACCCGCTCCTGCAAATCCGCGGATGGCTCCGAAACTGTTGATGATATTCCATCCCGTACCAATGGTCGATGGAGCTTCCGGGATGAAACCGCCGGTGCCGTTTGACCGATAAAGCATGAGGTTGCCGGCAGCTGTTTTAGCCAGGAGATCGGCGTTTGAGTCCTTATCGAAATCCATTTGAACGATGTCCAGGCCTGACCAGCCCGTTCCGATTTGGGTGCGGGTTCCCAAGGCGCCGCCTGAGGGATTGGCGATCTGGAACAACCGGCCCGAGGGATCGTATCCGACAATGCTTGGTCGCGTATCCGACTTTTTCCATGTACCGACCGTGAGTGTCCAATCCTGCCAGCCTGTGCCGAGGCTGATGGGCGAACCGAAGCCCGGTCCCTTGAGTCCCGGGTACAGGCTCAGCCGGCCGTCGGTCCACTGGGCGAGGATGTCCAAGGCACCATCGCCGTTCCAGTCGGTGAGGAAGCCGGCCTTCAGTCCAGTCCATTGCTTACCGATCTGCTCGGCAGAGGTCAGTGATCCGAAGCCTGAACCGGCATATCGATACAGGTTGCCGTCCTGCCGGATGGCCAGGACATCCGGTTCATCAACGCCGAGAGTTGCCTGGACATTTACGGGGGCGCCGCTGATGACCAAGGCATCGTTCCAGCCGAGACCTGTTAAGAAGCGGTTGCCCCAGGAACCGTTCACGGCCGGGTAATAGTAGAGATCGCCGTTCGCAGCGCGGGCTTGCAGCCCTTGTGAGCCGCGGCCGTTGAAGCCTGCTGAGGAACTGACCGAAGTCATGGCGGACCATCCGTTGCCGATGATCTGTGGCGACTCGGACAGGAAGGATCCGAGTCCGTTGCTGCGGAACAGCCTCATGACACCGTCGTCGGTCCTTGAGACGACGTCCTGGCTACCGTCCCCGTCAAAATCCAGGAGGTTGAACTGGTGTCCCATGAATCCTGTGCCGATCAGTACCCCGCCGCCCAGTGCACCTCCTGAGGAGTTTTGGTAGCGGTACAGGTTGCCGCTGCCGTCCTGGCCGATGACTCCAGGGAAGGCATCCTTGGAATTCCACCAACCGGCTGCAAGTGACATTTCCTGCCAGCCATTGCCCACCTGGATTGGGGTGCTGAAGCCGCCGCCCGGGGCGCCCCGGAAGACTTGGAGAGTCCCATCGGCCCATTGGGCCAGAATGTCCTGGACGCCGTCCTGGTTCCAGTCAACGACATGGACTGAAAGGGCGTTGGCCCAGCCGGAGCCGATGGTCACCGGATCCGATATTCGTCCTTGGCCGTCAGCCGGAAAATTGTCGAGCCGTCCGGAGGGCATCGCTGCCAGCACGTCCGCTCCGGACCGGATGGACGGGTTGGCCGGTGTCGGTACCCCGCGGGCAAAAGTACGAAGCTCGTCGAAGGTGCCATTGAAGATGTTCGAGTCGCCTTCGAACGGACCGGTGCTGCTGTACTGCCACATGGAGTAGTCATTCCAGCTTGCAGGCAACGATCCGGGCGCGTTGGTGGGGTTGTTCCAGTAGGAGGCAATCCAGAGCGGGTAGCTTCCGAACGTGCTGTTTCCTACACAGGTGTTCCACCAATCCGTGGTGCTGTAGATGACGGGGAAGCGTCCGGTCAGGGCCTTGACTGTATTGCCGAAGTCGGCCGCCCACTGGCCCAGCTGGGCCTTCGACATGTCGTAGCACGTGTTGCCGAAGTAGAAGCCATTGATGGTGCGCCCCGCATAGGGGTTGTACTCGATGTCCAGTACGGGCGGAAGCGTGTAGCCATCTGCTGACCAACCGCCACCGTTGGCCACAAAGTACCTGGCCTGGTCGGCCCCTGACGACCAGTTCGGGATGGCGAAGTGGTAGGCGCCGCGAACCATGCCGACGTTCCTGGAGCCGTCATACTGCTGCGTGTAGTTCTCGTTGAGGTAGTAGTTGCCCTCTGAAGCCTTGACGTAGGCCCAGCGGGAGCCTTGGTTCCACTGGTTTTGCCAATCGACATTGCCTTGGTGTGCGCTGACATCCTGGCCCTGGATGCCGATGGTGGGACGCCAATGGTCCGGGTCGGCCGCCATCGGCACCATGGCCTGGACCGCTGAACCTACGGCTTTGCCGCGGGCAGGGGCAGCGGCTTGTTTGCCTTGCTTGGCCGTGACGACCCTCGGGGAGCGTTGTCCCATCTCGGCGCCGCCCGCAGGAATGGCGGCACGCATCGCGGCCTTCTGCGTTTCGGCGTCGGGGGCGTTGCCTGGCATTGCCTTGGGGTGTGAAGTCTGCGTTTCGGCTTTGTTGTCGGGGCCGGTTGCCGGTGCGGACGGAAGCCCAGGCGAAAGGTCGACGCCGGTGATCGGCGCTTGCTGGTCAGGGAGCTTTCCGGGCTGCGGGCTGTTCTCCGCGGGAGCGGACGCCGGACCAGTGCCAGCCGGTTGGGGGCCTTGTGGTGATCCAGGCGCTGGAGCCTCCGAGGTGGGCGCCGGCTGCGGTCCCGGGGTCTGTGCCCATGCAGGCGCGCCAAGGAAACTGCCTGCCGTAAGGGCGACGGTGAGCGCCAGTCCTGCCCGCACCAAGGGGATGCGTCCGACCGGGTCCATCAAATTACGTTTCATCATCACATCCGGCCCTGTACCGCGGCTCAGCGGTGCATGGTGTGGCTTAGGGACAAGCTCCGGGCGCCTGCGCGTGAGACCAAAGGCCAGCTCCTAACGGCCTTTACCCTAACATCCTGAAACGGGAGTGACTAGTGGGATTCAGGTTGCTGGCGTGACAAGAAATCAGGAGTTATCCACATGCCTCGGCTAAAGACTTGAGGAGGCCCCATGGCTGGCTTAGCGTGAATCACTCGAGATGCGCCTCTCGTTTACGCAATCGTGACCATCGGGGAGAGATGTGGATGCTGTAAGGATCGTGGAAGGGGAGGTCAGGGAGCTTATCCGGCGTCGCGGCCTGGATCCGCTGGAACAGGCCGGGGATGTCAAGAGCCTGGTGGAGGCGGCAGTAAATGACTACGACGAGCGGGCCCTCCTCGCACCACTTCCTCCTTTGGGGCATTTGGAGAGTGCCCGACGCCAGATCTACGACGCCGTTGCGGGGTTCGGCCCGCTGCAGCCGCTCCTGGACGACGAGTCAATCGAGGAGCTTTGGATCAACGCTCCCCATGAGGTCTATGTGGCTCGCAACGGTGAATCCGAACTCACCACCCTGAACCTCAGCGAGCAGCAGGTCCGGGACCTGGTCGAAAGAATGCTCAAAAGTTCCGGACGCCGGTTGGATCTGTCATCGCCCTTCGTTGACGCGGCCCTTCCGGATGGTTCGCGGCTTCATGTCGCGATCCCTGACATCACCAGGAAGCACTGGGCCGTGAACATCAGGAAGTTCACTGCGCGGGCCAGCCGGCTTGAGCACCTGGTGGAGCTCGGCAGCCTGACACCACAGGCCGCAAGGTTCCTGGGCGCGGCAGTAGCCAGCGGACTCAACATCCTTGTCTCAGGAGCCACCCAGGCTGGAAAGACAACCATGCTCAATTGCCTGGGCGCACATATTGGTTCACGCGAGCGGGTCGTAACCGTTGAGGAGATCTTTGAGCTCCAGCTTCCCTTGCGGGACGTCGTCGGTCTCCAATGCCGCCAAGCCAATTTGGAGGGCGGGGGCGAGATCCCACTCCGGCGGCTGGTCAAGGAAGCTCTTCGCATGCGGCCTGACAGGCTCATTGTGGGTGAGGTCCGCGAAGCCGAAAGCCTGGACATGCTGATCGCCCTGAACTCGGGCCTCCCCGGGATGTGCACCGTGCACGCCAATTCCTCTCACGACGCCGTGACGAAGATCTGCACATTGCCACTCCTTGCCGGGGCCAATATCGCCAGTGCTTTTGTGGTCCCTACAGTGGCGTCGTGCATTGATTTGGTGGTGCATTGCGGTCGCAGCTCCACTGGGCGCAGGCAGGTGACGGAAGTCCTCGCCTTGGGGCGGAGGGTGGAAAACGGAATCATCGAATCCTCCAGCGTCTTTGGGATGACATCAGGCCAACTGCGGCCCAGGCCCAACGCCATGCCGGCAGCGGAGAAGTTCGCCCGCGCCGGTTTTGATGTCTCCGCCCTTTTGGAGGTCAACTGATGGCGCCGCTCCTGGGGATCCTGTGCGGCCTGGGTCTCTTCCTTATCTGGTGGTCCACGTGGGCCCAGGCAATATCGACCCGACGGAAAAGCAAGCATGGCCGCCTGGACCAGTTGCTTTTGTCAGCAGGGATAGAGAGGGTGACGGGTCCTGCCTTGCTTGTCACCTGCGGCGGCTTCGGAGTTGCGGTAACGGTTCTCTTCTTCACCATCACTGGGTCGCCGGCAGTCTCGCTGTGCTTTGGGTTGTTCGGCTTTTGGATCCCCTTGGCAATTGTTCGATGGAGGGCGCGAAAGCGACGTGCGGGGCTTCGCGTGCTGTGGCCGGACGTCGTGGACCATCTGCGATCTGCCATCAGGGCGGGCCTCGGCTTACCCGAAGCGCTCATTCAACTGGGATACAAGGGACCCGAGGAACTGAGGCCTCTTTTCCTGGATTTTGGAGCTGACTACAGGTCTGGGGGACATTTCGAGGCAGCCCTGAACAGGCTCAAGGACCGTCTCGCGGACCCGGTTGCCGACCGTATCGTGGAGGCCCTTCGGATGACCCGCGAGGTGGGTGGATCCGATCTGGGCCGCATGCTGAGCACTTTGTCCGACTTCCTCAGGGACAATGCGAGGACCCGGAGTGAGCTGGAAGCCAGACAATCGTGGACCGTCAATGCAGCGAGGTTGGCCGTCGCCGCGCCCTGGATCGTCCTGGTGGTTATGGCCAGCCGGCCGGAGGCTATGGCAGCCTACAACTCGGGCGTGGGAGCCATGGTGCTGCTCGGGGGCTTGCTGGTTTCCGTTTTTTGCTATTCCCTGATGCTGCGCGTCGGTGCGTTGCCTGATGACGAACGCGTTCTTCGATGAGCGCCTCAACAGCTTTGGCCGCCTTCTCCGGAGCCGTTCTTGGAATTGGTTGCTGGCTGATTGTGATTCGTTTGCCATTCCTGCGTGGGATGACTTTTTCGGATCGCATCGGTCCGCAGCTGCAGGCCAGGAACCTTGAATCACGCCTCCTGCTCTCCCCGGAACAGGACGTGACACCGTTTGGGCCGTTGGAACGGATTCTCCGGCCCTTTTTCCGGGATGCCGTGAGCTACATTTCGCGCTTCAACATTGGCTCAGCGGCAGCGGAAAAGAGGCTTGTCCGTTCCGGCTCCACGAAGTCCATCCTTGACTACAGGGTCGAGCAATTACTTTGGGCCAGTGGCGGCCTGGTCCTGGCGTTGCTTGCGACCGTAGCCCGTGCTGCCTCCGGCCAGTTTAATCCTGCAGCGTCGTTCGCCTCGGTCGTTGGCGGTGCAGTGTGTGGTTACATGCTCCGCGATTATGTGCTGGGACAGCGCATAAGGCGGCGTGAGAGGAGAATGCTGTCCGAGTTCCCGAGCCTTGCAGAACTCATGGCGTTGGCTGTAGCTGCCGGAGAAAGCGCGCTCGGGGCCATGGACCGCGTGAGCCGCAGTTCCCAAGGGGAGCTCTCGAACGAATTCGCACTCATCCTCGCTGATGCCCGGTCCGGCAGGCCGCTTGCTGAAGCGCTGCAGGCGTTCTCTTCCCGCGCTGAGCTACCACCACTGGTCAGGTTCTTCGACGGTTTGGTGGTTGCTGTCGAACGCGGCACGCCGCTGGCCGATGTCCTTCGCGCACAGGCCGCCGATGTCCGTGATGCGGCAAAACGCGAGCTGATGGAATCGGCCGGACGAAAGGAGATAGCCATGATGGTGCCCCTCGTTTTCGGTGTGCTGCCACTTACCGTTCTTTTCGCCGCCTTTCCCGCGGTCGCGGCGCTCCAAATGAGTCTTTGAGGTGTTGGCATCCGCTCCCGCCTGGAATCCCGTCCTTGCAAAAGAGTTTTCATCCGCTGTGTCCGCCGCAGCAATGCAGCACGTCACTGGCACAGCAACGCAGTTATAACACCGCATCATCGTCATTGGGGAGAATCATGAAATCAAATGTCAGCAAGTCGTCCATTGCCCCGGCACGCGCCCTGAGAGGCAGGATGCTGCTCACAAGCGTTGTCCTGCGGACAGCGGCTCGGCCGGGAGAACGTGAACGCGGAGATGTTCCCGGGTGGGTCATGATCACACTTATGTCCGCGGTCCTGGTCGCTGCACTTCTCGCTCTCGCGACGCCTGCGTTGAGTGAATTGTTCAACCAGGCCATGGCCAAGGTGGGCAAGTAGGACAGGTGGCCGGGCGGCGCGTGCCTTTTCCCGGACTTCCTCCTTTGCTCCATAGGCAAGCCGGCGTGGAACAAGGCTCCGTCAGGGAACGGGGGTCGGCGGTTGTCGACTTCGTGCTGGTCGGAGCACTCTTGACCTTGTTCTGCATGTCAATCATTCAGCTCATGCTGGTCCTGCATGTTCGCAACACACTGACTGATGCTGCGGCGTCGGGAGCACGCTACGGAGCGTTGGCCGACAGAACGTCGTCGGATGCCGAAGGCCGGACGGCTGAATTGATCAGCACGGCATTGAACGCCGGCTTCGCACAAAACATCACTACGAATGAAGTGGTGATCGATGGCGTCCGCACCTTGGAGGTCTCCGTGAGGGCGCCCATGCCTGTTCTGGGGCTGGTCGGTCCTGACGGGACGATGGAGGTGCGCGGACATGCTGCCCTTCCTGAATGAATCGGCACGGTTGATCGGCAACGCGGTCCGGCTGAGAGCGCGCGAAGTACTGTGCTTAACGGAAGCGCCGACCGAACGGCAGCTGGACTACCGGACCCCCGAGGGACAAAACCGAGCCATCGAAGGACAAACCCGAGCCCGCGAAGGTCAACGGGGCAGCGCTGTTGTGGAATTTACGTTCCTGGCAGTCCTGCTGATGGTGCCACTGATCTACTTTGTCGTGACCATTGGGCAACTCCAGGGCGCGTCGTTTGGCGTGGTCGGGGCGGCCGACCAGGCCGCAAAGGTCTTCGTGGAGCAGAAAGATCCTGCAAGCGCCAGGATCGCGGCGGAGCAGTCCGTCGTTGTGGCATTGGCGGATTTTGGACACTCGCCTGATCAGGCGAATGTGGAGATCTCATGTGACCGGGAGAACTGTCTCGCCGCAGGAGCAAGCGTCACCGTAACTGTCCACCTCGATGTTCCGCTACCCATGGTGCCGTTCGGTGACACGCTCCACCTCAGTGCCGCCCGGCTCACTGCCTCGGCTACGCAGATGGTGGGGCGGTTCCAATGACAACAGTGGAAACCAGCAAAAAGCCGACAGCAGCCAAAGCTCACAGATCTGTCATCCTGCACCCGTCTGTCATCCTGCGCCGGTCATTCGACTTGCACCGGATGGCCAACCTGAAACGGATGGGCCACCTGGATCGGACTGACGGGCCGCAGGTGACGGGCAACCTACCCAAGTCTGGCTGCCCTCGCAGGGAAGACGGGCAAATCACGGTGCTCATCCTCGGATACGTGGTGCTGGCCCTGCTTCTGGCCACGGTCGTCATGGCCGCTTCCGCGATGTACCTGGAGCACAAGAAGCTGCTTTCCCTGGCGGATGGAGCCGCGCTCGCAGCCTCGGACTCCTACCTGGTGGAAGACCTGCAGGGTGGAACCGTGCCTTCGGTCACGCTCGTGGATGACCGCGTGCTGGCTGCAACGCAGTCTTATCTCGCAAAGAGCAAAGCCTTCGCCGACCATGACCGTTTGGAGGTGGGGGAGGGGACCGGAAGCGAGGCAGGCGGCACAGCCGTTGTTGTCCTCAGGGCCGTTGCGCATCCGCCGGTGATCAGTTTCCTGGTGCCGGATGGCATTGTCATCGAGGCCAAGGCAACTGCGCGGTCGCGGCTCACCCAATAGCGCGACCATCACCCGATAATGATGGGACAGGTAAATGACGGACCGCCGGGAGACCCCGATCGATAGCGTACGCTGGGATAACCATGGCTGAGATAGATTTTCCCGCAGAGATCCGCGCACTTCGAGCAACATACGGCTCCATCGAGAACGTCACCGACGTCGATGCCCTCAAAGCTGAAATCGCCGAACTGAGCGAGCAAGCCGGAGCTCCGGACCTCTGGGATGACCCGGCCTCGGCGCAGGTGGTGACCTCACGCTTGTCCCACCGCCAATCGGAAGTCGAACGCCTCGAAAAGCTCGCAGCCAGGATTGACGACCTCGAAGTACTGGTGGAACTGGGCCAGGATGAGGGCGATGAGGACTCCATGGCTGAGGCGGCCAAAGAGCTCGCTTCCATTCGTAAAGCCCTCGCCGAGCTTGAAGTGGTCACCTTGCTTTCAGGCGAGTACGACGAACGTGAAGCCGTTGTGACCATCAGGGCCGGAGCGGGCGGTGTGGATGCGGCGGACTTCGCCGAGATGCTGATGCGCATGTACCTGCGTTGGGCGGAACGACACGGCTACCCCACCACGGTGATGGACACGTCCTACGCGGAAGAAGCCGGCTTGAAATCGGCAACGTTCGAAGTGAAGGCCCCGTACGCCTTCGGCACCCTGAGCGTGGAAGCCGGTACCCACCGGTTGGTACGCATCAGTCCGTTCGACAACCAGGGCCGCCGGCAGACCTCCTTCGCGGCTGTGGAAGTCATCCCCCTGATCGAGCAGACGGACTCCATCGAAATACCTGACAATGAGATCCGCGTCGACGTCTTCCGGTCTTCCGGGCCCGGCGGGCAGTCGGTGAATACCACTGACTCCGCAGTACGCCTGACGCACATTCCCACGGGCATCGTGGTCTCCATGCAGAACGAAAAATCGCAGCTCCAGAACCGGGCCGCCGCAATGAGGGTTCTGCAGTCCCGCCTGCTGCTTGTTAAGAAGGAACAGCAGGACGCCGAGAAAAAGGCCCTGGCAGGAGACGTCAAGGCATCATGGGGCGACCAGATGCGCTCTTACGTCCTGAACCCGTACCAGATGGTCAAGGACCTGCGGACCGAACACGAAGTGGGCAACACCTCGGCCGTGCTGGACGGCGACATCGATGACTTCATCGACGCGGGTATCCGTTGGCGCACGGGTAACCGGAACGCAGCAGCCAGCTCCTAGACAGGCAGTTGCCAGAGGGTTCCCAGACTCGCCCTTTATTCCGCGACACGCCCCCGAAAGCCGCGGAATGCAGGCATACCCGTGCGTATAGTCGAGTGGCCGGTGCTCTCACTTCCCCCATCGAAAGCCCGCGCTCCGGCTGTTGGACTGGGCGACTAATGTCATGTCCGGCGGGGTACTAAGGGCCATGATCAGATTTGAGAATGTCACCAAGGTCTACGAGCAGAATGCCCGACCGGCGCTCGATTCTGTCAGCCTTGAGATCAACCGCGGCGAATTCACGTTCCTTGTGGGCGCCTCGGGCTCAGGCAAATCCACGTTCCTGCGATTGATCCTGAAGGAAGACAAAGCCTCGGCCGGATCCGTCTATGTTGCGGGCCAGAACGTCGCCAACATTTCCAGCTGGCGCGTTCCCAAGCTGCGGCGCGGCATCGGCGTGGTGTTCCAGGACTTCCGTTTGCTGCCGCAGAAGAATGTTTTCGCCAACGTCGCTTTCGCAATGCAGGTCATTGGCAAGAGCCGTTCCATTATCCGCGAAACTGTTCCCGAGGTCTTGAAGACCGTGGGCCTCGAAGGCAAGGAACGGCGCATGCCCCACGAACTTTCCGGTGGTGAGCAGCAGCGCGTGGCGATCGCCCGCGCCGTCGTGAATCGACCCGGGATCCTCCTCGCTGACGAACCGACAGGAAACCTGGACCCTATTACTTCGATGGGGATCATGGGCGTCCTGGACAAGATCAACCAGAACGGCACCACAGTGGTGATGGCCACCCACGACGACGACATCGTCAACGAAATGCGCCGGCGCGTGGTGGAGCTCAAGAATGGAAAAGTCATCCGCGACGAAGCCAAGGCCCTGTACACATCCATGATTCCGGTGGTGGGCGAGTCGCGCCGCTTGCGTGATGCCAGCGGCGAGGAACTCGACCGCGCCCAGGGGGCACAGCTGTGAGGCTTCTTTTTATCCTCGGGGAAATCGGCAGCGGCCTGCGCCGGAACCTGTCCATGGTGATCTCCGTAGTCTTGGTGACTTTCGTTTCCTTGACTTTCGTGGGTGCTGCCGGAATGCTGCAGATGCAAATCAACCAGATGAAGGGCTACTGGTACGACAAAGTCCAGGTAGCAGTCTTCCTCTGCAATGACGGCTCGACGGCGGTGGGTTGCGCTTCGGGACCTGCGACGAAGGAGCAGCAGGAAAACCTTCAGGCCATGCTGGAGTCACCTGCGGTCAAGCAATACATCAACGATTTCCAGTTCGAGTCCCAGGCCGAGGCGTACAAGCACTTCAAGGAACAGTTCTCCAACTCTCCGATCGTTGACTCGGTATCCGAGGACCAGCTGCCGGCCTCGTTCCGCATCAACATGAAGAACCCCGAGAAGTACCAGATCATCAGCGAGACGTTCTCCTCCCAGCCCGGAGTTGAGACGGTCAGCGACCAGCGGCAAGTCCTGGAGCGCATCTTCTCCTGGATGAACGGGGCGTCGGTGGCGGCGGTGGGTGTGGCCGCGGTGATGATTTTCTGTGCCGTGCTCCTTATCACCACAACCATCCGGTTATCGGCTTTCAGTAGACGGCGGGAAACGGGAATCATGAGGCTGGTCGGTGCTTCCAAGACCGTCATCCAACTCCCGTTCATCCTCGAAGGCGTCATAGCCGCCGTCGTTGGAGCGGTTTTGGCTTCCGTTACCCTATGGCTGATGGCCCACTTCTGGCTCAACGGCGACCTCTCGAAGCAATTCCTTAACACTCCGTTTATCTCCTCCACCCAGGTGCTGGTGATCGCGCCCGTGCTGATCGCGCTTGGTGCGGGCCTGGCGGGGATTTCCTCGCTGTTGACCCTCCGGCGATACCTGAAGGTATAGCCATGAACACCCAGCCCCTCGGACGTTCCACTGCTGCAAGCGAAAAGGATTCCTGATGACCTCGTTGGACCCGAAGCCCCTGCGCCGACGCTTTGCGTCGGGTCAGGCTCGGATGCTCGGTGCCGTCCTCGCCGTCGGGCTGGCTGTCAGTCTCCTGTCCGGAGCGCCTGCGGCACATGCGGACAACCTGGAGGACCAGCAGGCTGCCCTGGAAGCAGAAGCCGCGCGGGTCCAGGCATCGTTGGAATTTGTCGATTCCAACATCGCGAAGGCAGCCGGCGACCTCGTGATCTACCAAGGCCGTCTTCCCGGCGCCCAGCAGGCACTGTTGGAGGCTCAAGGCCGCGTAGCCAGTGCCGTCAAGGAAGTGGAGGCCCTGGCAGCCAGGGTCGAGCTCGCCCAGCAGAACAAGGCCAAGATCACCGAGCAGCTGGAGAATGACAAGCAGAAGATCACCGATACCAAGAAGCTCATTGGGCAGATCGCGTCACAGGCCTATAAGTCCGGTGGCGTGCCCACGAATGTCGCGCTCTTGTTCGGGTCCAGTGAGTCAGGCAACCTGACCGAATCCATGGATCTGGCCGATCAGGCCATGCGCAGCCAAAACGCGGCCATGACCAAACTGACCCAGCAGAACGCCACCAACGTAAATTCGCAGGCGAGGCTTGTTGCGGTCGAGGAAGAAATCCAGGACCTGAAGGCCAAGGCGGACGCCGCCCTTGAGCGGGAAAAGTCCGCGCGGGACGAGGCTGCCAGCAAGAAGGCCGAAGTGGACAAACTGATTGAGGACACCACGCGCCTCAACGGTCAGTTGCAGGCGGCTAAGCCGGGGATTGAAGCGAACCTTGCACGGGTAAAGGCGGAGCAGGACACCGTCGCTGCCGAGATCGTGGAGCGTGACCGGAAACTCCGCGAAGCCTGGGAAGCAGAGCAGCGCCGGCTCGCTGCGGAGGCGGAAGCCGCGGCGGCCGCAGCAGCCGCTGCCGCTGGCCGGCCGGCGCCTCCTGAAGCACCGTACGTACCGCCGGCCGCAGGCTCGCCGTCGGCCTTTGGCTTGCGTCACCCCTTTGACAGTTACGTTCCGATCACCTCGGGCTTTGGATGGCGTGCGACGCCGCCAGGCACCATTGATTTCTACGGCACCGGTGGATACATGCACACGGGCATCGACTTCGGCGCGCCGTGTGGAACTCCCGTCTACGCAGCTGCGGCGGGCGAGGTGTTCAACTCAGGGTGGAACTCAGCCGACGGTGGCGGGTGGCGTGTCAAACTCTCGCATGGCGTGGTCCAAGGAAATTCGCTGACCACCATCTACTACCACAACAGCAGTATCGTGGTGGCGAACGGTCAGAGGGTTGCGCAGGGCCAACTCATCGCCTACTCGGGCAGCACCGGCAACTCCACGGGTTGCCATGCGCACTTCGAAACCTGGCTCAACGGCACCGCGGTGGATCCCATGACCCTGCTCTAGGTCCGGACATACGCCTGCGCTGGCGTACACTGGTTCAAATCCGCATCTAACAAGGAGTTCTACCGTGCCCAAGGAAAGTGGCCGTAAGGTAGTGGCCACCAATCGGAAGGCCCGGCACAACTACCTCGTCCTGGATACTTACGAGGCCGGCATCGCGCTTATGGGGACTGAAGTGAAGTCCCTCCGCGAAGGCCATGCCTCGATGGTTGACGGGTTCTGCACCTTCTACAACGACGAGTTGTGGATGGAAGGTATCCATATTCCCGAGTATCACCAGGGGAGCTGGACCAACCATGCCGCCCGCCGGCGTCGCAAGCTCTTGCTGCACCGTGAGGAACTGGACAAGATCTCGCAGAAGATCCGCGAGTCCGGCTTCACTGTGGTGCCGCTGCAGTTGTACTTCCTCGATGGACGGGCAAAGGTGGAAATCGCCATTGCCCGCGGTAAGAAGGATTACGATAAGCGGCAAACGTTGCGTGAACAGCAGGACAAGCGCGAATCCCTCCGTGAGCTGCGGGAACGCAACAGGCGGTAGCAACATACTGGCGTCAACGGGAATCACTGGGCCGGTGAATGCGTTATGATAAGTAGTCCGACAGGAGCACAAGGGGTTCCTGCCGGGTTTGGTAACAAAATACGGGGATGATCGGTTTCGACGATGTTAGTCGCGACAGGTGAAGCGGGCCGAGGATGCAGAATTATCTCGTAAACGCTGTCTGCAAACCAATAAGTGCCGAATCTAAGCGCACTGACTTCGCTCTCGCTGCCTAAGCAGTAAGACAGTCCGTCAGCCCGGGGTTGCTATCGCCCCGGTTCCTGGCGTCATTTAGATAGCCACTGCTGTTTGCCTTCGTCATTGAGGTAAACGGGACTCTTAGATGACTGGGCCCGGATCAGCCACCTGTTTGCAGGATGGCTGGGGCCGAGAAAATCCGACGCAAACTGCGCCCGGAGAAGCCCTGACAACACGACATCGGACGGGGGTTCAATTCCCCCCATCTCCACCCTTGGAAAGGCCCCTGGACCCTCGCGGTCCAGGGGCTTTTCTGTGCCCGCAACCTTCCTGCGTCTCAAAACGGCCGCGTTCACCAACGGCGTACTGTGCGCAGGACTACCCACGCGATGCCGACCGTTGAAGTGGATAGGCGCATCGCCAGGCAGGTGGCGAAGGTGCCGGCGAGGAAGCGGGAGGCAGAAGATGAGCACCGAGCCAGATTTCGAACAATATCCGGACGAAGCACAGGCCCTGGATGCCTACTCACAGGTGGTCATCAGGGTGGCTGAGTCAGTTACACCCCATGTTGCCGCCATCGAGATGATGAGTACGGGCCGCCGGGGACAGGTCCGTGTAGGCAGTGGCTCGGCGGTGGTCTTCACCGGTGATGGCTATATGCTGACCAACGCCCACGTGGTGGCGGGCCTCCAGTCCGGCAGGGCGGTCTTCGCCGATGGCAAACAGACGGACGTGGAGCTGGTCGGTGCGGACCCGTTGTCCGACCTCGCCGTTGTACGGGGACTCAAGTCGACCCCACCACCGGCCTTGCTGGGCGATGTCGATAGCTTGCGGGTGGGCCAGCTGGTGATCGCCGTGGGCAATCCGCTGGGACTCGCGGGCTCCGTGACAGCTGGTGTGGTGAGCGGCCTGGGAAGGTCCATTCCCGTCCGCGCGGGCGAGCACAGGCGCGTCATTGAGGATGTCATCCAAACCGATGCGGCGCTGAACCCCGGCAATTCCGGAGGTGCGCTGGCTGATACCAAAGGCCGGATCGTTGGGATCAACACGGCTGTAGCTGGCCTTGGGCTCGGTTTGGCTGTACCCATCAACACGACAACACAGCGGATCATCGCATCCCTGTTGCGGGACGGACGCGTGCGCCGGGCCTATCTGGGCTTGGTGAGCACGCCTATTCCGCTTGACGCCAGTGCCGTCGTACGGACAGGCCAGAAGGAAGGTCTGCGGGTGGTGGAGGTCATTGCCAATTCGCCGGCAGAGAAGTCCGGGTTGCTGCCGGGGGACCTGGTGCTGCAAGCGCAGGGCCGGGCCGTTTCAAGCGCTGAAAGCCTTCAGAAGCTCTTGTTCGAGGGAGCCATCGGACAGCCTTTCCCCTTGACGGTGCTACGGGACGGCAAGACTGTTCAGCTCACAGCTTTTCCCTCGGAAATGAGCCAGCAGTGAGGGCAGGCTAGGCCTGGTTTTCGGGAACGTCAACGACGCCGACGAACCGGCTGCCGATGCCTTCGTATTCGCTCCGGACCTCGCCAAGGAAGAGCGGGGGAAGTTCGCTGTTGCGGTGGGTGCCGCAGTAGACGAAGGAAAAGTCCGGCCACCATTTCTTGGGGCGGACAGCTTCGGAATAGCCGCAGACGGCACATGAGAGGTGGACCCAGACGGGACGCTTTCCGGTTCTGTTGGCTCGCGACTGCACCAGCCATGCCGGCGGATTGTCCTGCAGTTCCCGGAGGTCAG
Source organism: Paenarthrobacter sp. NPDC089307 (assembly GCF_040685055.1). Lineage (NCBI taxonomy): Bacteria > Bacillati > Actinomycetota > Actinomycetes > Micrococcales > Micrococcaceae > Paenarthrobacter > Paenarthrobacter sp. NPDC089307. The sequence goes on from NZ_JBFBHE010000004.1 coordinate 336,026, forward strand.
CCTCGGAGAGCCGGGAAGGAATACCGTGGCGTTGTGCCATTTCCATCGGAATATCAAGGGCCAAAGCGGCATCACGTCTGCTGATCACCATTCAACGATACGGGACTTGCCCGGCGTAGGCTGTGCACATGACTGACGCTCCTGCCGTGCTTCCAAGCACTCCTCTCCAAAAACGGGTACTTGTGGTGGCAATCGTTGCGTCCTTCATTGCCATTCTGGACGGCTTTGTGGTGAATCTCGCACTGCCTGCGATCAACCGCGAACTGGGTGGCGGCCTGGTGATCCAGCAGTGGGTCGTGGACGCGTACCTCCTGACGCTGGGTGCGCTGATCCTGGTGGCGGGATCGTTATCGGACCATTTCGGGCGGGCGCGGATCCTTGAGTGGGGCTTGGCGGGTTTCGCGGTGACGTCGATGCTGTGCGGACTGGCGTGGACCGGTGAAATGCTGGTGGTTTCACGGGCCCTGCAGGGGATCGCGGGTGCCCTCCTGGTGCCGAGCTCGCTGGCTATGATTATCACGTCATTCTCCGGCCCCTCGCAGTCGAAGGCGATCGGTCAGTGGTCGGGTTGGACCAGCGCCGCGGCAATTGTTGGTCCACTTATCGGTGGAGCAGCCGTGGACCTTCTTTCCTGGCGTGTCATCTTCTTCATCAATGTCGTCCCGGCCGTGGCCATTTGGCCCGTGCTGGCGGGCCTTCGCGCTTCGGACGCGGCCAGGGACAAGTCCAAGCGGATTGACTACCTGGGTGCGTTCCTGGCCATGATTGCCCTCGGCGGCCCCGTTTTCGCGTTCATTGAGCAGGGACGCATGGGATGGGGGAGTCCCCAGGTGTGGCTGCCGCTGCTGCTGGGTGTGCTGGCCATGGCAGTGTTCTTGCTCCATGAAGGCCGGACGTCTGAGCCCATGTTGCCACTGGGCCTGTTCGCCATCCGTAATTTTGGGTGGGGAAATGTCGCGACGTTGGCCATTTACGCGGCTATATCGCTTGGTTTCTTTGTGTTGGGTATCTACCTGCAGCAAGTGGGAGGGCTTCGTGCCACCGTTGCGGGGATGGCGTTGCTGCCCGGAACCGTCATTCTGATGCTGGGTGCCTCATACTTTGGCGGCCTTGCCGGGAAGTATGGTCCCCGCTGGTTCATGACGATCGGTCCGTTGCTTTGCGGAGTGGGCTTCCTGATGTCGTTGTCCGTGCAGGAGCCCCTTAATTACTGGACGCAGGTGCTTCCCGGCCAGATTGTCTTTGGCGTTGGCCTTGCAACGCTCGTGGCTCCTCTGACGGCTGCGATCCTGGGTGCCGTCCCGCCGTCGGAAGCCGGAATCGGCTCGGCCGTCAACAATGCCGTGGCCCGTATTGCCGGTCTTATCTCCATCGCTTTTGCAGGGGTGATTGTGGGGCCTGTCTTCACCAGGCAGGGGCTGTACAACGCCTTGGTGGTGACCGCGGTCCTGTTCCTGGCCGGGGCGGTGGCATCCGCCGTCGGGATCCGGAACCCGCCACGCGCAGCGGCAGCGGCCGCGGATCGGGAACCGGGTGCGGTGGCTGACGACGGCGGTACGGCCGGGCAGGGCAGCTGACCGCTGGTGCCGCGGTGGTCAGCCGGCGGGAAGTACGCAGCCTTGATGCGTGCCGGCGCTCTGTACCCACAGCGCGGAGGCGACTTCGTCCGCGAGGTCGAACTCGCGGCCGTTGGGACCGCTGCCTATCCGGACCACCAGGGCTCCACCGAAAGGCTTGCGTCCCACCACTTCGACGGAAGCGTCAAGGGTGATGTCTTCCGCGGCGAGATAGCGGAGCAAATCGGGATTCTCGTCGCTGATCCTGGTTATCCGGCCGGAGTGTCCTTGGTCCAGCTCGATCATGCGGTAGGCGTGCGGCAACTCCACGGAGCCGTCAGCCGAGGGGATGGGATCGCCGTGGGGGTCGCGGGCGGGGTGTCCCAGCTTTGTGGCCATGCGTTCGATGAAGGTGTCCGATACCGCGTGCTCCAGCATCTCGGCCTCATCGTGGACTTCGTCCCAGCTGTAGCCGAGTTCCTCCACAAGGTAAGTCTCAATGAGGCGGTGCCTGCGGACCATGGAAAGGGCCAGGCGCATGCCCTCAGCGGTCAACCGGATGGCACTGTAGGGCTGGTGGTCAACGAGTCCTTGGTCCTTGAGCTTGCGCACCATTTCGGACACCGAGGAGTTGGCCACCCCCAGGCGAAGGGCAAGCTGCGATGAGGTGATCGGCTTGTCCTGCCACTCCGTGTAGGAGTAAATGACCTTGACGTAGTCCTCGATAGAGGAGGAGGGCGTACTGGTCTTCACACCCCAAGCCTACCGTGGCGCGGCATCGTGGACTTTGAACGCACGCCAGGTCTGCGTCAGGTAGGGAACCATGACGGTATCGCCCGGCCCGTGACCAAGGTGTTCATACAGGTACCACTCGAGGTTGCCCATGACTTTGGCCCGCGTGGCCTGATTGGCGCGGAGGTAGTAGCTGCGGGACTTGGTCAGTTCCATAATGTCCTCCGGGGACAGCGGGTCCTCCCACGTGGTGAGATGCCGTTCCAGCCCTTGGAATTCCGGGCCGATGACTGGCCGGAAGCCGGGCTTGTGGACATCGCCGGCATGCATGATGCGCGAGAGCCGGTGAACCCAGGGAACAGAGGTGTCCAACTGGTTCCAGATCAGGCCCAATACGCCGTGGGGCCGGAGAATCCGGGAGATCTCCGTGCTGGCTGCAAGTGGCTCGCACCAGTGCCAGGCCTGGGCAACGCTGACGACGTCGAATGCTGAGTCCGCCAGTCCTGTTGCCTCGGCCGTACCCACCGCCGCATGAACGCCGGGGTGTGCCCTTCGCAGTTGCTCCAACATGTCCATGGAAGGGTCGACGGCGGCTACCTCAAGACCGCGTTCGGCCAGAAGGGCCGTGAACTTGCCGGTCCCTGCGCCAATGTCCGCAGCCGTCCTGGCGCCATCCGGGATGAGCCACTGTGCCGAATCCACGGGGTATCCCGGCCGCACGCGATCATAGTGCTCTCCGCCATCCTGGAAGCTCTGGCCCAGCTCGTGCCGGCGGGAAGCATGGAGCTTCGGGCCGCGGGGGCCGGCGGGTCCGGGGGTTCCGGGAGCGCTGTTCGGTGAGCGCAGGGACACGCGGAACTCCTTCACAGGATAGAGAAAAGTTACCCTACGAATTTACCGCCTGGTGCGCCGTACCGATTAGTCGACAGTGCAGGGAGCCGCGCCGGCTGTGCCCGGGGTGTTGGGTGCCCACTCGGGGTAGCTGCGGTGGTCGTTGGCGGGTACCCAACGGCCCTCATCCACGACGTAGTCCCACCCGAGGCCGTTGCGCTTGAGTTCCTCGATGCCCGCCAGCAGCCTGGTGGCGTCCTCCAACCGGGAGCCGACGCCGAAGCTTGCCCGCAGGGAACCCGAGGGCAGCCCAAGCCGCTTGAGCAAGGGGTGGGCGCAGAAGCGGCCGTCGCGGAGGCCCACGCCGTGCTCGGCGGCCAAATATGCAGCGACCAGGCCGGCGTCGAAACCTTCCACGGAGAAGTTGACCACTCCGATGGTGTCCTCGGAATCGCTGAAGATCCGGTGGACAGTGACGCCGTCGATGGCTTCCAGGCCGTCAACGAGGTAGCTGCGGATGCCGGCTTCGTGCGCGTGCCACTCTTCCTGGTCCAGGCCCGCGATTACCTGGGTGGCCCGGGCGAGTGTTGCTGCACCCAGGACGTTGGGGGACCCGCCCTCGTGCCGTGCCGGCCCGGTGGCCCAGCTGACAGAGTCCAGACGGGCTTCGCGGACAGCGCCACCGCCTGCCAGGTGCGGGATGCCGGCGTCGAGCCAGTCCGGGCGGCCCACCACCACTCCTGCGCCGAACGGAGCGTAGAGCTTGTGCCCGGAGAAAACGATGTAGTCGATGTCTGCCTCGGAGATGTTGACCCGGCGGTGCGGAGCGAGCTGCGCGGCGTCCACTACGATCCGGGCGCCGTGCTGGTGCGCCAAGGCGGCAAGACGGGCGATGGGCAGGATCTCGCCAGTGACGTTCGAGGCGCCAGTGACGGCCAGGAGGCTGACGCCGCCCTGGGCCAGTTCGGCTTCAATCTTTTCCAGTGTCCCGGCCAAGGTGGGAGCGGCGACGACGCTGCGGTGCGGCACTCCTTGCCAGGGCAGCAGATTGGCGTGGTGCTCAATGTCCAGGTACAGGACCTCGCCAGCGAACCGGCCATCCACTTGGGGAAGGCAGCCGGCCAACAGGTTCAACGAGTCGGTGGTGTTCCGGGTGAAAATGACGGAGTCATCGGCCCGGCCACCAACGAACTCGCGCACAATGTTCCGCGAGTTTTCATAGACGGAAGTGCTGATCTGTGAGGCGAATCCTGCACCGCGATGGACGCTGGCGTAGTAGGGCAGGACCTCGTTAAGGTACGCCGAGACGATGGTCAGTGCAGGTGCCGATGCCCCGTAGTCGAGGTTGGCGTAGCGGACGTGGCCGCCCTGGATTAGCGGAGCCTGCAGCTCGGCGCCGGTGACTGCCGCAAGGGGACGCGCAGCGGCTGACAGAGGGACGGATTCGTCAACGAAAGAAGGAATGATGTTTGAGTTGAACGTGACAGTGCTCATGGGACCTCACTCAAGAGGGACCCCCGCAGGGGATCCGCGCTTGCCGCATCCGTTCCGGACCGGCCGGGTCGTCACCCGGGGCACCCCACCGCGAATGGAGGGTTGCCGGCCAGCTAACCGGGGTTTAGCGCTGGCACTCGTGACCTGTAAAAAAGGCTAAGGCACATCCGGGGACCGTTCCAAAGCCGTGGAGTTTGTTAAGCACTTTGTTACGTGGAGCGCCAAAAGCTCGTTTCGGCGAAGAAAAGACGGCGGCTGCCCACAAAAGTGGGCTGCCGCCGTCGAAAATTCGAAGAGCCGAAGGATGGCCGGGACTCAGGCCGGGGGCTGAAGCAGGTCATCCAGTCCGGGATTGAGCCGCTTGAGGACTTCCGAATGCAGGATGGAATTGGTGGCCAGGGCGTTGCCTCCAAACGGGCCGTCTTCGCCCTCCAGTGATGTGAAGCGACCGCCGGCTTCGGTAACGATGGGGACGAGGGCCGCCATGTCGTAGAGATTCAGCTCCGGTTCGCAGGCGATGTCCACAGCGCCCTCGGCCACCAGGCAATAAGACCAGAAATCCCCGTACGCGCGGGTGCGCCAGACGTCCTCGGTAAGGCCCAGGAATTCATCGAGGTTGCCGCGTTCCTTCCAGCCGGAAAGGCTGGAGTAGGACATGGAGGCGTCGGCCAGGCGGGAAACATTGGAGACCTTGAGGCGCGTTGCCGAGGCCAGGGACCTGCCCATGTACGCACCCATGTCCTTGGCGGCCCACCAACGTTTGCCCAGGGCCGGGGCGCTGACCACGCCGACTACCGGTTCGCCCTCGTCCACCAGCGCGATCAGCGTGGCCCATACCGGAACGCCGCGAACAAAGTTCTTCGTCCCGTCGATGGGGTCGATGATCCAACGCCGCGATCCGTGGCCGCTGCTGCCGAACTCTTCCCCCAGCACCGCATCGCGGGGACGCGAGCGTGACAACTGACCGCGGATGGCTTCCTCGGCAGCCTTGTCCGCATCTGTGACGGGTGTGAGGTCGGGCTTGGTTTCGATCTGCAGGTCCAGGGCCTTGAAGCGATCCATGGTCTGGGCATCGACGGAATCGGCGAGGACGTGGGCCAGGCGCAGGTCGTCATTGTAGGTGGAAGCGGGTTGGGTCATGCCACCAAACTATCCTGAAACGCCCGCGCCGGCTGGGAGGCTAAAGGGGAACCGTCAGTTGCCGGTGTCATCAGTTGACCGTGCCCAGTTCCTTGGCCTCTTTGGCTTCCATGCGTGGGTCTGCACCCAGCAGGCGTCGCAGCGAGGCCAGGCGCGCGACCCCCGACGGGCCTGCGTGGCCTTCGTTGACCCACGCGTCCAGTCCGCAATTCACGGCTGTGGCATCGTGCTTGCAGCCACGCTCGCATGCTTCGGTGCCGGGCTCGAGGTCCGGGAACGAATGCAGGATCCGGTCAGGATCCACGTGGGCCAAGCCGAAGGAACGGATGCCGGGGGTGTCGATGATCCAACTGCCGGACGGTGCATCCGCCAGCTTAAGGGCCAGCGCCGAGGACGACGTGTGCCGGCCGCGGCCGGTAACGGCGTTGACGCCACCGGTGGCGCGCTCGGCCCCGGTCAGTGCATTGACCATGGTTGACTTGCCAACACCGGAGTGTCCCAGCATCACGGTCACTTTCCCGCCCAAGTGGGACCGGAGTTGCGATACCGCTTCCCTGTCCAACCGGGCTGACAATCCGTCATCCGAGCGGGCGTCGATGCCGCCTGCTTCGGAATCGGCGGTGCGGCTGATGATCACCGGGAAATCGAGGCTGAGGTAGTTCGCCAGCAACTCGGCGGGATCCTTGACGTCGGCCTTGGTGATCAGCAGCAACGGCTCGATCCCGGCGTCGTAGGCGGCAACGAGCGCCCGGTCGATGAACCCGGTCCGTGGTTCCGGATTTGCGGCGGCAACCACCACTACGAGCTGATCGGCGTTGGCCACCACCACACGTTCGATGGGATCCGTGTCATCTGCGCTGCGGCGAAGCAGGGTCCTGCGCTCTTCCACCCGGACCAGCCGTGCCAGGGTGTCCGGGGACCCGGAGATGTCGCCCACGAGCGCCACGAAGTCGCCGGGCACAACAGGGTTTCGCCGGAGTTCACGGGCCCGGGCGGCTATGATGATCCGTTCGTCGGGGGTGTCTTCGTCCACGATGGCGCGGTAGCGCCCGCGGTCAACGGTGATGATGCGTCCAATGACGGCGTCATCGTGGCTGGGGCGGTCCTTGGTCCTGGGCCTGGAGCCCTTTTTGTTCGGACGGATCCGGACGTCGGATTCGTCCCAGGAACGTGCATCGCGGCCCATGGTTAGTTGCTGGCCCCATCCGTGGCGGCCGACTCAAGCATCTGCGCCCAAATGGCGGGAAATTCGGGCATGGTCTTGGACGTGGTGGCGATGTCTTCCACCTGCACGCCTTCGACGGCCAAGCCCAAAATGGCACCGGCGGTCGCCATCCGGTGATCGGCGTAGCTGTGCACCACCCCGCCGTGGAGAGCCGCGGGACGAATGACGAGGCCGTCGGCAGTCTCTTCCGCGTCCCCGCCGAGGCGGTTGATTTCGGCAACCAGCGCCGCAAGGCGATCCGTTTCGTGTCCACGCAGGTGCGCAATGCCGGTCAACCGGGACGGGCCGGTAGCCAGTGCACACAGTGCGGCAACTGTAGGTGCAAGCTCGCTGGTTTCATCGAAGTCGGCCCCACGGATCGACTCTCCGCCGGTCACGGTCAGCGTGCCGTCCTGAAGGCTGACGGTCGCTCCCATGGCAGGCAGGATGGTGCGCCACATATCGCCTACCTGCGTGGTACCCGTGGGCCAGTTCGGGATCCGGACCGTGCCCCGGGTGGCCAGGGCGGCAGCCAGGAACGGTCCCGCATTGGAGAGGTCCTGCTCGATCCTCCGGTCGAAGGCCTTGATGGTGCCAGGAGATACGCGCCAGTGGTTCGGCACGGAGTCATCCACCGCGACTCCGACGCTCCGGAGAACCTCCACCGTCATGGTGATGTGGTCCAGGCTGGGCACGGGCTTGCCGACATGCTCCAAGTGGAGGCCCTCTGTGAAGCGGGCGCCCACCAACAACAAGGCCGAGACGAATTGGGAGGAAGCGCTGGCGTCGATGACCAGGTGGCCGCCGCGGACCTCGCCGTTGCCCTCAACGGTAAAAGGAAGGGCCGACGGCGTCCTGCCGCCTTCGGCAGCTACCGGAACTCCCAGCGCAACCAGGGCCTCGATGATGGTGCCCATGGGCCGGTTGCGTGCATGCGGATCACCGTCAAAGACGGTGGCCCCGCTGCGCAGGGCAGCCAGCGGGGGAACGAACCGCATCACGGTCCCGGCCAATCCGCAATCAATGGCAGTCCTTGAGCTGGACGCCGAGGGATCCAGGGGAGTGATCTCCAGGTCCGGGCCGTAGTCACCGTCACCGGGAACCTCGGTGACGGTGGCACCCAACTGGCGAAGGGCCTGGATCATCAGGGCCGAATCACGGGAATGCAGGGGAGCGCGAAGGCGCGAAGGTCCATCCGCCAAGGCTGCCAACACCAGGAACCGGTTGGTCAGCGATTTTGAACCGGGAACCGTCACAGTGGCATCCACTGGCCCCTTGGCGTGCGGGGCGGGCCACAGGGGGAGGCCGGCGGCCTGTCCTGGTTCTGTATTGGTGGCGGTGGTACCTGTCATGCTTCCTTATGCTCCAACTGCGTTGTCTACGGCCTTGCGCACCGCTTTGTCTGCCTTCTTGATCTGTTTGCCGGTGACCTTGCGGGCATCGGCTGCCAGGTGCTCTGCCCGCCAGGCAATGCTCGGGCGGCCCTCGGTATCAACGGAGGCCAGCAGGACGCCACCGGTCAAGGAGATGTTCTTCAGGAGCTGGGCCTTCCGTGCGCTCCGGCCTTCCTTGGTGCTGATGTCGGCCGAACGCCATTCAACGTAGGAATTGAGCGCGGAGGTCAGGGCCAGCACAGTGGCTGCGAACCGGGACAGCTTGCCGAGTCCAAGCAGGGCCCCGGCGCCAAGCTGCGCACCACCCAGAACCCGTGCGAGGGTCTTTTCATCGGTCTTGAAGGGCAGCGACTCCGAAGCGCGCCGAAGGACCGGCGAGAGTTGCTTCGCGGTGTCGTCTGCGTTCTTGAGCTTGTCCAGACCTGCCACGACGAAGCTGGATGCGAGCATGGGCCGCGCGAGAAAACGGATAAAAGACATGTGTTGCCTCCTGGGTGGCTTGCCACACTGTTCGATGAGTGTTGTGTTCACGGGGTGCAGTCGGATCTAGTCTTGCACTTTTGCGGAATATTTACCCAGCGGTGGCCGTTGTGAGTTTCAGGTGCGGTGAAGACCGGACTGCGGCACGGTGTTGCCGCTCGCTGAACGGAGTTGGTTTTTTGACTTTGGTGAAGGACCGCATGGTTCTACCGGAGGCCGGGTACGGGGTGCAGCCGGATTCTCCCAAGCTGACAGTAGACTTGGCAACGATGAGCACCATTGAACCGGCCGCAGCGGCCATGTACGAAGCAGCCGACGCAACGGAAGATGACAACGGCCCTGAACAGGCCGCCGTCGACCTTGCAGCGGAGAGCCCGGAGCAGCGGCGCGAGCGTTTCGAACGCGACGCGATGCAGTACGTGGACCAGTTGTACTCGGCTGCCATGAGGATGGCACGGAACCCCTCTGACGCGGAAGACCTCGTCCAGGAGGCCTACACCAAGGCCTTTTCGGCTTTCCACCAGTACAAGCCCGGTACCAACCTCAAAGCATGGCTGTACCGGATCCTGACCAACACCTACATCAACCTCTATCGGAAGCGGCAGCGCGAGCCGCTGCAGTCCAACTCGGACACGATCGAGGATTGGCAGCTGGCCAAGGCCGAATCGCATACTTCGGCGGGCTTGCGCTCGGCCGAAGCCGAGGCGCTTGACCACCTGCCCGATTCAGACGTCAAGAACGCGCTGCAGTCCATTCCGGAGGAGTTCCGGTTGGCTGTCTACTTCGCGGACGTAGAGGGATATGCCTACAAGCAAATCTCGGAGATTATGAATACCCCGATCGGCACTGTCATGTCGCGGTTGCACCGCGGCAGGAAGATGCTGCGGGACATGCTGGCGGACTATGCCGCCGAACGGGGCTTCAAGGCCCACACCGAAGATCAGGCCGCGGCCGGAAGCAACAATCAGGAGAAAGAGAAATGAGCGACTGCCAGGGATTGGGCGATTGCGACGATACGCGAATGCAGCGGATCTATGAGTACCTCGACGGTGCGTTGACACGTGAGGACCTCACTGAGATCAAGCAGCACCTGGATACGTGCGGGGAATGTGCTGAGCAGTATGACCTGGAGTGCCTTATCCGCACCATGGTCAAGCGCTCCTGCACGGAATCCGCGCCAGAGAACCTCAAGAATTCCATCCTGGACAGGATCCATTCCATCAAGCCAGTTGATGCCTGACCCCGCCTCTGCTTCGGCGCAGCGTGGTCTGTGAGGGCGAACGCCAAGGGCCCCGGAAACCGTATGGTTTCCGGGGCCCTCGCTCTTAAGCCTGTGACGCTAAGCCGCTGGCTTAGGTGTTGGGACGCTTGCCGTGGTTCGCGCCGCCGCGCTTACGGTCACGACGCTTACGTGCACGCTTGCTCATAGCTGGCCTCCTTCAATGATTGATACTCAATAGAGCTGCCCTCCAGTTTCGCACATCAGGGTGCCGCGCCGCGAACCGGGACGCTCTGCACGGCAGCCCGCTACGCCGCGGGTCAATTGCCCAGTGAATTCCTGATGGAGATACGGGCCTGGTCCAAAACGGCCCGGACAGTTTCCAATGCGACGGGCGTCAGCGGACGTGAGGCTCCATGCTGGCGCAGCTCTACCCGGATATCGTCCCGGAAAGCCTGCACCATCAATTCAGCTTCTTTGAGGATGCGCTGGCCTTCCGGCGTGTAGCCGGCAGTGCGGCTTCGGAAGCCAGCGGAGGTGGCGTTTGTCCGGGCCGCTTCAGCAGTGGCTGCCAAGTCGGCACGAAGGCCCCGCATGTTGCTGCGGATGTCCTCCCGCAGGTCGTCAGCCAGCCGCCTGACGGACGCGCTGATGCTGTTCTCCACGTCCGCCAGCTCATCCTTGCGGTTTGCCAGTTCGGCACGTCCGGCCTCCGTGATGGAGTACTTGGTACGCCGGCCTTCCGTCTCGGTTGCTACGAGCCCTTCTTCTTCCAGCTTGCTGAGCCGTGGATAAATGGTTCCGGCGCTGGGGGAGTACGTCCCACCGAACCGGTCACCAAGGGCCTTGATCAATTCGTAACCGTGCTTGGGACCGTTCTCCAACAGGGCAAGCAAGTACAGGCGCAGGGCGCCGTGGGCGAACACGGGAGGCATCAGAGACCCGCTTCCCCTGGCGACTGCTGGCTGGTGTCCGGTGCGGGCGCGGATCCGTGGATGATGTAGGTCTTGCCGGATACGGTGTTGGTGCGCACCAGCATGAGCCTTTCATCCGGGCCCACTATGGTGTGGACGTTGCTGCCTGGTTGTGCGTACAGCTGGTCATCGATCACCACCGTTCCGCTGGCCGATTTCGCCACGATGTCCAAGCCGACGTTATGGGGCAGGCGGATGGTGAGGTCGCCGGAGACGGAGTTGGCTCCAAGATCGTTGGTGTAGTCCTGGAGATCAAAACTGAGATCCCCGCTGACTGTGCTGGCACGGACGCTTGTAAAGGTTCCCGAGGCCGTGACTTCACCGGAGACGCTTTTGGCGGTCAGGACGCCGTCGTGGTTCCTGGCGATGACCTCGCCGCTGACCGTGTTGACGTGCAGTTCACCGCTGGTGCCGTCCGCCATGACTGAACCCGAGACTGTGTGGAGGCGGGTCCGGCCACTGATGCCGGATACCATCCCGTCGCCGCTGACCGTCCCTGCCTCGACGTCGACGCCGGGTGGCAACGCAATCCCGACCACCACAGAGTTGGTGCTTGAGTTGTTGACGGTTCCCATCAGGTTCCGGAACCAACCCTGCGGACCCTGCAGTTGATGCCGGACTTCCAGGCGTCCGTCCACCAGCGTCACGGTCAGGGGGTCTCCGGTGATGTCGCTGACTTCGATGCGGACAAAAGGCTCATCGTGGGTGACGACGTCGAAGCGGCCCTTCACGATGCCCAGCTTCAGGGAGCGGACGTTGTCCACTTCAATTGTTTGCGGGCTTGTCACGGTCCATAGTTCGTCTGACATGATCCCTCCAAAATTGCGATATATCGCGTTGATGAAATCACGATATATCGCGAGTAGCAGGAAGGCAATGGTTTTCCGCGACGGCGACGGAGGAGCAGCCGGCTGCGGTTACTCCGGCTGGGCGATGTTAAGCCACTGGAACCAGCCGCGGTGCAGGACCAGCCACGCAATCAATCCATAGCCGGCCTGGCCCGGGGTTCCCCCGTTGGCCGCGAGGTCGGTCCGCCACTGCTCGTGGTTGAGCAACGGGGAAAAGGTGTCGACGTAGTGGTGGTTCCGCCGCGTAGTGACGTCGGCGAAGGCCGTGTTGAGCTCAGCGAGCCGCTTGTTCCGTGCAGGGTCAAGCGTCGGCGGCGGCCCAACCACGAAGACCTCGACACTGCTGTGGGAGGCGCCATCGAGGATGTTGGCGAGGTTCAGCCGGCTGCGTGCTGTCGACAGGCCAAATTCAAGGTCACGCCCCGAGAGGCCGATGACCAGCCTGTTCTCGTGGGTGTCGCTGAAGCGCCTCCCGGCTTCGTCCTGCCAGCGGGCGGCCAGGCCCTCCGTGCCTTCCATGGGGCAGGGGAGCGGAAAGCTTTCCACCACGACAGAGTCCTGGGGTGTGCGGGCCAGGACTCTTCCGAGCCAGCCCAGGGCGCGGGGATCCCCCAGGCCCGCGAGCAGTTCATCTCCTACAGCTGCGATGCGCAGCTTCCTGTCTTCCACGGTTACCTCTTCACACTCGTTACGGTCCTTGCACATTTTCCGGGTCGTCGGCCGGTTTTGGGACCGGGTACCTGTCCCATTAAACAGAACTGCCCGGCCCCAGGCGCGCTAATCGCTCCTCAGGCCGGGCAGTTTCGTTTTACTTGCGTTCGAATGCCTGCTTGATCAGGGCATCCTGTTCAGCGGCGTGGCGCTTCATGGAACCGGCCGCAGTGGAGGCCGACGCCGGACGCGACACCAGCCGGAGCTTGCGGTCGAGTTCCGGTGCCAGGTTCAGGCCCATGAACGGCCACGGACCCTGGTTGGCGGGCTCATCCTGTGCCCAGATGACGTCCGCGTTCGGGTACTTGGCGAGCTCGGCCTCAATGTCGGCCTTCGGCAGCGGGTACAGCTGCTCCACGCGGATGATGGCCGTGGAGGTGTCACCGGACTTCTGGCGGTTGGACAGGAGGTCGTAGTACAAGCGGCCCGAGACCAGGATGACCCGGTCCACGTTTGCCGGCTGGACTTCCGGATCGCCGATGACCGGCTTGAAGCCACCCGTCGTAAAGTCTTCGACGGCGGACGCGGCGCCCTTGAGGCGCAGCAGCTGCTTGGGCGTGAAGATGATCAGCGGCTTGCGCGGACGGCTGTAGGCCTGGCGACGCAGCAGGTGGAAGTGCGAAGCTGCCGTGGTGGGGTTCGCCACGATCATGTTGTCTTCGGCGCACATCTGCAGGAAGCGCTCGATACGTGCCGAGGAGTGGTCAGGCCCCTGGCCCTCGTAGCCGTGCGGGAGCATGAGCACCAGTGAGGAACGCTGGCCCCACTTCTGCTCTGCCGAGGAGATGAACTCGTCAATGATGGTCTGTGCACCGTTGACGAAGTCGCCGAACTGGGCTTCCCACAGGACAAGTGCGTCCGGGCGCTCCACCGAGTATCCGTATTCGAAGCCCATGGCTGCGTATTCGGACAACAGGGAGTCATAGATCCACAGCTTGGCCTGGTCGTCGGAGAGGTTGCCCAGGGGCAGCCATTCGTTGCCGTTGGCACGGTCGTGGAACACGGCGTGGCGCTGAACGAATGTGCCACGGCGCGAGTCCTGACCAGCCAGGCGCACAGGTACGCCTTCCATGATCAGCGAACCAAATGCTGCGATTTCGCCGAAGCCCCAGTCGATGCCGCCCTCGCGTGACATCTGCTCGCGCTTCTCCAGGAGTTGCTTGAGCTTGGAGTGGACCGTGAAGCCTTCCGGGATTTCCAGGTGGGCCTTGCCGATGCGGGCAAGGGTCTCGGCGGAAATCGCGGTGGACGTGGGGGCGTTGGTGCCGAAATCAGCCTGCTGGGCGATGGGACGCTCGATGTCCGAGACGGCCGCGGAGTCCGCAGTGATGATCGGGATGGGGGAAGTCTGGGCGGCGTGCGTCTCGGCAAAGACGCGCTCCAGGCGTTCCTGGTAGTCGCGGAGCAACTGCTCTGCTTCTTCCTCGGTGATGTCGCCACGGCCGATCAGTGACTCGGTGTACAGCTTACGGACCGAGCGCTTGGCTTCGATCAGGTTGTACATCAGCGGCTGTGTCATCGAGGGGTCGTCGCCTTCGTTGTGGCCGCGACGGCGGTAGCAGACCATGTCGATGACGACGTCCTTGTGGAAACGCTGACGGAACTCGTAGGCGAGCTGCGCCACGCGCACCACGGCCTCGGGGTCGTCGCCGTTCACGTGGAACACCGGTGCCTGGATCATCTTCGCGACGTCCGTGGAGTACGTGGACGAACGTGATGATGACGGCGCCGTGGTGAAGCCAACCTGGTTGTTGACGATCACGTGGATGGTGCCGCCGGTGCGGTAGCCACGCAGCTGCGAGAGGTTCAGTGTTTCCGCAACCACGCCCTGGCCGGCGAAGGCTGCGTCGCCGTGGACCATGATGGGCAGGACCGGGAAGGACTCACCCTGGTCCAGGCGGTCCTGCTTGGCGCGGACGATGCCCTCGAGGACGGAGTCGACCGCTTCCAGGTGCGACGGGTTTGCAGCAAGGTAGACCTTGGTCTGCTTGCCGTTGTCCGAGGTGAAGGTGCCTTCGGTTCCGAGGTGGTACTTGACGTCACCGGAGCCCTGGACGGAGCGGGGATCCTGCGTACCCTCGAATTCGCGGAAGACCTGTGCGTAGGTCTTGCCGGCGATGTTGGTCAGCACGTTGAGGCGGCCGCGGTGTGCCATGCCGATGGCGACCTCGTCCAGGCCGTCGTCGGCAGCATCGGAGATGACAGCGTCAAGCAGCGGGATCAGCGACTCGCCACCTTCAAGGGAGAACCGCTTCTGGCCGACGAACTTGGTCTGAAGGAAGGTTTCGAAAGCCTCTGCGGCGTTGAGCTTGGAAACGATGCGCAGCTGCTCTTCGCGGCTCGGCTTGGAGTACGGGTGCTCGAGCTGGTCCTGGAACCACTTGCGTTCGGCCGGCTCCTGGATGTGCATGTACTCAATGCCCGTGGTGCGGCAGTAAGCGTCGCGCAGCACGCCAAGGATGTCGCGGAACTTAAGCTGTGGCTTGCCACCGAATCCACCGGTCGGCCACTCGCGGTCGAGGTCCCACAGGGTGAGGCCATACGTCAGGACATCGAGGTCCGGGTGCTTGCGCTGCACGTATTCCAGCGGATCGGTGTCGGCCATGAGGTGGCCACGCACACGGTAGGAGTGGATCAGCTGCTGGATGCGGGCAACCTTGTTGATCTCATCAGCAGGATCCACCTGGAGATCGGGGCTCCAGCGGACGGGCTCGTACGGGATGCGCAGGGCTTCGAAGATTTCGTCGTAGAAGTTCTGCGCACCGAGGAGGAGCTGGTGGACAAGCTTGAGGAACTCGCCGCTGCCTGCGCCCTGGATGACCCTGTGGTCGTAGGTGGAGGTAAGGGTGAGGATCTTGCTGATGGCGTTCTGGGCGATGATCTTCTCGCTGGCGCCCTGGAACTCGGCCGGGTAGTCAAGGGCACCGACGCCGATGATGGCGGCCTGGCCCTTGGACAGGCGGGGAACCGAGTGAACGGTGCCGATGCCGCCGGGGTTGGTCAGCGAAACCGTGGTGCCGGCGTGGTCGTCGGCGGTCAGCTTGCCGTTGCGGGCACGCTTGATCAGGTCCTCATAGGTGTGCCAGAACTCCGCGAAGTCCATGGTCTCGGCCTTCTTGATGTTCGGAACCATCAGGAGGCGGGTGCCATCGGGCTTGGGCATGTCGATGGCGATGCCGAAGTTGACGTGCGCGGGCTGCACGGCGCTCGGCTTGCCGTCAATTTCGTCGTAGTAGACGTTCATCGACGGGAACTGGGACAGGGCGCGGACAACGGCGTAGCCGATGAGGTGCGTGAAGGACACCTTGCCACCGCGGGCACGGGCAAGGTTGGAGTTGATGACTACGCGGTTGTCGATGAGCAACTTGGCGGGAACGGCCCGGACGCTGGTAGCGGTGGGCACTTCAAGGCTGGTGACCATGTTGGTGGCGATGGCCTTGGCCGGGCCGCGGAGGACGGAAACAACGTCCTCTTCCGGCGCTGTCGGGGCCTTGTTGCTCTTGGGCAGCTGGGCAGGGATCGGCTGCGCAGTGGTGCCGGCGGCGGGCTTCTTTGCACCGTCCCGGGCAACTGTCGCAGGTTCTTTCTTCGCCGGAGCAGGAGCTGCCGGAGCCGCAGGGGCTGCGGCCGGTGCTGCTGCAGGGGCGGCCGGCGCCGGTGCCGGTGCCGCTGCAGCCGGAGCTACGACGGGAAGTACTTGGGTAGGGGGATTGGCAGCTGCTGGAGCTGCGGAGGTTCCGTTGGAAGAAGTGCCGTCAGCGGAAGCAAAGGATTCGAAGAGCGGCCACCATTTGGTGTCCACCGAGTTCTTGTCCTGTTGGTACCGCTCGTACAGTTCGTCAACGAGCCACTCGTTTCCGCCAAATTCCTCTGGTAGACGGTGGCTGGGCTGCTCTGGCACTTGAAATACGCCTCTTCCATGAGTGTTGTTTTCCCGCTGGCCATTGTTGCTTTTCCACAACAATGGGACAGGGTCCGGGTCCCGCGAACTCAGACCCCTGACAGTCTAGTTAGGATCGTTGGTTAACTGCCAATAGTGGTGACCTAAATCATGTTGCTGCTGTCTTAGTGGCCAGACTCTTCTTTTTATTGCGAAGTTTGCCCTCCTGAGGGAGACCACGGTTGGCGGACTGTAGACTGAAACCCTTATGGACAGTAAATCTAGGTGCCGGCCTGGGAACTGTCGGGGGAGCCAACCTGGCAACTCCGCACAGCGCGCCCGTCGAGCCGGCAACACCCGTTCACATGCCCATCACGCGCCGGCGTTCCCTGCCGGTGGTGCCGCAGACCATGCGTCCGCGGCGCCCGACCAGCCTCCGCCGGGGCGAATCCCCGCGCCGAAGGCCTTGACCCCGTTGCACGCGCCCACCCTTGGGGGGACCTGCTAAGTGGAATGGATTCTCCTTTTTGCCGGTTTTGCCCTGATTTTGGGGACCGGCTTCTTTGTAGCGGTTGAGTTTTCCCTCGTAGCCCTCGACCAAGCCAGCGTTCAGCGGGCTGTCGACAACGGCGACCACGCTGCGGCACCCCTGTTGAAGTGCCTCAAGTCGCTCTCTACCCAGCTCTCCAGCTGCCAGCTCGGCATCACGCTGACCACGCTGTTGACGGGTTTCGTCATGGAGCCTTCTGTTGGCCAGTTGCTCCTGGGGCCGCTCGGTTTGCTCGGCCTGCCGAGTGAAGCGGTGCACTCAATAGCGTTGATCGTCGCCATGGCATTCGCCACGTTGTTGTCGATGCTCCTTGGCGAGTTGGTTCCCAAGAACATGGCCATCGCCCTTGCCTTCCCCCTGGGAAAGCGGCTCGCCCGCCCCCAGCTGATGTTTACCGCCGTCTTCAAGCCGGCCATCGTGGTCCTGAACGGGTTCTCCAATAAGGTCCTGAACCTGTTCGGCCTTGAGGCCAAGGAAGAGATTTCGGGCGCCAGGACGCCTGCTGAGCTCGCGTCCTTGGTGCGCCGCTCCGCCGAACTCGGAACGTTGGACGCGGGAACGGCAAACTTCGTTGCCCGCACCCTGAACTTTTCCGGGCGCACAGCGGCGGACGTCATGACGCCCCGTATCCGGATGGAAACCATCGACGCCGACCAATCGGTGGCCGATATCCTCGACGCCGCACGGCGGACCGGATACTCCCGTTTTCCGATCATCGGCGATTCCACGGACGACATCCGAGGCGTCGTGCACGTCAAGAAGGCTGTGGCCGTTCCGGCGGAACGTCGCGCGAAGATCCAGGCCGGCGCCATCATGACCGATGTCCTTCAGGTCCCCGAGACCATCCATCTGGATGCCCTCTTGTCCGAGCTGCGCGAAGGCAACCTGCAACTCGCCGTCGTGCTTGACGAATACGGCGGTACGGCGGGTATTGCCACCCTCGAAGACCTGGTGGAAGAGATCGTCGGAGAGGTCGCGGACGAGCACGACAAAGTCCGGCCTGGAGTCCTGCAGAGCGCGACCGGTGACTGGTACTTTCCGGGTCTGCTTCGGCCGGACGAAGTGTCGGAGCAGATTCCGAACCTCACGGTCCCCGACGAGTCGGCTTACGAAACCGTGGGCGGCTACGTCATGAGCCAGCTTGGCCGGATCGCCAAGACGGGCGACGTCGTGGAGACGCCGGGAGGCACCCTGACGGTCACCAGGATGGATGGCCGCAGGATCGACAGGATCTGCTTCCACCACATTGCCGAGGATGAGGACCAGGCCGACGCCGACACCACCCACCACGAGGCAGGTGCCGTATGAGTGACTGGGTAGGAATTCTCTGGCTGGTCATCCTCCTGATCGGCAATGCCTTCTTCGTCGGTGCCGAATTCGCTGTCATGTCGGCCCGCCGCAGCCAGATAGAGCCCTTGGCCGAAGCTGGTTCCAAGCGTGCGCAGACAACCCTGCGGGCCATGGAAAATGTGTCGCTGATGCTCGCGTGCGCGCAGCTGGGCATCACCGTCTGCTCGCTCCTGATCCTTCAGGTAGCCGAGCCCGCCATCCACCATCTGCTGGCTGAGCCTCTTGAGCTGGTCGGTGTGCCTGTTGAGTTGGCGGACATCTCCGCTTTCGTGATTGCACTGCTGTTCGTGACGTTCCTCCACGTCACCTTTGGCGAGATGGTCCCCAAGAACATCTCGGTTTCGGTGGCGGACAAAGCGGCCCTCCTGCTGGCGCCGCCGCTGATGTTCATCGCCCGGGTGGTAAACCCGGTGATCTGGACCCTGAACTGGCTGGCCAACCACATCCTGCGGTTGATGAAGATCGAACCCAAGGATGAAGTATCGTCCTCGTTCACGCTTGAGGAAGTGCAGTCGATCGTCCAGGAGTCCACCCGGCACGGCCTGGTTGATGACGAGACCGGGTTGTTGAGCGGTGCCCTGGAGTTCTCGGAGCACACGGCCTCGCACATCATGGTTCCGCTGGACAAGCTGGTGGTACTCAAGACGGCTTCCACGCCTGTAGAGCTGGAAAAAGCAGTCAGCCGTACGGGATTCTCCCGTTTCCCGATGGTGGACGACGACGGCGAACTCGCCGGATACCTGCACGTGAAGGACATCCTGTCCATTCCTGACGAGGGTCGACGACACCCCATTGCCGAGGGGCGCATCCGTTCTTTGGCCAACCTGTCGCCGGACGACGAGATTGAGCGGGCCATGTCCGTAATGCAGCGCACGGGTTCGCACTTGGCCCGTGTCGTCGGCGCGGGTGGTGACACCCAGGGTGTCCTGTTCCTTGAGGATGTCATTGAGCAGTTGGTCGGTGAGATCCGCGATGCCACCCAGGCAACGGGCATCCGTCGCTATGGCGGACAGCAAGCCTAAGCGCTGAAAGGCCGGGGGAAGGCGGGCGCCTGCCAGGCGCCCGCCTTCCCTAAATAGGAATCATTCCTATTTAGGGCTACACTGGGAACCTGCCAGCAATTGTGTTTGATTCTCATTTTGAGTAGATCCGAGGTCTTCGTGCGTCGTTCCGCCGCCCGCCTGTCCGTAGCCGCTTCAGCAGCACTTACCGCGCTGCTGCTCTCCTCCTGTGCCGGGACGGCCGGGGCAAACAGCCAATCGGCCTCCGGTGCCATCGAGGTTGTCACCTCCACCAATGTCTACGGCGACATCGTGAAGACGGTTGGTGGAGACAAAGTGAACGTCAACGCCATCATTACCAAGACAAGCCAGGACCCGCATTCCTATGAGGCAAGTGCCCAGGACAAGCTGGTGATTTCCAAGGCCAAGCTCGTGGTGGAGAACGGCGGAGGCTACGACGAATTCCTGCACAAGATTGCCGATGAAACCAAGATCGGCCATGAGAACATGATCAGCGCCGTGGATATCTCAGGCCTTGCTCCTGAAGGGGAAACCCATAGCGAAGATGCCCACTCGGAAGAGGGGCACACGCACAACCACGGCGGGTTCAACGAACACGTTTGGTACAGCCTGGACACCATGGGCAAGCTCGCAGATGCCGTGGCCGGCAAGCTGGGAAGCCTCGACCCTGCATCAGCTTCAACGTTCCAGGGCAACGCAGATGCCTTCAAAGCCAAGCTCACTGGTTTGACGGCAAAGCTTGACGCCGTGAAGGCCGTGGATGCGCATGCTCCGGTGGCCATCACCGAGCCCGTTCCGCTGTACCTGCTCGAAGCTGCCGGCCTGGAGAACAAAACCCCCGAGGCTTACAGCGCCGCCGTTGAAGAAGGTACGGACGTGCCGCCGGCCGTCATGAAGGAAACCACCGACCTCCTCAGCGCCGGATCAGTCCGCTTCCTCGCCTACAACGAACAGACTGCCGGGCCCCAGACCGAATCCGTCAAGCGGGCAGCAGAGGCTGCCGGGGTTCCGGTCCTGGACTTCACCGAAACGTTGCCCGAGGGCAAGGACTACATCCAGTGGATGACGGACAACGTGGAATCAGTATCGACAACCCTCAAGAAGTAGGGCATTCCCACACGGCAATACGGTGAAGGGCCTCGTCGCCGTCCTAAGATATTCAGGATGGCAATGGGGCCTTTCCCCTGCCACCTTCCGCCCTGTGGACGCCCCCGCCCGGACGCCCAAACGGACGGCCCAACAAACTGCGTTCGTTGCAACGCATGGATCGAGGACAACTTTTGACACCCGTAGTGAGCCTCCGCGGAGCCAGCCTGCAGTTCGGCAAGAGGACACTCTGGCGTGACCTGGACCTCGACATCAACCCGGGGGAGTTCTTTGCAGTCCTTGGCCCGAACGGCAGCGGCAAGACCAGTTTCCTGAAGGTCCTTCTGGGCTTGCAGGAGCTGCACTCCGGGACCGTGTCCTTGGGCGGACACCCGGTGGAACGCGGAAGCAAGCGGATCGGCTATATCCCGCAGCAGAAATCCTTCGCGCCGGACACGCCCCTGCGTGCACGGGATCTGGTGGGACTTGGTATCGACGGACACCGATGGGGGATCAGGGTGTCCGCCGGCAAAGTCAATCAGCGGATCGACGAACTTCTGGAGCTGGTGGGCGCCTCGGACTATGCCAAAGTGCCGGTTGGACAGCTTTCCGGGGGCGAACAGCAACGGCTGAGGGTAGCCCAGGCGCTGGCAACCGAGCCGCAGGTCCTGCTCTGCGATGAACCGCTGCTCTCCCTTGACCTCCACCACCAGCAAGGCGTCAGTTCCTTGATCAACAAGCAATGCCACGAGAGAAACAGTGCCGTGGTTTTCGTGACGCACGAAATCAATCCGGTAATCGACTACGTGGACCGTGTGCTCTATTTGGCCGGTGGACAATTCCGCGTGGGAACGCCACAGGAAGTCATGACCACGGAAGTTTTGTCCGAACTGTACAACAGCCACGTGGAGGTCATCCACACCAACGGGAGGATCGTCGTCGTCGGTCTTCCGGACGCAACCACGCACTTCCATGACGACGCCCACGCGACTGCCGGAGAGGAGCTCTAAGTGGACCTGGGCACCATACTGCAGACCATCTTCAACTTCGAGAACTACGGCGAATTGCTGGTCCTTGTCCAGAACTCCCTCTGGGCCGGCGCGGTCCTTGGCTTGCTGGGCGGGCTGGTTGGCACCTTCGTGATGAAACGGGATCTGGCCTTCGCCGTCCACGGCATCTCCGAGCTGTCCTTCGCTGGTGCGGCATTCGCACTGTTAATCGGCGCCGACATCATCTTCGGTTCCTTGATCGGCTCCGTGGCAGCTGCCGTCCTGCTTGGCTTCATGGGTGTCAGGGCGCGGGACAAGAACTCGATCATCGGCGTCATCATGCCCTTCGGCTTGGGCTTGGGAATCCTTTTCCTGGCGCTCTACGAAGGCCGCGCCGCCAATAAATTCGGGCTTTTGACCGGTCAGATTGTCTCGGTGGACACCGTCCAGCTGCAGGCGTTGGCGGGGACGGCGGTGGTAGTGATGATTGCCCTGGTGGCTATCTGGCGTCCCCTGAGTTTCGCCAGCGTGGACCCTGAGATGGCCGAAGCCCGCGGTGTTCCCGTTCGTGGCCTTGCGATCGGCTTCATGGTGCTTCTGGGCGTCAGCGTGGCGCTGTCCATCCAAATCGTTGGTGCGCTTCTGGTGCTCGCTTTGCTGATCACGCCGGCAGCAGCAGCGCTGAGGGTGACTACCTCGCCCAAGTTGGTGGTGGTCCTGAGTGTGGCCTTCGCCCTGACCGCCACAGTGGGGGGCATCCTGCTGGCCCTCGGCAGCCGCATTCCGATCAGCCCGTACGTGACGACGTTGTCTTTCCTGATCTATGTGGTGTGCCGCGTTATCGGGCGCGTGCGCACTAACCGTGGCTTGAACGGCCGCGTGACGCGGGACCAGCCTGCAGGAGCGCTTTAGAGCTTTCCTGCAGCCTTTTTGGCGGTGCAATCGGGGCACAGGCCAAAGATCTCTACCGTGTGGGCTACTTCGGTAAAGCCGTGTTCTGAGGCTGTGCGCGCTGCCCAGGTTTCGACGGCGGGCGCCTCCACTTCTACTGCCTTGCCACAGTTCCGGCACAGCAGGTGGTGGTGGTGTCCCGTGACCGCGCAGCGACGGTAGACGGCTTCGCCCTCACCGTTGCGGAGGACGTCGATGAGGCCGTCATCCGCAAGGGACTGGAGGATGCGGTAGGACGTGGCCAAGGACACCGAAATGCCCTTGTTCTGCATCAGGCGGTACAGCTCCTGGGTGCTGACAAAGTCATCCAATTCGTCCAAGGCGGCGCTGACGGCCAAGCGCTGCTTGGTGACGCGCTGCTCCTTGACTCCGCTGGTAGCCGGTGCAGTCGGTTCTGCGGGGCCGGTCGTGGCGGAATTGGTGCCGTGTGGCATGGAAAGGCTCACTTCCGTGGAGATGCTGGCAAACCTTGATTTTACCAGCAGGAGACGCTTGGAAACTGTCAACAGCGGCCCATAGGCTGTCCCCATGAAGCTCATCAAGTACACCCACGCGTGCGTCCGGTTGGAGAAGGAAGGAAAGGTCCTGGTGATCGATCCCGGGGCCTTCTCCGAGGCAGGGGAAGCGTTGAATGGTGCGCATGCCGTACTTGTTACCCACGAGCACAATGACCACATCGACCAGCCGGCGGTCATCGCGGCCCTGCGGGAGGACCCGGCACTGCAGATCCATGCGCCGGCAGGGGTTGCGGCAACCCTGAAGGAAAACAGCGACGTCGCCGCGCAGGTGCACTCCGTTGAGCCCGGCTCCGCTTTTGACGCTGCGGGCTTCAACATCCGCACATTCGGGGGCCAGCACGCCGTGATCCACCCTCAGATTCCGGTGGTGGCGAACATCGGCTACCTGGTGGACGGGAACGTCTTCCACCCAGGGGACTCGTTCGTTGTCCCGGACGGAATCAGTGTGCAAACGCTTCTTGTCCCCATCAACGCCCCATGGTCGAAGGTGGGGGAGGTGGTGGACTTTGTGATTTCCGTCCGCGCGCCCAAAGCCTTCCCGGTCCATGACGGCTTGCTCAACGATCTGGGGCGGGGCATTGTTGAAGGCCACGTAACAAGGATCGGCGCGCGCTACGGTACCACCTACACGAAGCTTGCCCCGCGGGACTCGGTGGAGGTCTAACCCGTCCACACCCCGGTCTCGTGGAACCGTTCCAGCACGTCTTCGTACGGAGCCGGATCGAGGTCGTGGGCAGCCAGCCATTCGGCGTCGTAATAGCTGCCCACGTAACGGTCGCCGGCGTCGCACATGAGCGAAACAATGCTGCCATTGCGCCCTTCTGCGACCATCCGGGCCACCAGCTGCCAGACGCCCCACAAGTTGGTGCCCGTCGAGGGGCCGGCGTGAAGGCCGGTGAAGGTGCGGAGGTGGCGCATGGCCGCAACGGATGCGGCGTCGGGCACCTGGATCATGTGGTCGATGACGGCCGGAACAAAACTCGGTTCGGAGCGGGGTCGGCCGATTCCCTCGATGCGCGAGGGCAGGCCGGACGCTGCTGCCGCGTTTCCGTCCCGCCACGCAGGATAGAAGGCGGAGTTTTCCGGGTCCACCACGGCCAGGCGCGTGGCGTACCGGTTGTAGCGAAGGTAGCGGCCGATAGTGGCGCTTGTGCCGCCCGTTCCCGCCCCGACAACGATCCAGTCCGGCACCGGGTGCTCTTCGAGGGCAAGTTGTTCAAAGATCGATTCTGCGATGTTGTTGTTGCCGCGCCAGTCCGTGGCGCGCTCGGCGTAGGTGAACTGGTCCATGTAGTGGCCGCCGGACGTCCTGGCTGTTTCCTCGGCAACGGCATAGACCTCGGATGCGTGGTCCACGAGCAAGCAGGAGCCGCCGAAGTCCTCGATCAGGGCGATCTTCTCAGGGCTGGTGGTCTTGGTCATGACGGCGATGAACGGCAATCCGATCAGCCGGGCAAAGTAGGCCTCCGAGACGGCTGTGCTGCCGCTTGAGGCCTCCACAATGGTGGTGCCCTCAGTGATCCATCCGTTGACCAGTCCGTAGAGGAACAAAGACCTCGCCAAACGGTGCTTCAGGCTTCCCGAACGGTGGGTGGACTCGTCCTTCAGGTACAGTTGCACGCCCCAGTGCGCGGGAAGCGGTACTGCGTAAAGGTGCGTGTCTGCCGAGCGGTTGTTTTCAGCCTCGATGGTGCGGATGGCTTCACTGGCCCAGGTCCGGTCCTGAATACACGAATTACTCACCGGATAAGCCTAGGCTGGAAACGTGGTTCCGGCAGCAACGGGGCCGGCACCCCCCGTATGAAGGAGAACCCATGGCCACGTTGATGAGTGTCCCGCAACTGCATCAGCGCCTCGAATCAGGCGAGCGGACAGTACTGCTGGACGTTCGCTGGGTCCTCGGCCGGACCGACGGACACGAGGAGTACCTGGCGGCGCATCTGCCAGGGGCAGTCTTCGTGGACCTCCCAACTGAACTCGCAGACCATGCCCAGCCAGGACGTGGCCGCCACCCCTTGCCCTCGCCCGGGCGTTTCCAGGAAACTGCCCGGCGGTGGGGGATCAACGACGGCGACACGATCGTCGCGTACGACAACAGCGGCAGCATGGCAGCGGCACGGGCATGGTGGATGCTCCGCAACGCCGGGGTGGAGTCCGTTTACCTGCTCGACGGCGGTTTGGCCGCCTGGCGGGCGGCAGGGCACCGCCTCGAGGCAGGTGAGGTGGGTACCGGCGTCGGGAATGTCGTGTTGGACGACGGCCGGATGCCGTCCATTACCGAACGCGAGGCTGCACTATGGAGCCGCGAAGGCGTGTTGCTGGATGCGCGGGCCGGGGAACGGTACAGGGGAGAGGTGGAACCCATCGATCCCAGGGCCGGCCACATCCCAGGCGCCGTGAGCGCTCCTACGACGCAGAACATTTTGCCTGCGGGAACCTTCCTGCCCGCCGGGGAGCTGCGACGCCGGTTCGAGGCCTTGGGCCTGGACAGGTCCTCCCAGGTTGCGGTCTATTGCGGGTCCGGCGTTACCGCCTCCCACGAAATCGCGGCCTTGGAGATTGCGGGCTTCAGGGCAGCACTGTACCCGGGGTCGTTCTCGCAATGGTCGAACAACCCTGCGAATGACGTCGCTGTTGGGGATACGCCTTTCGAAGACGGCGCCGTTGGCCCAAGTGGCATGAGCCCCGCTGACGGGAGTAGCGTCGAGGCATGAATCCTGGACGCCCTGTGCCCCCGCCCCTTGCGAAAACCATCTCCTTGGACGCCACCGCGTCCCCAGCTGCTGTGCTGGCCGCGGCCTATGGCGCCACCTCTCCGGAGAGCGGGCTGGTGCCCCTCACCGTGGCACGCCGTGAGCCTGGCGCAGACGATGTCGAGATTGCCATCGAATTCTGCGGACTGTGCCACTCGGACGTGCACGCAACCCGGGGCGAGTGGCGGGTTCCCCCGTATCCGCTGGTACCGGGCCACGAGATTGTCGGCCACGTGACGCGGGTGGGAACCGACGTAGCGGACTTCACGGTGGGCGACCGCGTTGGTGTCGGGTGCATGGTGGATTCGTGCCGGGAGTGCGACAGCTGCCTTGAAGGCCTGGAACAGTACTGTGAGCGTGGCAACGTGGGTACCTACGGCGCGGCCGATCCCCACCACGCAGATGCCATCACCCAAGGTGGATACTCGACGTCGGTAGTGGTGGACAAGCGCTTCGTGCTGCGTGTGCCCGAATCCCTGGATCCTGCCGCGGCGGCACCGTTGCTGTGCGCGGGGATCACCACGTACTCGCCCCTGAGGTACTTCGATGTCGAAGAGGGGGACTCGGTAGGAGTGGTTGGACTGGGCGGCCTGGGCCACATGGCGGTCAAGATCGCCAAGGCCATGGGCGCTGAAGTTACGGTCTTCACCACCTCCGAGTCCAAGTTCGACGCCGCCCGTGAACTCGGAGCCGACCACGTAGTGCTCTCCAGGGATGCCGCCGCGATGGAAGCCGCCAACCGGAGCATCGACGTCATTATCGATACCGTCGCAGCTCCGCACGACCTCAACCCCTACTTCCGTACGCTTCGGCTGGACGGCGCGCTCTTCCAGCTGGGCCTTCCGGCCGAGGACATGCCCCCGGTCAGCCCGGGCCTTCTCATCCGACGCCGCCTCGCCTACGCGGGTTCATTGATAGGGGGCATTGAGGAAACTCAGGAAATGCTCGACTTCTGCGCTGAGCACGGGGTGGCCAGCGACATCGAAATTGTTGGAGCGGACCAGCTTAATGAGGCCTATGACCGCATGGTGGCAGGCGACGTGAAGTACCGTTTTGTGCTGGATACCTCAACACTTCAGGAACCATCCGAAAGGGCAGACGCATGAGCACATTGTTCACCAGGATCATCAACGGGGAGATCCCTGGCCGCTTTGTGTGGAAGGACGAGGAAGTGGTTGCCTTCCTGACCATTGCCCCGATCACCCCAGGCCACGTGCTGGTGGTGCCGCGTGAGGAGGTCGACTCCTGGACGCACGCGACTCCTGAGTTGCTGTTCAAGGTCATGGATGTTGCCCAAAAGATTGGCAAGGTTCAGGAAAGCCTCTTCGACGCCAAGCGCGTTGGTGTCCTGGTGGAGGGCTTCGAGGTGGACCACCTGCACGTCCATGTCTGGCCCGCGTACTCCACCGCGGATTTTGAGGTCCACAATGTCGATCACAATCCGGACCCCGCGGTGATGGATGCAACGGCCGTGAAGCTCCGTGCGGCGCTTCGCGCGGCCGGACACGGGGACGCTGTCCCTGAAGGCTGATTTTTCTGGAGTATTAACCCGGCGGTGCTGTTGTGGCACCGCCGGGTTTTTGTGTTTTGGGTCCGGCTAGGCCGGGGCCAGGGCCTGGTTCAGCGCCGTGCGGATGCGTTTCTCGGAAACGGAATATGCCGTCCCCAACTCCACTGCGAAGAGGCTGACCCGCAGCTCCTCGATCATCCAGCGCACCCGGGTTAACTCCGCGCCGGCCCTGCGTCCCGGAAGCAATGCGGACACAGCGTCGTCGTAGTCGTCTTCCAGCGCCTGCACGATGCCCATGTTGAGGCTGTCCCGCTGCACGTTGCCGGGGAGCTTTTCCAGTCGTTTCTCGATGGCCTGCAGGTACCTCGGCAACTGGCTGAGCTGGGCGTAGCCCGTCTGTGCTACAAAACCCGGGAAGACCAACTGCTCCAATTGGCTCTTCATGTCGTTTAGCGCACTGATCAGCGGCAGGCTCGCAGTGGACTTCAGCGCTTTCTGGATGCGCCTGGTGCTGGCCAGGATACGTTCGACGACGGCAGTCACCGTGAAAACGGTATCGATCAGTTCTGCCCTGACTACTTCGTACAGCGCATCGAAGGAGTCCCTGTCCCACGGCAGTTCCTGGGGAACGAGTTTGTCGATGGCAGCCAACGCGCAGTCGGCGATCAGCGCGCTGACCGATCCGTGGGGGTTTTGGCTGAAAGTCAGTTTTTCGGTGTTGCTGAGGTGTTCGAGCACGTAGCGGTCCGGGGACGGAATCCGAAGGGCCAACAGGCGGATGACGCCACTACGCATGGCGGCTTCCTGCTCGGCCTTGGTCTGGAAGACCCGCAGTGCCACGGATTTGCCCTCGTCCACCACTGCCGGGAAGCCTGTGACGGCGTGGCCCTTGACTGTCCGGCTGACTTGGCGCTCCACTGTGCCGAAGTCCCACTCGGTGATGCCGGTGCGTTCGGCCACGGTACCTTCGCTTGGTGCTCCGGTTGCAGTTGGCGGCGTCGCTTGGTTGCCCGGTGCGTCGGTTCCGTTGCCGCGTGTGGCGCGTGACGTCGTCGCCGGTGTTGCTCCCAGTGATTCAGCAATGGCGCGGCGGGTGGCAGGTGCAAGCTTTTCCTGCAGTCCTGCGAGGTCCTTGCCCTCGTCCAGGACCTTGCCCTTGCTGTCCACCACCTTGAAACTGACACGCAGGTGGGGCGGCACGGCATCCCAGTTCCAGGAGCCCGGTGGGATGATGTGGCCACGGAGCCTGCGCAGGACCAGCTCAAGAGAGGGTTCGAGCTCGTCAACTGCGGGATCGAAGTCCGCTTCCAAGGCGGCAGTCGCTTGCCTGGCGACGTCGGGGGCCGGCACGAAATTCTTCCGGACCTGCTTGGGCAGCGACTTGATGAGGGCAGTGACAAGCTCCACCCGCTGGCCGGGAATCTGCCAGCGGAACGGGGCATCGTCCAATTGGTTCAGGAACAGCACCGGAACCTCGGCAGTCACGCCGTCGGAAGGATTGGGCGCAGACCCGGGTGCCACGGGGTGGAACTCGTAGCCCAGGGGCAGTTCGAAGCCTTTGTGGAGCCATGTCTTGGGATACGCGGAGTCATCCAGGGCCTCGGCGTCCTCGCTCATCAACAGCGATTGGTCGAAGTCCAGCAGATGCGGGTCCTGTTGGCGGGCGTCCTTCCACCACTTGTCAAAATGCCTCTCGGAGACGACGTCCTTGCCAATCCGTTCGTCATAGAACTCGAACAGGGTTTGGTCGTCCACCAGGATGTCGCGCCGCCGCATGCGGGTTTCGAGTTCTTCGATCTCCTGGAGCAGGGCACGGTTGCGGTGGAAGAACTTGTGGTGCGTCTTCCATTCGCCCTCAACCAGTGCGTGGCGGATGAACAACTCACGGGAGAGTTCCGGATCGATGCGACCGTAGTTGATCCGGCGGTTCGGAATGATGGGCACGCCATACAGCGTGACTTTCTCGTGGGCCAACACTGCGCCCTGGCGCGAAGACCAATGCGGTTCACTATAGGAACGCTTCACCAGGTCCGGGGCTACTTGCTCAGCCCACAAAGGATCGAATTTGGCTGCAACACGTGCCCACAGCCTGCTCGTTTCCACCAACTCGGCGGCCATGACGAAGGTAGGCGACTTCTTGAACAGCGCAGAACCCGGGAAGATCGCGAAACGGCTTCCACGGGCACCGGCGTATTCACGCTTGCGCTCGTCAAGCAGGCCGATGTGGCTGAGCAGCCCGGACAGCAAGCTGATGTGGATGCCCTCGTAATTGCCCACGGGGTCGGCAACGCGGTTGTTGTCCAAGGTAATGCCGAGCGGCTTGGCCAGTTGCCGGAGCTGCGTGAAAAGGTCCTGCCACTCGCGCACGCGAAGGTAGTTGATGAACTCGGTGCGGCACAGTTTGCGGAATTGTGTGGACGACAACTCCCGCTGCTTTTCCTGGATGTAGTTCCAGAGGTTGAGGAAGCCGGTGAAGTCCGAGATTTCGTCGCGGAAACGGGCATGCTTTTCCGCGGCGAGTTGCTGCTTGTCCGTTGGCCGTTCCCTCGGATCCTGGATGGTCAAGGCTGCAGCGAGGATCATGACTTCGCGGACGCATCCCCGCTTGCCTGCCTCCACGATCATCCGGCCAAGCCGGGGATCGACCGGAAGTTGGGCGAGTTTTTGCCCGACGGCGGTCAGGCCGCCGCCGTTGCGTCCCTTGCCCTGGGCGTCAGGCGACTTTAGCGGGCTCAAGGCGCCGAGTTCCCGGAGCAGCGTCACGCCGTCGTTGATGGCCCTGGTTTCCGGAGGTTCCACGAACGGGAAGTTCTCCACGTCCTTCGGCCCGCGGGCAACTCCCATCGCCGTCATCTGCAGGATGACTGCAGCGAGGTTGGTCCGAAGGATTTCAGGATCGGTGAACTGTGGACGCGACTCGAAGTCCTCTTCCGAGTACAAACGGATCGCGATGCCCTCGGACACGCGGCCACAACGGCCCGAACGCTGGTTTGCCGAGGCCTGGGAAACCCGTTCAATGGGCAGGCGCTGGACCTTGGTCCGGTGCGAATAGCGCGAGATGCGGGCTGTGCCGGTATCGATCACATACTTGATGCCCGGGACGGTGAGCGAGGTCTCCGCCACGTTGGTTGCCAGGATGATGCGCCGTTTGCCCCCGGGATTGAAGACACGGTGCTGTTCCTGGAGGCTCAGGCGGGCAAAGAGGGGGAGGACTTCGGTGCCTGCAAGGCGCCGGTTGCTTTGGATACGGCCGTTGATGGCCTCGGCGGCGTCGCGGATTTCGCGCTCGCCGGAGAAGAAAATGAGGATGTCGCCGGGCGCTTCCTTGGCGAGCTCGTCCACGGCGTCGCAAACGGCGTCGAGGGGGTCGCGGTCCTCTTCAAGTTCGTCGTCGGAGGTCTCATCATCCGCGCCTGCCGGCTGTGAGAGCGGGCGGTAGCGGATCTCCACCGGGTACGTCCGGCCGGAGACCTCGATGATGGGCGCAGGCTCTTCCTCACTGCCGAAGTGTTTGGCGAAGCGCTGGGGATCGATGGTCGCTGAGGTAATGATGATCTTCAGGTCCGGGCGCTGCGGCAGGATCCGCTTGAGGTAGCCCAGGATGAAGTCGATGTTGAGGCTTCGCTCATGGGCCTCGTCAATAATGATCGTGCTGTATTTCCGAAGCAGCTTGTCGCGCTGGATCTCCGCGAGCAGGATGCCGTCCGTCATCAGCTTGATCTTGGTGGACGCGCTGACCTCGCCGGTAAAGCGGACCTGGAAGCCCACCTCCTGGCCGATCTCCACATCGAGCTCCGACGCTATGCGCTCGGCCACAGTGCGGGCCGCCAGGCGGCGCGGCTGGGTGTGACCGATCAGGCCCTTGTCTCCGAGGCCCAGTTCGAGGCACATCTTGGGGATCTGCGTGGTCTTACCGGAACCCGTCTCACCGGCGATGATGGTTACCTGGTTTGCGGCGATGGCCGCCATCAGATCCTCGCGGCGCTCGGATACGGGCAACTCTGCGGGGTAGGAAATGTGAAGTGTCATGGCTGCTGCCAGTCTACTGTGGCTGGGGCGGGCAGTCGGCAGAGCCGTCTTCTGGAGTCGTCGCGGCACCGGCGGCGGCTGTGAGCCGCCGTGACAGGTGGCGTGCGAAAGACCGGAACTCCTCAGGTTCGAGAATCTCGAAGTCCAGGTCCAGGGCGGCCAGGTAGGCTGCCGGCGCTGCGAGGTTGTCCCATCCGGACCTCAGGACGGTTGCTGCCGGTCCGTCGGCGGTCAGGGTCGCGTACTGGGAACTGACGACGGCGGCGACCTCGGCGAGAGGGGCGCGGAGCCGCACCACGACGTCGAACCTGTACGGCGAGCGGGTGATGGACTGTTGCACGTAGGCGGCCAGATCCTCTGCCGGCAGGGGCCGTGGCGTGTATTTCCTGCGTTCGGTGGGCAGGGAAGCAAGCCTGTCGGCCCTGAAAGTCCGCCAGTCCTCACGCTCCACGTCATAGGCAACCAAGTACCAGCGGCGGCCCGTGTCCACCAGCCTGTACGGTTCCACCAGCCGGCGTGAGGCGTCGCCGTCGGACTTGACATAGTCAAAGGAGATTTGGCGGCGGTCCGATATTGCGGCTGAGACCACGGTGAGTTGTTGGGGATCGACGCTGGCAGCGTTGCTGGGAAGCGTTGTGACCGCCGCCTTGAGCATGGCGAACTTGGGGCGGAGTCTGGAGGGGAGTACCTGTTCCACCGTGGCCAAGGCGCGGACGGATGCTTCGCCGATCCCCGCAACCGGCCCTGCAGCCACAGAGTTCAGGCCCAAGGCAACTGCCAGCGCTTCGTTATCGTCCAGGAGAAGCGGGGGCAACTGCGCCCCGGCACCAAGCTGGTAGCCGCCGGCAACGCCGGGAGAGGCATGGATGGGATAGCCCAGGTTCCGCAGCTTGTGGATGTCCCGGCGCACGGTCCGCTCGGTGACTCCCATACGGTCCGCGAGGGCGGGACCCGTCCATTCCCGGCGGACCTGTAACAGCGAGAGCAGTTGCAGGAGCCGGGCGGAGGTTTGAATCATGCAAGTGAATCTAGCCCACAAGGCACGCCAAGGGAGACTGCGGCACAGGCCACGGCACAGGACGCGGCACAGGCCACGGCGCAGAGGGACGCCCGCCGGTTCAAGGATTCCTGCAGTAATCCCTGAACCGGCGGGCGTCGAATGGATGTGTGACTGACCTTGCGAGGGGCCGGCCTGCCCTAGTAGATGCGTGGGTTCCAGTAAGGTCCGCTGGGTGCTTCGAAGGCGCTCCAAGGTTCCTTTGAGGTGACGGGTGGGTTGTGGCCACGCCCGTCCTTCAACAGTGCTGAGACGGTAGCTGCGACGGCGGTGATGAGGACGATGAAGAGGATGATTCCGAAGATTTCCATGACTCAAGACTGCTCCTGCCGGGAGACAAGAAACAGTGGCAGAAATGCCCCATTTGGATAATTTTCTGCCACACTGGAGATATGTTGAGATCAGTAGCAGTGATCGTGGTTCCGGACTTCTCCGTCTTCGAATTCGGTACGGCGTTTGAGGTCTTCGGGATCGACAGATCGGACCGCGGCGCCGGGGTCCCCGCCTTCGACTTCCGTGTAGTCACCCCGGAGCCCGGGGACATCCGCATGAAGTCAGGGCCTTCCCTTCACGTCGACCTTGGGCTCGAGGCTGCGGCGGACGCCGACCTCGTGATCATGGCGCCCTTTGGCAGGGATAAGGAGCTCCCCGAATCCGTCCTGGAGGCCTTCCGGGAAGCACATGCCAGGGGAGCGTGGGTGATGTCCATTTGTTCAGGAGCGTACGCGCTGGCACGCGCGGGATTGCTTGATGGGCGGCGTTGCACAACGCATTGGCATTATTCCCAGGACCTCGCGGGCCGATACCCGTCAGCCATAGTGGATGAGAACGTTCTCTATGTCCAGGACGGAACCATCATCACCAGTGCAGGTACCGCAGCCGGAATAGACGCTTGCCTGCACCTTGTCCGGGTGGAGCTTGGTGCCAATGTGGCCGCTGCCATTGCCCGGGACATGGTGGTGCCGCCGCACCGGGACGGTGGCCAGGCGCAGTTCATTGACCGGCCCATGCCGAGCTGCGGATCGGCGCCCATGGAGGCGCTGCTGCGCTGGATGGTGGAACACCTTGACGAAGAACACAGCGTCAACGAACTGGCAGCCCGGCTGCACATGTCCCCGCGCACCTTCGCCCGGCGCTTCCGTGCCGAGACAGGGACAACCCCCGCGGCCTGGCTCAATTCCCAGCGGGTCCTTCGTGCCCAGGAGCTGTTGGAAACCACCGAATTGAACATCGACGAAATAGCCCGCGAGGCCGGATTCGGGCATTCGGTCCTGCTGCGGCACCACTTCGCCAAAGTGCTCGATACCAGTCCGCAGAGCTATCGGCGGGCATTCCGGGGGCAACTTGCTGAGGCCATGTGACCACCCTGCAAGGGCGCGACCAGCCTGCCTGACGCGGTTGGCCCGGAGGCGGCTGGACCTGAAGCGGTTGTACCTGACGTGTTTACCTGACTAGCGCCGACCACCGATGGTGCCCCGGGACTCGGAGCCTTCAGCCTTGGCGCACTCGATCAGCTCCTGCCAAGGGCCGGTGACCGCCCGGTCCGGCAGGTTGGCGCGGCGCTGGCCTGCCCGGATGGAGTACATGAAACGGTCCGGTTCGTTGAGCGTACGTGCCTGGCCCTTGGCTTCATCCCAAGGGCACGCCTCGACTATCGGAAGCCAGCGTTCCTTCTCATCAGGAGATACTGCGTCCACGCTCCAGATACGTGTCATCGCGGCGATTCCCCCACTGCGCTGAACCGTGATTTTCATGAGCGGCTGCTTCTCGTCCTACCCCTGCTGAATCAGCCAGTTGGCGGACCGGGTGACCGGCCCGCCACATGACTAAACCTTGACCTTCACAGTGTCCCACGCCTTGCGGACGGCGTCATGCTCTGCTGAGCCACTGCCGAAGAGTTCTTCGGCCGTTGCCAGAGTGGTCCTGGCAAACTTGCCGAACGTGCAGGTGGCGGGCAGCAACCCACTGGTCAGCGTCCCGTACCAAATCTGGCCAGGCGCTTCCCAGGCTTTGCCACCGAGCTCGGTTGCCACGACGTAGAAGGCCCTGTTGGGAATGCCGGAGTTGATGTGCACGCCGCCGTTGTCCGCGCTGGTCCTGACGTAGGTGTCCATGGAATCCGGCTGCGGGTCTTTGCCGAGGATGTCGTCGTCATAAGCGGTGCCGGGAGCCTTCATGGACCGGAGGGCTTCACCCTGGACCTGGTCGGTGAACAAGCCTTGCCCGATCAACCAGCTGGCCTGATCCGCGGATTCCTGCTTGACGTACTGCTCCACAAGGACTCCGAACACATCCGACATCGACTCGTTGAGGGCGCCGGCCTGGTTGCGGTACGCCAGGTTGGCCGTGTATTGGGTGACCCCGTGTGCCAGCTCGTGGCCGATGACGCTGACGGACTTTGTGAACCGCTGGAAGATTTGCCCGTCCCCGTCGCCGAAGACCATCTGGCTGCCGTTCCAGAAAGCGTTGTCGTAGAGCTTTCCGTAGTGGACGCTGGCATCCAGCTGCAGTCCGGCGTCGTCGATTGAATCCCGGCCAAAAACTTCACCATACAAGCGGTGGGTGCCGCCGAGGCCGTCATAGGCTTCGTCCGCGGCGGCATCACCCGTCGCGGATCCGCCTTCCTTCCGGACCAAACGCCCGGGGAGGTCCTCGGTGGATCCGGCGTCGAAGATCGTCCGCTTGGGCGGCCCCGGCTTGGCCTGGCGGGCACTGGGAGGGGCGGCGGGCAGGGGGGCCGTGCGGATGGCCTGCAGGTTTTTGATGTGTATGAGGGACTCTTTGGCGGCACGGGCAACTGCCCTGAGCCGGGGTTCATCCTGGGCGGCAATCCTGCGAAGCATGTACGGCGGGACGATCGAGCACATCACGGCAAAACCCCTTTTGCTATCGGAAAGACCAATTGGAATCAGCCTAGGAGCCAGGGCAGACAATTTTGCGGTGCTGTCCCGGCAAGCCCGTAAGTGATAGTCGGAAGCCAGCATGCAGAAAACCCCCGCCAGCAGTGCTGGCGGGGGTTTCGTTGTGCCCTCGATAGGATTCGAACCTACGGCCTTCTGCTCCGGAGGCAGACGCTCTATCCCCTGAGCTACGAGGGCATCCAGGGTTTCCCTCCGTTGCCGGTGGGACGTCCTAGAGCTTAGCAGCCACGGCGCCGCATAGGAAAACCGTGTTGCGTCAGTACCCTGCGAACGAGTCCACGTGAACCCTTCGAGCACCCGCACCACGGGCCGCAGACCGCAGCGAATCAACGCTCGCGGGTGAACCGGAGACGAACACTTCCCTCTCCGCTACGTCCGGAACCAACTCCTTAAGGCGCTTGGCGTCGATTCTGGAAGTACCGGCGTCGAGCATGAACTCCGGGGGAGTGGAACCGTCGGCAAGCCGGGCAATCACTGTCGCTCCGGAGGCTTCGAGTTGTTCCACCCAGGCCATGTCGTCACGACTCTTCGCCAGATACAGCAGCACGGTATCGCGGGCGGTGCCGTCGGCTGCCAGTTGGGACAGGAAAGGCGTGATGCCGATACCGGCGGCAATCAACAGGACCGGCTTTCCGGCGTCGTGCGGCAGCAGGAAATCCCCGCCTACGGTCGTCGCGGAAACAGTGTCCCCTGGCCGAAGTGCCAGCAGCGCCTTTTTGGCCGTCGATAACGGTTCAGCAGTCCCCACGCCAAAGGTGACCTCGTCCGCGCCCGGAGGGCTGGTGATGCTGAACACCCGACGGCGGCCCTTTCCGTCCGAACCCGAATGCGGCAGGTTCAGCTCCATGAACTGGCCGGCAGCAAAGCGGACGGGCCGTTGGGGCTCGAAACTGAATTCCGTGCTCGCCGGCGTAAGGGCCCGCGAGCCCTTGAAAGTCAGCTCCACTCCGCCCCGCTGGCCCATGAAGAAAGCGATGAGGTTCCCCAGCAGCAAAGCGAGTTCCGGAGAGTTTGCCACAAAGCCGAAGTTGTAGGGAACCGCGAAGACAACACCCACGACGGCGGCAAGCGCCAGTTGCTGCCAGCGGCGCGGCGGCAGCGTCAGCGGCTCGGACAACATGAACCCCACGAAGAACAGGAGGGGGCGTTGGGCAATGGTCTGCCACAGGGCCTGCCCCAGGGTCATGCTCCGGCCCATAAGCTCCGAGGTGATGATGCTGGTGGCAGCTACCAGGAAAACGGTAGCCATGAGCAGCTTCCGCGTACGGTAAAGGACCAGCAGCACGCCCGGGACCAGCAACCACAGCATCGCGGGGGTGGCGGCCCACCACGTAGCGATGTTCAGGCCGGTCAGGCCGGTGATGAATGCCCCTGCGGCGGCCGGATTGAAGATATGCCTGCCACGGAAGGCGAGCGCGTACTTGGACGCGCTCGCCAGTACGCAGGCCAGGGCCACGCCCGCCATGTCGGTGAGTCCAAAAGCGGGCCAGAACAGGAAATAGAGCAGCAAAGCCGTAATGAGCGAAGACTCGCTGTGCGGCTTAACGTTGAAGATGGCGGCGAGCAATCGGTTCGAAGCATAGGTGACGCCCAGGCAGAGGAGCAGGTGTACCAGCATCTCCGGCAGGCCGAAAGTCAGCCATCCCAGGATGTTCAGGACCATGCTGTAGGCCACCAGGACGCCAAGTACCCACAGGATCAAGCGGTACATGGTGAAGCGGCCCAACCAGGTGTCAATGCGGGACTTGGCGGCAATCATGTGAACAGTCTCCCCTCAAAACCGGCCGAAAAGGTGGCAGCGCCCGCTGAGGAGACTTTGAGCCACGAGAAATCGAATTCCTCCTCAAGCAGCGGCGGATCCATCACGAACAAGGCAGTGGCCAGCCCATCGGCTACAAGGGCGCTCGCGGCCATGGTCCAGGTTGCCACCGTAGTGTTGACCGGTTTGCCCGTTGCGCCGTCCAGGACGTGGTGCAGGCCGTCGCCCCACGCCCGGCGATTGGCCGCCGAAGCGCACAGGGCGGCGTTGTCCAACTCGACGGTCCCAATGGCCTGCCGTGGGTTGTAGGGGTGTTCCAGGGCGACTGTGACGGGCTGGTTCCCGGAGTGCAGCATGTCTCCGCTGCCGTCGACCAGGAAGTCGCTGTGGCCCGCCGCCCGGAGAATCCCGCCCAACAAGTCCACCAGCTGCCCCTTCCCGGCCGCTCCGATGTCCAGCACCAAGGGCTCCTTCGCGGTCATTGCCGTGCCTGTCCATTCCAGGGTGTCCTCCCAGCGGGGCGGCGCCTGCGGGATCCCGATGGGTGTCAGGGAGTAGCCGGCGTCGTAGCCCAGCCTTTCAAGGCTGCTGCCGATGAGGGGGGTTATTGCCCCTTGGCTCAGGCGATACAGGGACGCATAAAGTTCCTGGAGCCTGGCAGCGTGTTCGGGCAAGGTAATGCTGCCCGGACCACGGGACAGGCAGGACACCAAGGAATCCGGCCTGAACCGCGACCACGTCGTGTCGTAGGCCTCGACGGCAGCGAGCAACTGCCGGGTGAGGGCGGGAGCCAGCTGGACTGGCGTCGAAATCTCCCACCGCGTGCCGATCCCGTCGAAGCTGAAGCTGCTCCAGCCCGGATGGGGCATGTCGGCTACTTCGCCTTGGACTTGATCTGTTGGAGGGCGTCGTTGAACCCTCCGGATGTAAGGGAAGAACCAGCCACCTTCGAGACGTTGAGTTCGTCAACGTCCTTGCCTACGATCTGCGCGGCGATGCCGCTGGCGAATTCGCCCTGGAACTTCTTGGTGTTGGGGTTGGAAGGGTGGACTGTGATGTTTACCGCTGAAACCTTGTCCGCAGCCAGCGTCAGTTCCACACCCACGGTCTCCTGCCCGTTCGGCGAGGTGTAGCTTCCGTCCGCGCTGTAGGTGCCGTCTTTGTACGTGCTGGCCCCAGTGGAAGCGATGGCGGCAGATGATGAGCCCGACGACGGGCTGCCGGTCGAGGCCTGGCCGCCCTCCTGGGTGGCTGGAGCCTGGGTGGCCGGGGCTTGGGTGCTGGGGGCTTGGGTGCTGGGTGCGCATGCAGCGGCGGTGCCTGCGATGGAGAGGCCGGCAATGCCAACGTAGATGCTCTTGCGGAGTGGCGTAGTCATGATTCTGCTCGTTTCAACTGGACAAGTTCAACCGGAAGTATTTGGTCATGGGGCTGGTTCGTCATGGACACTGGCACGCCCGCGTTGAAAGGCCGGGACAGCGCCCATGTCCATCACAACGTTGAAATCACCGTAATGGTTCAGTCTGTGGAGGGGGCCAGCCGGTCCTGTGCACCTCCTGTGTTCAAATTATCCACATAAGGGTCCTCCAATTCCGCGACTTTGCGGGCCACCGGTAGGCTAGATCCGTGACTCCCGAAGAACTCTCTGCTGCCATATCCGCCTGCCTTAAGGACGCTGTCTCCACAGGCGAAATCGCCTTGACGGAATCTGCCGTGCCCGACGCCGTGCGCGTGGAGCGACCCAAGAACCGGGACCATGGTGATTGGGCCACCAACATTGCCCTGCAGCTGTCCAAGCAGGCGGGAATGAATCCGCGGGAATTTGCCGGCATCCTGAGCAACCACCTTCAGGGCATTCCGGGTGTAACTGGCGTGGACATCGCAGGCCCGGGCTTCCTGAACATCACCGTGGATGCCGCGACGGCTGGAACCCTTGCCAAGACGATCGTTGAGGCCGGAGCCTCGTACGGCACCAACCAGGCGCTCGCAGGACGCGTGGTCAACATGGAATTCGTCTCGGCAAATCCCACGGGCCCGCTGCATATCGGCCACACCCGCTGGGCGGCCCTTGGCGATGCCATTGCACGGGTCCTGCGCGCCTCGGGCGCCAACGTCACGGCCGAGTACTACATCAATGACGCCGGCTCGCAGATGAACGTCTTCGCCAACTCCGTGCTCTCCCGCCTTCACGGCCGGGGAGTTCCGGAGGGCGGCTACCCGGGCGAATACATCCGCGAGCTTGGCGACGAAGTCCTGAAGGCCCACCCGGACATCCGCGAGCTCACTGATGAGGCTGCGCTGCCGGTCATCCGCGCTGCCGCCTACGAGGCCCAGATGGCGGATATCAAGGCCACCCTGGCTGAGTTCGGTGTGGAGTTTGATGTCTTCTTCTCCGAGAAGGAACTGCACGACGCCGGAGCGATCGAGTCCGCCGTTGCACGCCTCCGCGAGCAAGGACACGTATTCGACGACGGCGGTGCGGTCTGGCTGCGCACCACCGACTTTGGCGACGACAAAGACCGCGTCATGATCCGCGCCAACGGCGAACCCACCTACTTCGCCGCAGATGCCGCCTACTATCTCTCCAAAAAGGACCGCGGCTTTACGGAGAAGATCTACCTCCTCGGCGCTGACCACCACGGATACATCAACCGCCTCAAGGCCATTGCTGCCTGCGCCGGAGATGATCCCGAGGTCAACATCGAGGTCCTGATTGGTCAGCTTGTATCCGTGAACGGTGCCAAGCTGTCCAAGCGTGCCGGCAACATCATCGAGCTCAAGGACCTCATTTCCTGGCTCGGCAAGGATGCCGTCCGATACTCCCTTGCGCGGTTCCCGGCCGATTCTCCGTTGACTCTGGACCCTGAGCTGCTGAAAAAGAACAGCAACGAGAATCCGGTGTTCTATGTGCAGTACGCGCACGCACGTTCACGTGGCACCGCACGCAACGCAGCCGAGGCAGGAGTGGACCGTTCCGTATTCGACGCGGCGCTGCTGGACCACGCCACCGAGAATGAGCTGCTCTCCTACTTGGGCAGCTACCCGTCCATCGTGGCCAAGGCTGCCGAATTGCGCGAGCCGCACCGCGTGGCACGCCACCTCGAGGTGATCGCCGGCGCCTACCACCGCTGGTACGACGCCTGCCGTGTCTCGCCGCAGGGCGAGGACCCCGTTCAGGACGTCAACCGCACACGCCTGTGGCTGAACGATGCCACCAGCCAGGTACTTGCCAACGGACTCGAACTGCTCGGCGTTTCCGCGCCGGAACGGATGTAGGGAAATGACCACAGAAGCCAGCCATGTTTCGCCCCTTGCCCCGGAATGGTTGGCCGTTCCGGAAGACCTGAATGCCCTGCAATCGCCCATGTGGGCGGCGGGGGTGGAGAAGAACGACGCCGGCGAAGTCACCATTGACGGCATCCCGGTCAAGGAACTGAAGGAACAGTTCGGTACTCCGCTGTTCGTCATGAGCGAATCGGACTTCCGTGCCCGCGCCAGGGAGTTCAAGGACTCCTTCGATGCCGCCTTCGCGGACATTTGCGGGGGAGTGGATGTCTACTACGCCGGCAAGTCGTTCCTGTGTACTGCTGTGGCCAGCTGGGTTGCGGAGGAAGGCCTCCGCCTGGACACCTGTTCCGGCGGTGAGCTGGCTGTCGCCGCCCGTGCCGGGATCGAAGGACCCAACCTTGGCCTGCACGGCAACAACAAATCCGACGCCGAGATCAATCGGGCGTTGGACATGCAGGTGGGCAGGATCGTGGTGGACAGCCTCGACGAACTCGATCGCGTCGCCAAGATTGCCTCCGGCCGTGGGGAAACCGCCAAGGTCATGCTCCGTCTGACCCCCGGTGTCCATGCCCACACCCATGAGTTCATTGCCACCGCCCACGAGGACCAGAAGTTCGGCCTCTCCATGGCTGGAGACTCCACCGAGGAAGCCGGCCTGTCCGCTGCTGAAGAAGCAGTGGCAGCAGCAACTTCCTATTCGAGCATTGAGCTCCTTGGCCTGCACTGCCACATCGGCTCACAGATCTTCGAGCCTGACGGCTTCGCGGTGGCGGCCGAGAAGCTTCTGCGGTTCCTTGCCGTCATGCAGGAAAAGTACTCCATCGTCCTTCCTGAACTGGATCTTGGGGGCGGATACGGCATCGCCTACACCCCGGTGGACACCCCGCGTCCGCCGGCAGAAATCGCGCAGGCGATGGCCGCCGTCGTACGTTCCACATGCGCCGAACTCGGCATCGCCGTTCCGCGGATCTCCATCGAACCCGGGCGCGCGATCGTGGGCAGCACCACCTTCACCCTCTACGAAGTCGGCACCCTCAAAACCGTGCGTGTGGACGCTCCCGGCGACGCCGCAGGGCAAGGGAACGTTACGTATCCCCGCCGCTATGTGTCGGTGGACGGTGGAATGAGCGACAACGCCCGCCCGGTGCTGTACGACGCGGATTATTCGGCAATTTTAGCGTCACGGGCCTCGGAGGCGGCTCCGCAGCTGTCCCGAGTAGTGGGCAAACATTGCGAGAGCGGCGACATAGTTGTTAGAGATGTATATCTGCCCGCGGACGTGGCAGCCGGTGATTTGCTCGCAGTACCGGGTACCGGCGCCTACTGCTGGGCCCTCTCCAGCAATTACAACTACCTGGCCCGGCCTGGCGTTGTCGCTGTACGCGACGGAGCCGCCCGGCTGATTGTCCGCGGGGAAACCGAAGAAGATCTCTTGAACCGCGACATGGGAGTGGCGAATGTCTGAAGTGCGAACCTTGAAAGTGGCCCTGCTGGGCTGTGGCAACGTGGGGGCCCAGGTCGCGCGGATTCTGATTGACGATGCCGAGGCACTGGCCGCCCGCAGCGGAGCCCGCCTGGAACTGTCGGGAATTGCTGTTCGCAACGTCGACTCCCCGCGTGACGTCGAGCTGCCCCGCGAACTGTTCACCACTGACGCCGATACTTTGGTCAAGGACGCAGACCTTGTCATCGAACTCATGGGCGGCATTGAACCTGCCCGTTCGCTGATCCTGACCGCGATCCAGAACGGTGCCTGCGTGGTCACCGGCAACAAGGCCCTCCTGGCGCAAGACGGGCCCACCCTGTACGAAGAGGCTGATAAAGCCGGAGTGCAGCTCTCCTACGAGGCCGCCGTCGCCGGTGCCATCCCCATCCTGCGTCCCATCCGCGACAGCCTCTCCGGCGACCGGATCACCCGTGTGCTGGGCATCGTCAACGGCACCACCAACTTCATCCTCGACCAGATGGACAGCACCGGCGCACAGTTCGCCGACGCATTGGCAGAGGCCCAGCGCCTGGGCTACGCCGAAGCCGACCCGACGGCCGACG
Source organism: Paenarthrobacter sp. NPDC089307 (assembly GCF_040685055.1). Taxonomy (NCBI): domain Bacteria; kingdom Bacillati; phylum Actinomycetota; class Actinomycetes; order Micrococcales; family Micrococcaceae; genus Paenarthrobacter; species Paenarthrobacter sp. NPDC089307. Next base: position 378,321 of record NZ_JBFBHE010000004.1, read on the forward strand.
TTGAAGGGCACGATGCCGCAGCGAAAGCCGCGATCCTCGCCTCACTTTCGTTCCACACCCGGTTCTCCCTGGACGACGTCTACTGCGAAGGCATCACCAAAGTCAGCGCCGAAGACATCGCCTCCGCAAAGGAAGCCGGATTCGTCATCAAGCTGCTCGCGATCGCCGAAAAGATCGATTCCCCGGACCACGGCAGCGGAATCTCCGTTCGCGTGCACCCCACTTTGCTCCCGCGGGAACACCCCCTGGCTGCCGTTCGCGGCGCCTTCAACGCAGTGTTCATCGAGGCCGAGAACGCCGGCGAGCTGATGTTCTACGGCCAAGGCGCTGGTGGCACGCCCACGGCTTCAGCGGTCCTGGGCGACCTCGTCTCTGCCGCCCGGCGCCTTGTCCTCGGCGGACCGGGCCGGACCGAGACCACCACGGGCCACGTCCCGGCCCTCACCATCGACGCCTCAAACACGAGCTACTACATCGGTTTGGACGTCGCTGACCAGGCGGGTGTCCTTGCCCGAATTGCCCACATCTTTGCGGAAAACGGCGTTTCCATCGAAATCATGCGTCAAACGATCCACCGCGACTCTTCCTCGAACGTCGAGTCCGCGGAGCTGAAGATCGTCACGCACCGTGCATCCGAAGCTGCACTCGCAGCAACCGTCGAAGCCGTAAAGGGCCTCGACGTCATCAATTCCGTCACATCCGTACTGCGGGTAGAAGGGGTCTAAGTGGCTCACCAATGGCGCGGAGTAATCCGCGAGTATGCTGATCGTTTGCCTGTAACGGAAGCCACCAAGGTCATCACCCTCGGCGAGGGCGGCACACCACTGGTTCACGCGCAAAAGCTCTCCGAACTGACCGGATCAGAGGTCTACCTCAAGGTCGAAGGCATGAACCCGACGGGTTCCTTCAAGGACCGCGGCATGACCATGGCCATGACCGCAGCCGTAGAGGCCGGCGCCAAAGCCGTAGTTTGCGCCTCCACGGGAAATACCTCTGCGTCGGCAGCGGCCTACGCCACGGCCGCAGGCTTGAAGTGCGCAGTGCTGGTCCCGGAGGGCAAGATTTCCATGGGCAAGCTGAGCCAGGCCATCGCGCATGGCGCCACCTTGCTGCAGGTCGACGGAAACTTCGACAACTGCCTGGACATCGCCCGCAAGCTGGGCGAGTCCTACCCGGTATTCCTGGTGAACTCGGTAAACCCCGCACGTATCCAAGGCCAGAAGACCGGGGCGTTCGAGGTCGTGGATTCCCTTGGTGACGCCCCGGACATCCATGTCCTGCCTGTTGGCAACGCTGGAAACATCAGCGCCTACTGGAAGGGCTACAAGGAGTATGCCGCGCCTTTTGAGTCCGCCAACGGTACTCTTCCGGCCGTTTCCACCAAGACTCCCACCATGTGGGGTTTCCAGGCTGCCGGCGCAGCACCGTTCGTCGCCGGTCACCCCATCACGGAGCCCGACACGATCGCAACCGCCATCCGCATCGGCAACCCCGCCTCATGGGACACCGCTGTTGCGGCCCGCGACGAATCCGGCGGACTGATCGAAGCTGTTACCGACGACGAAATCCTGGACGCGCACCGCTGGTTGTCCTCCAAGGAAGGCGTTTTCGTCGAGCCCGGCTCCGCTGCCGGCGTCGCCGGATTGATCAAAAAGCACGCTGCGGGCCAGGTACCGTCGGGCAAAACGATCGTGATCACTGTTACAGGGCACGGACTCAAGGATCCCCAGTGGGCTCTCCGCACCGAAGACGGCAGCGATGTCCAGCCTGTCAAGGTGCCGAACGACGTCGTCACCGTTGCAGCAGAACTGGGACTGGAAGAAAACTAAGAGTGGAATCAACACAGCCCACCGCGACCGATCGTGTCGTTGTCGCGGCAGGCCAGCGGCTGACCGTCAAAGTTCCGGGTACAAGTGCCAACCTGGGCCCGGGCTACGACAGCCTGGGCCTGGCCCTGTCCATTTACGACACCTTGACGGTGGAGACCCTCACCACCGGAGAGCTTGAGTTCGAGCTCTCCGGTGAGGGTGCCGATACCCTTCCACGCGACGCCACCCACCTCGTGGTGCGCGCCATCGACCTTGCGTTGGAGCGCCTGGGCTTCCAGCACAGCGGTTTGCGGATCACCGCGGACAACGTCAACCCCCACGGCCGTGGTCTCGGTTCCTCTGCGTCCGCAGTCGTTGCCGCGGTGACGGCCGCCAATGCGCTGGTACCCCTCGAGGCGCGGCAGGACAACCAGTGGGTCCTGCAGTTGACCAGCGAGATGGAAGGCCATCCGGACAACGTCGCACCCGCGATTTTCGGTGGGCTGGCGCTGTCCTGGCAGGACAGCGAGCAGTACAGCACCACCCGGGCCGAGGTGGCACCGTCCGTCGTTCCTGTGGTGGCTGTACCGGATTACGAGCTGTCCACTGAGACTGCGCGTGGTTTGCTTCCGGCATCTGTTGGCCACCACGCGGCGGCAATGAACTCCGGCCGGGCTGCGCTTCTGATCCATGCGCTCACCACAGAGCCTGGACTGCTGTTGCCGGGCACGGAAGACTACCTTCACCAGAGCTATCGCGCCCAGGCCATGAGGCCCAGCGCGGACCTCATAGCAGCGCTCCGGACCGCAGGTCATGCAGCCGTCGTTTCCGGCGCCGGACCCACGGTGATGGTGCTGGCCAATGGCGCCGACGAAGCTGCCGAGGCAGTGGATTTCATCAATTCGTTTACCTCCACCAACACACCGGACGTTGGTTGGCGCGTGATGACGCTGGCTGTGGACGTTCAAGGTGCTAGAGTGGAAGTGCACCGCCGGTAAAGCCGCGGGCAGTTCCCTGATTTTGGACTTCGGTGTTTCGCCGTACCTTTCGTCAACTGTGCCAACGTTGGTGGTGTCGTCTCTTTCCGGCCTGCATCAGGTGCCGCAGAACTCTCTCTGTTTCCTGAATTTCAGGCTGGCTGTCCGGGTAACCGGATCCAGTGAAGGCGATCAGTATCCGGCCCTGTTGGCCACAATCCATCAGGCACGGCCGAAATCACCGGCTGCAGATCTGAACTGCAGCCCAGAACAAATCATCGCGTCCAGCTCTCGCTCTGGACGCCGTCGAGGGGGAAGGATCCTTCGTGACAGAAACCACTGAGCTGGCTTCAGCTGTGGACACAACATCTTCTGCTGCTGAGTCGTCAACGGCAGCAACCAAGAGCAGCGGCCTTGCAGGCCTCAAGCTCGCCCAGCTTCAGGCTCTCGCGAGCCAGTTGGGTATTTCGGGGGGATCCCGCATGCGCAAGGGGGACTTGGTCACGGCCATCTCCGCCCACCGCGCGGGCACCACCACTACCAAGGCTCCGGCCAAGGCAACTGCGGCCAAGGCTCCCGCCGTGGCAAAGGAAGCCCCGGTTGCTGAGGCCAAGGCCCCGGAAAAGACCGCGCCTGTCGAGGTTGCAGCCGAGGCTCCGGCCCAGGAAGCACCCCGCGGACGTGGACGGGGACGCAGCCGTCGTGCCACAAGCGATGGTGTGATCGCAGCTGCTGAGACCTCTGCTGACACCGCAGCTACGGCTTCTGAGCCTGCAGCAGCCCCCGCCGTCGAAACTCCGGCAGCAGCCGAGACTGCGGACGCCGGCACGGAACGTCGTCAGCCACGCACCCGCAACCGCCGCCGCGGCGAAGCTGCCGCAGCTCCGGTTGAGGCAGCGGAAGCGCCGGCAGCTGAACAGCGTGCTGACCGCACGGAACAGCGCGAACAGCGTGCTGACCGCACAGAACAGCGCGAACAGCGCGCCGACCGCACGGAACAGCGTGAGCAGCGCGAACAGTCCGACGCCGGCGAGCAACAGCGTGAACGCCGCGACAACAACCGCGGGCGCCGTGAAGACAACAACGACGGCGACGACACCGGCAACCGTCGTAACCGCCGCAACCGTCGTGACCGCAACGACCAGAACGAGCGCAGCGACCGCCGCGGTGGCCAGGACAGCCGTGACGGCAACACCCGCAGCGACCGTTTCCGTGACCGCAACGAACGCCGTCGTGGACGCGCCCAGGGACCGGACGTCGACGACGTCGAGGTTACCGAAGACGACGTCCTGCTTCCCGTAGCCGGCATCCTGGACGTCCTGGAGAACTACGCGTTCATCCGTACCTCCGGTTACCTTCCCGGCGCGAATGACGTCTACGTTTCCCTGGCGCAGGTCAAGAAGTACAACCTCCGCAAGGGCGACGCCGTGGTTGGTGCAATCCGCGCACCGCGTGATGGTGAGGACCGCAGCCAGCAGTCTGCACGCCAGAAGTTCAACGCGCTGGTTCGCGTTACCTCTGTCAACGGCAAGACACCCGAGGAACTCAAGGACCGCGTCGAGTTCGCAAAGCTCGTTCCGCTGTACCCCTCCGAGCGCCTGCGCCTGGAAACGGACCCCAAGAAGATCGGTCCGCGCGTCATCGATCTTGTTGCCCCTATCGGCAAGGGCCAGCGTGGCTTGATCGTTTCGCCGCCAAAGGCAGGCAAGACGCTCATCCTGCAGTCCATCGCCAACGCCATCACCACCAACAATCCTGAGGTCCACCTCATGATGGTGCTTGTTGATGAACGTCCTGAAGAAGTTACGGACATGCAGCGCACCGTCAAGGGTGAGGTCATCGCCTCCACCTTCGACCGTCCCGCCGACGACCACACCACGGTGGCCGAACTCTCCATCGAACGCGCCAAGCGCCTTGTGGAAATGGGCATGGACGTGGTGGTCCTCCTGGATTCCATGACCCGCCTGGGCCGCGCCTACAACCTGGCAGCCCCGGCCTCCGGCCGCATCCTGTCCGGTGGTGTGGATTCCGCTGCCCTGTACCCGCCCAAGCGCTTCTTCGGTGCAGCCCGCAACATCGAGAACGGTGGCTCGCTGACCATCCTGGCCACGGCTCTGGTAGAGACCGGTTCCAAGATGGACGAAGTCATCTTCGAAGAGTTCAAGGGCACCGGCAACATGGAGCTCCGCCTGTCCCGCCAGCTGGCAGACAAGCGCATCTTCCCGGCCGTCGATGTCAACGCCTCCGGTACGCGCCGTGAAGAAAACCTGCTCTCGCCTGAAGAGGTCAAGATCATGTGGAAGCTGCGCCGCGTCCTTTCCGGACTGGAGCAGCAGCAGAGCCTTGAGCTGTTGACCAACAAGATCCGGGAGACCCAGAGCAACGTCGAGTTCCTCATGCAGGTACAAAAGACGACGCTTGGAGCGAAGTCGGACAACGACAAATAGTTGCTTTACTGAGCCGCTGATTCTGCTGCCCCCGCCATTACGCGTGGCGGCCAAGTCCTTACGGACTTGACCACCACGCTCCGGCAGGCCCGAAGCCACTCCCGGGGCAGCAGAATCAGCGGCTCGTTCCGTTTTCGGCTCGCCTTCGCGGGCTGGCAAAATTACCCGACGGCGGTCGTGTCACCTTCCGCTGTTTGCGCCACTAAACTTGTGCGCAGCGTTGAAAGGTTGTTTGAGAATGTTTGAGTCCGTTCAGGGATTGCTTGATGAGCATGCTGCCATTCAGGCGCAATTGAGCGATCCTGCCGTTTATGCTGACCAGTCTGCTGCCAGGAAGCTGGGGCGGCGGTCCGCGCAGCTTCAGGGCATCGTGGAGGCCTACAACAAGTGGCGCGGGCTCAATGATGATCTGGAAGCCGCCAAGGAGATGGCTGACGAGGATCCGGAGTTCGCCGCAGAGGTTGAGCAGCTCGAGGAGCAGATCCCTGCAGCACAGGAGCGTTTGCGCCGACTTCTCATCCCTCGCGATCCGGACGACGCCCGCAACGTCATCCTCGAAGTGAAGGGTGGCGAAGGTGGCGACGAAGCTGCCTTGTTCGCCGGTGATCTCCTGCGCATGTACATGCGTTATGCCGAGTCCCGTGGCTGGAAGACCGAGCTGATTTCAGCCACCGAGTCCGATCTCGGTGGATACAAGGACGTCGCAGTAGCCATCAAGGGCAACTCGAACGATCCCGCGCAGGGCGTTTTTGCCCGTCTGAAGTTTGAGGGCGGCGTGCACCGTGTGCAGCGTGTCCCGGTCACCGAATCGCAGGGCCGCATCCACACCTCGGCTGCCGGTGTCCTGGTCCTCCCCGAGGTTGACGAGCCCGAAGAACTGGAAATCAACCAGAACGATCTCAAGATCGATGTCTACCGTTCGTCCGGCCCGGGTGGCCAGTCAGTGAACACCACAGACTCCGCTGTCCGCATCACCCACTTGCCGACGGGCATTGTTGTTGCCATGCAGAACGAAAAGTCGCAGCTGCAGAACCGTGAAGCCGGCATGCGCGTCCTTCGCGCCCGCCTGCTGGCGCACCAGCAGGAACAGATCGACGCCGCCAACTCCGAGCAGCGCAAATCGCAGATCCGCACCATGGACCGTTCAGAGCGCATCCGCACCTACAACTTCCCGGAGAACCGCATCGCGGACCACCGCACCGGTTACAAGGCCTACAACCTCGACGCCGTGATGAACGGGGATCTCGAGCCGGTCATCCAGTCCGCGATTGAAGCAGACGAGCAAGCACGCTTGGATGCGATCGGCGAATAGCCGGGCGCAAAGCACCTCCATCTTCAGTAACGAGGGCTGATCCATGACGATTTACCCAGGCCAGAGCCTCGCGGACGCTGTTCGCGAGGCTACTGCCGTATTGTCCGACGCCGGCGTCCCCAGCCCGCGCGTGGACGCTGAGTTGCTGGCAGAGCACCTTCTAGGGGTAGGACTTGGCCGCCTCCGGGCAATGCTCCTCGGCGATGCTCCCGCTCCGGACGGATACGGCGAATTGGTGCAGGAACGGGCAAACCGTGTCCCCTTGCAGCACATCACCGGAGTCGCCTACTTCCGTCACCTCGAATTGCGCGTAGGCCCTGGCGTCTTCATACCGCGTCCGGAGACAGAATCGGTGGTCCAGCTGGTCATCGACCACCTTTCTGCCATCCCTTCGCCCAAAGTGGTGGATCTTGGCACGGGGTCCGGTGCCATTGCCGGGTCCATCGCGTACGAGGTTCCCGGGGCCGATGTCCACGCCGTTGAATACAGCACGTTTGCGCACGCCTGGGCGGCGAGGAACCTCGAACCCCTCGGGGTTTCCCTTGTCCAGGGGGACCTCCGGGATGCCCTGCCCGAGCACAACGGAACCTTCGACGTCGTCGTCTCCAACCCGCCGTACATACCCGCCGAGGCGATTCCCACAGAACCCGAAGTTGCACTCCACGATCCGCCGGAGGCGTTGTACGGTGGGGGAGCGGACGGCATGGAACTCCCGACGGCGGCAGCTGCCTCTGCGGCGCGGCTCCTGAAACCTGGGGGCTACTTCGTGATGGAACACGCGGAAGTCCAGGCACAATGGATCGCCGGCATGCTGCGACGCACGGGACGTTGGCAAGAGATCACCACGCACTTTGACCTGAATGGCAAAGAACGTGCAACCAGCGCGATACTGGCAAGCATCGCGCCTGATGAGTGAAAGAATAGCGCTGTGACCACAACCTACAACTGCACTTCCGAGGACCAGCGCGCTGAGGGGCTTCAGCACGCCCAGCGCGCCATCAGCGAAAAGAAGTGCATCGTGCTGCCCACGGACACCGTCTACGGCATTGCTGCCGACGCCTTCTCGCCTTTGGCTGTGACCATGTTGCTGGCCTCCAAGGGACGCAGCCGGCAAATGCCTCCTCCCGTGTTGATTCCGCGCATCAATGCCCTGGACGGGCTGGCCACCGACGTACCAGCGGACGCGCGCGCCTTGGCGCAGGCCTTTTGGCCGGGCGGACTGACGTTGATCCTGCATGCGCAGCCTTCGCTTGACTGGGATCTTGGCGATACCAAGGGCACCGTCGCCCTGCGCATGCCCGATGACCACCTTGCCCTGGACCTGTTGGGCATGACCGGCCCCCTGGCGGTTTCTTCTGCCAACCGCACGGGCCAGGAAGCAGCACAGACGGCGTCGGAGGCTCGCCTTCAGTTGGCCGAATCGGTTGAGGTCTACCTGGAAGGTGGGTTCCGCCCGGTCAAGGGCACGGTGGCGCTGCCATCCACGATCGTCGACGCGACCTCTACTCCCTTCCGCGTGGTGCGCCAGGGTGCCATTGAACTGGAACGCCTCCGTGAGATCGTCCCTTCGATTCTGGGCATCGGTGAAACTCTTGGGGCGACGACTCCGGAAGAAGTGACCGGCGAGGCCGCTGGGACGCACGAAGAGGCGGCGGCAGGCGACGCAGCTTCACAGCCCGAGGGCACCAACGAAGCCAAGCCCGAATGATTCCAGCACGCCAACGCGTCCCCGTCCTCGACGTCGACGCCACTCCGATGCGCGTCCAGGAACTTCTTGATGCCATGGGCGGCCTCCTTGCGGCCGGAACAACCAGCACTGTTGTAGGTCACAACCTGCACAGCGTCACCCTGCTGCATTCGCGTGCAGACGTTCGTTCGGTCTACGAGGACAGCTCCATCGTGCTGCTCGATGGTGCTCCGGTAGCCATGTTGTGGGGACTTGCGCACAAACGGCAACTACAGCCGCTTGGCGAGGGAACCATGGCCTACCGTCTCGGTTCCATGGACTGGATTCCGGAACTGGGGAAGATTCCCGGGCTGCAGCGGATAGCTGTCGTAGGTGCCGGCCGCGAAGCCAATACCAAGGCTGTTTCACGGCTGCGGTCCATTGTTCCGGGCGCAACCGTGGACGGCATGCCAGGCGAAGGCTGGGATGAGGCCCTGGAAAGTGCCGTGGCGACATGGCTGGGGGAGTTCGGCCCCCAGCTCGTTTTGCTGGGCCTGGGAATGCCGCTCCAGGAAACTGTCCTGCATCGCAGGATCGAAGAATTGCCGCCCGCGGTCTACTGCGCAGTCGGGGGAGCAATAGAACAGGTTGCCGGCGTCCAAAAGCTGGCACCTCGCTGGCTGGGCCGCCTGGGACTCGAGTGGGCCTGGCGGCTGGTGCTGCATCCAGGCAGGGTTGCCTACAGGGTTTTCGTTGAACCGTGGAAACTGGCGGGCCTGTTGATTCGGCGCCGGTTCCAACCATCCAAGACCAAAGGCAGATAAATGACGTCCCAACCCGTCGTGGTCGCAGTCGTTGTGACCTTCAACCGGCGTGAACTCCTCCAGACCACATTGGAGGGAATCACTGCCGGCTCCCGAGTGCCGGACGCGATCGTGATCGTGGACAACGCTTCCACGGATGGAACTGCCGAATTCCTCCGGACCTATCAGGGCCCTGTGCCTGCCGACGTCGTCACGTTGAACACGAACGTTGGTGGAGCCGGGGGATTTGTCGTCGGCATGGAACGCGCCGTACTGGACCATCATGCAGACCACGTGTGGATCATGGATGACGACACGGAACCGCAGCCGGGCGCCCTCCGCGAAGCATTGGACGTTTCGGAGGCCTACCAGCAGGAGACTGGGCAAGCTCCGGCCTTCATCGCCAGCCGCGTTGTGTGGACCGACGGCAGGGACCATCCCATGAACAGGATGCGGCCCCGGATGGGCGCGAGCGAGGACCTCCGCAGCGCAGCTGCCCGGATTGGCGCCACCCAGATCCGGAGCGCTTCATTCGTATCGGTGCTGATCCGCGCCGAAGAGATCAAACAGCATGGGTTGCCGATAGCGGACTACTTCATCTGGAACGACGACCTCGAGTACACGGCCAGGATTTCCCGTAACGGAACAGCCTTGACCACCAATGCATCAGTGGCCAACCACCACACGAAAGTTTTTGGCGACGCGGGTGCGGATCCTGGCCCGCGCTTTTACTACGAAGTGCGAAACAAGCTCTGGGTTTATACCCGCTCGAGCGCGTTGGCGCCCTGGGAGAAGATCCTGTTTACCGGGGCTTCGCTGCGCAATTGGACTCGGACCATCGCTGCCTCTCCGAACCGCAAAGTGCTGTTGGGTGGGCTTTTCAAGGGCCTTCGCCACAGCCTGAGGGCGCCGCGTTCCAACGCCCAGGTACTCGACGGAATCTACTCCCTGCGCGACGTTCGGGAGCCTGTCCGGTAACGGAAAGACAGCCCGGCCCCAGCAAAATCAAGCTGCGGCCTTGCGGCTGCGTCACGCGGTGGTCACGGCCATTGGCATTAGTATCGTGACTAGAGTCCACAGAAATCCCGCAACATTCGGCACAGCCGGTGCAGGCATGGCGACGGAGTAGTTCCATTTATCCACTGACAGAATTCCACACCCTGAGCTGCCCTGAGTTGCCGCTCTTTGCAGCGCCCGGGCTGCCCTTGGGAGTCGCCCCATGATCATGTATCTGCTGATGGCACTCACAGCTGCCGTAGTGGCCTACGCAGGAACATGGGGAGCCCGCGTGCTGGGAAACAAGCTTCGCCTGTACCAGCCCATTCGAAGCCGCGACATGCACTCCGCCCTGATTTCCAAGCTGGGCGGCCTGGGCATCTTCGTCGGCTTTTTTGCAGCGCTTGTCGTGGCGTCGAACTCCTTCTTCGTCAAGGACATCTTCCGGCACAACGATGCTCCATGGGGGATCCTGGCCGGTGCAGTGGTGATTGTGGCGGTGGGAGTAGCCGACGACATCCTGGATATCCGCTGGTGGATCAAACTCCTGGGGCAGGGTGCTGCCGCCTTCATCGTGGCCATTTGGGGCGTCCGGATGTCCGTGGTGCCGTTCATCCCCGAACCCATCGTCCTTGACTCCGAAGTCGTCCAGATCGTCCTCACCGCGGGCCTGATCGTCACCACCATGAACGCGGTCAACTTCATTGACGGACTGGATGGCTTGGCGGCTGGAGTGGCCATCATCGGCGGCGGTGCGTTCTTCCTCACTGCCTACTGGGTCCACCGGAACAACCCATCCACTGACAACTCAGACCTCGCAACACTCCTGATGGCCATACTCGTGGGCAGTTGCCTGGGCTTCCTGCCCCACAACTGGTTCCCCGCGAAGATCTTCATGGGGGATTCAGGGGCCATGCTCATCGGGCTGCTCATGGCCTCTGCGGGTGTCGTCGCCACGGGGCAGATCGGTTCAGGCCTCTACGACCGTGCCAACGGTATCCCCACGATCGTCCCCATCCTGCTGCCTTTCGCGGTCCTGTCCCTTCCCCTGCTGGACTTGGGGATGGCGGTTGTCCGGAGAACTGCGCGGGGCCAATCACCGTGGTCGGCTGACCGCGGGCACCTGCACCACAAGCTGGTGGACCTTGGATACTCGCACCGCACCGCCGTCGTGATGTTGTACGTGTGGACCTGCATCCTGGCTTTCGGCGGCGTTGCTTTTGCCGTGTTCGCCTGGCAGGTGGTGCTGATCGTGGTGATCGCCGCGACGCTGGTCATGGCAGCCGTCACTGCCTGGCCTTACTTCACGAGGAACTCGGCGCGACCGGGGGAGCAGTAGATGACAGCCGGTTATCGTCACAGTTCTATCTCATGTAGAATTCTTACTGCGGACAGTCACTCGCCCGTAATCCCCCTTTGAGAATATGGCCCTGTGCCACGAGGATTGGTATCCCCATGACATCCAACGCCGATTCCGGACGCCCGTCCGGTAAACGTGCTGTTGGATTTGTTGGCGGCCAGTCCTCGTTGTGGCTTCGGCTACTGGCTCTCAGCGCGGCCGCAGCGGCGGTTGCCACTGCCATCACCTGCGTAATCGCAGCCTTCATGAACGGCGGGCAGGGCGCGCTCTCGGCAGCGTTCGGTGCCGCGCTGGTCATCCTCTTCTTTGGAATCAGCCTCTTGATCGGCCACTTCGTTGGCCGGAACAACCCCTCCGGCGCCGTCGGCCTTTTTGTTGCCACATATTTCATCAAGGTCGTTGGATTCGCCGTAGTGCTGTTTGTGCTTGGAGCGCCGGACTGGCTCCATGCCCGGTGGTTCCTCATTGGCGCGGTGGTCACGGTTGTCTTCTGGCAGGCCGCTGAGATCTATGGTTTCAGCAAAGCCCGCCTCCAGATCTACAACGACCCGGCCGAGCCGAAGGGTGGTCCGGATGTCCCCGCGTAAGCGCTACTCGCGTCCGTCGCTCAATGCCCAGCAACCTGCCAACGGCGCTGATTCCCGTGACGAGGGAAACGACGGCGGATACAACGCAGGGATCGCCGTCTTCAGCTACATCATTGGCGGGATCATTCTCTGGAGTTTGATAGGCTGGGGTCTGGATAATCTGTGGGGGACCCGCTGGATTGTGCTCCTTGGCGCTCTGCTGGGAGCCGCAGGAGGGTTCTATCTTTCCCATATGCACGGCCTCACCAGGCAAAGCTCCTCTTCTGGCGAGAGCAACGCAGACAGCGGTCCGTCCACGGACGGGGACAGTAATGCCAAATAATTTCACATGGAATATGGATGCGTGCAACGCTTCCGGATTCCAACCAATGCCCAATGATGGACACAGCAGAGAGGAAACGCGTTGATCGCGCTTGCGCTCCCCGCCCAGGATTCGGGGTCCTTCACCCCACCCGGAATCGACGAAATGCACCTGCCGGCAATCCTGCCTTGGGGTGCGCACGACGGATTCTCCAAGCAGATGCTGCTGGTGATTCTTTCGGTCGTCATTATCGCTACATTCTTCATCCTCGCTGCCCGTAAGCAGCAGCTGGTTCCCGGCAAGCTGCAGTTCGCAGGCGAGATGGCCTATGGCTTCGTCCGCAACAGCATCGCCAAGGACATCATCGGCGGCAAGGACTTCATCAAGTACGTCCCGCTGCTGTTCAGCCTGTTCTTCTTCATTCTGGTGAACAACATCTACGGCGCCATCCCGGTGATCCAGCTCCCGAGCTTCTCGCACGTTGGCGGCGCCTATGTGATGGCCGGCATCGTGTACGTCACCTGGATCGCGATCGGCCTGAAGAAGAACGGCCTCAAGTACTTCAAGCTTGCTACGGTTCCGTCCGGCGTGCCGTGGTACATCCTTCCGATCGTTGTTCCGATCGAAATCATCTCCAACTTCCTGGTCCGCCCCGTCACGCACAGCCTCCGTCTGTTCGCGACCATGCTGGCCGGCCACCTGATCGTGATGCTTGCCGGTTCCGGCATTGAATTCCTGGTCATGCAGGAGAACGTGCTCCTCAAGGGCGCATCGGTCCTGGTGCTCGTAGGTGCCATCGCCATGTACATGCTTGAGGCACTGATCATGGCGCTGCAGGCATACGTGTTCACCCTGCTGACTGCGATCTACATCGAAGGCGCCCTGCACGCCGACAGCCACTAAGGCTCACAACACTTCCCCTAGCGGGGATGAAGCAACCCAAACAACCTGCCGCACGGGCGGCATCTTGAAAGGAAGAAAAAATGGAAGGCACCATCAACGGCTCCCTCAACCTCATCGGCTACGGTCTTTCGGCCATCGGCGGTGGTATCGGTGTGGGTCTCGTGTTCGCCGCTTACATCAACGGTGTTGCACGTCAGCCGGAAGCTCAGCGCGTGCTGCAGCCGATCGCGTTCCTCGGCCTGGCACTGACTGAAGCTCTTGCCATCCTCGGCCTGGTCTTCGCTTTCGTTCTTTCCTAGTCCTAAGAACCAAGCGAATCCAAGCACGAGTAGATAGGACGGGTGAAATATGAATCAGCTGATCATCTCAGCCGCCACTGAAGGCGAGGCCAAGGGCAACCCGCTCGTTCCCAATGTCTGGGAAATGGGCGTTGTCCTCGTCGGCTTTGCGGTCCTCATGTACATCGTGGTCAAGTTTGTTGTCCCGATGTTCGAGAAGACGTTCGCAGAGCGTGCCGAAGCAATCGAAGGTGGCATTGCAAAGGCCGAAGCGGCTCAGGCAGAAGCCTCTGCAGCTCTCGAAGAGTACAAGCAGCAGCTCACTGATGCCCGTGCCGAAGCCAACCGCATCCGCGAAGAAGCACGCGCCGAGGGCGCACAGATCCTCGCGGACCTGAAGGCCAAGGCTGCTGCAGAATCTGCACGCATCACCGAGCAGGCACACGCAGCCATCGAATCGGAGCGTCAGGCAGCTGTTGTCTCGCTCCGCTCCGAGGTCGGCGCCCTGGCCACGACGCTTGCCGGACGCATTGTTGGTGAAGCACTCACCGACGACGAGCGCGCCGCCCGCGTTGTTGACCGCTTCCTGGCAGATCTGGAGACCCAGAGCGCAGGTGCAGCTAAGTAATGGCAGGTATATCGAGCGAATCGCTGACCACAGCACTGGCGCAGCTGGAAGCCAAGCTTCCCTTCGCCTCGCTGCAGTTGGCTAAGGACCTCTTCGGAATCCTGGGAACGGTGGACAGCTCGGCTGGCTTGCGCCGCGCCCTGACTGACCCGTCCCGTACCGGAGACGAGAAGTCGGCGCTGGTCAAGCAGCTGGTTGGCGGGAAAGTCTCCGCTGATGCAGCTGAAATCGCAGGCGGATTGGCCAGTTCACGCTGGGCATCGGCACGCGATATCGGCGATGCACTCGAGACCCTTGCCGCCACGGTGGTCATTGCCGTAGCTGAAAACAAGTCGGCCGTTTCTGCCTCCGGTATCACGGGGCTGGAAGAGCTGGAAAACGACCTGTTTGCCTTCAACCAGGCCGTCGCCTCCAGCCACGAAGTACAACGTGCTCTGTCCGAGCCGCAGGCATCGCCTGCGGCGAAGATTGCACTGGCCGAGAAGCTTGTTCCTGGCAGCAGCGAGGAAGCAAAGGTTCTCATCAGCCAGGCAGTGACGCAGCCGCGCGGTGTCAAGCCGAGCAAGCTCGTCGAGTCATTCGCCAAGCTTGCAGCCAAGCGTCAGCAGCGCTGGATTGCAACTGTCAGCGTTACCCGTCCGTTGACGGAAACGCAGGCCAGCCGTCTGCAGGCCGGGCTTGACGCCCTGTACGGTCGCGAACTGAAGGTCAACGTCAATGTTGACCCCGCACTGATCGGTGGAATCCGTGTCCAGGTAGGTGACGAAGTACTCGATGCTTCGGTTATCGCCCGCCTGACCGAGCTCCGCCGCCAGCTCGCTGGCTAGCGAAGACAAAGCACAACTTAACTGATATAAAACCCGGTCATCGTGAGCAACGATGATCACGAAAACAGGAGAGCAGGGACTGCAGATGGCCGAATTGACCATCAACGCCGACGACGTCCGTAATGCGTTGAACGAGTTCGCGGCGTCCTACGAACCCGGTAACGCAGAGCGCGTAGAGGTTGGTCGTGTGACCACCGCAAGTGACGGCATCGCCCGTGTTGAGGGTCTTCCCTCGGTCATGGCGAACGAGCTGCTTCGCTTCGAAGATGGCACGCTGGGCCTGGCCCAGAACCTTGACGTCCGCGAGATCGGTGTCATTATCCTCGGTGACTTCACCGGTATTGAAGAAGGCCAGGAAGTTCACCGTACCGGTGAGATCCTGTCCGTTCCGGTGGGCGACGCCTTCTTGGGTCGCGTTGTCGACCCCCTGGGCCAGCCCATCGACGACCTCGGCGAAATCAAGGCCGAAACCACCCGCGCACTGGAACTCCAGGCTCCGGGCGTTACCGAACGCAAGTCGGTTCACGAGCCGATGCAGACGGGCCTCAAGGCTATCGACGCCATGATCCCGATCGGCCGCGGCCAGCGTCAGCTGATCATCGGTGACCGCCAGACGGGTAAGACGGCCATCGCCGTCGACACCATCATCAACCAGAAGGCCAACTGGGCTTCGGGAGATGTCACCAAGCAGGTCCGTTGCGTCTACGTAGGTGTTGGCCAGAAAGCTTCCACCATCGCAGCCGTCCGCCAGACCCTTGAGGACCACGGCGCACTGGAGTACACCACCATCGTGGCGTCTCCGGCATCTGACCCCGCTGGCTTCAAGTACCTTGCACCGTACGCCGGCTCGGCTATTGGCCAGCACTGGATGTACGGCGGCAAGCACGTTCTGGTGATCTTCGATGACCTGTCCAAGCAGGCTGAAGCCTACCGCGCCGTATCCCTGCTGCTGCGTCGTCCGCCGGGACGCGAAGCATACCCGGGCGACGTCTTCTACTTGCACTCCCGTCTGTTGGAGCGTTGTGCAAAGCTCTCCGACGAACTCGGTGCAGGTTCGATGACCGGTCTGCCGATCGTCGAGACCAAGGCAAACGACGTCTCCGCATACATCCCGACCAACGTGATCTCCATTACCGATGGCCAGATCTTCCTGCAGTCGGACCTCTTCAACGCCAACCAGCGCCCTGCTGTTGACGTTGGTGTGTCGGTTTCCCGCGTTGGTGGTGCTGCACAGGTCAAGTCCATGAAGAAGGTCTCCGGTACTTTGAAGCTGGACCTGGCCCAGTACCGCGACATGCAGGCATTTGCCATGTTTGCCTCTGACTTGGATGCTGCTTCCCGTCAGCAGCTGACCCGTGGTGCCCGCCTGATGGAACTGCTGAAGCAGGGCCAGTACTCGCCGTTCCCGGTCGAGAACCAGGTTGTTTCCATCTGGGCCGGTACCAACGGTTACCTGGACGACGTTCCGGTTGAGGACATCAGCCGCTTCGAGTCCGAGTTCCTGGAGCACCTCACGCACAAGTCCTCCATCCTGACCACGCTGGCTCAGACCAACGTTCTGGATGACGACACCGTTGCGGCTTTGAAGGAAGCAATCGTCTCCTTCAAGAAGGGCTTCTTCGGCGAAGGCGACAACCACCTGGTTGGCGCTGGCCACGAAGAGCACGCAGCGATCTCCGGCGGCGACGTCGACCAGGAAAAGATCGTCAAGCAGAAGCGCTAGTTTCGATAACCTGCCCTGCCGGGGTCCGCAAGGGCCCCGGCAGGGCAGCACATCGGGAACTTAGGAAAGGATAAGTATGGGAGCCCAGATTCGGGTCTACCGTCAGAAGATCAGCTCGACGACGTCGATGCGCAAGATCTTCAAGGCGATGGAACTGATCGCTACCTCGCGCATTGGTAAGGCCCGCGCCCGCGTAGCAGCTTCACTGCCCTACGCGAACGCGATTACCCGCGCCGTTTCTGCTGTCGCAACTCAGAGCGAAATCGACCACCCGCTGACCACCGAGCCGGAGCAGATCCGCCGCGCCGCAGTCCTGATTATTACATCGGACCGTGGCCTTGCAGGATCCTACTCTGCGAGCGTGCTCAAGCAGGCTGAAGGTCTCACCGAGCTTCTTCACGCAGAAGGCAAGGAAGTCAAGGCGTACCTTGTTGGCCGCAAGGCGCAGGCGTACTTCGATTTCCGCAACCGGTCCTACGCCCGCGTATGGACTGGTGGCACGGACGCACCGGAATTCGAAACCGCGCAGGAAGTCGGAGCTGCTCTTCTCGAAGACTTCTCCACCGATTTTGAAGAGGGCGGCGTGGACGAAATCCACGTTGTTTACACCCGCTTCAAGTCCATGGTGACGCAGGAGCCCACGGTCATCCGTTTGCTCCCGCTGGAGGTCGTCGAAGAGGAAGCAGCCTCGGAAACCGAGCTGCTGCCGTTGTACGAATTTGAACCGGAAACGGAGCAGGTGCTCGATGCCCTGCTTCCGCGTTACATCGAGTCCCGCATCTTCGCAGCCATGCTGCAGGCCGCTGCTTCCGAGCTCGCAGCCCGCCAGCGTGCCATGAAGTCGGCCGGTGACAACGCTACGGAACTGATCAAGAAGTACACGCGCCTTCGCAACACGGCCCGCCAGGCCGAGATTACGCAGGAGCTTTCCGAAATCGTTGCCGGCGCCGACGCCCTCGCGTCCTAGCCCTCACCGGATTCGGCTCGAAGCCGTACCTGCAATAAACAGATAAACTTAACCCCACGCCATCTACTGAGTGAAGTGAGAGAGATGACTGCCACTGCTACCGAACACGTAGCAACGGCCGGTGCCACCGGCCGCATTGCCCGTGTTATTGGTCCGGTTGTCGACGTCGAATTCCCGGCTGACGCAATCCCCTCGATTTACAACGCTCTGACCACTGAGATCACTCTCAACGGTCAGACCAAGACCATCACGTTCGAGACCTCCCAGCACCTGGGTGACAACCTCGTCCGCGCCATCTCCCTGCAGGCAACCGATGGACTCGTCCGCGGCACCACCGTGCAGGACTCCGGCGCTCCGATCTCCGTGCCCGTCGGCGACGGCGTCAAGGGCCACATCTTCAACGTGCTCGGCAAGCCGCTGGACGTCGAAGAGTCCGAGATCAAGGCTGACGCCTACTGGCCGATCCACCGCAAGGCTCCGAGCTTTGCCTCCCTCGAGGGCTCCACGGAGATGCTCGAGACCGGCATCAAGGTCATCGACCTTCTCACCCCGTACATCAAGGGTGGAAAGATCGGCCTCTTCGGCGGCGCCGGCGTGGGCAAGACCGTTCTGATTCAGGAAATGATCACCCGTGTTGCGCGCAACTTCGGTGGTACTTCCGTCTTCGCCGGTGTTGGCGAGCGTACCCGTGAAGGTAACGACCTCTGGGTGGAAATGGAAGAGGCAGGCGTCCTCAAGGACACCGCCCTTGTGTTCGGCCAGATGGATGAGCCGCCGGGAACGCGTTTGCGCGTCGCCCTGTCGGCACTGACCATGGCGGAATACTTCCGCGATGTCCAGAACCAGGACGTGTTGCTCTTCATCGACAACATCTTCCGCTTCACGCAGGCAGGTTCGGAAGTATCCACGCTGCTCGGCCGCATGCCGTCCGCCGTGGGTTACCAGCCCAACCTTGCTGACGAGATGGGTCTGCTCCAGGAGCGCATCACTTCCACCAAGGGTCACTCCATCACGTCGATGCAGGCCATCTACGTGCCGGCTGATGACTACACCGACCCGGCTCCGGCAACGACCTTCGCACACCTCGACGCGACCACGGAACTTTCCCGTGAAATCGCATCCCGTGGTCTGTACCCGGCCGTTGACCCGCTGACGTCGACCTCCCGAATCCTGGACCCCCAGTACATCGGCAAGGACCACTACAACACGGCTGTCCGTGTGAAGCAGATCCTGCAGAAGAACAAGGAACTCCAGGACATCATCGCCATCCTCGGTGTTGACGAACTGTCTGAAGAGGACAAGATCGTCGTGTCGCGTGCACGCCGTATCCAGCAGTTCCTCTCCCAGAACACCTACACCGCCAAGCAGTTCACCGGCGTCGAAGGCTCCACCGTGTCCATCAAGGACACCGTTGAAGGCTTCACCGCTATCTGCGACGGCGAGCTGGACCACATCGCAGAGCAGGCGTTCTTCAACGTCGGTGGCCTGGATGACGTCGAGCGCAACTGGGCCAAGATCCAGGAACAGACCAAGTAATATGGCTGAGCTCGAGGTTGAGATTGTCGCGGCGGACCACTTCGTGTGGTCCGGTGCGGCCAAGATGGTGAAGGCCCGCACCAGCGATGGTGAAATCGGAATCCTGCCGGGCCACTCGCCCCTCCTGGCCATCATGGCCGGGGGCGAGCTGGCAATCCAGCCGGTTTCCGGTGACCGGATTGCAGTAGTTGTCGACGGTGGATTCTTCTCCGTGGACAACGACCGCGTGGTCATTGTTGCTGACAACGCCAAATTGGGCGAAGCGGCTACAGCGGGGATCCGATAGCACGACCTTGATGGACGATTCCCTTATTCCGTTCATCGCCTTGGCAACAGCGTTCACGTTGCTGATCATTTCACTGTGCCTCCTGGGGGTGCGCCGCTTCAATCTGCGGCGCGCCCTCGGCACGATCGACGCCTCCATTTGCACGGCTGGAAACAGCTGGCAGATGGGGGTTTGTCGTTATCAGGACAATGATCTTGAGTGGTTCCGCTTGATGTCCCTGAGCGTTGTTCCCAAATACAAATTCAAACGCAGTTCCCTGGAGCTGCTGGGCCGACGCCAACCGACGGAGGACGAGCTCGTCAGGGTGCAGCCCGGCGTCGTGGTTGTTGAACTGCAGTACGAGGGCAAGAAGTTCATGCTGGCCATGAATTTCGATGCCTATGCAGGGCTTTCATCCTGGCTGGAGGCCGGGCCGGTTATCGGCGTCGGTACCTGGCGTTAGGCGTCATGGACTTCCTTTTGGACGTCAGCCTTGTGGCTGGACCGTTCCTCTGGATCAGCATCGCCTGCGGAGTCGCCGGGGGAGCGTACCTGCTGTGGCGACGACGACGGTCCTGGCTCCTGGTCATCGTGGGCTCGCTGCTGGCCGCCATCGCTTTGGTAACCCTGGTGCACTGGATCCTGGTGGACCTCATGGCGGTGTTCTCGGAGAACCTTCCCTTCGAAACAGTGGCGTGGTCGGTTCCGGCAGTTGCGGCCATTTTGCTGGGTATTGCGCGGTTTCCCCGTAATTCCAGCAAGGGACGTTTCCTCAGTGTGCTGGCCATGCTGGGGGTCATCCTGATGAGTGTGGTCCAGGTGAACCTGTACTTCGGACTGAACAACACCGTGGCTGATCTTTTCGGTACCGCCGTGGCGCGTATCCAGCCGCTTGAACAGAGCCTCAAGCGCCCCTCGAACGCCGTCCCCGGCCCTCTGCCGTCGGCGTGGAAGTCCCCGGACTCGCTGCCCGTGAACGGCATCCTGCGCAAAGCCAGCATCCCGGGAACGGTGTCCGGCTTCAGCGCACGGGACGCCTACATCTATTTCCCACCGGCCTACCAGGCTTCGCCGCGCCCAAGCCTGCCGGTGCTGGTGCTCTTCGCCGGGCAACCAGGCGGTCCTGCGGACTGGTTGACCGGAGGGCAGTTGCGTGCCCAATTGGACCGGTTTGCTGAAGCCCATGGCGGCATCGCGCCGGTCACGGTAGTAGTGGATCCCAATGGGTCCGGCAGCGCCAACACCATGTGCATGGACAGTCGGATAGCCCCGGCCGACACCTACCTCTCCCAAGATGTCACCGCCTGGATTTCCGATACCCTGGACGTTTCCACCGATCACAAGCAGTGGTCCGTAGGCGGATTCTCCTTCGGGGGGACATGCGCGATGCAGATGGGAACGGCGCACCCGGAGATCTTTCCTTCGGTACTGGCTTTTTCTGCGGAACGGGAGCCCGCCCTGGCCAAGGACAGGAACAAGACCATCGCGGAATCGTTCGACGGCGATGTTGCCGCTTTCGAATCAAGGACGCCTTTGGTGCTGATGCGGGACCGCAACTTTGCAAGCAGCGGGGTGTACTTCGCCGCTGGCGCAACAGACAACGAATTCATCAATTACATGCATGAACTGGCCGAAGCCGCCAGGAGCGCCGGCTTCCAAACCGAAGAGCACACGGTCCGGAACGCGGGCCATTCCTGGGATGCCGTGGTGAAGGGAATGCCGGGTGGTCTTGACTTCCTGGCTGCCCGCTGGGGGCTGCAGAAATGAGCCTTGCGGTAAAGGGTGTCATCCTGCCGGCATTGAGGCAGACCGGAAAGCACGTGCGGGGCACCCCCTTCACCGTGGGTGTACTTGGCCTGTTCGTGGCTTTGTCCATCATCTCCGGAAGCTTTGTCAGCGGACCTCCGGAAACCTGGCTGCGGGTGGCTGGGGTCAGCCTGGCCGGTCTCAAATCGGGTGAATGGTGGTCCATTTGGACTTCGCTGTTTTTCACCACCAATCCTTTGGCCTACGTCACCGCTGTTTTGATGATCCTGTTCCTCCTGGGTCTCGCAGAACGGCGGTTGGGATCGCTGAAAACGGCCGCAGTGTTCTTTGGCAGCCAGTTTGCCAGTGTTTCGGCGTTCCTGGTGGTCACCCAAGTGGCTCGGACTTCCGACGACGGGTGGCTGGCCGGCATGGCCGAAACCCGCCTGATCGGTCCCTACGCCGCAGTCCTGTCCACATGTTTGGCTGCCAGCGCGCTCCTTCCCATGCTCTGGCAGCGACGCCTGCGGACGGTGGTGCTCTCGATCTCCCTGCTCCTGCTGCTGTACGTTGGCCACGCTGAAACCGTGGTCGGGTTCCTGGGAGCGCTGATTGGCCTTGCAGCGGGCTGGTGGACGCAGAGCAACCAGGGCCATCTCCACTTGCACAGGTCCACGGGCAGGGAGGTGCGGAACCTGTTGGCCCTGACGATGGCAATTTTTGCGGTCGGGCCCATCGTGACCGCTGCAGCAAAGAGCCCATCGGGTCCGCTGGCTTTGCTTAGGGACGTTATCCTCAACCCCATCCCAACGTTGGGCCAGCTTGAGAGCAATTGCGGGGGCAGCATCGATGTCTCCTGCCTGGAAGTCGGCCGGCAGGGCTACACAGGTCCCTTCGGCTTGGCACTGGCCATTGTGCCTGTGGTTCTGCTCCTGATTTGCGCCGACGGCATGAGGAGGGGACGACGACTCGCTGTCGGGATCGCCATCGGCGTGCAATTGGTGGTGGTGGCGCTTTCTGCCATATACCTCGGGCTCTTTGCCGCCATCCCGAGGCCCCAGGGGCGCGGCCATGTGGGAATGATGAACCCAGCGGTAGTCCACCTCATCCCGCTGGTACTGGTGCCCTTGATACTGGCGATCCTTCTGTTCGCCTATCGGGGACACTTCCGCGTTGTCTCCTCGGAGCGCCTCCGGCGCAGGGTGTTCTGGTTGGTTGGACTCACGGGCGCGGGACTCGGCCTCGCCTACAGCATCGTATGGTTCTCTTCCGGAGGAATGTCCAGGGACGGTGGACTGCTCGGTTTGGCCGCTGAGCTGGCCAGGCAATATCTGCCGGTTCCGCTGCCGGGTTCTTACCGGAAGGTCTTTGCCGAGCGTGATGTCCTGGAAGTCTTCCTCTTCTCCTATTCAGGCACTGTCTTCTGGCTTGTTGCATTGGTGGGGGTGTGGGTACTTTTCATCCGCGGGCACCACATCGGGGGACGCGACCACCAGGCGCGCGAGCAAGCGCGGAGCCTGGTCAAAGCCGGTGGCGATTCGTTGTCGTGGATGGCGTTGTGGGAGCCAAACAAATACTGGTTCACATCGGACGGCACCGGGGGAGTGGCCTACCAGCAACACGGACATGTGGCGCTGACAATGGCCGGACCGTTTGGGCCAGCCCGGAACCACGTGGCTACGGCCGCGGACTTCCTGGGCTACTGCTCCCGGAATGCGCTGATCCCGTGCCTGTACTCCTGTACCGATGAGTTGTGGCCGATGCTGCAGGCCCGGGGTTTCCGTCGGGTGGCTGTGGCACAGGAGACGCGCTTGCGCATCCGTGGCTTGGAATTTCGGGGCAAGGAGTGGCAAAACGTCAGAACGTCCCTGAACCGTGCGGCGAAGTTGGGCGTCACGGCGCGGTGGAGCAGGTTCTCGGAGCTGCCCCACGGGATACGTGCCCAGATCAGCGAGGTCTCCGAGGAATGGGCTGCGCAGAAGAAGATCCCCGAGATGGGCTTCACGTTGGGGGGCCTTGACGAGCTCGAGGATGACGAGGTTTTGTGCGGTGTGGCCGTCGATGACGCCGGTTTTGTCCATGGCGTGACCAGTTGGCTGCCTGTCTTCGAAGACGGGAAGGTGGTCAGCTGGACGCTGGACTTCATGCGCCGACGCGGCGATGCCTTCCCCGGGGTTATGGAGTTCCTGATCGCCTCTGCTGTTCTCCATCTTCGGGAATCGGTTGAAGTCATTTCCTTGTCCGGTTCTCCGCTGGCCCGGGAGAAGGGGGAGATCGAACAGCAGGCCCAAGGCCTGGCAGGTTTGTTGGATGTGGTTGGACAAGCTTTGGAACCCGTTTATGGATTTAGGTCCCTGGCTTCCTTTAAGTCAAGATTCCAACCCGAGTACCGGACGTTGTACATGTATTACCAAGACCCGCTGCACTTGCCTGCAATGGGGCGCGCACTCAGCCGGGCGTACCTGCCTGGGTTGTCGGTTCGCCATTCCGCCAGGTTGCTGCGGACTTTGGTTGGTTGAATTGACAACGCCTTTATCGCGGCGCATTCTTTGCTTTCTTCATACTTAGTAACGCTTGCTGTTGAAATGGCGGCAAGGCCCCTATTGGCTTCCTAAACGACGTTGACCCCGGCTCGAAAGCCGGGGTCAACGTTTTGTGGTTTCTGCGCTGGCAGAATCCAACGGTTAAGGCTAGACGACGGTAACGCCGGTGGCCTGGGGGCCCTTGGCGCCCTGGCCGATCTCGAACTGAACGCGCTGGTTCTCATCGAGGGTCTTGAATCCACCGGTCTGGATCTCGGAGTAGTGAACGAAAACGTCGCCGTCCGAGTCATCCGGGGTGATGAAGCCGAAGCCCTTTTCAGCGTTGAACCACTTTACGGTTCCCAGTGCCATGTATATCTCCTCATTATGGAACTTCAGTCCGATACACTTCGTACCGGCTTTGTTACTCCGCGAGAAGACCTGAATTCCCTCCAGGCGGGCCTGGTTGGATTCGCAGGAGCTTCACGCTCGCAACTCGTCTTGCGAGCATGAAAACCACCTACACAAAGACTGCTACAACACTTTCATGTGCTCTGCCGGAGGTCAACGGTGTTTTGGGCAATTCTGGAAAAATTTAGGTAAAAAGAAGGTAACGCGGTGCCCCGTGCAATTCACCGGAAGCGCTTCCCTAGGACAACCATTGTCCGTTGCGCATCACGCCGGTAAGTTCGAGGTCCCCATTGGTGACAACGACGTCGGCACGTAGTCCGCGTCGAAGGCCGCCTATTTCATCGGAAAGGCCCAGGACAGCTGCCGGCACTGCAGTTGCGGAACAAATGACGTCGGGAAGTGCGACGCCGGCGGCTGCCGTTTTGCGGACAACGTCCAGAAGGGTGTCGGTGCCGCCCGCGATCGAACCCGTGGCATCCAGCGTGGCCACGCCATTGCTGACGGTCACCGGAGAGGGCCCGAGCATGTAGCTGCCATCGGACAGGCCGGCTGCAGCCATGGAATCAGTGACCAGGACGATGTTGCTTGCCCCCACCAGCTGGAATACGGTGGCCACCGTGCTGGGAGCCAGGTGCGTCCCATCCGCGATGAGTTCCACCACGGCCTTTCCTTCCTGCGCCATGCGCAAGCAAGCGGCGACAGGCCCCGGCGAGCGGTGGTGCATCGGAGGCATCCCATTGAAAAGGTGCGTGACGGTCGGAAGTGAGCTCACGCCGTCGAACCCTGCTGACTCAAGCCCTTCGCGTGCCGCCGCCAGGGACGCCGTCGCAGTGGCGTCGTCGCAGTCGGTGTGGCCCAGGGAGGGCGTCACGCCGTGGGAGGTCATGAGGTCCACCAAGCCTGCGGCTCCCGGGAGCTCGGGGGCGTACGTCATGGTGGCGAGCTTGCCGGACGCAGCGCCCACGAGCTCGTCCATGAGTTGCAGGTCAGGATCAAGCAGGTACTCGGGATTCTGGGCACCGCAGCGTGCATGGGAGAGGAACGGGCCCTCAAGGTGGATCCCCGCCACGAGCCCTTCGTCGACGAGCTTCACGAAAAGCCTTATTCCGCGCAGGAGGTCCTCCCGCGGCGCGGTGACCATGCTGGCAAGGAAGGTGGTGGTTCCGGAGCGGTGCAGGAAGTCGACAGCCTTGCGCGCGGACGCTTCCTCGCCTCCCGGGAAATCGCCGCCGTTGCCGCCATGGCAGTGGACATCCACGAGTCCGGGGATGAGGTAGCTCCCGCTTGGAACGCCGAGCCGAACAGCTCCTTCGAAGCCGTCGAAGGCTTCAGGATCAAAGTCACCGGCCGGACCGGCATACGCAATCCGGTCGCCGTCGATGGCCAGCAAGCCGTCTTCCACCACCTCGCCGTCGCTGACGATGGTTCCCTTGATGATCTGATGGCTTGGCGCGGACGATGTTGCAAAACGGGTTGCGGCAGTCATGTCTTTGATTCTAGTGGCCTGCGGCACACCCGCCCGAGGGGTCCTCAGAACAGGCGTGACTCGCTGTCATCCACTCCGCGCATGGCGTCATAATCCAAGGTGACGCAATCGATGCCACGATCGTTGGCCAGGACCTTGGCCTGGGGCTTGATTTGCTGCGCGGCGAAGATGCCGCGTACCGGTGCCAGGAGGGGGTCGCGGTTGAGCAACTCCAGGTAGCGGGTCAGCTGCTCGACGCCGTCGATGTCGCCGCGGCGCTTAAGTTCGACGGCGACGGTGGAGCCATTGGCGTCGCGGGCCAGGATGTCCACCGGACCGATGGCGGTGAAGTACTCGCGGCGGATCAGGGAGTACCCAGGACCCAGGGTCTCGATCTGCTCAGCCAGCAGGCGCTGGAGGTCCGCCTCGACGCCGTCCTTGATCAGGCCGGGATCGACGCCGAGATCATGTGAAGTGTCATGAAGTTGTTCGTAGATGTTGATGATGAGCCGGTCATCGGTCTTGGCCGACTGCACCGTCCACTGCTCCACCACGCCTTCTTCCACTTCGGTTTCCTCCGGGGAGGTCACACGGAGGGTGGCTGGCGGGCTCATCCAGTTCAGCGGCTTGTAAGAGCCGCCGTCGGAGTGCACCAGCACCGAGCCGTCCGCCTTGACCAGCAGCAGCCTGGTGGCGAGGGGGAGGTGGGCCTTGAGGCGGCCGACATAATCAACAGAACAACGGGCTATCACGAGTCGCACCCGCCCCACATTACCGCCTGGCTCCGGTTCCCTGGGGCAGAATGGAAGTATGCCCCGCTCCAACCGTCCCCGTCGCAACGCCTCCGGCGCACGCTCCGGCAGCGCTGGAGGCAAATGGACCGAACCGGTGCCGGAGCTTGACCTGGAACGGGCGCGGGCAGGGATCGCCAGGCGTGAGAGCGCTCCTGACGGTGACTGGATGGTCCGGACAATGACGGCGAAGAAGGCGGAAAAGCAGTACATCTGCCCGGGCTGCTCCACGGCGATCCTGCCGGGCATCGCCCATCTCGTGGTGTGGTCCGACAACCATCTGTTCGGCCAGGCGGCGGGCTTGGCGGAACGCCGGCATTGGCACAGCAACTGCTGGACGTCACGGACTTACCGCTACCGCTGATGCGGACTTACCGCCACGGCTGATGCCTTTAGGCTTGGATGCATGACTTTCGATCCCGCCTCGTTCGTTTTCACCCCTCAGGACGCGCCATCGGAGATCCGTGCTTCAACGGTGCTTCCCGCCAAGCGCGAAAATGTGGAATTCACCACGGAGGACGGCAAGGTCCTGCTGGGGGAGCTTGCCCTCCCGGAATCAGGAGAGATCACCGCTACCCTCATCACGCTCCACCCACTGCCGACCCACGGCGGCTTCATGGACTCCCATGTCTACCGCAAGGCGTCCTACCGGCTCCCGGCGCTGGCTGGCGTCGCCGTGCTGCGCTTCAACACCCGTGGCACATCATCGCCGCGCGGGACAAGCGACGGGCAGTTCGAAGAAGGCGTGGGTGAGCGCTACGACGTCGAGGCAGCGGTACGTTTCGCCGTTGAACGCGGCCTGCCGAACCGCTGGCTGGTGGGCTGGTCCTTCGGGACGGAACTGGCACTGATGTACGGCGCGGTTGAGCCGGTGGCCAGTGAAATCGAAGGAGCCGTGCTGCTCTCCCCACCGTTGCACCGTGCCACGGACGTCCACCTTAAGGAATGGGCGGAGTCCGGGAAGACGCTCACCGTCCTGGTGCCCGAACATGACGACTACCTGCAGCCGGCCGAAGCCGCCCAGCGGTTCAGCCAGGTCCCACAGGCGCGGGTTGTCGGCGTCGACGGCGCCAAGCACCTCTGGGTGGGTGAGAAGTACGCGGCGCGCGTCCTGGATGAAATCGTCGACGACGTTACTCCGGCGGGTGCCGGGGCGGAAGGCCTGCCGCGTGTATGGGCAGGCCCGGTAGCCAGCGCCTGACCGAACCCGTTGGAGTTTTTGTACAGATAATGCCCCTAAACGACGCGTTTAGGGGCATTATCTGTACAAAAACTCCCTAGAGGGGGAGGGGTTGGTCGGGTGGGTCAGTGCCTGTCTTGCCGGACGATGAAGACTTCCTTGATCAGCAGCATGATGGCCGCCGCGGTGGGGATGGCGATCAGCGCACCCAGGACGCCCAGCAGGCTGCCACCGGCGATGACCGAGATGACGGCCACCGCACCGGGCACTGCCACTGCCCGCTGCATGATGCGCGGGGAGATGAAGTAGGCCTCGAACTGCAGGTAGGCGAAATAGGCAATAGCGTAGATCACAGCTGTCTGCCAGCCTGCGGTGAGGGCGACGAGGATAACCACCACGGCCGCGATCATTCCGCCCACCAAGGGGATGAAGGCGAGCAAGGCCACAACGAAGGCGAGCAGGACGCTGAACGGAATGCCAAGGATGGTCATGACGATGAAGGCGAAAATTGCGTTCAGGAGGGCGACGCAGGCCTGGCCGATCACGTAGTTGCCCACGGAATCGGTGATGGCCTCGGAAAGTGCTTCCACCCTTGGGCGGCGTGAACGGGGTGCCAGCCTGTAGGCCCATTTCTTCATGGAGGGCAGTGCTGCCAGGAAGTACAGGCTGAGGACCAGGACGATCAGTGACCCGAAAAGGCCGTTGGCCACGGTGGATCCGAATCCGACAACACCGCCGAAGATGCCACCCATCGCTTCGGGATCCTTCACGAACTTGTCCAGTTCCGTGGTGATCCGGTCGCGCACGCCGAACTGGCTGTCCACGTTGCGGAAGAAATCCGAGTCGAGGAATCCACGGATCCAATCCGGGGCTTGCCGTACGATTTCGGACACCTGTTCGACGATGGTGGGGATCAGGGTGGCGAAGAAACCGGCCACGGCAAGTACCAGGGCTGAGACTGAGATCAGGATGCCGGCGGGACGCGGGACCTTGTGGGACTCGAGCCAACGGACCACGGGATCAAGTCCCAGGGCAATGAAGAGGGCGGCCACGATCCACAAAATGAGCTGGGTGGTGTTGCTCGCGATGTAGAACACCGCCAGCGCAACTCCGACGCCGGCCGTTCCCATGAAGCCGACATAAAGCGGGTGCTGCGAAGACATCCGGGGGCCGGGTGCTCCGAAGCCATGATCGTCTTCGGGCCGGAAACCGTCGGGGTCGCCGTCGCCGTCGTTTTCCGGGGGCATTTCGAAGCGGACGCGGTTGCGGGCACCTGGGATGGGTTGCCTGAGCCGGCGGCTGATGGCGGCGAGTCGTCCGGTGCGGACGGGAACGGCAGCAGCCGGGCCGTCAGGCGAAGCATCCACCGCAGCTGACCCGGGCTCATCGACGGGACGGGACTCCATGTGGTCTTTCACGCGGTTGTACAGCCTTTTCATTGGTCGTGCAGGGTCAATTCAGGCCATAACTGCCCGGATATCATGATCATCGCCACACTATCAGGAGCGCGGAATCGGGCCACAGCGGCGCCACGGCAGGCTTTTCCGGGTGTCACCGGGATCACCCCGATCTGACTCCTTGATAACAAAACGGTTACCCTTGAAGTTCAACGACCGCTGATGATAGGTGATCCTGTGCGTTTGAAGACTGCAGCCTTGCTGGTGCTGCTGGGCCTGCTGACGATGCTGGCCGGCATTGGCCAGCTGACATTCTGGGCCCCCGCTGAGACCGTAACGGCTTCGGTTCCCAGCGATACGAAAGCCGCCCCGCTGACCGTAATCGACCAAAAATTGATTGCCCTCCACGACGGGCCGGTGAAGATCAAGATCCAAGGTGAAGGCGACTACACCATTTCCACTGGCCGCCCTGACGATGTCAACGCCTGGGTGGGTAAGACGGCCCACACCACGCTGACTGGCGTATCGGAAGACCAGAAGTCACTCGAAGCTGCCTCTGCCGACGGTGAAGCTACTGCGCCTTCCCCGAAGGGTTCGGATCTTTGGGTCAGCACTGAAGACGCGAGTGGAGACTTTGAGTACACCTGGAACCCTCCCGCTGATGGCGAGTGGTCGCTCCTGGTGGCTGCGGACGGAACCAAGCCCGCGCCGTCGGCCATCTCCATGACTTTCCCGAACAAGGCAACCACGCCGTGGGCTGTGCCGCTGATCGTTTTGGGCATCATCATCATCCTGGTCGGTGCGGCGCTGCCGTTCATCGCCAAGGCGCTGAGCAGCCGTCGCAAGGACGGCGAAGGGGACGGACCGCACGACGGCGGGGCAACCACCGCGCTGCCTGTCCAGTCGCCCGCCGGCGATGAGGGTCGTCGTCGTACCGGGGGAGCCGAGGGTCCCGCGCTGCGCGTCACTGCCGTTGCTGCCGCGCTTGCTGCCGTAATGGTGGGCGGGTCCGCCGTGGCTGCCCAAGCCACGTCGTCGCCAAGTGGCTCCTCTACCGCTTCGTCATCTGCCCCTGCCGAGGGCGACGCCGGAACGCCGGTCATGCTCGAATCGCAGCTGCAGCGCATCCTGGAGCAGGTGGCCAGCACTGTTGACGCCGCCGACGCCGCGAAGGACGCAGCCAAGCTGGCGCCGCGCGTCGACAAAATGGAACTTCAGATCCGGACGCAGAACTACAAGATCCGGTCGACTGTCTCGGCGTACGAACCCCGTATGCCGGTCCGCGCCACCAAGCTCCAGAGCAGTGTCATCAGCACCAAGAAGGACTGGCCAAGGACCGTTTATGCCCTGACCCAGGGTGAAGGAAACGTGGTTCCGCAGGTCCTCACGCTGGTTCAGCTCTCGCCCCGCGAGAACTACAAGCTGTGGGGCACCGCGCCTCTGCAGCCGGGCACCAACTTCCCGTCCTTCCCGGTCCCGCGCAAGGGGACCGAACCTGTACCTGCCAGCGATAGCACCGGACTGGCTTACAGCGGAAACCAGGCGTTGGAAATCCTGAGCGAGATGCTGACCAATCCGGACTCGCCGAACCGGAGCAAGCTGGCCGATGGCCAGTCGTCTCCGTACATCGCCGGTGCCCTTGCCTACCAGGCCGACACCGTAAAGAACGGAACCAGCGCCAACTTCAAGTTCACGCACACTCCGGTCACCAACCAGACCGTGGTGCTGAAGACGGCCGATGGTGGCGCTTTGGTAGTGGGTCGCCTGGACTTCTCCTTCGAAGGGACGCCCAAAGCAGCAGGAGACAAGCTCCTGCTTGAGGACGACTCAGCTGTCTTTGCCGGCGGGAAGGAAACAACAACCGGCATGGTCCTGAACTTCGCTGAGTCGGTGGCCGTGTACATCCCGCCAGCGGGATCGTCTGATCCCATGAAGCTGGTGGCCGCCACCCGCGGCCTGGTCGGAGCAAGCTTCAAGTAGCCCAACCAGCAGGTAGGCAGCGGCTAGAGTGGACGGTATGAGTTCGCCCGGATACCGACCCACTCCAGCCGCTGCCAGCCAGCTCAACCTGCGCGGCGCCGTCGACCTCTCGTCGCTGCGCCGCCCCACCCCGCCGCAGGGGCCTCCGGCTCCCGTGTCCGCGGACGTGGACGCACCCCAAGGGGGTGACGCCGGCAAGGCCCCCCTTCGCGTGGACGCGACAGAAACAAACTTCCAGGATCTGGTGCAGTTGTCAGCCCAGATCCCCGTACTGTTCCTTCTCTGGTCCCGGTACGCCGCCGAATCACCCGGCGTCCTTGAGACGGCCCAGCGGGTCGTTGAAAGCTACGGCGGCCGCCTGGTGCTTGCCGCCGCTGACGTTGATGCTTTCCCG
Source organism: Paenarthrobacter sp. NPDC089307 (assembly GCF_040685055.1). Taxonomy (NCBI): domain Bacteria; kingdom Bacillati; phylum Actinomycetota; class Actinomycetes; order Micrococcales; family Micrococcaceae; genus Paenarthrobacter; species Paenarthrobacter sp. NPDC089307. Next base: position 409,591 of record NZ_JBFBHE010000004.1, read on the forward strand.
CAACTGGCACAGGCCTTCCAGGTTGAGGCAGTTCCCACCGCCGTCGCGGTAATCAAGGGCCAGCCAGTACCGCTGTTCCAAGGCCCCGCCGATGACGCGCAGATTCGAAGCCTCATTGAGGAACTGCTCAAGGTGGCTGCCGCAAATGGCGTCACTGGAAGCATTGGCGATGCCGGAGAGGCTGAAGGCGGCGAACCAGCCCCGCTGCCGCCTTTGCACCAGGCCGCCATCGATGCCATTGAGGCCGGGGACTACGATGCCGCGAAGGCCGCCTACAAGCAGGCCCTCCTTGAACAGCCGGCAGACGCGGACGCTAAAGCCGGCCTTGCCCAGGTCGAGTTGATGGCCCGGCTCGAGAAACTTACGGCACCCGAGGCAGATGCCCTCCGCGAGCGGGCTGCCAAGGAACCGGATGATGTCGAAGCCCAACTGGGCGTGGCAGACCTCGATATTTCAGGTGGCCATATTGAAGACGCGTTCAACCGCGTTATTACCTTCATCGGCCGCAACTTCGGCCCTGAGCGCGAGACCGCCCGTGTGCGGCTCCTGGAGCTTTTCGAGGTCGTAGGCATCCGGGACGAACGGGTGGCCAAGGCCCGTCAGGGTTTGGCAAGGGTTCTCTTCTAGTGGCATCAGCGCTGTTTTCCCCGCTGCAACTGCGTTCGCTCACCATCCCGCACCGCGGCTGGGTGTCGCCCATGTGCCAGTACAGCTGCCATCCGGAAACGGGTGAGGGTGTCCCGAACGACTGGCACCTGATGCACCTGGGCTCCTTTGCCGCGGGAGGCGCGGCGCTGATCATGAGTGAGGCAGCGGCCGTCAATCCGGCGGGCCGGATCAGTCCATTGGACGCCGGCCTTTACAGTGATGAGCAGGCTGCGGGCTGGGAACGCATTGTCCGCTTTGTGCATCAGCACGGTGCGGTGGACTGCAAAATCGGCGCCCAGCTGGCCCACGCGGGACGGAAAGCCTCCACGTACTGGCCGTTCGCCGACCGCTCAGGATCGGTGCCGGAGTCCGACGGCGGTTGGCCCACCGTCGCTCCGACGAACCAGGCCTATGACGGCTACGCAGCGCCGGCCGCCATGAGCGAAGAGGACATCCAGGGCGTGGTGGCCGACTTCGCCAACGCTGCGGCACGGGCCGTGGCCGTGGGCTTCGATACCGTGGAAATCCATGGGGCGCATGGCTACCTCCTGCACCAGTTCCAGAGCCCGCTCATCAATACCCGCACGGACCGGTGGGGTGGGAGCGAGGAAGGCCGGAACCGGCTGATGCTCACGGTGGTTGAGGCCGTCCGGGACGTCATCCCCGACTCCATGCCACTTCTCCTGAGGATCTCCGCTTCGGACTGGGCCGATGGCGGTGTCCAAGTGGAGGACTCCGTCCGCCTGGCCGCCGCAGCCGCAGCACGGGGCGTCGATTTGGTGGATGTCTCCAGCGGCGGAGCGGTAGCCCATCAAAAGATCAACGCGGTGCCCGGGTACCAGGCGGGGTTCGCTGAGCAGATAAAGCGCGACGCGGGTGTTCCCACCGCCGCGGTAGGACTGCTGACCAGCCCCACCCAGGTTGAGGATATTGTTGCCAACGGCCGGGCTGATGCTGTGTTCCTGGCCAGGGCAGCCCTCCGTGATCCGCATTGGTGGCTGCGTGCCGCCTACGAGCTTGGCTACAGTTTGCCCTGGGTTCCGCAGTACCAGCGGGCTGTGCCCCGCCACGGTTTCTAGAACCCCCGCACGCCCGCTGCAGCGAGGTTAGGCTGGTCCCATGACGGAACCACGCCATGAACCCATGCCCTTATCCATGCCGCGACAAGCGTCCGGACCGCAGTCTTCGGACGCCGCAGCCGATCCCACGCAACAGACGGTACAGTCACCACAAGCCCCGGCCGGAGCACCGATATCGGCCTTGTCCATCAGGGGCCTGGCCAAGCGCTTCGGCGAAAAAATCGCAGTCGACGGTGTCAGCCTGGAAGTACCCGCAGGCTCGTTTTACGGGATGGTAGGTCCCAATGGCGCGGGCAAGACGACAACGCTGTCCATGGCAACGGGCTTGTTGCGGCCCGACTTCGGAACCGCGCTGGTGCACGGCGTCGATGTCTGGGCCGAACCACTGGCGGCCAAGAAGCTCATGGGAGTCCTGCCCGACGGCGTGCGCCTGTTCGACCGCCTGACCGGCGAACAACTGGTCACCTACTCCGGCCTTTTGCGCGGCATGGACCGGGACGTTGTGGGCACGAGGGTGTCTGAGTTGTTGGCAGCCCTCGACCTGGAAGCCGATGCCGGCTCCCTGGTGGTTGATTACTCGGCGGGTATGACCAAGAAAATCGCCCTGGCGTCGGCACTGATCCACGCTCCGCGGCTCCTGGTACTTGATGAGCCCTTCGAATCGGTCGATCCGGTTTCAGCAGCCAACATCCGGGGAATCCTGGAAAGCTATGTGGCCTCCGGAGGCACGGTCATCGTGTCCAGCCACGTGATGGACCTGGTGCAGCGTATGTGCAGCCACGTTGCGGTGGTGGCCGGTGGCCGTGTCCTGGCCGCCGGTTCGGTGGACGAAGTACGCAATGGTTCAACGCTGGAAGACCGCTTTGTCCAGTTGGTGGGCGGCGGACACCGGACGGAGGGGCTGGAATGGTTGCGCACCTTCTAGGCCTCAAATGGCAACTGCTTCTTAACGGGTTCAAGCGCAGCCCATGGCAGTTGGTAGGTATGGCGTTGGGCGTGCTCTACGCCTTGGGAATGCTGGTCCTCCTGGTTGGAGGCCTCATAGCGCTGCGGTGGGCCGACCCGGAGGTCGCCCACACCGTGGTGGTATTGGGTGGAGTGGCCACTGTCCTGGGCTGGGCGATTATCCCGTTGGTAGCGTCCGCGGCGGACATGACCCTGGATCCTGCAAGGTTCACTACGTTCGCGATTCCGCCGAAGCAACTCCTGGCGGGCCTGGCGCTTGCCGGATTCATTGGCATCCCCGGCTTGGCTACCTTGATAGCGGCCTTGGGAACGGTAGGGACCTGGTGGCGGAGTGTCCCGTCCGTTATCGGCGCCTTGCTCGGTGCCGTCCTTGGCGCGTTGACCTGCATCGTCGTATCCAAAGTGGTGACGACGGCGACTGCCGGCCTTGCAGCCTCGCGGCGGTTTAAAGACGTCAGCAGCATCATCGTGTTCATTCCCTTGGTCTTGCTGGGACCCATCATGATGGGGATCGTGGAAGGAGTCCGCAACAGTGCCGATTACCTTCCCGGCCTGGCGCGCACTTTGTCGTGGACACCCCTGGGTGCCGCGTGGTCGCTCGGGGGAGATCTTGAAGCCGGGGAAGTGGCGGCCGCTGGACTCAAATTCCTGATTGCGGTGGCGAGCATTGGCGCGCTTCTGCTGTGCTGGCACCTGCTGCTGCGGCGCGCCCTGGTGACGCCGACGTACTCGGGAGGCTCTGCCCGGAAGGGCGGTAAGCTCGGGCTTTTCGACCGGCTTCCCGGCACGCCGGCCGGGGCGGTAATGGCGCGTGCCTTGATCTATTGGATGAAGGATCCGCGCTATGCGGCAGCCTTGGTGATTGTCCCGCTTTTCCCTGTCCTGTTCTTCTTCAGCAGTTCACAGAGCGGCAGCTACGGACTGTTCATGATCCTCGGTCCACTGACCGCGTTCGTCATGGCGTGGTCCATCTGCGCAGATGTTTCCTATGACAACACCGCTTTCGCGCTCCACCTCGCCGCCGGCGTCCGGGGTCTGGATGACCGCTTGGGGCGTGCCCTGGCGTGCATGGCGATTTCGCTGCCCGTGGTTCTGGTTTTCACTGTGGCGCCTTTGTTCATCACTGGGGACTGGCAGTGGCTGCCTAACCTCCTGGGGCTCTCGCTGGGAACACTCTTCACCGGTTTGGGACTCTCGTCGGTGATCTCGGCCCGGTATAACATTGCCGTACCTTTGCCCGGCGACAGTCCTTTCAAGAAGCCGCCTGGAAATGTTGCCCAGACGCTCGCAGTCCAGGGAGTCGGCATGGCTGCTCTGGCATTGCTCCTGGTTCCGGAGCTCGCCTTGGTGGCCGTCCAGGCTGTCAGCGGGGGCCCGGAAGCAGGCTGGATCAATCTGGCGGTGGGTCCTTTGCTCGGCGTGGCTCTGTTCGTCGCGGGTGTTCGTCTCGGGGGAAAGTGGCTGGACGCGCGGGGCCCGGAGATGTTCGCCCAGCTCAGCGTGAACCGCTAGTTCCGTAATAACCGCGGTAGCCATGGCCCACAGATGGGACATGGGATAACCTCTTTGTAAAGTCGATGATCCTCAGAAAGAAAGGCCGTGACGATGGAAGTTGTCATTCTCCCTGGCACCAAGCAGATCGGTGCGCTGGCCGCCGATGCCATTGAGGCGTTGGTGCGGCGCAAGCCGAATGCCGTGCTGGGCCTCGCCACGGGATCTTCTCCTCTGCCGATCTACGACGAGCTGGCCAGCCGCTACGAAGCCGGGGGCCTGGACTTCAGCCAGGCCCACGGCTTTGCCCTGGACGAGTACGTGGGCTTGGAAGCCGGGCATCCGGAGTCCTACCGGGAGGTCATCAGGCGGGAATTCACCAACCGGGTCAACATCAAGCCGGAGAATGTCCACGGCCCGGACGGTGCGGCGGACGACCTTGAGGCGGCATGCCAGGCCTACGAGGACGCCATCAAAGCCGTGGGCGGCGTGGATCTGCAGATCCTGGGCGTTGGCACGGACGGCCATATCGGCTTCAATGAGCCCGGCTCTTCCCTTGCCTCCAGGACCCGGATCAAGACGCTGATTGAGCAGACGCGCAAAGACAACGCCCGCTTCTTCGACAGCATCGACGACGTTCCCCACCATGTGGTGACCCAGGGCCTTGGCACCATCATGGACGCCAAGCATGTGGTCCTGGTGGCTACGGGTGCCCAAAAGGCGCAGGCAGTCCGGGACTTCGTGGAAGGTCCGGTGGCTGCCATCTGCGCGGCGTCCATCCTCCAGATGCATCCGCACGCGACCATCCTGGTGGATGAGGCTGCGGCTTCATCCCTGAAACTGGCTGACTACTATCGGCACACCTACGACAACAAGCCGGAGTGGCAGGGCCTGTAGACGGTAAGATGTTTGGCATGACTACGCTTCCTCCGGATCCATTCGAAAACGACCCCATGCGCGAGCTTTCCGGAGCCGGAACGTCCACTTCCACCATTGAGCGTGAAGAAACACGCCAGGAAGTGGAACCCGGCGACCGTGAGCGTTTTTCCCACTATGTCCGCAAGGAAAAGATCATGGAGTCGGCCCTGACGGGTGAGCCCGTGATCGCCTTGTGCGGCAAGGTCTGGACTCCGGGACGCGATCCGCAGAAGTTCCCGGTCTGCCCGGAATGCAAGGAGATCTACGACGGCCTCCGCCCCGGTAACGACGGTGGAAGCAACGGCGGCCCGGGCAACTCCAAGTAGTGGGTGGGAAGAAAACACAGGCCCCTTCTGAACGTCACCGCTGCGCGGTCCGCTTCGGCGTGCCCGCGCAGCACGAGGCAACCATAACTGCCATCAGGCCGGGGGAGTCAGCATGACAGAAACACTTTTCGGCGGTCCCTCACTGCCTCCTGCGTATCCGGAACGCGCTGCCTGGGGCACGGCTCCCAAGCTGCGCGCCTGGCAGCAGGAGGCGCTTGACCTCTATATGACCCGCAACCCGAAGGACTTCCTCGCCGTGGCTACGCCCGGTGCAGGTAAGACCACCTTCGCCCTGCGGATTGCCACCACCCTGCTGGACAGCGGCGTGGTCAACCGGATCACCATCGTGGCGCCGACGGACCACCTCAAGAGGCAATGGGCCGATGCTGCCGCCAAGGTGGGCATCGCCATCGACCCAAACTTCAAGAACTCCGACGGCCAGCACGGCAGGGGTTTTGTGGGTGTCGCCGTGACGTATGCGCAAGTAGCCAGCAAGCCAATGTTGCACCGCGCCAAGACGGAAGCTGCCCGTACGCTGGTGATCCTTGATGAGATCCACCACGGCGGTGAGGCGCTTTCCTGGGGTGACGGCCTGCGGGAAGCTTTCGACCCCGCCGCGCGACGCCTGTCCCTGACAGGTACGCCGTTCCGATCCGACACCTCGCCCATTCCTTTCGTTGAATACGCCGAGGACAGGGACGGAATCCGCCGGTCCAAGGCCGACTACACCTACGGCTATGGCAACGCGCTGCGCGACCACGTGGTCCGTCCCGTGCTGTTCATGGCCTACTCGGGACAGATGCGCTGGCGAACCAGTGCCGGAGACGAGATGGCGGCTTCCCTTGGCGAAGCCGCAGTCACCAAGGACATCACTTCACAGGCATGGCGGACAGCGCTCAATCCCACGGGTGAGTGGATTCCGGCCGTTCTGGCAGCCGCGGACAAGCGACTCAGTGAAGTGCGGAGGACGGTACCCGACGCCGGCGGCCTGGTCATAGCTACGGACCACGACGACGCCCGGGCCTATGCCGGCCAGTTGAAGAAGATCACGGGCCAATCGCCAACAGTGATCCTCTCGGACGACTCGAAGGCATCGAGCAAGATCGAGGAGTTCTCCGCCGGGGACAAGCGCTGGATGGTCGCGGTCCGCATGGTGTCCGAAGGTGTTGACGTACCCCGTCTTTCGGTGGGTGTCTATGCCACCTCAACCTCGACTCCGCTGTTCTTTGCCCAAGCTGTTGGGCGTTTTGTGCGTGCGCGCAAAAGGGGCGAAACGGCGTCGGTCTTCCTGCCGTCGGTACCGCCGCTGATGATCCTTGCCAACACCATGGAGGCCGAGCGGGACCACGCGCTGGACCGCCCCGAAAAGGACGACGACGGACTTTTCAGCCCCGAAGAGAACCTGATGGCCGAGGCCAACCGCGAGGACAAGGCTTCCGACGAGCTCACCAAGGGCAAGTTTGAGGCGTTGGACTCCCAGGCCTCTTTCGACCGCGTGCTCTTCGACGGCGGCGAGTTCGGTACCGGGGCGGACATCGGTTCCGATGAGGAACTGGACTTCCTGGGTATTCCCGGGCTCCTTGACGCCGAGCAGGTGGGAACGTTGCTTCGGCAACGCCAGCACGAGCAGCAGTCGCGCAAGAAGCGCCAGTCACCCCTGGCCGCAGCAGCATCGCCGGCGATTCCGGACCACCGCATGCTCATGGACCTGCGGAACGAGCTGGCCAAGAACGTTGCCGCGTGGGCTGCCCGGACCGGGACCCCGCACGGCGTGGTCCATACCAAGTTGCGGGAGGTCTGCGGCGGTCCCGCCGTGGCACAGGCCAACGAGGAACAACTCCAAGCACGGCTGAGGAAGCTTCAGGACTGGTTCATCGGCAGGAAATAGCCTGCAGGAATGGGAAAGGGCGCCGCGACTTGCGGCGCCCTTCCTTTTTCCCCGATATCAGCCCATGTCCGGCATCAGCCCAGGTTCGATATCAGCCCTGCTCTGTTCTCAACCGCGGTCGACCTCGACGCCGGCAGCTTCCATTTCGTCGAAGGTCCCGCTGAGGTCTTCAGCGATTCCAGCGGTGAGGTCGGCAATCACCGTGGTGTTGTATCCGGCCTGCACGGCATCCAGGGCGGTGGCCTTGACGCAATAGTCGGTGGCCAGGCCAACGATCACGACTTCTTCGACGTCGTGGCTCTGCAGCCAGTCATCGAGGCCGATCGCGTCCTCGTCGAGGACTTCGGCTACGGGAGCGCCAGCTTTCAGGTCGCCCGAGGGGACATCGTCTTCCGGCGCCAGGATACCTTCGAAGCCCGAGTAGGCGGCGGTGTACTGTCCCTTGCGGAAGTACGCCTGGATGTACTCGGGGTCCAGGTCCTCGTGCAGTTCGGCGCCCCTGGTCCGTGCCCGGCAGTGCGGCGGCCAGGACTCGACCATGTCGGGGTCGTCGGAAAAGTGGTCGCCGGGTTCAATGTGCCAGTCCTGCGTGGCAACGATGTGATCGAAGTGCTGCTGGTTGGCGTCCACGTACTCGGTGATGGCCCCGGCTACGTCTGCGCCCCCTTCGACCGCCAGCGTGCCGCCCTCACAGAAGTCGTTCTGGACATCAACGATGATCAAGGCCCTGGACATCAGTTCTCCTCGTAAATTGTGGGAATGGCCGGCTCGCCGCGCTGCAGGCGGTTCACCACGGGAGGCAGCTCCGCCATGGTGGCCGCGTGCCGCTCCTTGGCGCGGACAACGCCTTCGGGACCTGTCCAGCCCGGGAGGACCTCGCCGTTCTTGACGAATTGATGAAGCAGGGCGCGGTCGTTTCCGTCGTCTTCGGGGCGGTGCCCGATGCCCACCACTTCATGGGTGGCACGGCCCCGTTCGTTGAGTTTGCGGAGGGCATACTTGCGTCCGCCGACGCTCGCCTTGTTCTTGGCAGCCTTCGCTACCGAGATGAACTCTCCGGAATCATTGGTGCGGCTGACCAGCTTGTAGACCATGCTCGCGGTCGGAGCGCCGGAGCCTGTGACCAGCGAAGTTCCCACGCCATAGGAGTCTACGGGGGCGGACTGGAGGGCTGCGATGGCGAACTCGTCCAGGTCCGAGGTCACCACGATGCGCGTGTTGACGTTGCCGAGATCGTCCAGCAACTGGCGGACCCACTGGGCCTGGGCAACGAGGTCACCGGAGTCCAGGCGTACGGCCCCGAGCTTGTCGCCAGCGAGTTCGACGGCGGTCCGCACCGCCGTTTCGACGTCGTAGGTATCCACCAGGAGGGAAGTTCCCGGACCGAAAGCGGCGATCTGGGCTTCGAAGGCTTCCCGTTCGGTGTCGTGGAGAAGCGTGAAGGAGTGTGCTGCGGTGCCGACCGTCTTGATGCCGTAGCGGCGGCCGGCCTCAAGGTTGGAGGTGCTGGCGAAGCCGGCAATAACAGCGGCGCGGGCTGCCGCCGTCGCCGATTCCTCCTGGGTGCGCCGGGAGCCCATCTCGATGCACGGGCGGCTTCCGGCCGCCGAAGTCATGCGTGACGCAGCCGAGGCTATGGCGCTGTCATGGTTGAGGACCGAGAGGACGAACGTCTCGAGGATGCAGGCCTCGGCGAACGTGGATTCCACGATGAGGATCGGGGAGTTGGGGAAGTAGGCATCGCCTTCTGCATAACCCCAGATGTCGCCGCTGAACTTGTAGTCGGCAAGGTAGTCCAGTGTTTCCCTGTTCACTACCTTGTTCTGCTCCAGGAATGCGAGCTCGGCGTCGCCGAACCTGAAGTCCGCGATGCCCTCCAGCAGGCGTCCCGTGCCGCCCACCACACCGTAGCGGCGGCCGTCAGGCAACCGGCGGGCAAAGGCTTCAAACACTGAGCGGCGATGGGCGGCACCCGAGTGCAGGGCGGCCTGAAGCATCGTCAGTTCGTAGTGGTCTGTATACAAGGAAGTTGCGGGGTGGTCCCACGACGCGGCTCTACTCACGAATTCACTCTAGTGCGAGCCGCCATAGAATGGACAGATGAGCCCTAGCGTTGCGTTTGGCACGGACATCGATGAGCGGACGGAAGCTGCAGAGCAAACGTCCACCGATGTCCTGACGGCCCCTGATGTCCCTTGGAACCTTGTGATCTGGAACGATCCCGTCAATCTGATGAGCTATGTGAGCTACGTTTTCCAGAGCTACTTTGGCTATTCAGAGTCGAAAGCACACAAGTTGATGATGGAGGTCCACAAGAAGGGCCGCTCCATCGTTGCGTTCGGAAGCAAGGAACAAGTGGAGCAGCACGCAGTGGCCATGCACGGTTTTGGACTGTGGGCCACTGTGGAAAAGGCCGCAAACGGAAACGAAACACCTGGAAAGGGCGGCCGCCAGCGTGGCTAAGGCATTCAAATATGGGCTTAAGGGCATCACGGGGCACCTTGAGCCGGCCGAGCGTGATCTCCTCCGGGGCTTGCTGGACGACGTCATCTCCATGCTGGACCCCGAAGTACGGGAGAATGAAGACCCGCTGGCTGCTCTCATCGGCCTGGACATGGACGTCAAGCAGCCAAGCGACAGGGCCCTCCTGCGGCTCCTGCCGAACGTATTGAAGGACGACGACGGCGGCTCGCTGGAGTTCAGGCAGCTCACCGAACGCTCTGTCCGGGAGAGCAAGATCGGGGCGCTGCGGGCCACGGCCATGGGCCTGGACAAGGAAGACCTGGTCCTGACCCCGGAAGAGGCGGCCCGCTGGTCCACCGCGCTCAACGACGTCCGGCTGGTACTCGCCGAACGCCTGGACATCCGCGATGAGGCCGATGCCGAACACATCCACAGCATGCAGGACTGGAGCCAAGCAGAGGACGTGGAGAGCTATTTGGCGTTGGTCTACAACTTCACCACGTGGCTCCAGGAGTCCCTGGTGCAGGCCATGATGTCCGCCAGGCAGGCGAAATCCTGACCACCGGGGCCCGGTGCCGCTCCTGCCTTGTGACACATAAGACACGAGGCGGAGGCCACACCTGATGGCCGCACCCCACGGGAAGCCTTATTCTCGAATAATCATGACTTCAGCATCGGGTTCACCAAGCGGCGCTCCGGGCAGTAGCGCTCCCATCGGCACAGGCGGAGCTCCTAACGGCACTGGCGGAATCGTGGGATCGCGCCCGATCGGCATTTTCGACTCCGGCGTGGGCGGCTTGACGGTGGCGCGGTCGATCATCGACCAGCTGCCCAACGAATCCATCCTGTACGTCGGCGATACCGCCAACGGTCCATACGGCCCCCTCCCCATTGCAGAGGTCCGCGCCAATGCCCTGGGCGTCATGGACGAACTGGTGGACTCCGGAGTGAAGCTCCTGACCATTGCCTGCAACTCGGCGTCGGCGGCCGTGCTTCGGGACGCACGGGAACGATACACCGCCAGATACGGCATCCCCGTCATCGAGGTCATCCAGCCGGCTGTGCGTCGGGCGGTTGCGGCAACCCGTTCCGGCAGGATCGGGGTTATCGGAACCTCGGCCACGGTGGGTTCGCGGGCTTACGAGGACACCTTTGCCGCCGCTCCGGACCTCACCATCACCTCGGTGGCCTGTCCGGCTTTCGTGAGCTTCGTGGAGGCAGGCGTGACCACTGGCCCTGAGCTCCTCGCGGCCGCCAACGAGTACTTGGCACCGCTCAAGCACGCAGGGGTGGACACCGTGGTCCTGGGATGCACGCACTACCCACTGCTGACCGGTGTGATCTCCTTTGTCATGGGTGAGGACGTCACGCTTGTTTCCAGTGCGGAAGAAACTGCGAAGGACGTCTACCGCGCCCTGGCAACCCACGGCATCCAGCGCACCGAATCGAGTGCCCCAAGCCACGAATTCATTGCTACGGGAGACGCTGCACAGTTCGAGACGCTGGCCCGCCGCTTCCTGGGACCGGAAGTGCTTTCCGTGAAGCATGTGGACCACGTGGCGGCACAGTATCCAACCGGCAGCCTGGCGCGGATCACGCCCGAAATGCTGGAAGCGGCAAAGTCCGGTGCCGGCCTGGCCCGCCGCTCCTATTTCGTGAGCCCTGACGACACCGCGGATGCGGCCGTGGGGCGTGGCTTGTGAAGCTGACCATCGTTGGATGTACCGGTTCCTTCCCGGGGCCGGGCTCGCCGGCGTCGTGCTACCTCGTGACCGCACACGACGGCGAACGCGAGTGGAAGATCGTCATGGACCTCGGGAGCGGCGCCCTGGGCGCCATCCAGCGGTACACCGACCTGGAGGACATTGACGCGATCTTCCTCACGCACCTGCACCCGGACCACTGCATGGATCTCTGTGGGCTCCACGTCGCTGTGCGTTGGAAGCCGGGCGGCTGGGGACGGGACCGGCTTCCTGTATGGGGCCCTGCGGCCACCGCAGACAGGATGGCTACCGCTTACGGGCTGGACCTGGACCCTGGCATGCACGAGGAATTCGACTTCACCAACTGGACTGAACTCAAACCGGTTACGGTCGGACCCTTCACAGTGACGCCCTTCGCAGTCAACCACCCCGTCGAAGAGGCCTACGCCTTGCGAGTCACAGCCACCGAGACGGGCAAGGACGGCGTCGCCGTCACCAAAACGCTGACGTACTCAGGGGACACCGATTCCTGCCAAGGCCTGGAAGACGCCGCCCGGGGATCCGATCTCTTCCTGTGCGAGGCGGCGTTCGAAGAGGGCCGGGACGACGACATCAAGGACGTGCACCTCACGGGCAAGCGCGCCGGCGAAGCCGCGACAAACGCCGGAGCCAAGCGCCTGCTGCTCACGCACATCCCAGTGTGGACCTCCCAAACCAAGGTGTTGTCCGAGGCCAAGCCAGTATTTGCCGGCGACGTCGCCGTCGCTGTTGCCGGGGTCCACTACACCATCTAGCAGGGGCCGGCGTGGGGAGCACGGCCATCGTCGCTAAGCTTGGAGCATGACTTCTGAAGCTACAGCAACACCCGTCATCCGTGCCGATGGCCGGACGCCCGATCAACTGCGACCCATCAGCATCACCCGTGGCTGGTCCAAGCAAGCTGAGGGCTCGGCGCTGATCGAGTTCGGCAACACCCGGGTTCTGTGCACCGCTTCCCTGACTGAGGGCGTGCCCCGGTGGCTCAAGGGTGAAGGGCGGGGCTGGGTGACGGCCGAATACGCCATGCTTCCCCGCGCCACGAACACCCGCTCGGACCGTGAGTCCGTCAAGGGCAAGATCGGGGGCCGTACCCACGAGATTTCGCGCCTCATTGGCCGTTCCCTGCGGTCCATCATTGACACCAAGGCCCTCGGCGAGAACACCATCGTGCTCGATTGCGATGTCCTTCAGGCCGACGGCGGCACGCGTACAGCCGCGATCACCGGCGCCTATGTGGCGCTTGCCGAGGCCATCCGCTTTGCCCGGGAGAACAAACTCATCGCCCGCAACGCCGAGCCCCTGGTGGATACCATTGCTGCCGTGTCCGTAGGCATCATTGACGGCGTTCCCATGCTCGACCTGCCGTACGTCGAAGACGTCCGCGCGGAGACGGACATGAACGTGGTGGTGACGGGATCGGGCAAGTTCGTGGAGGTCCAAGGCACGGCCGAAGGCGCTCCTTTCGACCGCGATGAGCTCAACGCCCTGCTGGACCTCGCGCTGTTGGGCACAACCCAGCTCGCGGCCATCCAGCGCGAAACGCTGGCGGAAGCTCCGTGAGCGCCGAGGCGGCCGGCACCGAACCGCGCCTCGTCCTGGCCACACACAACAAGGGCAAGCTGAAGGAGCTTCGGGAACTGCTGCGGGGCCAGGTGCCAGGTCTCGACGTCGATACCCAGGTTGTGGACGCCAGTGCAGTGGGTGGGCCGGATGTTGCCGAAACAGGGGTCACGTTTGCCGAGAACTCGCTGTTGAAGGCCCGCGCCGTAGCAGAAGCAACCGGCTTGGTGGCGATTGCCGACGATTCCGGCCTGGCCGTGGATGTACTGGGCGGCGCCCCGGGCATCTTCTCAGCCCGCTGGTCGGGCCGGCATGGCGACGACGACGCCAACCTGAACCTGCTCCTGGCGCAACTCTCCGACGTCCCGGATTCCCACCGTGGTGCAGCTTTTGTCTGCGCCGCGGCCTTGGCGGTGCCCGGAGCTGATGGTGTTGCGCACGAAACCGTGGAGTACGGCCAGCTCGAGGGGACGCTTCTTCGCGAGCCCCGCGGTGAAGGTGGTTTTGGGTACGACCCCGTGCTGCAACCCAACGGAATGGACCGGAGCTGCGCGGAACTGAGTTCGGAGGAGAAGAACGCCATCAGCCATCGCGGCCAAGCGTTCCGGGCATTGCTTCCCGCCATAGTCTCGGCCCTTTCCGTCGCCGGACGGCAGCCGGAGTAGTCCCAGGCATCCGGGCACAGCTGCAATGCAAAAGGCACCCCGCGATGCGGGGTGCCTTTCTGCTGTGGAGCTTTTGACGTGTTGCCGGAGCCTAGTGCCCGCTGGGCTTTCCGTTGTCGTGCTCGTCGATGAACTCTTCCACGGGATCGGTGCCTGTGGCTGCGGCTTTGCGCTTCGCCAGGAACCCGCGGGTGACCTCGATGATGACCGGGATGACGGAGATCAGGACGATGACGATGAAGATGATGTCCAGGTTCTTGCTGACCCACGGGATGCGGTCACCGAGGACATAACCGAGGAAGGTGACGCCACCGCCCCACAGGACTGCGCCGATGACGTTGAAGATGAAGAACTTCCGCTTGTCCATTTGGGCGACGCCCACGATGACCGGGACGAAGGTACGGATGATGGGAACGAACCGGGCGAGGATCAATGCCTTGCCGCCGTGCTTTTCGAAGAACGCGTGCGCGCTCTCGACATTTTCCTTCTTGAAGAGCCTGGAGTCAGGGCGGTTGAAGATCGCCGGGCCGGCCTTTGAACCGATGAGGTAACCCGTCTGGTTGCCGATGATGGCCGAGACGATGATCAGGCCTGCAAGGGCCCAGATGTTGAACTTGATGGTGTCGGTTGCCACCAGGAGGCCAGCGGTGAAAAGCATGGAATCGCCCGGAAGGAAGAAGCCCACCAGCAGGCCCGTTTCGGCAAAGACGATGCCGCACACCAGGAGCACGACCCAGGGCGCCAAGGCGGGGTCGGCCAGGAAGATCTGGGGGTTGAGCCAGTCAGGCAGGAACGAAGCCATAGACGGCTGAACCGGTCCTGCACCCCCGAAAGTGGATACGGCAAGGTCGCTCATCGCAGAAAAGATCACCCAACAAGCCTACTTGACGGCCGTCGTTGTATTTTCAGTGGGTGGACGGCCTGCTATGCCAGTCGAGCTGGCAACGGACGGCCTTTTCCGGCTGTAACCTTGTCCAGTGGCATTGGACTTTACGGCGATCGACTTTGAAACAGCCAACGGCTTCAGGGGGTCCCCGTGTTCGGTGGGCCTGAGCAAGGTCCGCGGGGGAGTCGTAGTGGAGGAAGCCTCGTGGCTGATGCGCCCACCGGAGAACCATGATCACTTCGAATTCCACAACACCCGTATTCACGGCATCCGCGCCGAAGACGTAGCGGGACAGCCAAGGTTCGGAGAGCTTTTTCCGGAAATTGGTGCCTTCATCGGTGACGATATCCTCGCAGCGCACAACGCAGCCTTCGACCTCGGAGTCATCAGGTCCGGGCTGGAAGTCTCAGGCCTTGCCGGACCTGCCTATGACTACGTTTGTACCGTCATGCTTTCCCGCCGCTGCTATTCGCTGGTCTCGAACTCCTTGCCGTACGCGGCCGAGGAAGCCGGAGTACCGCTGGTGAACCATCACGATGCCGCAGAGGACGCCCGCGCCTGCGCCGGAATCCTGGTGGACATTGCCCGGCGGAACAACGCCAACAGCATCGCTGAACTGTATCTTTCCCTGGGCCTGGACCTTCCCAAGCAGCCCGCTTTCGATCCCGCTTACGGATTGTCGAAGGCAACGATGTCGGCCCTGGCTGCCCGAACCGGCGCCATGCTCGAATCGGCCCCGGCTCGGGCTGCCGGGGCGCCCGGCGGTTGGTCGGCTTGGCCGGAAGAAGGCCCCAATCCCTTGCCGAACCCGGCAGCAGAACCCGGGCATCCCCTCTTCGGGCAGACCGTGGTGTTCACCGGGGACCTCGCCATCACCCGTCCGGAGGCGAAGTCGCGGGCTGCGGACATGGGTGCCCGGCCCGAAAGCCGGGTGACCGCCAGGACCACCGTGCTGATAGTCGGGGACGGATTCGTCGCAGGTGACCTTCGCGCCGGGCGCCTGACAGGCAAGGCAAAACGGGTCTTGGAACTCCACGCAAAGGGCCAGCAGATAGAGGTTGTGTCCGAAGGCGAATTCCTGCAGATGGTTGGCGGGGCCTGAGGCCGAACGGTCACAGTGCGCAATAATGCTTCCCGCCGGTGGAACAGCGCTCCTAGCCTTGGTACATGTCCAAGCAACCCGTTCCGGCCACCGTCGCGGCACCACCAGCCAAGGGGCAGGCAGACCGTGGTGTTCAGTGGCGCACTGTTTTCGCCTTCCCGAACCCGGTCAACGAGTACGCAGCCCGGATCACCGCCGGCCTGGTGGTGTTGCTTGCCGTTGTGACCCTCCTGACTGCATGGGGCTGGGGATTGGTCGCCTTGGCAGCCGGTTTTTGGCTGCGAGTGCTGTTTGTCCCCGGATTTCCCCGCTGGCCCTGCTGTCCGTCAAGGTCCTGGCCCCACGGCTTGGCCCGGCAAAGCTCGTTCCCGGTCCTCCGAAGCGCTTCGCCCAAGGCATCGGGGCAGCTTTGACCAGTGCCGCCGTCGTGCTGTTCTTCACCGGCTTCCAGCCGGCGGCATGGGTATTGCTCGCGTTGTTGATCGTGGCAGCTTCGCTGGAATCATTTGTCGGTTTTTGCCTCGGTTGCGCCATTTTTGGATTCCTGCAGCGCCGGGGCCTTGTTCCCGCCGATGTGTGCGAGGCATGCAGCGACATCGCGGTTCGCGCTTCCTAGGGTCCGTCAGCCGGTGGTGACGGCAAGCAACCGGTCTGCCATGCCGCGAATGACCTCGGGCGCTTCCAAGGCGTCCAGCCAGTCCGCGGGCAGGCACTGTTCGCCATAAAAGGCACCCAGGATGTTTCCTGCGATGGAGCCTGTGGAGTCGCTGTCGCCGCTGTGGTTGATGGCGACGGCTACCGCATTCCGGAAGTGGTGGGCGGGGTCCTCGCCGCTGGTGGACAAAACGGCGTAGAGTCCGACGGCGAGTGCCTCCTCAGCGACCCACCCCTCACCGAGCGCCGCGGTCAGCTCTTCGGGACTCAATGCCGTGGGCTGGGCGGACAACTGCAATGCCGCTTCCAGTCGTTCGGCGAGCTCCGCTGCCTTCGTGGGGACATTCTCCAGATAGGCGAGTGCTTCCGTGGCTGCGTTTCGGATGGTGCTTCCGGCAACGATGTTGTGGATCAGCAAGCTGAAGGCGGCGGCGCTGAGTCTCGCCGAGGGATGTCCGTGCGTCAAGGAAGCCGCATCTGAGCTGAGTTTGTAGACGGCATCCGGCGAAATGTGGGGTATCAGGCCGAAGGGTGCCGAACGCATTACTGTGCCGCATCCCTTGGAGTCCGGGTTGACCGGCCTGGCCACCGTTCCCATCTCACCGGAGGCGAGCCCACTCAGGCAGGCGTTGCCCGGTGCGCGGCGATGCCGGAGCACGTCCTGGGCGTCGATCCATCGGGGCTGCGGCGCGGGTGCCGACGAGGAAACCTCGACGTCCTGCGTTGCAAGCCACCGCAGATAGGCGAGCCACAGGCAAGCGATCTCATCGGCCGCCACCCCGTCGTTGGCCCATTCGAGTGCCTCCACCAGGCCGTCCACTGTGTAAAGCGTCATCTGGGTGTCGTCCGAAAAGTGGCTGCCGCCGTCGAGCTGCGCGAAGGAGAGCAGGCCAGCGGAACCGTAGCGTGCCCGAATGGCCGCCATGGAGTCGAACTCCACGGCGTATCCCAGAGAATCGCCCAAGGCCCCACCCAAAAGGCAGCCGTGAACGCGGGAATTGAAGGACGGCGCGGCGGGGGAGATTGCTTCAACACTCATGCCAGTAACTTACCGTGCCTGTGAAGCGCCGCTGATATGGTGGGGACGCTGCCGTGCGCTGAGAAAGTTGGAGAGATAACGTGCGTGAACCTGCTTGGCGACGAACGGGCAAGACTCCTGACTACCGGTTCTCGATGGCCAACGAACGCACCTTCCTTGCCTGGATCCGCACATCGCTGGCTTTGCTTGCCGGCGCCGTCGCCGTCGACCAGTTGGCACCGAATATTGCGCCGACGCCGGTCCGCTTGGTTTTGTGCGTGTTGCTCGCCCTTGTTGGGGCCGGGCTCGCGGCCCTGTCCTACCGCAGATGGGGCCAGATGGAAGCTGCGATGCGGCAAGACCAAGCACTGCCTTTCTCGCGCGTGATGCTGTTCATGACCATCGTGGTTGCCTTGGCAGCTTTCGCTTTTGCCGTACTGATCCTGGTGGCCCGTTGACCCTGTTGCCTGCACTGATTCCGGTGCAACGGTGAACGCCGACGGTCCGGACTTGGCCCGGGATTCCGGACTGCAACCTGAACGGACCACCCTCGCCTGGCGAAGAACCCTTATCTCCTTGGTAGTTGTGGACCTGTTCATTTGGCGGAGCTGGCTCACGTCCGAGCCAACGCGCGCCATCATCGTCGCCGGCCTGCCCGGGCTCGACTATCAAGGGATCTGCGCCCTGGTGGCTGCGGCGGCAACGATTGTCCTCGCCGCAGTGGTGTGGGTGCGCTCGCGGCAACTTCAAGCCGGTTTCGAGGCGGCCTCCGCGCGGCTGGTTTTGGCCAGCACGCTGGCCGTCCTGGGGCTTGGTGCAGCTGCAATCGCGGCCATCGCCCTGGGCGGATAAGCTCAGGGGTAGCTTTGAACACTTCCGGTCCGCACCAGGCCAAGGCGTCGTTCCCCGCCCCATCCAGCAACCGTCCAGACTTGGCTGGCAAAATGCCCAAGGTGCCCGGCGAGTTTGAAGGCGCTCGCCAAGTGACCCCGGGCACTGCCACACCAGCTTCCATTCCGACCGTAAGGACCCGTTCCACATGACCTCTTCTGTGCAGGCCGCTCCCGATTCCCAGCCGGGACTCCTGACCCGGTTGTCGGCTGAAGCCCTGGGATCGTTGTTCGTGGTGCTCGTGGCTGCGGGTGTATCGATTTTCTCGAACCCTTCCGGGGCACCCTTGCCTGCGGCCCTCGCCACTGGGCTGACCGTTACTGTGGCCATGCTGGCGTTCGGCCACGCCTCCGGTGGACATTTCAACCCGGTGGTCACTCTGGGCAACCTCATTGCCGGACGCATCCGGCCCGTGGCCGCGGTGGCGTACATCGCAGCGCAGGTCATCGGCAGTGTGGTCGGTGCGGCCCTGGTCTACATCGTGGTGACAATGGTGCCCGTACTCACTGATGCGCGTGCGGCCTTCGGGTCCGCAGCAGCCGGCTTCGGGGAGCACGCTGTGGCGCAGACCCAGATGGCTGGGGTGCTGCTGGTTGAAGTTGTTGGCTCCGCCCTCCTTGTTGCGGTCTTCCTGGGCGCCACTGCCGGACGCCGCGCGGTCCCATCCATGGCGCCGTTCGCAGTCGGACTCACTGTCGCCGTATTGCTGCAGTTCGGCCAGGTTCTCGGCAACCTCCCGTTCAACCCGGCGCGCGCAACCGCCCAAGCTTTCTTCAGCCCCTCATGGGCCCTTGAAGGACTGTGGCTTTTCTGGGTGGCTCCCCTGATGGGTGCGTCCTTGGCAGGACTGGCTTTCCGGGGTTTCCAAGGGTTGTCCCAGGCACCTGCTGCAGAGCCCCAGAGCGGAACTGATGCCATCAACGATGACTTTGACGCTGGATCCGGGGTCCCGGAGGAAGCTAAGGACGCCGAAACCGGAACAGCCCCGCAACCGCTTCCGGCGACGCCGGCGAACGACGATGCCCGCGACTTCTTCGACGGCAGGAAGGGCTAGCCAACCCTAAGGGCCCGACGGCGGACGGCTTGCCTCCGCTTTTTTGTCGGTGCCCCCGGTTAGCTTGGAAATATGCGGTTACTCCATACCTCGGACTGGCATTTGGGCCGGTCATTCCACGGCGTGGGCATGCTTGATGCCCAACGCGGCTTCGTGGATCAACTGGTGGCTTTCGTCGAGGCCGAATCAGTGGACGCGGTGCTCATAGCCGGGGATGTTTATGACCGTGCCCTGCCGGGGCTGGACGTCGTGAAGCTGCTCGATGACGCTCTTGTCCGTATCACCCGTGCAGGTGCAACCGTAGTCTTGACCAGCGGTAACCACGATTCCGCCATCAGGCTGGGATTTGCGTCCAGGCTTCTGGAACGCGGAGGAGTCCATGTCAGGACCCGGGTGGAGGAGCTGGATGTCCCGGTACTCTTGCCTGCCGGTCCGGGTTCACAGGCCGAGGTCGCCATTTATGGGATTCCCTACCTCGAGCCCAGGTTGGTGGCAGAGCGGCTGGGCGTGGACAACGCCAGCCACTTCGATGTCACTCAGGAAGCCGTGGAGCGTATCCGGCGCGACCTCGAGCGGCGCCGTGAATCCGGTGATGTCCATCCTGTTGTCCTGGCGCACACGTTTGCCAGCGGAGGTATTACGTCCGAAAGCGAACGGGATATCAGCATCGGAGGTTTGGGCGCAGTACCCCTGGACCTGTTCGAGGACTTCACCTACACAGCGCTGGGCCATCTTCATGGAAGGCAGGAGCTGGCTGCCAACGTCCGGTATTCCGGTTCGCCGTTGGCCTATTCGTTCTCCGAAGCCAAGCACCGGAAAGGCGCGTGGTTGGTGGACATTGGCCTGGACGGAGCCACCAATGTTCAGGAAGTCCACTGGGAGGCACCCAAGGCCCTGGCCGTCTTGAGGGGAAAGCTGGAGGATTTGCTGGCCTCGGATGACTACGCCTGGGCAGAAAGTGCTTATTGCCAGGTCACCCTCACCGATGCCGAGCGGCCGCCCCAGGCCATGGAGAAACTCCGCTCACGGTTCCCGGAAACGCTGGTCCTTGCCTTTGACCCGGAAGGCTTCGAGGCAAAAACGCGGACAAGTTACAGCAATCGCCTTGCCGAAGCTGAAAGCGACCTCGACGTATGCTGCGGCTTCCTGGAACATGTCCGGGGTCGAGAGCCGGCCGAGGCAGAGGTAGCTGCGATGCGCGAGGCCCTTGAAGCCGTGCGTTTGGAGGAGGCGGAACTGTGAGAATCCATCGCCTGGAAATCGAAGCATTTGGGCCATTCGCCACACCGCAGCACATCGACTTCGACCAACTGAGCGCGCAGGGCCTGTTCCTGCTTAATGGTGCAACCGGAGCCGGCAAAACGAGCATTCTGGATGCCATCTGCTTCGCCCTGTACGGATCCGTGCCCGGCGCCAGGCAGGAAGGTAAGCGGCTTCGCAGCGATCATGCCCTTCCTGGTGCCGAACCCCGTGTCGTTTGCGAATTTTCAGCGCGGGGGAGGCGCTTCGAGGTCACCCGTTCACCGGCGTGGGAACGCCCGAGTGCCCGCGGCCGGAAAGGCTTCACCACCCAGCAGGCCAAGACGCTCCTTCGGGAACGGGTGGCTGGCAGTTGGGAAGAAAAATCCTCCAGGAACGATGAAGTCGGAGCCGAGCTTTCGGATGTCCTTGGCATGGACCGCGACCAGTTCACACGGGTAGTGATGCTGCCCCAGGGCGACTTCGCGGCATTCCTGAGGTCCAAGGCGAGTGACCGCCTGGATCTCCTCCAGAAGCTCTTTGGCACCGAACGCTTTGAAGCTGTGGAGCGGAAACTCGCCCTTCAGGCCGCAGACGCGGCCAAGGCTGTGGAGGAAAACGCCGCGGAACTGACCATGCTCTTGGACAAGGCGGCTTCCGAGCGGGACCAGCTCGGTCTGCCTGATGCCGGTGACGGGGCAACGGTGGCGGACCATGACGTTGCTTCGCCCTCCCCGATCGAGCCCGGGCTGTGGCTGGCTGGCCTGGAAGCCCAGGTTGACGCGGAATGGAGCCGTCGTCAGGAACTCGCCGGGGAGGCAGAGTTGCTGTCCACCCGACTCAGCGCAAAGCTGAGGGAGGACCAGGAGAAAATGCTGCGGCATGGACGCTTGGCTGCAGCCACACAGAGACGCGTCTTGCTTGAACTTGCTGCCCCGCGTGCTCTGGAGAACAGGGAATTGCTAGAAAAGCACCGTCGCGCTGCTGCTCTGAAGGGCCAGCTCGACGCCGTCGATGCGACAGAGCGCAAGTACAAGGCGGCCGATGCCCAGGTGGCCCGGCTTCGGGAGCGGTTGACCGAAGCCAGCCTTCAAACGGCAGATCCGATGGCGGCCTTGGAAAGAGTCAAGGCATCGGTGGCCGTTCTAGAGGCGAGGCTTCCCGATGAGCAGCACCTTGAGGAAGTCGCTTCACGGCTGGCTTCGCAGCAGGAGGAAGCCGCTCGTCAGCGGACGGCAGCTGAAGCGGCGGCAGCCGCCCTCAAGCAACTGCGCGAGGACGCCGCGCACCTGGAAGCCCGGATGGAACCCCTGGCTTCCGTGGCGGGCCAGGTGGCTGAGGCGGAACGCGCTGCTTCGGCAGCCGCAGAGCTGGTGCGCATCGTATCGCGCTACTCGTCGGCCGCTGCTGAGCTGGAAGATCTGACCGCGAGGCATCTCGAAGCGCGGTCGGCCGCCCAGGATTCCAGGCAGGAGTGGCTCGACGTCCGGGAACTGCGGCTGGCCAATGCTGCCGGTGAACTGGCAGCCTCGTTGGAAAGCGGAGAGCCCTGTGCGGTTTGTGGAAGCAAGGAGCACCCGGATCCAGCGTCCGCAGTGCGCACTGCCCTTACCCTGGCACAGGAGGAAGAGGAAGCAAAAGCCCGCTTTGAAGCCAGTGAGGAGACGCTGGCCGGCTTTGCTGAACAGCTTTCCTCTGCGGCCCGGATTGTCGCGGGCCTGGAAGCCCAGGGCGGCTCGATGGATGCCGCGGAAGCCGATGATCGCTTGGCCGGCGCCCAAGCCGCCGCCACTGCCGCCAAGGAGGCCGCCGCACTGTTGGACGAGCTCCGGAGCCGCCATGGGCAGGTCGCCAAGCGACTGCTCTCAACGCAGGAGGAACACGCAGAACTCCTGAGGGCCGAAGGCCAGGCTGCGTCCAGCGTCCTGCTGCTGCAGGAACAACACACAGCGCTTGAAGCCGGGTTATCGGCCTTGCGGGACGGTTTTCCCAGCCTGCGCGATCGTTTGGCGGCTGTGTCAGCGGACTGCGACCTTCTTCAAGCCGCAGCCGACGCCAAGGCCGGGCTGGCGCATGCGGAAGAAGCCAAAAACGATGCGTTGGCCTCCTTGGAAAATGCCCTCGGCGAGGCCGGTTTTTCCACAGCCGCCGAAGCCCGCCGCGATCTTCTTTCCCCTGGGGACGTTGTGGGCCTTGAGAAAGACGTGGCAGATTTCGACGCCGAAGCCGCCCGGCTGGATGAACTGTTCGCCAATGAGGAGCTGGCCTTGGCAGCCAAGGAAGTCAGTATTGGCGAACTTCCGCTTCCTGAGGCGGAGCTCGCGGAGTCAGGCCGGCAGGCAACCACCGCTGCCGGGGATGCCCGCGCGGCGGCACTTGCAGCAGGCATGGCCGGCAAGTCGGCGGAAGCTGTGCGGAAAATACGTGCAGCGTACGAAGCCCTCGCGGAGGCCGGGAAGGAACCGCGGAATCGTGCCCGTATTCTGGCAGAGCTGGCCTATACGGCGCGGGGATCAGGCGATAACGGATACCGGATGAGCCTGAATACCTACGTCCTGGCCGCTCGCCTTGAGCAAGTAGCCCTCGCTGCCTCCGAACGTCTCGTGTCCATGAGCGATGGCCGCTATACCTTGCAGCACACGGATGCCAGGGCCGCCCGTGGCGCGAAGTCGGGCCTCGGTCTGGAAGTCGTGGACGAATGGACCGGCCAGCGGCGCGACACCTCCACGTTGTCCGGCGGGGAGTCCTTCATGGCCTCGTTGGCCTTGGCACTTGGCTTGGCGGACGTCGTGCAGCAGGAGGCCGGCGGCGTTGACATCGAAACGTTGTTCGTGGACGAAGGCTTCGGAAGCCTCGATGAGCAGGCGCTGGAGCAAGTGATGGACGCCTTGGAGGGACTGCGCGACGGCGGCAGGGTAGTAGGCCTGGTCAGTCACGTGGCGGAGATGAAGCAGCGCATCACCAGCCAGCTTCAGGTGGTAAAGGGGCGCCAGGGTTCCACCGTGCTGTTCGCTGAAGCTGTTCCCGCCTGACGGTGATCCGATAGACTTATTCCGTTACACCGGGTCACGCGCATCGGGAGGAGGGACGATGCGCACACTTTAGCGAACCCGGATTAATGGAAAAATCTACTTTGGCCTCCAAGCCCGATTCCCTGGCGACCCCTCGCCGCTCACGTTTGCCAGGCCGTTTCGCGCGGCTTCCGGAATTGGCCGGACCTGGCTTCCTGCCCTTGGGGCTGTTCGCCCGGCTGCCACTTGCCATGTTGACCGTGGGCACTCTGACCCTGGTCACGGCAGTCAGCCATTCATACGCCATTGGTGGCATGGCCGCTGGAGCTGTTGGTATTGGCTCCGCCCTTGGGGCGCCGGTCCTGGGTTCACTGGCGGACCGCGCAGGGCAGCGGGTTGTACTTCTTGTCGCAGCAGTGGTCAACACGCTCGCCGTTGCCGGACTTCTTGCCGCGGCCTACCTCACCCCAGGCTACGGTTCAGTTGCCGACGCCGTCGGAGTTCTCATTGCCGCCTTCCTGGCTGGCGCCAGCTGTCCCCAAGTGGGCCCTATGGCCCGTGTCCGTTGGATGGCGTTGACCACCAGAAATCTTTCACCGGCAACAGCCGGGGGCGGCAGGAGTGTTGCCGCCAACCGGGCGGACCTTGATACTGCCCTGTCATATGAAGGCACTGCGGATGAAATCACCTTCGTCCTGGGGCCGGCCCTGGTGGGGCTGCTTGCCAGCGTGGTGGCGCCTTGGCTGCCGCTGGCATTGGCAGCCGCATTGACCATCACCCTTGTTCCTGCCTTTGCCGTCCACCCCAGCCAGCAAGCCGTGGTGCCGGCACCACGCCGGCCAGTGTCCGGCGTCGAAGGCTCCGGAGAACAAACAACAGCGCTGCGGCGCCGCGAGCGTTGGGCCGGCGCCGTAGTGGCCGTGCCCGTGGTTGCAATGGTGTGCATGGGCACCTTCTTCGGGGCCACCCAAAATGCGCTTAGTGCCTACTCCGCGCAGTATGCAACGGCCGAACTCGCGGGACTGCTGTACGCGGTGATGGGCCTCAGCTCAGCCGTTGCGGCCCTGTCCGTCGCATTCTGGCCACAACGCTTCAGCCTGGCGTCGCGGTGGGTGGCCGCCGCACTCGCGATGACCGCATTGTCTGTGTTGTTGATCCTCCCTGCCGGCATCTGGCCGATGGTGGCAGTCCTGCTGCTCCTTGGTATCCCGGTGGGGCCGGTGATGGTCACGGTCTTCAGCATCGGTGGTGTGGTGGCTCCGGCCGGGCGGATGGCAACGGTCATGACCGCCCTCGCCAGTGGAATCGTCGCCGGCACGGCGTTGGGCGCCTATTTGGCAGGTCAACTCGCGCAAACCCAAGGGTCCGCTGCGGCCTTTACCGTTTCCATGGCGGCCGCGGGCTCTCTCTTGCTGCTGGGCCTGGTCACGGCCCTTGTGATGAAGCGCCGGCCTCAGTCGTAGCCGTTAGTGGTTGTTGCGGTACCCGGTGGGGGAGTTCCCGAACGCGGCGCGGAAGATCCGGCTGAAGTGGGCTGCATCCGTAAATCCCCACCGGGCCGCGATCGCCGTGACCGGTCGGTCTGCAAGTACGGGGTCCATGAGGTCGCGCCGGCAGCGTTCCAAGCGCCTTTGCCTGATGGAGGAAGCCACCGTGGTGCCGATTTCCTGGAAGAGGTCGTGCAGGTGCCGGGTGGAAATGTAGTGCGCCGCCGCGATGGTGCCGGGGGAGAGACCGGGATCGCCGAGATTGGCCTCGATGTAGTCGTGGATGCGACCCAAGAGAAGTAGGTGGGGGTCACGCCCTGTTTCGATGAGTTGGTCGAGTTCGCCGTTGAACAGCGTCGTCACCAGGTCAAGGGCATTATGAACCAGCCGCAGGCCGTTGGTGCCCGAGAGGGCTTCAAGGTTGTCCGCCAGCCTCACCAGGAAGGGGCTGATGAGTTCGCCCAGGCCCTCGTCGCCCGGTATCCGAAGAGCGGTCACGTGGCCCATCGCCTCTGCCGGCAAATCGAGCAGAACGTGGGGGAACATCAGCACCAAGGTGCGGAAGTCGTCGTCGAAAGTGAGCTGGTAGGGACGGGAGGTGTCGTAGATGGAGAGATCGCCCGGGCGAAGCACGGCTTCCCGTTCGTCCTGGACC
Organism: Paenarthrobacter sp. NPDC089307; assembly: GCF_040685055.1. Lineage (NCBI taxonomy): Bacteria > Bacillati > Actinomycetota > Actinomycetes > Micrococcales > Micrococcaceae > Paenarthrobacter > Paenarthrobacter sp. NPDC089307. The sequence continues at coordinate 435,334 of NZ_JBFBHE010000004.1, forward strand.
AGCCGACCCGATCCCGCGAGTTGGATGCTGAGCTTGAAGAAGCGTCCGGTGGATCCGGCGATCAGTTCAGGCGTGCGGTGGACTGTATGGGGACCCGCCGTTATTTCCACCACTGAGATCTGGCCCAGCACACGGGCCCGCATCACGCCATGGAAGGATGCGTGCTTGGGCCCTGTGGCCGCAAGGGGAACAAAGGACGCCGAGATGGCCCGGCTCCACTCCTGGAACGAGTCCGCCACGACTGTTTGGACTGTTGCGGGGTCCGTGTGAGCTGCGACGGTCATCGGACTCCCTTCGTGAGCTTGCCCACGATTCTACACCGGTCCCATGCGTCGGAAGGGGCATGCGTGCACTGACAAATACCCTGCCGTGTGAGACAAGTCACGCGATGATCCCGCGGTGGAAGATTGCTGAAACACTACGTGCCGCGCAATCTCCCGTGGCACCGAGGCAGGAGCACACTATGAGCGTGGACAACCCCGTAAAGGGCAGGACTGCACGGACCGTCAGCACCAAGCGGCGGCTGGGCGTACCGGCAGTGACCTTCATGATTATCGCGGCCTCGGCGCCGCTGACAGTTCTGGCAGGTGGCGTAACCACCACATTCGCCGTCACAGGAGTAACGGGGGTGCCGCTCTCATTCCTGGTGTTGGGCGCAATCCTGGCGTTGTTTGCCGTTGGCTACGCGGCCATGAGCCGCTATGTCACCAACGCCGGAGCCTTCTACGCCTACATTGCGCAGGGCATTTCCAGGCCCGCAGGCGTCGGTGCTTCCTTGGTGGCCCTGATGGCCTACAACCTGATGCAGGTGGGCATCTACGGCCTGTTCGGATTCACCGTCTCCTCCCTCCTTTCCGCCCGACTTGGCATCAGCGTTCCGTGGTGGATTCCCGTGCTGGTGTGCATCGCGATTGTGGGATGGCTGGGGGTGAACACGGTGGACCTGTCCGCAAAGGTGCTAGGGGTCCTGGTTGCCCTTGAGTTCCTTGTGGTCATCGTCTACGACGTCATCAGCCTCGCCGTTGCCCCCGAAGGAGTCAGCGCCGTGGCGTTCAGTCCAGAGAGCCTGTTCGTCCCGGGCATCGGCGCAGTTTTGTCCTTTGGCATCGCCGCCTTCATGGGTTTTGAATCAGCTGCCATCTACGGGGAGGAATCCAAGGACCCGCAGCGCACCGTCGCCCGGGCCACCTTCGCCGCCGTGGCAATCATCGCCGTGTTCTACGCGGTGTCGGCTTGGGCCATGACGGTAGGAGCGGGCCCATCGGCGGTCATCGAGACAGCCGTCACCAGCGGCCCGGACATGATTTTCGCCTTCCTGGGCACCAACGGTGGCGTACTGCTTAGTGACATCGCCCAGATCCTCTTCGTTACCAGCCTCTTTGCCGCACTCGTCAGTTTCCACAATGCCGTGGCGCGCTACTTCTTCTCCCTCGGCCGTGAAAGCGTGCTGCCCGCTGCCCTGGCCAAGGTGCGCACCGACAGCGGTGCACCGTACGCAGGATCGTTGGCGCAGACGGTGATCGCCGCCGTCGTGACCATCGGCTTTGCCCTCGCCGGTTCCGGATCCGAACTTGGCGAACTGTACCCGGTGCTGACCATGTTCACCTGGCTGACCAACAGCGGGGCCATGGGGCTGGTGCTGTTGATGGCAGTAGTGTCCGCGGCCGTGATCGGCTTCTTCCGCCGGAACAACCACGGCGCAAGCCTGTGGGTGAGGGTCATCGCTCCTTCGTTGGGCCTTGTGCTGTTGGCTGTGGTGTTGGTTCTGATCGTGACCAACTTCAACGTGTTGCTGGGGCAGACCGAGTCCACAGCCGCAACGTTCGTCCTCCCCCTTCTGGTTCTGCTTCCCGGAATGGTTGGCATCATCTGGGGTTTGCGTCTCCGGCGGACCCAACCGGCGCTGTACGCCCGGATCGGCCACGGCGCGGAGGACTGATACCCGTTACCCAGGGAAAACAAGGAAAGCCCCGGCATCCGCCGGGGCTTTCCTTGTGCCAGCGCTGGATCAGGCGTGCCAGTGCTGGATCAGCTGGCCGGGTCAAATCCCGGGGCGTGCTGGGTGATGCTGATCAGCCGGCCGTGCGCCCCGAATGTGAAGTGTACGGGGGTGGTGCCGGCCTCGTCCCAGCCAAAGAGGCTGCCGTGGGACCGGATGGCGTGGGGATCGCGGTGGTCGGCGATGGTGACCGAGCCGCACGGAATGACTTTCTCCCGCCACGTGAAAACGAAGATTCCCGGCCGGACCTGGAACACGGTGTTCGAGTCTGTATCTGCCAGCCCGCGTTCCGGGCCTGCAAGGCACTGCCAGGTGTACCAGGTGGGGCTGAGGTAGATGTGCTCGTAGGCGTGCGATTCACTGTAGACCCATTCGACCCGGCGGCCGATGAGCCCGGTGCTTTCTGCTATTTCCGTGCCTGTAGCGTTGAACCCGTCCAGTGTTCCGGCGCGGAAGTCATGCTGGACGGCCACGCTGGAAGGCGTGGCCCTGCCGAGCGTTGCGCCAATGTAGAGCGCCCTTCCATTGGCAAGGTCCAGAATCAGGGAAACGGCCTGGTCCGGCTCCACCGGGCTGTGCCATTGGGCGTAGTACAGGTCTTCGGCAACGGCAAAGGCCTCGTACGGTGCCGTTCCTGCGTGGCCGGCGGCAGCCCACTGGACTTCTTCGTCATCGAAGCTGAACGTCATGGGGCCCCCTTCGCTGCGTACGGCGAACTGCTGTCCGGCAAGGTCTTGCACGGCAGGGGCTTTGTTGGCATCGAATCCGGGCGCCAGCCCGTCAAGCGGAAGCCAGTTGGCGGTGTCAAGGAGATTCAGGCTCATGGGTTCCTTCTGGTGCTCTCAGAAGGACCGGACGGGGTGTCCGGTCCCTTCCTTCGAGTATTCAGTTCCCGTAGCCGGCGGTCTTGTGCTGTGGGGCACGTTGCTTGACCTGGAAGGAAAGATTCAGGCCAGCTGGCTCTCTATCCGTGCTGCGCTCGCCGCCAGTGCCGCTCCCACGGCGTCGGCGTCCTGGTCCAGGCGGATATAGACGACGGCGATCGCTGCCGGACGTCCGCCCGGAACCTTGATGGGCGCGGCGATGGAGGACAGGCCCGCGACGACTTCGTCGTGGCTGGTGGCGTAGCCGATGCGGCGGGCTTCGTGGGCTTCGGGCCGGTAGGGGTTCCCAGCGCCCACCTGCTGCCAGCGCTCTTCGGTCATGGTTGATTGGATGGCGATGCCTGGGGCACCTGTGCTGACCGGGTGGCGGCTCCCCGGGTGCTGGGCCAGGGCCGCGCCTGTGTGGCGTGGTTCAACGGTGACCAGGGTGACGCATTCCTGGTGGTCCCACACCGCGATGAAAGCCGTCATATGGAGGGTGTTTGCCAGTTGCGTAAGTTCTGGAAGGGCAGCGGTTTGCAGGTTCCGGGAGACGCCGCTGGCCAGGACCGAGAGCCCGGGGCCGGGCTGGACCCGCCCGGAGTCGTCACGGACCAGCAGGGAGTGGTCTTCCAGGGTCCTGAGTATCCGGTACGCGACGGAGCGGTGCACGCCCAAGGCCTCGGTGAGTTCCCCGATGCTGAGCGGACGGTCGGCGGCAGCCAGGATCTCCAGGGCGCGGATGCCCCGGGAGAGTGTTTGCGACGGCGGGACTTGCGCCCCCGCTTCCTGCTGGCCCTTGACGCCGCTGCGTGGATTCATGCGAACCATCCTATGTTGGCGGCGTGGCGGAGGGGCTGTGCTTTGGATCACAAGCTGTAGTATTGTTTCCTAACTGACCGTTCTGTCGGTTAATGCACCCATGCACCGCCCAGTCACTCACCCCAATGGAGTTCCAATGACCGCAACTTCCACTGTCGACTCGCCGTCGGGCCCAAGCAGCAAGCGCGAAGAGCGCCGGGTTCTGGCCGGGACCCTGGTGGGCACCACCATCGAGTGGTACGACTTCTTCATCTTCGCCCAGCTCACCGCCACGCTGCTGGCGCCGTTGTTCCTCTCGCCCCTTGAAAAGTCCAACCCGGGGGTTGCCCAGCTCCTGTCCTTCGCGACCATCGGCATCAGCTTCCTGTTCAGGCCTCTCGGTGCGTTCGTGGCAGGACACCTTGGGGACAAGATGGGACGCAAGGCGGTGCTTGTCATGACGCTGGTCATGATGGGAGCGGCCACCGCGCTCATCGGTGTCCTCCCCACTTACGAGACAATCGGGCTCTGGGCGCCGGTGCTGCTGATCTTCCTGCGTGTTGTCCAAGGGTTCTCCGCCGGTGGCGAATGGGGCGGAGCGGCCCTCATGGCCGTGGAGCACGCACCCATCAAGAAGCGTGGCCTCTTCGGTGCCTACCCGCAGATCGGCGTGCCCATCGGCATGATCCTGGCAACCGGGCTCCTGTTCTTCCTGCAGTCCGGCATGTCAAAGGAGGATTTCGCCTCATGGGGTTGGCGCGTGCCCTTCCTGCTGTCCGTGGTGTTGATCGTGGTCGGTTACCTGATCCGTCGCGCTGTCGGCGAGAGCCCCGTCTTCAAGGAACTTGCCCAGCGCAAGGCTGAGAGCAAGGCACCCCTGGGTGAGCTCTTCCGCAGGAACAAGAAGGAAGTTGTCCTGGCCGCATTGATCTTCATCGCCAACAACGCCGCAGGCTACCTGCTGATTGCCTTCTTTATCTCCTACGCCACCAAGGCGCTGAAGATGCCCACCCCGCAGGTTCTGCTGGCCACCACCATCGCATCCTTCGGCTGGCTCATCTTCACCATGGTGGGCGGTTGGCTCTCGGACAAGATCGGGCGCGTGAAGACGTTCCTGATCGGCTATGGCCTGGTCTTTGCCTGGATGATTCCGATGTTCGCGCTCATCGATTCCAAGGACATCCTGCTCTACGGAACGGCATTGTTCGTGCTGACCATCGGCTTGGGGCTTTCCTACGGACCGATGTCCGCAATGTACGCCGAGATGTTCCCGGCGCAGGTCCGCTACTCGGGCATTTCCATCGGCTATGCCCTCGGTGCCATCCTGGGCGGTGCATTCGCGCCGCTGATCGCCCAGGCTCTACTCGATGCCACCAAGTGGTCGGGGTCGGTGGGCCTCTACATCATGGGCCTGTGCATCATCTCCGCAGTCGGCGTGATCCTGGCCAAGGAGACCCGCGGCAGGCCCTTGGGTTACAGCGTCCACCACTAAAGGCGGTTAACAACAGCGGGTGCGGTCCGGTAGGAGCGCACCCGCTGCTTTTAAGCAGCTGCGTGAGGGGGTCCGACGCCGGCTACTTGCCTCCGGCGGGCCGGGAGCCTTCCAGCATGCTCACGACGTCGGCGTCGGTCAGCTGCTCGAAGCTTTGGTAGAAAGCGCCCACGGCGTGAAATTTACCCGGGGTGTGCAGCGCCATGACAACGTCGCACACCCGTGCCAATGACGTTGACGCTTCCAGGGAGGCCACCGGAACTGCTGCCACCACGGTGCTTGCTCCGCCTGCACGCACGGCCTCCACGGCGGCGCGCATGGTGGCTCCGGTGGCAAGCCCGTCATCTGCCAGGACGACGGTTTTCCGGCGGAGATCGTGGTCGGTGCCCGGGTATTCCTTGGCCCGGCGAAGCAGCTCGGTGCGCTCGTGGGCTTCCACGGCATCGAGCGCGGACTGGGTGATTCCGCGGGTAAGAATGAGGTCCCTCAGGGGTTTGTTAACGATCCGGAGGACATCGCCCCGGGACCACGCCAGTGCACCGAAGGCAGTTTCGTCCCTGCCGGGAATACCCAATTTGCGTACCAATACGGCGCCGAAGGGCAGGTACAGTTCCGCGGCAGCCGCAGCGGCCACAGGGACACCTCCCCGGGCAAGGCCGAGGACGATGGTGTCCGGACGCTCCCTGAGCTGGGGGAGTCCTTCAGCCAGGCGTCGACCGGCTTCTGCCCGGTCCTTGAAACGCATGCCCATCTGCTCCACTTCCACGTCTTCCGTTGCACTCCCAAGCCTACCGTCCACACCTTGCCCGTCGCCGCCGCCACTGAAAGCATGGGTGTGTGAACAAGCCCATCGGATACTGGATCAAAAGGCTGGACGCTGCGCTGGAGATTCAGCTGGATCGCACGTTGGCGCGGATCAAGCTCACCCGCCGCCAGTGGCAGACACTTGCCACGTTGGCTGATGGTGCGATGCTTCCGGACCAGCTCGAGGAAGCGTTGCAGCCTCTGTGGGGAGGCGATGTCCGCCTGCGCGAGCGGGAACTCGCTGCCCTGGTTGGCCATGGCATGATCACCATGATCGATGACCGCCTGGCGCTCAGTGATCGTGGGCGGGAAAAGTACCATGAGGCCCAGCGGCTGGTGGAAGACGCACGCCATGACCTTTCAATGGGCATCGGCATCGATGAGTACGCCATGGCCCTGAGCGTCCTGGAGCGCATGAGCCTCAATGCTGAGCGGCTGGCCCGCTAAGAGGCCGGCCGCCCAGCATCGGAGAGGGTTAGACCCCCAGGAATTCGATGGCGGCGTCCTTGAACGCCCGGCTGGTGATCACGTTGGTATGCGTGCGCCCCGGAATGACCAGGGTCTCCACCATCCCGCCGCCCGTGGCAGCCATGGAGGCCAAATCCGGCATGGTTGCCGCCCGTTCGTCCTTTTCGCCGGCGACAAGCAGCAGCGGCATGCGGGGCGCCGCCTCTGCAGGGTCGAAGGGTTCGCCCTTGATGGCTTCAATGAGCGACAACATGGCGAACAAATTGTTGCTGGGCAGCATCTGTGCCATCTTCAACAGCCCGTTCGTGGATTCGTCGTCGATGGGCGTGCCATCGGCGAGGTGCCGTTGGGCGGCCGCGAGGTCGAAGGCCGCCAGCGGATCCTTCGCGCTTGGTCCGCCCAGGACGATCCTGTGGACAAGGTCCGGCTGCGTCGCACCAAATTCCCATGCCAACCGGGAGCCGAGCGAATAACCGATCACGTCAAGGCCAGTGGAAGGGTCCCCGTTGCGCAAGGGGCGGGCGCCGGCGTCGCTCACTATTTGCAGGAGGTCCGCGCGGATCCTGCTGGGCGTGTACGAGTCCAGGTCCTCAGGGGAGTGGCTCCGGCCGTGGCCGGGCAAATCCACCGTGATGACCCGGCGTCCGGCGTCCTGGAGGGTAGTGATCCACCCGCTGTCGGCCCAGTTCAACTTGCTGGAGGAGGAGAAGCCGTGGATCAGCAGGACGGGCCGCAGTCCGGCGTCGGCGGTTGGCTCATGAACCTCGACGAACAGTCCGGGGTCCGTGCCTTCCACGGTGTGCCTCTGTTCCACGGTGTGCCTGCCGGTCATCATGTCAGTCCTCATCGAGTACGGCGCTCAGGCGGACCCGGCGCTTGGGTGCTTCGTCCTTCGGAACGGTGCCCACGATTCCGGCGGTGTCATCCGGAACCTCGAACACGATCAGCGGTGCGCCAACGTTGATGGTTTCACCCGGCGCACCGTGAATACGGACCACTTTACCCGCCTGGGGGCTCGGCAATTCGAGTGCCGACTTGCTGGTTTCCAGCTCAACGATGGGTTGGTTGCGTTCCACCTGCTGTCCGGGCTCCACCAACCAGTCCAGCACCGTGGCCTCGATGAGGCCTTCGCCCAAATCCGGAAGCGGGAAGGAAATTTCAGCCACGGCGGTACTCCAATACGCGTTGGATCCCAAAGAGGATGCGGTCGATGTTAGGGATGTATTCGTCCTCCAGGTCACCGGAGGGGTAGGGGACGTCAAAGCCGGTGACGCGCTCCACTGGCGCCTTCAGCGTTGCGAAGCAGCTTTGCGTAATCAGCTGGGCGATTTCGGCGCCAAGGCCTGAGGTCAGGGGCGCTTCATGGACGACGACGGCGCGCCGCGTCTTTCCCACGGACCTCGCCAGGGCCTCGGTGTCGATGGGCTTGAGCCAGCGCAGGTCAAGGACTTCGACGTCGATGCCGTCCTCGGCGGCGAGCTCGGCCACCTGCAGGCAACGGGACACCATGGCACCCCAGGCCACCAGCGTCAGGTGCCGGCCTTCCTTGGCCACGCGGGCTCCGGTGAGGGATCCGTCGTCGGCCGGGGTGGCGTCCATCGGTCCCTTTTGCCAGTAGCGCGACTTGGGTTCCATGAAGATCACGGGGTCCGGGCGGGCGGCCGCGTACTTGAGCAAGTGGTAGGCGTCGTGCGGGTTCGAGGGGGAGACCACCTTGAGTCCCGGTACGTGCGCAAACAAGGCTTCGAGGCTTTCGCCGTGGTGTTCGGGGGCGCGGATGCCGCCAAAGCTGGGCACACGCAGGGTGATGGGCATGGGCAGGGTCCCACGGCTGCGGTAGTTCATCCGGCCAATCTGGCAGACGATCTGGTTGATGGCCGGATAGGCGAAGCCATCGAACTGAACCTCGGGGATGGGGTGGAAACCGGCCATGGCCAGGCCCACGGACATGCCAAGGATGCCCGACTCCGCCAGCGGGGTGTCGAAGGCGCGGTCCTCCCCGTGCTTGGCCTGGAGGCCGTCCGTGATGCGGAAGACGCCGCCCAAGCGGCCGCAGTCTTCGCCGAAGATGACGGACTTGGGGTTTTCGGCCAGCACTTCGTCCAGGGCGCGGTTTAGCGCCTGCTGCATGGAAAGCTGTTCAATCTGTGATGCCGCGGTTTCGGTGCCGGGAACTGCGGTCATGGTCTTAGACATGTTCGGACTCCTCGCGCCACGCGGTGGCCTGGGATTGAAGGGCAGGAGTTGGTTCCTGGAAGACCATGCTGAACATTTCGGCGCCTGGACGGGGGCCCAAATCCTGGATCCCCTTACGGATGGCTTCCACCTCTTCCTCTGCCTGCCGCTGGGCCTGGGCAAAGAAGTTCTCGTCGGCCACGCCGTCGGACAGGAGTCGCTTCCTGAACTGCTCAAGAGGGTCTTCGCCGGCGTCCAGGCGTTCCTCCTCCAGGGTGCGGTAGCGGCCCGGGTCATCCGCGGTGGAATGTGGCCCACGCCGATACGTCATGGCTTCGATAACTACGGGCCCGTTGCCGTGACGGCAGTGGGCGAAGGCTGAGCGGGTGGCTTCAAAGACGGCCACCACATCGTTGCCATCAACCTGCAGGGCAGGCATGCCGTATCCGGCAGCCCTGGCGGCAACCGATCCTCCTGCCACCTGGCGTTCGGTGGGGACGGAAATGGCCCAACCGTTGTTCTGGATGAAGAACACCACGGGTGCCTTCATGACGGCGGCGAAGTTCATGGCCTCGTGGACGTCGCCCTGGGAGGAAGCGCCGTCGCCGAAGTAGGTCATGGCCACACCCGTCTCCCCACCAGTGCCGGCAAGCGTCTGGCCGTGTGCCCAGCCAACGGCGTGGAGGACCGAGCCGGCCACCACGGCCTGGATCGGGGCGAACCGGGATTCCACCGGGTTGTACATTCCGCCATGCCATGTGGCCTTGTGGGTGGACATGTAGCCCACCATGTCCAGGTCCATGGCCCGGGCGACACCCATCTCACGGTAGGTGGGGAACACGAAGTCCCGGGAGCGGTCCACGACGTAGCCGCTGCCAACCTGGGCTGCTTCCTGGCCCAGTTCCGGCGCGTAACCCGGGATGATGCCCTGGCGCTGCCATGCCACCGCTGAGGTGTCCAAATGCCGGACCGCTGCCATCAGGGTGTAGAGCTCGCGGAGTTGATGGTGGTTGAGCGGGGCAGCGTCGTCATCGACGGCTGCCAGTGCGGGTTTGGTCGTCATGGCTGTGACCCTAGTCACCGAAGTAGTGCCTTCGCAATAAGCACAGTCTCGACGGAACACTTTGTACAAGTTGAATAAAAGAAGAAGCCCTGCACAGTACAAACTGTGCAGGGCTTCTCAAATGTTAGTAGCAGGAGGTTAGTCCACGCGGTGCTCTGCTTTTCCCGCCTTGGCCTTGGCGTTGAGGAAGCAACCCGCGGCGATGACCAGGATGAGGATGAAGGTACCGATCAGCTGGCCGGCGCTCTCAGGGTTGGCGAAGCCCACCACGAAGATGATGCCCAGAAGGACCAGCCCCAGGATGGTGAGGTAGGGGAAGCCCTTCATGCGCAGGGGCAGCTCCGTACCCTCGCGGTCGGCCCTGCGGCGCAGGATGAACTGGGAAACCAGCGCGGTGCCCCAGACCACGAGGCAGGTGGAGCCCACCAGGTTAAGGAGGGCGGGCAGGATCTTCTCCGGGAACAGCAGTTCCAGGATGGTGGCGATGAAGCCGAAAGCCACTGAGATTACGACGGCGGCAACGGGCACCTTGGCGCCGTTCAGCTTCGAGAGGAGCCGGGGCGCCTCTCCGCGCTCGGAAAGGGAGAAGATCATTCGGGAAGCGCCGTACAGGTTGGCGTTCAGGGCAGAGAGCAGCGCCACCACAGCCACCAGGGTGATGGCTGTTCCTGCGCCGGGAATCCCGGCGATGTCGAGCACTCCGGCGAACGGGGACTTCAAGCCGTCCGAGCCCACGGGGAGAATCGCAGCAATGACGAAGACGGAGCCGATGTAGAAGACCAGGATGCGCCATACCACCGTGCGGATGGCCTTGCCCACGCTGTGCGCGGGGTTCTCGGTCTCCGCAGCTGCCACACTGACGATTTCCGTTCCGCCGAATGCGAAGATCACAACGAACAGGGCCGCCGCCATTCCGCCGATGCCGTGGGGTGCGAAGTCACTGAAAGCCGAGAAGCCGGGGGAGGGGACGTTTGGAAGCCAGCCAAAGAGCAGGGCCGCGCCGATGAGCAGGAAGATGACGATTGCCGCAACCTTGAGGATGGCGAACCAGAACTCGAATTCGCCGAAGTTCCGGACGCCCACCAGGTTGATTCCGGTAAAGACCACCATGAAGACAAGTGCCAGGACCCAAACGGGGATGACTGGCCAGACGGAGAAGAGCAGCCCTGCCGCTCCCAATGCTTCTGCGGCGATGACGACCACCAGTTGGAGCCACCAGAGCCAGCCGATGGTTCCACCCGCGGTCTTGCCCATGGCCTTTTCCGCATAGACGGAAAAAGCGCCGCTGTTCGGGTTGGCGGCCGCCATCTCACCAAGGGCCCACATCACCAGGATGATGAGCGTGCCCGCAATGAGGTAGGAAATGAGGACGGCAGGCCCTGCGGCCTGTACGCCTGCGCCTGAGCCCAGGAAGAGGCCCGCGCCGATGGCGCTGCCGAGCCCCATCATGGTCAATTGCCGCGGTTTGAGCGAATGGCCGAGGCCTGAAGTTGCTGCAGGAGCCGCGATGGACTTCGTTGTCATACGTGTCTACCTTCTATGGATTGCATGCTGGTTTGGCGTGCCCGCTTCATGGGCTGGGCAAGCGGGCGTCGACGACGCAGCAAGAGCCGTGGAATAATTCTCGCAGTTTGTAAGATACATCACTTTTTGCTTAGGCGATGTGATGGGTAGGGATCCCCGGGGACAGGAACTTTGATGCTGGTCGATGCGCTTGATGCAAAAATTGTACGTTTCTTCACTGATTCGCCGCGATCTTCCGTGCTGGAGGCCTCCCGCGTACTCAGGGTTGCGCGGGCCACGGTGCAGTCCCGGATTGACCGGATGATAGAAAACGGGGTCATCGGTTCGTGGGTTCCGCAACCGGACCCCGCCAACTTCGGCTTCCCGGTAGTGGCGTTCTGCTCCGTCACCATTACCCAGGAGATTGGCCACGACGCCATCATCGAGAGCCTCAGCGCCATCCCGGAAATCATCGAAGTCCACACGGTGACAGGGAATTCCGACCTCATGGTCCGGATTGCTGCGCGCTCCAATCCAGACATGCAAAGGGTCCTGGATGCCATGATCGCCACCAAATCCGTGGTCCGCTGCTCCTCGGTGATAGTGCTCAACAGCCACATCCAGGGACGCACCCTGCCCCTGCTGGAGGCGGCGGCAAAGTCGATGTGACGCAAGGCATTTTGCCAAGCGCCTTCCGAGTCGTACCATTAGTTCTAGTCAACATGACTTTAACTACTGCGGTCCCGGTCCAAGGGATCGTTACAGACGGCGACGAAGCGAGGTGAACGCCGTGAATCCCAGCTCCGCCAACGTCGCCGAAAGGCGGCTCGCACCGCCGTCGCTGGCTATTTCCACGGTGATTTTCGCCCTCCGCCCCAGCGAGAAATCCGGGCGTCCCACCCTCTGGCTTCCTTTGGTCCGAAGGATCCGTGAGCCCTACAAAGACATGTGGGCCCTCCCGGGAGGCCCCCTGGCCCATGACGAATCGCTGCAGGATGCCGCATCCCGCAACCTGCGCGAGACTACCGGCCTGACACCCCATTACCTCGAACAGCTCTACGCCTTCGGTGGACTCCACCGTTCACCCACCCAGCGGGTCGTCTCCATTGTGTACTGGGCCCTGGTCCAGCCCACCGAAGCTGCGCTCGCCGACGAATCCGAGAATGTGCGCTGGTTCCGGGCAGACAAGGTGGGCGAGCTCGCCTTCGACCACAACGCAATCGTCGAGTACGCCTTGTGGCGGCTGCGCAACAAGATGGCCTACGGGTCCATTGCCTACCACCTGCTGGGGGAGTACTTCACCCTCGCCCAAGTCCGCGAAGTCTACGAAGCGGTGCTGGACCGCCAACTCGACCCCGCGAACTTCCGCAGACACATCAAAGCTGCACCGGAAATAGAAGAAACCGGTGAATACCTCCAGGGCGGAAAACACCGTCCCCCACGCCTCTACCGCTTTACCGGCACACCCGGCCTCGGGCCAGATAACAGGAGCACACCATGAGCAGCGTCAACACCGCCGTCCAGCTGATCACCCGCGAGGAAGCCGAGAAGGGCCTCTCCCGCGCGGGCTCAACCTGCAGCCCGGCATTGGCCAGGGGCCCATGGGAGTACGACCTCGCCGAAGCCCTTGCCGGCCAGCCTGCCTACGGCCCGGGTGCCTCCAGCAGCGACGTCGCGCCCAAAGCCACGCCGCGCCAGGGCCAGTTGCCGGAGGAGTACAAGAAAGCCAGCGATGCCGAACTCGACATCCGCATCCGCGCCGCCAAAGCGACACTCGGGGACCGCGCCGTCATTCTGGGCCACTTCTACCAGCGCGATGAGGTCATCCAGTACGCCGATTTCGTCGGCGACTCCTTCCAGCTGGCCAACGCGGCCCTCACCAAGCCGGACGCCGAAGCCATCATCTTCTGCGGCGTGCACTTCATGGCCGAGACCGCCGACATCCTCTCCACTGTGGAGCAGGCGGTGATCCTGCCCAACCTCGCGGCCGGATGCTCCATGGCAGACATGGCGGACGAGGACTCGGTAGAAGAGTGCTGGGAGCAGCTTGAGGAAATCTTCGGCACTGAACCTGACGCATCAGGCCGGGTACCGGTCATCCCGGTGACCTACATGAACTCTTCTGCGGCGCTGAAGGCGTTCTGCGGACGCAATGGTGGCATTGTCTGCACGTCATCGAACGCCAAAGTGGTCCTGGAATGGGCCTTCGAGCGGGGCCAGCGAGTCCTGTTCTTCCCTGACCAGCACCTGGGCCGCAACACGGCCAAGGCGTTGGGCGTTCCGCTCGAGCAGATGCCCATGTGGAATCCCCGCAAGGAACTGGGCGGCAATGACGAACAGACCCTGCTGGACTCCCGCGTCATCCTCTGGCACGGTTTTTGCTCCGTCCACAAGCGCTTCAACGTGGGCCAGATCGAGAAAGCCCGCCAGGACTTCCCCGGCGTCAACGTGATCGTGCACCCTGAATGCCCCATGGAGGTAGTGGACGCGGCCGACTCCGCGGGCTCCACCGACTTCATCAAGAAGGCCATAGCTGCCGCCACCGAGCCCACCACCTTTGCCATCGGCACCGAGATCAACATGGTGAACAGGTTGGCCGCGGAAAACCCGCAGCACACCATCTTCTGCCTGGATCCCGTCATCTGCCCGTGCTCCACGATGTACCGCATCCACCCCGGCTACCTGGCATGGGTGCTTGAGGAGCTGGTCGAGGGCCGCATCGTCAACCGCATCACCGTGGACGACGCCGTACAGGACAACGCCAAGATTGCCCTGGAACGCATGCTGGCAGCCAAGCCGGCCTAGCCAGTCCGGCACACCACACTTAGCCGAATCGAGCCCCACATGACTACAGAGAGCCTGACCGAAGGTCCCGCGCGCGGGCGTTTGATCGTCGTCGGAAGCGGCATTGCCGGCCTATACTCTGCCCTGCTCGCTGCGGAGGCCGGTACGGAAGCGGTGCTGCTGACCAAAGGCGCGCTGGCAGAGAGCAATACCTATTACGCACAGGGAGGGATCTCCGCTGTGCTGGATGAACCAGCTCCCGGTGACACCGTGGCTGCCCACATCGCCGATACCCTCCGCGCTGGCGCCGGCCACTGCAACGAAGAGGCAGTGCGCGTGCTCTGCACGGAAGCGCGGTTGGACATCGCCGGGCTGGGGCGGTTCGGCGTGCGTTTTGACCTTGACGACGACGGCGACCCGGCACTTGGGCTCGAAGCCGCACATTCGGCTCCCCGGATCCTGCATGCGGGCGGCGACGCCACAGGCGCAGCAGTTGCCGCCGCGCTGATCAGGACCGTGCTCGACTTCCAGGCCCAGGGCAGGATCCAAGTGGTCGGACACGCCCATGTCACAGCCCTTGCCCACGATGCCGGCCGCGTCGTGGGGGTCAACTACCTTCACGAGGGGCGGGCGCTCGATGTCCGCGGTGACGCCGTGCTGCTTGCCACCGGAGGGGCCGGGCAGTTGTTCGCCCAAACCACCAATCCCTCGGTGGCTACGGCGGACGGACTTGCACTTGCCTGGCGTGCCGGAGCTGCCGTGGCGGATCTCGAGTTCTTCCAGTTCCACCCCACTTGCATGGTTCCTGGCGGAGCCGCACGCGCAGCCGAGGGCGGCGCCCACCCGCTGCTGATCTCCGAGGCCGTCCGCGGCGAAGGCGCCATCCTTGTTGACGCCAACGGTTACCGCTTCATGCCCAGTTACCATCCCGATGCCGAACTTGCCCCGCGTGACGTCGTGTCCCGCAGCATTGCCCTGCACCTGGCCGGGCTCGGCGACCCCAACGGTCACGTGTTCCTCGACGCCACCGTCATTGAGGAACTGCGCGGCGCGGGATTCCTGGAGAAGCGCTTCCCGACGCTGAGCCACCACACCCGCCAAGCCGGGGTGGACTGGACCAGGGAACTGGTTCCCGTGGCACCGGCGGCACATTATTGGATGGGTGGGGTGGCCACGGATCTCTTCGGCCGGACTTCCGTGCCCGGACTGCTGGCTGCAGGCGAGGTTGCCTGCACCGGAGTCCAAGGCGGCAATCGGCTGGCCAGCAACTCCCTGCTTGAAGGGCTCGTGTTCGGGCGCCGGGCTGTGAGTGCGTTCCTGGGGTCGGCGGACGCGCTCCCTCTGCGTGCTGGCTCGGCCGCGGGCGGCCTCCCTCTTACGCACGCTGCCGGGACCCCGACCGCCGCTAAGGCGACAACGGCGGTGTCGGGAACTCTGAAACTGCCGAAAGATCCGGCACCTGCGGCCGGGTTCTCGAGGGCGGCCATGCAGCGGCTGATGACCGCAAAGGCCGGGGTGCTCCGCAGTGGGGTCTTGCTGGCGGAAGCTGAGGCTGCGCTGGAGGCGTGGGCCGAGGGCGGGTTGTCCTTGGACGTTCCTGATTCCCTTGAGGTGCGCGAGCACGAGGATGCCGACCTTCTTCTGGCGGCCCGGTTGCTCGTGTGTGCGGCGCGGGAGCGGCGTGAGTCCCTGGGGGCGCACTACCGCAGCGACAGCGTGCCCGAAGCAGCCGCCGTCGACGATTTTGACAAGCGTTACACCATGAGCCCGAAAGCGAGCCTCGTCCATGACTAACCTGACCCTCCCCGCGGCACCTGTACGGGACATCCTGGAAAGGGCCTTTGCCGAGGACGCGCCCAGTGGGGACATTACTTCCCAGCTGCTCATCCCGGCCGGAGCACGGGCCGTTGCCGTCCTCAACGCGCGCGTCCCGGGCGTGTTCAGCGGCGGGACCGTCTTCCGCGACGCCATGAAGACCGTAGACCCGGACACTGACGTCGAGTTACTGCTCGCCGATGGCGAGGCTTTCGACGCCGGAACACACCTCGCCCGCGTCAGCGGCACTGCGCGTTCGGTGCTGATGGCCGAACGGGTGGGGCTGAACCTGGTCCAGCGCATGAGCGCGATCGCCACCAAGACCGCGGAATTCGTCAGGCTGGTGGAAGGAACCCGTGCCCGGATCACGGACACCAGGAAGACCACCCCCGGGCTGCGGGTGCTGGAACGCTACGCAGTGCGCTGCGGTGGGGGAGCAAACCACCGCTACAGCCTTTCCGACGCCGTGCTGGCCAAGGACAACCACCTGGCCGTCATGACCGGTGGGGACGCAGGCAAACTGACCGAACTGCTGATTGCTGCCAAGGCGCAGCTTGGCCACACAACACACTTCGAGGTGGAAGTGGACAGCGCGGAACAGATCGAACCCGTGCTGGCCGCAGGCGTGGACACCATCATGCTGGACAACTTCACCCTGGAAGAGCTCCGGGCCGGCGTGAAGCAGGTTGATGGCCGGGCCATCGTGGAAGCCAGCGGCAACGTCACCCTCGAGACCGTCACCGGCATTGCCGCGGCAGGGGTGGACGTCATTTCCATCGGCGGCCTGACCCACAGCGTGAACGCCCTGGACCTTGGCCTGGACATCGAACTCACGCAGGGACTGTACTGAAAGCCCTCCTGACATGATCTTCCTCGACGCCGCCGCAACCACGCCCGTCCGCCGCGAGGTACTCGAAGCCATGTGGCCGTACCTGAGCGGTGAGTTCGGCAACCCCTCGAGCCACCACACCCTGGGCGAAGCAGCGGCGACGGCGCTGGCCGAGGCACGTGCCGGCGTCGCGAAGGTCTTCAACTGCCGTCCCGGAGAGGTCACCTTCACCTCCGGCGGCACGGAGGCGGACAACCTTGCCGTCAAGGGCATCGCCTTGGCCCGGCAGGAGGCGGATCCCACACTGAACCGCGTGGTGATCAGCGCCATCGAGCATCCTGCAGTGGAGGAGTCGGCGCGATACCTGGAAAGGGTCCACGGCTTTGCAGTGGACGTGGTGCCGGTAGACGGGGACGGACTGGTGACCGTGGAGGCCTTGCGCAGCCTTCTTCGGCCTGAGACCGCGCTGGTCAGCATCATGTACGCGAACAATGAGATCGGGACAGTTCAGCCCATCGCTGCGCTCGCGGCCGTCGCACACGCGTCAGGCGTTCCCTTCCACACCGATGCAGTACAGGCCGCCGGATGGTGTCCGCTGGACGTCAAGGAACTTGGCGTGGATGCCCTGAGCATCTCCGCGCACAAGCTGGGCGCGCCCAAAGGTTCCGGTGCCCTCTTCGCCAGAGGCCGCCTGCGGATCGAGCCGCTCATGCACGGTGGAGGGCAGGAGCGGGGCAAACGCTCGGGGACGGAGAACGTGGCAGGGGCAGTTGCGCTATCCACGGCACTGGCACTCTCCAACGCCGAACAGCCTGAACAGGCGCCCCGGGTAGCTCAGCTCCGGGACAAGTTCATCAGGGGCGTCCTGGACGCTGTGCCGGACGCCGTGCTGACAGGACACCCCAGCCGCCGCCTGCCATCGGTGGCATCCTTCTGCTTCCCGGGAACCAGCGGTGAATCCGTGCTGCTCGAACTTGAGCGGCTGGGAGTCGTGTGCTCCAGCGGTTCGGCATGTGCTGCTGGATCCGATGCACCATCGCCGGTATTGGTGGCGTTGGGCATCGCCCCCGAAACGGCCCAGACGGCGGTTCGTTTCAGCTTCACCTCAAACATTTCCGACGCCGACCTGGAGGCGGCCGCCGCAGCCGTGGAGACCGCCGTCGGGCGTGTCAGGAACCTGGCAGCCCCCCAAGCGGGCTGACGTCAGGAACCGGCGTCTGCTAAACGTGCCGCGCCCTGCGGAAAATCCAGTGGCGCAGCAGCGTAAAGCGGACGGCGGTAGCCACAAAGCCGGACAACGTGGTGGTCCAGAGTTCCTCGGCAACGCTGGCTTCCGGCTTGAACAGATGCAGCACGCCCAGGCTGCCGCCGGTGATGAGCAGCGCAATGCCAATTACCATCAGCCCGCTCACGTGGTCACGGGCACGTTTCTTGCTGCCTGTGATCTTGAACGTCAGGCGGCGGTTCAGAGCCGTGTTCATCAGTGACGTCAGGATCAGCGCCACGGCGTTCGCCAGTTGTGGATCGATCAAGGGGCGCAGCAGGGCGTAGATGGCCAGGGAGGTTCCCGTGCAGACGATTCCGACGCCGGTGAAGCGGATCAATTGCCGCACCACGGGGTATTTCAGGAGGCCGCGATGCCGTTTGCGGGGTGGCTTTTGCGGGGGAGACGGCAGCAGCCCTGTGGCATCCGCAGCTGTCTCCATGGGCTTAAGCCTGACACACTATCCCGGCAGTTCCTCCCAGGAAGCGCCTGTGACGGGGTTGCTGAGCTCGCCGATTCCCTCTACGCGGCACACCACGGTGTCGCCGGGATGGAGGCGTGCGCTTTCGGCCGGGAAGCCTGTGAGGACCAAGTCGCCGGGCTGGAGCGTCATGAACGAGGTCAGGTAGACGAGGATCTCATCCACCTTCCAGCCAAGATCGGCGGTACTGGCGCTCTTCAGTGCTCTTCCGTTATGTACGATCCCGATTCCCAGCTGTGAGTGGTCCACGTCAGTAACGATCCACGGGCCCGCAGGGGTGAAAGTGTCCTGGCTCTTGGCGCTGATCCACAGTTCATCGCTTTTCTGCAGGTCTCTGGCGGAGACATCATTGCCGATGGTGAACCCCAGGATCGCGGAGCCGGCGTTCTCCAGGGTCAGGCCCCGTGCAGCACGGCCCACCACGATGGTCAGTTCGGCTTCAGGATCCACATGGCCGATGTTTCTGCTGAGCTGGATCGCCGCATCGGGGCCGATCACGCTTGAAGCCGCTTTGTGGAAAGCCTGCGGAGGCAGCTCACGCCCGGGCTGCCCGGTGTTGTGGGCCATGCCCAGGACATTGACGGGCACCGAGGGCGCAAGGAACGTGAAAGCTTCCTCGGGAACTTCCGCGCCCAGCTCCCATCCGGTGCGCTCCGGGCTGGAGGCATTGGCCCGGGAGGAGGGAAAGGGGGAGTCAATGAGGGACCACGTTTTTCCCTTCTCCGAGCTGAAGTCCAAGGCATCGTTCGCGACGAAGAAGTGCTCGTCCGGGGAAGCGTGATCGAGCGGGCGGACACGGGCGATACGGCGGGGAAGGGAGACAGTCATGATGACATCCTACGTCCTGCCCCCTCGGGCCTCCCAGGTAAGCATGCACGGTGACGCGTGATCCCGTGCCGCGGCGGGAACCCCACAGGCGCGGGGCTTAGAATCCGTCTCATGCGTCTGGCGATTATTGGATTGGTTCTTCTCATTGCGGGCGGGGTGACCGTGGCCACGGGTGTCCTGCCGTGGCATGAAGTCATGGTTCTTGTGGACCGTGTTGCACCTATCCTGGCGTTCGTGGTTGCCATGACCGTGGTGACCGAGCTCGTCAGCGAAGCCGGCACGTTCGGATGGATTGCCCGGCGGCTGCGCATCTGGGGGCGGGGGCGCAGTGTCCTGCTGTGGTTGCTACTGGCGCTGTTCGCCACCTTGAGCACCATCTTCCTTTCATTGGACACGACGGCGGTCCTCCTCACCCCCGTGGTGGTCACCGTGGCCCGGCAGGCAGGCCTCCCGGTCCTGCCGTTCGCACTGACCACGGTATGGCTGGCAAACACGGCCAGCTTGCTGCTCCCTATCTCCAACCTCACCAACCTGCTGGCGCAGCACAATCTGGGTGGCATAACTCCGGCCCGGTTTGCCCAATTGATGTGGGCCCCCTCGCTGGCCGCCATCATTGTGCCCCTTGCTTTCATCGCATTGGTTTTCCGGCGCGAACTGCGAAAGACCTATGGGCTGGATGCGTCCCGCCCCGCCGCGGCTTCCTCGGCAAAGGCGCCGGACAGGCTGCTGCTGGCGGGCAGTGCAGTGGTTCTGGCGTTGCTGCTGCCGGCATTGGTGTCAGGAGTGGCGATATGGATCCCGGCCTCCGTGGCAGCGGCGGTCCTGGCGGTCTTATTCATCGTGCGCCGGCCGGCGGTCCTGAAGATCACGCTCATTCCGTGGTCGCTCCTGCTGTTCACCTGTGGACTCTTCCTGGTTGTCGCGGCCACCCAATTCCTGGGGGCGTCGGCCCTGCTCGGACAGGTCGCAGGCCAGGGCAGCGGCTTTATGGACCTCCTGAGGCTGGCCTTGACCGGGGCGCTGGGTTCGAACGTCGTCAACAACCTGCCGGCCTACCTCCTGGCCGAACCGTTGGCGGGAACTCCGGAGCGGATGGCGGCCCTCCTGGTGGGCGTCAACGCCGGTCCCTTGATTGCACCGTGGGCATCGCTGGCTACTTTGCTGTGGCATGACCGGCTGATGCGCATGAACGTCCTGGTGAAATGGCAGGGGTACGCAGTAATGGGCTTGCTGGTGGCGCCGCTGACCATTGTTGCCGCCGTCGCAGCGCTCGCAGCGTTTGGTCCTGGCGGGTTGTTTGGCTAGCCGGCGTACAACTCGCCGACCGGAACATCGGCGGCCAACCTGTTGGCCGGGCCGGCAAGCGGGCACGCCCAGGCCTCGTTGTAGGCGCACGACGGGTTGTAGGCAAAGTTGAAGTCCAGGACGAACTCCTGCCCGGCCCCTGAGCCCCGGGTTCCATGGAACGAGCCCTTGACCGTGTCCAGCAGGTAACGGCCTGCGCCGTAGCTGCCGCCCGGCTTTCCGGCCGTCGCGTCACGGAAGGGCACAAAGATGCCGCCGCCATAACTCCTGAGCCGCCACACAGCCAAGGAGCCAAGTCCGGGCAGCTCGAAGGTGCCGATCCGCGTGAAGGGGACAACGCCGTCCGTTCCTGTCTGGACGTTCATCTCCTGGCCCACGCCCTCCGGCAGGAGTTTGGCGTACAAGCGGGTACGCGGGATCATAGCCGGCCGTTCGCAGGCCGGAAAAGGAAGCCTTCATTTCCGGCGTCAGGGCAGAGGCCGGATGCGTGGCAAACATCAGGTCCCGCTCCTGGCGCCAGTAGACATGTGCATCAAACGGGTTGGTCGCTGCGAGTTGCCGCACCTTGTCGTAGAGGGCAAACGTCCTCAGGCGCCAGTCAGCTATGTCAACTGCGGACATCGCTGGGATAGTGTCCTCGAACTCGTCGTGCTGCGTGGGGGCCATATGCCCAGCCTAGTCCTGTGCGTGTCGCGGCAGCCCCGCCAGTAGGCTGTGCTCATGACTGGCATGAGGAACTGTGGCGGCATTCCGCTGAAAGTTGCTGCCCTGGCGCTGGCCGGCTCTTTGCTGGTGGGTACGGCAGCCTGCTCATCGGAGAACAAGGGCCCACAGGTCACCTCCACGGCATCATCGCGGCCCAACAGTTCCGAATCGGGGACAGGGTCTCCGGAAAGCACGACGACGAGCCCCACCCCCGATGCCGGCCAGCCTTCGTCGTCGGCTGCTTCCAGCGGGACGGGCTCACCGTCAGGGTCGGCACCTGCGGGTTCGGAACCGGTGCCCACGGCCCTTTCCTGGAAAACGTATACGGATGCAGCGAAGAGCGTTAGTTTTGAGCTTCCCAAGGATTGGATCGCCCAGTCGGCGCCCCCGGACGCCGGTTCTTTGCCCGGGGCGGTGAAGGTGGAGGTGAAGGACGGGGCCGGGAAGTACATAGCAACACTTCACACGGGCCTGGCCCCCTCAGTCCCTGCGGCCTGCCCCGCCGGACAAGGAAAGCCCTACGTGGTGGTCAGCAGCACGCCCTTGGATGTGCCCCACTCCGACGGCCCGGACACCATTGATCCGCGGGTGGTCTTCCGTGTCATCCAGGGCTATAAGTTCTTTGGTTCCTATGGCATTACCAACACGGTGGCGGGGGTCGACGGCCAGGCGTGTGAACTGGCGAACCGGGTAAAGGGACCGGCCGGAAAGGGGGATTTCTCGTTCGGGGACGTCCTTGCCCTGCATGCCTTCGCTGCTGACGAGAAAGTGGCTCCGGCCCAGTCTTTCGACACCCTGGACCTGGCGGCAAAGTACGTGGCCCACGATTCCGGATTCGCCAACGTCCAGCGGATGCTACTGTCTCTGAAGGTCAATCTGTAGTCCTGGGATTGGCTGATCCACACATTTGGCGGCGATGGGGGCTGCCCGCCGCGACCCACCCCGGAGATCAATGGAACGCAACGTTGCTGCCTCGCTCGTTTTCAAGACCGCAGCCAACACCAAGGTGGCCATGGCCATTGCCGTGGCCCACAATCCCGGCTTTGACTCGGTCACCGAAAAGCTGTCGGTCACGGTTGCGGGCGAGGAACTTCCTGTCGCCGAACTCAGCGACCACCACGGAGGCCGGTTCCACTACCTTGAGCTTGCCGAGCCCAGCGAAGTGTCGGTGGAATACAGCGCCACCGTTCTGGGTCATGCCGAACCGGATTCGTCCTCGCCGATGGAGCTCATCCGGTATGTCCGGCCAAGCCGCTACGCAGAGTCGGACCGCTTGCTTCCCACTTCCTACGCCGAGTTCGGCAGCCTGCATGGAGAGGAACTGCTCCACGCGGTGCGGGACTGGGTCCACGGCGAACTCCGCTACGTGAGCGGTTCATCGAGGGGAACGGACGGAGCCGTTGAGACGCTGCTGCACCGCAAGGGCGTGTGCAGGGATTTCGCCCACCTCGCCATTGCCTTGCTGCGTTCCAAGGACGTTCCCGCCCGCCTTGCCGCGGTCTATGCCCCCGGACTGAGTCCCATGGACTTCCATGCTGTGGCGGAGGCCCATGTGGACGGCGCCTGGCGGATCATCGACCCCACAGGACTTGCACCGCGGGAGTCGATGCTCCGCATCACCGCCGGGCGTGATTCCTCGGATACGGCGTTCCTCTCCACAGTGGGTGGAAGCCTGTCTTTGAAGACCCTCAAGGTCAGTGCGTCGGTAAACGGAGAGCTCCCGGTGGAGAACCACCGGGAGCTCGTCAGCCTGCGCTAGTGGCCGGCCACTGACGCGCGGAGCTTCTCCGTCAACCGCAGGAGTTCGCGCTGTTCCTCCGCCGTGAGAGCCGGCGCCACCAGGGTGGCGATGTCGCGCACGTGTTCACGTCCGATCGTCTTTTGAAGTTCGCTGCCGGCTTCGGTGAGGGCCAGCAGGACCCCGCGGCCGTCGTCGGGCGCTGTTGTCCGCTCCACCAGCCCGCGCTTTTCCAAACGGTCAACCAAACGGCTCAAGCTGGACTGGCTCAGCAGGACTTTGTCGTTGATTTCATTCAGCCGCAGCTGCCCGGATGGGCACCGCGAGAGCGTGAACAGGACGTCGTACTCCTTGACCGGGAGCGTCTTGAACGCCGGACCTGACTGAAGCTTCCGCATCACCGCCACCTGGGAGCGGAACAACGACTCCCAGGTTTCGGCGGCGAGGCGAACGGCAGATGATGCCGGGGGCGTGGACATCAGGCGTCCTGCCCCGCTGCACCGGCAGTCGCCGGGTCCGCGACCTTGGCCTCCAGGGCGGCTGCCACCCGGGAAGCGTGCGTGGGGGCATCCGGTACGTGGGCGGGCTTCATGGCCGCGTATTCCTTGCGCAGGACCGGCAGGACTTCCTCGCCGAAGAGGTCCAGCTGCTCGAGTACGGTCTTCAGGGGAAGTCCGGCGTGGTCGATCAGGAACAACTGGCGCTGGTAGTCGCCGAATGCCTCACGGAATGTCAGGGTCTTCTCGATGACTTCCTGCGGGCTGCCGACGGTGAGCGGCGTCTGCGACGTGAAGTCCTCCAGTGAGGGTCCGTGCCCGTAAACCGGCGCGTTGTCGAAGTAGGGACGGAATTCCTTCACGGCGTCCTGGGAGTTCTTCCTCATGAAGAACTGGCCCCCGAGCCCCACAATCGCCTGGTCGGCCTTGCCGTGGCCGTAGTGCTCGTAGCGCTCACGGTACAGGCCGATCAGCTGCTGGTAGTGCTCTTTGGGCCAGAAAATGTTGTTGGCGAAGAAGCCATCACCGTAGTACGCAGCGACCTCGGCGATTTGGGGAGTACGGATGGAACCGTGCCAGACGAACGGCGCGACGTCGTCGAGCGGCCGCGGCGTAGACGTGAAGTTCTGCAGCGGGGTGCGGAACTTGCCGGACCAGTTGACGGTATCTTCATCCCACAGTTTGCGGAGCAGGCTGTAGTTTTCGATTGCCAGTTCGATGCCGTCCTGGATGTTCTTGCCGAACCACGGGTACACCGGTGCGGTGTTGCCGCGCCCGAGCACCAGGTCCACGCGGCCATCGGAGAGGTGCTGAAGCATGGCGAAGTCTTCGGCGATCTTGACCGGGTCATTGGTGGTAATCAGCGTTGTTGCAGTGGAGAGCGTGATGCGCTCCGTCTGCGCGGCGATGTAAGCCAGCGTGGTGGTCGGGGAAGAGGAGAAGAACGGCCTGTTGTGGTGCTCGCCCAGGGCATAGACATCCATGCCGATTTCTTCGACCTTTTTGGCGATGGCAACGGACGCCTTGATGCGCTCGTTCTCGGTGGGCGTGCGGCCCGTTGTGGGGTCAGTGGTGATATCGCTGACGCTGAATACGCCGATCTGCATGATGTGCCTTTCTCCCTGCCCGTGGTCCCGGGCTCTGTAAACAGTGTACCTCAAACTAGATGCATTTGCATGTATCAGTGCCTGTAACAGGGCAGGGCCGGGAATTGTTCCCGGCCCTGCGTGAAGGTTTGGCGTGTGGCTACTCCGCGGGATTATGGGCCGCGCGGCGGCCTGTGACCCGGGGGATCATGCCGGTGGTCCAGTCCTGGAACCCATCAGTTGCACTGCCGCCTTGCCCGTTGCTGCCAGCGTCCGGGGTTGGCTTCTCCTGCAGATCCCGCAGCAGTTGCTTCTTCTCCCGGCGCCCCTCCACCAACTTGTAGAGTACGGGAACCAACACCAGGGTCAGTGCCGTGGAGGAGACGAGCCCGCCGATCACCACGATCGCGAGCGGCTGCGAAATAAAGCCGCCGCCGCCGGTCAGGCCCAACGCCATCGGCGTCAGCGCGAAGACGGTGGCCAGCGCCGTCATCAGGATCGGGCGGAGCCGTTGCCGTGCGCCATGGGTGATGGCCTCAGCCACGCTCATTCCGGGACCGCCGTCGTGCGGTTTGCGGTATTGGTTGATGAGGTCGATCAGGACGATCGCATTGGTCACCACGATGCCCACCAGCATCAGCATGCCAATCAAGGACGGAAGGCCCAGCGGGACGCCAGTCAGCAAGAGGAGCCCCACGGCGCCCGTTGCGGCAAACGGAACCGAGACCAGCAGGATCAGGGGCTGTATGAGGGACTTGAAGGCCGCAACCATGATGACGTAGACAATGGCGATGGCGGCCAGCAATGCCAGGCCCAGTTGGCGGAACGACTCGGCCTGCTGGGTGGTGGCGCCCCCGATGGCCGCGGTGACGCCGGGCGGCAGCTCCACAGTGGCCAGGCGCTGCTGCACCGCGGTGCTGACACTGCCCAGGTTGGAGCCCGACGGCGTAACGGTCACCCGTGCGGTGCGCTGGCCATTGCTGCTGGTGATGGACACGGGCGTATCCACTTGCTCGACGGCGGCGATGGACTCGAGCGCGATGCCTCCGCGGGCTGTGGGAAGCTGGAGCGCCCGAACGGCGGCGATGCTGGTGAAACGCGTACCCTCGCCGATCTGCACGGGGTAGTCGTCGGTGTCGATCCGGACTGTGCCGGCAGGGATGGGGCTGACAGTCGAGGCCAGGAAGGCGCCTACCTGTTCCTCGGTCAATCCAGCGGCCACAGCCTTGGCCCGGTCAACCCGGACCTGGACCACTGATTGGGTGGAGGCAAGGTTGGTGGAAACTTCGCTGCTGCCGGGAACACCCTCCATGGCCTTGACCATGGCATCGCTCGCCGTCTTAAGGTCCGCGGAGTTGGCGGCCTTGATGGTGATGTCCACTGTTGAGGACGTGCCGAAGCCGCCTTGCTGTGAGCCAACAGTAATCTTGCCGGCTGCTCCTGCCAGCTTGTTGCGGACTTCGTCCTGGAGCTTGCCCTGGTTGACCTTTTCGTCAGTGACGATCGTGAAGGTGGAGTTGGATGACCCTGTGGAAGTCAGGGCAGCGAAGCCGGTCTGGGCATTGCCGGAGGTGACCTGCACATCCTTGATGCCCTGGATGCCTTTGAGGGAGTCCTCGACCTTTGTGGCCTCGTCGCTGGTGGCCTGGAGGCTTGTGCCGGCCGGAAGTATCTGCCTGACGGTCATGCTGTTCTCACCGGAGCGGCCCAGCAGGTCCGTGGCTAGCAGCGGTGATACGGCGATGGTGGCCACCAGGATCAGGGCCGCCGCGGACAGGGTGATGACCGGGTGCTTCTGGGTCTTTGTCAGGATGGGCAGGTAGCCGCGCTGGAGCCGGCTCCGCTGCTCGGCCTCACGTGCCTTCGCCGCGGCCTCCCTGGTTGAGGCCGCCGCTTCCGCGCCCTTGCGCGGGGAGGAGAGAAACCAGTAGGCCAGCACGGGAACGATGGTCAGGGAAACCAGGAGCGAGGACAGGAGGGCGATAGTGACGGTCAGGGCGAAGGGCCGGAACAGCTCACCGGCGAGGTCGCCCACGAACGCTATCGGGAGGAACACCGCCACCGTGGTCAGCGTCGAGGCCGTGATCGCTCCCGCGACCTCGCGGATGGACGTCAGGATGGCGGTGAGCTTGTGTTCCCCATAGCTCAAGTGCCGTTTGATGTTCTCGATGACCACGATCGAATCGTCCACCACGCGTCCGATGGCAATGGTGAGGGCGCCCAAAGTGAGGATGTTGAGTGAGTACCCCGTGGCCGAAATGCCGATGAACGTTATCAGCAGTGACAGCGGGATGGACACTGCCGTGACCAGGGTGGAGCGGACGGACATCAGGAACACCAGGATGACCGCCACGGCGAAGCCGAGGCCCAGGAGTCCTTCAGTGGTCAGGTCCTTGATGGATTTTTCGATGAAGGGGGCCTGGTCAAAAACCGGTGTAAAGGTGGCGTTGTTGCCCAGTTCCTCTTCCATGGGTCCGATGGCGTCCCGGACTGCGTGTGAGATCGCCACGGTGTCGCCTTCGGGCTTCTTGGTGACGGACAAAGCCAGCGTGGGTTTGCCGTTGGTGCGCGTTATGGACGTGGGAGCGTCGTCCTTGATGCTGACGTCGGCCACGGCTCCGATGGTGGTGGCTTTGCTGGTCCCTGCCAGCGGAAGACCCTTAATGATGTCCAGGGAGTCCACAGGGCTGCCCAGTTGGAGCGACAACGTTTTGCCTTGGTCCTCAATGGTGCCGACGGGAACCAGGGTCCCATTGTTCTTCAGCGCACCGCTGATCGACTGCACCGAGGCGCCGGTCGCTGCGAGGTCCGCCTGGCGGGGCTGGATGAGGATGTGTTGGCTGGCGCCGCCGGTCACATCGGCGCCACGGACGCCGTCGATCTTTTGCAGCCGTGGCACGCTGAGCCGCAGGAGGTCGGCATTGAGTTCGCTCAGTGGCTTGTCCGAGGAAACCGCCAGATAGACGATCGGGAAGTCACTGATGTTGCCTGCGATCGACTGCGGTTCCACGTTGGCCGGGAGGACCCGCTTGGCGTTGGAGATTGCCCGGTCGATCTGGTTGCGTGCCCTGTCGAGGTTCGAACCATAGGTGAAGACCATGGTGATCTGCGAAACGCCGTTGCGTGAGGTGGACGAGGTTGATTCAAGTCCCTCAACGCTGTTCAGCGCGGTCTCCAGCGGCTGGCTCAGCTGCTTGTCCACTACCTCGGGGGAGGCGCCTGGCATGGACGTGACAACCGTGATCTGCGGGAACTCGATGGACGGAATGAGCTCCTGCTTCAGCGACCCCATGGTGATCACGCCGAACACCGCCGCAAAGACGGTGATCAGCGCGATCAGGGCCCGGTTTCCCAGTGAAAGCTTTGCCAGGCGGAACATTGCATGGACTCCTGTGGTCTACGAAACGATTCGTCTGACGGGAACCGGCCGCAGCCCCGGTGTGGCTTAGCCCTGGATGGCGTTGGCCACTTCCAGTTGCAACGACCTGGCCGTGCTGGCTTCCAGTTCGGCGGCAAGATCGGCGTTCTCGTTGAGCTTGACGCCGTAGCCCGGCATCATGTCCTTGAGCTTGGACTGCCAGCCCTTGAAGTTCTTCGGGAAAGACTTCTGCAGGAGTTCGATCATGATCGGCACAGCGGTGGATGCTCCCGGTGACGCACCGAGCAGGGCGCCGATGGAGCCGTCGCGGGAGGCAATGACCTCAGTGCCGAACTGCAGGACGCCGCCCTTTTGAGGGTGCTTCTTGATGATCTGCACGCGCTGGCCGGCGGTGATCAGTTCCCAGTTGCTGCCCACGGCCTCGGGGTAGTACTCGCGCAGCGATTCCACCTTGGCCTCGTGGCGCTTGGCAACTTCCTTGATGAGGTAGGCCGTAAGGTCCATGTTGTCCTTGGCCACTGCAAGCATGGGGATGATGTTCCCCGGGCGGATGGACAGTGGAAGGTCCAGGTAGCTGGAGGTCTTCAGGAAGTTCGTGGAGAAGCCGGCGTACGGGCCAAAGAGGAGCGAACGCTTTCCGTCAACGAACCGGGTGTCCAAGTGGGGAACGGACATCGGAGGGGCGCCAACGGAGGCCTGGCCATAAACCTTGGCGCTGTGCTGGGACGTGATGGCGTCGTCGGTGCAGCGGAAGAACTGGCCCGAAACCGGGAATCCGCCGTAGCCCTTGCTTTCGGGGATGCCCGAGGCCTGCAGGAGGTGCAGGGCACCGCCGCCTGCGCCGACGAAGACGAACTTGGCGTGGATGCGGCCATGCTCGCCCGACTTGGCGTGCTTGATGGACAGATCCCAGCCACCGCCGGACGCGCGGTTGATGTTGGTGACATCGTGGCCGTAGTTGACCTCCGCGCCGCTGCTCTGCAGGTAGCCGGTCAGCTCACGGGTCAGGGCGCCGAAGTCGACGTCGGTGCCTTCTGCCGCGCGGGTGGCGGCAACGCGCTGCTTGCGGTCACGGCCCTTGACGATCAGGGGCGCCCACTTGGTGATCTGGTCCTGGTCCTCGGTGTACTCCATGCTGCGGAACAGCGTGTTGGGTTTGAGGGCCTCATAACGGGTCTTCAGGAATTTCGCGTGGTCATCGCCAATGACGAAGCTCATGTGCGGAACAGTGTTGATGAAGCCCTTGGGGGACCCGATGACATTGCTGTCCACCAAGTGGGACCAGAACTGGCGTGAAAGCTGGAACTGTTCGTTGATGTGGAGAGCCTTGGAAGGGTCCACGGATCCGTCTTTGGCTGCCGGGGAGTAGTTAAGCTCACACAGGGCAGCGTGTCCGGTGCCGGCGTTGTTCCACGGTCCAGAGCTCTCGAGCCCCGCTTCGTCGAGCCGTTCGAACAGGGAGATGGTCCAGGTGGGTTCAAGTTGCTTGATGAACGCACCGAGGGTGGCACTCATGATTCCGCCGCCAATAAGGACGACGTCGGCATGTTGAGTCTTGGAAATGAAGGTCACGATCAATCTCCGTTAGCGGCGGCACTGGCTGTCACAGAATATCCCCGCGCAGACCCAATACTGAAATTGTGGGGAATCGTCAAGGCTTTAAGCGGACGTTCGTGAAAACTTCGTTGAGGACCGGCGAAGCCGGGTAGCTTTCCACCTTGTTGGACAATGCCAGGGCCGAGATGGGGAAGGCGATGGGAACAGCCGGCACGGAGGCCGCGATCTCAGCATTGATGGCCTGGTACTGGGCATTGCGCTCATCGCCCTCAGGCATGGCGCGTGCCCGTTCGATCTTGTGGAAGACTTCCGAGTCCGTGTAGCCAAACTCCGCGCGGGTCTCCCCGAACAGCGGCCCCAGGAAGTTGTCGGCATCGGCATACGAGCCGTTCCACCCAAGCAGGTGGAGGCCACGGTCCCCGGCGGACTGCACCTTCTGGAGATAGCCGTTTTCCCAGTCGACAGGCACTGGCTTGATGTTGAAGCCCACTGCCACCAGTTGGCGGCTGATTTCGGCGTAGATCTTCTCCGGAGTGGGCATGTAAGCCCGCGTGGCGTTCAGCGGGTAGTAGAACTTCAGTTCCTCGCCCTTGTAGCCGGCCTTCTCCAGGAGTTGTTTGGCTTTCTCGGGGTTGTAGCCCAGAGAAGGGGCGTTGTTGTTGAAGCCGCTGAGCTTTGGCGGCACGAACTGGGACGCCTGGGCAGTGTTGTCGATGAAGAACTTGCGGATCAAGGATTCCTTGTCCACGGCCATCTCGATGGCCTGCCGGACCTCCAGCTTGTCCAGGGGAGCCACAGCCTGGTTGATTCCCAGGTACATGACGGAGAACGGGTCCCGTTGGATGATCTGGACGCCCTTCTTGACCAGTTGGTCGAAGGTCGCGGGCGTCACGAGGTCGTAAGCATCGATTTTGCCGTCCAGCAGGGCCTGCTGGCGTGTCTCGGCGCGATCGTAGGGAATGAAGTTGATCGTGGCTATCTGGCCCCTGTTGCCCCAATACCCTTTGTAGCTCTGAAGGGTGATCTTGTTCTCGTCCCAGGTTCCAAACACGTACGGGCCAGTCCCCACGGGGTGGCTTGCGTAGGCGGAAACAGCCTGGCCGTTCCGGGTTTGGTCAAGGACGTTGGCGCGTTGCGACTCCAAGGCCGCGGGCGAGGAGATGGCGAAGGCCGGGAGGGTCAGTGCCTGCAGGAACCCGGTGAAGGGCCGTGTCAGGTTGATCTGCACGTCAGTGGGGGAGACCACCTTGCAGTCCTTGAAAATGGAGAACACAGGCTCATCGGAATACGCCTTGAAGACGCCCTGGAAGGAAATCCCCGGCGCTTGCTTGCGCAAGTCCGCGGGGAACGTGAACCAGCGGTTGAAGTTGGCGCAGACCGCGGCGGAGTCGAAGGGCGTTCCGTCGTGGAAGGTCACTTTGGAACGGAGCGTGAAATCGTACGTCAGTCCGTTATTGCTGTCTTTCCACTCGGTGGCCAGCAGGGGAGTGGTCTCTCCGGTTGATCCGTCAACGCCGACCAGCCCTTCAAGGACCTGGCGCGTTACGCGGTAGGACTCCGAGTCGGCGGTCATGGCCGGGTCAAGGCCCAACGGCATCGAGCCAGTGCCGAAGTTGAACGTGGCTGCCGGCTCGGCCGGCGCGGAGTTGTTGGCCGACGACGACGGCGCAGGACCGGGCGCTCCGGTGCAGGCTGCCAATCCCAAAACTGCAAAGACAGAGCCCACCCTGAGCAATTGCATGGTCAGGCTCCGCGTTTTGCTGCTTGCCACTCTTGTCCCCTCAAGCCGGTTGGAATGCCTTGGCCGGCTTAGGCCAGACCGCGTTCCAGTCTAGTTGAACGTCCTGAGTGTCCCTCCCAGCAGTTTTTCAGGGATATGTCCGGCGGGGGTTGAGCAAAAAACCCCCGGTTTTGCAGGGGTCTGCAGCCGGGGGTGTTCGCTTTGGCGCTAAGCCATGGCAGTTCACTTACTACTGTGCGTTATTTACTGCTGTGCGCAAGGGGGGACTTGAACCCCCACGCCCGAAGGCACAGGAACCTAAATCCTGCGTGTCTGCCAATTTCACCACTCGCGCTTGACGGCAGAGGTACTTCCCTGAGGGATGCCCAACGCCGTATACGGCCTCAAGTGTACCCGTTACTTGTCCAGCTTGAGGTCCCGGCGCAGCTTGGCCACATGGCCGGTGGCACGCACGTTGTACTGGGCCAGGGAGACCTTTCCATCCGGGTCGACCACAATGGTGGAACGGATCAGCCCCATGTACGTCCGGCCGTAGTTCTTCTTTTCACCCCATGCTCCGTAGGTTTCGGCAACCGCATGGTCCTCATCGGACAACAGTGGGAAAGTGAGTTGTTCTTCGGAGGCGAATTTGGCGAGGGCTGCCACGGAATCGGGGGAGACTCCTACGACGTCATAGCCGGCCGCCTGCAGCGATCCCAAGGTGTCACGGAAGTCACACGCTTCCTTGGTGCATCCCGGTGTCGAGGCTGCCGGGTAGAAATAAACGATCGCTTTACGCCCGCGGAAGTCGGACAAGCTGACGCTTTTGCCCGTGGCGTCCTGCAGGGTGAAGTCCGGTGCTTCGTCGCCGGGGATAAGTCGTTCAGCCAAAATATACTCCTTGCTTTCGGTCGCGATTTCCCAGTTTAGACCGCAGAAGCCGCGTCCACGGCTCTTGCGCGCATATACTGTCGGCATGCCAGATATGGAGAGATGGCCCACTACCCGATTGCTTTCGACAGCTGCGCGGCTGGTGGAAATCTCGTGGAACGAAAAATTGAAGTCCATCGGTCTTACCCACGCCGGTGTCATTGCCATGCAAGTACTTGCAGCCAAGGGTGCAATTACCCAAGCGGCTTTGGCCGAGGTTGCGCGGGTCAAGGCCCAGACCATGGGGACCACTCTTGCGAGGTTGGAGCTGCACGGACACGTTACCCGGCAACGCAGCGACTCCGATCGCAGAAGCCACGTGGTTACCCTGACGGAGGCCGGCAGTGCTGCCCTCGCTGAAGCCGTGAAGCTTGAGCAGGACGTCTTGTCGCCCGTCGCTGTGGACACGGCCAGGTTGCGCGAGGAACTCACGATTGTTGTTCGCGGGCTGGCTGGTTTGCCCGCACCGGATCAGGAAGCCCGGCAAGTCGAAACTGACATGCCGCAGGTGTGATTCAATAAGCCCGTCGGCGGGCTTCCCGTAGGGAATTCCTGCCGGGCAAAAGCAAAAGGCTCCGGATCGTGTGAACGATCCGGAGCCTTTTGCGTTGGTGCACCCCCCGGGACTCGAACCCGGAACCCATTGATTAAGAGTCAATTGCTCTGCCAGTTGAGCTAGAGGTGCAGCTATTGTTTCGGTCCCGCAAGGAATTCGCATTCCCCGTTGACCTCCGCAACGACAAATAACTCTACACCACAATTCGCTGGTTCAAAACCACGTTCAAAGGGAGGCATGCCATTGCATTCCGGAGGGAAAACAAAAGACCCTGGAGTGATTTCACTCCAGGGTCTTTCAGTGGTGCACCCCCCGGGACTCGAACCCGGAACCCATTGATTAAGAGTCAATTGCTCTGCCAGTTGAGCTAGAGGTGCAGCTGTTGATTTCGATAGACCATCGGGCGTTTCTTTCCCCGGCGATCTCCGCAACGACATGTAACTCTACACGACTTCCCCCGAACTGTGAAATCGGGCAGTCCGAGCTGTCCTGTCTCAGGATCTGCCCCGCAAAATCAGCGCAAAGTCGGGGTTTTGGTTGTTGC
The DNA here is from genome assembly GCF_040685055.1 of Paenarthrobacter sp. NPDC089307. Classification (NCBI taxonomy): domain Bacteria; kingdom Bacillati; phylum Actinomycetota; class Actinomycetes; order Micrococcales; family Micrococcaceae; genus Paenarthrobacter; species Paenarthrobacter sp. NPDC089307. The sequence goes on from NZ_JBFBHE010000004.1 coordinate 468,519, forward strand.
TGAGCACCCACAGGTCCCCGTTCGGGGCGCGCGCCACGTCCCGCAAGCGGCCGTATTCGCCTGTGAAATAAGCCACAGGTGATCCTGCTCTTTCATCCTCCAGAGGAACGGCCCACAGGCGCTGGCCCCGAAGGGCGCCCGTGTAGGCCACCCCGTCCACGATTTCCAGTCCGCTCGGCGATGCCTCGGAGGTGGAGGGCCATACTACTTTTGCATCAATCAGGCCGCTTCTGCCGGGTGCGCCGGTCACCTGCGGCCACCCGTAGTTGCCGCCAGGGGTGATCAGGTTGAGCTCGTCGTCCACATCGGGGCCAAACTCGCTTGCCCACAGCCTGCCTTCGCCATCCCATGCAAGGCCCTGCACGTTCCGGTGTCCGTAGCTGTAGACGGGGTTGTCCCCGAACGGATTGCCCGGTGCCGGACGGCCCTCCGGAGTCAGCCGGAGGATCTTGCCACCCAGGGCATTCTTGTCCTGCGGCTGGTCCCGGCGCTGGGAGTCGCCGGTTCCGACATACAGCATCCCGTCCGGGCCGAAGCGAATCCGGCCGCCGTTGTGGGTTGATGCTTTCGGGATGCCGGAGAAAATGACTTCCGGCGCCCCGAGGTCCACCAGCTTCGTCGCATCCTGTCGGAGCCGCATCCGGGCAATCCGGTTGTCAGTAGCCGAGGTGAAGTAGGCGTACAGCCATCGGTCGGCGGCGAATGATGGCGACAACGCAAGGCCCAGCAGCCCGCCTTCGCCACCAGGAACGACGCCGGGCACCTCACCCAGCGGCGTGGCCTTGGCGTCCTTGATCCCCACAACCTTCGCCGAGTCGCGCTCCGAAACCAGGGCGGTGCCATCCGGCAGGAAGACGACGGACCACGGCAGCTGCAACCCGACGTCGAGCTTTTTGAGGACTTCCAACTCCGGGGGCGCCTGCGTTGCATGACCTGTTCCGGAACTGGACGATCCGGAATTGTCTTGGTTTGGGGTAGCCGCCGTGCCTGGAGAAGAGGTGCTTCCTGTGCACGCCGAAAGCGTCATCGCCAGGGAAAGCGCAAGGGCGGCCAGGAGCTTCTTCAACGCAGGTCAGCGCCTGCTGCTTCAGTGCCTGCTGCGCCTGGGTGGCCGGAATCCGGCGGCTTCAGCGTGCGCTGCCGATTCGAACCATACGTCCGCCTCGACGTCGTCGTAGCCGGCTGTGTCTTCATCGTGGTAGGTCATTGTCGCTGCGATCGCCTTGACGGGATGTCCTTCCCGCTGCGTGCTGGACGAGCCGGTTCCGTAGGGCTCTTCCGCCGCGAGGTGCCCGGACGCAGGAGTGTCTTCAGCGGCGGCACTCTCGGCGCCGGGCAGCGTGGGGGAGTGCGGGTCGGTGTACTCGTGGTGATGGACCGGGGCGCCGGCCGCGTCGGTCCATGATGATTCCCATTCTGCTTTGTCGGCAGCGTCATCTGCCCTCGTGACGTCGTCAGCGGTGACTTCAGCTACGGGTGCGGCTTCCCAGTCGTCCACGTCTCCGGCATCGGCCGAGTGCAGTTTGGCATCCGTGTCCACTACTGGCTCGTCGACTACCGGTTCTTCCACCACCGATTCTTCCAGCACCGGCTCATCCACGACCGGAGCCGCAACGGCCGGTTCCTCGACCGTCAGACCTGGGGTTCCGGAAGCCCCGGTGGTGGAAGGCTCAGCAGTTGCGCCGGTGGTGGAAGGCTCAGGCTGCATGGCGGGCTCGGCGATTTTTGCATCAACTGGAGCAAGGTCTTCGTCTCTGACCGCTTCATCCCGGACCGCTTCATCACGCGCAGCTTCATCCCTGACCGCGTCGTCCCCGGTCGGCCCGCTTCCTTCGGCAGCCGCCTTTCCGAGGTTGGTCACTCCTGCCAGTCCGGCAACCCCGGCTGTCACCGCACCGGGATCCGGCACTGACCCGGTATTGGCGGGCTCCATTGCCGCTGGAGCTTGGCTTGCGGTGGAATTCGAGGCTTTGTTGCGGCTCATGAGCCACCAAACAATGGCAACGATCAAAACAATGACAATGACCCAAATTAACCAATCCATGGCGGGTGCCCTTCTGCTCACAGGGGTGCAGTACGTGGTATTTCCGACGTTACGTGCCTGCTAATGGGCTGTCCAGCGTTTGGGCGGCCCGTCCCCAAATTCATCAGATTGCTTAGTAGAAGCGTGGTCGGAATTACTTTGGAGTGAATTCCTTCGCGTCACCTAGGGTGGCTGCATGGACTTCAAAAGGCTGCAGATTCTTCGCGAGTTGGCAGACCGCCAAAGTGTTGGCGCCACAGCGGATGCCATGAATGTCACTGCTTCCGCCGTTTCCCAGCAGTTGAAGACACTGCAGGCGGAATTGGGCGTGACGCTGGTGGAGAAGGTCGGCAGGGGAGTGCAGCTCACTGAGGCTGGGCGGGCCATGGCTGCAGCGGCGGCTGAAATCGCCACGGCCATGGCACGTGCAGAGTCAACCGTGGACATGTACCGGAAGGGATGGCAGAGGCGCGTATCGGCGGCTTTCTTTCCCAGCGCTGCCGAAATGCTGTTGCCGGGAATGCTGCATCGGGTCGCGGCGGTGGAGGGCTTGGGTTTCGATGCGCATTTCGAGGACCCTGGAACGGCGCATTTTGCTCAGTTGGTGGCTGACTATGACGTCGTGCTTGCCCACAGCGTGGACGGTCCCGAGGTTTTTGCCCGGCCGGGGCTCGCGGTGGTGCCGCTGCTGGAGGAAGCACTCGACGTGGCAATGCCGGCCGGCCATCCGCTGGCAGCCAAAACGCAGCTGACTCCCGAAGACGTGGTGGGCCATCCTTGGATCGGCGTCCCGGAGGGATTTCCCTTCGACGCGGTCCTGCGGCAAATAGAAGTCCACGCGGGAAAGCAGGCTACGCGGGGGCAGCGGTATCCGGACCTGAGGGTGCTGGAGGCGTTGGTGGTGGCTGGCCACGGGATCTGCCTGTTGCCCCGTTACACGGGCCGTGCCAGCGCGCGCAGGGGATTGGTGCTGCGGCCCCTCGCGGGCGTGAAAGCGAGCCGGAGCATTGTTGCCTTGGCCCGGCAGGAGGTGGCAGCCAGGGCCACCATTGCCGGAGTTCTTGAAATGCTTCAGGCAGAGGCTGCCGGAATAGCCGGCTACACATAGACTTTGGACCATGACCGACACCAACACTGCTGCAGAAAACACGCCGGACATCAAACCCCGGAGCCGGGTCGTCACCGATGGCATTCATGCGGCTCCTGCCCGCGGCATGTTCCGTGCGGTCGGCATGGGCGATGACGACTTTGCCAAACCGCAAATCGGCGTGGCCAGCTCGTGGAACGAAATTACGCCGTGCAACCTTTCGCTGAACCGCCTGGCGCAGGGCGCCAAGGAAGGCGTCCACGCCGGTGGTGGTTTTCCGATGCAGTTCGGCACAATCTCCGTTTCGGACGGCATCTCCATGGGCCATGAAGGCATGCACTTCTCGCTCGTTTCCCGCGAAGTCATAGCCGACTCCGTGGAGACCGTGATGCAGGCTGAACGCATTGACGGCTCCGTCCTGCTCGCCGGATGCGACAAGTCCCTCCCGGGCATGCTGATGGCCGCCGCCCGCCTGGACCTCGCATCTGTCTTCCTCTATGCCGGCTCGATCATGCCCGGCTGGGTCAAACTGGAGGACGGTTCGGAAAAGGAAGTCACGCTCATTGACGCTTTCGAAGCAGTCGGGGCCTGCGCGGCCGGCAAGATGAGCATGGAGGACCTGACCCGCATAGAAAAGGCCATCTGTCCGGGCGAAGGCGCCTGCGGCGGCATGTACACGGCAAACACCATGGCCTGCATTGGCGAGGCCCTTGGCATGTCCCTCCCGGGGTCCGCGGCGCCGCCGTCGGCAGACCGCCGTCGTGATGACTTCGCACGCAAGTCCGGCGAAGCGGTGGTTAATTTGCTGCGCCTTGGCATCACAGCACGCGACATCATGACCAAGAAGGCATTCGAGAATGCCATCGCCGTGACCATGGCCTTTGGCGGGTCCACCAACGCCGTGCTGCACCTGCTGGCGATCGCCCGCGAGGCAGAGGTGGAACTGACTCTGAACGACTTCAACCGCATTGGTGACAAGATCCCGCACCTGGGCGACTTGAAGCCCTTTGGCCGCTACGTCATGACCGACGTGGACAAGATCGGCGGCGTGCCGGTCATCATGAAGGCACTGCTCGACGCCGGCCTGCTGCACGGTGACTGCCTCACCGTCACCGGCAAGACCCTCGCCGAGAACCTTGCCTCGATCAACCCGCCGGACCTGGACGGCAAGATCCTCCGTGCTCTGGACAACCCCATCCACAAGACCGGCGGCATCACCATCCTCCACGGCTCCATGGCGCCCGAAGGCGCGGTGGTGAAGAGCGCCGGCTTCGACGCAGACGTTTTCGAGGGCACGGCCCGGGTGTTCGAGCGCGAGCAGGGTGCCCTCGATGCCCTGGACAACGGTGCGATCCACAAGGGCGACGTCGTGGTCATCCGCTACGAAGGCCCCAAGGGCGGCCCGGGAATGCGCGAAATGCTGGCCATTACCGGGGCTATCAAGGGCGCCGGCCTTGGTAAGGACGTGCTGTTGCTGACAGACGGCCGCTTCTCGGGCGGGACCACGGGCCTGTGCATCGGCCACGTTGCGCCTGAAGCCGTCGACGGCGGTCCGATCGCCTTTGTGCAGGACGGCGACCGCATCCGCGTCGACATAGCTGCCCGTTCGTTCGACCTCCTGGTTGATGAAGCCGAGCTCGAAGCCCGCAAGGAAGGCTGGCAGCCGCTTCCGGCCAAGTTCACCAAGGGTGTCCTGGCCAAGTACGCCAAGCTGGTCCACAGTGCCTCCGCGGGGGCTTACTGCGGATAAATTTCCTGTCGCGACTCCGCTCCGGCAACGGGGCGGAGTCCGGTAGGCGGACATCGCTGTCCAAATGGTGAGATACGATTGTGCTCAATTGACACGTATCTCACTTAGAGGGAACACTGAACGCATGATCACATTCGTTACCGTCGGCGTCGTCGTCCTTACCAAGCGCGTGGCTTAGCCCGACTGGTAACGAACCGTCACGCGCAAACCCCTCGAAGAGCCGCAAGGCTGAGGGGTTTTTTTATTCCCACGACCCACCCATTGAAGATCCACTAAGGAAGAGTCCGATGAGCAAAGGATCGCCGATCAGCCCCTCGCTGATGGCTGCAAAGTCCGCTGGAGCCCACAAAGCTCCGGAAAAGGTCGACCGTTCGACGGAGTCCGTCGTCGTCGATTCTGCTGCACCTCTCTCTCCTGTACTTGGGCCGAACACCGTTGTACCCCCGACGGTGATGACCGGCTCGCAAGCAATTGTCCGCTCGCTCGAAGAACTCGGCGTGGACGATATTTTTGGTTTGCCCGGTGGCGCGATCCTGCCCACCTATGACCCCTTGATGGCCTCCAGCATGAATCACATCCTGGTCCGTCACGAACAGGGAGCCGGCCACGCCGCGCAAGGCTACGCCATGGTTACCGGACGGGTTGGCGTTTGCATCGCCACCTCGGGACCCGGTGCCACCAACCTCGTTACCGCCATCATGGATGCCCACATGGACTCCGTGCCGATGGTGGCCATCACCGGCCAGGTCGCCAGCGGTGTCATTGGCACCGATGCCTTCCAGGAAGCTGACATCGTGGGTATCACGATGCCCATCACCAAGCACTCGTTCCTGGTGACCGACCCCAACGACATTCCGCACGTCATGGCGGAGGCTTTCCACCTCGCATCCACCGGCCGGCCCGGTCCCGTGCTGGTGGACATTGCCAAGGACGCCCAGGTTGGCCAGATGACATTCTCCTGGCCCCCGAAGGTGGATCTGCCCGGGTACCGCCCAGTGGTCCGCGGGCACAACAAGCAGGTCCGCGAAGCTGCCAAGCTGATCGCCGCATCGAGCAAGCCCGTACTGTACGTGGGTGGCGGCGTTGTGAAGGGTCACGCCTCTGCGGAGCTGATGGAGCTCGCGTTGGCAACGGGCGCTCCCGTGGTCACCACCCTGATGGCCCGTGGCGCGTTCCCCGACTCCCACCCGCAGCACGTCGGCATGCCCGGCATGCACGGCTCAGTCTCGGCCGTCACCGCCCTCCAGCAGGCGGATCTGCTGATCACGCTCGGTGCCAGGTTCGATGACCGCGTCACCGGTGTCCTGAAGACCTTCGCCCCTTTCGCAAAGGTCATTCACGCCGACATCGATCCCGCGGAAATCTCCAAGAACCGCACGGCCGATGTTCCCATCGTGGGCTCAGTGAAGGAAATCATTCCGGAACTCACCGAAGCGGTGAAGTCGCAATTCGAACTGGGCGGCGCCCCGGACCTCGACTCATGGTGGGCATTCCTGAACAACCTGAAGGACACCTACCCCCTGGGCTGGACCGAGCCCGAAGATGGATTGACTGCTCCGCAGCGCGTGATCAAGCGCATCGGTGAGCTCACCGGACCTGAAGGCATCTACGTTGCCGGCGTTGGCCAGCACCAGATGTGGGCCGCGCAGTTCATCAAGTACGAGCGCCCGCATGCCTGGCTGAACTCCGGTGGAGCAGGAACCATGGGATACTCGGTTCCGGCGGCCATGGGTGCCAAGGTTGGTGAGCCGGACCGCGTTGTCTGGGCCATCGACGGTGACGGCTGCTTCCAGATGACCAACCAGGAACTGGCCACCTGCGCCATCAACAACATCCCGATCAAGGTAGCCATCATCAACAACTCCTCGCTGGGCATGGTCCGCCAATGGCAGACCCTGTTCTACGAGGGCCGCTACTCGAACACTGACCTGAACACGGGCCACGACACCATCCGGATTCCGGACTTCGTCAAGCTGGCCGATGCCTATGGCTGCGCAGCTTTGCGTTGCGAGCGGGACGAGGACATCGACGCCACCATCCAGAAGGCGCTTGAGATCAACGACCGCCCCGTAGTGATCGACTTCGTTGTGAGCCCCAACTCGATGGTGTGGCCCATGGTGCCCTCGGGCGTCAGCAACGACCAGATCCAGGTTGCCCGCAACATGACCCCGGAATGGGAAGAAGAGGACTAGGCATGACCCGTCACACACTGTCCGTTCTGGTAGAAGACAAGCCCGGCGTGCTGACCCGCGTGGCCAGCCTTTTCGCCCGGCGTGCGTTCAACATCAACTCACTTGCCGTGGGACCCACCGAGGTTCCGGGAATGTCCCGCATGACAGTCGTCGTCGATGCCGACGGAGACCTCATCGAGCAAGTGACCAAGCAGCTCAACAAACTGGTCAACGTGATCAAGATTGTTGAACTGACTTCCGAATCTTCCGTACAGCGTGACCACATCCTGGTCAAAGTACGTGCGGATGCCGCGACACGCCTGCAGGTTACCCAGGCTGCAGACCTGTTCCGTGCCGCCGTCGTCGACGTGTCCACAGACTCGTTGGTGATCGAGGCAACCGGTACCCCCGAGAAGCTCGCTGCGCTGTTGTCAGTGCTCGAGCCGTTCGGCATCCGTGAAATCGTGCAGTCCGGCACCTTGGCCGTTGGACGGGGATCCCGCTCCATGAGTGACAGGGCGCTACGCTCCGCGTAAAACCAAGCGCGGTGGGTCCACGGCTACCGATGGCCCACCTGCCGAGCGTTGCGTCCAGAACCGCAGCACCACATCAATATCTACGAAAAACCACTCAAGAGGAGTTACGCAAGTGACTGAAATGTTCTACGACGACGACGCAGACCTGTCGATCATCCAGGGCCGCAAGGTAGCCATCGTTGGCTACGGCTCCCAGGGCCACGCCCACGCGCTTAACCTGCGCGATTCCGGCGTCGAGGTTGTCATTGCACTCAAGGACGGCTCGAAGTCGGCCGCCAAGGCCGAGGACGCAGGTTTCACGGTCAAGAACGTTGCCGACGCCGCCGAATGGGCCGACGTCATCATGATCCTGGCGCCGGACCAGCACCAGCGCTCGATCTACAACGACTCCATCAAGGACAAGCTGACCGAAGGCAAGGCGCTTGCGTTCGCACACGGCTTCAACATCCGCTTCGGCTACATCGAAGCCCCGGCAGGCGTTGACGTCATCCTGATCGCCCCGAAGGCACCGGGCCACACTGTGCGCCGCGAATTCGAAGCCGGCCGTGGCATCCCGGACATCATCGCTGTCGAGCAGGACGCTACCGGCTCTGCTTGGGACTTGGCCAAGTCCTACGCCAAGGCAATCGGCGGCACCCGTGCAGGCGTCATCAAGACCACCTTCACCGAAGAGACCGAAACCGACCTCTTCGGCGAGCAGTCCGTCCTTTGCGGCGGTGTTTCCCAGCTCGTCCAGTACGGCTTCGAAACCCTCACCGAGGCCGGCTACCAGCCGCAGATCGCCTACTTCGAGGTCCTTCACGAGCTCAAGCTCATCGTTGACCTCATGTGGGAAGGCGGCATCGCCAAGCAGCGCTGGAGCGTTTCCGACACCGCTGAGTACGGCGACTACGTCTCCGGCCCGCGCGTCATCACCCCCGAGGTGAAGGAAAACATGAAGGCTGTCCTGGCTGACATCCAGTCCGGTGCCTTCGCAAAGCGCTTCATCGACGACCAGGACAACGGCGCCGTCGAGTTCAAGGAACTCCGTGCCAAGGCCGAGCAGCACCCGATCGAAGAAGTTGGCCGGGAACTGCGCTCCCTGTTCTCCTGGCAGCAGCAGGACGCCGACTACGTCGAAGGCTCCGCAGCCCGCTGATTGCCCCGCTTGGCAGCAGCAATGCACCAGTACTAAGCAGCGACGCCCGTCCGGCGATTTACAGCCGGGCGGGCGCCGCCGTATGTGCCCTGTTTCTCCACCGAATTGCACCCCCGGTGGAGCTGTGAAGTTCTTCACATCCCTTCCGGTCCGGCCGTAACATCCCTCGCCGGCACCGGAAACACAGCCCGGATTCGATATTCTGGGCTGGTCCCGGCGCCGTGCCCGGGCCACGCATCCGCTCCTTGTCCAGTTCTGTCCCAAGTTGTCCAAAGTAAGGTGCCACCCCGTGTCAGCCAGCAAACCCGTCGTCCTCCTCGCTGAGGAACTTTCGCCCGCAACAGTCGAGGCATTGGGCCCGGACTTTGAGATCCGCCAGACCGACGGCGCCGACCGTTCCCAGCTGCTGTCTGCCATCGCCGACGTCGATGCCATCCTGGTCCGATCCGCCACCCAGGTGGATGCCGAGGCAATCGCCGCGGCCAAGAACCTGAAAATCATCGCCCGCGCAGGTGTGGGCCTGGACAACGTGGACATCAAGTCCGCAACGCAGGCCGGCGTGATGGTTGTCAACGCACCGACCTCCAACATCGTCTCGGCTGCCGAGCTCACTGTGGGCCACATCCTGAGCCTCGCCCGCCACATTCCGCAGGCCAGTGCCGCGTTGAAGAACGGCGAATGGAAGCGTTCCAAGTACACCGGCATTGAGCTCTTCGAGAAGAAGATCGGCATTATCGGCCTTGGCCGCATTGGCGCGCTGGTGGCAGCACGTCTTCAGGGCTTCGAAACCGAGATCCTCGCCTACGACCCCTACATCACTTCCGCAAGGGCAGCGCAGCTGGGCGTCAAGCTGGTAACTCTGGATGAACTTCTGGAGAACTCCGACTTCATCACCATCCACATGCCCAAGACGCCGGAAACCGTGGGAATGCTGGGCGCCGACGCCTTCAGGAAGATGAAGGAGTCCGCGTACGTCATCAACGTCGCCCGTGGCGGGTTGGTGGACGAAGAAGCGCTCTACACCGCGTTGAAGGAAGGCCAGATCGCCGGCGCCGGAGTGGACGTTTTCGTCAAGGAACCCAGCACCGATCTGCCGTTCTTCGAACTCGACAACGTTGTTGTGACCCCGCACCTTGGCGCGTCCACTGACGAGGCCCAGGAGAAGGCCGGCGTCTCCGTGGCAAAGTCGGTCCGCCTGGCCCTCGCCGGCGAGCTTGTACCCGATGCCGTGAACGTAGCCGGTGGCGTCATCGCCCCCGACGTGCGTCCGGGCATTCCGCTGATCGAAAAGCTGGGCCGGATCTTCACCTCGCTTACCCATGCGTCGCTCACGCAGATCGACGTAGAGGTTGCCGGAGAGATCGCCGCCCTGGACGTAAAGGTCCTTGAGCTGGCAGCACTGAAGGGTGTGTTCGCCGATGTCGTCACGGAGCAGGTTTCCTACGTGAACGCACCGGTCATCGCCGAGCAGCGCGGTATCAACACCCGCCTCATCACCACCCCGGACGCCGAGGACTACCGCAATGTCCTGACCATCCGCGGTGCCCTCAGCGACGGTTCGCAGATCTCCGTCGCCGGCACGCTGACTGGTCCCAAGCAGGTGGAGAAGCTGGTTGGCGTCAATGGCTACGACGTCGAAATCCCCATCAGCGAGCACCTCGTGGTGGTGGCCTACGCCGACCGCCCCGGCGTGATCGGCACCATCGGCCACATCCTGGGCATGAACAACATCAACATCGGCGGCATGCAGGTGGCCCGTCAGACTGAAGGTGGCCAGGTCCTCGCACTCCTGACCATCGACAGCTCCGTGCCGCAGCAGGTACTGGAGGCCATCAAGGCCGGCATCGGCGCCGACATGGTCCGCGAAGTGGACCTGGAGGACTAGGACTGGTTCCCATCAGCTGAAGTTCGCGTGCCGGCGACACACCTTTGGCACGCAGAAGTGGCCGGTCTGCTTACAATGGCTGGGTCCGGGATTCGGACCCGGCAGCAGGCCGGCCACAACTTTCAGCACATTCAGCCCGGTATTCCGCTGTGTTTTTTCAGGAATCCCGGACCGCGTGTGCGCGCCCGCAATCAAGGTCTCAGGGAGCCCAATGAACGCCGTCCAAAGGTTCATCAGAAGCCGTGTGCTGCTGCTGACCGCGGCCATTTTGATCGTCGCTATGTGCTTGTCCGTCCTCGTCCAGAGCCAGTCGCAGGCGGCTCTGAACCGGACAGTGGATGAGAATTCGCGGGGACTCTACGACATCCTGGTCCAGGCAAAGCCGGACCAATCGCAAAATGGCGACGGCGGTGCGTTGATCCAGCCCGAAATCGCCAACGGCCAAGGCGGAATCAGCTTTGACCAGTTGGAGAAAATCCGTGGAATGGGCCAGACCGCCGTGGCCGCTCCCATCAGCCTGGTCTCACGCGTCTCCCAGAACCTTGAAGCGCCGCGCCTGAACGCCATGGACTACCTTGGCTACAACGCGGGCCTTGCAGGGGCAGTAACGGCCGGGGACCCCTCGGCCATGGACTCCAGCAAGTGGCCTGCCCCGGAGTCGGTGTTCTCGGATTCTCCCAAGAAGTACCGCCTGACCGCCTCTGCCACCAGCTCTGACGGTGTCAAGGAGCAAACGCTCTTCAAGACCAGCGCTGAAGGCACCCTGGGCAAGGGCCGCCTGGTCAAGGAGCAGGCCGCCGGTGGCAGCAACGTCCGGATCGCAGGACCCGACGGCGAGACCGGCATCAAGTTCCCGGCTCCCGCGCTGGGCTCCGAACACAACCTCTTCAATCTCTCCGTGGCGCTGCCCCTGGCACCCGAGGTGACCGAATCCGTCGTCGCCGTTGATCCCGCCGCCGAAAGGGCGCTGCTGGGTTCGGCAGGCGACTTCCTGGCGCCGTTGGAGAAGGCGCCGCCGGCAGATGCACGCGACGCCGGTGCGATCGGCCGTCACTTCGAAAGCCTCTTCACCACCGGCCTGAGCATGCAGCAGCTGGAGGAGGGGCCGGACTTCCTTGGCGTGAAGCTCAAGTACTGGGCGCCCCTCATGACCCAGTACCAGCAGGCCAAGCGTGACGGCCTGTTGACCGCTGATTCCAAGGCCATTCCGTTGATCGTGCGTACGGGGACGTCCTTGGACCTGAAGTACTCGGTAAAAATCGAGGAACTCGACGCCAGTGGCAAAGTGGTCAAGGACGTCGGTACGGTCACCCGTTCCCTGGACAAGGACTACCTGCCGTTCGTCTCAAAGTCCCCCTTCGCCCTGCAGTGGCCCGGGTCCACGGACCACAGCCAATTGCTGGGAAGCACAGCGGCCTTCAGCCAAGGCCTGTACGACCCCGCGACCTGGAGCACGGCGTTTGCTGCGGCACCGAAGTACAAGGACGGCGACGAAGCTGCCAATGGTGCCTCCGACAAGACTGCGACGCCGGGGGACTGGGTGACCGTCAACCGCTTGCCTGAAAAGTCCTCCTTGGGCGCGGCCGTGGACCAGACCCAGCGCAAACCCGTTGATGAGCGTTCCTACCGCGAAGACCTTGAAACGGGCAAGAAGCCTGCCGCACCCCTGCCCATGGTGTACGGCACGTTCGACCCCGCTGCTGTCCAGGCGGCTGCCGGTGACGTCAACAAGCTGCCCCTGGGCGGCTATGACCCCACGCCGATGACGCTGACCAAGGATGCCGAGGGCAAAGACGTCCAGGGTGCGGAACTGAAGCCTTCCCTGAGTGCCACGGGCTTGGTCAGCCAGTCTGCCGGCGCCATCACCGATTACTACGGCCTTGCAGCCGCCCGCGGCTATGACGCCAACGCCAATGTCATCGACGCCGTGCGGGTCCGTGCGGCTGCGGCCGGCAACTGGAAGACCGCGCAGCCCGAGGTTGAGAAGCTGGCAGCGCAGATCCGTGAACTCGGCCTCGAAGCAACTGTTGTGGCCGGCTCCGCGCGTGAAGACGCCAACATCTTCGTACCCGGCTACAGCAAGGACGACGCCGGCAAGGAGTCCGCGCTGGGCACCGTCCAGCAGTCGTGGGTCCGCCAGAACGCGGCTGACGCAGTATCCGGCTCCCTGACCGGTACGAACATCACCCTGCTGTTCCTGACGCTGCTGGGCGCGACCCTCCTGACGGGCGCCTCCACTGTCAGCTACATCCGCCAGCGCAGAAGCGAGGCAGGCATCCTCCGTGCCATGGGCTGGACGCAGAAACGCATCCGCTCCTGGGTCCTGGAGGAGTTCGCCGTCGGCGCCGCAGCCCTTGCTGCCGCAGGGGTGATCCTCAGCCTGCTGAGCTGGAACATCGCCACCGTCCTCGTTTCGGTAACGATGCTCGTCATCTACAGTGCTGCTGCCCTGCTGGCTGCCCAGCAGTTGCGGCACCGTGTGGTGATTGACCAGGAGCCGCAGCACGACGAGCGATTGGTCACGGTGGACTCACCGTTGACGTTCGCCAACAGGCAACTCACCACCAACCGTTTCAACTCCGTTTCGCTGGCAGTGGCCGTGGGCGTTTTTGGCGCGGCAGTCGGCGCACTGATCGCACTCTTGATCGACATTCCGCGCGCCGCAGGTGCCAGCGCACTCAGTGGGCTGGCCGCTGCGAGCATTGCCCTGCCGAGCGTCATTCTCGCCGTCTTCGGCGTCGTGGTCGGGCTCCTGCTGACGCTTGTCACCGGCAGGTTCGAGCTCCACGCCAAGCGGGAATACCTGGGCACCTTGCGGGCCATGGGCTGGAACCCCGACATGCTGGGCCAAGTCAGGTTCTTCGAAAACGCACTTGTCGGGACGGTGGCACTTCCCCTGGGTGTGCTTGGTGCCCTGGGGCTTGGGTTGCTCCTTGCCCCCTACGCCGCTTTGTGGGCCGGACTCGCCGGGCTGCTGGCCGTAATTTGCTGGATTCCCATTGCAACGAAAGTAGTCAAATGACTGACAACCTCAACCCCGAGCCGACGGCAACCCCGGAAACCACGGAAGAGTCGCTGCAGACCCGCGCCAACACCATCGTGAGGGCTGCCGACCACGCAACGCCCCTGGAGCTTAGCCGGGTGACCATCCACTACGGTGGCGACAAGGGCGGCGCCGAGGAAGTCGACGTCGTCGATGACTTCAACCTGACCCTGCACGCCGGTGAGATGCACTGTGTCGCCGGCCGAAGCGGTTCCGGCAAGACCAGTATCCTGACCGTCAGCGCCGGACTGACGCTGCCGACGTCGGGCAAGGTCTTCTGGGAGGGCCAGCCGCTGGACGCCATGGGTGACGACGAAATCGCCGACCGCCGCCGTGCACTCATTGGCTACGTCGACCAGGGCGGTGCCTTGATCGATGGCATGAGCGCCCTGGAGAACGTGCTGCTTCCCGCTGTCCCCGACGGTGAGGTCGAACAGCGCACGGAAATGGCAAAGGACCTTCTTGACCTGGTGGGACTGGGACGTCGAATGCGCCACCGCCCTGCGCAGCTCTCCGGTGGTGAGCGCCAGCGCGTTGCAATCGCCCGTGCGCTGATTCTGGGCACCCGTGTCCTGGTGGTGGACGAACCCACGGCCAGCCTTGACCGGGCAGCGGCCAACCGCATCATCGGCATCCTGAAGGACACCACCAGCGACGGCATTGCCGTGCTTGTTGCGTCCCACGACCACGAGCTGGTCCGGCTCAGCGATACGCTGACCGAACTTAACTAAGCTATTCCGCCCGAAAAAAAGGTAACTTCTTAGAGTGACGTCTCCAGAGAAATCTCCGTTCTACATCACCACCGCTATCAGCTACCCCAATGGCGTGCCCCACATCGGCCACGCCTACGAGGTCATTGCGACTGATGCCATGGCGCGCTTCAAGCGCCTTGACGGCCATGAAGTCTTCTTCATGACCGGAACGGACGAGCACGGCCTCAAGATGCAGCAGTCCGCAGAGAAGGAAGGCATCACTGCCAAGCAGCTCGCGGACCGCAACTCGGCAGCATTCAAGCAGATGAGCCAGGACCTGGGGATTTCCCACGACCGCTTCATCCGCACCACGGACCAGGACCACTACGCAGCCTCCCAGGCCATCTGGAAAAAGATGGAAGCCAACGGCGACATCTACCTTTCCAAGTACGAGGGCTGGTACTCGGTCCGCGACGAGGCCTACTACGTCGAGGACGATACCGTGGTGAAGGAGGACGGTCTCCGCTACTCCAAGGAAACCGACACCCTGGTCACCTGGACCGCAGAAGAAAGCTACTTCTTCCGGCTCTCCAACTACCAGGAAAAGCTCCTGGCCCTGTACGAAGCCCAGCCTGAATTCGGGGCTCCGCAGTCCCGCTTCAACGAGGTCATCAGCTTTGTGAAGCGCGGCCTCGAAGACCTGTCGATCAGCCGCACGACCTTCGACTGGGGTGTTCCGGTCCCGGGCGACGAGAAGCACGTCATGTACGTCTGGGTGGACGCCCTGACCAACTACCTCACAGGCGTGGGTTATCCGGACATCGAGTCGGAGTCCTTCAAGAAGTTCTGGCCTGCGGATGTGCACGTCATCGGCAAGGACATTTCGCGTTTCCACGCGATCTACTGGCCCGCGTTCCTGATGAGTGCCGGTCTGGAGCTTCCGCATCGCGTCATGATCCACGGCTTCCTCACCAACAACGGTGTGAAGATGTCCAAGTCGCTGGGCAACGTTGTTGCTCCCCAGGACTTTGTGGAGCAGTACGGCCTGGACCAGTGCCGGTACTTCTTCCTCCGCGAGGTGCCCTTCGGAGCTGACGGCAACTACAACCACGAGGCCATTGTGGGCCGCATGAACGCTGACCTCGCGAACAACTTCGGCAACCTCGCCCAGCGTTCCTTGTCCATGGTGGCAAAGAACTGCGAAGGCAAGGTCCCGCAGCCGGGCGCCTTCACCGCTGAGGACGAAGCCCTGCTTGGCCAGGCCGGTGCACTGCTCGAGACAGCCCGGAGTGCTTTCGAAAGGCAGGAGTTCAGCCGTGCCCTCGAAGCCATTTGGACGGTTCTGGGCGACACCAACGCCTACTTTGCCGAGCAGGCTCCGTGGGTCCTGCGTAAAACGGACATCGAGCGCATGAACACGGTCCTGTACGTCACTTTGGAGGTTGTCCGGATCGTGGCGATCCTCGCGCAACCGGTCATGCCGTCGTCGTGCGCCAAGCTCCTTGACGTCCTGGGCCAGCCGGCAGGCGATGCCCGCCAGTTCGCCGCCATCGCCACGCCGCTCGTGGCGGGGACGGAACTGCCGGCTCCGGCCCCGGTCTTCCCACGCTACGAAGAGCCCGCCGAGGCCTAAAGCCGCCAACGCCCGCTCACGTACCAGCCCTGAACGAGAATCGCTCTCTCACTTCCCATCCGGTTTACCGGTGAAGTGAGAGAGCGATTCTTATATGCCCACGGGATGTGGGAGAGCGATTCAGGCTGTGGCAAGGCCCTCAACCGGTGAGAGGCGCGCTGCACGCCGTGCGGGGACCACCGAGGCCAGCGAGCCGGCCACAACCGCCACGCCAAACACCGCCGCCAGCTGCAGCCACGGTACGACAGGAACAACGCTCGCCACCGCGCCCAAGCTCGCCTGGGCGCCGAGCCACCCGTAGACGATGCCCATGCCAGCGCCCATGAGGGCAGCGACGCCGGCAACGAGCACGGCCTCGATCGCCAACATCCCACGCAGCTGGCCGGTCGTCAGGCCAAGGGCACGGAGAAGCGAATTCTCACGCGTCCGTTCCAGGACCGAAAGGGACAACGTGTTGGCCACCCCGATCAGCGCGATCACTACGGCGACTCCGAGAAGGGCCGTCACCACCAGCAACAGGACATCGATGATGCTGTTGAACGTCACCCGCTCAATGGCCGCGCCGCTGACGGTGCGCTCGTGGACGCCCAGAGCGGAAGCGATCTCCTTCTGGATGGCCTGGACTTGGTCGCCGGAGACTGAATCATCCAGCTTCACCCACACCATGCCCGGTGTCTCCGGCAAGGGGCCCGAAGCCGTGCTGGAAGACTCCACAAATGCGGGGATATTCCTGGTCCGCAGAACCTTCGCGTCGAGGGTGACGGGGCCACCCGCCGTCGAAAGGGTGGCTGCGCCCACCGGCGAGTCCTCGGGCAGGTAGACGGTGCCGGGAACCGGCTTCAAGTGGTTGTCCCGGAGGACGGATGCGGCATCGGTGGCCGACAGGCCGTAAACGGTTGTTGCGCCGCCGGCGGCGTCGTTGTTAAGGGTGGCCACAGGCTGCAGCAGGACCGCCGCGCTGACGCCGTCGAGTCCCTTGATCCGGTTGAGTGCCCCGGAAGGATCGCCGGACGCGGCAGTTTGTGCCGACAGGTCCACCGGATAGTTTTCCGCCAGTGTGTCGTTGAAAGCCTGGCGCGACGTCGCTGCGCCGGTCATCATCAAGGAGACCAAGGTGACGCCGATCAACAGGGCAGCCGCGGTGGCCGAAGTCCGCGCAGGGTTGCGGGTGGCGTTCACTGCGGCGAGCTTTCCGGGGACACCGGCCGGGGCCGCCAGCCGGCCAGCCAGGGCAACCACGGTGGGGATGAACAACGTCGAACACAGCAGGATGCCCACAAAGGAAGAAGCACCGCCGATCAGGGCGACCCCAAGGGCCACATTGATGCTCCCGTACACCAGCAACGCCGTGCCACCCAGCAAAGCTGCCAGGCCCACGAACAGCCGGACCTTACCGCGTCGGTTCCGTACGGACGCGTCCTCTGCGGGGCGCAGCGCGGCAAGGGGCGCGACGGCGGTGGCCGCCTTCGCGGGGACCAGCGCCGCGACAACGGTCAGCAGAGTTCCAGCCACCAAGCCGGCGATGATGGCCGACGGCGGCACGGCCAACGTCGCGAACGCCTGCTCAGGTTGTGACCTGGCCCAGGCGATCAGGGCGCTCATCAGTCCGATCGCCGCGAGGACACCCAGCACCGAGGAGACGAAGCCGACAACAAGTGCCTCCAGCATGACCGAGCCGCGGATCTGACTGCGCCCGGCGCCGAGGCATCGAAGGAGAGCCAGCTCCCTGGTGCGTTGTGCCACCAACACGGAGAAGGTATTGGCCACCACCAAGGTGGACACCAGGACGGCAATGCCTGCGAAGGCAAGCAGGACAATGGTCAGCTGGTCCTGGCCTGCGCTCAACATGGCCACCGTCGAGGTGACCTTTTCCTGTGCCGTCTCCAGCACAGGGCCTGCCGCGCCCGCGGCTTCCATCCGCCGGGAAATGTAGTCCTTGGCCGCAGAAACGTCTTCACCCGGTTTGAGCGCGAACTGCAGCCCCGAGAAGCCGGCCCCGGCATCCTGTACCGCGTTCATGACGGAGTCGGAGCCTACGAGTTGGGCCGCGGAAGACGAGAAGGGATCGTTCGTGGCCTTGATCAGGCCGGAGATGGTGACCTTGGCTATCTTGACTGGACCGCTGCCATGCAATTCGAGCGTGTTGCCTACGGCCAAGCCGAGGTGCTCGGCCGTCTTGACGTCGATGGCTGCTTCCAGCGCGTTGGACGGCATGGAACCGGAGGCGAGGGTGGCGCCTTCCAGGGATGAGGGTGCTGCATTGCGCAAGCGCCCGTACTGCTCTCCGCCGCCGGCCTGGAACGTCACGTAGGTGGAGCGCTCGGCGTAGCTCGCCTTTACTGCCGGGGCAGAAACGGCGGCGTCCACCGCGGCCTGGCTGAAGGGCTCGCCGTTCTTGGAGGTAGCCACAAGATCGGCGTTGCGGTAGGCCTCGCCGATGCTGGCGCCCAACGAGGCATTGGTACTTGCGCCGACCATGAGTGTGGAGGAAAGGAACATGACGGAAAGCATCACGGCCAGCCCGATGGCTATGAACCGCCGGTAATGCGTCGTCAGTTGGGAAACGGCAACCCGCAACATGGCTCAGGCTCCCAGCTTGCCGAGGGCTGTCAGGACGGAGTCCGCCGTGGGTTCGTGAATCTCGCCCACCAGGCCGCCGTCGCTCATCAACACCACCCGGTCGGCGTAACTTGCTGCCACGGGATCGTGGGTCACCATGATGATGGTCTGGCCCATCTCCTGGCTGCTCCGGCGCAGGAGGGCCAGCACCTCTCCGCCCGCCCTCGAGTCCAGGTTGCCCGTCGGCTCGTCACCAAACACGACGTCGGGACGCGTCAACAGTGCCCGGGCTACAGCGACGCGCTGCTGCTGGCCGCCGGACAGCTCATGGGGGCGGTGCTTCAACCTGTCTTTCAACCCAAGGGTGCTGACAACGGTTTCCAGCCACCCGGCGTCGGCCGTTGTTCCTGCCAAGGCGAGCGGAAGCGTAATGTTTTGCTCCGCCGTCAGGGTCGGCACCAGGTTGAAAGCCTGGAACACGAATCCGATCCGCTCCCGTCGGAGGGCCGTGAGCTGGCGGTCGTTGAGTCCGGTGAGCTCCGTGCCACCGAGGACGATGCGGCCTGAGTCAGCCGTATCCAGCCCGGCCAGGCAATGCATCAGTGTGGACTTGCCCGAGCCGGAGGGCCCCATGATGGCGGTGAACTTGCCGGCGTCGAAACTCACGGACACCTCGTTCAAGGCGGTCACGATCGTATCGGCGCGGCCGTAGCTCTTCGTGAGGTTGAAGGCTTCGACGGCGGGACGGGCCTTGGCAGCGTCCGATCCCGCTTGGCGGCCGGTTCCGGGAGGGTGGGGGAGAGGCGTGAATGTCGTCATGGTTCCACGCTATGTTCGGGCGCATGCCCGCGGGATCGGGCTGTGGGCCCATTGTCGCGGACGGGCGCTCATACCGTGGAATGAGCCGGGCTAGGACCCCGGGGCGACAACGCCTGTCTCGTAGGCGATGACCACCACCTGCACGCGGTCCCGGGCGCCCAGCTTGGCCAGGATATGCCCCACATGCGTCTTCACGGTTGCTTCGGAAAGGAACAGCCCCGCAGCGATCTCCGGATTGGACAGGCCTTGGGCGATGAGCTGGAAAACTTCCCGCTCACGGTTCGTCAGGGACTCGACGGCGGCCGCGTGCTCGCTCTGCTCCGGGGTCTGCGTCCTGAGCAGTGGTGCCACATGGTCCAAAAGGCGACGGGTGGTGGACGGTGCAATGACCGCATCGCCCCGGTACACGGTGCGGATGGCTTCAAGGAGTTCTTCGGGCGGGGCATCCTTCAGCAGGAACCCGCTGGCGCCGGCTTGAATGGCTGCCAGCGCGTACTCGTCGAGGTCGAAGGTAGTAAGGACCACGATCTTCACGTCCGCCCGTTGCGAACCCGCTGGTTGCGCGGCAGCCTGTTCCAGGATGCGGCGGGTGGCCTCGATGCCGTCCATTCCGGGCATTCGGACATCCATGAGGACCACGTCCGCGGTAGTAGCGCTGAGTGCTTGGAGGGCTTCGATTCCATTGCCCGCCTCTGCCACCACATCCAGGTCCGGCTGCGAATTGATGAGCATGCCAAGGCCGGAACGGACCAGCTGCTGGTCGTCGACGAGTGCAACCCGGATGGGTGGGGGGAGTTCAGGCATTGCTTAGGCCTCCGAATAGGGGATGAAAGCGGACACGCGGAAGCCGCCGCCCTGTTCGGGGCCGGCCGTCAAGGAACCATCGTAGAGCGAGACGCGCTCACCCATTCCCCGCAGTCCGTTGCCCCCACCTGCCGCGGGCGGATCAGCTGCGGCGCCCCGGCCGTCGTCGACGACGTCCAACTGCAGTCCGCGGCCCTGCCAGGTGAGCGTCAGGTTGGCCGTGGCCTTGGGGCCGGCGTGCTTCATGACGTTGGTGAGGGACTCCTGGATGATGCGGTACGCGGTGAGTTCGGCACCGGCGGGAAGTGGCCGCCGGGGTGTCCCGAGCTGTTCGAAACCCACTTGGAGGGTGGCGGCGCGGAAGCCCAGGAGGAGTTCATCCAGGTCGGCGAGCCTGGGTTGGGGGCGCGTCGGAGAGTCCTCGTCCGAGCGCAGGATGCCCAGCAGCCGCCGCATTTCCCCGAGCGAGTCCCTGCCGGTGGCTGCGATGGTGGCCAGTGCTTCGGTGGCAAGTTCCGGTTTCGCGGCGGCAGCGTACCTGGCACCGTCCGCCTGCGTGATGATGACGGACAACGAATGAGCCACGATGTCGTGCATCTCCCGGGCTATGTGGGAACGTTCGTCGGCGGCAGCCAGTTTCCGCTCCTGCAACTGCTCCACTTCCATCCGGCGGGTGCGGTCCTCGAGGGCTTGGAGCTGGAGCCTGCGCACGCGGGTGAGGTCGCCCAAGGTCCAGCTGACCAGGACCAGCATCCAGATCAGCACCGTGTAGAGCGCACCGATGGTGAGGCCCATGATGCCCGACTCCGCGCTGCCGGCGTACTCGCGTGTCGTGAGCATCACGCCACCCACCAGTCCTGCCACCAGGACGGTGCGGCTCGCCCAGGCCGGGCCGTAGGCCGCAGTGGCGTAGATGATGAGCGGGACGGCGATCTGGCCCGCCACGGGTTCGGCGCCGGCCGCCCACTGGATGAGGCATACCAGGATCACGACGCCGGCCGCTGCCGCTGGGCGCGTCCGTCGCCATGCGAGGGGCAACAGGAGGCTGCAGGAGAGGAGGAACAGCCAGGGCCGGTCGGCCAGGAGGTAGACGGGTCCAAAGATCAGGATGAGGAGGCAAGTCGCCGTCAAGTCCACTGTGAAGCGGTTGATCCGGAACCATTCGTATACTGCGTGCCTTCTGTCCACGGTACGACTCTATTCGCTGCGCCGGGGCGCAGGCATCATGCCGTGGTCTGAATCCGCCCGGGATGAGTGTTCGAAGAGTGAGACGATTTTGACCAGCATGTGGATTGCTTGGCTAGATAGACGTATGAGTGCATCGTCCATCAATCTCGCTGTCATCCCCGGTGACGGTATTGGCCCCGAGGTCATCGCCGAAGCCGTCAAGGTCCTGGAAAAGGCTGTCGCCTCCGAAGGTGTCGCCCTCGAGCAGACCCACTACAAGCTCGGTGCCCAGCACTGGCTTGAGACAGGCGAGACGCTGCCGGACGAGGTCCTTGCAGACCTCCGGACCCGCGATGCCATTCTTTTTGGTGCCGTGGGAGCCGCTCCGGGCGACACCCGGATTCCCTCGGGCATCATCGAACGCGAAATGCTCCTCAAGCTCCGCTTCAGCCTGGACCACTACGTAAACCTGCGCCCGTCCCGGCTGTATGGAACCGTTGGCAGCCCTTTGGCCAACCCCGGCACCATTGACTTCATCGTGGTCCGGGAAGGAACCGAGGGCCCCTACGTGGGCAACGGTGGTACCTTGCGTGGCGGCACCCCGCACGAAGTTGCCACGGAAGTTTCCCTTAACACCGCGCATGGAGTGGAGCGCGTTGTCCGCGATGCCTTCCGCCGTGCAAGCGAGCGTCCGCGCAAGCACGTCACCCTGGTCCACAAGCACAATGTCCTGGTCTTCGCGGGACACCTGTGGAAGCGCACGGTTGAGGCAGTGGCCCAGGAGTTCCCGGACGTCACCCACGATTACCTGCACATCGACGCGGCCACCATCTTCATGGTCACTGATCCCTCGCGTTTCGATGTGATCGTCACCGACAACCTTTTCGGCGACATCCTCACCGACCTCGCCGCTGCCGTCACGGGCGGTATCGGCTTGGCGGCGTCGGGGAACATCAACATGGACCGCACGGCACCATCCATGTTCGAACCCGTCCACGGCTCAGCTCCGGATATCGCCGGACAGCAGAAAGCCGATCCCACCGCGGCCATCCTCTCCGCAGTGCTCCTTTTGGACCACCTTGGCTACACCACGGCGGCCCGGAAGATCGAAGCGGCAGTTGTTGCCGACGTCGAGAACCGTGACGGCGCGCCCCGCAGCACCGCTGCCATTGGCGACGCCATTGCGGCCGCACTTTAGGCCCATCACCCAGGCGTAAGCTTGTCTTGAATTATTTATCTGCTTCCCTGGTCCATCGCTGAACCATCCCGTTTTGAAGGGGTCCCGGTTCGCCATGCCAGGTAGCTGACTGTGGAGGAAACATGACTCAGACTGCCCATGGCGTCGAATTCAGCCAGCAGCTCTCGGAAAACCCGAAGTCTGCTGAGGAGCGTGCAGCCGTCCTGGCGAACCCGGGATTTGGCGACTACTTCACCGACCACACCGCCGTCGTCGACTACAAGGTCGACGCCGATGGCACTGGCGGTTGGCAGAATGCCCGGATCGAGCCCTATGGCCCCATCTCGCTTGACCCTTCGGCCGCCGTCCTGCACTACGGCCAGGAGATCTTCGAGGGCCTGAAAGCCTACCGCCACGCCGATGGTTCGGTGTGGACCTTCCGGCCCGAAGCGAACGCGGCCCGCCTGAACAAATCGGCCCGCCGCCTGGCACTGCCGGAACTGCCGGAGGAGTACTTCCTCGGCGCCATCCGCGAACTCGTGCAGGCAGACCAGGAATGGGTTCCGTCGGGCGACGGCGAAGCCCTGTACCTTCGTCCGTTCATGATAGCCACCGAGGCTTTCCTCGGCGTCCGGGCTGCCCGCGAGGTGTCCTTCCGCGTCATCGCATCCCCGGCCGGCAACTACTTCGGCGGCGAACTCAAGCCCGTTTCCATCTGGATCTCCCGCGAGTACGCCCGCGCCGGCCGTGGCGGGACCGGTGCCGCCAAGTGCGGCGGCAACTACGCCGCCTCGTTGATTGCACAGCAGGAAGCTGAAGCAAACGGCTGCAAGCAGGTGCTGTTCCTGGACCACTTCAACGACGACGCCGTGGAAGAACTCGGCGGCATGAACGTTTTCTTCGTCATGAAGGACGGCTCGCTGGTGACTCCCGCGCTGAGCGGCACCATCCTCGAGGGCGTCACCCGCATGTCCGTGATCCAGGTGGCCAAGGACATGGGCCGTGAAGTCTCCGAGCGGAAGATCACCCTGGACGAGTGGCGCGATGGCGTTGCTTCCGGTGAGATCACTGAAGTGTTCGCCTGCGGTACTGCGGCTGTGATCACGCCGATCGGTGTCCTCAAGGATGCAACCGAGTTCATCGGGGCAGAAGATGCCAAGGCCGGGGAAACCACCATGGCTATCCGCGAGAAGCTCCTGGGTATCCAGACCGGAACCGTCGAGGACACTCACGGCTGGCTTACCCGCCTGGTCTGATCCGCAGGATTTCGTAGAACCATTAAGCGCCCGACGGCGGCCGGTCACCTTGGTAGTCAAGGTGACCGGCCGCCGTCCTGCTTCCCGGACGCTCGTTCACATCCCGGGTGCTTGAGTCGATCGCTCGGTCACATCCTGGGTGCTTGGGTCGATCGCTCGCTCACATCCTGAGTGTTTGGGGTGGGTCGCTCGTTCACATCCCGGGTGTTTGGGGTGGCCAGTCCCGCGCCGGACTTATCCGGAAGACGCGCATGTGGTGGAGGGTTGGCGTTGAAGGCCGTGGGACGTGATGGAGGGTTGGGGTTGAAGGCCGTGGGATGTGGATGAGGATCGGAAGGATGCCAAGATGGGACTGTGACTTCTGAACCAATGGCGACTCCGGACAGCACGCCCACGGGCGGTTCCTCCTTGCAGGGCAGCAGCGATCTGACACGCTTCAGGCTCGCCCCCAACCCGGGCCCGATGAGCCTGGACGGCACCAACTCTTACATCATCAGCGCACCGGGTTCCGGCCGCACCGCCGTTGTGGACCCAGGCCCCAAGGATGAACAGCACCTGGCTGAGCTGGCTGCCGCCGGTCCGGTGGACCTGATTCTTATCACCCACCGCCACGCCGACCACACCGAAGCCGCCGCCCGCTTCCATGAGCTGACCGGTGCACCTGTCCGAGCGGCCTTGAAGGAGCACTGCCATGGCGGCGAGCCGCTCCAGGACGGTGAAGTCATCAACGCCGGAGGCACTGAAATCCGCGTCGTCGCAACCCCGGGCCATACCTCCGATTCCGTATGCTTCCAGCTCCCCTCCGATGGCCCCACCGGCTCGGTCCTCACAGGCGACACCATCCTGGGCCGGGGCACCACAGTGCTGGACTACCCGGATGGCCGGCTGGGGGATTACCTTGCCAGCCTGGACAAACTCGAAGCCCTCGGACCGGCAACACTTCTCCCTGCCCACGGCCCGGTTCTTCCTGCCCTCGACGAGAAGTGCCGCGAGTACCGCAGTCATCGCCAGCAGCGCCTGGACCAGATCCGGGCAGCCCTTGCCCAGGTGGGCAAGGACGCCACCGTCGCCCAGGTGACGGACGTGGTGTACGCCGACGTCGATCCTTCCGTCAGGTGGGCGGCTGAGACCTCCGTCGCGGCACAGTTGGATTACCTCCGGAGCTAGGGCATGACTGTAGGCTTGAACCCATGCGTATCGCCCGGTTTGTAGTTGATTCTGATCCCCTTTACGGCGTCGTGGAAGGCGAGCCCGGCAGTGAGGAAATCACTGTCATCAACGGCGACCCTTTCTTCAACGGCGTCGAACGTACCCACGTGAAGCACAAGCTGGAGGACGTTCGGCTCCTGGCTCCGATCATTCCGCGGAGCAAGGTCATTGGCGTCGGCCGGAACTTCGCGGAGCACGCTGCGGAGCTAGGCAATGAAGTGCCGCAGCAGCCGTTGCTCTTCCTCAAGCCGAACACGTCAGTGATCGGCCCGAACGATCCCATCGTCCTTCCCGAGTTCTCCGAAGAGGTCTCCTTCGAGGCTGAGCTGTGCGTGGTGATTGGCCGCATCTGCAAGGACGTCCCGGAAGATCGCGTGGACGACGTCATTTTCGGCTACACGTGCGGCAACGACCTCACGGCCCGGGATGTCCAGAAGACGGACCTCCAGTGGGCCCGGGCCAAGGGATTCGACACATCCGCCCCGCTCGGGCCGTGGATCGAAACAGAGCTCGACCACGAGGACCTCTCCATCCAGGGCCGGCTCAACGGTGAGCTTCGCCAGGATGGCAGCACCAACCAGATGATCCGTGGCGTGCGCGAACTCGTCTCGATCGTTTCGCACGCGTTCACCCTGTTGCCGGGCGACGTCATCATGACAGGCACCCCGGCCGGCGTCGGTCTTGTCAGCGAGGGCGACCGCTTCGAAGTGGAGATCGAAGGCATCGGCCGGTTGTCCAACCCGGTGGTTCGCCGCTAGGGAGCCGGAGGCATCAAAGGCACGACGGCGGTACCCACCTTTCGTACGCAAGGCGGGTACCGCCGTCGGGCACTTTCGGCGGGGAATCCGAGACGACGCCAAGCGGTAAAGTTGGAACTACTATGACTACTGCTTCTGCGTCCGCCGCTGCCTCCAGCGCCATTCCTGCCGTCAACGCCGAGACCCCGGTCCGTGTACGTTTCTGCCCGTCGCCCACGGGAACGCCGCACGTTGGCCTGATCCGCACCGCCCTGTTCAACTGGGCCTACGCACGCCACACGGGCGGCAAGTTGATCTTCAGGATCGAGGACACCGACTCTGCCCGCGACAGCGAAGAGAGCTACCACCAGCTTCTGGATGCGCTCAAGTGGCTCGGCATCAACTGGGATGAAGGCGTAGAGGTCGGCGGACCGCACGAGCCATACCGCCAGTCGCAGCGCGGCGAGATCTACCAGGACGTGATCGCCAAGCTCAAGGCCGGGGGACACGTTTACGAGTCGTACTCCACGCCGGACGAGATCGAGGCGCGCCACAAGGCAGCAGGGCGGGACCCCAAGCTGGGCTATGACGGCTTTGACCGTCACCTCACCGAGGAGCAGCTTGCACAGTTCAAGGCTGAGGGCCGCGAGGCCGTCCTGCGCCTCCGCATGCCCGACGAGGACCTGACCTTCAACGACCTCGTCCGCGGCGAGATCACCTTCAAGGCCGGTTCCGTTCCGGACTTCGCAGTGGTCCGTGCCAACGGTGCCCCGTTGTACACGCTGGTGAACCCGGTGGACGACGCATTGATGGGGATCACGCACGTTCTGCGTGGCGAGGACCTGCTGAGCTCCACACCCCGCCAGATCGCCCTTTACCGTGCGCTCTACGCGATCGGTGTTGCCGAGTACATGCCGGAGTTCGGCCACCTCCCGTATGTCATGGGCCAGGGCAACAAGAAACTGTCCAAGCGTGATCCCGAGTCCAGCCTGTTCCTGCACCGTGAACGTGGCTTCATCCCCGAGGGCCTGCTCAACTACCTGTCGCTTCTGGGCTGGTCCCTGAGCGCTGACGAGGACATCTTCACGGTGGAGCAGCTCGTGGCAAACTTCGACATCCACGATGTCCTGGGCAATCCTGCACGCTTCGACATCAAGAAGGCTGAAGCCATCAACGGAACCCACGTGCGGATGCTCTCTCCCGAGGACTTCAAGGAGCGCCTGGTTCCTTACCTCCGCGCTGCCGGATTCGTGGGCGAGATCCTTACTGCCCGCCAGGAGGAGATCCTCGCAGAAGCAGCTCCGCTGGTCCAGGAACGCATCACCCTGCTGGGCGAGGCTCCTGAAATGCTGGCGTTCCTGTTCAAGGCCGATGACGCGATCGACATTGCGGACGACGCCCGAAAGGGTCTCCCAGCCAACCTGGAGGAGGTTTTGGACGCTGCCCTCGCGGCCTTGGAGCCCATTGACGAGTGGACGGCGGAGAACATCCAGACCGCGCTCAAGCAGGCACTGGTGGAGGACCTGGGCATCAAGCCCCGGGCGGCTTTCGGGCCTGTCCGTACGGCCATCTCCGGGCGCCGCATTTCCCCGCCGTTGTTCGAGTCGATGGTGATCCTGGGCAAGGATTCCTCATTGGCCCGCGTTCGCGCTTTCCGCGGCTAGGACGGCACCGGCCATGGCGATTGCAACTGCGTTCGGCGACATCCGCGGTGTCCTTTTCGACATCGATGACACCCTGGTGGACCTTGAATACGCCATGACGACGGCGCTGCGTGACGTCAGCGAACATCTCCTGCCCGGCCTTGACCAGGCCGGGTGGGTGAAGTTCGGCCGTATTTTCACGCACGAAACCACCCACTTCTACGACCGTTACCTGGCCGGGGAGCTGACGTTCAATGAGCAGCGGCTCCTTCGCGGGCGGGCAGCTTTGGGCCACTTTGGCGTGGAGCTCGAAGACGGCGAGGAAGCCCAGGCATGGGTTGCTGAATACCACCAACGGCAGACCTCGTATGTGCGGGCCTTTGGCGATGTCGAAGAAGTGCTGGACGCCCTCGATGCCGCTGGTGTACCTTACGGGGCGGTCAGCAACAACGTCCACGATTACCAGCGCGCCAAGCTGGACGGTGCCGGCCTGGCGCGGATCACAACGCTGGTGGGAACGGACACCGTGGGTGTCCCCAAACCTGATCCCGCCATCTACCTCGAAGGCGTTCGACTCCTGGGAACCAACCCGGGGGAGACCCTCTACGTCGGTGACAACCGGCTGCTCGACGCCGACGGTGCCACCGCGGCCGGACTCGTGGGCGTCTGGCTCAACAGAACCGGTGAGGTGGTGGAAGAGTTCACCGGCCCTCAGGTGGATTCACTCTCGCAGTTGCTGGCCACGGCTTCCACTGCAGCGTGACTTTTCATGTGATGCAGGTAACGGCTCGCCGATTTGTGCAGGTGGCAAGACTCCGGTAGAGTCATTACTCGTGCTGAGGGGCACGGAGGGAAAAGCCAAGGGAAACCGAGGCGGGGAACTCCGGTCCAAAAGTCACTTTGGGATATGGTGTAATTGGCAACACTACGGTTTCTGGTACCGTCATTCTAGGTTCGAGTCCTGGTATCCCAGCTCTGAAATCCGCGTAAATACGCCGGAAATTCGGAACCTCCAAGCCGCGGAAGCGATTTGGAGCGAAGCTGAAAGTATGAAATACTCATTCAGCTTGATCGCCGGAAACGGTGACAAAAAAGTGCAAGGCCCCATCGTATAGCGGCCTAGTACGCCGCCCTCTCACGGCGGTAACGCGGGTTCGAATCCCGCTGGGGTCACAAATGAATCCCCCGGAACACACGTTCCGGGGGATTTCTTTTTCACGTTGCGCCTGCCGGCCCTCCTGAAGCCGACCGGGCTGGCATGATGATGCTGTGACCGCAAACGAAGACCCCACAGCTTCCCGAGCCAGCCCCGTGCCACCTGCCGTGCCACGGTCTGCTCCGCACGGTGCGGCAGCCGCCGTCGAAACCCTGGAAGCTGCACGCGCGGGACTTGCGGCCACCACTCTTCCCCTCGCGATGCCTGAGGCGCAGGAAGCACGCCGGTGGATCAATGAGTCCCTGGCGCAGCTCGAGGACTACATCATTCCCCGCTACCGCAGCCTGGACGCACCGCTGCTGGCCGTCGTCGGCGGTTCAACCGGTGCCGGCAAATCGACGCTGGTCAACGCACTGGTGGGGTTTCCGGTAACCCGTGCGGGAGCCATCAGGCCCACAACACGCCAGCCGATCCTCCTGCACCACCCCACGGACGCCGAGTGGTTTGAAGGACAGAGGATACTGCCGAGCCTGCAGCGGATCCGGGGAACGGTCTCGGCAGTTCCTGCCCCGGCCAACCGGGCCGGCGCCGCACCGGATGCACAGGCGATCACGTCGTTGGTGTTGCTGGGACACGAAGCGGTGCCCCAGGGGATTGCACTCCTGGACGCCCCGGATGTGGACTCCATTTCAGACGATAACCGCAGGCTCGCCGGGCAACTGCTGGCCGCAGCGGATCTCTGGATCTTTGTGACCACCGCAAACCGATACGCCGACGCCGTTCCCTGGCGGCTGCTTCTGGATGCGGCTTCGCGGGATATCACCGTGGCCGTGGTCCTGGACCGCGTGCCGCCGGAGGCCGAGGAGGAAGTCAGGACCGACCTCCAGGCAATGCTGGACCGCCAGGGCCTCGGGGATTCGAAGCTCTTTGTTGTGCCCGAAAGCGCCCTGGACGGGCTTGGAATGTTGCCGGAGGGTGCGGTGGAGCCATTGCGGCGGTGGTTGGGGTCCTTGGCTGCCAACGCCTCCGGCCGTGCCGATGTCGCCCGCCGGACGCTCAACGGGGCCGTGAAGGCCGTGAGCGTCCGTTTGGAGGGAATAGCCGGTGCGGCGTCGGCGCAGGAAGCTGCCGCCCGTGACCTGGAAAGCGCATGCACAGCGGAATATGAGCACGCGCTGGCCCGTATCCTCGAAGCCACCAAGGACGGTGCGCTGCTCCGGGGCGAAGTGCTGGCGCGATGGCAGGACTTCGTGGGAACGGGGGAGTTCTTCCGGACCCTGGAACAGAACATCGGCCGCATGAGGGACAGGATGGGCGCTTTTTTCCGTGGCGAGCCGGCCCCGGCCATCAAGGTGGAGACCGCGATCGAAACCGGGCTGCAGGCCGTGATCCTTGACGAAGCCGCGAACGCTGCCGAAAACGTCGACAGGCGCTGGCGGTCGGACCCGGCGGGGCGCCATCTGCTGGGCCCCGATGACCTCTCCGGGACCAGCGAGGGTTTCGACGAAAGGGCTGCCGCGGCCATCCGTACCTGGCAGGAGGGCCTGATGGAAATGATCCGCACGCAAGGCCAGGGCAAGCGGACCCAGGCGCGGTGGCTGTCCTTCGGCGTCAATGGCCTGGGTGCTGCGCTTATGGTGGTGGTGTTCTCGATGACGGCAGGACTAAGTGGGTTGGAGATCGGTATCGCCGGCGGAACTGCGGTAGTGGGCCAGAAGCTGCTGGAAGCGGTGTTCGGCGAGGACGCTGTCCGTCGTCTTGCCCAGCAGGCCAGGCAGGATCTCCACACGCAATGCCAGCGTCTGCTCGATGATGAACGCCACCGTTTCCTCGGCCGGCTCGAGGCTGCCAAGCCCGGCTCAGGCAAGGATCTCCTGCTGCACGCCAAGGCCCTCCGCCGGCTGGCAGGGGCCGCATGAGCCGCCACAGCCTGGTGCGCGAGGCATCCCAATTGCAGCGCAGGCTTGAAGCACTGAATACGGCGCGTGAACTTGCCGAGGGCGTCCTTCCTGACGAGGAACTCCAATCCGTCCATGACGTTCTTGAGCGCGCTGCATCCCGGCGTTCGTTGTCGGCAGGGCATACGGTGGTGGGCTTCTTCGGTGCCACAGGGAGCGGCAAGTCCTCGCTGTTCAACGCCGTGTCCGGCAGCGAGCTGGCAACTGCGACGGCCCGCCGTCCGACAACTTCGCAGCCTTTGGCGGGCATCTGGGGTGAAGAGGGCAGCGGTCCGCTGCTCGATTGGTTGGGCGTGTCGGACCGTCACGCCCTGCCACCGGTTCCCGGTCTTGCCGGTGAGGATGCGGGTCTGGTTCTCCTGGACCTGCCGGATTTCGATTCCACCCGGCTCGAAAACCGCGTGATCGTCCAGCGCATGGTGGGCGTGGTGGATGTCCTGGTGTGGGTGATGGACCCGCAGAAATACGCCGACGCTGCCGTGCACAACGAGTTCCTGCGTCCCATGGCCTCCCACGGTGCCGTCACCTTGGTTGTGCTGAACCAGATAGACAAGCTCAGCGCCCCCGATGCTGCCGCCGTGATGGAGTCCTTGGAAGGGATCCTGGCGCGCGATGGCCTGGGCACGGTTCGCGTGATGGGCGCGTCAGCGCTGACCGGCGACGGCGTCCCTGCTGTCCGCAGGGCCATCAGGAACGTCGCGGTCCAGCGGGAGGCGGCTACCCAGCGCTTGGCTGCCGATATCGCCAGGGCTGCCGCCGGGCTGGCCGCGGCCTCCGGCGACGGCGAGGCCCGGGGAATCAAGTCGGGCGCAAGATCGCGCCTGGCCGCGGAATTGGCGACGGCGGCCAACGTACCTGTGGTGGTGGACGCCGTTCAGCGTTCCTTCAAGAGGGAATCGGCCCGCAGGACAGGATGGCCTGTGACGCGGTGGCTGTTGCGATTCCGCCCCGATCCTTTGCGCCGGCTGAACCTGGGCAGGAACGATACCAAGCCTGAGTTGAGCCGGACATCCTTGCCTCCAGCCGGAGCACCTGAGCGCGCCCGGACGGATGCGGCAGTCCGGGAGTTCGCGGATGAGGCCTCGACGGGCGCTCCCGGCCCATGGCGCGCGTCCATTCGGGGAGCTGCGCGGGACGGTCGGGAACAGCTGCCCGATGCCCTGGACCAGGCCATTGCCGGAACAGATTTGAAGACTGCGAAACGTCCCCTGTGGTGGCTGCTGTTCAACACCTTGCAGTGGTTTGCGCTCCTGCTGGCGGTCGGTGGCCTGGGCTGGCTTGGCGTCCTGGCGGCCCTGGGCTACTTCCAAATGCCCGTGCCGGAAGTTCCGCGCACGGAAGGATGGCCCTGGCCCACCCTTATGGTGGCCGGGGGAGTTGTGTTGGGAGTGCTGCTGGCCATTGCCGGGCGCATCCTGGGTGGCTGGGCCGCGCGCATCAGGGCCTCGGGGGCGGCCAAGCGCCTGAAAGCTGCCGTGGCAGTCGTAGCGGAGCAACGGATCGTGGAACCCGTGGACGTGGAAATCACGCGGTTGAAGGCCTTCAACGCTGCATTGAAAGCTGCACGCCCGGGCCAGGGATTGCAAAGCCCCGGATTCACAAAGGCCAAGGAGCCCGCCGACTAGAGGGCTGCGGCGGCATCCCTGACTTTGACCAGCGTACGGAGGTTCCTGGTGGTGGTGCTTGCCTTGTAGCGTGGCTTGGCGGAGAGCTTGCTGACGGGGCTGTCCAGCGTCCCGCCGGCGGGTGCCAACCACGCGGAGGCCTCCGGGCCCAGGCGCACCTGCTCCACGCCTTCCAGGGAGTCGCCAGCGGCGAAGAGCTCGTCAAGCATGGCTGTATCGGAGGCCAGGGTGATGTAACTGTGCGTCGACTTGTCATCTGCCGGGTAGGGGCAGGCATCGACCAGTTCGGCGACCCTCGCTGAGGTCAGAACCACTACCCACGCGTCATAGCCGAAGGCATCGCGCAGGCACTTTTCAAACTCTGCCTTGACGTCCTTGGTACCGAGGTCGCTTTGCAGCACCACGTTTCCGCTGGCCAGCAGCGTCTTTACCTTGGAAAATGGGTAGTCCTGGAGCGCGGCCTTGAGATCGGCCATCTTGATGTTGATGCCTCCCACGTTGATCCCGCGCAGGAAAACGGCGTAGGTCTCCATGGCTAGTCGTTGTTCTTCCGCAATGCCTCGGTCAGGACCCGTGCTGCATTGCAAACCACTTCGGCGTGCAGGCGGCCGGGCTGGCGGGTGAGGCGTTCGATGGGCCCCGAAATGGACACTGCCGCGATGACCCTGCCGGACGGTCCGCGGACCGGAGCTGAAACCGAGGCGACCCCAGGCTCGCGCTCGCCGAGGCTCTGACCCCAGCCCCGGCGTCGTACTCCTGCCAAAACGGTCGGTGTAAACCGGGCGTTCTGCAGTCCTTCCAGGAGGCGGTCGTGGTCTTCCCAGGCGAGCAGTACTTGCGCGGCCGATCCTGCTTTCATGGACAACTGCGTGCCCACAGGAATGGTGTCGCGGAGACCGATGGGACGCTCGGCCGAGGCCACGCAAACACGCCAGTCACCCTGGCGGCGGAAAATCTGGGCGCTTTCGCCCGTCGCGTCGCGAAGCTGGATGAGCACCGGCCCCGCAGAGGCGATCAGCCGGTCCTCCCCGGCAGCGGAAGCCAGCTCGACGAGCCTGCTGCCCAGGACAAAACGCCCTTGGATGTCGCGGCTGACGAGCCGGTGGTGGACCAGGGCCAATGCGAGGCGGTGAACCGTGGGGCGGGCGAGGCCGGTTGCTGCTACGAGTTGGGCAAGTGTTGTTGGTCCTGCCTCAAGGGCATCGAGCACCTGTGCCGCTTTATCAATGACACCGACTCCACTAGAATTGTCCATGTAATGATATTGCCGTCTCAATATCTGAGATGCAAGTTGTTTCGCTGGCCTATTTCGCAGCGCTGCTGCTTCAGTGGAACAAGACCACGTTTAAGTGGGCAAAGATCAATGCAACATGCCAACCGCAGTGAAGGGAGCAAGGCCGTGGGAAAGACACTGGCCGAGAAAGTCTGGGACGCACACATCGTGCGCAAGGGTGAAGGCGAAGGAGCCAACGCCCAGCCCGATCTTCTCTTCATCGACCTTCACCTCGTCCACGAAGTGACATCCCCGCAGGCATTCGAGGGACTGCGCCTGGCCGGCCGCAAGCTCCGCCGCGTGGACCTGACCATCGCCACGGAGGATCACAACACTCCTACGCTGGACATCGACAAGCCAATTGCCGACCTGACCAGCCGCACCCAGATCGAAACCCTCCGTGCCAACTGCAAGGAATTCGGCGTCCGCCTGCACTCGCTGGGTGACAAGGAACAGGGCATCGTCCATGTGGTGGGCCCCCAGCTGGGCCTCACGCAGCCGGGCATGACCGTCGTGTGCGG
Source organism: Paenarthrobacter sp. NPDC089307 (assembly GCF_040685055.1). Lineage (NCBI taxonomy): Bacteria > Bacillati > Actinomycetota > Actinomycetes > Micrococcales > Micrococcaceae > Paenarthrobacter > Paenarthrobacter sp. NPDC089307. The sequence goes on from NZ_JBFBHE010000004.1 coordinate 502,381, forward strand.
TGACTCGCACACCTCTACGCATGGCGCCTTCGGTGCGTTGGCCATGGGCATCGGCACCTCCGAGGTGGAGCATGTCATGGCCACCCAGACGCTTTCCTTGAAGCCGTTCAAGACCATGGCCATCAATGTCGAGGGCACCCTGCGTCCCGGCGTCACTGCCAAGGACATCATCCTGGCTGTCATCGCGAAGATCGGCACCGGCGGCGGACAGGGCTACGTCCTGGAATACCGTGGTTCCGCGATCCGTGCACTGTCGATGGATGCCCGCATGACCATCTGCAACATGTCCATCGAGGCAGGCGCCCGCGCCGGTATGGTCGCCCCCGACCAGACCACCTACGACTACATGCAGGGCCGACCCCACGCGCCCGAAGGCGCCGACTGGGATGCCGCCGTCGAATACTGGAACACGCTGCACACCGACGAGGACGCCACGTTCGACGTCGAGGTGGACCTGGACGCTGACACGCTTGAGCCGTTCGTGACCTGGGGCACCAACCCGGGCCAGGGTGTTTCCCTCTCCGCGAAGGTGCCGTCCCCGGAGGACTTCGGTGACGAGAACGCCAAGGCTGCCGCCGAGCGTGCCTTGACGTACATGGGCCTGGAGGCCGGCACCCCCATGAAGGACATCCGAGTGGACACTGTCTTCCTGGGTTCGTGCACCAACTCCCGCATCGAGGACCTGCGTGCTGCAGCGGACATCATCCGCGGCCGGGAAAAGGATCCGAATGTCCGGATGCTGGTTGTTCCCGGTTCGGCCCGTGTCCGGCTGGAAGCCGAAGCGGAGGGCCTGGACAAGGTCTTCAAGGAATTCGGTGCTGAGTGGCGCTTTGCCGGATGCTCCATGTGCCTGGGCATGAACCCGGACCAGCTGGAGCCGGGGGAGCGGTGTGCCTCGACGTCCAACCGCAACTTTGAGGGCCGGCAGGGCAAGGGCGGCCGCACCCACCTGGTCTCTCCCGTCGTTGCCGCAGCCACAGCCGTCCGCGGTACGTTGAGCTCGCCGTCGGACCTCGAGTCGGCCACCACAGGCACTTTGACCGGAATCGCAGTCTAGGAGGATCCCCATGGAAGCTTTTACAACACACACCGGCATCGGGGTCCCGCTGCGCCAGTCCAACGTGGACACCGACCAGATCATTCCGGCCGTGTACCTCAAGCGCATTACCCGGACCGGCTTCGAGGACGCCCTGTTCGCTGCTTGGCGCAAGGACGAGTCCTTCATCCTGAACCAGGCTCCATTCAACGCCGGTTCCGTGCTTGTTGCCGGACCTGATTTCGGTACCGGCTCATCGCGTGAACACGCCGTCTGGGCACTCAAGGACTACGGATTCAAGGCAGTCCTCTCTTCCCGCTTTGCCGATATTTTCCGTGGCAACTCCGGCAAGCAGGGCCTCCTCGCCGCGCAGGTTGCCCAGGACGACATCGAACTGATCTGGAAGGTGCTGGAGAATGCACCGGGCACCGAGGTCAAGGTGGACCTCGTGTCCAAAACGGTGGAATGCGGCAACGTGGTGGCGCCCTTCGACATCGACGACTACACCCGCTGGCGCCTCCTGGAGGGCCTGGATGACATCGGGCTGACCCTCCAGCACGAAGAGGACATCACCGCTTACGAAGCCACCCGCCCCTCCTTCAAGCCCAAGACCATCCCGGCGAAGGTTGACGCCCACTGACCTGGCCGGCGCACAGCTTGATTTTCTGCGGACAGAGGACCGCCGGAGCCCTTTTCAGGGGCCCGGCGGTCCTTTTTTGCGGAGCATTTACCGGAGAAGGATCCTCGCGGCGCGGGGCGGGTCCATTTCGGTTCGGTAACGCGAGCTTCTATGCTTAGCTGGAGCCTTTGTAAGTTTGGGGGGCGAGTAGTCGTGAGGAAACCGGTATAGATGAGTAGTGTTCTGACAATCCGCGGTGGCGTCCCGTTAACCGGACGAGTGACCGTTCGCGGTGCCAAGAACCTTGTGCCCAAGGCCATGGTGGCCGCGCTGCTGGGCAGTGAACCATCGGTGCTGAGGAACGTGCCGGAGATCAAGGATGTGGAGGTTGTCACCAGCCTCCTGCAGCTGCACGGGGTGACCGTGGTGAAGGATCCGGTATCGGGCGACCTCACCTTGGATCCGACAGAAGCCAAGACGGCATCAAGCACTGCGATTGATGCCCATGCGGGCGATTCGCGCATTCCCATCCTGCTGTGTGGGCCCCTGATCCACGCGATCGGCGAGGCCTTCATTCCCGACCTTGGCGGATGCAAGATCGGCGACAGGCCCATTGATTACCACCTGAACGTACTTCGTCAGTTTGGTGCGGTCGTGGAAAAGCGCCCCGGCGGCATCCACATTTCGGCACCCCATGGCCTTCACGGTGCCAAGATTTCCCTGCCCTATCCCTCAGTGGGAGCTACCGAGCAGGTCTTGCTCAGCGCAACCCGCGCCGAAGGCATCACGGAGCTTATTGGCGCAGCGACTGAGCCTGAGATCATCGACCTCATCGCCGTCCTCCAGAAGATGGGCGCCATCATCAGCGTCCAGACGGACCGCACCATTCGCATCGAGGGCGTCAAGGACCTCCGTGGGTACAACCACCGTGCACTCCCTGACCGCAACGAGTCCGCTTCCTGGGCTTCCGCGGCCTTGGTAACCCGCGGTGACATCTTCGTTGAAGGCGCCTCCCAGCGGGACATGATGACGTTCCTGAACACCTACCGCAAGGTCGGCGGCGGCATGGACATCGGAGATGACGGCATCCGTTTCTACCACCAAGGTGGAAAGCTCACCCCACTGGTCCTCGAGACGGACGTCCACCCCGGGTTCATGACCGACTGGCAGCAGCCTCTGGTGGTTGCACTGACCCAGGCCGAGGGCGTGTCGATTGTCCATGAAACCGTCTATGAGAACCGCTTTGGTTTCACCGAGGCCTTGGCCCGGATGGGAGCGAACATCCAGGTGCACCGCGAGTGCCTTGGCAGCGTTCCCTGTCGCTTCGGTCAGCGGAACTTCCTCCACTCCGCCGTGATTTCAGGCCCAACGCCTCTTCGGGGCACCGATATCGACATCCCCGACCTCCGCGGCGGCTTCAGCCACCTCATTGCGGCGCTGGCTGCCACCGGAACATCCAGGGTCACGGGAATCGACATCATCAACCGCGGCTACGAGCGCTTCACCGGGAAGCTGGCTGCCCTGGGCGCCGATTTCGACATCACCACCATCAAGTAGCGGGGGATCCTTTGAAGGAATCGGCCACGAGCCGTGCCATGTTCATATTGCTGGCGGGCATTGCACGTCCGGCGATGAACCTGTTGATGGCAAAGAAGTGGGAAGGCCTCGAGAATCTTCCCGCGGGCGGCTTCATCGCGGTACCCAACCACTGCACCGAGATTGACCCGATTGTGGTGGGACACATGGTGTACAACCAGAAGCGGCCACCGCACTTTCTGGCGAAATCCGGGCTCTTCAAGGTGCCCGTGCTGGGAAGCCTTCTGCGTGCCGCGAAACAGATCCCGGTTGAACGCTCGACGGCGGGAGCGAACCGCTCGCTGCAGCTCGCCAAGGAGGTGGTGGACGCCGGTGGCGCCATCATCATCTACCCGGAAGGAACCCTTACCCGGGATCCCGGCCTGTGGCCGATGAAGGGCCACACCGGGGCTGCCCGCCTTGCTTTGCAAACGGGTGCGCCTGTGGTTCCCGTAGCCCATTGGGGCGCGCAAGAGGTCTTTCCCCGCTATGCCAAGCGCTTCCATGTGTTTCCTCGGAAAACCGTCCGGGTCCTTGTGGGGGAACCGGTGGATCTGAGTGCCTTCGCAGACCGGCCCCTTGACCGGACTACCCTCACCGAGGCCACCGATGTGATCATGGACGCCATCACGGCGCTCCAGGAGACGCTCCGTGGCGAAAAGGCACCCGCTGAACGATGGGACCCAGCGCTGCACAAGCAGTCCAAGCACGGCCGTTTTGTGGAGGGCACTCCCTCCGAGGCCCAGGATCCGGAGGACGGCAAGTGACGGTGATCGAAAGCGCTGGCTTCGTTCCCACCACAGTGGCCGTCCTGGGCGCAGGGTCCTGGGGAACCACGTTCGCGAAGATCCTCGCGGACGCGGCCAGTGCTTCAGGCGTTGAACGCAGCATCCGAATCTGGGGGCGCCGCCCCGAGGTGGTGGAGCAGATCAACTCGCTTCACCGCAATGAGCAGTATTTGAAGGACATTGACCTCCCCGCGTCCATCACTGCGTCCACGGATGTGGCCGAGGTTTTGAAGGACGCGACCCTCGTGGTCTTGGCCGTACCGGCCCAGTCCTTGAGGCCGCAGCTGGGTGACTGGAAGCCGCTGCTGTCATCGGAGGCAGTGGTTGTATCGCTCATGAAGGGCCTGGAATTGGGCACGGACGCGCGCATGAGCGAGGTTATTGCCCAGGAACTTGGTCTCTCGGACACACGTGTTGCTGTGGTTTCCGGACCCAACCTGGCGATGGAAATTGCCCGGGAGCAACCAACTGCCTCCGTAGTTGCCTGCAGTGACGGTGATACCGCCGCAGCGATTGCGTTGTGCTGCACGGCACCCTATTTCCGCCCTTACACCAGTACGGATGTTGTGGGTGTGGAGATCGGCGGGATCGTCAAGAATGTGATTGCCCTTGCCGTGGGGATCTGCGAAGGCCGGCAAATGGGCGACAACACCAAGGCCTCGGTGATTACCCGGGGGCTTGCTGAAACGTCGCGGCTGGCTTTGGCCCTTGGCGGTGAAGCCCACACGATGGCCGGGCTGGCCGGCCTCGGCGACCTCGTTGCCACCTGCTCCTCCGCACTCTCCCGCAACCACACTGCCGGCCGCTTGCTGGGTGAAGGTCTCAGCCTGGAGCAGGTTGCCGAAGAGATGACGCAGACTGCTGAAGGCATCAAGTCCGGTCCGGCAGTGCACGAACTGGCCGGAAAATTGAACGTCGAAATGCCCATCACCGCAGCCGTAGTGGCCGTGCTTGAAGGCAGAATGTCCGTTGATGACCTGGGACCGCGACTGCTGGCCCGGGCACTGAAGTCCGAAGGCGACTACTGATGGTGATTGAAGAACCCACTGCCGCAAAGGCAAAACCCCGCGTAGCCATCCTTTTTGGTGGCCGCTCGAGCGAACACGCTGTCAGTTGTGTCACGGCCGCTGGCGTCATGGGAGCCATCGACACCAACAAGTACGAGGTCATCCCCATCGGGATCGCGAAGTCGGGCCAGTGGGTCCTGGCTTCAGGCGACACCAGCCAGTGGTCGTTGAGCTCCACGGCGCTTCCCGAGGTCGCGTCGTCCGGCAAGACCGTGACGTTGGCAGAAATCGGCGGTGAGCACCAGCTGATCGTTACCGAGCCCAATGCCGTTCCCCAGGAACTGGGCACCGTGGACGTCGTGTTTCCCTTGCTCCATGGTCCTTGGGGCGAGGACGGCACCATCCAGGGCCTCCTGGAGTTGTCCGACACCCGCTACGTGGGCGCCGGCGTGCTGGCCTCCGCAGTGGGAATGGACAAGCACTTCATGAAGGTGGTCTTCGAGTCGGCAGGCCTGAAGGTTGGCCCCTACGTGGCAGTAACGGACCGCGAATGGGTGACCGATGCCGAAGCCGTCCGCAAGCGCGTGGACAAGCTTGGATACCCGGTATTCGTCAAGCCCGCCCGCGCTGGTTCTTCCATGGGAATCTCCAAGGTGGACTCGCTGGATGGCCTGGATGCCGCCATTGAGGAAGCCCGCCGCCACGACCTGAAGTTGGTCATCGAAGCGGGGATCGTGGGACGGGAAATCGAGTGCGCCGTTCTGCAGGGACGTGGAACCGATGCACCCCGTACTTCCATGCCTGGTGAAATCGCCGTTGCTGCCGGCGAGCACCAGTTCTACGACTTCGCTGCCAAGTACGTTGAGGACGGGGCGGCAGCACTGAGCTGCCCTGCCGACATGCCGGACGAAGCGATTGCCCGGGTCCGTGAACTGGCCGCAGTGGCATTCGACGCCGTTGGGGCAGAGGGCTTGAGCCGGGTGGACTTCTTCTACACTCCGGCCGGTGAGCTGATCATCAATGAGATCAACACCATGCCCGGCTTCACCCCCAAGAGCATGTACCCCCAGATGTGGGCTGCCTCGGGACTGGCCTACGGTGAGCTGATCGACGAACTGATCCACTTGGCACTGACCCGCAAGACAGGCCTGCGGTAGTCCAAGGCCGGCGTGCGGGCCTGACGTTACTTGCTCGAAGGCAGGTTCTGGAGGTCTTCCTGGCCCACGCACTTGCCGGTCGCCTTGATTTTCCCGACGGCGGCGGCGAGCTCCGTGAGGACGGTTGCGGAGCTGATGTTGGCGGCCTCCAGTTTGACCGGGTCTATCAGGATTTCCGTCGCCGGTTCACGTCCAAACGTGGTGAGGGTATAGACGGGATCGCCTTCCTTGATGACCCAGTCGATGTCGTTCACGCTGACGCAGCGGTCGGTGGTGGGTCCAGGCACATTGACGCCGCAACGGAGGATGACCTGCGACGGGTCTCCCCATGCCGCCGTCGCCTGGCTGTTCGTCTTGCGGAGGGCAGCATCGCCGATCTTGTCGGGCAGGGCCACCATCATCGGGGCGCAGGCCGGGTTCGCGGCGTCCGTGGCAGCGGTCACGTCAACGGCAGGTGAACAGGCCGACAAAGCGAACACGGCTGCAGAGGCCATGGAAATGGACATGGCGGTACGGCGGAGGGTCTTTCGATGCATTCCTCCAGCCTATCCCGCACGCAGCGCGGGCCGGACTTGAGTAGCCCCGGTCACATAGCCGCGAAGGTGTCTCCTGGCCCGTGCGTCGTTATCGTGTCGGTGGATCGCGATAGCGTAGAGCCGTGCCCGCAGAACAAATGACCGTCCAAGACCTTTCGGAGCCGGAGCTCCTGGCCCGGATCTTTCCCCGGCTGAACAGCAGCCCCGGCATCCTGCTGGGTCCCGGGGACGATGCCGCCCTCGTCGCTGCCCCGGATGGCCGCACCCTGATATCCATAGACACCCAAACCCAGGACCAGGACTTCAGGTTGCTGTGGAACAACGGCTACCGGACCAGCGGATACGACGTCGGCTGGAAGGCCGCGGCGCAGAACCTCAGTGACATCAACGCGATGGGTGGCAGCGCCACCTCGCTTGTGGTGAGCCTCACCATGCCGCCATCCACTCCGGTCGACTGGGTGGAGGCTTTTGCGGACGGCCTCACAGCGGCCATCGTGGCGTTGGGCGCCCCGGACTGCTCTGTTGCCGGGGGCGACCTCGGCCGCGGCCGCGAGATCGCGGTGACCGTCGCCGTCGTCGGGACGCTTGCGGGAAGGACGCCGGTGCTGCGCTCGGGGGCCCGTGACGGCGACGTCGTAGCCGTAGCCGGGACGCTGGGACGCGCGGCGGCGGGCTTGGCATTGCTGGAGAGCGATGTCCAGTTTGAAGAACTCAACGACGAGTTGAGGGGCCTCATGGACAGCCAATGCAGGCCGGTGCCGCCCCTGGCAGCCGGACCGCTTGCTGCCGTTGCCGGGGCCACTGCCATGCTGGACATTTCTGACGGCTTGCTGCGCGATGGCGGCCGGCTCGCCACCGCCAGTGATGCTGTGCTGGATTTTGATCCCGTGGTGTTGAAAAAGTATGCCGCCATGCTGGAACCGGCGGCCGCCTTGCTGGGTCTGGAAGCGATGCCATGGGTTTTGGGCGGGGGAGAGGACCATGGGCTGCTGGCCACGTTCCCAGCAGGAATTCAGCTGCCGCAGGGCTTCACTGCGATAGGCTCAGTTCAAGCCGTTGTCGAGCCGCCAGGCAGCGGGGTCCGGATTGCCGGGCATGCTGCTGACACCGTTGGATGGGATCACTTTGCAGACTAAGATCGCCGCGAATGCGCACGCCATGAAGCGTTGGCTCGGCAAAGCAGAGGTGGTCCTCGGGAACCACAGCGACCGCCTTAATGCGATCAACATCTTTCCGGTTGCCGACGGCGACACGGGCACCAACCTCTACCTGACCGTCCGTGCTGCCGTTTCTGCGTTGGGTGAACCCGTGCCCGACGCCCCTGAATCCGGCCACGATGTTGGCGCCGTGCTCTCGAAGGCCGGACAGGCAGCCATGGAACAGGCGCGCGGCAACTCCGGAACGCTGTTCGCCGTGTTTCTGTGCGCCGCGGCCGAGCCTTTGGCCGGCAAGAGCCGCCTCAGTGCCCCGCTCCTGGCCACTGCTTTGAACAGGGCCCAAATCCGTGCGTGGTCTGCGCTGAGTGAACCCGTGGCCGGAACCATGCTCTCGGTCCTGGAAGCTGCCGCACATGCCGCCCAACGGGTAGACGCTGAACAGGACGGCGACGACAGCAACCATGCGCTCGGCTTGTCGCTGGATGCCGTGGTGGAGGCCGCCTATCAGGCTGTTCTCCGCACGGAGGATGAGCTGGTCCAGTTGCAGGAAGCGCACGTGGTCGATGCCGGTGGCGTCGGCATGCTGCTGGTGCTGGACTGCCTTCGATCGGCGGTACTGGGCGAGGAACTGCAGGATGAAATCCTGGATGGCTTGCACGGCTACAAGCTGCAGGATCCACACATCCATGAACACATGCCGGCCGATGACGGCGTGGAGGTCATGTGCACCATCAGTCTTTCCCCGCTCAATGCGGCCATCCTGCGCCAAAGGCTGGATGAGATGGGTGATTCGGTCATCATGAGCCAGGTGGGCGGTACCCAGGCAAACGACGACGAGGATGAGGAATCCACCATGGAGGCCAGCTACCGGTGGCGCGTGCACGTCCACGTCCCGGACCCGGCGCCCGCCGTCGAACTGATCCGTTCGCTCGGCGAGCCCACGGATATCGCCGTCAGCCAGCTCGCCTTGCCCCGGCATGATTCAGACCAGCCCCGGCATGATTACTGAACTGGAGCTGCCCCTCGAACGCAGGATCGGTAAGCGGTCCGCGGCTGTTATCGACAAACACCTGGGCCTGAAAACAACCGGTGCCCTGCTGAACTACTTCCCACGGCGCTACCTGAGCCGAGGTGAGCTGACCCCCATCAGCAACCTGCCGTTGGACGAAGAGGTCACGCTGATAGCCCGCGTCTTGTCCAACAGCACCAGGCAGATGCGTGCCCGGCGGGGATCCATCACGGACGTGGTCGTCACCGATGAAGCCGGCGGAAGCGGCGTTCCGGGGACCCTGAAGGTGAGTTTTTTCAACGGGTTCAGGGCGAAGGCGGAACTCCTGCCCGGTCGCCGGGCCATGTTTTCAGGGAAGGTCAGCCGCTATGGCGGGGCTCTTGGCCTGACCAATCCGGACTTCCTGTTGTTGGACGAGGACCCTGACGCTGAGGGCTCCATGGACCCCGCGAAGCTCGCTGCAATGCCGATTCCGGTGTATCCGGCAACGGCCAAACTGACCAGCTGGTCCATCCATAAAGTGATCACAGCGCTGCTGCAAACCCTGGACCTTGATGCGCTTGAGGACCCCATTCCAGCATCCATTGCCGGCAGGGACCGCTTGCTCAGCGTCGCGGAAGCGTACCGGCTCATTCACTCGCCCGAGACTCCGAAGGACTGGCAGCAGGCGCAGGAACGTTTCCGTTACCAGGAGGCCTTGGTCCTCCAAACCGCGCTGGCCCGCAGGCGTGCCCAGCTTGCCGCCGAGGAAGCAACTGCCAGGCGCCCCTTGTCCGGCGGCCTGCTCAGCAAGTTCGACCAGAACCTGCCGTTTACGCTGACCGCCGGCCAGTCCGCCGTCGGAAAAACGCTTGCCGAAGAGCTCGGCCGGGATACCCCCATGAACCGGCTCCTGCAGGGAGAAGTGGGTTCCGGCAAGACCATCGTTGCCCTGAGGGCCATGCTCCAAGTGGTTGATGCGGGCGGGCAGGCTGCCCTTCTTGCACCGACCGAGGTCCTGGCTGCCCAGCACTTCGATTCCATCCGGCGGACCCTTGGCCCGCTGGCCCGTGACCACATGTTCGGTGGGGCGGGCATGCTTGGCGGAGATTCGGAGCAGCAAGCTGTCCAGGTAACGCTGCTGACCGGTTCCATGCCCACGGCCGCCCGGAAGCAGGCAATGCTGGATGCGGCGTCGGGGAACGCCGGGATCGTTATTGGCACGCACGCCTTGCTCAGCGACAAGACGAGCTTCCAGGACCTCGGCCTGATCGTGGTGGATGAGCAGCACCGCTTCGGAGTGGAGCAACGTGATGCGCTCCGGGCGAAAGCCCAGCGGCCTCCGCACTTGCTGGTGATGACCGCAACGCCCATTCCGCGTACCGTAGCGATGACCGTTTTTGGTGACCTCGAGACTTCCATCCTTGACGAACTTCCAGCCGGCCGTGCACCCATTACCACGCATGTGGTAGGCCTTTCAGAAAACCCTGGATGGGCGGACCGGATCTGGAAGCGTTCGCGTGAAGAGGTCGAATCCGGGCACCAGGTCTATGTGGTGTGCCCCAAGATCGGATCGGACGACGACGGCGACTTCAGTCCGGGGGAATCGGAACCAAGCGACGCCTCGCTTTCGGACGAAGGAACGGCGAGGGAGCTCGCGTCGGTGACGGCCGTCGTCGAGAGCCTCGTTCAGGAGCCATCCCTTGTGGGCGTAACCGTGGCACCGCTTCATGGTCGGCAGGATCCGCAGGTGAAGTCCGAGACCATGGCCTCGTTTGCGTCCAACCAGACCCAGGTGCTGGTGTCCACAACCGTCATTGAAGTGGGCGTGGATGTCCACAATGCCACGTTGATGGTGATCCTGGACGCCGATCGTTTTGGCATCTCGCAACTCCACCAGCTACGTGGCCGTGTGGGTCGTGGTGGACTTCCGGGAACATGCCTCCTGGTGACCACCTTGGAACCGGGGCACCCTAGTCGTCGACGCTTGGAGGCGGTCGCCTCCACCACCGACGGATTTGAGCTGTCGCAGGAGGACCTGAAGCTGCGCCGGGAGGGTGACATCCTGGGGGCGTCCCAGTCCGGTGGGCGCTCCACGTTGAAGTTGCTCCGGGTCCTTGAGCACGAGGACATCATTGCCCGTGCACGGGCTGATGCACAGGCTTTGGTAGGGCAGGACCCTGCGTTGGAAGGTCAGCCGGCCCTCGCCGCCGCGATTGATGAATACTTGAACCCCGAGAAGGAGGCGTTCCTTGAACGCGGTTAGAAGCCTGAGGCAGCGTCCACAGGGAGGGCGTCAGTGAGCCGGATCATCGCCGGAGTCGCCGGAGGCAACCCTTTGGCAAGCGTCCCCGGGACGGCCACGCGACCCACCACGGACCGCGTCAAGGAGGCGCTGTTCTCACGGCTGGAATCGTTGGCGGTCATTGACGACGCCAGGGTTCTCGACCTGTACGCAGGTTCGGGGTCCCTGGGCGTTGAGAGCGCGAGCCGGGGAGCCCGCAGCGTGGACCTTGTGGAGTTCGATGCCCGGGCCAGCGATGTTTGCCAGCGGAACGCGGACCTGGTCAACCAGAGCCTTGGAACAAAGAAGGTCTCGGTCCATCGTTCCAAGGTCGAGTCATTCCTGGAGCGGGCGGGGGACCAGGCCGTATGGGACCTGGTCTTCCTCGATCCGCCCTATCCGTTGGAAGAGCCGGCCCTCGGTGCGGTACTGGCGAAGTTGGCTCCCCACCTGGACGACGCCGCCGTGGTGGTGGTGGAGCGCAGTTCCCGCAGTCCCGAACCTGAGTGGCCGGAAGCCTTGGAGTGTTTCGCCGACAAGAAGTACGGCGAAACGAAGCTCTGGTTCGCCGAACCTGCCTAGCCTTATGCCTCCAATGCGCTGCTAGTCGCTGATTCCGTCCAGGTCCACGCCCTGGAGGACGCTTGCCGGGTGTGGTCCCCGGTTCAGGAGTTCCGTTGTCCATTCCGCGGGCCATGGCTTGCGGGTGCCAACCAGGATGATGTTCCCCGGATAACGGCCTGCGAACATCCCGGTTTCCGCGAAGGCGGCGACGTCAGGCATGGCCTCCCGCAGCGCCGCTACCTGGCTGCGGACAAGGGTAAGGGCAGGTTCGTCACCCACGTTGACTATCAGGACGCCATGGGGAGACAGCCGGGCGGCAGCCTCGTCATAGAACTCCCGGCAGGCGATGTGCGCAGGCGCCTCTGGCCCGGAGAAGATGTCAAGGATCACGACGTCGAACCCGGGTTCGGTGGGCAGCTCCGCCAACGCGTCGCGGGCGTCGCCGATGTGGGTGTTCAGCTTTGTCCCTGCAGGCATGGGCAGTTTTTGGAGGACAAAATCCAGGAGCTCGCGTTCCAGTTCAACGGCGTACTGTTCGGAGCCGGGCCGTGTGGCTTGGATGTAGCGGGCCAGCGTGAGTGCTCCGGCGCCAAGATGCAGGGCCCGGATAGCTTTACCGGGTTCGGCGGCCAGATCCACCACGTGGCCGATCCTGCGTAGATATTCGTAAAAGATCTCGGCAGGTTCTGCCAGGTTGACGTGGGATTGTTCAGCGCCGCCGATGCTCAGGATGAAACTGCCCTCCACCAGGGGATCCGGTTCGATGGTGGCGTGCTGGCCTGTGGTGCGCAGGAAGCGCGCGGAATGACCGGGATCCTGGGGTTTCACAGCCGGTCCCTGAGCGTGGCAAGGCGTCCGGCCGCATCTTCGAGGACATCGATCTTTTTGCAGAACGCAAACCGCAGCAGGCTCCGGGTGCGTTCGGCACCTTCCGGATGGCAGAAGACGGGAACCGGGATGGCGGCCACGCCAACAAGTGCGGGCAGGCGCCTGGCGAGGTCGACGGAGTCCCGGATGCCCAGTGGCGAGGTATCGACGTTGATGAAGTAGGTACCGCTGGGGTTGTAGACGCCGAACCCGGCTTCACGGAGGCCTTCGGCCAGGATGTCGCGTTTGTGACGCAGGGTATCGGCAATGCCGGTGTAGAAGGTATCGGGAAGGCCAAGTCCCACCGCGATGGCACCCTGGAAGGGCGTTCCGGAGCTGTAGGTCAGGAACTGCTTCACAGTGCGAACTGCGGCCACCAGGTGTGCCGGGCCGCTGAGCCAGCCGATTTTCCAGCCAGTGAAAGAGAAAGTCTTTCCCGCGGACGAAATGGTGATGGTCCGTTCGGCGGCACCGGGGATGGTGGCCACGGGGATATGCGGCACCCCGAAGGTGAGATGCTCGTACACTTCGTCACTGACGATGATGGCGCCGTACTTGGTGGCCAGCTCGACGATCCTGGAGAGCACGCTCTCGGGAAAGACAGCACCGGTGGGGTTGTGCGGGTTGTTCAGGAGGACAATTTTCGTCCTGCTGCTGAAGGACTCTTCAAGCGTGGCGTTATCGGGCAGGAAGTCGGGAGCCAGCAGGGGAGCGGTCACGTGCGTGGCCCCGGCCATACCAATGATGGCGCCATAGGAGTCGTAGAAGGGCTCGAAGGTCAGGACTTCGTCTCCGGGTTGGACAAAGGCCAGCAGTGCTGCTGCGATGGCCTCGGTTGCCCCGGTAGTGACCAGGACTTCGGTTTCGGGATCGGGATCAAGCCCATAGAAGCGCTGCTGGTGCGCGGAGATGGCCTCGCGCAACGCGGAAACACCTTTCCCCGGTGCATACTGGTTGGCGCCTGCTGCGATGGCATCCTGCGCAGCAGCCTTTATCTCGGCGGGGCCGTCCTCGTCCGGAAAGCCCTGCCCCAGGTTGATGGCACCGGTGGACATTGCCAGGGTTGTCATCTCCTCGAAGATGGTGACTCCGAGGTCGCCGGCGGGCGAAAGCAGGTTGGCTCCAACAGCGGCCCGTTTCCAGGGTGCCGGAGCCCCGGCTGATGTTCCGGTGAACGGTGTGCTGCTGCCTGCTGATGCCATGGGAGCCATGGTATCCCGGCAAAGCGATGGGGTAGGTTCGTCTCATGAGACGCGCGGTATGCCCTGGATCCTTTGACCCTATCCACAACGGACATCTCGAAGTCATTGCCCGGGCCGCCGGCCTGTTCGATGAAGTCATCGTTGCCGTGTCCACCAATTACGCCAAGAAGTACCGGTTCAGCCTTGAGGACCGTATGGAGATGGCCCGCGAAACCTTGGCGTCCCTGCGGGGCATCATCGTCGAACCCATGGGAGAAGGCCTGCTGGCCGAGTACTGCCGCCACAGGGGGATTTCGGCAATCGTCAAGGGCCTGCGCTCTTCCTCGGACTTCGACTACGAGTTGCCCATGGCCACTATGAACCGCCAGTTGACCGGCGTCGAAACCGTCTTTCTGCCCGCCGAAGCCCATTACGTGCACCTGTCCTCCACCTTGATCAAGGAAGTCAGTGTCCTCGGCGGCGACATCTCCGACTTCGTGCCCAAATCGGTGTTGAAGCGGCTCCTTGCAGGCGAGCCGCCCATTGAACCGCCCCGCAAGGGGTAGGCTTATGGGGTACCTGCGCCCTCACGCAGAGTTCCCCAAGTTGAAACCAGTGCGCTTTTGCGCGCGCCCGGTGTCGGTTTGAGTCCTCAAGCGTGATCAGGCTAAGATGGTACGTCGGTCATATGTTCTACAGGAGTTCTCATTAAGCGAGATGCAAGTTCGCCCTTGGCGCTGGTAGTCAAGGACCTTGGACGCAGTCCAGGGACCATGCGGACACTCAACGAGCATGTACCTGCGCCAAGTGACCTTGGTGTGGCGCTCATTGGCGTAAAAGAAGGCTCGGACATCGAGCTGGACCTTCGTCTTGAGGCCGTACACGAAGGAATTCTGGTATCCGGATCCGCGATCGTCGAAGTAACCGGCGAATGCGGTCGATGCCTGGATCCCCTTGCGTATGACCTTGAGGTCAATGTGCAAGAACTTTTCTTCTACGAAGGCGCTGAGCTTTCCGCTGAAGAAGACGATGAAGAGCAACGTCGAGTCGAGTACGATCTAATCGATCTTGAGCCGGTGTTGCGGGACGCAGTTGTCACTATGCTGCCGTTCCAGCCGGTGTGCCGGGAAGACTGCCAGGGTCTGTGCTCCGAATGTGGAGCGCGCCTGGAAGACGAGCCGGGGCACCACCACGAGGTCATTGACCCTCGCTGGGCTGCCCTAGCTGATCTGGCTAAGACTGACCGGCAAACCGATTAGTAAGTGTTCGTCTAAGAGAGAAATGAGATAGCCGTGGCTGTTCCCAAGCGGAAAATGTCTCGCGCAAATACACGCGCCCGCCGTGCCCAGTGGAAGGCAACTGCCCCCAACTTGGTCAAGACCATCGAAAACGGTCAGGTTACCTACAGCCTGCCGCACCAGGCAAAGGTCGTTACTGACTCTGCCGGCACCGCGCTGTTCCTTGAATACAAGGGCCGCAAGGTCGCAGACGCCTAATCTGCCGTAGAGGCTGACTAAGGATGTCTTCAACTGAAGAGCTTCTGAAGCGTCTCGGTGTCTCCATTGACACCGAGACGCTTCGTCTTGCTCTGACACATCGCTCATACGCGTATGAGAACGGCGGGATCCCGACCAACGAGCGCCTCGAGTTCCTCGGCGACTCCATCCTGGGTTTTTCCGTGACCGATTCCCTTTACCGTGAGAACCCCACGCTGCCCGAAGGCGAACTCGCCAAGCGGCGCTCCGCCGTCGTCAGTACGCGTGCCTTGGCCGGTATCGGCAGGGAGATCGGCGTCGGCGAGTTCATTTACCTCGGGCAGGGCGAAAAGCTCACCGATGGCAAAAACAAAGCCTCCATCCTTGCTGACACCATGGAGGCGCTGATTGGTGCGACGTATCTGTCCAACGACATGGAAACCGCACGCCAGCTCGTGATGCGCCTGGTGGGACCGCTCCTGAAGGACGCTGGCGCCCTGGGGGCGGGGACTGACTGGAAGACAAGCATCCAGGAGCTCACTGCCAGCCGGCAGCTGGGTGCCATCCACTACGCTGTGGAAGGTTCTGGTCCGGACCATGCGCGGACCTTCGAAGCTGTGCTGAACATCGGCGGAACGCCGTACGGTCGCGGTTCCGGGCACTCCAAGAAGGAAGCCGAGCAGGAAGCGGCCGCTGACGCCTGGCGCGCCCTGACCGCCCTGGACAGCAGTCCTGCCGGTCCCGCTTCCGCCTGAGCGCCCATGCCTGAGCTTCCCGAAGTAGAAGTGGTGCGCCGCGGGCTGGCCAAGTGGGTCCGGGGCCGGACCATCACCGCCGTCGAGGTTCTCGATCCACGCTCCATACGGCGCCATGCCCTGGGGACCGAAGACTTTGTGGGGAACCTCGAGCACGCTACGGTCCTTGACGTCGTTCGGCGCGGAAAGTTCCTTTGGATGCCGCTGTCCATGGACGGCGTGTCCGCCACCGATGATGAGCCCCTGCCCAAGGTGGCGCTCATGGCGCATCTGGGAATGAGTGGGCAACTGCTCATGCAGGACCCGGACGTGCCGGACGAAAAACACCTCAAGGTCAGGATCTCCCTGAGCCCTGTGGAGGGCATGCCCGAGCAACTGAGGTTTGTGGACCAGAGGATCTTCGGCGGACTCTTCGTGACCTCGCTTGTGCCGACCCAGGACGAAGGGCCCGGGGGCTTGGGCGAGACGCCCCTGCCGGAGATCGCCGAAGAGGCCTCGCACATAGCCAGGGATCCCTTGGACCCCTTCTTCTCCTTCGACGCATTCTACAAAGACGTCAGAAAACGGAAGACCGGCCTGAAGCGTGCCCTCTTGGACCAAGGCGTCATCTCGGGTATCGGCAACATCTACGCCGACGAGGCCCTCTGGCAGGCGCAGCTCCACTATGCGCGGCCTACCGACACCTTGCGGCGGGCAGATGCAGAGCGGCTCATCACTGCCGTCAAGGACGTCATGCACGCCGCTTTGGCTGCCGGCGGGACCAGCTTTGACTCCCTTTATGTCAACGTCAACGGCGATTCCGGGTACTTTGCCCGCTCCCTCAACGCCTACGGGCGGGCCGGTGAATACTGCACGCGATGTGCCGCCAAGGGCGTCCAGAGCGTCATCAAGAGGGAACAATTCATGAACCGTTCCTCCTACACTTGCCCGGCCTGCCAGCCACGGCCACGGAACGGGCGTTGGTAGCGCCAAAACTGTTCCGGAATCGGGGCGTGAATGGCAGACTGTCCCCATGAAACGCTTGGCGCGGTACATCGCCACAGCAGGGCCGGACGCCGTCCTTGCGGAGACGCCATGATGACGCGGCGGTTGGTCATTGCGGGCATTTGCCTCGCTGTGCTGATCGCCGCCGTCGCAATCCTCTTTGACCAGATGGCGGTGAAGACAGGGCCCTCGGCGCAGGTTACTGCCTCCTCCAGCCCAAGCCCCGGCTCCACCAGCCCCGGGTCCACCGCTTCCGCCGGGTCCACTTCGCAAGGCGCCGAGGCGCCGGCCTCCGGCAGCCCGGCGTCGGACCCTTCAGCGGGCGGGGGTGCTGGAGGCGGTGGCGACGCCGGTTCCCCGCCTTCCGGGGGCCAGCCGCTGGAAGTCCTTCCCCCCGTTACCGCAACACCTACAGGGCTGCCCGAGCCCACTGCTCCCGCCCCACTCATCACTGGAGCCCTGCCGGCACCCGGTACCGCCGCGGGTGAAGTGGTGGACGGTTGGCCCGCCGGGGTCCTCACCCTGCCGGCCGGTACCACCATTGGTTCAACCTCGGTGTCGACCTCCGGAAACACCCTCCAGGTCGCGGCTGACGGGATTATCGACAAGCCACAGGCCCAGGTGTTGGGTTCCTTCCGGGACTCACTGGTGTCCCATGGATTCTGGTCTGAAGATGCTCCCGCTGCAGAGGGTGCCATGGCTGCCCGGTTCGTGAGGGGAACAGATACCGTGACGGTTTCGGTTTTGACAACGGGGACCGGCAGCTCACGCTTCCAGCTTTTGGGTAGCCTGCACACGACGGCGGACTGAGGGCACCGATGTACATTTCCCTTTCGGACCGCAACGGCGGTAAACGGGACAAGCCGAACGGCATGGGGACGGCACTTTCCAATGAGGTGCCGTTCCGCTTGTCCCCGGTCATTTTGTGGCTTGGCATTGTCAGCATGGTGACCGACGTTTCCTCGGAATCCGTTTCGGCGATCCTGCCCCTGTATGTCACGGGTTTCCTGGGTCTGTCCACCATCGCCTTCGGATTCATTGACGGCATCAACCAAGGTGCCAGTGCCATCGTCCGCATCGCTGCCGGCTGGGCCTCCGACCACAGCGGCCATCCGAAGCGGATAGCTTTGGCCGGTTACGGCCTGTCCATGGTTGCCAGGATCGGTTTCCTCTTCGCGGGGGGCTTTTGGGCGATCGCGGCGATCGTCACCGGTGACCGCATCGGCAAGGGAATCCGGACGGCTCCCCGGGATGCGCTCATTTCCGTTTCAGCGCAGCCCCAGCATCTGGCAAGGTCCTTTGGCGTGCACCGGATGCTGGATAACATCGGCGCAGCCGCGGGGCCGCTGATCGCCTTCTTCGTGCTTCTGCTGATTCCCAACGGGTTCAGCACCGTGTTCGTGGTGTCGTTGGCCTTCGCGGTGATTGGCGTTGCGGTCCTTGCCCTGGTGGTCCCCGACGTCCAGGCCCGTGCGCTCAAAGGAGCGGAGGCGCCGCAGGGGCGCCGTCTCTTCGCCTTCTCCTGGAGGCACTTGAAGGAACCAGGCTTGGGCAAGCTGCTGATCGCGGCAGGGCTCTTGGGCCTGGCGACCATTGGGGACGGGTTCATCTATCTGGTGCTCCAGGACAGGGATTCCTTTGCCGTCCAGTGGTTTCCGCTGCTGTTCGTCGGTACCAACGTGGTGTTCCTGGCGTTGGCCATTCCGATGGGCAGGCTGGCGGACAGGGTAGGGAAGGTTCCGGTATTCATCGCCGGGCATGGTGCGCTGCTGGCCGCCTACATGCTGGCGGCGGCACCCTTCGGGGGGCTGTGGGCAACACTGGGCTGCCTCATCCTGCTGGGCGCGTTCTATGCAGGCACCGACGGCGTCCTGGCCGCCTTGGCCAGCCAGCTGACGCCGTCCGGCAAGCTTGCTACCGGCATCGCTTCTGCACAGACTGTGGTGGCACTGAGCCGAATGACGGCATCCGCCGGGTTTGGGGTGCTGTGGTACGCGGTGGGTGCGTCGGCCGCGATGGTGGTGGCGGCCGTGCTGTTGGCCTGCGTTGTCGTAGCTGTGTTCTTCATCCTCCGTGGGGCCAAGCCCGCAGCCCCAGCCACCGCGAGCGACGGCGCATGAAGGATCGGGCTGCCGAAGGGAAGGTGCGGTGGAGCGCGCTTCTGGTGGTCACGGTGCTGGTGCTGGTCGCTGCCGGCGCCTATGCAGTGGGGGCGTACCAGCGATTCGAAGAGAGCCGGACGGCTGCCTCGTCCGTGGGGACCTCGGCGGGAGGGCAGCTTCCCGGAACCCCGTTCGTGCTGTTCCGGAACACCGCCTCCGGGCAGGGCTACGGAAACGCCGCAACGGTTCCGTTGTCGGATCCTGGTGGCAACAGGGCCATCAGCGGGGAGGAATGCGACCGCGTCTACGGTTCCCGGGACAGCGTCGTCTGCCTGCGCACGAACAGGGGACTGGTCACCACTTTCGAAGCTGAGCTGCTGAGCCGGACCTGGGAGCAACAAAAGTCCTGGCCGCTGCCCGGAATACCCAGCAGGACCCGGGTCAGTCCCGACGGCTCAAGGATCGCCACCACGGTGTTCGTTACGGGCCACTCGTACGCCACGGCAGGATTTTCCACTGCCACGGAGATCACCGTTCCCGGGGGTACGTCCGGTAACCTCGAGGACTTCGCCCTGCTGGTCAACGGTGAGCGGCTGCAGGCCACCGACCGCAACATCTGGGGTGTGACCTTCGTGCCGGGCCAGCCCGATGCCTTCTACGCCACGGCGGCCGCCTCCGGACGTATCTGGCTGGTGCGCGGAAGCTTGTCCGCCAAGACCCTGACCGCCGTCCATGACAACGTGGAGTGCCCCTCGATCTCACCTGACGGTACCCGGATCGCTTACAAGAAGAACGACGGCGGTGCGCTGGCGGCCCACTGGAACGTCGCGGTCCTTGACCTCGCTACGGGACGCGAAACCGTCCTTGCCGAAAAGCGCAGTGTGGACGACCAGCTCGAATGGCTGGATGACCGGACGCTTCTGTACGGGCTTCCGGATGAATCCACTGATGGTGACAGCAACATCTGGAAGCTGGGAACGGATCCCGCCGCGCAACCAAGCATGTTCATCGCCCATGCTTGGTCGCCCAGCGTTGTCCGCTGACACGGAACCTCAGCAGATTTGAAGCAATCCGCACACGAGGCCGCCTGATTGTGTTGGGCTGGTTGACGGACTTGGTAATGGAGTGGCAGTTGCTGTCGACGTCGCAGTTGCAGTCGGCGTCGGTGTCGGGGTGGGTGTTGCTGTCGCCGTCGCCGTTGGCGACGGTGACGGTGAGGCCGCCTGCTGTGCCGGAGCTGCGGTGGAGTACACCACATCCACGAAGTAGTTCGTGGCGTTCCAGGAGTTGGCCGGCATCACACCGCCGGAGCCGTACCGGTAGCGGCCATTGTTGGGTCCCGAAGCGGTGAACACTCCGCTGGTCCACGTCTGGTTGAAGAAACCCTGGGTGGAGGCGTAGTGGCCATTTGGTGCACGGTAGGACACCACATAGGTCTGGCCGGTCGACAACGCTACGGGAGTGGCCAACGTGGCGGTCTGCCAGCCCGTACTTGTCTCATTCGTAAATGTCACCTGCGCCAGCCGGGTACCGGCGGCGTTCCAGAGCGAGCCGACATGGGTTCCCGTGTTCCCGGTTCCCTTGTAGAAGCGGATGCCGGTCACGTTGCCGGTTTGGGACACCGTGAAGGCCGTGCCCAGTTCCACTGAAAGGGAGTCGGAATTGGCGGCAACCTGTGGAAGCAACGAGCCAAAGATCGTGGATTGCTGGACTGCTGCTGCTGCCGTGGTGAATTGCCATGTTGTCGGGGGCAGGGTTTGCCCTTGGGGCGTGGCAACGGCCGAGACATTGGCAGTGATCTGGGTGTTGGCGGGAAGGGCAGCGGCCGGCGTGAACGTGATGGTGCGCGCGTCAGCTGACAATGCTGCTGTTCCCGCCACGGAAGAACCGTTCGCGGTCAACGTGAACGTGGCACCCGGATTGATGGCGGTAGAGAACGTGATGGACGGCTTCACGTCCGAAGGAATCGCAGTGGCTCCAGGGGCAGGCACCTGCGCAGTGACTGTCAGCGGCGGGACGGCTACGGTGAAGACCAGGTCCACCAGGTAGTTCGCCGTGGACGCCGTGTTCGGGAAGTCGCTGCTGTAGGAGTATGCACCGGAGTCCGGCTGGGTCTTCAACGGTCCCCGCGTATAGCCATCGCCGAAGCCTCCGGAGGTGTAGGAGTACTTTCCGGTGGGCGTCTTGTAGGCAGCTACGTATTCGGTGTCAGCCTGGATGTTCACTGGCTGGCTGAACGTGGCCGTCTGCCAACCGGTGCTGGACTCGTTCGTGAACGTCACTGTCGCCAGGACCTGTCCGCCAACCGTGTAGAGGTAGCCGGTATGGGTGCCCGTGTTGCCGGCCGACTTGTAGAAGCGCACGCCGGTCACCTGTCCGGCCGTGTCACTGGTGAACCGGACCCCCAGGGTCAGCGGCACGCCGTCGTCGACTTCGAGGGTGGCCGGGGTCACCGTGTCCTCGTACAGGGTGCACGGGCACGAACCGGGCGTACCCGCAGCCTGGACCGTAGTGAACTGCCAGGTACCGCCGGAGGACATCGGTTGTCCGGACGCCGCCGTCGCAGTGACCGTAGCCGTGTAGGACGTACCCGCCGCCAAGGCAGCGGCAGGCGTGAACGTGACCTTGCGGGTGGAGGTGTCATAGGTGGTTGTACCGGCAACCGAAGCACCAGCGGCCGTCTTGAGGGTCAACGCGACGCTCGAGGCAACAGCTGCTTCGGAAAGAACTGCGCTGACAGTTGTGTTGAGCGGGACGCTCGAGGCGTTCGGGATCGGGGATTGGCCGCCGACGGTGAACGGAGGAGCCGAAATCGTGACCACCACATCCACCAGGTAACTGCTGGTGGACCGCGACGAGGGGAAGTCGCTGCTGTAGCTATAGGCCCCAGCGTCCGAGACTGTCCGCAGCGGACCCACGCTCATCCCTGACCCAAAGCCGTTGGTGGTTGCCGAGTAGGCGCCGGTGAGTGATTTGTAGCTGGCAATGTACTCAGTGTTGGCAGCCATCTGGACGGGTTGGCTGAACATGGCTGTCTGCCATCCGGAGCTGCTCTCGTTGGCGAAGGTCACCGTCGCCAGCTGCTGGCCGCCGGCTGTGTAGAGTGCGCCGGTGTGCGTCCCGGTGTTGCCCGCTGACTTGTAGAAGCGGACACCCGTTACCTGCCCGGCGGAAACACTCGTGAACCGGACACCAAGGGTCAGCGGCACGCCGTCCTGAATTTCCGCAATGCCGGGGGTGACGGAGTCGTCATAGAGACTGCACGGGCACGAACCCGGCACAGATGCCGTGGCAGCGGTGGTAAAGGTCCACGTGCCGCCGGAAGTGACCTGTCCTCCGGTGCTGTCGGTGCCCGCCAACGTGGCGGTGTAAACAGTGCTGAAGGCCAACTGCGAGCTTGGCGTGAATGTTGCCTTGCGTGTGGTCGCATCATAAGTCGTAGTGCCAGCCACGGGACCGCTCGAGGACTTCAGGGACAGCTGGACGCTGGACGCGGTAACCGGCTTGGAGAACGAGGCACTGACCTTGGTGGTCACTGCGACGGACGACGACGACGGGATGGGAGACTGCCCGGTTACGGTCAGGGGAGACGTATCCACAGTGCTGAAAACGGCATCGACAAAGTAGTTGCCGCCATTGAAACTGGTTGTCGGGAAGCCTTGTGATGTGTTGTAGACACCCGCAGGTTCGGCTCCGAAGCCACCGGCAACCTTCAGGGGCGGGTCATTGAAGCCGAAACTGGCCCACTGGTAGTCCTTCGTGGCGTAATGCCCCTTCGGAGCCCAGTAGGAGACCGTGTACTTTTGGCCGGCGGAAACGGAGACCGGCTGGCTGAACAGCACGCTCTGCCAGCCCGATGCGGTCTCGTTGGTGAACGTCGCGGTCGCCAGACGGGTACCGGTGGAGCTCCACAGGGAACCCGTGTGCGTTCCAGTGTTCGCCGTGCTCTTGTAGAAGCGGACGCCCGTGACGAAGCCATTCACTGAGGGCGTGAACTGCAGGCCCATTTCGTAGGCACCGCCGTCTCCGGAGTCCGTTGTCGCAGGAACCGTTTGGCCGAAGACGCTGTACGGTCCAGTGAGGGTCAGGTTCCTGGTGGCCACAGCCCCGATGTTGGCGCTGTCATCAACGGCACGCACCTGGATCGAAGCGGTGTCCAAACCCTTCTGGATGTAGCTGTAGGTCCAGCTTCCCTTGCCTTGGGCCGGATGCCAGGTGGTACCGCCGTCGGTCGAAACTTCGACGCCGGCCACAACGCCGCCGGTGTCCGTCGCTGTTCCGGTGACCGTCACGTTGGTGCCGTGTGCGATGGTTGCGGCGTTCGCAGGGGCGGTAATGGTCACGGTGGGGCCGGTCAGATCCGAGCTCGCGCTCGCGGCAACAAGTCCTGCTGCAAGGGTTGCCGGCTGCGCGCCCATATCGGCGAGAAGGTTCACCTGGGCCTGCCGCATGCGGATATCGGCCGCGGCGCCGGTACCATCGTGTTCCTGGTCCAGCCCCCACGTCCACTGGACGCTGCCTGCCGAGAAGACCAACGCCCCGCTGGCTGCCCGGTACATGGTGATGTGATGGGTGGTGGTTCCGGGCTTAACCGTGTTCCCGTAATCCTGGAGATACTCACTGACGCTGCCAACTGTCGTGGACAGCTGGATCAACCCTGATGGGCGGAAGCCGTTATCCAGGTCCTCGTCGGATTCGTAGCCCACAGTGTGTGGTGCCAGCGCGGCAGTGGAACCCGCAGGCAGGGAAGCCAACGAGGTATTGCGCCACAGCCGTGACTTCCCTTCAGCAGCAGAAACGGTCACAGGCAGGTCCGTGTAATTGGACATATACAGCGTGCCCGTCAACCCGTTTTCCGGCAGGCCGCCGCCATTGGCCTGGGATGCATAGCGGGGGTCCCGCCACGTGCCGGTCCATTGGCTGGTGGGATCGATCTTCCCGTTGCTCCAGGTTTCCTTGTAGCAAGTCAGGGTCCGGCCCGCGCCGCCGTCCACCGAGGAGGGCTCGAACCGCGTGCGCCAGTACATCTCATTGCCGGAGAGGAACTGGAGGTTGACGCCCGCATCGCGGGCTGCAGTAACACTGGCCCTCTGGGGGCCTGACCAGTATTCGTCATGGCCAACTGAAAGGAATACCTTGTGGTTCAGCAACTCCGCACCATTGCGGTCGACGTCAAGGCCGCTGATGTAGCTGACGTCATACCCGTTTTGTTCCAGGAACCGCACCATGGGGTATTCGTTGGCGAAGTAGAAGTCCCTGCCTCCAATGCCGTCGCGGGTATTCACGGGACGGTTGTAGCTGACCTTGTAGGCCCGGCCGTTGACGGCACCCTGGTAGAAGTCGGCGCCGCCATACGTGTTGTAGGCCTGCCACGTCTCGTCCGCGGTCTGGAAAACGATAGACGAGCGGTTCCCGTCATTGCGGACAATAAAGGTGATGTGGCTCTGTCCGCCCGTATCCGGTCGCGTCAACAGGGCGATATACACTCCGGAGACGGCGGTCGCGGGCACCTGCCAGGTCGCTGAGACAGCCCAGGTGCCGCAGTCATACAGTTCGGTGGTGACATCGCTTTTGCAAGCGGGCTGGGTCTGCCGGAGGATCGACGGCGTGACATCGGCGATCTTGCGGGCACCGTTGCCGCCGTACCAGCCGGTGCGGTAAATCGCGATGGTGTAGCTGGGAGCCTTCGTGTCGATCTTGAAGCGGATCGGCTGGCCGGCATTGACGCTGATCTCAGTGGAGAAGCCCTGGATGGTGCTGTCCCCAGCGCCATCAATGTCCCATTCCGAGGGTGGGCTGCCCGGTTTGGAGTTTTCGCACACCACAGCGTTGACAACGGGGTCGCAAGGACCTGCCGCCACAGCTGCCGGCGCGGACAGGGGCAGCAAGGCTGCCACCATTGCCAGCACCAAAGGGAAGAGGAAACCCTTGAGGGCCCGCTGCGATGGGGTTGCTGAAGGACCGGGCATGAGAACTCCTGGACTGGTACGCCAATTGCGATGACGGGCCTGCGTTGCACGCAGGCCCAGCTTGCCGCTCCCCAGCCAGGGTCAAACCAAGATCTTCAGTTATGCAAACAGGTTTCCCTTGCGGAAAGGCGTTCCTACTTCGGGACCGGATCCAGCCAAGGCCGAACACAAGTTCAAGCCGAAGCTGGATCACCGGAACGAATCCACCAAGTAACCCTTGGCAGGAGTGTAGGGGTGCGGCTTGCCTGCCGCAAGGCTTTCCCGCACCAGATCCGTGGATTCCGGCTGAACGGCAGTAGATTTGGGGGATACAAACACCCGGGCCACCCAGGAGAACCGAAGCGCCTTGCATTTGAAAAGTCTGACTGTCCGCGGATTCAAGTCGTTTGCGTCGGCCACGACGTTCGACTTCGAACCCGGCGTCACCGCCGTCGTCGGTCCCAACGGATCCGGCAAATCCAATGTCGTGGATGCCCTCGCCTGGGTGATGGGCGAGCAAGGTGCCAAGACACTGCGTGGTGGAAAAATGGAAGACGTCATCTTCGCCGGCACCTCCGGCCGTCCGCCCCTCGGCCGGGCGCATGTCTCCTTGACCATCGACAACGCGGACAACGCACTTCCCATCGAGTACAGCGAAGTAACCATCTCCCGGACCCTGTTCCGCACGGGAGGATCCGAATACGCAATCAACGGTGCGCCGTGCCGGCTCTTGGACATCCAGGAACTCCTCTCCGACTCCGGACTGGGCCGGGAAATGCACGTCATCGTCGGACAAGGCCAGTTGGACCGCGTCCTGCACGCCACGCCCGAAGACCGCAGGGGCTTCATCGAAGAGGCCGCAGGCATCCTTAAGCACCGCAGACGCAAGGAAAAGACTGTCCGCAAGCTCGAAGCCATGCAGGCAAACCTTGCGCGGCTTGGCGACCTTACTGCCGAAATCCGACGACAACTGACGCCCTTGGGCAAGCAAGCCGAAATCGCCCGTCGTGCACAAACTGTCCAGTTCGACGTCCGTGATGCCCGCGCCCGCCTCCTGGCCGATGACCTCGTGCAACTGACAACCACCCTTGAACAGGACGTCGCGGACGAAGCCGCCCTCAAGGAACGGCGACAGGTAGTGGAAGCCGGGCTGGGTGTGGGACGCCGACGACAAGCCGAACTGGAACAGCGGGCAGCGGAGGCAACCCCGCGCCTGAACGCCGCGCGCGATAACTGGTACCAGCTCTCCGCCGGCAGGGAGCGCCTGCGTTCCCTGGGCTCGCTGGCCGCCGAACGCAAGCGGCTGCTGGGGTCATCGGAAGCCGCCGCCGAATCTGGCCGCGATCCCGAACACCTCGAACGTCAGGCAGCGCGGGTCCGGGAAGAACAAACGGCCCTGGAACACGACATCCTCGCCAAACAGGCGGCACTCCTTGAAGCGACCGTCGCCAAGGATGCCGCTGAAGCGCTCGCAGCCGCCGAGGACAAACGCCTTACTGGCATGTTGCGGGCCGCTGCCGACCGCCGTGAGGGTCTGGCCAGGCTCGCCGGACAGCTTGCTGCCGCCCGCTCACGGGCGGAGGCTGCCGAGGCCGAGCGCGGCCGGCTGAGGGAGTCCTTGGGCGCCGGCGATGAGCGGCGCCGCCAGGCACAGAGCGAGTTCGCGGCCCTTGAAGCGCAGGTGGCAGGGGTTGAGGACGGCGAAGAGAGCCTTGACGCTGAATATGAGGAAGCCAGCGCGGCCCTGGACGCAGTCCTCGGGGAAATTGAGGAGCTCAAGGCTTCCGAGCGGGAGGCTGTCCGCGAACGGGACGCCCTGGCTGCCCGGCGCGATGCCCTCCAGCTGGGGCTCAACCGCAAGGACGGCTCCGGCCATCTGCTCTCGGCTCAAGGCGTGCTGGGGCCACTGGCGGGCTTGGTCAGCATCGAGCCCGGCTACGAGGCCGCCATAGCCGCAGCTTTGGGCAGCGCGTCGGATGCCCTTGTGGTTGCCGACGCGGACGCCGCCCTTGCGGCCATAGCCTTGCTGAAGGAAGACGACGCCGGCCGCGCAGCGTTGCTCCTGGCCGGTTCACCCGACGGGGACGCCGCCTCGGATACCGTCGATCTGCCCGCAGGCTGCCGTTGGGCGGCCGACGTCGTGAAGATCGCCGACCCGGCAGCGCACGGTACCTTGGGGCTGCTGGCCGGGACCGTCGTCGTCGATGACCTGCGGACGGCCGCGGCGCTGGTCGGCGGCCAGCCGACGCTCAAGGCTGTCACCCGCGAAGGCGACGTCGTTACAGCGCTGACCGTCCTGGGCGGCTCAGCGACGGCCCCCTCGCTGCTTGAAGTCCAGGCAGCCGTGGACGACGCCGATGCCCGCATCCAGGAGGTCACCGCCCGTTTGGAGCGGGGCCGCTTCGCCCTGGCCGGCGCCCAGGCCCGCCGCGCCGAAGCCCAGGACCGCGCGGATGCTGCCCTGGAACGGCTGCACGAATCCGACGCCCGGTTGGCGGCCGTGGCGGAACGCCTGGGTCACCTGAACTCCGTCCTTCGCAGCGCAGTGGGCGAGAGCGATCGCCTTGCGGCCTCCATGGCTAAAGCGGAAGCCAACATCGCAGAGGCGCAGCTGGACCTGGAAGTTGCCGCTGAGCGCCTTGCAGCCGCCCAGGAGGTCCCCGACGAGGAACCGTCCACCGATCGACGCGATGAACTCGCCGCTGAGGCAAGGACCGCCCGTGCCCTTGAAACCGAAGCCCGGCTGGCCCTTCGCACCGCCGAGGAGCAGTTGGGTGCCATCAGTAACCGTGCGGCCTCCTTGGAACGTGCCGCGGCCACAGAGCGCCGGGCGCGTGAAGAGGCCGCGCGCAGGGCGCTACGACGCAGGGCGCAGGCCCAACGTGCTGCCGCTGTGGTGTCGGCGGTGGAACAGAGCCTCCGCTACCTCGACGTATCCGTGGATCTGGCTGCCAGGGAGCGCGACCAGGCCGAACAAACGCGTGAGTTCCTCGAAAAGGAGCTTTCGGACGTCCGCTCCGGCAACGAAGCCCTGGCCCGGGAGCTGGCGGAACTGACGGATTCGGTGCACCGGGATGAGATGGCCCGAACACAACAACGCCTGCGGATCGAGGCCCTGGAAACCCGGGTGATCGATGAACTGGGCCTTTCCGCGGAGCAGCTCATTGCCGACTACGGGCCGGACAAGCCTGTTCCGCTTCCGGCAGGTTCTGCCACGGACAAGTGGGCCGAGCTCCGGGCACCCGTGGACGAGAATGGCGAGCCGGTGGTTGAAGGGATTCCCTTTGTGCGGGCAGAGCAGGAAAAGCGGCTCAAGAAGGCCGAACGCGAGTTGGCCGCGCTGGGCAAGGTCAACCCGCTGGCGCTTGAAGAGTTCGCTGCGCTGGAGGAACGGCACCAGTTCCTGAGCTCGCAACTGGAGGACCTCAAGTCCAGCCGCAAGGACCTGCTGGACATCATCAAAGAGGTGGACAACAGGGTCCAGCAGGTCTTCACTGAAGCTTTTGCCGACACCTCGGCCCAGTTCGACCACGTTTTTGCCCGGCTCTTTCCCGGGGGAGAAGGCAAGCTGGTGCTCACGGATCCGGATGACATGCTGACCACCGGCATCGAGGTAGAGGCGCGCCCCGCGGGCAAGAAGATCAAGCGGTTGTCACTGCTTTCCGGCGGTGAGCGCTCCCTGACCGCCGTTGCACTCCTGGTGGCCATCTTCAAGGCGAGGCCCTCGCCGTTCTACGTCATGGACGAGGTTGAGGCGGCATTGGACGACACCAACCTGGGCCGTTTGATCACCATATTCGAAGAATTGCGGGAGTCCAGCCAACTCATAGTGATCACCCACCAAAAGCGCACCATGGAAGTTGCGGACGCACTTTATGGTGTGACGATGCGGGGCGATGGGGTGTCCACCGTCATCAGCCAGAGGCTCGGTGCCGGGGCGTAGCTTTATGAGAAGGTAGGGGAGTGAACGATTTCCTACCCATAATTCTGTCCATTCTCGCTGCGCTCGTAGTGGTCGGCGGACTCGTGCCGGTACTGATGAAAGCCCGTAAGACGGGCGCAAAGTACCCCGGAACACGGGACGCCAACGATCCCCTGCAGTCCTCGGCAGCAAGCGGCGGGACCCTGGTGGAGGACCGCCCGGATGCCGTGAAGGCGCCAGCGCCCACCTTCGACGGAACAGTAGACGGCGCCGGCGTTCCGGACGACGCCGCGGGGCTCGAAACCATCGCCATCGACACACCGGCTCCGGTGGAGGGGCGGCTGACCCGCCTGCGCGCCCGCCTGGTCAAGTCCAACAACATCCTTGGCAAAGGCCTCCTCGCTTTGCTGTCCGGCGACAAGATTGACGAGAACGTCTGGGACGAGGTGGAGGAAACCCTCCTCCTTGCCGATCTCGGCACCGAGCCCACAATGCAGCTCGTTGATGCCCTGCGTGAGCGGGTCAAGGTCCTGGGCACCCGCAGTCCCGAGGACGTCAAGGCCATGCTCCGCGAAGAACTCATCAAGCTCGTTGACCCCGGCATGGACCGTTCCCTGAACGTCGACCGCAAAGCCGACCGTCCCGCCGTCGTGCTTGTTGTCGGCGTGAACGGCGTTGGCAAGACCACCACGGTGGGCAAGCTGGCACGTGTCCTGGTGGCCGAAGACAAGGACGTCCTGCTGGGCGCTGCCGATACCTTCCGCGCCGCTGCGGCTGAACAATTGGCGACGTGGGGCCAGCGTGTGGGCGTACCCACAGTCAAGTCGGACATCGACGGCGCCGACCCCGCCTCCGTTGCGTACGAGGCCGTGAAGGCCGGCATCGACCAGGAAGTCGATGTGGTCATGGTGGACACAGCAGGCCGCCTGCAGAACAAAACCGGCCTGATGGATGAGCTCGGCAAGGTCAAGCGCGTCATTGAAAAGCTGGCGGAGGTGGACGAGGTCCTGCTGGTCCTGGACGCCACCACCGGCCAGAACGGACTCAACCAGGCACGCGTATTCGCTGAAGTGGTCAACATCACTGGCATTGTGCTGACCAAGCTGGACGGCACGGCCAAGGGCGGCATCGTGGTGGCCATCCAGAAGTCACTTGGCGTCCCGGTGAAGCTTATTGGCCTGGGTGAAGGCCCGGATGACCTGGCTCCGTTTGAAGCAGAAAGCTTCGTTGACGCGCTGCTCAACTAGTGCGTGCTGCCAACGGCTCGCGGGCCAGCAACCAGCCCGCGGCCGTTAGCAGCAGCACGCCTCCGGTGATGCCGAAAGCCCAACCGTAGCCCAAGCGGTCGGCCATCAGCCCTGCCACGACGGGACCGATGATGGCCCCCGTGTCGGCAGCCATCTGGAAAACGGCAAGCACCTTGCCGCCGGAGCGTCCCCTTCCTATGACATCGGCGACGGCGGCCTGCTGCGCCGGGCCCAGCAAGCCGGAGCCGAGTCCCGCCACAGCGGAGGCAATGAGGAAGGCCGTGAGGTCGGTCGTCAGGCCAATAAGTCCAGTTGCCAGGCCGGTGATGACCAGTCCAGGGATCAGCAGTGGCTTCCGCCCCCACGAGTCGGCCAGGCGGCCGGAGAACGTCAGGGCAAGGGCGTTTCCGACGGCAAAGACAGCCAGGGCCCAAGCGGCCGTTTCAGGTCGCGAATCCAGGACGGCTACAGCAAACAGCGGAATGGTGGCCATGCGGACGCCAAAGGTTACCCAGCCATTGCCGAAGCTGGAAAATACGGCCGCACGGTAGGCGGAGTCCGCCAATGCCTCCTTCAGCGGCATCGCCGGCGCGTGTCCGGTGTCCTGGGCTGCGTTGCCGTCACCACGGAGCATTGTCCTGACCACCAAGGCAGCGGCAAGGAGTGCGCCGGCATAAGCCAGGAACGGAACCCGCAATCCGAATCCTGCCAGAAGGCCACCCACTACCGGCCCCAATACGCTGCCAATCAGGAATGCCGAAGCATAGGCGCCGGAGACGCGTCCGCGCCGTTCGGGCGGGGCGAGCCGGATGAGCAAGCCCATGGCTGCCACGGTGAACATCACAGAACCCGCCCCGCCCAGGCCGCGGAAGACCAGCAACTGCCAGTAATTCTGGGCGAACGCACAGGCTGCAGTGGACACGGCAACAATCAACAGGCCCGTGACGTAGACGTTCCGTTCTCCGAAGCGTCCGATCAACGCACCCCCAGCCGGCGCGAAGACCAGCCGCATGAAAGCAAAGATGCTCACGATCACCGCCGCAGCGGTGGCACCGACGTCGAATGTGGTGGCGAATTGCGGGAGCACGGGAGCTACCAGCCCGAATCCCAAGGCAATCAGGAAGGCTGCTGCCAACATCACCTTGATGTCCCGGGGCAGAGGGGCTTTTTCCTGCCGGATCCTTGGAGCTTTGATGGATCTGGGCAACTCGGTCATTCGGTGCTGGTCCTTCTGGTGGTTTTTGGGCGCTTCCAGGCCAAAAGGGCGTGGAGCTGGGCATTTCCCATGATGTCTGACGCCTGAAACATATCCGTAACGTCGGAGATATGCACCATTTACGTTGGGGAGGTTGTTGTAACCGGCCCGCAATATAAAACCCGCGCAGGTGAAACACGGCGGCACAAAACTCTTAAGCAGGACGCAAAAGGCGTCAGGACAGCGGTTGAACCGCAGATCTAGCAAGAGAGGAACGTGCACCATGGAACTTACCGCAGGTCACGTATGGGTCATGGTGGCGGCGGCGCTTGTGCTGTTCATGACACCTGGTCTGGCATTTTTCTACGGCGGCATGACACGCGCCAAGGCAGCCTTGAACATGATGATGATGAGCTTCATCTCCATCGGCATCGTCGGCGTCGTCTGGGTGCTGTGGGGCGCTTCCATGAGTTCGGGCGAAGGATTCCTCGGCCTCGTAGGCAACCCGTTCGCCACTTTCGGCCTTGAAGGAATCAGCACGCCGGACGGCCTCATCAAGGTCGGCTACGCGGCAACCTTCGCCATCATCACGGTGGCACTCATCAGCGGCGCGATTGCTGACCGCGCGAAGTTCGGCGCCTGGAGCCTCTTCGTTCCGGTGTGGGTCACGCTCGTTTACGCCCCCTTGGCCTACATGGTCTGGGGTGGGGGACTGTTCGGTCCTGAAGGCGCTATCGGAAAGGCCCTTGGCCCGGCCATCGACTTCGCCGGTGGCACCGTGGTCCACATCAACGCCGGTGTGGCGGCCCTTGTCCTGGTCCTCATCATTGGCAACCGTCGCGGCTTCGGCAAGGACCCGAACCACCGCCCGCACAACATCCCGTTCGTCATGCTGGGTGCAGCGATCCTCTGGTTCGGCTGGTTCGGCTTCAACGGTGGTGCGGCAACCACGGCTGAACAGGGCGGCCTGATCTGGGTAAACACCCTCGCCGCTCCGGCTGCAGCAATGATTGGTTGGCTCGTCACCGAACGAATCCGCGATGGCCACCCCACCTCCCTCGGCGCCGCTTCCGGTGTCGTGGCCGGCCTGGTCGCCATCACTCCGGCTTGTGCGAATGTCAGCCCTGTAGGTGCCCTGGGCCTCGGCGTGGTGGCAGGCGTGGCCTCCGCCCTGGCAGTCGGCCTCAAGTTCCGCTGGGGCTTTGACGACTCCCTGGATGTCGTTGGCGTACACCTCGTGTCCGGCATCATCGGTACTGTGGCACTGGGCTTCATCGCAGTCCCGAGCGAGGGCGTCACAGCTGGTGGCCTCTTCTACGGCGGCGGAATGACCCAGATGTGGGCCCAGCTCGCAGCAGCCGGCACCGCCATAGCATTCTCGGCCATCATGACGGCCATCATCGCCCTGGCCATCCACAAGACCATGGGCTTCCGGGTTTCCACGGAACAGGAGAACGTTGGTGTCGACCTCAGCCTCCACGCTGAGACGGCTTACGAGTTCGGCGTCAACGGCCACGGTGGCAGCTTCCAGCCGCTGCACGAGGCCATGACCGGCAAGTCCGAATCCAGCGCAACCAAGGCACCCGCAGAGGGCAAGGAGAGTGTCCAGGCATGAAGCTCATCACGGCGATCGTTCGTCCCGAAAAGCTTGAAGCGGTCCGCGAAGGCCTCGAAGCCTACGGAGTCCAGGGCCTGACGGTCAGCGCGGCCAGCGGTTATGGCCGGCAGCGCGGATATACCGAGGTATACCGCGGAGCTGAGTACAACGTGGATTTGCTGCCCAAGATCCGTATCGAGGTCCTGGCCACGGACGAGCAGGCAGACGACATCCTGGATGTCCTCATCGCCAGCTCCAACACCGGACGGGCCGGCGACGGCAAGGTGTGGACGGTGGACGTCTACGAAGCCGTCAGGGTTCGCACCGGTGAACGCGGCGCAGCCGCGATCTAGGACCTGATGCAGTCCAAGTAAGGCAAAAAGCGGGCCGGGTACCCATCAAGGTACCGGGCCCGCTGTGCGTTGCCGCTGGCTTCAGTCCTCGACGGCGGTGGGCCAGGCCGCCGGCCCTGCGCTGCCGGCGTCGTATTCTTCGAGGGGAACGTCGCCCTTCTCCCAGGCCTGGAGAACCGGTTCGATGATCCGCCAGCAGTCCTCGGCGGTGTCTCCGCGCACGGACAGCAAGGGGTCGCCGGTGAGGATTCCCTCCAGGACTTCACCATAGGGCAGCAGATCGGCCGCATTGAGTTCAGCCACCAAGCTGGCTCGGTCCAAGGTGAAGATATCTCCCGGACCGTTGACGTCGACATCCAACTGCAGGACATCCGGGCCGAATCCAATGCGGAGCTGGTTGGGGGAGTCCACGCCGGAAAATCCTTGCGGGAGGTGTGGCACCGGCCGGAATGTGATCACTGCTTCCTTGCGCCGGCGGCCCAAGGCCTTGCCTGAGCGAAGAATGAAGGGAACTCCCGCCCAGCGCCAGTTGTCGATCTCCACCTGGACCTCAGCCAACGTCTCAGTGTTGCGGCCAGGGTCCACGCCCTGTTCGGCGGCGTAGTCCGGCACGGTGCGCTCGCCCAGTTTCCCTGCCGTATACCTGGCCCGCCGCGTGGATTCGCCGTACGGGGCCTTGATGCTGCTGGCACGCAGGACCGTAGCCACGGCGTCACGCAGGTCGCGCTCCTCGATGGTAGCCGGGGCATCGATGGCGAGGAACGCCATGATGTGCAGCAGGTGGCTCTGGATCATGTCCCTCAGGGCGCCTGCCGTGTCGTAGTAGCGCGCGCGGCCTTCCAGTGCCAGGTCCTCGTCGAAGACGACCTCGATTTTTTCGATGTGGTCGCGGTTCCAGACGGGCTCCAGGAACCTGTTGGCGAAGCGAAGTCCGAGGATGTTCAGAACTGTCGCTTTGCCCAGGAAGTGGTCAACACGGTGGATATGGTCTTCGGGAACCAATGCCGCGAGGGTCTTGTTAAGTTCGCGGGCCGATTCAGTGCCCGAGCCGAAGGGCTTCTCCATCACAAGGCGCGTGCCGGCAGGCACTTGGTCCGGGTGCAGTATCTCGCACGCCTTTTGGCTGACGTGCGGGGGCAGGGCAAAGTACACGGCGACGGGTCCCTCAAGCTGCGCCAGCAGCTCGGCCAATGGGCCATCCGCCGTCACGTCCACCTGGTGGT
The DNA here is from genome assembly GCF_040685055.1 of Paenarthrobacter sp. NPDC089307. Classification (NCBI taxonomy): domain Bacteria; kingdom Bacillati; phylum Actinomycetota; class Actinomycetes; order Micrococcales; family Micrococcaceae; genus Paenarthrobacter; species Paenarthrobacter sp. NPDC089307. The sequence goes on from NZ_JBFBHE010000004.1 coordinate 536,941, forward strand.
AGGCGGTGCTTTCGGCAACGGCGGCCAGTGCCGCGCGTCCGGCGGTATCGGCTGACTTTGACGCGGCGTCGAAGGCGCCCTTCACCCGCTCCTGCCATTGTTCCGGTGACCATGGGTCCGAACCGGCACCCACCAGCCTCAGCCCGGGGGCCCGCCCGGCCGCCAAGAGTCCGGCAAGTCCGGGCAGGAGCAGCCTGCCTGTCAGGTCCCCGGACGCGCCGAGGATGAGCAGCGTTTTTACAGTTGTTTTACTGGTCACTGTGCCAGCATGCCACCTTGTCAGCGTGACTTGGTACCCTAGATAGTCGAGTCCCGTGGTTAAGGCAGATTTGTCGTGGTTGAGACATGTTTGCTGGGGCAGGAATCGTCAAGACTATGGTGAGCCGGACCGGCCACCATTCGCAGACCATCGAAAGAAGTGCGCGGCGCGTGTTCAATTCACTCTCTGACCGGTTGACAGCAACCTTCAAGAACCTTCGTGGCAAGGGCCGCCTCACCGAGGCCGATGTCGATGCCACCGTCCGGGAGATCCGCCGTGCCCTCCTGGACGCGGACGTTGCCGTGTCCGTGGTCCGCGAGTTCACCGGTCGCATCCGCGAGCGTGCCCTGGGTGCCGAGGTTTCCGGAGCGCTGAACCCGAGCCAGCAGATCGTGAAGATCGTCAATGAGGAACTCAAGGAGATCCTCGGTGGCGAAACCCGCCGCATCCGCCTGGCAAAGACCGGCCCCACCATCATCATGCTTGCCGGCCTCCAGGGTGCCGGCAAGACCACCCTCGCCGGCAAGTTGTCCAAGTGGCTCAAGGCCCAGGGCCACAGCCCCATGCTGGTGGCCTGCGACCTTCAGCGCCCCAACGCCGTGACCCAGCTCCAGGTTGTTGGACAGCGCGCAGGGGTTCCGGTCTTCGCACCGCACCCCGGCGCCACGTCCGAGCTCGAGCACCCTGCCGGTGACCCGGTGGCCGTCGCCAAGGCCGGCGTCGAGGAAGCCCGCCAGAAGCTGCACGACGTCGTGATCGTCGACACCGCAGGCCGCCTCGGCGTTGACGCCGAGATGATGGACCAGGCCCGCCGCATCCGCCAGGCGATCATCCCCAACGAAGTCCTGTTCGTCATCGACTCCATGATCGGCCAGGATGCCGTCAACACCGCGATGGCCTTCGATGAAGGCGTCAACTTCACGGGTATTGTGCTTTCCAAGCTCGACGGCGACGCCCGCGGCGGTGCCGCGCTGTCGGTTGCGTCGGTCACTGGCAAGCCGGTCATGTTCGCGTCCACTGGCGAGGGCCTGGATGATTTTGAACTCTTCCACCCGGACCGTATGGCTTCCCGCATCCTGGATATGGGTGACGTCCTCACCCTGATCGAACAGGCCGAGAAGGCCTGGGACAAGGACGAAGCCGCCCGGATGGCGAAGAAATTCGCCGACCAGGAAGACTTCACCCTGGACGACTTCCTGGCCCAGATGCAGCAGATCCGCAACATGGGCTCCATGAAGAAGATGCTCATGATGATGCCGGGTGCGCAGAACATTCGCCAGCAGCTGGAGAACTTCGATGAAAAAGAGATTGACCGCGTCGAGGCAATCGTCCGCTCCATGACGCCCCACGAGCGTGTGGCTCCCAAGATCATCAACGGTTCCCGCCGCGCGCGCATCGCCAAGGGTTCGGGTGTCCATGTTTCCGAGGTCAACGGCCTGCTCGAACGCTTCGCCCAGGCGCAGAAGATGATGAAGAAGCTGGCCCAGGGCGGCGGCATGCCGGGCATGCCCGGTATGCCTGGTCTAGGTGGCCCCGGCGGTGGACGCAAGAACGGGAAGAACGCTCCCAAGAAGAAGGCACGGTCCGGCAACCCGGCCAAGGCGGCCCAGGAATTGCGCGACGCCGAAGCCAAGCGGGCCAGCGCGGCCTCGGCTGCTCCCACGGGGGCTGCTTTTGGCCAGGGCGCAGCGGACTTCGACCCGTCCTCGCTCAACCTTCCCAAGGGCTTCGATAAGTTCCTCGGCAAGTAACCTCGCTGGCTTCCTGACGCCCGGTTGCAGCAGGGGCGTCCGGGATGGCCAGGATGTCGGAGCCGTGGAATAGGGTGAAGCAATGCATAAGCAGCGCGTAGTCTTCCTCCACGGCCTGGGCAGTTTCGGTGCTGCTGCGTGGCCGAAGCAGCATGGCATGGCGCTTGCCTACGATGCTCTGTTTCTCCGCAGGCACGGTTTTGATCCCGTGGCCGAGCCGGTGGAATCGGACGTCGCTGCCGATGTCGCCATCGTCATTCAAGCCTTGGCCGACTCCGGGGGCGGCCATGTGGTGGCGCACGAGCAAGGCGCCATCTGCGCGATGTTGGCAGCCGTTGAACGCCCCGACCTCGTCCACTCGCTGTCTTTGGTGGAGCCGGCCTGCCTGTCCTTGACGGCGGAACTGCCCGCGACGGCGTCTTATCGGGCGCTGATGGAACCGCTGTTCAATGTGCGGGGACAGCTTCAGGACGCCGATTACCAGCGTGAGTACTACCTGCGTGCTTTTTCTGCTGAAACGGGTGGGCTGGAAACCCTGGAAGCACAGCGCGCTGCGCGTCGCTTGAGGCTGCAGGCGCCGCCCTGGGAGGCGCCGCTGCACATTGTTCCCGGCGTCCCTACCTTGGTTCTTACAGGTGGTTGGGAGCCGCTGTACGAGGAAATTGCCGCATACCTCCAGGAAACCGGCGCCCTCCGCCGTGTTGCAGCAGGAGGGCACCGGCCCCAGGACTCAGTAGACGGCGATCACATCATCCGTTCGTTCGTGGCAGATGCCGGACGCGCAATGTCAGCCCAGGCGTCCTGAGTTCGCGGGCACCTGAAGCTCGGGCAGGTAGACCTTTCCGCCGGAGGCGAGGAACTCCGCACTCTTTTCCTGCATTCCGCTGTGCATTCCCGCAATCGCCGCTTGGGCTTCGGCTGAGCCGTACTCGTCGCGGATGTCCTGGCTGATGCGCATGGAGCAGAACTTTGGCCCACACATGGAGCAGAAGTGGGCAGTTTTCGCAGGTTCAGCCGGCAGTGTTTCGTCATGGAACGATTCCGCTGTGACGGGATCCAGGGACAGGGCAAACTGGTCCCGCCACCGGAACTCGAACCGGGCCTTGGACAGGGCGTCATCGCGTTCGGAAGCCCCCGGGTGCCCCTTGGCCAGGTCAGCGGCGTGGGCGGCAATCTTGTAAGTGATCACCCCTGTCTTGACGTCGTCTTTGTTGGGCAGGCCCAGGTGTTCCTTGGGCGTGACGTAGCAGAGCATGGCCGTGCCATAGCGGGCGATCTCTGTTGCCCCGATGGCTGAGGTGATGTGGTCGTAGCCGGGGGCGATGTCGGTGACCAGCGGACCCAGGGTGTAGAAGGGTGCGCCCTTGCAGAGTTCCTGCTGGCGCTCCACATTTTCGCGGACCAGGTGGAACGGAATGTGGCCGGGACCTTCCACCATGACCTGCACATCGAATTCCCAGGCCCGTTGCGTGAGCTCGGCGAGGGTGTCCAGTTCCGCGAACTGTGCGGCGTCGTTGGCATCGGCTATGGAGCCGGGACGAAGGCCGTCGCCGAGGGAAAACGCGACGTCGTACTTGGCGAAGATTTCACACAGTTCGTCGAAGTGCGTGTACAGGAAGTTCTCCTGGTGGTGCGCAAGGCACCACCCTGCCATGATGGATCCGCCACGGGACACGATGCCGGTGACGCGGTTCGCGGTCAGCGGTACGTACCTCAGCAGCACGCCGGCATGGATGGTCATGTAGTCCACGCCTTGCTCGCACTGTTCGATGACGGTGTCCCGGAAGATTTCCCAGGTGAGCTTGTTGGCTTCTCCATTGACCTTTTCCAGCGCCTGGTAGATAGGCACCGTGCCGATGGGAACGGGGGAGTTGCGGATCAGCCACTCGCGGGTGGTGTGGATGTCGTCGCCGGTGGACAGGTCCATGACGGTGTCCGCGCCCCATTGCGTGGCCCACTGAAGCTTGTCCACTTCTTCGGCGATGGAGCTCGTGACGGCCGAATTTCCGATGTTGGCGTTGATCTTCACCAAGAAGGCCTTGCCGATGATCATCGGTTCGGATTCCGGGTGGTTGATGTTGTTGGGAATGATCGCGCGGCCGGCGGCAACCTCGCTCCGGACCAGTTCGACATCGCAGTTCTCACGCAACGCGACGAACCGCATTTCGGGCGTCACCAGGCCTTGCTTTGCGTAATGCATTTGGGTGACGGTCCTGCCCTCGACGGCGCGGCGGGGCACCGGTTGCGCACCCTTCCACTCCGCGGAGGCGGCGCCACGGCGAACGGCCGACTTGCCGTCGTCGAGCAGGTTCCGCTCACGTCCGGTGTAGGCCTCAGTGTCGCCGCGGGCCTCAATCCACGGGGCCCTGAAGGCTTCGAGCCCCACCACGGGATCGCTCCCTGGGCCTGCCGTGCGGTACACCTGCAGTGGCGCGTTGGCTTGGCCGTTGGGGGAGGGCTCCAGCGCGATTTCAGTGACTGGTACGCGGATACCGGTGTCATGGTCTTCGAGGTAAGCCAGCGAATGGGACTTCAAGGACTGCGTCACAGGTTCGTTGTTGACAGAGCTGTTTTGGGCAGGGCTGTGCTGTGTTTTGGTGGTGCTCAAAGGATTACTCACTTCCTTCGCCGGCATTACCCGGACAGGTTCAACGGTCGCAGGCTGCCTCAGCCAGATCTCAGCCCCTGCAAGGGCCCCCGTGTGGTCGTAGACGAAGCTACCACAGCTCCCATTGGGCGCCCAGTCATATGAACGCGGCTGCGGCCGGCGTGCCCCTGGGGATTAGGATTTTTTCCATGGCAGACATCATCGAATTCAGCGGACCCGTGCTTGTGTCGGCAGATCAGGAGCGGAACGGAATGTGGTCCGTTGGCGGACTGCTGACGTTCGAGCGCCCCTTGGCACCGCCGGACAAGGTGCTTGACGGCTGGGTCCTCCCGGGATTCGTGGATGCCCACTGCCACATCGGCCTTGGCGCCGGTGGAGCGGTGGATGAGTCCACCACCCTCGCGCAAGCACAGGCTGACCTGGACGCGGGCACTTTGCTGATCCGCGACTGCGGATCTCCCAGCGATACACGTTGGGTGCAGCAACGGGCAGACCTTCCCCGGCTGATCCGGTCAGGCCGCCACATCGCCCGAAGCCGCCGTTACCTCCGCGGCCTGGGCCACGAAATCGAGCCCGGGCAACTGGTGGAGACTGTTCGGAAAGAAGCCCTCGACGGCGACGGTTGGGTCAAATTGGTGGGCGACTGGATCGACCGCGGCGTCGGGGACCTTGCTGCCTCGTTTCCCGCGAAAATCGTGAAGGATGCCGTCTCAGCGGCGCACGATGAAGGCGCCCGGGTCACCGCGCATTGCTTCGCGGAGGACACCATCGACGACATGCTGGACGCCGGCATCGACTGCATCGAACACGCCACCGGGCTGTTGCCGCGCCACGTTCCCAGGCTGGTGGAGCAGTCAGTGCCGATCGTTCCGACGCTGGTCAACATCGCGACCTTCCCGGATATCGCTGCCCAGGCGGCGCCGAAGTTCCCCGAATATGCCGCCCACATGACGCGCTTGTGGGAGCGCCGAAGGGAGCGGGTACTTGAAGCGTACGAAGCCGGCGTCGTGATCTACGCGGGCACGGACGCCGGGAGCGTGATCAGGCACGGCCGGATTGCCGACGAAATGCAGGAACTGCACGACGCCGGGCTGCCGCCGTCCGCGGTCCTCGACGCCGCAGCCTGGGGCGCGCGGAAGTGGCTGGGGGCCGAGGCCATCGGCGAAGGTGCCAGCGCCGACGTCGTGGTCTGCCATGACGATCCCAGGCGTGATCTGCGTACGGTTTCAACGCTCAAGCACGTAGTTCTACGCGGCCGGCTCATTCGCTAGGAATAAATTGAAGCTTCAAGTAATTTAGATAGGTAGAACGTGCCGAAAGGCGGCCACCTAACACCGGGAGCTTCACATGTCCGCATCATCCATCCAGGACCTCCTTCCTGCCGACCTCGCCATGGGCACCGTCATGCTCAAGGTGGGCGACATGAAAGTCATGAGTGACTACTATCAACGCGCCTTGGGCCTTGAAGTCGTGGCCGAACAGGATGGTGGCCTCTACCTTGGGCGTGTTGGCAAGCCCGTGGTCCACCTTGCCCCCGCCGCCGGCCTCCAGATCCCGGGACGGGGAGAGGCCGGCCTGTTCCATACCGCCATCCTCTTCCAGGACCAGCCCTCCTTGGCTGCCACGATCGCCACGGCTGCCGGGTATGAGCCCCGGGCCTTCGTTGGAAGCGCCGACCACCTCGTCAGCGAAGCGTTCTACTTCACCGACCCCGAAGGCAACGGCATCGAGCTGTACTATGACAAGCCCCGCGAGACCTGGCAGTGGGACGGCAAAAACGTCGTCATGGACAATGTGGCCCTCCCGCCCCAGCGGTTCCTCCAGCAGCACTTGAGCGAAGCGGCGGTCACGGGACAGCGCGAGGCCGCTGCCGGCGTCGGCCACGTCCACCTTCAGGTGGGTGACGTCGCCACCGCCCAGGACTTCTACGTTGGCACGCTGGGGTTTGAACGGACAGCGGGTTGGCATGGGCAGGCGCTGTTCGTTTCCGCGGGTGGCTACCACCACCACATGGCAATGAACGTTTGGAACAGCCGTGGTGCCGGCCCACGCAAGGACACGCTGGGGCTGGGGGAAGTGCTCATTGAGGTCCCCACCAGCGAGGACGTCGATGCCCTTGCGGATCGTTTGCGGGTGGCCGGAGTGCGCAATCACCACACTGGTGCCGAACTGCAGTTCGAAGATCCCTGGCGGAACAAATTGCGGGTGGCAGTTCGCTAGGACCCCCGGCCGCGAAGCCCGTATGGGCCCTGCGCTGCACTAGGCTGGGCAGTGACGGCCCGGACCTTCCGGTTCCGGCCGCACGCCCCGTCAGCACGAAGGATTGAGAGTACTTTCAATGGGCTTTGCCGAAATTTTTGTAGCCACCCACGATGAAGCACTCAAGCGGGCCGCGGCCTTGGGTAAGGGTGCGGATGCTTCCGGGCCCGCGGTCCGGATCGAAGGCATCACGGACTTCGAGGTCGAGCAGCTGGGCGATCTTGCCGGCCAGGCAGTCCATGCAGCGGGCGCAGACTATGAACTTGCGCTGGTGGATGTCACCAGCGACGCACTCCTCGGCGTTCCCGAAGCCATGGTGAGGGCACTTGCCGAACTGCTCACGTACGAGAGCGAAGGGGATGCCAACGTCCTTGACGACGTCGCTGCCGCGTGGGCGGAGCAGGAGGACATGCCCTTCGACGCCGCGCAGTCCCGGCAGTATGTCCAGCAGCTGGCCGCCCTTGCCGCGGACGTGGAAAAGACGGAACGCGCGGGGCTGTACGTCTGGTCTGAATGACCGCTGTTCCGGCTGGTTCCGGGGAGGACTGAACCGTTGGTGTGACCAACAACTCACCGAGCCGAACGGCGAAAGTCGTATTTGCCCCGGGCATCTGGCACAATGGACAGGTACTTGATCGGTACGGCCCCTCTCTCCGTGCTCGTATCTTGTCCTTCGAACCGTCCAGTATGGCCCGCCCCACGGGTGCAGAACGTCGGGTTCAACCTCGTTTCAGAAACAGGAGTGACCACAAAAGTGGCCGTAAAGATTCGCCTTAAGCGCTTCGGTAAGATGCGCGCACCGTACTACCGCATTGTCGTCATGGATGCCCGCGCCAAGCGCGATGGCCGTGCCATTGAAGAAATCGGCAAGTACCACCCCACCGAAGAGCCGTCGTACATCGAGGTCGCTTCCGAGCGCGCCCAGTACTGGCTCTCCGTTGGCGCCCAGCCGACCGAGCAGGTTGCCGCGATCCTCAAGATCACCGGTGACTGGCAGAAGTTCAAGGGCCTGCCGGGCCAGGAAGGCACCCTGAAGACCAAAGCTCCGAAGGAAGCTTTCGTAGCTCCGGAGAAGGGTTCCGTCATCATCCCGGAAGCCATCACCAAGAAGGCCAAGAAGGACGACGCTGCCGAGGCTCCGGCCGAAGCTGAAGCAGAGACCACCGAGGCTGAGTAAGTTGCTGGCAGAAGCGCTCGAGCACTTGGTTCGTGGGATCGTTGACAGCCCTGAGGATGTCAAGGTCAGTGCCAAGAACAACCGCCGCGGGGAGTCCCTTGAGGTGCGCGTTCACCAGGAGGACCTCGGACGGGTGATCGGCCGTCAGGGACGTACTGCACGTGCACTGCGCACTGTGGTTGCGGCCCTGGCTGGTGGCGAGCAGGTCAGGGTCGACGTCGTCGACACCGACCGCCGCCGGTAACGCGCTCAGCACTGCTTGTCTTAGGTCCGGCCCCTTCACCGAATATGGTGGAGGGGCCGGATTGCTTTGTCCAACACTTCACCACCGTGCCCGGTGGTGCGGAAACAACAGAATTCAGAGGAACCCATGCAGCTCCAGGTGGCCCGGATCGGCAAACCCCATGGCATTCGCGGCGAGGTAACGGTACAAGTACTCACCGACGCACCCGCAGAGCGCTTCGTCGCCGGAACCGAGTTCGTCGTGGAGCCGGCCTCCGCCGGACCGCTGACAGTCCGTAGTGCCCGATGGAACAAGGACATACTCTTGCTCGGTTTCGAAGAGATCGCAGACCGGAACGCCGCTGAGGCCATCCGCGGTGCGAAGCTCTACATCGAAACCGAAGAACTCGACGACGAAGACGACGACGAGGGCTGGTACGAGCACGAACTCGTTGGATTGGAAGCGCGTGTAGGGTCGCAGGTTGTTGGCAAGGTAACAGCGCTGACTACGTTGCCGGTGCAGGACCTGCTGACGGTCACCACCCCCGAGGGCAAAGAGATCCTCATTCCCTTCGTCGACGAAATCGTTCCGGAGGTCGACATTGAGGACGGGTATGTCCTGATCACCCCGCCTGCCGGACTCTTTGAGATCAACGACGACTCCAGCAACGAAGCAACGGACGCGGCGGGGGATGACGCCTGAATGAGGATCGATGTTGTCAGTATCTTCCCTGAATACCTTGCTCCGCTTGAGCTCTCGCTCATAGGCAAGGCACGGCAGGACGGATTGCTGGAACTGAACGTCCACGACCTCCGCAGCTTCACAACTGACAAGCACCGGACGGTGGACGACACTCCATACGGCGGCGGCGCCGGGATGGTCATGAAGCCCGAACCCTGGGCGCAGGCCCTGGAATCCGTTGCCGGCGGGCGCGAAGGTGCCAAGCGGGTACTGATCGTCCCCTCACCGGCAGGGGAACGCTTCAACCAGGCGCTGGCCTATGAGCTCGCTGAGGAAGAGCAGCTGGTCTTTGCCTGTGGTCGCTACGAAGGCATCGATGAACGCGTCATGGACTGGGCCCACGATCACTTCATTGTGCGTCCGGTCAGCCTGGGTGACTACGTTCTCAACGGCGGCGAAGTTGCTGTCCTGGCAATGGTGGAAGCGATCGGCCGCCTCCTTCCGGGTGTCGTCGGCAACCCCGAGTCCCTCATTGAGGAATCCCACTCAGACGGCCTGCTGGAATACCCCGTTTATACCAAGCCTTCATCCTGGCGGGACCACGACGTGCCTCCGATCCTGCTCAGCGGCAACCACGGCAAGATCGCGCAGTGGCGCCGCCACGAGCAGTTTCGCCGCACCGCCGAACGCAGGCCGGACCTTCTGGCGGATTTCGACGCCGGCACGCTGAGCCGCGCGGACCGCAACGCACTCGCTGACCTCGGGTACGACGTCGTGGATGGTCGCCTGCGCGCCAGGGCCGGCGGCGACGCCGCCAACTAAGGCCGCCGCCCGCCGTCGAGCACTGGAGGTCCAGCCAGTTGGCTGGATGGCTGCGCTTATGGCAGAATTAACCCTTGTGTCTGCTGGGCTGGCACCTGCCACAGGGGGAGTTCAGCCAACAGTCGGACAACCCGGCGACGCCAATCAGTGGCGGAGCCGGACACCAAGAAACTTCGGCGGAGATTTCCGGTGGCCTTGTGTGCCCCGGGCTTGTCCGCCGTAACCCAAAGTGAATGACCTGTGGCGTTCACCAGGAGTGGATTAATGCATATCCTCGATAGCGTAGATGCAGCCTCGCTGCGTAACGATGTTCCTGAGTTCCGCGCGGGCGACACCCTCAAGGTTCACGTCAACATCATCGAAGGCAAGAACTCCCGTGTCCAGGTATTCCAGGGCTTCGTCCTGGGCCGCCAGGGTGACGGCGTTCGCGAGACCTTCACCGTGCGCAAGGTTTCCTTCGGCGTCGGCGTAGAGCGTACCTTCCCGGTACACTCCCCGATCATCGACAAGATCGAGGTCGTCACCAAGGGTGACGTCCGCCGCGCCAAGCTTTACTACATGCGCGCACTGCGCGGTAAGGCTGCGAAGATCAAGGAAAAGCGCGACTTCGCCAAGTAAGTCCTGCGACTTACGCAACGGGTCCAGGATTCGTGCCCGGTTGTTTCCGGAGCAATCCGCAACGCAACAGGGATACGAATCATGGAAACATCAGAACGCCAGCCCCGGAAACAGGGCTGGCGTTTTGTTTTGCTCGCGCTGGTCCTGGCGATCGCCATCAGCGGGCTGGTCCGGTCCCTGTGGCTGGACGTCTACTACATTCCCTCAGAGTCCATGGAGCCGCTCCTGGTGACTGGCGACCGGATCCTGGTATCGCGAACCGACTTCAGCGCTGAACCGATCCGGCGAGGCGATGTTGTGGTCTTCGATGGACGAGGTTCCTTTGCGCCGCTGAGCAGCGGGCGGGGTCCGTTTGTCGACGCCGTGTCCGCGGCAGGGCAATGGTTTGGACTCACGGGCAGCGACACCACGTACGTCAAGAGGGTCATCGGGGTCTCCGGCGACCACGTTCAGTGTTGTGATGCCACCGGACACCTCACAGTGAACGGTCAGGTACTTGAGGAACCCTATCTGTACCCGGGTGATGAACCCAGTGGGCAGAAGTTCGACGTCGTGGTACCCCACGACCGTCTCTGGCTGATGGGGGACCACCGATCACGTTCTGCCGACTCGCGCGGCCTCCTAGGAGCTCCGGGGGGCGGCATGGTTCCGACGGACCGCGTTATCGGCCGACCGGTCCAGATCATCTGGCCACTTGATAGATTTGCAGGGATGCCTCGCTCCACGCAGGCCGAAACATCATCGAAGAACGGACAGTAGATGCCGGACAAAGCTCCTGGGACCCCCGAGCGGTACGACGACGACGCGCGGCTCTCGGACGGGACGGCAAGTACCGACGAAGCGGCCGAGCCCGGTGGAGCGGACGGTGCGGTGTCCGCAGGGAATGGTGCTGGCAGCAACTCCGGCGATCCTGACGGCGGTGCCCACGCCGCGGAGAAACCGCGAAAAAACCCTGCCCTGGTATGGGCCAAGGAGATTGTCACGGTCGTGGCCATTGCCCTGGTGTTGTCCTTCCTGCTGAAGACGTTCTTGTTCCGGGCGTTCTACATCCCGTCCGAGTCGATGGAAAAGACCTTGGATGTCTACGACCGCATTTTCATCAACCTGCTGGTTCCCGGACCGTTTGACCTTTCCCGCGGGGATGTAGTGGTGTTCAAGGACACCCAGGCCTGGCTGCCGCCCGTGGCCCAGAAACCCGCGGGTCCCATGGACTGGGTGGGTGACACCCTGGAGTTTGTAGGCTTGGCGCCGGACGCCAGCGAGCAGCACCTGGTTAAGCGGGTCATAGGCCTTCCCGGCGACCACGTCAGCTGTTGCGATGCCGAGGGACGCATCAGCGTTAACGGCGTTGCGCTTGACGAAACCTACATAAATCCCGCGGAAGCGCCTACCTCGGAGGCCTTCGACGTCGTCGTTCCGGAAGGTAAAGTGTGGGTCATGGGCGACAACCGCAACCACTCGGCAGACTCGCGGTCCCACCAGCAAATCAATGGCGGTTTCGTCAACATCGAAGACGTTGAAGGCAAGGCAACCGTCATCGCGTGGCCGATCAACCGGTGGACCGTCCTGGATAACTACCCGGACGTCTTCCGCAATGTTCCCAAAGGCACGCCGGCGAAGTAATGGCAACAACAGCTACTGGTCCCAAGGCCAAAGCTCCGGCCAAGGGCAAGCCCCAGGCAAAGGGGAAGTCCCAGGCCAAAGCGAAGCCCAAGGGCCCGCTCGGGTTCCCCACCTTGGACGTCGAGAGATCGTTCCTTGCCCAGGGTGTCCGCTTGCTTGCAGGGGTGGACGAGGTAGGACGCGGTGCTTTGGCCGGCCCGGTCAGCGTGGGAATCACGGTGATCGACCTCTCCGATCATGGCCTTCTGGCCGACGTTCGCGACAGCAAACTGCTAAAGCCAGAGGACCGGGACCGGTTGGAACCCTTGGTTCGCGAGTGGGCCCTGGCTTCAGCGGTGGGGCACGCGTCCTCGCAGGAAATCGATGAGATCGGCATCATTGCAGCCCTCCGCCTGGCCGGAACCCGTGCCTGGTGTGAAATTCTCGACGACGGCGTCACTCCGGACATGGTCTTGTTGGATGGCAGCCACAACTGGCTCTCGCCGGACGTGCAGGCGTCGCTCTTCGACACCGCGCCGTCAGGTCCCCTCTGTGAGGCCCCCGTCCACACCAGGGTAAAGGCCGACATGAGTTGCCTGAGCGTAGCTGCTGCCAGTGTGCTGGCCAAAGTGGCACGCGACCGGATTATGGTCGATCTCCATTCCGAGCTGCCGGCCTATGGCTGGAATGTAAACAAGGGCTATGCCACCGCCGCGCACCGGGACATTATCCGCCTTCAGGGTCCCAGCGCCTACCACCGGACCAGCTGGCACCTGACAGGGCCTGACCAGGATTAAACAGGGCCTGGCCAGGAGTACAGGCAATCTTGCCGGGTGCAGCGGTCCACCTGGCGCGAGCCAGCCGTCAAATGGTGCAAGATGGAACCATGAGTGCCGAGGACCTTGAGAACTATGAAACCGACATGGAGCTGCAGCTCTACCGTGAATACCGGGACGTTGTCGGTCTGTTCAGCTACGTTGTCGAGACGGAGCGCCGGTTCTATTTGGCCAACCATGTTGACCTTCAGGCCCGTAGTGCCGATGGCGAGGTCTACTTCGACCTGACCCTGCAGGATGCCTGGGTCTGGGACGTGTACCGTTCTGCGCGATTCGTCAAGAACGTCCGCGTCATTACGTTCAAGGACGTCAATGTCGAAGAACTGCCCCGCAGCGAAGACCTGGCCTTGCCCAAGGACGGCGGCCTGGGAGACCTGGGAGACCTCGGCAACTAGCCCGTAGGGCGGGGACTGTTCCTCCACAGCATTGATTCCGGTGCGTTTACCCACATAGCACCTGGCCGCCCTGCCACCCTCTGCTTCCAGCCTGAATGCTGGTCAGTGGAGGTGATGGTCATGAGAGCAAAAGACCTGCTGGGCCAAAACGGCGAGGCACTGGCGGCAGATTTCCTGGCGGGCCAGGGGATGCGGATCGTTGATCGCAATTGGCGGTGTGCCGATGGGGAGATCGACATAGTCGCGATTGACGGAGACACCTTGGTGGTGGCCGAAGTCAAGACCCGGCGGAGCCTTGACTATGGGCATCCGTTCGAGGCCGTGGGGGAGGCCAAACTGGCGCGTCTGCACCGACTCGTCTCATCCTGGTGCCGCGCCCACGAGTTCAGGGCGCCCCGCAAACGAATCGATGTTGTGTCGGTGCTCGACAACGGCGTCGGGGATCCCGTGATGGAACACCTTAGGGGTGTTGGCTAGATGGGGGTGGGCCGCAGCTACTGTGTGGCGCTGGTAGGCCTGAACGGCTACATCGTGGAGGTCGAGGCCGACATCGGCCAAACACTGCCTAATTTCGTGATCCTGGGGCTCCCGGACGCTGCCTTGAATGAGGCGAAGGAACGCATTCGATCGGCCGCGCAGAACTCCGGAATACCCCTGAGTCGCAGGAAGATCACGGCAAACCTGATACCTGCCTCATTGCCCAAGCGGGGATCGGGCTTCGACCTCGCCATCACCATGGCAGTACTGCGTGCGGCCAAGGACATCAGGTCCATCGACGGAACAGTGTTTATCGCTGAGCTTGGCTTGGACGGCAGGCTGAGACCGGTCCGCGGAATGCTGCCCGCCGTGATGGCGGCCGTCCAGGCCGGATATCCGGACATTGTGGTGGCTGAGGCGAATGTGTCGGAGGCATCGCTCGTGCCCGGTGCAAACGTGCGCGGCTACAAGACGCTCGCCCGGCTTGCATACGACTTCGGCGCGGACCCGAAGGATCTCGCCTTGGACTACGACCCCGTGGACGGGGACGAGCCCGGGATGGACGTGGAATCCATGTCCATAACGCCGGATCTGTGCGATGTCTCAGGGCAAGGAGAGGCACGCCGCGCTTTGGAAGTGTCCGCGGCGGGTGGGCATCACATGCTGCTGACGGGTCCGCCTGGAGCCGGCAAGACCATGCTGGCCGAGAGGTTGCCCGGATTGCTCCCGGACTTGTCCGATACGGCAGCAATGGAAGTGACAGCCATCCATTCCCTGGCGGCCGTCCAGGCATCTGCCGTGCGGTTGCTGCGGCGGCCTCCTTTTGAGAATCCCCATCACAGCGCAACGGCCGCGGCCATCATAGGCGGCGGTTCGGGACTGCCCAGGCCGGGCGCAGCATCACGGGCGCACCGAGGAGTGCTGTTCCTCGACGAGGCTCCGGAGTACGAACGCCGGGTCCTTGATGCTCTTCGCCAGCCCCTTGAGAGCGGAGAGCTGGTGATCCACCGATCAGCAGGTACTGCTGCCTACCCAGCCCGTTTCCAGCTTGTCTTGGCGGCCAACCCCTGTCCCTGTGGGAAGGCATCAGGCAAGGGCATGGACTGCACCTGTACGGCGATGATGCGGCGCCGCTACTTCGGGAGGATGTCGGGCCCGCTCCTGGACCGTGTGGACATCCAGTTGCACGTGGAGCGGGTTTCCTTGGCAGATTTCGGCCATGCGGGGAAAGAAGAAGACACGCGCACTGTAGCGGCACGGGTCCTGGCGGCCAGGGAACGGCAGTTGGATCGCCTGCAGGGCTTCGGGCTGGAAACGAATTCGCAGGTGACCGGACGTATCCTCCGCGGTGAATTGCGTTTGCTTCCGGGCGCCACCCGGATCCTGGACACAGCACTGGAACGGGGGGTCCTGACAGCACGTGGATACGACCGCGTCCTCCGGCTCGCTTGGACGCTCGCGGACCTGGACTGCAGCGACAAACCGGATTTTGACCACATTGGCCAAGCTCTCGGCCTCAGGCAGGCTGCGGTAGCTACATGAGCACAACCAACCTGAAAGGAAAAGCAGCGTGACGGCAATGAGCGTGCAGGACAAGGAGAGAGTTGCCAGGGCGGCTTTGGCCCGGTTGATGGAACCCCAGGACTCGGTGGGACTGGCCTTGGTCCACGTGGCCGGAGCTGTGGACGCACTGGGCGTTGCGACAGGCGAACTGGGGACCGGTCCTGCCCTGGAACAGGAAATCTCCGCGGTACTCCGGGAGGGGGGAGGGCCCGCATCGTGGGCAGGGCTTCAGGAAAGCCTCAGGCGATGGGCTCCGCGTATTGCCGACTTGGCTCCTGACCGCGACCTGGAGACCATGCGGCGGCTCGGTGGCCGTTTGATTGTTCCAGGGGATGACCTGTGGCCGGAACAACTTTCTGATCTTGGACTTCAAGAACCGCTATGCCTGTGGTGGCGGGGGCACGAGCAGGAGTTGCCGTCGGCACCTCACACTATTGCCCTTGTGGGCTCCAGAGACAGCACGAGCTATGGTGCCTCGGTCACCGGTGACTTTGCCTACGGCTTGGCCCAGCGAGGTTTCAGCGTGGTCTCCGGCGGTGCCTACGGCATCGACGCACACGCACACCGTGGAGCGCTCAACGGAGGGGTAGCAGGGCTGCCTACAATCGCGGTCATGGCCGGGGGAGTTGACCGGTTCTACCCCTCAGGCAATGAGGACCTCCTCCGGGCGGTATGCACCCAAGGAGCCGTGATCTCGGAAGTTCCTCCGGGGTCCGCGCCGACGCGTTACAGATTCCTGCAGAGAAACAGGCTCATTGCGGCCCTTGCTTCGGTCACCGTCGTGGTGGAGGCGCGGTGGCGATCCGGGGCGCTTAATACCGCCCATCACGCAGAGGCGCTGGGCCGTGTGGTGGCTACGGTTCCCGGCTCCGTCCACAGCGCCAACTCGGCTGGCTGTCATCGCCTTCTCAGGGAAGGGGGAGCCGTTTGCGTCACCGACGTCGGCGAGATCGCCGAGCTGGCAGGGGCCATCGGGGAAGAAGCCGGCGAGGATCGGGAACCGAGTGCGGCGGTGCACGATGGCTTGTCCTTGGAAGACCTGATTCTTCTGGATGCACTGCCGCTTCGATCCACCAGCTCCGTGGAGAAGCTTACGGTGGTGGCGGGCCTGAGTCCCGAGGCGGTTCGGGCTGGACTTGGCCGGTTGGGGCTGCTGGGGTTGGCCATCTCTGAGCGGGGTGCATGGAAGCGCGCAAAGAATGCCTAGAACGCCCGGAAAAGCATGTTGATGCAAGCGCGGGACGGGGGAGGCTGGCACAGTTGGAAGGGTGGACGGACGATCACTACCAACAGCCCTGGCCGGCGTCGTCGAGGGATTTCGGCGCTACCTCGAGGGCGAACGCGCAAGGTCGGCACACACAGTCCGGGCGTATATCGCTGATGTCGAAAGTCTCCTGGGTTTCGCGGTTCAGGAAGGGGTGGAGGAACTCGGCCAGCTGGAGTTGGGGTCCCTTCGGCGGTGGCTTGGCGCGCAAAGTGAAGCGGGCATGTCCAGGGCCACCCTTGCCAGGCGTGCAGCAACCGCCAGGTCCTTCACGGGCTGGGCGCTCAGGGAAGAACTGATTCCATCCGACCCGGCGGTCCGTCTCCAAGCGCCCAAACGCAGCAAGTCCCTTCCGGGAGTCCTGCAGCAACAGCAGGTCACTCGAATGGTCGATGACCTGAACGTTGCTGCCGAAGAGGGCGGCCCAATGGCCATCCGCAACCGTGCCATGGTGGAGCTGCTATACGCCACGGGTGTCCGGGTGGGAGAACTTGCCGGGCTGGACATTGATGACGTGGACCAGGATCGAAGGACGTTGCGGGTGCTGGGTAAGGGAAACAAGGAGCGCACCGTGCCGTTCGGGGTCCCGGCTGCCGTGGCAGTGGACGACTGGCTAAGGCGTGGCCGTCCCGCCGTCGTAACCGCTGCAAGCGGCCCCGCTTTGTTCCTGGGCGCCAGGGGCAACCGTGTGGATCCGCGACAGATCCGGTCCGTGGTGAGTGACCTGCTTCAGGCCCTGGGCGATACGTCAGCTACTGGTCCGCACACCCTCCGGCACAGCGCAGCGACACACCTGCTGGACGGCGGTGCGGACTTGCGTGCCGTTCAGGAGATTCTTGGACACAGCAGCCTCGCGACGACCCAGATTTACACCCATGTCTCCGTTGATCGGCTGAGGAACAGTTATCAGCAGGCCCACCCCCGGGCCTGAACGTGAACCGTTGCTTCTGCTGCACTGGCGGAAACCGGGAGTGTACGGCAAAATGAAAGCACCACGGGGAAACCTTCAATTCATACTTGAGGGTTAGATCTGTGCCAATATCGTTACAAGTACTCCATAAGTGAATAGCCTGCAGGGCCCACATGAGATTCATGGCATCCGGCAGCATCGGCAAACATCCAGGCAGAGGTCGTTGGGGAAGACGTACCTACAGCTATGGAGGATGGAATGTCTGTTGCAACAACCCGCGGTGTCCTGTTCGTGCACTCGGCCCCTACGGCACTTTGCCCGCATGTCGAGTGGGCCATCGGATCGGTCGTCGATAAGCGGACCGATCTTGAGTGGACCCCTCAACCGGCCGCGCCCGGAATGTTCAGGGCTGAGCTCTCTTGGACGGGTGCCCCTGGAACCGGTGCCCAATTGGCATCGGCTCTGCGGGGTTGGGCACATTTGCGCTACGAGGTCACCGAGGAACCGAGCCAAGGAGTGGATGGCGCCCGTTGGTCGCACACGCCGGAGCTTGGAATTTTCCATGCCGTCACTGATGTGCACGGCAACATCATGGTGACCGAGGACCGCATCCGCTACGCATATGAGTCAGGCGCCGGAGATCCCTCTGCGGTTTACCATGAGTTGTCGTTGGCCTTGGGCGAGGCATGGGACGAAGAGCTCGAGCCGTTCCGGCACGCGGCAGAAGGCGCCCCCGTGCGTTGGCTGCACCAAGTGGGCTGACAATCTGGTTAGCTGACAATCAAGTCGGCTGACAGCACGACCAGCCAAGCCACGCCATAGCAATGAAGAGGGCCCCACCATCCGGTGGGGCCCTCTTCATATTGAGTAAGGACTTGCGGGGTTAGTCCGCGTTCAGACGTTCCGTACCGCAATGACGGCATTGTGGCCGCCGAAGCCGAACGAGTTGCTCAGCGCCACGATGTCGCCCGAAGGCAGGTCGCGGACGGAGGTTACGACGTCGAGGGGGATCTCAGGATCCTGGTTCTCGAGGTTAATGGTGACCGGTGCCTTGCGCTCGTAGACTGCCAGCACCGTCAGTACGGCCTCCACGGCGCCTGATGCGCCCAGGAGGTGGCCCATCTGGGACTTGGTGGCGGAGACCGCCACGTTGTCCACGTGGGCCCCGAGGGCCGCACGGAGGGCCGTGTACTCCGGCTTGTCGCCTACCGGTGTCGAGGTAGCGTGCGCGTTGACGTGCACAACGTCCTCGGCCTGGATGCGGCCATCGAACATTGCGGCCTTCAGGGCGCGTGTAGCGCCCAGGCCTTCGGGGTCAGGTGCGGTGATGTGGTACGCATCAGCGGTGACCGAGGTGCCGGCGAGCTCGGCGTAGATGCGTGCACCACGTGCGATGGCGTGCTCCTCGGCCTCAAGGACCAGGGCGCCTGCGCCTTCACCCATGACAAAGCCGTCACGGTCGCGGTCGTACGGGCGGGAGGCTCGCTCGGGTTCGTCGTTGCGACGCGACAGCGCCTGCATGGAGGAGAAAGCAGCGAGCGGCATCGGGTGGATCGCGGCTTCGGCACCACCACAGACCACGACATCTGCCTTGCCGGACCGGATCAGGTCCAAACCAAGGTGCAGGGCTTCGGTACCCGATGCGCAGGCGGAAACCGGAGTGTGGGCTCCGGCACGTGCACCCAGGTCCAGGCTGACGGCTGCAGCTACGCCGTTGGGCATGAGCATCGGCACGGTCATGGGAAGTACCCTGCGGGGACCCTTGTCCCTGAGCGTGTCCCAGGCATCCAGGAGCGTCCAGACGCCACCGATGCCGGTAGCGAAGGCAACGGCAAGCCTGTCGTGGTCAATCTCGTCGATGCCGGCGTCGGACCAGGCTTCGCGGGCGGCGATGACGCCAAACTGCGTGGACGGGTCCATGCGTTTGGCCTCTACGCGGCTGAGGACCTCAAGGGCAGGGGTCGAGGCGCGGGCAGCAAAGTGGACGGGGAGGTCGTACTTGGACACCCACTCGTCTTCGAGCGTGCGGGCGCCGGAGACCCCTTTCAGCGCGTTCTGCCACATTGTGGGTACGTCGCCGCCGATGGGAGTGGTGGCCCCCAGACCGGTTATGACTACTTTGCGTGCCATGCGATCACTCTCTGTCGGATCAGCCGCCCGTTCGCGTTCAGCGCGGGCGGCAGGAAAACTTTGGGCGTTATTGCGGCTGTGCCGGGCTCAGGGACAGAAGCCCCGGCCCGGCACAGCTGGTGTCAGGACTAGGCCTGTGCGTTGGCGATGAAGCTGACGGCGTCGCCGACGGTCTTGAGGTTCTTGACCTCTTCGTCGGGGATGCGGACGCCGAACTTCTCTTCAGCGTTGACAACGATGGTCATCATGGAGATGGAGTCGATGTCCAGGTCCTCAGTGAAGGACTTGTCCAGCTCGACGGCTTCGGTGGCGAGGCCCGTCTCTTCGTTAACGATTTCAGCCAGGCCGGCCAGGATCTCTTCGTTGCTAGCCATTGTTGGCTCCTTTTCTTGTTGTACCGGCTGCTGCCGGAAAGGGGGCAAACCGCGGTTACGGTTTGGGTTTGTAAGTCATATTCAGTTGGCTGGAGGCCAAGGGCCGGTCCAGGTCTATGGCAGGACTACAACCTGGGCTCCGAAGACCAAGCCGGCACCGAAGCCGATCTGCAAGGCAAGGCCACCGCTCAGGCCAGGGTTCTCCTGGAGCAAGCGATGGGTTGCAAGGGGGATGGAGGCCGCGGACGTGTTTCCGGCCTGCGCAATATCGCGGCCGATCACAACAGACTCGGGAAGCTTCAGCTTCTTCACCATCTCGTCAATGATGCGCATGTTCGCCTGGTGGGGAACAAACGCAGCGAGGTCACTGGCTTCGATGCCGGCAGCGTCCAAGGCCTGCTGGGCCACCTTGGCCATTTCCCAAACTGCCCAGCGGAAGACGGTCTGGCCGTCCTGGCGCAGGGTGGGCCACACATCCTGGGTTGCGGAAAGGATGGCGGGGTCGTCAATCTCGTCGGAGTGCCGTGCGGATTCCCCGAGCTTCTTGACGTCTTCAAGCGAGTGGGTCATGCCGATGGCGTCCCACTTGCTGCCATCGGAGCCCCATACGGAGGGTCCGATGCCGGGTGTCTCGGACGGGCCCACCACTACTGCGCCGGCCCCATCACCGAGGAGGAACGAGATGGTGCGCTCGTGGTTGTCGATGACGTCCGAGAGCTTTTCGGCGCCGACCACAAGGACGTACTGCGCCGCGCCGGAGCGGACAAGCGCATCGGCCTGGGCAACGCCGTAGCAGTACCCGGCGCAGGCGGCAGAGATATCAAAGGCGGGTGCCGGCGTCGCGCCCAAACGCTCGGTGAGAGCAGCGGCAGCCGAGGGCGTCGCATAAGGGTGGGTGACGGTGGAGACGATCACAGCTCCCAGTTGGGACGGCTCGATGCCGGCCTGCTGGATTGCTTCGCGTGCTGCGCCTTCGGCCATGTCGATGACGCTGACATCGGCGGCGGCGCGGTGGCGGGTGATGATGCCGGTGCGCTGGCGGATCCACTCATCCGAGGAATCGATCCACTGGCAAACGTCCTCGTTGGTGACGATGACGTCCGGGCGGTAGGCGCCGATGCCCAGAATACGTGCATTCTCGTTGACGGCGGCTTTGTTCAGTACCGGTGTGCTCATGCCTGTCCCTCCAGTTCAGCAAAGAGTGCCAGAGCCGCGGACAGGTCATCCGGGGTTTTGACTGCAACAGTTTTGACGCCGGGCATGCCCCGTTTGGCCAGCCCGGCGAGAGTCCCGGCGGGAGCAAGTTCAATGACGCCGGTAACGCCGCGCCCAGTCAGGGTCTCCATGCACAGGTCCCAGCGGACGGGGCGGGATACCTGGGCGATCAGGCTTTCGACGGCGGCGGGTCCCGCCGTGACTTCCTTGCCATCGTAGTTGGACAACAGCGGGACAGCCGGGCTCTGCGGCGACAACGACGGCTTGAGGGCTTCAAGGGAGCTGACTGCCGGGGCCATGTGCGAGGTGTGGAAGGCGCCGGCAACCTTGAGGGGAATCACCCGTGCCTTGGCAGGCGGGTTGTCCGACAACGCCTTCAATTGCTCGAACGTGCCTGCGGCTACGGTCTGGCCGGCACCATTGACGTTTGCCGGGGTCGCGCCGGAAGCTTCGATGGCAGCCAGGACGTCGGCGGGATCGCCGCCCACTACGGCGCTCATGCCGGTGGGAGTCACTGCAGCCGCTGCAGCCATGCTGTTGGCCCGTTCGCGGACGAAGGTCATGGCCTCAGCCTCGGTGAGGACACCGGCAAGCGCGGAAGCCGTAATCTCACCAACGGAGTGTCCGGCGAGGATAACCGGCAGGGTGCTCAACTCGACGTCGAACAGGGACTGCGCGGCCACGAGGCCGGCTGCGACGATCAGGGGCTGCGCAACTGCAGTGTCCTTGATGGTCTCTTCGTCCGAGGTGGTGCCGTGGGCCTTGAGGTCAATGCCTGCGATTTCGCTCAGGGTGGCCAATTGGCCTTCGACGGAGGGGAGTTCCAGCCAAGGGGCCAAAAATCCGGGGGTCTGGGAGCCCTGTCCAGGGCAGACGATTGCAAGCACGTATCCAGCTTTCCAAATTGCCACGTGATCCACTGGTGTTTTCGTACACCAAGCTCACTGGGTCAGTTTGTAGGAAGTCTACAACGGTTCAGTTCTGTGAACGTGACGCATGACGTTCGGGAACGGCTTTCGGCGGGGCCGAAAGCCGGCCTACCACCAACGCCGTTTGAAGCACAAAGGCCTCCCGTGGAAGGAGCGGATCCCAGCCCGTCACGTCGCAGACACGCTTCAAACGGTAGCGCACCGTGTTGGCATGGACGAACAGTTCCCGGGCGGTTGCCTCCAGTGAATGGCCCAGTTCCAGGTATGTCCCCAGGGTTTCCACGAGGCCGTTGGAGGCTGCCAGAAGGGGCCTGTAGATGTTCTTGATCAATGATCGCCGTGCTGCATCATCCCCGGAAACCACCCGCTCGGGGAGCAGGTCGTCGGCGGACACCGGACGGGGAGCCGAGGGCCAGGCGCGGGCGGCGGTGAGGCCGGCGAACGCTGCTTGGGCAGAACTGCTCGCTTCGACCAAAGATCCCGCCTCGGGTCCGTAAACCACGGCGCCGGGGGCGAAAAGTTCACTGAGTTTGAGGTACGCGGTGTCCCGGTCCTGCACCCCGCCAAGGATCAGGATCAGGCGGTCGCCCTGGATTCCCACGAGCGCGTCCTCCGCGAACCGGCCGGCGGTGCGGCGCAGTTCGCTGACATAGCTTGCGCTGGGTTCAGACGGGGAATTACCCACCATGACGGTGAATCGCTCCTGCGCTTTCCAGCCCAGGGCGGCAATCCGCGACCGCAAAGCATCTGTGTTCTCGCCTCGAAGGATCGCATCAACAATCAGTGCTTCGAGGCGGGTGTCCCAGGAACCGCGCGACTCGGCGGCGCGGGCATAAACATCTGCCGCGGCGAAAGCGACCTCACGTGAATAGCGCAGGACGGCTTCCCGCAGCGACGGCTGGTCGGACTCCGGGGCGATTACCGGCACCTGGTCTTCCACCACTTCCACCACGATGCGGATCAGTTGCAAGGCCTTCTGCAGGCTGATGGAGCGGGTGAGTTCAGTGGGGGCGTTTCCAAAGACGTCAGTGAGGATCCAGGACGGCGAACTGGGGCGTTCGTACCAGGTGACGAAGGCGGCGATGCCATTCTGCGCCACCAGGCCCAGTGCCGAACGCTCGTCGGAACTCAGCCGGCTGTACCAGGGAAGTGACTTCTCCAGTTTGCGCATGGTGCTGGTGGACAGCTGCCCGACGTTGGCGCGGAGCTGCCGCAGAGTTTCCGCCTTTTCCGGCGACAACGCCTGGGTCGCTGCCTTGCGCTTTGAAGTTGTTTTGGTGGGCTCTGCCATGGAACGAGCATACGGCCCAGTCCGGGGAAGCTCCATTTGTGAGAAGGCTACAACTCGCGTTGTCGCCCGTCACGTTGCTCGCAGTGTCCGGCAGCCAAGTTAAAGCCCGACGGCGACCCCCACCTTTTGGTGGGAGCCGCCGTCGGGCTTATTGCTGGTAAAGCGTGATGTCCCCGAAGGATCCTAGGCGTCTCCGCCTGCTCCGCCGGTGGTGCCGGCGTTGACATCCAGGAGCCGGTACTTATCGATCGCCTTTTCCAGGGCACCTTCTTCAACTTCTCCCTTGGCGGCGAGGAGTTGCAGGGTTTTGGCGACGATGGAGTGGGTGTCGTTTTTGAAGTAGCGGCGGGCGGCTTGGCGGGTGTCGGAGAAGCCGAAGCCGTCTGCTCCGAGGGAGGCGAAGTCGTTGGGGATGAATTGTCGGATTTGGTCGGGGACGGCTTTCATGTAGTCCGAGACGGCGATGACTGGTCCGGTGTGTCCGTTGAGTTGTTCGGTGATGAACGGGGTGCGGGTGGGTTGGCCGGGGTTGAGGAAGGCGTGTTCTTCGGCGGCGAGTCCGTCGCGTCGGAGTTCGTTCCAGGAGGTCACGGACCAGACGTCCGCGGCGACTCCCCAGTCTTCGTTGAGGATCCGGGCGGCTTCGAGGGCCCAGGGCACGGACACGCCGGAGGCGAGGATTTGTGCGGTGGGCCGGTTGTTATCGCCCTCGGGGGCGTTGGCGAGGTGGTAGATGCCTTTGAGGAGCCCGGTGGTGTCGAGGTTTTCGGGTTCGGCGGGTTGGGTGATGGGCTCGTTGTAGACGGTGAGGTAGTACATGACGTTTTTATCGTCGGAGTCTTCGCCGTACATTTGCTCGAGTCCGTGGCGGATGATGTGGCCGATTTCGTAGCCGTAGGCGGGGTCGTAGGTTTTCACGGCGGGGTTGGTGGAGGCCAGGATGGGGGAGTGCCCGTCGGCGTGTTGGAGTCCTTCGCCGGTGAGGGTGGTCCGTCCTGCGGTCGCGCCGATGATGAAGCCGCGGGTCATTTGGTCCGCGGCGGCCCAGAAGGAATCTCCGGTGCGTTGGAAGCCGAACATGGAGTAGAACACGTAGATCGGGACGAGTGGTTCGCCGTGGGTGGCGTAGGCGGTCCCGGCGGCGGTGAA
>NZ_JBFBHE010000005.1:0-517750 GCF_040685055.1 Paenarthrobacter sp. NPDC089307
AACAGACACAACCACACCCACCGGAAATAACGGTAGAACGCGGCTGCACAAAATTCGAAACCAGCTGAAAACCAGACCACCACACACGGGGGTGCGCAGCAACCTGGCATAAATTCAACCAATCAAAAAACAATCGGTATCAACAAACTTGGCACACTATTGAGTTCTCAAACAACAGGTCACTAATCCAGAGCAGTACCACCACCAACCCCACAGGGCCACTGGATCGCTCCGGAGCAACTTTTCAAACTTACCGGCTGCCTCTCACCGAGTCAAATCGGCAAGCTTGACCTGAAGTTCCTTGCGGTTTTCTTGTCAGCTTGCGATCTCTACTCGTGGAGCAGCGCGGGTATTAACTATACACACACTCTGCCGAGTTGGCAAAGCCCCGATCTGGCGTGCTCATGAGCCACGCCTTCTGCGCCCGGAGCACAGGGCGCAACACCGTCGTCCAGCCAGTCGCGCCGCCGACCGGACGCCGGCCGCCGCAGCCTGGAACCGCCGTCGAACGTCTCGCGCGAGTAAAAACGGCAACGCCCCTCCACCACAGTGAAGGAGCGTTGCCGGGAAACATCAATTACGTGAGCGAGGATCGGGCCCAAGCACGCGGGATGTGATGGAGCGTGGAGCGGGCACTACACCGCCGGCGTGAACCAGGATGCTCCGAGCGGCGGAAGCGTGACGGACAGCGCGGCGGGCTGACCGTCGGTGCCCGGCGTCGAGGCCTTCAACGAACCGGAGTTGACCACACCGGAACCTCCGTACGTTTCTGCGTCGGTGTTCAGGACTTCAGTCCACTCCCCCGCCTGCGGAACTCCAAGGATGTACTCGTGGTGCGGAGCGCCGGAGAAGTTCACCGCGCAAACCAGTGGCTTACCGTCGCGGCTCCAGCGGATGAAGGTCAGGACGTTGTGGTCCGCGTCCCCTCCGTTGATCCACTGGAAACCGGCGGCGTCGTTGTCCTGCTCATAGAGTGCAGGAGTTGAGGCATAGACCTCGTTGAGGTCCTTCACCAACAGCTGCAGGCCCCGGTGGGCCGGGATGTCGGCGAGGAACCAGTCCAGTCCGTATTGCTCGGACCACTCCGATTCCTGGCCGAACTCGCTGCCCATGAAGATGAGCTGCTTGCCCGGGTGTGACCATTGGTAGGCGAAGAAGGCGCGAAGGTTGGCCAGCTGCTGCCAGCGGTCGCCCGGCATCTTGCGCAGCATGGAGCCCTTGCCATGCACTACCTCGTCGTGGCTGATGGGCAGGAGGAAGTTCTCCGTGAACGCATAGACCAGCGAGAAAGTGACCGTGCCGTGGTGCCACTTCCGGTTGACGGGGTCCTCGGAGATGTACTTGAGGGAGTCATGCATCCAGCCCATGTTCCACTTGAGCCCAAAGCCCAGGCCGCCATGGTTGGTAGGTGCTGTCACGCCGGGGAATGCCGTGGACTCTTCAGCGATGACGATGGCCCCCGGGTGGGATTTGTAGACGGTGGCATTGACTTCCTGCATGAACGAGATCGCTTCAAGGTTTTCCCGGCCACCGAATTTGTTCGGGCGCCACTGGCCCTCTTCACGGGAGTAGTCCAGGTAGATCATGGAGGCCACGGCGTCCACGCGCAGGCCGTCAATGTGGAACTCCTCCAGCCAGTACAGCGCGTTGGCCACCAGGAAGTTGCGGACTTCACTGCGTCCGAAGTCGAAGATCAGCGTTCCCCAGTCGGGGTGTTCGCCCAGCGCGGGATCGGAGTGCTCATACAGCGGCTGGCCATCGAACTGCGCCAGGGCCCATGAGTCCTTGGGGAAGTGGGCAGGCACCCAGTCCAGGAGGACACCGATGCCGGCCTGGTGAAGGGAGTCCACCAGGAAACGGAACTCATCCGGGTGCCCGAAGCGCGAAGTCGGGGCGAAGTACGACGTCACCTGGTAACCCCATGAGCCACCGAACGGGTGCTCGGCCACCGGCATGAACTCCACATGGGTGAAGCCAAGCCACTTCACGTACTCCACAAGTTCCTTGGCGAGTTCCTTGTAGCCAAGGCCCAGGCGCCAGGATCCCAAATGGACTTCGTAGACGCTCATCGGGGAGTTGTGGGGATCCTTCTTGGCGCGGGCTGCCATCCATTCCGCATCCTTGAAACGGTAACTGGCGTCCACCACCCGCGAGGCAGTCAAAGGAGGAACCTCGGTCCCAAAGGCCAGCGGGTCCGCTTTCTCGATCCACTGGCCCGACTTGGTGAGGATCTCGTATTTGTAGCACGCCCCTGCTACAACGCCCGGGATGAAGAGTTCCCACACGCCCGAGGACCCCAAGGAACGCATGCCGTGGGAACGGCCATCCCAGCCGTTGAAGTCACCCTTCACGCGGACAGCCTGGGCATTCGGGGCCCAGACGGCAAAGGAAACACCATCTACATCGCTCAACGAGGACCGGTAGTGCTGGACATGCGCGCCAAGCACATCCCAAAGCCGCTCATGACGGCCCTCGCCTATCAGGTGCAGGTCCACCTCACCCACGGTAGGCAGGTAGTGGTACGGGTCATCGATGGTGACCGGTTCGACGTCGTACACCACTTCCAAGCGGTAGTCCGGCACGTGGCCGGTCTGCAGCGGTTCGAGGACCGCGGTCCACACACCGTGCGACTCATGCTCCATGGGGGTCCGGCCGGCCTCCGTGACAACGGCGACGGACTTGGCCAGGTGCTTCACCGTCCTGACCGTGACGTGGCCGTGGTCGTCGAGGTGGGCGCCGAGGATCGAATGCGGCGCGTGGTAAGCGCCGGCCGCCACGCGTTCCAAGGTCTCGGAGTCCACGTGCAGGGGAACTCGGGGCCGTTCGGTACGTGCTGAGCCAGTCATGTCATTACCTTCCGCTGTTGCTGCCGCATGCTTGCCGCGGCTTGTGTTGTCGAGGATTCGTCGCGATGCGTTAACCGGTATCGACAACCAGTCGGGCCGGTTACGCAGCTCGTACACCACCTCGTATAAGGCCTTGTCCAGCCACAATGCCACAAAGAGTGGCGACTGGCGGTCAATGGTTCCCGGGGTCACGTCGCTGTACCCCTCCAGGAACGCCGCGGCGCAGTCATCCACCCAGGTTTCGGGCACGCCGGCGGCAGTGTCTTCGTTTTCCCGCGTCGCCGCCCCGGCTGCGTAGTCGAACGAGCGCAGCATGCCCGTGACATCCCGCAGCGGAAGGTCGGGGGTGTTGCGCTCATCGATTGTCCGGAGCGGCTCGCCCTCGAAATCCAGGATGGCCCAGCGGCCCGGCTGCCCTTCGGCGCCGGGAACCCACAGGATCTGGCCCAGGTGAAGGTCTCCGTGGACACGCTGCAGCTGGCCCACGGCCCGGGGGTCCAAGGCCGCCAGCAGCTCCTCGAGGTTTGCGTCGTAGGGCCCGACGGCGGTTGAGGCCTCCGCCCACGACTGGCGGACGCGCCGGGCTACTGTGGCGATGATGTCCGGGCCCTGTTCCTGGCCGTCATGCGTTCCGAAGGTCTCCGCCAGCCTGGCATGAACCGTGGCAGTAGCCCTGCCGAGGCCACGTGCTTCCTCCGTGAAGTCCTTGCCGGCAGCGGCGGCGTCAACGGCCAGGCGCCAGGCGTCCTGGCCGCCGAGCAGGAATTCGTGCACGACCGTCAGCTCGCCGGTGGCCACTGCCGCTTCCGTCGCCCCCGCGTCCTTCGACGCCGGCCCATTCCACGAGCCCGTGATCCAGCCCAACGTCGCGGGAACCTCGCTGGTCCCGGCAGCCGTCAGTGCCGCGCCGAGTTCAACTTCGGGATTCCTGCCTGCCGAAAGCACGCGGAAGATTTTGACGATTGCCGCCGACTCGCCGTCGTCGATGATGACGGACGTGTTGGACTGCTCGCCCGAGAGGACCCGCACGGATACGGGCTTGCCCGGGAGCGGCACACGGCCACCCGTGAGGTGGCCACGGACCGAACCAACGCTCCCTTCACTCCGCATCAGTTCCAACCAGGCGGTGACGAACTGCGGATCGTACACCGCGTCGTAGACCAGCCGAAGGCCCGAACCGGGGTCCGTGTGCTCGCCCAAAAGCGCCGTAGGCGCGTCCACCAGCGGCTGGCTGTGGAAGCTCAACGGGACCTGGACGACGTCGGTCCGGGGACCGCCGTCTGCCGTCCTGTGGGTGACGGCGAGCAGCAGGACTTCCAGGACGGCGTCGCCGCTGCCCGGCAGCGTGAAGCCACCCACCTGCTCCAACGCAAAGTCCGGGCTCTTGACCGGGAACCAGCGTTTGCCGGGAAGCCAGGTCCGGAGAAGTCCTTCAATGGAGGGGTTCAAGTTTTCCTTGTTCATCTCATCCTTTGGAGGTCACCACTGGAATCGCCTGGGTAAAAGGCGACGAGGGATTGGAAAATGCCGAGCGGACGCGCAGCCAATAAAAACTGTGGCTGCCCAGCATCACGGTCAGATGACCGTTGTCACCGACGGCCGGGAAAGGCTGGCCGCCAAAAATATCGCGCAGGCCGCGGCCCGCGAACTCGGGAATATCCAGCGTTGCCGCCACCGGGTGCTGGGAAAGGTTGAAGACGCACAGAATGGTTTCGGCGTCCGCCCCTTCGGGGTTTCCCGCCGGCAGCTCCCGGACGTAGGCCAGCACCACCTCATGATCGGCTTCGATGTGACGGAAACCGCCAAGCCCAAACACCGGATGGTTCTTCCGGACACTGAGGATCTGCCGCGTCCACCGAAGCAACGAACCCGAGTGCGCGGCCTCGGCCTCGACGTTGGCCATGCCGTAGTTGTAGACCAGCGACTGGATCACTGGAAGGTACAGTTTGCCCGGGTCCGCCGAGGAAAAGCCGGCGTTGCGGTCGGGGTTCCACTGCATGGGCGTGCGGACGGCGTCGCGGTCATCGAGCCAGATGTTGTCACCCATCCCGATCTCATCGCCGTAGTACAGGAAAGGGCTGCCGGGCAGGGACAACAACAGCGCATTGATGAGCTCTATCTCGGCGCGGGAGTTGTCCAGGAGCGGCGCCAGGCGGCGGCGGATACCGATGTTGGCCCGCATGCGGGGATCCGGGGCGTACCAGCCGAGCATCGCGGCGCGTTCCTCCGCAGGCACCATCTCGAGGGTCAGTTCGTCGTGGTTCCTCAGGAAAGTCCCCCACTGGGCGCCCCGCGGAATTTCCGGTGTGTCCCGCAGCGTCTCGATGATGGGAGCGGCCTTTTGGTCGCGGAGTGCGTAGTACAGCCGGGGCATGATCGGGAAGTGGAAAGCCATATGGCATTCCGGGGCATCATCGGTCCCGAAGTACTCCACCACTTCGTGCGGCGGCTGGTTGGCCTCGGCGATGATCACCCTGCCCGGGTAGTTGGCATCCACCATCCGCCGCAGGTCCTGCAGGAAGGTGTGGGTTGCGGGGAGGTTCTCGCAGTTGGTGCCCTCTTCCTCGAAGAGGTAAGGGATGGCGTCGGCACGGAAGCCATCGATGCCCTGGTCCAGCCAAAACCGGATGACGTCGTAGAGGGCCTCGATGACCTTGGGGTTCTCGAAGTTCAGGTCCGGCTGGTGGCTGAAGAACCGATGCCAGAAGAATTGCCGCCGGATGGGATCGAAGGTCCAGTTCGATTCCTCGGTGTCAACGAAAATGATGCGCGCGTCCTGGTATTTCTCGTCCGTGTCGCTCCACACATAGAAATCGCCGTAGGGTCCGGTGGGATCCTTGCGGGACTCCTGGAACCAAGGGTGCTGGTCCGAGGTGTGGTTCAGCGGAAGGTCGATGATGACGCGTACGCCACGGGCGTGGGCCTCGGCAACGAGCCTTTTGAAGTCGCTGATGGTGCCGAACTCGTCCAGCACGGAGGTGTAGTCCGCAATGTCGTAGCCACCATCGCGCAACGGGGAATGGAAGAACGGCGGCAGCCAAAGGCAATCCACGCCCAACCACTGAAGGTAGTCCAGTTTGTCGATCAACCCTTGGAAGTCGCCGGAACCATCCCCGTTGGCATCCGCAAAAGCCCGCACCAGTACCTCATAGAAGACTGCCTTGCGGTACCACAGCGGATCATGCTGGAGACCGGGGGCATTCAACTCGAAGGTGTTCTTCGGAGTGAAGTACTGGCTGGGGTTCTGCGGAGAAAAACTCACTAAGGCTGCCTCCGGATGCTCAGGACGTGGGCCGGCTCAACGTGGGCATCGAGCCGGACGTAGTTGTGTTCGCCCCACCACCAGCTCTGTCCGCTGATCAGGTCATCCACGCGGAACAGCCCGTCTTCGTTGAGATCGGACGGATCCAGTTCCAAGGCGGCCAGGTCCAGTGAAACCGTGCTTTCGCGGGCACTGTGCGGATCCACGTTGACCACCATGATCAAGGTGTCCTTGGTGCCATCGGGCAGGGTCTTGTGCTTGGAGTACACGATCGTGGCGTCGTCGGTGCTGTGGTGGATGGTCAGGTTCTGCAGATCGCCCAAGGCCAGGTGGTTCTTGCGGATGGTGTTGAGCCTGGTGATGTACGGCGCCAAGGTGCGGCCCGATTCGGCTGCGCCTTCCCAGTCCCGCGCCTTGTACTCGTACTTCTCATTGTCGATGTACTCCTCGGCGCCGGGCCGGGCGACGTGCTCATACAGCTCGTAGCCGGCGTAGACACCCCAGAGCGGGCTGGCCGTCGCGGCCAGGGCGGCACGGATTCGGAAGGCCGCCGGTCCACCGTATTGCAGGTACTCGGTGAGGATGTCCGGGGTGTTGACGAAGAAGTTCGGGCGGAAGTAGGCCGGGCTTACGTGGCTGACCTCGTGGAAGTACTCCTCCAGTTCGGCCTTGGTGTTCCGCCACGTGAAGTACGTGTAGGACTGCTGGAACCCGGCCCGGCCCAGGGCGTGCATCATGGGCGGGCGCGTGAAGGCCTCCGCCAGGAACACGACTTCCGGGTTCTTCTTGTTGATCTTGCCGATCAGCCATTCCCAGAACCACACCGGCTTGGTGTGCGGGTTGTCCACCCGGAAAATCTTCACGCCGTGACTGATCCACAGCTGCACGATCCGCAGGATTTCCTTGGAGAGGCCCGCGGGATCGTTGTCGAAGTTCAGCGGATAGATGTCCTGGTATTTTTTCGGCGGGTTCTCGGCATAGGCGATCGAGCCGTCAACGCGCGTGGTGAACCACTCCGGATTCGACGTAACCCAAGGGTGGTCCGGAGCGGCCTGCAACGCAAGGTCCAAGGCGACTTCAAGGCCCAGCTCGTTCGCGCGGGCCACGAAAGCATCGAAGTCCTCGAACGTTCCCAGCTCCGGGTGGATGGCGTCGTGGCCGCCGTCCTTGGAGCCGATGGCCCACGGTGATCCGGGATCCTGGGGGCCGGGAGTCAGCGTGTTGTTGCGGCCCTTGCGGTGCTGAAAGCCGATCGGGTGGATGGGCGGCAGGTAGATGACGTCGAAGCCCATGTCCGCGACGGCGTCGAGCCTCTTGGCCGCGGTGCGGAAATTGCCGGAGGTCCACACACCGGTGGAGTGGTCCAGTGCGGCACCTTCCGAGCGCGGGAAGAACTCGTACCAGGAACCGCGGCCGGCGAGGTCGCGCTCCACCTGCAGCGGGAACTGCTCGGAAACGGTCACCAGTTCGCGGATCGGAAGGCGTTCGACGGCGGCCTGCACCTCCGGGCTGAAACCGGCGCCAAGGCGCTCCTCGGCAGACTTGGTGGTGTCCGCGAGCGCGACGGAAGCGGCTCGCAAGGTGCGCTTTTCAGCACCAGTGCGTCCGGCGTCGTCAGCTGCTCCGGCAAGGAGGGCCGCGCCCTCGGCGAGCATCAACTCAACGTCGATGCCGGCGCCAACCTTCACTTCGGCGTTGTGGTGCCACGTGCCGTAGCGGTCATGCCATGCCTCGATGACGAACGACCAGGCCCCGGTGCCACTGGGCGTGATCCGGCCCTCCCAGCGGTCAAGGCCCTTCCACTGCTCGCCCTGGGCCGGGGTGAGCCGCACACGCTGGCGCTCCCTGCCCCGGGGGTCAAGCAGCACGGCGGATACGCCCAGCTGGTCGTGCCCCTCACGGAAGACCGTGGCACCGACCACCAGGTCCTCACCGGGCAACGCCTTCGCCGGGAAACGGCCACCCTCAACCACCGGCTGCACGGCGGTAATGGGGAACCGGCCGAAGCGAAGTCCCTCGGTGATGTCCGTGGTCGTCTTGGATTTCAGAACGGTGGTGGTTCGCGCAGTTTTCATCACAACCATGACGTTAGCGACAAAAATCACAGAATGCTAAGCAAACGAGGTTTCTCCTCGACGCAAGATGACTTTTACCTAAAAGAAACCCAATGCAGTTCCGACTGCCATGCGAGTCCGTTAGTGTGGCGCTCGTGAAGGCTATTCGAAGGTTTACAGTCCGTACCGTCCTCCCCGAGCCCATCCGGCCGCTGGCCCGATTGGCAACCAATTTGCGCTGGTCCTGGCACCGGCCAACACGGGAACTTTTCGCGAGCATCAACCCTGCTCTCTGGGAGGCCGCGCAGCACGACCCCATAGCTCTTCTGGGGTCCATCAGCCGCGAACAGTTACAGGACCTCGCAAACAACGGCGAGGTAGTGGAACGGGTCCAGCACGCAGCCGAGGATCTGGACCGCTACCTCAGTGAACCGCGCTGGTACCAGGGCCTTGGCGAGGATGCGCCGGCCTGCATCGCCTACTTCTCCCCCGAGTTCGGCATCACCGAAGTCCTGCCGCAGTACTCCGGCGGCCTCGGCATCCTGGCAGGGGACCACCTCAAGGCCGCTTCGGACCTCGGCGTGCCACTGATCGGCGTCGGACTCCTCTACCAGGCCGGCTACTTCAAGCAGTCCCTGTCCCGCGACGCCTGGCAGCAGGAAACCTACCCCGTGCTGGACCCCGACGGCCTTCCCCTGACCCTGCTCCGCCACCCGGCCAAGGATGGCGCCCAGGGCAAGCCCGTCCAGATTTCCCTGCCGCTGCCCAACGGCCGCGAGCTTCACGCGCACGTATGGCGCGCCGACGTCGGACGCGTTCCGCTGCTGCTGCTGGACTCCAACGTCCCCTCGAACGACGAAGCCGCGCGAGGCATCACCGACCGCCTCTACGGTGGCGGTGGCGACCACCGCCTGCAGCAGGAACTCCTACTCGGCATGGGTGGCGTCAAGGCCCTTCGCGTCTACCAGGAACTCACCGGCACGCCTGCGCCCGAGGTCTTCCACACCAACGAGGGGCACGCGGGGTTCCTGGGGATCGAACGCATCCAGGAAGCCATGTCCGATTCCAGCGATCCCCTCACCTGGGAAGAGGCCCTGGCTGCGGGCCGTGCGTCCACCGTATTCACCACGCACACACCCGTGCCGGCAGGCATCGACCGTTTCGAGGCTCTCCAGATCAAGCACTTCTTCGACGCCGGACTGGCGCCGGCAGTGCCCACCGAACGCATCCTGGAACTCGGCCGCGAAAACTACGACGGCGGCAACCCTTCCGTTTTCAACATGGCCGTAATGGGCCTGCGCCTGGCGCAGCGCGCCAACGGTGTGGCAAAGCTGCACGGCGTGGTGTCACGCGAGATGTTCGCCGGTTTGTGGCCGGGATTCGACCACTCCGAAATTCCAATCACCTCCGTGACCAACGGCGTCCACGTCCCCACCTGGGTTGACCCACGGATTTCGTCCTTGGCGCGGCACCAGTTCGGTGCCGAAGCTGAAGCCATGGGCCGCTGGGACCTGGCCTACAACGTCAGTGACGAAGACGTCTGGGGTCTGCGCCGTGAACTTCGTGCACAACTCATCGACGACGTCCGACGCCGGCTCCGGGCTTCCTGGAAGAAGCGCGGTGCCGCTGATGCCGAGTTGGGTTGGACCGACTCCGTTCTGGACCCGGACGTGCTCACCATCGGCTTCGCGCGGCGCGTCCCCACCTACAAGCGGCTCACCCTCATGCTGCGCGACCCCGCGCGGCTCAAGGCCCTGCTGCTGGATCCGAAGCACCCCATCCAGCTGGTCATCGCGGGCAAATCGCACCCGGCCGATGACGCGGGCAAGAAGATGATCCAGGACCTGGTCCGCTTCACCGACGACCCCGAGGTCCGGCACAGGATCGTCTTCCTGCCAAACTACGACATCGCCATGGCACGGACGCTGTTCCCTGGCTGCGATGTGTGGCTCAACAATCCCCTGCGTCCTCTGGAGGCCTGCGGTACGTCCGGCATGAAGGCTGCCATCAACGGCTCGCTGAACCTCTCCGTCCTGGACGGCTGGTGGGACGAGATGTACGACGGCGAAAATGGCTGGGCCATCCCCACCGCCAACAACGGCGCATCTGCCGACGAACGGGACGACATCGAAGCGTCGGCACTGTACGAGCTGCTGGAGACGCAGGTGGCACCGCGGTTCTATGGAACCACTGTCTCCCAAGGCGCAGGGGCCGCGGGACCGTCCGAGTCCAGCCACGAAACCGTGCCGACGCACTGGGTCTCGATGATCAAGCACACGCTCGCCAACCTGGGCCCTGCCGTTTCAGCCGAACGGATGCTCCACGACTACGTCAACAACCTCTACTGCCCGGCCGCGGTTTCCGGGCGCAGGGCGGTCGCAGAATCCTTCAAGGAAGCCAAGGAACTCGCGGCCTGGACGTCCAAGGTGCGCAGTGCTTGGCCCGAGGTCGTGGTTGAACACGTTGACTCGGTGGGCGTATCCGAGGAACCGCAAGTGGGCGACAGTCTCCAGGTCAACGCGTACGTGGCGCTTAACAACCTGACGCCTGACGACGTTTCCGTGGAAGTGGCCTTCGGCCGCGCGGAGGAATCGGACGAACTCGAGGACATCGTGGTGGCGGAACTGGGCTCCGTGGAGGACCTCGGCAACGGGCGTCACCTCTTCAACGGGTTCCTGGTCATCAACCGCTCGGGTTCCTTCGGCTACACCGTCCGGGTGTTCCCGAAGCACTCGGCGCTGGCTTCCAAGGCTGAACTGGGGTTGATCGTGAACGCCTGAGCCCGATGACCCGCTTTCCGTTTTTGGTAACAACGGAAAGCGGGTCGTCGACGTTGGAGCAGGACACGAGGACGTTAGTCCTATGGCATTTCAGGGCGTGCTAGCCGCGAATGGCAATAGCTGGATCCTTGCGGCTGGCGACCCAAGCAGGGTAAATGGCGCTCACAATACCGGTGGCCGTCCCCAGAAGGATTCCCACCAGCCATAGCCCTGTTGGCAACACAGGTGGCCATGCTTGGATCCAAGACACATAAAGCGTCGTGATGGTTCCGATGATGCCGCCAAGTGATCCCGCTGTTATTCCAACGATGAAGCCCTCAAGGATGAAGGATCTGCAAATGAGCCATCGGCCTGAGCCGATCGCTCGTCGTAGGGCTATTTCGGCCGACCGGTTTTGGACGGTCAGGTACATCGAGGAAGCCGCAGTGATAGTGGCCAGGAGCATCAGGACGAGTGATAACAAAGCGATGAGTGACCCGAGATCGTTTGAGACACCCTGCCTGATCGACTGAATATCGGCTGTGACGTCGACCTTTGCCTTACCAGGGTCGCTGGGCGAGTACGCCAGTGGTGCTACTTGCGCGATCGCCCCTGAGAAGCCCTTTTCGGTTCGAACCTGAATTTTAAGGTCTGCCCTGGCGACTGCACGCATGATACTGGCGTCTACGAATACGGAGTTGGAGTACTCAGGGAAATCAGGACCGGGATCGAATACACCAATAACCGGAACAAGTCGGTCCTCGACCCATAGACTCGCGCCCACCACAGGCCCGGTTTTCATGCTGAACGGTATGTTGAGGGCCGTCGCCGCCTTCATCGAGACTACTGCGAGTGGTCCAGTTCGTGCGTCGTCCAAGGCACTCCAACTGTTCTGGGGAATCAGCTTGATGCCAAAGTCCTTGAAGTAGTTCTTAGAGGAGCAATGAAGTGATAAGGGCGTTTCAGGTTCAGGCTCGGAAGGTCCAACGCTGGTAACTCGTACGTCTGCCGGAACTGCTGAGTACACAAAGGACGCCCCAACTACGTGAGGAACGCGGGCAATGCGGTCTACCCCGGCACGAAGCCCATCGAAATCGTCCCGGAGCACAGAAGGTCCGTCTCCGACGGAAATGGCCAGCCTGTCTTGTGACGCGATCGCCAGCCGATTATTTATGGCATTCGAAGTCGTCGAACTAATTCCCAGGGCACCCGTCATCCCGCCAATACCAATCGCAAACGCAAGAATTAGGAGCATTGTTCGGAGGGTCCGGGCGGACAGCGCGGTAAGTGCATCACCCCAATCGTCCATGAGTGTACCGGCGACGCGAGGCGCCCATGGCTGCCGTTTTAGCACAAGTAAAGGCTCCGGGTTGGCCGAAGTCTTAGATGGCGGCTTCGGATGACTACCGGTTCCGACGTCGCTCTTGATTCGACCATCCCGGATCTGAATTCGGCGGTCCGTTTGGTTCGCTACTTCCGGATCATGGGTGATGACAACTACGGTGACACCCTCGGAGTTGAGCTTCCGAAGGTATTCCATGATGCGTCTGCTGTTGTTGGAATCGAGATTGCCTGTTGGTTCGTCGGCGAGGATGATTCGCGGTTGCGTCGCAATTGCGCGTGCTATTGCGAGCCGTTGTCGCTCGCCACCTGACAGAAGCTTCGCTTGAACCCTGTGCTTATGCTCCAGCCCAACGAACTTCAACGCGTCCAAGGCACCCGCTGCGCGCGCGTCCATGGGCACGCCCTGAACCCGCAACCCGATAGCAGCATTGCTGATTACGCTATCGTCACCGAGAACGTGCGAAGACTGGAAAACAAACCCGATTACGTGAAGTCGCACCCTGTCAAGGCTTTGCTCTGAAGCGAATTCGACCACCTTTCCACGAATAGCGAGTCGGCCTGAACTGGCCCTGTCCAACAAGCCCATGATGTTCAAAAGCGTTGATTTCCCGGACCCTGAAGGGCCCACTATGGACACGAACTCACCCGCTTCAATTTTCAGTGAGACGTCAAGTAGTGCAGGCGACTCGGCACCCGGATATGTGCGCGATACTCTTTCCAAGCTGATGTCGAATGCGCCATCAGAGCCTGTGTCTTTCGCTCTAGCTTCGGGGGCCCCTGGTCGCGAAATAGTCACGATATCTGGACCTCGTCTCCCGGGCTTAGATCACCGGAAACTGCGGCGAAACCTCCCCCTGACCGAAGAACGGTGACGCGGACACGTGTAGTGGGGACCGTTGAAGTTGCGTTACCGCCCGAGGTTCTGAGGACGTAGGTCCCTTCGGCATCCTGTCGAATACCGGATAACGGCACGGCGAGGGCCTGGGCGGCACTACCCTGACCAGCCACAGTGACGCTCAAATTGGGAATAAACAGGGCCAGATCCGCCCTCGTTGTCGGCTCGACCGTCACGGAATGTCCCGCACGTTGCCCATTCCCAGCATCGGTGAATGGGCCTACTCCAGTTATCCGTCCAACCAATTGCTTATCCGATACCCTTACAGTGACCTGTTGCCCCGGCTTGAGTGATTCAGCTTGCTGGACCTCAGCGACAAACTCAACGTAGTTGTCTTCGGCCTGGAACGTGGCGAGGGGGTTTTGGGCCGTGACTTTCTGCCCTATGTCCAGGGCGGTGGATACGGTAACGCTGGCTACGGGGAGGGTTAGTAGTTGCTTGAAGGGGATTGTCAGTGCGGGAGGATTCGAACCGTCTGATGCCGGTTTTTCCGGTGTAGCTCCAAGTTCGACTTTGTGGCTTGTCTCCGTGGGCATTCGTCCGCTGCTCAAGGTGAATCCCTCGCTGGCAAAGAAAGAAGATGCAGCTTCCAAAGTGGCGATGTCTATGTGACCAGTTTCGCGGGTGAGGTACCCCATTTGGTTAAATGCCCGCTGCAGGGCCAACACGTCATCTCCCTCGTCTCCTTGTGAGAGATCGCGGTACAACGGGAGTGGACCCGGCAAAACGAAGTAGGGCTTGCCAGAAACCACACCCACAAGATCGCCCCACTTCAACGTAGCTCCCGCCTTAAGGGTTTGCCGCACGACAATCGGTTCTTGCCCCTCCAAGTCGATGAGGATCGGCACTGTGGGGCCAGCCTTTACGACGCCAGCAAACGTCAGGCGGTCGTCGACGATGCGGTTTTCAACCTTTGCATAGACAGGAACTTCAGCCATGGAGTTCTCGGGCCGAATAATTTCTGATTGATCAAAGATGCGGCCAGACACCAAGCCAACCCCCGCGGAAACGACTGCGGTCGCCGCCAGAAGGACGATCAACCACCGTCGCGAGAGCCGGCTCAAGACAGCGGTCGTCGCCGGTTCCTCGTGGGGCGGCTGAAAATCATTCACTGCGTCTCTTTCAACAACTTCTCAGCGGCATCTACATACTTCTGACTCTTCTTCTTGAGTTCAGTAAGTACCGCTTCATTCTGCCTAATGAGCGGCAACTGGTAGCTCGCTTGAATATCACCGAGTGTTTGGGTGAGTCGCACTTCCTGATTGCATTCGGCCTCAATCGTGGCGAGTCTGACACCCTCAGCAGCGTCCGACTTCGACGGGTTACGTTGATCTGTCCTCCCCTGGAGATCAGCTGCCTGCTGGCTGGACCACTTCGCGTTGGTGGGGTCTTTCCCTGGCGTCAAGCCCGCCGCCGAGATGCAATCGTCCCAGTCGCCTTTTGCATTCTTCCAGGCATCAGTTTCTGAAGCCATACTCAAGCTTTGCAAGGCAATCACTGCCGCAGCACCCCCGTTCATCAAATCGTCTGGTGGAGTAATTTCATCCATCTTGCCCTTTTCACTCGCAAGACACTCGTACCTGGCCTTCCCCCATGGGCCTGCCTCATCGTGTTCCTGGCTCGATTGAGACTCTTCGCCAATAAGCCGAAAACCGTACTGTCTCACGCGATCGACGTTCCATACGCCGAAGTTCCGATTCTCTGCCTCCGGATAAGCGGTATTTGGATCATCGTGGAATCCGAACTTTTCCATGCAATCAGTCATGACGACTTCTCGAGCAAGAAGAATTCGCGACCGATCGCGTGCAGATATTCTGTATGCATCAACCGGGAATACAATCAGGGAGTTCTCGTAATCCAGATTCACTCTTCCAGATGGGTCCGGGGTGATTGAACTATCTGGAGACCCGGAACAGGCTGAAACAGCCAAAGTGATGCACATGGCCACCGCCCCGACCACGCATCGTGTCCAGCGCACCTTTCGTTCAGGAATTCTTCGCGTCACTACACCGCTTCCAATCTCACCTCTTGCACCTCGACAGAGCAGCCGGGCCTCTTCCCGGACAGCAACTTTGACCTGCCGATACTTTGATCGACAGGTCAAAGCATGATGCCAATCGCTCTAGGTCAAGCGACCGGTGTGTTAGGTTCAGCCCCGGTGAAAGCTGCTGATATTGTCATTCCACGTTCCCAAGAACGGCACATACCAACCCATGGCGCTGTAGTCGTTCGCGCTGCCGAAGCCAGCGCCGCCATAATTGATGTCCTGCCACCAGGTTACGTAGTAGCCAAAGTTCTTGACCGAACTTGCCTTGTTGTCAAACGACCCCATCCAAGTCGAATAGTCGGCTCCGTACGTAGCACCACCGTAGTTATTGTCTTCATAAAAGATACTGGCCTGCGCCGACTGGCTGGCGGCAAAGAGTGCTCCAGCGGACAGCGCAGCGACCGCAGCCACCCGTGTAATCTTTTTCATATCTTGATCCCCATTTGGCCGGTGCGTCATGAGGTCAGCAATTGACTCAGAGCGTTCCCCAATACGCAAGTGATGAGGCGCACAATAGCCTCGCGGCAAATGTAGCGCGCAACTCTTTTAATTTCAAACTTTTGAAATAATCAGAAAGTGAAACGAAATATTCGATTTTTCGCATCACGATTGGCCTGCACGCGCCACTTAAACATTTTTCGGGGGATGTAAAAACACAGGTGGGACCGATGCTCACTGCGTCTCACCTCGCCGTCTAGTCGCCTCGGCGGTTCTCTGTCCGGACGTCGGCCCGGACGACATGTAAGTCGGCGCAGCTAGTTTTGGAAGACTGCGATGACGGCCAGGTCACGGCCGGCGTAGCGCTCGGCGTCCTGAAGGATCTCGCAGACAACGCCGAAGGAGCGGTCCGTCCGGTAGGCTGCCGGGACCTGCCAGATCATGGTGACCGGGCCGCCGTCGTCCTCTGACAAGGCGTCCGCGTAGTCATGCAGGGAATCGTTCAAGGCGTCCAGGTTTACGCCGTAGAATTCGGGGAAATCGAGGACCTGGCCGAAGACTTCCAGCACCGACTGCTTGGTGTTGGCGGGCGGCACCAGGACGGTGCGGCGGCCGGCGTCGGAGACCTGTTCCTGAAGTTCCTCGAGGGTCCAGGTGTCTGCTGAGTAGATTTTCATGGGCTCCTACTTGCCTTCGACAATGAACGTGAACGACTCATAATGGTCCGGGGTGTAGTACTTGGCGCTGTCCTTGCCAACGATGATCCGCCGGGCTCCGCGGTCGGACTCCCCTGGCGTGGGCACGGTGTACTCCTTGTAGAAGCCGCCGGTCTTTCTGGGCAGCAGACCCTCAAAGTTGCCGAAATTCACGCCGTCACGGTCATACGGGAAGGGGCCCCCTGCGGCGATCAGGGCCAGGGTCTGGCGTGCTTCCTTGGGCAGCTGCGAGGCGTTGATCGAGGGCAGGCTGGAGGGATTCTCCACAGCCGTTGGGGTCGTCGTCCTGCCAGCTGGGGCGGCAGGTGACGTCGGCACGGGGCCACGCACCGGCGTCGTGGTCCCGACGCTGGGCCCAGGCGCTGAAGAGGGCGCCGTCAGCGCGCCGCCGCCCACCATCGCAACGACAAGCACGACGACGGCGATAACCAAACCCGCGAAAGCCACCAGTTTGCTGCGGCTGCGGTTCATGCGTAGTACTCCTGTGGGTTGGCGCCTAGGTGCGGTAAATGTTGATGGTATTGGCTTGCAGGATATCCCGCTCTCCGGAGGCCACCAGCGCACCCTTCCTGCGATCGTGCAGCACCGAGGTAGTGAACCGGAGTTCGAACATGCGCTTGCCGATTCCCGTTTCGCTCAGAATCTCCGGCAGCACCATCTTCACGTCGTGGTTGCTGCCGTTGACCACAATGAGGCCGCGGATTTCGCTGTCCTCGTGGCCCATCAGCAGCTGCACGGCACGGAGGCCGGGATCGTTCCAACGGGCCGGCGTCATGCGCTTGCCCTTGTCGTCAAACCACTGGAGGCTGGCATTGCTGGCTTGGCCCGGAAAACTCTCCGGCTGGTGCCGGAGGAACCAACGGCGGAGCCTGACCAGCTCCCGGGTGGTCCGGAACATGGCGTTGGCTTCCTGCGTGCGGCTCCAGTCCAACCAGGCCGTGGGGTTGTCCTGGCAATAAGCGTTGTTGTTGCCCTGCTGGGTACGGCCGATTTCGTCACCGGCCGTGATCATGGGAACGCCAATGGAAATCAACAGGGTTGCCATCAGGTTCCGGATGGACAGTGCCCGCGCCGCAACAATGGCCTCGTTCTCGCTGCGGCCCTCCGCGCCATGGTTGTAGCTGCGGTTGTCACCATGGCCATCGCGGTTCTGCTCGCCGTTGGCCTCATTGTGCTTGCGGTCGTAGCTGACGA
Organism: Paenarthrobacter sp. NPDC089307; assembly: GCF_040685055.1. Taxonomy (NCBI): domain Bacteria; kingdom Bacillati; phylum Actinomycetota; class Actinomycetes; order Micrococcales; family Micrococcaceae; genus Paenarthrobacter; species Paenarthrobacter sp. NPDC089307. The sequence continues at coordinate 17,556 of NZ_JBFBHE010000005.1, forward strand.
GGTCCTTGAGCGTGAAGCCATCGTGGGCCGTAATGAAGTTCACCGACGCCAGGCGGGTGCGGCCCGATGATACGAAGAGGTTCGCGGAACCGGCCATCAGCTCCGCCAACGCCGCCACCGAACCGCCCTGCCCGCCGGCTTCCATGGCGGCACGGTCCGAGAGCCAGAAGCTGCGGACACCGTCCCGGAAGTGATCGTTCCAATCGGACCAGCCTTGCGGGAAACGGCCGGTCTGCCAGCCGCCGTAGCCTACGTCCCACGGCTCGGAGATCAGCTTGACCCCAGACAGGATCGGGTCCTCCGCAATGGCCTGCAGAAAGGGGTGCTGCGGATCAAAGGTATTGCCGGCGTCGCGGCACAGGGTGACGGCGAGGTCGAAGCGGAAGCCGTCCACGTGGAAGTCGCTGACCCAGTAGCGCAAGGAGTCCAGGGCGAGGTCCACCACCACAGGATCACTGAAATCCAAGGTGTTGCCGCAACCGGTGGTGTCCAGGTAACGGCCGTGGGCATCGTGGCGGTAGTAGCGCTTCTCCCCCAGGCCCCGGAAGCTCAAGGCAGGACCGTCCGGGCCGGCCTCGGCGGTGTGGTTGTAGACCACGTCCAGGATGACCTCGATCCCGGCCGCATGCAGAAGCTTGATCATGCCCTTGAGTTCATCCTGCACGGCGTGGGGGCCTGCGTTGCGGGCGGCCTCCGTGGCGTAATCGGCGTGAGGGGCAAAAAAAGCAGCGGTGTTGTAACCCCAGTAGTTGGTCATGCCAAGGTCCTGGAGGTGCGATTCATCCATGTGGAAGTGGATGGGCAGCAGCTGCACGGCGGTAATGCCAAGCTCGGTGAGGTGCTGGATCATCACGGGGTGCGCCATACCGGCGTAGGTCCCGCGCAGGTGCTCGGGAATGTCCGGGTGAAGCATTGTCTGGCCCCGGACGTGGGCCTCATAAATCACCGAGGTCCGCATGGGAGTCCGTGGTGGTTGGTCCTCGCCCCAGTCGAAGCCCGTATCCACATGGACGCTGGTCAGGAACTCGCCCCGCTGGTCGACGGCACGGCCGTAAGGATCGAGCAACAGCGGCTGCCGGTGGTCGTCGTCGAGGTCCACCGCCGGAACCGGCACCGGAAGCCCGCCCTCGGGTGGAGCCGCGCGGAAGCCATAGCGCGTCCCGGGCGGCATGCCGGCAACCAGCCCGAAATGCACGTCATTTTCCGTGTTGGGAAGGGTCTGGGCACGCCACGGCTCACTCGGTGCCTGGAAAACGATCTCAACCCGTTCCAGGTCCGGCGCAAAAACGGCCACGTTCACTTCATGGTTCTGCGCTCTCTCCGCATCGGAAAGACCGGGCTGGGGCGTGCTCAGTCCGAGAGGCCGTGGCCGCGACGCGTCGACGGCAGCTGCTGTGTCAAAAATAGGCATAACCATTGATGGCAAGTTTAGTTCCACGCCAGCTATGTGCCGCGCTTGCCGCCCATATGACGACGTTCGACGTACCGATTTGATTACTTGGCATACTGGGACGGAGACCAATTGGAGGTTCTATCGTGCGCGTGGCACTTGCCCAAGTCATCTCCGGCCGGGATCTGGCCGGGAACCTGCGGCTCCTGGAGGAGTACGCCCGCCGGGCCAAGGACGGCGGCGCTGAGCTGGTGGTCTTCCCCGAGGCAATGATGCGCGCGTTTGGGAACTCGCTGCTGGACATTGCCGAACCTTTGGATGGGCCGTGGGCCGCCAAGGTGCGTTCGATCGCCGATGAACTGGACCTGGTGATCGTAGCGGGCATGTTCACTCCGGGTTCACCCTCCGATTCCGGGTCCCCGCGGGTGCGTAATACGCTCCTTGCCACGGGCCCCGGCGTTGAAACCAGTTACGACAAGATCCATCTTTTTGACGCCTTTGGCTTCGCTGAATCGGACACCGTTGAGGCCGGTACAGAACCAGTGACGTTCGACGCCGGCGGCCTCACCTTCGGTTTGGCCACCTGTTACGACGTCCGCTTCCCGGCCTTGTTCACAGCCAATGCGCACCGTGGTGCCGTGGTCAACATCGTTTCGGCCTCTTGGGGAGCCGGGCCCGGGAAAGCCGATCAGTGGCAGCTCCTGGCCCGCGCACGCGCCGTGGACACCACCACGTTCGTCCTCGCGTGCGGCCAGGGCGACCCCGCTACCCAAGGCGTCGAAGCCAGAGGTGCCGCGCCCACGGGAGTCGGGTACTCCGCCGTCGTATCCCCGTTCGGCCAAGTCCTGGAAGCACTGGAAGGCGAGCCCGGGCTCATCTTCGCCGAGCTCGATGCCGCAGTGGTGTCCGACGCCCGCCAGAAGCTCCCGGTCCTGGCCAACCGCCGCGACTTCTAACCGGCGCCACCCAATTTCGCCGGCGCCACCCAATTTCGCCGGCGCCACCCAATTTCGCCGGCGCCACCGGGATTTAGGTGGCGTAATCCGGTATGCGTGGCCCCAAAGAAAACCCGCAGCGAAAGCACCCCGCCCGCCGGAACCGGCCCACGAAGCGCCCAGACAGACCGCCAAGCAACGAAAGGCGGCGTGGCCGTCATCCGGAAGCATGCGTCTAAGCGAGGAACGAGCGAGCATGCGGAGGATGACGGCCACGCCGCCTTACCAAGGATTACTTGGCGGAGCGCTGCCTCGAGACCTCGTAGAGCGAGATGCCCACGGCCATGGATGCGTTGAGCGACTCCATGGCGGAGTCGATCGGGATCGAGACGATCTGGTCGCAGTTTTCGCGGACCAAACGGCTCAGGCCCTTGCCTTCGGAGCCAACCACGATGCAGACAGGCTCGGTGGCAACCGTGAGGTCGGGCAGCGAGACGTCGCCGTCGCCGTCAAGGCCGAGGACGTAGATGCCCATGTTCTTGAACTGCTTGAGCGCGTTGTTCAGGTTCGACGCGCGGGCCACCGGCACGCGGACAGCGGCACCGGCGCTGGTCTTCCATGCGGACGCCGTGACGCCGACGGAACGACGCTCAGGCACGATCACGCCGTGACCGCTGAAGGCGGAGACAGATCGGATGATGGCGCCGAGGTTGCGGGGATCGGTGATGCCGTCCAAAGCCACGAAAATGGGCGCATTGGAGATGTGCCCCTTCTTCCACTTGTCAACCGTTTGCTCGGCGAGGTCGTAGGCGTCTTCGTATTCGTACGGCGGAATCTGGAGAACCAGTCCCTGGTGGACAGCGTCCTCGGTCATCCGGTCCAGCTCAGGCTTGCCGGTTTCGAGCAGCGGGATGCCTCGTTCAGCGGCGAGCTTGAGGGACTCCTTGACGCGGTCATCCATTTCGATGCGGATGGCTACGTGCAGGGCCTTGGCCGGGATGCCTGCGCGCAGCGCTTCCACCACGGAGTTGCGGCCGGTGACCAGTTCCTCGGTTGCCCGGCCCTTGGGGCCGGAGCGGGCGCCGGCGCCGCCGGGGCGGGTGCCCGGTCCGCGCTTGGCGGCAGAGCGCTCAGCCAGCTGCTTGTTCTTGTACGCCTTGTGGTACGTGCGGTCCTCCGCCTTGGGCGTGGGACCCTTGCCTTCCAGGGCCTTGCGGCCGTGGCCACCGGTTCCGGCGGTGGGGCCCTTCTTGTTCTTGACCGACCGGCGACCATTGTTGGCCATGAGATTCCATCCTTGATTTTGTGAGTATGTCTGGAATCAAGTCTACTGACCCGATGCAATTCGGCCGCAGCGGCGGTTTGTCAGTCGTGTTTAAGGCTCCAGGTGGCCCCATCCGCACCATCTTCGACTACCACGCCGGCGGCGGCGAGGGTGTCGCGGATTGCGTCGGAGGCAGCCCAGTCCTTGTTGGCCCTGGCGGCGGCGCGGGCCTGGAGCTGCGCTCGAACCAACCTGTCCAAGCCTGCGGCCTTCTCGCTTTCAATACGGCCTGACGCCCTTACCGCATTCAAACCGAGAATTTGCGTCATCGCCAAGACATGTCCGCGCGCAGCGTGTACTACGAGGTCATCGCCTCTCGCCAATCCCGCATTGCCCGCCCTAACTGTTTGGTGCAATGCCGCAAGGGCTCTCGGAACATTCAAGTCGTCGTCCATGGCAGCGCAAAACTCATCAAAGTATTGCTGAACTGGCGACCATGTGCTCGTCACGGTGCCAAAGTTAGGGAAGACTGCTGCCTCAGCCCTGTTTAGGAACCCGTCAATTCTCTCCACAGCGGCCGCAGCCTCCTGCAGCGAGGTCGGCCGGTAGTCCAAGATGGAGCGGTAGTGGGCCTGGCCAAGGTAGTAACGCACCACGCGCGGCGATGCCAGTTCCAACATCTCGGCCGGGCTCACGGTGTTCCCGATGGACTTGGACATCTTTTCGCCCTCGTACGTGACCATGCCGTTGTGCATCCAGAAATTGGCGAATTCGTCGCCGGCGGCCTGGGACTGCGCCATCTCGTTCTCGTGGTGCGGAAAGCGCAGGTCCAGTCCCCCACCGTGGATGTCGAAGCGGGTGCCGAGGTACTTGGTGACCATGGCCGAGCACTCGAGGTGCCATCCGGGACGCCCGGCGCCCCACGGTGACTCCCACTTGGCGGTAACGGGTTCGCCCTCCTTGAAACCCTTCCACAGCGCGAAGTCGCGGGGATCGCGCTTGCCGCGGGGGTCGGCGTCGGGAGCGCCTTGCATGTCGTCGATGTTCTGCCGCGTCAGCGAACCGTACTTGCTCCACGAGCGGACATCGAAATAGACGTCGCCGGAATCGTCGAGCGCCGGATACGCGTGGCCACGGTCAATCAGGCGCTGGATGAGCGCGTGCATCTCGGGGATGTGACCCGTGGCGCGGGGTTCATACGTCGGCCGAGAAACACCCAATGTCTCATAAGCATCCAAGAACTCTCGCTCGTAACGGTAGGCGAGAGCCCACCACTCTTCTTCACGAATGTCGGTGGCGTTCTCTTGAAATCCCGGCTCGAAGGAAGCTGCAGACTTGGCCAGAATTTTGTCGTCAATATCTGTCACGTTGCGTACAACAGTGACTTTGTACCCTTTGTGCTTGAGCCAACGGGACAGCTGATCAAAAACTATTGCCGAGCGAATGTGACCAACATGGGGCATGCCTTGGACCGTAGCCCCGCAGTAGTAGAGACTGGCCTTGCCGTCTTCGAGGGGAACGAAGTCGCGGACTTCGGCGGAGGCGGTGTCATAAAAGCGCAGGGTCACCGCTCCAGATTAGCCGATGACGCGGCATGACCTGCCTACTTGCAGAATTCGCCGATCTTATTGAACTGGACCTTGAGTTTTTCCTGCTGCTCCTGTGTGGCTGCACCCAGCGACGACGCGGCCGCCTTGTCCATGATCGCAGCCATCTCCTTGATGGGGTCCCCGATTTCCGGTGCCACTTTGTCGGCGATCTGGTGGTAGTGCTCCGCGAGCTGCTTCGACTGCTGCTGCTGGTTGCCGTCCGGCTTGAACGCGTCGTTGTTCAGGAAATCGCAGCTCGCCTTCACGTCCATCTTCGGCGTGCCGGCACAACCGCCCAGAAGGAGCACGGCAGCCAGGGCGGCCGGCAACACCACAGCGGAACGCACGACGCCGGCACCTGGCTTACGCATGCGGGGCACCTTTCGCTGGACCCTGGTGGGTGATGCCGGCGATCGGGTAGACAAGGGCCGTGGCCACGGCCGAGATGCCCTCACCACGACCGGTAAAGCCAAGTCCATCACTGGTGGTGGCCGTGACACTGACGGGAGCGCCCGCGGCTTCGCTCAGTACGCGCTGGGATTCCTCCCGTCGCGGCCCGAACTTGGGCCGGTTGGCCACGAACTGGACGGCGACGTTGCCTATCCCGAAGCCTGCTGCTCGCACAATCCTGGCGGCTTCGCCAAGGAGCGTCACGCCCGAAGCACCTGCGTACTCCGGGCGGTCCGTGCCGAAGTGGGTGCCGAGGTCGCCGATTCCGCAGGCAGAGAAAAGTGCGTCGGCAGCCGCGTGGGCGACGCAATCGCCGTCGGAATGCCCGGACAGTCCCCGTTCGCCCTCCCAGAAGAGACCACCGAGCCAGAGCGGCTGGGGGTCGTTCTCGGGCGCAAAAGCATGAACGTCGATCCCGATGCCAGTCCTCGGCAGGACCGGGTTTTCCGCGGCCACTATCCCTCCACCCAACGAATCCCCAAGGGTCCTTCAAGGAGGCCTTCGGCGATGATGAGGTCCAGCGGCGTGGTGATTTTGAGGGACTGGCTTGCCCCGCGGACGGCGTGAACGGGAACGCCAAGGAGTTCCACCAGCATGGCGTCGTCGGTCACGGCCGCGGATTGCTTGTCGTCGAAAAGCCCGGCAGCCTCATGTGCCCGGCGCAGCGTGGCCAGCTCGAAACCCTGCGGTGTTTGGACCGCCCGCAACTGTTCGCGGGGAGCTGTCCCGGTGACAACCTCGGGAGCGATGGAGGCCTCGGAACGATCTGTTTCGGCAACGGTCTTGATGGTGTCCACCACGGGCATGGCAGGTATGACCGCCTTCGCCCCGGAAGACAAAGCATCGGCAACCCGCTGGAAGACCCGTTCAGGGGTGAGTGCCCGGGCGGCGTCGTGCACCAGGACAAACTCGGTTCCGTCCTCCAAAGCAGCCAAAGCAGCGCGAACGGAATCCGCCCGGGATGAACCGCCGTCGACCACTGTGATCTCAGGACCACCGTCCACCAGATCCACGGTGAAATCGGCAATCAGCGCCCGCAGGGTGGTGTCGCCTTTGGGCAGGGCCACGCAGACCTGGCGGGCAACATCGGAGGCGACAACGCCTCGAAGGGCATGCATCAGGATGGTCTCGCCGCCCAGTGGAACCTGGGCTTTGGGCATGCCGTAGCCGAGCCGCTCACCGGAACCGGCAGCGACCACGATCACGGCCGTGACGGCGCGCTTGGAAGGATTACTCATGGTCACCAGCGTACTTTGTGGCAAAAAGAAACCCGGCGGCGCTTTCGCACCACCGGGGCTCAATTCTTAGGAAGCCAAGACCTCGTCAAGAACGCTTGCAGCCTTCTCTTCGTCCGTCTTCTCAGCCAGGGCCAGTTCTGAAATCAGAATCTGCCGTGCCTTGGCCAGCATTCGCTTCTCGCCTGCCGAAAGGCCGCGATCATGATCACGACGCCAAAGATCGCGAACGACCTCTGCCACCTTGATGACATCGCCGGAAGCAAGCTTCTCCAGGTTCGCCTTGTAACGACGTGACCAGTTGGTAGGCTCTTCAGTGAACTCGGCGCGGAGTACGTCAAAAACGTGCTCCAAGCCTTCTTTGCCCACTACGTCCCGGACCCCAACAAGGTCAACGTTCTCTGCTGGAACTTCAATGGTCAGATCACCCTGAGCCACCTTGAGCTTGAGATACATTTTCTCTTCGCCCTTGATGGTGCGCATCTTGATTTCTTCAATTTTTGCTGCACCGTGGTGAGGGTAAACTACTGTCTCGCCGACCTCAAAAACCATGTGGACTTTCCCCTTTCCCGCAGACTAGTCTATCACGATTAAGGCATACGACTGGCATCCAAAGGCCCCTTCACCCGCGCCAATACTGGGAAAGAGGCCCCAAAAGGGTTCATCCAACCTCTTGACGTATTCGCCGAAAGATGCATCGCGCAAGCAACGCGGGTAGGGAAACTTCCCTGTCGAGTCCGCCACAAAGCCTTCCCGAATCCTTGTTTTGGACCGTTTGCCGATAGGCTATGGCTGAAAAAGTTTCCAATGACTCTAGGAGTAGGTGTCGTGCGCATTTCTGCGATGAACACTGTCCAGCGCGGCAAGCTGGCAATTGCGGCCGCTGCAATCGGCGTCGGTCTTCTGTCCGTTACCGGCTGCGGCTTCGTCAATGCCCAGCAGACTTCGCACCAGTACTCAGCTTCGGACGGGGTCAGGGCCGACCTCGGCAAGCTGCAGCTGCGCAACATGCTGATTGTTTCTTCGGGCGAAAAAGCGCCCGGCCGGGTCATCGGCGCTGTCTTCAACCAGTCCAACTCCGACGCCACGTTGACGCTCAGCGGCGCAAACGGCGCCCAGACCGAAATCCCGGTTAAGGCAATGTCGGAAACGTACCTCAATGACACCGCCGACGCCGCCGTCCTCAGCACCGCCGGCGTGAGGCCCGGTGGCCTGACCCCTGTGACCATCCGCAGCGGGTCCGACTCCGCCACGATCAACATCCCTGTTGTCGACGGCACGCTCCCCGAGTACGCCAAGTACCTCCCCAGCCCTTCGGCAAGCCCGAGCGGTTCGGCAACCCCTGGCGCAACGGGCACCGAGACCAGCTCGGCAACGCCGTCCTCCACCTCCACGAGTTCCGCGGCAGGCCACTAGGACCACGCTCCAAGAACCAAACAAAGGAAGGGTCCCGTCGCAGTTCACTGCGGCGGGACCCTTCCTTTTTTGCCCCGCCTGAGCGAGTTTTTGTACAGGTAATGCCCTTTAGAGGCCGTCTAAAGGGCATTACCTGTACAAAAACTCCGGAGGAGGAGGGACGGGACGGGGTTACGGCTCGAATTTGTAACCCAGCCCGCGCACGGTCACCAGGTAGCGCGGCGCAGAGGGGTCGGGCTCGATTTTGCTGCGCAACCGCTTCACGTGCACATCCAGGGTCTTCGTGTCCCCCACGTAGTCCGAACCCCACACGCGATCGATGAGCTGCCCACGGGTCAGGACCCGGCCGGAGTTGCGAAGCAGCATCTCCAACAGCTCAAATTCCTTCAACGGCAACGAGACTTGCTCGCCGTTCACACTCACCACGTGGCGCTCAATGTCCATGCGGACAGGGCCGGCCTGCACAGTGGAAGTGATGAGTTCCTCCGGCTCGCCCTGCCTACGCAGGACAGCGCGGACACGGGCCACCAGTTCGCGGGAGGAGTAGGGCTTGGTGACGTAGTCGTCCGCCCCCAGTTCCAGCCCTACCACTTTGTCGATCTCGGAGTCCTTGGCTGTCAGCATGATCACCGGGACGCTGGAGCGTTGGCGCAGCTGGCGGCACACTTCCGTTCCCGGCGTTCCAGGCAGTTGCAGGTCCAGGAGGACGAGGTCGGCGCCGTTCCGGTCAAACTCCACCAAAGCATCGCTGCCGTTGTCCACTACCTCGACGTCGAAGCCCTCTTTGCCCAAAAGATAGGACAGGGGGTCGCTGAAGGACTCTTCGTCCTCAACTATCAAAATCCGGCTCAAGCGCTGGCTCCTTGCTCTCGGGCGCCACTGGCGCCCCCTTGGTGGTTCACGTGATGGGGTTGCTGGATGGCACGTTCAGGTTCGACGGCGGCCGCTGCAGTTGCGTGCCCAGGCGCCACTGCCCCCGTGCCGGCGACGGGCGGGAGGCCGGCGTCGTCGTCCTGGCCTTCCATCTCCGGCAAGCGGATGGTGAAGGTGGAACCCTGACCGGGCTGCGACCAAACGGTCACTTCGCCGCCGTGGTTGGAGACTACGTGCTTGACGATGCTGAGGCCCAGGCCTGTACCCCCGGTATGCCTGGAGCGTGCTGCATCCACCCTGTAGAAGCGCTCGAAGACCCGTTCCTGGTCCTCGGGCGTCAGGCCCTCGCCCTGGTCCGTGACTGAGATGGCAACAACGCCCTCCCGGGTCCGGACGCCAACTCCCACGCGCGTGTTCTCGGGCGAGTAGCGGATGGCGTTGTCGATCAGGTTGCGCAGGGCTGTCACCAGGAGGTCACGGTCGCCGAACACCAAGGAGTCCGAGTGGCCGCCGACCACGATGTGGATGTTCTTGCTCTCGGCCGGAAGCTGCGAGCGGTCCACGGCCTCGCCGATCACCGTGTTGATATCCACTGCATGGCCCTGCTGGGCGACGTTGGCGCCCTGAAGCCGGGAAAGTTCGATGATGTCCTGGACCAGGGCAGCCAGGCGGCCGGACTCTTTGTGCATCCGCTTGGCGAAGCGGCGCACGGCTTCTTCGTCATCCGGGGATGCCTCGAGCGCCTCGGCCAGGAGCGAGATCGCGCCAACAGGGGTTTTGAGTTCGTGGGACACGTTGGCCACGAAGTCGTTGCGGATCTCCTCGGTGCGGGTGATCTCGGTGCGGTCATCGGCCAGGAGCACGATATATTCCCAGCCGAGCATGGCTGCCCGGACCTGGACAACAATGGTTCCCTTGCCCAGAGGGCCTCGCGGGAGCTCGTACTGTTCCTCAAGGATCACGCCGTCGCGGCGGACCTTCGCGGTCATGTCCAGGAGCTGCTTGTGGACCACGGTGTGCCCACGGACCAGGCCGTAGGCGTAGGCGGCCGGGCTGGCGCGGACGACGCCGTCGATCGCGTCCACAACAACGAACGCACGCCCGACGACGGCAAGGACTTCCGCTGCGCCTTCAGGGAGCAGGGGCTCGGTTACGTCGAGGTCCACAATGCTGCGCTGACGTTCGCTGATCCTGAAAGCGAGCATGCCAAAGACGCCCAACGACAGGCCAACCAGGCCTGCAATGACACCTATGAGCAATGGATCCACGTGTCCAGCTTATGCTGTGGAATCGGGGCGGAGCATTGATCCGGCGCCAAACGCCGACGGTTCAACTAACGTTCATCTAAAGGTGCCAAACAGTTCACGGGGCCCTGACACAGTTACTGGTTGGACTGCCAATGGTTTTGAAGTCCGGCCCCCTCCAGGGGCCAGGATTTCCAAGGAAAGGACGCCTTAGTGCGCAAGGTTTTTCAGGAGGAGCTCACCCAGGTAGGTGACGACCTCATCGAGATCTCCAAGCTCGTTCACGAAGCAATCACGAAGGCCACAACTTCCTTCGAGGGCGCCGACGTGGATCTTGCCCAGGACGTCATTGCGGCAGATGCCCGGATCGATTTCCTGCAGAACAGCCTGGACGAACGCGCCATCGACATCCTGGCATTGCAGGGCCCGGTGGCCAGCGACCTCCGCATGATCGTCGGCTCGCTCCGGATGAGTGCTTCGCTGGAACGCATGGGTGACCTGGCACGCCACGTGGCCCAGTTGGCGCGCCTGCGTTACCCGGCCACCGTGATCCCCGCCCCGCTGACCCAGACCTTCAAGGCCATGGCACAGCACGACATCGACATCACCGCCAAGGTCATCGAACTCCTCGAAACCCGCGACCTCGAAGTTGCCCGGGACATCCTCAAGATCAACATCGCCGTGGACGACCTCCACCTCAGCGTCTTCAAGGCCATCGCTGCCCCCGAGTGGACCGAGAACCCCGCCACCACCGTGGACGTCGCCCTGGCCAGCCGCTACTTCGAGCGCTTCGCCGACCACGGCGTCTCGGTTGCCCGCAAGGTCACCTACCTGGTGACCGGCGAATGGCAGCCCGAGGGCTTCTAACGTTTCCAACCGCAGAGCATACGACGGCGGCCGGTCACCTCAGGTGACCGGCCGCCCTTTTACTGCAGCGCAGCGCGTTCTTCGGCCGGAGTGCGTCTAAGGGAGGAACGACCGAGCACCCGGCGAAGAACCGCAGAGCCCTATTTCTTGCCTTGGTTGGCAACGGCGAGGATGGCCTCGGCCGCTGCATCGGGATCCAGGTAGGTCCCGCCCGGGTTGATGGGCTGGAAGTCGTCGTCCAGTTCGTACACCAGCGGGATGCCCGTGGGGATGTTGAGACCGGCGATGGCGTCGTCGCTGATGCCATCCAGGTGCTTGACCAGTGCGCGCAGCGAGTTGCCGTGCGCCGTGACCAGGACCGTCTTGCCCGCCTTGAGGTCTTCCTTGATGTCCGATTCCCAGTAAGGGAGCAGGCGGACGAGGACGTCTTTGAGGCACTCGGTCCGCGGCAGGGCATCGCCGAGGTCCTTGTAGCGGACATCATGCGCCTGGGAAAACTCGCTGTCATCGGACAAGGGCGGCGGCGGGGTGTCGTAGCTGCGACGCCATTCCATGAACTGGTCTTCGCCGAACTCGGCCAGGGTCTGGGCCTTGTCCTTGCCCTGCAACGCGCCGTAGTGGCGTTCGTTGAGGCGCCAGTCGCGCTTGACCGGGATCCATCCGCGGTCTGCCTTGTCCAAAGCCATGTTGGCCGTGTTGATGGCGCGCTTCAGGAGGGAGGTGTAGAGGATGTCCGGGAGGATGTTGTTCTCTACCAGGAGCTCCCCGCCGCGCACTGCTTCTTTGCGGCCTTGGTCGTTCAGGTCTACATCCACCCAACCGGTGAACAGGTTCTTGGCGTTCCATTCGCTGTGGCCATGGCGCAGCAGAATCAGCTTGTAAGTCATGGTTTTCATCCTAGCCGAGCGGCCCGGTGCCCTGCCCGGCGTTACGAACAGCAACGCGGGGTCACCTATGGCCCATCAGCTGCCTCCGAAGGGACCATAAGTGACCCCGGGTTGCAGGATAAAGTGGGGCCGTGGTGCAAAAAGCGGAAAGGGTGGGCTCTCCCCGCAGTCGGGGTGGCAAGCCCGTCGGCAACATCACCCGCGGCACAACCAACCCCAACAGGATGCGCCGGCTGGACCGCTGGCTGGCCGGTCCGCAGGCCTGGCGGCTGCGTGCCGCCGTCGAGCCCTTGGTAGTTGACCTGGGCTATGGCGCCTCGCCGACGACGGCAGTGGAACTTTTTGAACGGCTGCAGGCCGTGCGGCCGGATGTGCAAGTGCGTGGAATTGAGATTGAGCCCGAGCGCGTGCGGAACGCGAAGGCACTGGAACGGCCCGGGCTGGGCTTTTCGGTGGGCGGCTTTGAAGTGCCGGTTCCAGGCAACCCCGTACTGGTACGGGCGTTCAACGTGCTCCGCCAGTACGAGGAGTCGGACGTGCCCGCGATCTGGGCTTTGGTGCAGTCGCGGCTGGCCCCGAATGGACTGTTCATTGACGGCACCTGCGACGAAATCGGCCGCCGGGTCACCTGGGTTGCCCTGGATCCCGAGCGTCCTCTGAGCCTGAGCTTCTCTGTCCGGTTCGGTAGTTTCGAGCTGCCGTCGGAGGTTGCCGAGCGGCTGCCCAAGGCGCTGATCCACCGGAACGTGCCGGGCGAGCCGATCCACGCGTTCCTACAGGCGATGGACAAGGCCTGGTTGGAGGCGGCCCCGTTGGCTTCGTTTGGTAACCGGCAGCGTTGGACGGGGATGTGCCGTTCACTGCGCGACGCCGGATGGCCTCTTCAGGATGGTCCCTCACGGTGGCGTCTTGGTGAAGTCACTGTCGCGTGGGACGCTGTGGCGCCCCTGTAGCTGCGCTCACCAAGGACGCTGTTTACCAGGGACGCTGTTTACCAGGGACCGTAGGGGCCGACGTTGCGGTTTCCGCCGCTGCCCGCTTCACGGACCGCGGGACGGACGTCAGCGAGGTAGACGCAAGCCGCGGTGACCGCGGCGATGCCGAAGAGGCCCAGGCTGCTGCCGCCCGTAAGGACGGTCAGGCCACCGATGGCCAGAGCGACTCCGGTAAGTGCCAGCCAGAAGGTCTTGGTCCGCTTGGAAGCAGCCACAAACAAGGTGGGCCGGTGGCGCAGGCAATCAACGAACGCCCACAGTTCCAAGGCAAGGGCCACCAACCCCAGGATGTAGTAGACCCCGGTGGTGACGTACGCAATCAAGATTTTTCCGTCCACGCCCTCCAGCCTAACTGTCCAACGCCTTGAGTGCTTGCTCAAGGTCGGACCAAAGATCTTCGACGTTCTCTATTCCGACGCTCAAACGGACCAGGTTTTCGGGGACGGTGAGCGGCTCGGCCGTGTGCCGGCGTCGTCGTTCAATCAACGACTCAACCCCGCCCAGTGACGTTGCCGGAAGCCATAGCTGCAACGCGCGGACCAGCTGGTCCGCGGCGTCGGCGCCGCTGCGGTGCTCGTCGCCGGAGACCTGGATGCAAAGGATGGAGCCGAAGCCCTTCATCTGGGCCTTGGCGCGTTCATGTCCGGGGTCCGTGGGCAGTCCCGGGTACCTGATGGACTGGACCCGGGGGTGGGTACTGAGCCTTTCGGCGAGCGTGGCTGCCGAGGCTTGCGATCGTTCGATCCTCAGCGCCAGGGTGCGCAGGCCTCGAAGGGCCAGCCAGGCTTCGAACGGGCCGGCGATTCCGCCGTGGATGATGCGGTGGTGCAGGAGCGTGGCGCGCAGCTCCGGATTCGATGTCACCAAGGCGCCGAGGACGACGTCCGAATGTCCGGCCAGGTATTTGGTCACCGAGTGAAGTACGACGTCGGAACCCAGGCTGAGGGGCTGCTGCACCAGAGGCGTGGAGAAAGTATTGTCGGTGACCACCAGCGCGCCCGCGGCGTGGGCGGCATCAGTGAGCGCTCGGATGTCGGCGATTCCGAGCATGGGGTTGGTGGGGCTTTCGAGCCACAGCAGGTCTGCCTTCCTGCCGCTCTCCGGGCTGATCAAGGCCTTCACCGCTTCCGTGTCCGTGATGTCCACGGTGCGCAGTTCCAGGAAGCCCTTCTCCGCCAGCTCCGTGGCCATCACGAGCGAACCGGCGTAGCTATGGGTCGGCATCACCACGACGCCACCGGCGGGAACCAGTGACAGAGCCGAACTGACCGCTGCCAGGCCGGAAGCATAGAGAAGGCCCGGGAGCGTGGCGCCTTCCAGTTTGGCCAACGCGTCCTCGAACGGGTCCCACGTGGGGTTGGCGTAGCGTCCGTAGCCCCGGTCGCCGTCACCCAGGCTGCCCGTACCGAAGTATGTGGAGGACAAGACAATGGGCGGATTTACCGGTTCATCATGGGCGCGCTCCGGACGACCGGCAGCAACCACAACGGTTTCAGGCGACAATTCGGCGGCGTGCTGATCGGAAAGGCTCATGGTTTCAGCGTAGTCGCGGGCAATGCTGTGGATGAAAGGCATTACGCGCCTTTGCTGTCAGGGAAGCTCGGTAGGCTAGACGCGTGAGTATTCAGAGCACAGGTCTTTTCATCGCGTTCGAAGGCGGGGACGGAGCGGGCAAGTCCACGCAGGCCGCCCGGCTCTCGGACGCCCTCGAATCCCGGGGCCTTTCCGTACTGCGGACCCGGGAACCCGGCGGCACCCCGATTGGCGAGAAATTGCGTTCCCTGGTGCTGGACCACGGGCACGGCACCATCGACGCCCGCACCGAAGCCCTGATGTTCGCCGCTGCCCGCGCGGCGCACGCGCACCAAGTCATCCGCCCGGCCCTGGCCAACGGAACGGTGGTCATCACGGACCGCTACATCGATTCCTCTGTGGCCTACCAGGGCGCTGGCCGCGGCCTGGGCACGGAAGGCGTGTTGTCCCTTAACGAATGGGCCACCGAAGGCCTCCATCCGCACCTGACGGTTCTGCTCGACGTCGATCCCGCCGACGGCCGCCAACGACGCACCGCCGGGGATGCCACCGAGGACCGGCTTGAATCCGAGCCCGATGATTTCCACTCAGCCATCCGCGACGCTTTCCTGGACCTTGCCGGGGCCGCACCTTCAAGCTACCTGGTGCTGCCGGCGAGCGAGGACATCGATGCCCTTGCCGCCCGGATCCTGGAGCGGGTGGAGTCCCTGTTGGGTGACCGAGTTCCCGGCCCACGCCCGTGAGCGTCTGGGACGACCTCCAGGGGCAGGCTCCTGTGGTGGCGCAGCTGAAGCAGGCCGCGCAGGGCGACTCAGGCCTCACCCATGCCTGGCTCTTCACCGGCCCCCCGGGTTCGGGCCGTTCAAACGCGGCCAAAGCGTTCGCTGCGGCGCTGAACTGCGAGCAGGACGACGTCACCCAGCGCGGCTGTGGCGTCTGCGCGGCCTGCCACACCATCCTGGGCGAGACGCACTCGGACGTGACGTTCGTGCGGACCGAAAAAGTCACCATCACCATCGATGAAGCCCGCGAACTCGTTTCCAAAGCCGGCGACAGGCCCGCCACCGGGCGCTGGCGGATCATCGTCGTGGAAGATGCGGACCGCATGGCCGAGCGGACCACCAACGTACTGCTGAAGGCCATCGAGGAACCCACCCCGCGCACCATCTGGATGCTGTGCGCCCCGTCGCCCGCCGACGTCCTGGTCACCATCCGCTCCCGCTGCAGGCCGGTGAGCCTGCGCCTTCCCCCGGCAGCCGACGTCGCGGACCTCCTGGTGAGGCGCGACGGCGTCGATCGCCAACTCGCCGAACGCGCCGCGCGGGCGGCCCAGAGCCACATAGGCATAGCCCGCCGTCTCGCCCGTGACGCCGAAGCCCGGGAGCGTCGCCTGGAGACCGTCCGGATCCCCCTGGGCCTGCGGGGGGTTACGGCCGCCGTCATGATGGCGGAGAAGCTGGTCAAGATCGCCACGGAAGAAGCCAACAGCTCCAACGACGAACGCGACGCCGCCGAGAAAATCGCACTCCTCGCGAGCCTGGGCGCCCCCGAGTCCGGGACCTTGCCGCCGTCCATGCGCAGTCAGGTAAAGCAGCTTGAAGACGACCAGAAACGGCGTGCCAAGCGCTCCATCACCGATTCCCTGGACCGCACACTGACCGATCTGTTGTCCTTCTACCGGGACGTGCTGATCATCCAGTTGGGGAACGCCGTCGAATTGGTCAACGTTGAGCTGAGGGGCGATTTGGAAGAATACGCCGGCCGGTCAACACCAGAAACCACGCTGGCCAGGATGGATGCCATCAACAAGGCCCGTGTCCGCATCACCACCACCAACGTGGCACCGCTGTTGGCGGTCGAGTCCATGGCAACCAGCCTTATCCAGCAATAGGAGAACGCATGACGTCCGCACCTCGCCGGCCCGCCGGTAACCCTTCAAGGGACCGGCCTGCCCGGCTTTCTGCGGGTGCTTCCCGTCTGAGGGGTGCACAGCGTGGAATCCGCGGCCGCAGGTTCGCGGCAGCATGTATTGCCTTGGCGTCCATGCTGGTCCTCAGCGCCTGCACCGTGCCTTTCCTGCCTGCACCGACGGCGAAGCCGTCCACCAGCACGGTGGATCCGTCTGTCGCGGCCTCTGCTCCCAAAGGCCTGGAGAAGTTCTATTCGCAGGCTGTGGAATGGAGCTCGTGCGGGGACGGCCTCCAATGCGGGAAGGTCAGGGTTCCCATGGACTACGCCCAGCCCGGCTCCGATGAGATCACCCTCGCCGCAATCAAGCTGCCAAGCACTGGTAACAAAAAGGGCTCCATCCTGGTGAACCCCGGCGGCCCCGGCGGCTCGGGCGTGGACTTCATCAAGGACGCCGGCACCACGCATTTCACGGAGAAACTCCGGGCCAACTATGACGTGGTGGGCTTCGACCCCCGCGGCGTGAAGGATTCCGCACCGGTCAAGTGCATGACGGATGCCGAGCGGGATGCCGCCCGCGAGAAGGTGTTCCGGAAGGATACCGATGACGGGCTGGCCGCGGCGATAGCGTTCAACAAGTCCTTCGCGGAGCAGTGCGCCCAGCAGACCGGCCCCGTTCTGGGGCACATCGACACCGTCAGCGCGGCAAAGGACCTGGACATCCTCCGCGCAGTGGTGAACGACGCCAAGCTCAATTACTTGGGCTTCTCCTACGGCACATTCCTCGGCTCAACCTACGCCTCGCTCTTCCCGGACAACGTGGGCCACTTGGTCCTTGACGGTGCCGTGGACCCCTCAATCAGCAACGAGGAACTGACCTCCGGCCAGGCCCGGGCTTTCGAAAAGGCCATCCATACTTACGTAGCCAGCTGCCAGAAACAGAACCAGTGCCCCATGAGCGGGTCCGTGGACAACGGCGTGCAGGAAATCAGGGACCTCATCAGCGCCGTGGACCAGAATCCGCAAACCGCCAAGGACGGCAGGCTGGTGACCGGAAACGACTTCGTCAACGGCCTCATCCTCCCGCTCTACAACGACCAAAGCTGGCCGGCGCTTACCCAGGCCCTGGACAGCGCCTTCTCTGGCGACGTATCGCAAATGATGCGGCTTGCCGACCTCGGGGCTGATCGCGAACCCAACGGGACGTACAGCTCAAACTCCGCCTTCGCCTTCCAGGCGATCAACTGCCTCGACTACCCGATGGTCATGGACACCGCCGGCATGCGCGCAGAGGAGGCCAGGCTCCTGCAGGAGTCCCCCACATTCGGTTCCTTCTTTGCCTACGGTGGGGTCAACTGCAAGGACTGGCCGTACGCCAACACCCGCACCCCTGCACCGGTCAAGTACACGGGCGATGCTCCCATCGTGGTGGTAGGCACCACCGGCGACCCCGCCACTCCCCTGCAATGGGCCCAGTCGCTGCGCAAACAGCTTGAGAACGCCTCCCTCGTCACGTGGGAAGGCGAGGGGCACACCGCCTACGGTCGCTCGAATTCATGCGTCAGCTCCGCCGTCGACGACTATTTCGTTGACGGAAAGCTGCCGCAGGACGGTCTGACCTGCTAGAGGTGCCTGGCTTCGCGCTTCTCCACCAGGAGCGGGAGCTGCTTGATGGAATCGACGACGGCGGTCGCGCCGGCCGCGCGCAGAGTCGCCTCTGAGTGCGAGCCGGTCAGCACGCCGGCGATGAGTGACGCCCCCGAACGGACGCCCGAGAGCATGTCCGAGCTGGTATCACCTACCACCGCGACCTCCCGCACGTCATCAAGGTCAAGTGCGAGCACCGCGGTGAGGATCATGTCCGGATAGGGCCGCCCGCGTCCTGCATCGGCCGGGCACAGGCTGAGGTCGGCCAGGCCCATCCATCCCAACGATTCGAGCACCATGTTCTGGGTGTGCCGCCCGAAGCCCGTGGCCAGGCAGATCTGCATCCCGGACTCGCGCATGCACAAGATCGCATCCTCCGCACCCGGGATGGCGCGGACACCGCCGTCGGCAATCATTTCGTCATAGGCCTGTTCGAAAACCTTGTTGGCGCTCGTCGCCACCGCGCCGTCCTCGAAGAGATGGCTGAAGACGGCCATCTTGGAGAACCCCATGGTGTCCCGGGCGTAGCCGAGCATGCTTTCGAACCGGCTGCTGCCTGGCTCGATGCCGTGTTGCACCAGGGCCCGGGACATGGCCCGTTCAGCGCGGCCATCATCGGTGATGGTGGTGCCCACCATGTCCACGACTGCCAGCCGCAGCCGGGTCGGTGTGTGGTTGGCGTCCCTGGTCAGTGTGTCCCCGGTCATTGAGCGGCTCCTTCGGCTGTCTGCGTGGCGGCTACCGCCGCAACAGTTGATTCCCCAGCTTCCGGCGACCGGGAAACGGCCGCCTGAACCCGGCCCGACGCCCGGGTGAACATCCCCGCAACGGCGGCCCCTGTGCTCGTTTTGACCCGGGCGCCGTGCCTCTATTACAGTTATGTCTTGCGTGATCGCCCGGGAAACCGGGGATGAACGCGGTGCTTCCTTAGCTCAGTCGGTAGAGCGTTTCACTCGTAATGAAAAGGTCATCAGTTCGATTCTGATAGGAAGCTCGGTACGGAACCCCCGGAAATCAGTGATTTCCGGGGGTTCCTTTTTTTGTGGGCACATCCGGCTTGGACCCATTTAGGGCTACCCCTCGACACCAATGATAAGTGTGCTTAGTATTGGGTCTTCAATCAGTATCGCGTTTGCGGACGGACCGGCTGGGCATTCCCCGGACAGCTTGCCGGCTGAAAGCATTGGGCCCTTCCAAACCTTCAGGTGGACGCAGGGCCACAATCCTTGTTTCCCCATTTCCTCACTGATTCACCACGCGTCTTTGCGTGATCACTCGCGCCACCATTCCGGTCCCGGCCCCGCAGCCTTCTGAGCGCGTGCCCCCGGAACCCACGATGACTTGGTCGAATCGGCATGGGCAGAAGAAAAGAGCGGAAAAATGAAGGCTGTTGTTTACAAAGGACCAAACGATGTCAGTGTCGAGGACGTACCGGATGCAAAAATTGAGCATCCCGCGGATGTCCTGGTCAGGATCACATCCACCAATATTTGCGGCTCGGACCTGCACATGTACGAGGGTCGCACCAGCTTCGAAACCGGGCGTACGTTCGGGCACGAGAACCTCGGCGAGGTGATCGAGGTCGGTCCCGCCGTCAGCAAGGTCAAGGTGGGCGAACGCGTCGTGCTGCCATTCAATATCGCCTGCGGGTTCTGTAAGAACTGCGAACGGGGTTTCACCAACTACTGCCTGACGATGCAGCCCGAACCAAAGCTCGCCGGCGCAGCCTATGGCTTTGCGGACATGGGGCCATACCAGGGCGGCCAAGCGGAATACCTGCGCGTTCCCTACGGCGATTTCAACTGCCTGCGCCTGGGCGAGGACGCCGAGGAGAAAGAACTCGACTACGTGATGGTCGCCGATATTTTCCCCACGGGATGGCATGCGACGGAGATGGCCGGGGTGTATCCCGGGGATTCCGTGGTCATCTATGGCGCCGGACCGGTGGGACTCATGGCAGCTTACTCGGCCATCATCAAGGGTGCCGGCAAAGTCATGGTCGTCGACCGCCAAAGCGACCGCCTGAAACTTGCCGAACAGATCGGCGCCATTCCGGTCAATGATGCGGAAGTGGATCCCGTCGAATTCGTCAAAGACCAGACCATGGGATTCGGCGCGGACAGGGGCTGTGAATGCGTTGGCTACCAAGCCCACGATCCCGAAGGCAACGAACATCCCAACCAAACCCTGAACCGGCTCGTCGACTCCGTCCGGTTCGTGGGCGGCCTGGGCGTGGTGGGCGTGTTCCTGCCACAGGATCCAGGTTCTCCCGACGAGCTCGAGAAGCAGGGACAAGTCGCGTTCGATTACGGAAACTACTGGTTCAAGGGACAGACCATGGGTTCGGGACAATGCCCGGTCAAGAAATACAACCGGGCCCTGCGCGACCTCATCGCCGGCGGAAAGGCCAGCCCGTCCTTCCTGGTCAGCCATGAGCTGACGCTGGACCAGGCCCCCGACGGCTACAGGAACTTCGACAACCGCGAAGACGGCTGGACCAAGGTAGTCCTCCACCCGGCCGGAGTTTGAGAAGGAGCTTCCCATGCCACAACCAACCAGAAACAGGACGGGGTACTGATGAAGGCAATGGTTTATCGCGGCCCCTACAAAGTCAGGGTCGAAGAGAAGGATATTCCCAAGATCGAGCATCCAAATGATGCGATCGTCAAGGTCAGCGCGGGCGCCATTTGCGGCTCCGATTTGCACCTGTACCACGGGATGATGCCGGACACACGGGTCGGCATGACATTTGGGCACGAGTTCGTGGGCACAGTCCACGAGGTGGGCTCTTCCGTGCAGAACCTGGCGGTGGGCGACCGCGTCATGGTGCCGTTCAACGTCTACTGCGGTTCCTGCTACTTCTGCTCCCGCGGCCTGTACTCGAACTGCCACAACGTCAATCCGAACGCGACGGCGGTGGGCGGCATTTACGGCTACTCACACACCTGCGGTGGTTACGACGGCGGCCAGGCCGAATTCGTCCGCGTTCCGTTCGCGGACGTGGGGCCTTCGAAGATCCCCGACTGGATGGAGGAAGAGGACGCGGTGCTGCTCACCGACGCCCTGCCCACCGGGTACTTCGGCGCCCAGCTGGGAGACATCGTGGAAGGCGATACCGTGGTGGTGTTCGGCGCGGGCCCTGTGGGACTCTTTGCAGCCAAGTCAGCCTGGCTGATGGGCGCTGGTCGGGTGATCGTTATTGACCACCTGGAGTACAGGCTGGAGAAAGCACGCAGCTTCGCGCACGCCGAGACGTACAACTTTGCCGAGTACGGCGACATTGTGGTGCATCTCAAGAAGGAGACCGACTACCTGGGGGCCGACGTCGTTATTGACGCTGTCGGCGCCGAAGCGGACGGTAACTTCCTCCAGCACGTCACCAGCAGCAAATTCAAGCTGCAGGGCGGCTCCCCCATCGCGCTGAACTGGGCCATCGACTCCGTCCGTAAAGGCGGCACGGTGTCGGTGGTGGGTGCTTATGGTCCGATTTTCAGCGCCGTGAAGTTTGGCGACGCCATGAACAAGGGCCTGACACTGCGCATGAACCAATGCCCGGTCAAGCGCCAATGGCCGCGGCTCTTCGAGCACATCCGGAACGGTTACCTGAAACCAAGCGACATTGTCACACACCGGATTCCGCTTGAACATATCGCCGAGGGCTACCACATGTTCTCCGCCAAGCTGGACAACATGATCAAGCCGCTCGTCATCACCGGCCAGTCCTGAAGGGAGCACACCTTGACTGAAACAGCCACACCTTATGTCGCCGAGAAGACTGCCAAAAGGGAGTCTGCGGAGGCTTTGCGGGCCCGGATCCCGGGATGGGGCGCCGACCTCGACCCAGCCGACCGCCCTGCCTACCCCCGCGAACAACCAGGCATCGAAACGGGCGCTCGCTGGGACTTCCCGGAACGCCAGCCAGAGAAGTGGCCCAGGGAACGGTCGGTGGAACATGCCTTCCTGCCTCCCGTCTTTGGAACCTCCACTCCTCCGGCCGGGGTCTCAGGCGCCATCCGCAAGTACGCCTACAAGTACAGTGAGGGCCGGGCCGCCCACTGGCTGCTGCTGGTAGCGGCAGACAGAGTGGACGCCTGGGAGCACCACCTCCGCTCGTTCGCCACCCTGCGCCCGGACAACCCCATCACCGAAACAGGAGTGCTCAGCGAGTTCTCCCGCGGAGGGATCCGCTCCCGGAAGGGGCAAAAGCGCGTCGATCTCAGCCACCAGTGGATGGATCCGATCATCGTCGGAGCCCCCTGGGCGCTGGCGGCGGGTGGCCTCGCCGTCGTCGTATTCCGCGGACTGCGGAAGCGCAGGTGAGCCTGACGCTTCCAATGCGTCGGGTGTTAACGGCAGGTGCCCCGCACCCATGAGGGAGCGGGGCACCTGCTTATAACCTGGGGCTTAAGCGAAGTCGGAGACTGCCGGGTCCGGGCCGATGCGGCCTTCAGCACCGCGGTCCAGGCCGTTGATGGCCTCGACGTCGGTGGCGTCCAGCGTGACGTCAAGCGCGGCGAAGTTCTCCTGGATGCGGGACTCGGTGACCGACTTGGGGATCACGACGTTGCCGATGGCCAGGTGCCAGGCGATGACAACCTGGGCAGGGGTGGCGCCGTGCTTGGCGGCGATCTCGGCGATCGTTGCGCTCTCCAGCAGCTCGCCTCCCTGGCCCAGCGGGGACCAAGCCTGGGTGAGGATGCCCTTTGAGGCATTGAACTCACGCAGTTCGGCCTGGTTGAAGAAGGGGTGCAGTTCAACCTGGTTGATGGCCGGTACAACGCCGGTCTCATCGATGATGTGCTGCAGGCCTTCCTTGGTGAAGTTGGAAACACCGATGGACTTGACCCGGCCGCGCTTCTTCAGCTCGATGAGGGCCTTCCAGGTATCGACGTACTTCTCCTGCTTTGGCTGCTGCCAGTGGATCAGGTAGAGGTCCAGGGTTTCCAGGCCAAGGCGGTCAAGCGACTTCTCGAAGGCCTCGAGCGTGGACTCGTAACCCTGGTCCGCGTTCCACAGCTTGGTGGTGATGAAGATTTCCTCTGCGGAGAGGCCCGAGGACGCAATGGCGCGGCCGACGCCGGCCTCGTTGCCATAGATCTTGGCGGTATCGATGTGGCGGAACCCGGCGTCGAAAGCCTGGCGCACCACCTTTTCGGCTACATCGTCTTCAACCTGCCACACCCCGTAGCCGAGCTGGGGGATGGTGTTGCCGTCGTTGAAAGTAAGTTCTGGTGACGAAGTCATGTCTGCCATCCTGCCAGCAGGAAGTTGCTTAAAGCACCAAATATTACAAAGATCAGCTATCCGCTTAACTTCTTGCACACAAGGAATAAAGGCGCACGCTTGTAGTTGCGCACGCCTCTCTTATTCCCGCTGTCACTCAGGATTCAGCTGGCGCTCAGCGTCGGAGACCTGCTCGAAGACGGACTCCGCACGACGCCTCACGGACAAGGCGCCAACAGGAACCGGGCCAACGGCCAACCGCAGCATTGCTGCGGCTTCGGCAGTGGTTGCCAACGAGTTTCCTGCCTTCGACAGCGCCCTGTGGACGCCGGCTAGTCCTCCTGGGACGTCCAGCCCATCGCTGGGCGAGCGCCTCTGGGCCTCTGCGCAGATGCTCCGGACCCGGGGCGACAACTCCGCCAACTCGTTGGCGATCTCAACGAGCTCGTTGTAGAGCTCCTCGTCGTCGACGCCTTCGAGGACCTGGTGGTACCGGTCCAACCCACGATGGAAACGGTCGTGGGCACGGCGCCACAAGCCCTTGCCGAGCTCCAGATCATCCTTCCGCCCTTGCCGGACGGCCCCAAAGAAACCCACCTGCGAACTCAGAGGTACTGGCCCGGGCCATGGTCGGGGTCTTCCGGGCGGCCGGTGGCGGCGCCACCGGGAACACCAGGACCACCCGGGGCGGCAGCCCGTTGGGGTTGCCCGTTCTCACCGATCACAATGCCCGGGGCGATAACCGTTCCCGGGGGAAGCTGCCGGAGCTGCATTTGGGCTGCAGCGTGTTCCTTGGCGGCCTGCTGGGCGGCGATTGCGGCTTGGATCCCGTGGAACAGCCCTTCCAGCCATCCCACGAGCTGGGCTTGGGCAATACGAAGCTCGGCATCGGAAGGGGCCTTGTCCTCGGGGAAAGGCAGGCTGATGCGTTCCAGTTCTTCGATGAGCTCAGGCGCCAACCCGTCTTCGAGTTCCTTGATGGACCTCTCGTGAATCTCTGCGAGGCGGCCACGGGCAGCGTCGTCCAGAGGGGCACTCTTCACTTCTTCGAGAAGCTGCCGGATCATCGTGCCGATCCGCATGACTTTGGCCGGTTCGTCCACGAGTTCCTGAAGGCTGCCACCCTTGGGTTTGGCCTCCTTCGCGGCCTCTCCTTCCAGGTTTTGGCGGGCATCGGGCGTCGCCGTGTCACCGTCCAGCGTGGTTCCTTCCACGGGGGTGTCGTCCGAAGCCTCATCCGTGGGCTGAATGTCGTTCAGATCGCTCATTCGTTCATACTCTCATGTGGTTCCTGTGAACCTCTGGCCACAACCGGATTTTGGACTTCGTTCGTAGCGAAACTGCACGTCAACAGCAACGGCCCTGGGGATTGCTGTCCTGGCGGTCCATCCGGTCCCGCCAGAACTCCCGTTCTGTCATGGCGGGACCGGCGTGGCCGCAGGTGGCGAAGTGCTCAAGGTATTTCGCGTACGCATCAGCACCCATGAGCGAGCCCATGTAGGCCGCGAAGCTCCGAAAACCCTTGGTGACGGCCTTCATCAGTGGTGCCCGGCCTTCTCGGTGCGCTTGTGTGCGGGCAGTGCGTTCCATTCGGCGAGCAGTGCCTTCTCGGCCGATGTTGGAACGAGCCCGGCCGGAGCAAATACCTTGGACGGCACCGCGGGATCCTCATGGTCCTGTCCCCCACCGGCCCGGATGGCCTTGATCGTGGCGATCACTGCCGTGAGGATCACGATGATGCTCAAGGCCACGAAGATCACTGACAACCAGCCCTGGATCGCTGTATTACGGACCACGGCTTCCATGGCCACCACCGTCTTGGCAGTACCGAACTCCGTCTTGCCATCAGCCAAGGCCTTGGAGAACGCCTGGTTGTTGGCGAAGTAGCCCACTGCCGGGACGGGCGAAAAGATCTTGTGGAAACTGGCCGTTATGGTGACGACGGCGGCAAAGGCCAACGGGACGGCCACTATCCACAGCCACTTGAAGGTCCCCCGCTTGGCGACGATGGCCATGCAGACGGCCAGGGCGATAGCCGCCAGGAGCTGGTTGGCGATACCAAACAGCGGGAAGAGTGTGTTGATGCCGCCGAGGGGATCAGTCACACCCATCAGGAGTACTGCACCCCAGGCTGCGACCATGATGGCGGTGCACAGCCACGCACCGGGCCGCCATGAGGCTTCCTTGAACTTGGGAACGAAGTTGCCGATGGAATCCTGCAGCATGAACCGGGCAACACGGGTACCGGCGTCAACGGCAGTGAGGATGAACAGGGCCTCGAACATGATGGCGAAGTGGTACCAGAACGCCATCATGGCGGGACCGCCGATGAACTGCTGCATGATGTGTGCCAGGCCAACAGCCAGTGTCGGGGCACCGCCGGAGCGCGAGATGATGCTTTCCTCCCCCACGTCCTTGGCAGTTTGCGCCAGGACATCCGGGGTGATGTTCACGTTGGCAAGGCCCAGGCTGTTGACCCAGGTAGCGGCAGATTCCGCGGTGCCACCGGTCAGGGCAAGGGGTGCGTTCATGGCGAAGTAGATGCCACGATCGATCGAGATCGCCGCGACCAGCGCCGTGATGGCCACGAAGGACTCCATCAGCATTCCGCCGTAACCGATGAAACGGGTCTGGCGTTCCTTCTCGATCAGCTTGGGAGTGGTCCCCGAGGAAATGAGGGCGTGGAACCCGGACAAGGCACCACAGGCGATGGTCACGAACAGGAACGGGAACAGGGCACCCGAGAAGACCGGACCGTTTTCCCGGCCTGCGAACTCGCTGAACGCCGGGACGGTGATCTCTGGCCGCACCACAATGATGGCGAGGGCAAGCATCACGATGACGCCGATCTTCATGAACGTGGAAAGGTAGTCGCGCGGCGCCAGAAGCAGCCATACCGGCAGGATCGCGGCAATGAAGCCGTAGATGATCAGGCCCCACGCGATGGTCACTTTGTCCAGGTGGAAGAACGCCGCACCCCATTCGGTACCGGCCACCGCGCCGCCGCCGATGATGGCGGCCATGAGCAGCACGAAACCGATGATGGACACTTCCATGACCTTGCCGGGCCGGATGAATCGCAAGTAGGCACCCATGAACAACGCAATGGGGATGGTCATGCCCACGGAGAACACGCCCCACGGGCTCTCGCCCAGGGCGTTGACCACCACCAGCGCGAGGATGGCCACAATGATGATCATGATGAGCAACGTGGCGATCAGTGCCGCGGTACCGCCTATTACCCCCAGCTCCTCACGGGCCATCTGGCCCAGCGACCGGCCGCCCCGGCGCATCGAGAAGAACATCACCAGATAGTCCTGGACGGCACCGGCTAGAACGACGCCGATGATGATCCAGATAGTGCCGGGGAGGTAGCCCATCTGGGCCGCAATAACCGGTCCCACCAGCGGCCCGGCACCAGCAATGGCCGCGAAGTGGTGCCCGAAGAGCACATTGCGGTCCGTGCGGACGTAGTCCTTGCCGTCGGCCTTGTACTCCGCCGGAGTTGCCCGGCGGTCATTGGGCTTCAGAAGATAACGCTCGATGACCCTCGAATAGAACCTGTACCCGATCAGGTAGGTGCAGACCGCAGCGAAAACGAACCAAATTGCGTTCACCGTCTCGCCGCGAACCAAGGCGAGCATGAACCACGCAACGGCTCCCAGCAAGGAAATCGCCACCCACAAACCGATCTTGGCCGGCGTCCAGTTGCGTTCCTCGGCTTCGCGGACCGAATCGTCCACGGCAGGTGCGGGCAAGGCCGGATCAAGCCCATCATTGAGTCCGGTCTGGTCAGGAATCTTGCCCATATCTCCTCCTTGAGAACTGCTGCGCTGCCTTGGCTCGGACATACGTCACGGGCAAGCTAGCAAGGAGGTACCCCACGGAATGGCCGAACTCACCATAGCGAGGCTCGGCTGCGTTGAACGGTATGTTCGGTGCGACGAACGGTAGGCTAGCTGGTTCCGGCGCTGGCCGGACCGCCCTTGCCCAGGCTTTGCACCATGCGCGCTTCACACAAGTCCAGCCACCGGACTTCGGCTTCTGCCTGGAACACCAGGGAATCGAGCACCAGCAAAAATGCGGTGTCGGCTGAGCGTTGGTTGGCCGAGACCGCTTTTCGGGCCTGTGTGTGTTCCTGCAGGGCTCTGACCGAAACCTCACGCTGGGACTGGATCACGGCAGCTGCGTCCACACCCGGCATGGTTACTGCGAGCGCGAGTTTGATGGCGATCTCGTTCCGTGGCGGATTCCCACGCTCCACAGCACCCGAAAACCAGGCCGCGACTTCCTCAACCCCGGCGTCAGTGATGCTGTAGACGACGTGCCCGCCGCCGTCGTCGCCGTCCTTGGTTACCAAGCCGTCGCGCTCCAGCCGATCCAGGGTGGTGTAGACCTGGCCGATGTTCAGCGGCCAGGCGGCCCCGGTCCGGTCTTCGAACTCGACGCGCAACTCATAGCCGTACTTGGGCTGGTCCTGGAGCAGGGCCAGCAGGCTGTGCCGGATGGACATAAGGCTCCTTGCTGCGCGCGGCGGGTGTTCAGAGAAGCAACAGAACCTTGCCCACGTGCTCCCCCGAATCAAAGTACCGGTGAGCCTCCTGGACCTGGTCCAACGGGAATGATTTGGCGACGAGCGGGTTGATGCGGCCGTCGGCGATCATGGGCCACACCGATTCGCGCACCGCCGTCATGATGATGCCCTTCTCGGCAACCGAACGCGGACGGAGGGCTGTGCCGATCACGGCGGCGCGCTTGCTCAGGAGCTGCCCCAGGTTGATCTCCGCCTTGGTGCCGCCCTGCAGTCCGATGATGATGAGCCTGCCGTACTCGGCGAGCGCATCGACGTTCTGCTGGAGGTACTTGGCACCCACGACGTCGAGGATCACGTCTGCGCCTTTGCCGCCGTTTTGTGCCTTGAGGCTTTCGACGAAGTCCTCTTCTGTGTAGTTGATGGCGATGTCGGCCCCGAGGAATGCCTTGGCTGTGCCGACTTTCTCGTCCGTGCCGGCTGTTGCGGCCACCGTGGCGCCGTACGCTTTGGCCAACTGGATGGCCACGGTGCCGATGCCACCGGTGGCCCCATGGATGAGCACAGTCTCACCCTGTTGGAGTTGTGCCGTCATGATCAGGTTGGAATACACGGTGGCAGCCACTTCCGGCAGCGCCGCGGCGGTGATCAGGTCCACGCCGTCGGGAACGCGGAGTACCTGTTCGGCCGGTACAGCCACCTGCTGGGCGTAGCCGCCGCCGGACAGCAATGCCACAACCTTGTCACCCACCGAGAAGGCCTTGGTGACGCCCGGGCCGAATGCCGCGATACGGCCGGAAACTTCCAGCCCGGGAATGTCCGAAGCTCCCGGCGGTGGCGGGTAGAAGCCGCGGCGCTGCTGGACGTCGGCACGGTTCAGGCCCGCAGCCACGACGTCGATCAGCACCTCGCCGTGGCCAGGCACCGGAGAGGGCACCTCGCGGACCTCGAGGACTTCGGGCCCGCCCGGCTCTGCGATGTAGACGGCTTTCATGACGAACTCCCGGTTTCTTGCTTGTCCGCGGTCCCTGGACAGGACTGGAGGACGTGATGTTTTGGAACAGGCAACTCCCTATGAAACACTACTAGGCGAGGAAGGTTGTCCGAGCGGCCTAAGGAGCTGGTCTTGAAAACCAGTGTGCGGTAACCCCGTACCAAGGGTTCAAATCCCTTACCTTCCGCCACTGAATGCCCCGGGTTCTTGAACCCGGGGCATTTTTGTTCCGGCAAACAGCCCGTCCAACCCCGATCTGAGACCTGGCATCCGGAAAATCATTGAAACTGTCAGACCCCCGGCATAGTGTTCTGACTGTCTCCACACCATCGACATCAGCCGTGGATTTGCGGCGGAACAACACACAGGAGCATCACTTATGCCAACCCCTGACATCACTCCGGGCGCACCTTGCTGGATCGACCTGATGACCTCCGACACCGAGAAAGCCAAGGAGTTCTACGGCGCGCTCTTCGGCTGGACCTACCAGACCGGTGACCAGGAGAAGTACGGCGGCTACATCACGGCGGCCAAGGACGGCCGGATGGTTGCGGGGATCATGCAGAAGCAGGAGGACATGGGGGCCATGCCGGACCTCTGGTCCACCTACCTCCGGACCGACGACATCAAGGCGACAACGGAGGCGGCGGCTGCCAACGGTGGCCAGGTGTACCTGGAACCGATGGAGGTTCCTGAGCAGGGCAGCATGGCCATGTACGGCGACTCCTCCGGTGCCTCGATCGGCGCCTGGCAGTTCGGCGGGATGAAGGGCTATGAGGTTGCGGCGGAGGCAGGTGCTCCCGCGTGGCATGAGCTTCTGTCCAAGGATTATGACTCGGCCGTCGCCTTCTACCAGAAGGTGTTCGGTTGGGAAACGGACGTCATGAGCGACACTCCGGAGTTCCGTTACACCACCCTCGGCTCCGGAGACAATGCCAAGGCCGGCATCATGGACGCGTCCGGTTTCCTCCCCGAGCAGGTCCCCTCCATGTGGAGCGTCTACTTCGCGGTTGCGGACACTGATGCCACCGTTGAGCAGGCCACTGCGCTGGGGGCCACCATCCTGCAACCCGCCGAGGACACACCCTTCGGCCGCTTGGCGACATTGTCCGATCCCACCGGTGCCGTCTTTAAAGTGATCCAGGACCTGGGCCAAACGTCCTAGACTATGAAAATTCGGGTCCGGCCGGCCTGCCTCCTACCCAGGGGCAGCCGGCCGGGGCCTCTCATCGTCGGCCTTGGGGGATCGACCGGCGTGGGAATACCTTGTTGGGTCCCTCATCGCTGACCACAGGTCGTTCCATGGGAATCCTGTGTTCCTCCTGGAATGAGGACCATAATGCTCCACCTTTCAAAGACCCTCAGGGCTGCTGCCGTGCTGACCATGGCATCGCTCGCGCTGGCGGGATGTTCGCTGATCAGCAGCGGCGACGCCAAGCGTGACGAATCCGGCAAACCGACGGAATCGTCCAAAGCTGACGCCTTCAAAGTGAAACTGGGTGACTGCATCGCCAACCCTGATACCGAGGAAGTTGTGGACGTCACCATCATTCCCTGCGATCAGAGCCACGACCTCGAGGCCTACGCTGTCACCAAGCTGGACACTTCCACGTTCCCCGGGACCACCGAAGTGGGAAACAAGGCAGAAGAGTTCTGTGGCGCACAGTTCCCCTCGTTCGTCGGCGTCCCCTTTGAAGAGTCCACATTGGACGTGACCTTCCTCCACCCCACCAGCGATTCCTGGAAGACCGGCGACCGCGAGATCGTGTGCCTGATCGGTGCCGCTGCAGGGGCCGCTACCACCGGCACCCTGAAGGGCGCCGCCAAGTAGGAACCGCGGTGGCCGGGGGAACCTTCCGGCCACCGCGGAGCCACTTCCCATTCATCCGTTCGTGTTCAGCTATGTCCGAGGCAGCTTTACCCGGGAGTAACTTCCGGAACATCGCCCACTCCACAAGAGGGTGGGCGTCGTCCACAGGGCCCCACAGGGCTCCCTAATGAAAGTTAGAGCGGATGCACCAACAACATTGGAAATTAGCAGCGGGAACAGTCCTGTCAGCAGGGTTGCTCGCAGCCCCGCTGACGGCGGCACCCGCTTTCGCGGCGGACGATCCGACCGTAACCAAAGGCACCTCGCCGGTGGTGATCAATGAGGCCTACCTGAGCGGCGGCAGCACAGGTGCGGCCTTCAGGAACAAGTTCGTGGAGCTCTACAACTCCTCGGACGCTCCCGTCAGCCTGGCAGGGTGGTCCCTGCAGTACAGGTCTGCCACCGCCACAACCGCCCCCTCGGGCATCACTCCCCTGACCGGGAGCATCCCGGCCAAGGGTTACTACCTCGTTCAGGGAGCCACCAACAATGGCAGCTCCACCGCCCCCGCCCTCCCCGCTCCGGACGTGCAGGCAACTGGCACCCTGAACCCAAGTGGCACCACAGGAACACTTGTCCTGGCCAAGCAGAGCACTGCCGTCTCGCCGCTTCCTGCCGGCTCGGTCACCGGGAACCCAGCCGTTGCCGACCTTCTGGGCTACGGACCGTCCAACACGTTCGAAACGGCCGCAGCCACGGCACCAACCAGCAACGCGGACGTCAAGAGCCTGAACCGGACCAACGGCGTGGACACAGACTCCAACGCCGCCGATTTCACGCTCAGCGCATCCGTCACTCCCACCGCGTCAAACGGCGGCGGTACCCCGCCCACCGATCCTGAGCCGCAACCCGGCGTAAAGAGCATCGCCGAGATCCAGGGTCCCGGGGCGGCCAGCCCTCTGGTGGGCAGCACCGTGACGACGCGCGGCAAGGTCACCGCGGTCTACGCAACCGGCGGATTCAACGGCTACTACGTCCAAACGCCCGGAACCGGAGGCGACAACGGCGGGGCGGCAAGGACGGCGTCGGACGCTTTGTTCGTCTATTCACCCACGACGGCGGCAGCGGTCCAGCCGGGCGACTACCTGGAACTCACCGGCGCAGTCAGCGAGTTCGCCAACCAGACCCAGCTCACCGTCGAGGCCGCCGGGCTCAGGAAGCTCACCGAGGCAGCACCCGAGGTCAAATCCACTCCGTTCGCTTTGCCCGCCAATGACGCCGCCCGCGAAAGCCTGGAGGGCATGCTCGTCGCGCCGCAAGGCGATTTCACGGTGACGGACAACTACTCCCTGAACCAGTACGGCGAGATCGGCCTCGCCGCCGGTACGTCCCCCTTGGTACAGCCGACGGCGGTGGCCAGCTACGGCTCGCCCGAGTACGCCGCGGTGGTTGCGGACAACGCGCTTCGGGGCATCAAGCTTGACGACGGCGCCTCGACGAACTTCCTCAAAGACGCCACCACGAAGGCCCTGCAGCTGCCTTACTTGACGACGTCGGATCCCGTACGTGTGGGATCGTCAGCGACGTTCCGCACGGACGTGATCCTGGGGTACGGCAACAACTCCTGGAAATTCCAGCCATTGACCGCACTGACCCCCGCCAACGCGGATTCCGTCCAGCCGGCGTCGTTCACCACCACCCGGCCCGACGGCCCGGCAAATGTCGGGGGAAGCCTCAAGCTCGCTTCCTTCAACGTGCTCAACTACTTCCCCACCACAGGTGACCAACTGAGCGGCTGCGTCTTCTACACCGACCGCGACGGCAACCCGATCACGGTCAAGGAAGGCTGCAACGCCCGCGGTGCCGCCAACGCGGAGAACTTCGAACGCCAGCAAGCCAAGATCGTAGCGGCCATCAACAAGTCCGGAGCCGACGTCGTATCCCTCGAAGAGATCGAGAACTCGGCACAGTTCGGCAAGAACCGGGATGATGCCCTGTCCAAGCTGGTTGACGCGCTCAACGTGAAGACGCCTGGCGTGTGGGACTACGTGCGCACTCCCGCCAACGCTCCCCCGCTGAGCGACGAAGACATGATCCGCACCGCGTTCATCTTCAAGAAAGCTGCGGCCGAGCCCGTGGGCGAGTCCATCATCCACAACGACACCGTGGCCTTCGCAAGCGCCCGCAAGCCCTTGGCACAGGTATTCAAGCCTGCCGGGGCGGCCGATGACAAGAAGTTCATCGCGATCGTGAACCACTTCAAGTCCAAGGGCTCTGCGGCCACTCCGGAGGACACCGACAAAGGCCAGGGCGCGTCCAACATCGCCCGGACCAAGCAGGCCGAATCCCTGCTCCAGTTCTCCAAGGACCTCCAGACGTCCAAGGGAACGGACAAGGTCTTCCTGATCGGCGACTTCAACGCCTACGCCAAGGAAGATCCCATCAACGTCCTCACGGGCGCGGGGTACACCGACCTTGAGGCCGGCACGGGCAAACACTCGTATCTGTTCGGCGGCATGGTGGGATCGCTGGACCACATTCTGGCCTCGCCTTCGGCGGCTGGAAAGGTCACAGGAACCGACATCTGGAACATCAACTCGGTTGAATCCGTGGCGCTCGAATACAGCAGGTATAACAACAATGTGACCAACTACTATGCTGGGGACGAGTTCCGGGCCAGTGACCACGACCCCGTTGTGGTTGGCCTGAACCTGGCTCCCGAGGCACCGGCCACTGTCGACCTGCAGTTCCTGGGCATCAACGATTTCCACGGCCGCATCGACTCCAACACCGTGCTCTTCGCGGGCACCGTGGAGAAGCTCCGC
Source organism: Paenarthrobacter sp. NPDC089307 (assembly GCF_040685055.1). Lineage (NCBI taxonomy): Bacteria > Bacillati > Actinomycetota > Actinomycetes > Micrococcales > Micrococcaceae > Paenarthrobacter > Paenarthrobacter sp. NPDC089307. Next base: position 51,172 of record NZ_JBFBHE010000005.1, read on the forward strand.
GCGGCCGCAGCACCGGGCGCAACGGCGTTTATTTCCGCAGGTGACAACATCGGCGCATCCCTGTTCGCCTCCTCCGTGGCGAAGGACCAGCCCACCATTGACGTCCTGAACGCGCTGGAGCTGCAGGCTTCCGCCGTGGGCAACCACGAGTTCGACGGCGGATGGCAGGATTTGCGCGACCGCGTCGTTGCCGGAGGTACCAACGCAAAGTTCGCGTACCTGGGCGCGAACGTCTACCAGAAGGGAACCACCACTCCGGTCCTTCCGGAGTACAAAGTCCTGGACATGAATGGAATGCGGGTGGCCGTGATCGGCACTGTCACGCAGGAAGTCCCGTCCCTGGTGACCCCTGCGGGAATCACCGACCTCGAGTTTGGAGACCCGGTGGAGGCCATCAACCGCGTGGCCGCGAAGATCAAGGCTGACAACCTGGCAGACCTCATCATCGTGGAGAACCACGACGGCGCTGCTTCAGGAACGCCCGAAGGGGCCACCCTTGAGCAAGAGGTGGCCGCAGGCGGACCCTTCGCCAAACTGGTCAACGAAACCAGCCCCGACGTGGCAGCCATCTTCACCGGCCACACGCACAAGGAATACGCCTGGGATGCTCCGGTCCTGGACGTCAACGGACAAGCTACAGGCAAGACCCGGCCGATTGTGCAGACCGGCAACTACGGCGAAAACGTGGGCAGCGTGACGCTGACCGTGGATACCGCAACCAAGTCCGTTACGGCCTACAAGGCAGCAGTCGTGGACCGCACAACGGACACGGCTGACAGCCTCGTTGCCGCCTACCCGCGGGTGGCTGCCGTGAAGGCGATCGTGGAAAAGGCCCTTGCCCAGGCTGCTGAAATCGGCAACCAGGCGGTGGGCGCGGTGACCGCTGATATCACCACGGCCTTCACTCCGGACCCCGCCGGCGGAGCCCCGAAGCGCGATGACCGCGCGAGCGAATCGACGCTTGGAAACCTAGTGGCAGACTCGTTGGTGGACACGCTCAAGGCGCCGGAACTCGGTGCGGCGGAGATCGGCGTCGTGAACCCGGGTGGACTGCGTAACGAGCTGTACTATGCACCCGACGGAATCATCACGTACGCCGAAGCCAACGCGGTCCTGCCATTCGTGAACAACCTGTGGACCACGTCCCTCACCGGCGCACAGTTCAAGACTCTCCTGGAGCAGCAGTGGCAGACCAACCCTGATGGCACCGTCCCCAGCCGTCCGTACCAGCAGCTTGGGCTGTCCAAGAACGTCAACTACACCTACGACGCCGCCCGCCCCGCAGGTGACCGCATCACCGGCATCTGGGTCAACGGAACTGTGATCGACCCCGCAAAGCAGTACCGGCTTGGCACCTTCAGCTTCCTGGCAACCGGCGGTGACAACTTCCGGGTGTTCAAGGAAGGCAGCAACACGAAGGACACCGGACTGGTTGACCGGGATGCGTGGATCAAGTACCTGCGCGAACACAAGCCTGTGTCCCCGGACTTCGCACGCCGTTCGGTTGCCGTGGCCAATTCCACGGCAGCCGAGGTAAAGGCCGGATCGCCGATCAGCCTGGCTGTCTCCAAGCTGGACCTCACCTCGATCGGCAGCCCGGCAAACGCCACACTCAAGGCCGTCTTCACTGACGCCAAGGGTGCCGCCGTGGTGCTCGGCGATGTTCCTGTTACAGCGGGTGCGGCCACGGTGAACCTCAAGGTTCCCGCAGCGGCGGCCGCAGGCACAGGCACCCTGGTACTGACCGCCGTCGAAAGTGGAACTGTGGTCAAGGCGCTGGTGAAAATTGCCGACAGCGGGCCTCAACCGCCACAGTGCACCCCGCCCACCAAGCCGTCCAAGTGGTATGACATCGTGGGCTGGCTGCGGTATGCCTTCGCCTGGTTGGAGTACCAGAAGTGCTTGAGGGGCTAAGCACCTCCTCGAGTGACGAATGAAGGCCGGGCCCCTCACGATTTTCCTCGTGAGGGGCCCGGTTTTGTTATGCGGAGTTACTTGTTCGCCGGTTCCGGCTCCCGGACGCGCTCGGCATCGCGCTGCAGCTCCGCCTGGAACGCCGCATAACGGGCCAGGTGTGTTGGACGGCGCCGGATCAAGAACCATGCGACGCCCAGGATGACGAACCATAGGGGCGTGGCAAGCAAAGCAAGCAGGGTGTCAGGCTGGGTGGTCAGCGCCCACAGCACGAAAGCGAAGAACGCGAACACCACCCACACCATCGCCACGCCACCTGGCATCTTGAACGCCGATGCGTCGTGCAGGTGCGGCCTGCGCTTCCGGAAGGCCAGGTAGCTTGCCAGGATGATCGACCAGACGAACACAAAGCAGACCGCGGACACGGTGGTCACCATGTCGAACGCCTTGCCAACGTCCTGGCCGGCATACATCAGTACGACGCCGGACAGCAGCAGGACGCACGAGAGGAACAGTGCGTTGCGGGGTACTTTGCGTCCGGAGAGGGCACCGAACACCTTGGGCGCGTCACCCTCCTGCGCGAGCCCGAACACCATGCGCGAGGTGGAGTAGATGCCCGAGTTGGCCGAGGACATGGCTGACGTCAACACCACCAGGTTCACGATGGTGGCTGCTGCGCCGAGGCCGGCCAGGGAGAACATGGCAATAAAGGGGCTGTGGCCGGCGGCGAACTGGGTCCAGGGCGTGACGGACATGAGGATGATGAGCGCACCCACGTAGAAGAGAAGCACACGGATGGGGATGGAGTTGATGGCCTTGGGGAGGTTCTTCTCCGGGTCCTTGGCTTCAGCGGCGGTGGTGCCCACCAGTTCGATGCCTACGAACGCGAACACCGCGATCTGGAAACCAGCCACGGAGCCCATGGACTCGTTCGGGAAGAAACCGCCGTGGCTCCACAGGTTGGTGAAGCTGGCCGGGCCGGCATCGGACTGGAATCCACTGAAGATCATGAACAGGCCCACGATAATGAGCGCTGCGATGGCCACGATCTTGATGAGTGCGAACCAGAATTCGGTCTCACCGAAGGCTTTGACGGTTGCCAGGTTCAGGAGCAGGAGGATCCCGATGGTGATCAGGCCCGGTACCCACAGGGGAAGGGAGGGCCATAGTTCCTGCGAATATCCGGCGATGGCGATCACATCTGCGATGCCGGTGATGACCCAGCAGAACCAGTAGGTCCAGCCGGTGAAGAACCCGGCCCAGGGGCCCAGGAGGTCTGCTGCGAAGTCGCTGAAGGATTTGTAATTCAGGTTGCTTAGCAGCAGTTCGCCCATGGCCCGCATGACGAAGAACAGCATGAAGCCGATGATCATGTACACGAAGATGACGGATGGGCCGGCCGCGGATATGGTTTTGCCCGAGCCCATGAAGAGGCCGGTGCCAATTGCTCCGCCGATGGCGATGAGCTGGATGTGGCGGTTGCTGAGCTGGCGCTCGAGATGGGGTGATTCGGCGCCAGTGGGAGGATGAATCGTCAAAGGAACTCCGTCGTTCAGGCGGCACAAGGTGCCACATTGATTCGGGTTCCTCCCCGCTCTGTAGGTAGACCTGAGAGTTTCCGCAGGCATGGGCCTGCTTGCACCTTCGGTGAGCCCGGTTGTCGGACTGCTTTCCAGAGTTGCCTAACCGCGGCGGTACATGGGCCTGAGAGATTCCTGGGGAGGGTTTGCTCCTACGGCGCCTGTCGAAATGTACCGGCAGGACTCTCCCGCCGCAGATCATAAGCGTGCACCACCCTATCCGGTGATGCAGCTCACACAGTAACGAAGGCTGGCAGGCCGCGCAACCCCAACGGCCTAGAGGCCCAGGATGCTACGGGCGATCTCGTCAGCATCCCGGAGGGTCCGCTGACCACTGGCATAGGCGGGTCCTGACCGCGGACGGGCCTCCGCTGCGATGGCATTTCCCCACTGCGAGGCGGACAACTGTAGGCCCAGGACATACATGCTTTCTGTGACGGATCCGTTGGCCGCTTTGGGACGGTACGGGTGCGGCTCGACGTCAAGGCCCGTGGTCTGCATCGGCGTCCCCTCCACACTCATCATGATCTTGGTTCGCACCAAGCCATCGGCCATGAGCTGCTCAAGCAGCGGAGAGATGTTGATGCCCACCCTGTTCGCAGGCGACATCGCCTCGATCAGGGTCCGCGCCTCCGCGGGCCCTTCGTGCACCCACGGGGAGGCGGCCCGGAACACCCTGGAGCCACGGTCCACGCTGAACTTGGGGTCCGGTCCAACAAAACTTACGACGCCGGCACGCGCCAGGGCGGCCAGCTGCTCCGAACGCAGCGCGGGAGGGCCGCTGGCCAATCCTTCGACGAACGACTCGAACCAGCCCCGCAACCCTGCCAGCCATGACTCGTCAGTGATGCCGCCGTCAGCCACCACGGTCTTGAGGATGGCCCTGCCGGTGTGGAGCGCACCGATGGCCATTTTCACGGGGTCGGCTTCCCCAAGCGCCGAGCGCCGCGCGTCATCGTCCAGATACGCGGTGACCGCTGCATCCAGTTCACGCCGCGAAGCGAACGTCCGGCCCGCCAGCGGCGACGCCAGCCCGCGAAGGTTCAAACGCCGTGAAGTGACCACGTGTTTTTCAACAAGGACCTCCACATCGCTTTCCCAGTTCGCGGTGGTGTGGGCATGCGGTTGGAGCGCGTCTTCGAGGTCTGCCAGGAACTGCGCCGGGTCCTTGATCGCGGCGGGCTGGGACCGGGACAGCGTTGAATAGTAGGCCCACAACGCATCCCGGTGCAGTAACGGCCAGAGGTCATGGTCAAAGCCGGGCTGGATGCCTGCTGCCCGGAAGCGGTCCACGGCGTCCTCGGTCAGGTAGCGCATGGTGATACTGCGGGGGTAATAGCCGTCCAACCCAGCTTTGGCGCGGTACGGAGTGCCCCTGCGGGAAGCCGCGATGATCCTGGGCTCCCGGCCAGATGCCCGGTACTCCAGCACCCCGGCCCCGGGCGCGCCGGCCTCCACGAACTTGCCTCCGCGGCCCTCGGTCAGCTGGCCCATGACGTCAAAGAAGTTCAAGCCCATGCCGCGGACAAGAACGGGCTCGTTGTCCGGCACTTCGCTCCAGTCAACGTCGGCCGGCGGGGCTGGCGGAAAGTAGAGCAGGCCCAGTTCGTCCGCGGCGCGTTTGAAGGCCTTCTGCTCAGGATTCAGCCGTGACTCGATGTGGCCCAACGCCAGCACCACGGAACCGACGGTGAGCGTCGCGCCGTTGGCGAGTTCGACGTCGAACATCCCGCCTGCCGGACGCGCCGCCACGGCGAGCGTTTCATGGAAGGTGACCTCGACGCCGTCGGGCAGCCGGTCCAGCAGCTCCGCCAGGGTCTGCCGCAAGTAGCGCCCGTAGAGCGCGCGGCTGGGGAAGTCGTGGGAGTCCAGGGTGGCCAGCTCGGCCTTCTCTGCGTCGTTCAGGCCCATGCCATCCCGACGCCGGGCCTCGCGCCACTGATCGAAGGAACCGCCCGCAAGTGGCGCTGCCAACCCGGGCTCCTCCGGTATCAGCGTGGGATAGAACGACTGGGTGTTCATCAGGTACAAGCGCGACTGCTCCGGCTGCCACACATGGCCGGCACCGGCGGGATATGGATCCACGACATGGATGTGCAGGGACCCCCCTGCGCCGTCCGCAACCCAGTTCGCGAGCAACCGCTCAAGGACACTGGTGCCCCGGGGGCCGGCCCCAATAAGGGCAACACGGTTGGTTTGCGATTTAGCCACGTTCAAAGCCTAGCTTCTGAGTGACTTGCTTACGGTCGAACAGTGTTGCTTGGATGGGGCGATGACCACCACAGCAGCTGATCAGTCGCCACTTCCCGAGAATGAGACCGAGCCGGCTTCCGGGCTGGCTTCCTCGCCAGCTTCCGGGCCGCGCCACGCAGCGGAAATCGCGCCTGAACCCACGGACGAGAATGCCTGGCTGGAGGACATCCACGGCGAGGAGCAGTTGGCGTGGGTCCGGGAACAGAACGCCCGCACCGAAGAGTTGCTGGAAGACGCCGACTACGCGGAGGTGGAATCCGGCATCCTGGAAGTCCTGGATTCCACGGACCGGATCGCCATGGTCAACAAACGCGGCGATTTCTACTACAACTTCTGGAAGGACCAGGAGCACCCCAAAGGCCTCTGGCGGCGCACCACATGGGAGAGCTACCTCAGGGACGAGCCCGAGTGGGACGTGCTGCTGGACATTGACGCGCTGGCCGCGGCTGAAGGGGTCGAATGGGTCTTCCACGGGGCCGGATTCCTTCGTCCCGCGGACGGCTCCGAGTACCGCCTGGCCATGGTTTCGCTCTCCCCTGACGGCGGGGACGCTGACCGCCACCGCGAGTTCGACGTCGAATCGCGCACCTTCGTGGACCCGGCGGCGGGCGGCTTCGACATTCCCACCGCCAAGGGCAACATCAGCTGGTTGGATGCCGATACCCTGCTGGTCTCCAGCACGGCGGACGGCCTGCCGGCAACGTCGTCCTCCTACGCACGGACCGGCGTCAAGCTCCGCAGGGGCGGGTCCCTCGCGGACGCTGAACGCATCTTCGAAATTCCTGAAAACCACATGCTGGCCATGGTGGCGCACGACTCCACTCCCGGGTTTGAGCGGACCTTTGCCGTTGACTACATCGACTTCTACAACCGCAGGACCTGGCTGCTGCGCGAGGACTCCCGGGTAGCGATCGACGTACCCACCGACGTCAACATCAGTGTCCACCGCGAATGTTTGCTTTTCCGCCCCCAAGGGGACTGGGAAGTGGCCGGCGTAACGTATCCGGCCGGCTCGCTGCTGGCTGCGGACTTCGAGGACTACCTCGCTGGCTCAGCGGCCATGGTGGTTCTCTTCACCCCTGACGCGCACACGTCCCTGCAGTCATGGAGCTGGACCAAGGACTACCTGCTGCTGAACCTCCTGCGTGACGTCTCCTTCGAAATCCGGGTGTTGGACCCCTCCAATGTGCAGGACGACGGAGCCTGGACGTCCACCGTCCTGGACGCCTGTCCTCCCCTGCATGACGTCAACGCCTATGCCGTGGACGATGAAGACACCTCTGGTTCGGGCGCCGGAAACGACTTCTGGTTGGTTGCCACCGGCTTCACGACGCCCACCACCTTGACCCGGGGAACCCTTGGTGCTGCGCCGTCCGGGGACAAGACCGGCGGTGTGGCGAGTGAGCACGCAGTGGTGAAGCGGTCGCCGTCGTTCTTCAACGACGCCGACTACGAAGTCCAGCAGTACTTCGCGATTTCGGAGGACGGTACCAAGGTTCCCTACTTCCAGGTGGCGTCCAAGGACCTGGTGCTCGACGGCGAGAACCCCACCCAGCTGTCCGGCTACGGCGGATTCGAGGTGTCCCGCACGCCGGCGTACAGCGGGACCATCGGCCGGGCCTGGTTGGAGCGTCGCACCGCGGGCAACGCGTCCGACGACGGGGCTGCCGCGCACTCCCGCGGTGGCGTCTACGTTGTTGCAAATATCCGCGGCGGGGGCGAGTACGGCCCGTCATGGCACCGGGCGGCACTCCAGGAGAAGCGCCACCGCGCCTACGAAGACTTCGCGGCCGTGGCCAGGGACTTGATCTCCCGTGGCGTCACCAGTCGGCATCGGCTGGGCTGCGTGGGGGGTTCCAACGGCGGCCTCCTGGTGGGCAACATGCTGACGCAGTACCCCGAACTCTTCGGTGCGGTGTCCTGTGGCGTGCCCCTCCTGGACATGCGGCGCTACACCAAGCTTTCCGCGGGTTACTCCTGGATTGCCGAATATGGCGACCCCGACGTGCCGGCGCAATGGGACTTCATCCGCACGTTCTCGCCCTACCACCTGCTTCGGGACGGCGTGGAGTACCCGGAAACCTTCATCTGGACCGCCACCTCGGACGATCGCGTAGGGCCGGTGCAGGCCCGGAAGATGGCAGCGCGGATGCAGGCCATGGGGATCCCGAACGTTTGGTTCCACGAAGCATTGGAAGGTGGCCACGCAGGCGCTTCGGACAACCGGCAGGCCGCAGCACTGCAGGCCCGCAGCAACCACTTCCTTTGGCTGTCACTCGCTGGCAGCCACTGACACCCCCGTTTCGATGGTCCGCTGCGCACTGGCCCGGGCGCACGGTCTAAATCGCAGTGATCCATCGAAACGGACACCTGGCTATTGCCTGTTTTGCACTGGACGGCACGTTCTGCGTATCCTTGGTGGGCTAGCAGTAGCGATTGGAGACGTGCCAGAGCGGCCGAATGGGCTTCACTGCTAATGAAGTGTGGGGCACAACTCCACCGGGGGTTCAAATCCCCCCGTCTCCGCGAATTGGTCCCGGTTTTCGAACCGGGACCTTTTGCGTTTTAAGCATGTTGCATCAAGGAGTGGGAGGGGCGACCTAAGGGCGCCTGCGCTCAGGAGCCCTTAGCCCCGGCTGCCGTGCCGCTGACTTCTGCCCCAGCGTGACGGTGCAGCGTCAAACTGTCCACGGTGCTGATCAGCATCAGGACGGCCATGGCAATGAATGCTCCTTTGTATGCCCCCACCCGATCTGTTCCGAACACGTGGGTCGCCTCAAAAAGCCGGAGAAAAAGGGCCCCGACCGCGATTCCGGCAGCAGCCGCCAGCTGAACCAGCGTGGCTGAGATGGCGTTGGCAGAGGGCAGCTGGCCGGGGACGATGTCCGCATATTGCACGGATGCATACGCGGAGAAGCCGATGGAGCGGAAGGCACCGCTGAAGAGCAACAACGCAAAAATCAGGGGCTCGGGTGTTTGGGCGTTGAGGAACGCGCACAAGGCAAACGTCACAGCAGACGCGAAGGAGGCGAAAACAAGCACGGCTTTGAACCCGAAGCGCCGGATGAGCGGCGTAGTGGCGGGCTTGATCGCGATGTTGCCCACGAATACTGCCGCGACCATGACACCGGCTTTGAGGGGATCCCAGCCGAATCCGTCCTGGAACATCAACGGCAGCAGGAACGGCACTGAACTGATGGTCAGCCGGTAAATGAACCCGCCGGTGGAGGTGGCACGGAAGGTCCTGGTCCCAAAGACGCCGAGGTTGAACAGCGGGACCTTGGCTTTCCTCATCCACCAAACTGCCCCCGCGAGGGAGAGCACCCCCGCGGTAACCACCAGCACGGCAAGAAGGTTGGACGCGTGGCCGCCCAGGGTTTCAAGCCCCACGACCAAAGCACCAACACCCAGGGTGGTCAGCAACAGGCCAAACCAATCAAGACGGCGTTGCCCGTCAAACTGGGTGCGCGGAACCAGCCTGAGGGCCACGATGAACGCTGCGAGGCCGAGGGGGACGTTGATGATGAAGATCCAGTGCCACGACAGGAAACTGGTGAGCGCGCCGCCCACCATCGGAGCCAGGACGGGAGCGAGCAGGCCGGGCCACACCAAGTACGCCGTGGCGCGGAGCAGTTCGGACTTCGGCGTGCCCCGTAGGACCACCAGTGTGCCGACGGGAACCATCATGGCCCCGCCCATGCCCTGGGCAACCCGGCTGAGCGTGAGCATGGTCAGGCCGGTACTCACTGCGCAGAGCAGGGAAGCAATGGTGAAGACAGAAATTGCCAGGCAGAAGATCCGACGTGCACCGAACCGTTCGGCAAGCCAACTGCTCAGCGGGATTCCCATCGCCACGGTCACCAAGTAGGCCGTCATGGTGACGTTGATGTCGGCAGGTGCGACGCGGAAGTCCGAGGCGATGCTGGGAATTGCGGTGGTCAGGATGGTCCCGTCCAGGAACTCCATGAAAAAAGTTGCTGCCACCAGCAGGGCCAGGCGCGGCCGCCAGCTGGTGTGGCTGGTTTCGGCGACGTCAGCACTGGGTCTTGTGGTCATGACTCCGGTCCAAGTTCGAGCTGGTGCCTTGCGAAGGCAGCAAGGGTGTTTCCTCGATCCTATAGACCTGATGTGGGAGCGATCTCAACATGACGCTTTCCTACCGGCGGCTACCCAGCTTGGGCCAGCGCCAACGGGAGAACCGCCGCGACTCCTGCCTGCCTCAGGGCCCGGGCCGAAACGGTCATGGTCCAGCGGCTGTCGACCAGATCGTCCACCAACAACACAGGCTGGTTCCCGATCTCCGCCAACGCCCCGGCAAGTTCCGGCCCCACGACCAACCGCTCCCAAACGCCTGCAAGCCTGTAGGCGCTGTTGCCGCCCCGCGCCCCGGTCGGACCACCGTGCGCCGGCTGCAACTGGCCCAGGTAGGGCATCCTGCCAATTCCCGCTATACCCTGGGCCAGGGAATCCACCAGTTGTGGTTTGCTCCGGGAAGGGATGCTGACCACGGCAGCGGGCCGGCCAACGCCACTCCATGCCGTTCCCCCCTCCGCGCCGGACCACTCCCGAAGGACTTGGACGCACGCCTGCAGCATGGCGGGATCGACCACGCGGTCAGGGGCACCGGCCGCGAACAATTCCCGGAGGGCGCCACCCCAGCCGAGGTCCGTCAGCCTGGCAAGAACCCGCCCCTCGGCAATGCTTTCGTCCGGCTTGATCTTTCCCTTGACCGCAACACCCAGGCGGTCCATCCCGCTGGGCCATTGGAGCCGCGGCTCCACGGCAATTCCTGCTCTGCGGAGTGTCTGACCCGCGGCGTCTGCAGCCGACTCGGCCACGTCCACGGGGAACCACCGGCCAGCGCAATTGTCGCAACGTCCGCAAGCGGCCGCTGTTTCATCGTCCAGGACCGACGTGATGTACTCCATTCGGCAGCCGGCCGTGTCCTGGTAGATCACCATGGAGTCCTGCTCATCCACGCGGGCCTCGGCGATGCGGGCGTAGCGTTCGGCATCGTAGTGCCACGGCCGTCCTGTGGACCGCCAGCCGCCGCCAACACGCTCAACTGCTCCGTCTACGGCCAAGACCTTCAAGAGGAGTTCCAGTGGGGTACGGCGGAGGTCTACCCGGGCCTCCAACGCGACGGTGGACATGGCAGAACCGGCGTCGCCCAGGACAGCCAACACGGCCGCTGCCTTTTCCTCGGACGGCATGGACGCCGTGGCAAAGTACTGCCAGATCTCCCGGTCCTCTGAACCCGGAAGCAGCAACACATCTGCGTTTGCTGCGCCACGGCCGGCGCGGCCAACCTGTTGGTAGTAGGCAACCGGCGAAGACGGGGCTCCGAGGTGGATCACGAAGCCGAGGTCAGGCTTGTCGAACCCCATCCCCAGCGCAGAGGTGGCCACCAATGCCTTCACCTGGTTGTCCTTGAGCAGTTGCTCCGCCCGCTCGCGGTCGGCGGGGTCCGTCCGGCCTGTGTAGGACAGGACGTTGTGTCCGGCCTCGGCCAGAAGCCGGGCAGTGTCCTCAGCCGCAGAGACCGTGAGCGTGTAAATGATGCCGCTGCCCGGCATGTCCGCAAGGTGGGTCAGCAGCCAACCGAGACGGTCCCGGGAGTCGGGAAGGTTGAGGACGCCAAGACGCAGCGATTCCCTGCCCAATCCACCGCGGATGGTCAGAACCCCGGAACCCAGCTGTTCTTCAATGTCATGGACCACCCTGGAGTTGGCAGTGGCTGTTGTGGCAAGTACCGGAACGCTGTCCGGCAGTTGGGCGATGAGGTCCGAGATCCGGCGGTAGTCAGGCCGGAAATCGTGCCCCCAGTCGGAGATGCAGTGGGCTTCATCGATCACCAGGAGCCCGGTCCTCCGGATGAGCTCGGGAAGCTGGTTCTCCCTGAACGAGGGATTGGTCAGGCGCTCCGGCGACACGAGGAGGACATCGACGTCGTCCGAGGCAAGCTGAGCCAGGACAATGTCCCATTCAAGGGCGTTGGCGGAGTTGATGGCCACCGCCCGGACGCCTGCACGTGCCGCTGCGGCCACTTGGTCGCGCATCAACGCCAGCAGGGGTGAAACGATCAGCGTGGGCCCGGCTCCCCTGCGGCGCAAGAGCAGCGACGACACGAAGTAGACAGCAGACTTCCCCCAGCCCGTGCGTTGGACGACCAGTGCCCTGCGGCCGGCATCCACCAACGCCTCGATCGCTTCGAACTGGCCATCGTGGAACTGCGCCTCGGGGTGGCCAACAAGTTCGCGAAGGCATGCCAGCGCCTCCCGTTGGGTTGCTGACTGCACGGGAACGGCTGTGTTTGGGGAGATGTTGGCCATGACCCCAGTATTCCAGTCGCCCCTGACAGCGATAGCGGACGGATACGGCTATGTGGATAACAGCGGTGTGGATAACGACTATCCACATAAGGGATCAGCCGGTTCATGCTGCGCAGGGTAGCCACAGTAGGATTGAGCCCGTGACTAGCGAGCAGAACAAGACATTCGACCTCTCGGCGTCCTTTAAGGCGTACGACGTCCGGGGCATCGTAGGTGAATCCATCACGGCTGAAATCGTCGAGGCAGTCGGCGCTGCCTTCATCGACGTTCTGGGCCTTGAGGGCGAAACTGTCCTCGTTGGTGGGGACATGCGTCCCTCGTCACCGGAGTTCAGCCAGGCCTTCGCCAACGGCGCCGCAACCCGGGGCGCCAATGTGCAGCTCCTGGACCTGATCTCCACCGATGAGCTCTATTACGCGTGCGGCGCACTGAACGCTGCCGGCGCCACTTTCACCGCCAGCCACAACCCCGCTGAGTACAACGGCATCAAGATGGCCAAGGCCGGCGCCCAGCCCATCTCGTCAGAGAGCGGCCTGAAGGAAATCCAGGCCCTTGCGGAGCAGTACCTTAACACCGGGACGATCCCGTCCGCAGCCACGCGCGGCGAGATCGGAGTCCACGATGTTTTGAAGGACTACTCCGAGTACCTGCGTAAACTCGTGGACCTCTCGGGTTCCCGTCCGTTGAAAATCGTTGTCGACGCCGGCAACGGCATGGCTGGCCTGACAACTCCGGCAGTCCTCGGAGACAAATTGCTCCCGGCCCTGCCGTTCGAGATCATCCCGCTCTATTTCGAGTTGGACGGCTCTTTCCCGAACCACCCTGCCAACCCGCTGGAACCGGAGAACCTTCGCGATCTTCAGGCGGCAGTGGTCAAGCATGGCGCAGACATCGGCCTCGCTTTCGACGGCGACGCCGACCGCTGCTTCGTGATCGACGAAAAGGGCGAGCCTGTCTCGCCGTCGGCCATCACCGGCATGGTTGCCCGCCGCGAAATCGCGCGGGCTCGGGCCGCAGGGGAAGAAACTCCGGTAATCATCCACAACCTCCTCACGTCCAAGGCCGTGCCCGAGCTCGTTGCCAAAGACGGCGGGCGCGCCGTGAGGACCCGTGTGGGCCACTCCTTCATCAAGGCGGTCATGGCCGAGGAAGGCGCAGTTTTCGGAGGCGAGCACTCCGCGCACTTCTACTTCCGCGATTTCTGGAACGCTGACACCGGAATGCTGGCCGCCATGCACGTCCTCGCGGCCCTCGGTGAGCAGGACGGCCCGCTCTCGGAGCTCGGCCGCCAGTACGAACCCTACGTTTCCTCGGGTGAGATCAACTCCGAGATCGAGGACAAAGCCGGCGCCGTGGAGCGAGTCCGTGTGGACTTTGAAACCGAAGACATCGACATCGACCACATGGACGGCAGCACCTTCACGGCCAAGGACGGCAGCTGGTGGTTCAACCTGCGCCCCTCCAACACCGAGCCCTTCCTGCGGTTGAACGCCGAGGCCAAGGACCAGCCCACCATGGAAAAGATCCGCGACCGCGTCCTGGCGCTGGTCCGGGGCTAGGCTTACAGCCATGACGCAGCTTCCGCCCGAGGCACGGACCTCGCCCGAATCCGAATTGGCTGCCGTCGTGGCTGAGGCCCTCAAACTGGCCGACGCCCAGTTGGTGATCAACAAGAGCTTCGCCCCGTTCGTCTTCATGCTCGACGGCGAGGGCACCATACACCGCGGCGAGGTCCCCCAGGAGATCGGGGCGACCATGCCTCCGGACCCGGTGCTGTCCGTGAAGCTGACCATCGATCTGTTCTCCGGCCATGCCGAAAACCTCCTGGCGATCGTGGCGGTGCTGGATCCGCAGTCCAACAAGACCGAGGACACGCTCCACCTCTGGGCCGAACACCGAAGCGGCATAAGCCAGCTCATCCGCGTGGACTTCACCCGCAAGAAGTTCCTGAAGCATCCCACCTTCAGCGAACCCCGGACCGAGGCCCAGGAAGCCCACGTCTGGAACGGGGAAACGCCATCACCAGCTGACGAGTGGTGGCACGAAGGGCTCTCCGAGCAGGCCATCCAGGATGTGTTCCAGCTGGTCGGAGCCGCTGTACCTTTCGCGCAGGATCAGCTGTCGAGACACGGCGCCTTGGCCCCGTACGGCATCAGCACCGACCTCGAAGGCGAAGTAGGGCATCACATGGCTTACCAGGAGCCCAACGAGGATCACGAAATGGATTCCGCCGAATCCGTCCAGCTGATGACCGAGGGATTCCGTCAAAACAAGGACTCGCTGCGTGGTACCTGCATCCTGGCCGACGTGCGGGTCCAGGTCGAAGAGGGCGAGGTCGTAGACGCAGTGAGGCTGCACATCGAACACGCCGAAGGGCTCTCAATGCACATCCTGAAGCCTTACGAGCTTGATGGGCAATCGGGCACCGTCGCCTTCGGAGAGTCAGCGGTGGTTCCCGCCCAGGCACAGGTGTGGTCGGCATGAGCGAAGAACCTTCAAACAACCTCGTGCCGGAAGAGTCGGTCCAGGACCGCGAGCTCCGGGAGGCCCTGGGGACCGGGCTCGGAACCGCCCAGGAACATCTCCAGCAAAATGGCGGCTTCTTTCCCTTCGGCATAACGCTCGCGAACGACGGCGAACTCCGGATTGTGATGGTGACACCCGGCGAACCCGACGAGGACGGCCAAGTTGACGCCGGCCAGATGCTGTCAGATCTCCACGAGTTGCTGCGCCAAGGCCGTGACGATTTCCGCGCTGTAGCCATCATCAGCGATGTCAGCCTTCCGGAGCACGGTTCCGACGGCATACATGGCGCCGCGGAACACCGTAACGGCGCTGTCCGGGCCGCCATCATTCCCTACGTTCCAGGAGCCGACGGCTTCTCCTTTGCCGCCATGGAGCCGGATACCAACGAGCCATCCATCTGGGTGGACTAGACCGACCACCTAAACTGAAGCCATGAAAATCAACGCCTTCGCAGATGTGAGCCTTCGGGCCATCATGGTGTTGGCCGCGGCTCCTGAGGGTACGCTGCTGACCACCCAGGCAGTGGCAGACGCAGTGGGAACCCCGTACAACCACGTCAGCAAGGCGATGGTCCGCCTGCGCGCGCTGGGACTCATTGATGTCGAACGTGGACGGCTCGGTGGTTCACGTCTGAACGAAGCCGGACGGAAGGCGACCGTTGGCCAGGTCCTTCGCCATCTTGACAGCCGTCAGGATCCCGCGGAGTGTCAGTCGCCCACCAAGAACTGCCCCCTGATCACCGAATGCGGACTCCGCCACGCCATGACCCGCGCGCGGGAGGCTTTCTACCGGGAGTTGGACAGCGTGGTCATCGCATCGCTCCCCCACGCTCGGCAGATGAATCCGGTCTTCCAGTCCATTGGGCTTCGGCCCGAGATACGGATGCCTGCAGCACTGTAGCGGTCCGGCACTGTAGCGGCACGCCGAACTCGCAGAAGCTGATCGCAAACCAACCAAAGCAAGGAACGACGACGGCCCGTCACCTTTCCAACGAAAGGTGACGGGCCGTCGTCGTTCACTTAAGAACGCCGTTGTTCCTAAGAGGTCTAGCCCAGACGGGTCTTGAGCCCGTCCAGCTCGGACTGGAGTGCCTCCGGGAGCGATTCGCCGAAGTTCGCGAACCATTCCTCGATGGATGCCAGTTCGGTTGCCCACTCGTCGGCGTCGACGCGGACCGCGGCCTCGACCTCGGCCGGGGTCATGTCCAGGCCTTCAAGGTCGATGGATTCACCGGTCGGAACGAAGCCGATCGGAGTCTCCACTGCATCCGCTTTGCCTTCAAGGCGCTCGATGGCCCACTTGAGCACACGGGCGTTGTCTCCGAAGCCAGGCCAGGCGAAGCCGCCCTCAGCCGTGCGGCGGAACCAGTTGACCAGGAAGATCTTGGGCAGTCGGTCCGGGTTGGCCTTGGCGGACAGGTTTACCCAGTGGTTCAGGTAGTCACCGGCGTCGTAGCCGATGAACGGCAGCATGGCCATGGGGTCGCGGCGGACAACACCGACGGCACCGGCGGCAGCTGCCGTGGTTTCCGAGGACAGCGTGGATCCCATGAAGATACCGTTGGACCAGCTGCGGGCTTCGGTCACCAAGGGGATGGTGGTCTTGCGGCGGCCACCGAACAGGATGGCGGACAGCTCCACACCCTCCGGGCTGAAGTATTCCTCGGCCAGCATGTCGATCTGGTCGATCGGCGTGCAGAATCGGGAGTTGGGGTGTGCGGCCGGGGCGTCGGAGTCCGGGGTCCAGGACTCGCCGCGCCAGTCGGTCAGGTGTGCCGGAGTATCCTCCGTCATGCCTTCCCACCACACGCCGCCGTCGTCGGTCAGGGCGACGTTGGTGAAGATGCTGTTTCCCTTGGCGATGGCACGCATGGCGTTGGGGTTGGTGCCCCAGCCGGTGCCGGGCGCGACGCCGAACAGGCCGGCTTCGGGGTTCACGGCACGGAGTTCGCCTTCCTTGCCGAATCGCATCCAGGTGATGTCGTCGCCCAGTGTCTCGACCTTCCAGCCCTTGATGGTGGGGTCGAGCAGCGCCAGGTTGGTCTTGCCGCACGCAGACGGGAAGGCAGCTGAGACGTAGTAGGTTTTCTGCTCCGGGGAAGTCAGCTTGAGGATGAGCATGTGCTCGGCGAGCCAACCCTCATCACGGGCCATGACCGAAGCAATTCGCAGCGCGTAGCACTTCTTGCCGAGCAGGGCGTTGCCGCCGTAGCCGGAGCCGAAGGACCAGATGGAACGCTCTTCGGGGAAGTGGACGATCCACTTGTCCGGGTTGCAGGGCCAGGCGACGTCGGCCTGGCCGGCTTCCAGCGGGGCGCCCAGTGAGTGGAGGGCGGGTACGAAGAAGGCGTCCGTCTGGGTGATGCGGTCAAGGACGTCGGTACCGATGCGGGCCATGATGCGCATGGAGGCAACGACGTAGGCGGAGTCAGTGATCTCAACGCCGAACTTGGGGTCTTCTGCGTCAAGGTGGCCCATGACGAAGGGGATGACGTACATCGTGCGGCCGCGCATGGATCCGGCGAACAGGCCGCGCAGCTTCTGCTTCATCTCGGCCGGGGCCATCCAGTTGTTGGTGAAGCCTGCGTCGCGCTCGTTCTCGGAGCAGATGAAGGTCTGCTCTTCCACACGGGCAACGTCTGCGGGGTCCGAGAATGCCGCGAAGGAATTCGGGAACGTTTCCGGGTTGAGTCGCTTCAGCGTGCCGGCCTCGACGAGTTCGTCGGTGAGCTTCTTGTTTTCTGCTTCGCTGCCGTCAACCCAGTGGATGCGGTCCGGCTGGGTCAGCTCGGCAACTTCCTCAACCCAGGCCAGGAGGCGTGCATGCGTAGTAGGTGCCTTCTCAAGCAGCGGCAGTCGCGCCAGATCGCCCATTGCGGTTCCCTTCCTCGGGTTCAGTGGTGTGTCCTAAACGATAGGGGCCGCGGACCAGACCATTCCGTTGTCAGACATCGGACATCCACCTGCCCGAAAAGTAAAAACGCCTAGAAATCAAGGTTCTTGATCGTGAACTCGCTGATTTAAGTGACTAAGGTCACGTAGACCGGTCTAGTTGCGCAGATTACAGCTTCTCGATTTGGAACTTCACATGAACTTCTGTAAAGTTTATTGAGGTTCGAGGGGGTCAGAGAAACAGACCGCCGAGAATCACACGAAATGCGCCCATAGCTCAGCTGGATAGAGCGTCTGTCTACGGAACAGAAGGTCAGGGGTTCGAATCCCTTTGGGCGCACAGATGAAGACCCGCACCGGTTCGCCGGTGCGGGTCTTTTTTTTACCCGGACCCACCCAACTAGGTGCGGACGGCGCAAGGTGACCCGCACGCAGAAACGGCAAGGGCCGCCGTCGAACTTCTGTTGAAAGTACGACGGCGGCCCTTGCGTTATGCGCGTTACTCGCCAACGGCCTCGCTGATGCGGCGGCGGATGCCGTCGAAGTGCCGGTTGAGCAGCTCCGCGGCTGCCACCTTGTCTCCGGCGGCCACGGCTGCGTAAATGTCGCGATGGGCCGCGGCTGTCTTGACCAGGTCCTCGTTTCCGGCGCCGATCTCCACATGGATCTTCCGGTACACCTTCCAGAAGACGCCCATGAGGTTGATAAGGAGCTCGTTGTTGAGGGGTTCGAACAGGCGGCGGTGGAACTCGGCATCGGCGGCGACGAAGTTCTCTCCAGCCGCGGCCAGTTCTTCCATCTGCTTGACCGACTCCTCGATGGACGCCAATTGTTCGGGCGACATTACGTCCATGGAAGAACCGATAAGCCCGGACTCCAGGGCCTGGCGGACGTCAACCAACTGCAGCGCCTCCAGCCCCTGGTGCCGGAGTGAAAGCCTGCCGCGGAAGGTCAGGCCGTCGGCGAGCGCGTCAAAGTTGCTGGGTGCCACGAACATGCCGAAGCCGTGGCGGATTTCGATGACACCCAAGGCCTGAAGCACCTTCAGTGACTCACGGAGGGTGTTGCGCCCCACGCCCAAGGCGACCGATAGTTCACTTTCCGTGGGCAAGGGATCGCCGGCCTCGAGCTCACGCTCCAGGATCAATTCCATAATGTCCGACTGCAATGCACGCAGCCGGGCCTGTGCGCTGAACCGCGCCTGCGGGACCACACCGGAAGTTGTCATGGCTTCTCCTTGCCGATGCACCTGTCCCATGGATGTGAGGCGGTGCGGTGTTAATATTGAGGCGAGCTTAGCGCCCGCCGCAGGATGAGTTACTCGCAACATACAATATCGGATGTCCCACCTCCTTCATAGCTATCTATGGGGATTTCTTGGGACGGCCCGGAATTGCCCTTATGGACCGGCCGCAGCCGGCAAGCCGCAGGCGCGCGGAGTGCGCCACAGCCCCCAACATCTCACTTGACGTTCCGTTGTGACCGCCCTTACAGTTTCCATACGAGCATCGGACGTCCTACATCCGATAACCCACGAAACGCGAATGGTGAGGCACCCTATGAGCAAGACGATTCAAAGCCTGCCGCTGGTCAACGACGCCAGCCGCCGGAACTTCCTGAAGCTAAGCGGCGCAGTTGGTGCAGCAGCCGCCTTCACGGCAACACTCTCTGCGTGCGGCGGCGCTGCCAGCACCACTACGGGTAACGCGACCAACACCGCCGCGGTGAACAAGGACCTCACCATCGAGGCCGGCATTTCCTACGCACTGTCCACCGGCTTTGATCCCCTGAGCTCCTCGGGTGCCACCCCGATGGCAGCAAACCTGCACATCTTCGAAGGCCTCATCGAGCTTCACCCGGCTACTCGTCAGCCGTACAACGCCTTGGCCGCGGCCGATCCCAAGAAGATCAACGAGACCACCTACCAGGTGACCATCCGGGAAGGCGCCACGTTCCACAACGGCGCCCCCGTCACGGCCGAGGACGTTGCCTTCTCCTTCACCCGCGTTATGGACCCGGCAAACAAATCCCTGTTTTCCCAGTTCATCCCCTTCATCCAAGACGTGAAGCCGCTGGATGCCAAGACTGTCGAATTCACGCTCAAGTACGCGTTCCCCGGCTTCGGACCCCGCATCTCCGTTGTGAAGATCGTGCCGAAGGCCCTTGCTACCGATATGAAGACTTTCGATGCCAGCCCTGTCGGTTCAGGTCCCTACAAGCTCATCTCCGCGGTCAAGGACGACAAGATCGTCTTCGAGGCGTTCGCCGATTACAACGGCCCGAAGCAGGCGCTTGCCAAGGGCATGACCTGGTTGCTCCTTTCAGACGCAGCCGCTCGTGTCACCGCCGTCCAATCCGGCCGTGTCCAGGCCATCGAGGACGTTCCCTACCTCGACGTTGACGGCCTGAAATCCAAGGTCAAAGTGGAGTCCGTCCAATCGTTCGGCCTGTTGTTCCTCATGTTCAACTGTGCCAAGGCCCCGTTCAACAACAAGCTGGTACGCCAGGCCCTCCACTACGGCCTGGACAAGGAAGCCATCATCAAGAAGGCACTGTTCGGCAACGCCAAGGCTGCTACTTCCTACTTCCAGGAAGGCCACCCGGACTACGTCAAGGCCAAGAATGTCTACGGTTTTGACACGAACAAGGCCGCAGACTTGCTGAAGCAGGCCGGCGTGACGAACCTCGAGTTTGAACTGCTCACCACGGATACGGCCTGGGTCAAGGATGTGGCACCCCTGATCCTCGAATCCTGGAACAAGATCCCCGGGGTCAAGGTCACCGTCAAGAGCCTCCAGTCCGGCGCTTTGTACAGCGACCGCGTTGGCAAGGGCGATTACTCGGTGGTGGCAGCCCCCGGCGATCCCTCCGTCTTTGGCAATGACGCCGATCTGCTGCTGAGCTGGTTCTACTCCGGCGCCACCTGGATGGACAAGCGGGCCTTCTGGACCACTCCCGAGCGCGCCGCATTGCAGGAACTCATGGACAAGGGCTCCCAAGCCTCGGGCGCAGAGGCCAAGAAGATCGTCGGCCAAATCGTGGACATGGTCTCGGACGAAGTTCCCCTGTACCCCGTCTTCCACCGCCAGCTCCCCAGCGCCTGGGACGAGAAGAAGCTCAACGGTTTCCAGCCGCTGCCCACTACAGGCCTGTCCTTCATCGACGTCGGACGAACTGCCTAGTCGGTCCCCCACCGTTGCGAGGCCCGCACTGCAGGCTAAAAACCCGAAATACCCCGCAGAGCGGGCCCCGCAACCAGAAAGCAACCGGAGAATAAATTGGTCACGATATTGCGTCTGCTTGGCCGCAGGCTTGCAGCATTGCCATTGATGATCCTGGGCATCACGTTGCTCGTCTTCCTCGTCCTGCAGGCCGCTCCCGGCGACCAGGCAAGCTCCGCCCTCGGCGATGGCGCCAGCGAAGAAGCGAAACAGCAGTACCGCCAGGACAATGGCCTCAACGATCCCCTGGTCCTGCAGTACTTCCGTTTCCTCGGCAAGCTCCTGCAGTTCGACCTCGGCACCACCACCCCACCGGCCAAGTCGGTGGCGTCCATGATCGGCTCGGCGTTCCCCCTGACGTTGCAGCTCACATTCTTGGGCGTCCTCATCGCGATCGTGCTTTCGCTGGCGTTCGGCATCCTCGGCGCCTTGTACCGGGACAAGTGGCAGGACCAATTGGTCCGCGTCTTTTCCATCGCCGCGATCGCCACGCCGTCCTTCTGGCTCGGCATCCTCCTGATCCAGTGGTTCGCACTGGGCAGCAACCCGATGTTCCCCTCAGGCGGTATTGCGACGCCGGAGTCCGGCTTTGGCGGTTGGCTCAACTCGATGGCCCTCCCGGCCTTGGCACTTGGCATTCCCGTGTCCGCGTCGCTGATCCGCGTGGTCCGCACCTCCATGGTGGAAGAACTGGACTGCGACTACGTCCGCACCGCCATCGGCAACGGCGTTCCCTACCGCGAAGTGGTCTCCAAGAACGTTCTCCGCAATGCGCTCGTCACCCCGGTGACCGTGCTGGGACTCCGCGTTGGCTACTTGCTGGGTGGCGCCGTCGTGATTGAAATGATTTTCGCCCTGCCTGGCATGGGCCAGCTGATCCTCAACGGCATCACCAACCTGGACGTCAACCTGGTCCAGGGCGTGGTGCTCACCATCTCGGTCACCTTCGTTCTGGTGAACATCGTGGTGGACCTTCTCTACCTGCTCATCAACCCCCGAATCAGGACGGTATAGCTCATGCGCAGCAAGCTCGCTGAACGGCTAAGTGCCCCGGGCATTCGTTTCAAGGCCCTGCCCTGGGGCTCCCGCATCGCCCTGCTCTTCCTTATCATGATTGTGCTCGCGGCCATTCTCGCCCCGGTCCTTGCCCCGCACGATCCGCTGGAGACGTTCATCCCGGCCACTCCGCCGGGCGCCGAACACTTCTTGGGCACCGACCGCCTGGGCCGGGATATCTTCTCGCGCCTCCTGTTCGGCGCGCAGTCTTCGCTCCTGATCGGCCTCGGTGCAGTTGGCTTGGCCATTCTGGCCGGTGCACTCCTGGGCTCCTTCGCCGCGACGTCCAGCAAATCCGTGAACGAAATCATCATGCGGCTCATGGACATCCTCATGGCATTCCCCGGCATCGCGTTGGCCGCGGTGTTGCTGGCCGCTTTCGGTAACTCGGTCCCCACCATCATCATCGCGATCGCCATCATCTACACCCCGCAGCTGGCACGCGTTGTCCGTGCCAATGTCCTGGCCCAGTACGGCGAAGACTACGTCCGTGCAGAGCGCGTGATCGGTGCCGGCCGTTTCTACATCCTGGTCAAGCACATCGTCCGCAACACCGCCGCTCCCGTACTCGTGTTCGCCACTGTCATGGTGGCCGATGCGATCATCCTCGAAGCCTCGCTTTCCTTCCTCGGCGCCGGCGTGCAGGATCCCGCGCCCTCTTGGGGCAACGTCATTTCGTACGGCCGCAACCTCGTTCTCTCCGGCGGTTGGTGGGCCACCACCTTCGCCGGCTTGACCATCCTGCTGACCGTGCTTTCCCTCAACATCCTCGCCGAGGGCCTCACCGACGCAATGGTCAACCCGAAGCTCCGCCGCGCCACGGTTGTGAAGGACGACGACGGTTCCACCGCGGTTCTGGCTGTGGACACCGAGGTGGGAACCTCGGTCGCCCAGCCTTCGGTTGTGGAGGAACACGAGCTCGACGGCGTTCGCGCGGCTTCCGGTGGTGACGCCCCTTCGGAGCGTGGCCAGTCCGCCCTGCTCACCGACGTGCGTACCGCCGCCACCAACCCGAATCTCCTCCTGGACCAGGAGCTTGAACTCCTCGCCTCGATCGAAGCAAAGCGCACCGACCGTCTCCCGCAGGTCTCCCCTGGGGCCCGCAACGTCCTTGAGGTGAAGAACCTGTCCATCCGTTTCCCTGGCCGGTTCGGCGACATCGCGATCGTGGACAACGTGTCCTTCACCGTCCGCGAAGGCGAAACCATGGGCTTGGTGGGTGAGTCCGGATGCGGCAAGTCGATCACCTCGCTTGCTGTCATGGGGCTCCTGCCCAAGACCGCACAGGTGACAGGCTCCATCATCTTCGATGGCAAAGAACTGCTGGACCCAAAGACCCGGCACAGCAACGCCAAAGCCTACGAAGGGTTGCGCGGCAAGCAGATCGCCATGGTCTACCAGGACGCCCTCAGCTCGCTGAATCCGTCCATGAAAATCAAGGAACAGCTGGAGCAACTCACCAAGCGTGGGGGCCGCAAGACCCCGGCAGAGCTGTTGGAAATGGTGAAGCTGGATCCTGTCCGGACGCTCGCCAGCTACCCGCACGAGCTCTCGGGAGGGCAGCGCCAACGCGTGCTGATCGCGATGGCCCTGTCCCGGTCGCCAAAGATCGTTGTGGCCGATGAGCCCACCACGGCTTTGGATGTCACCGTCCAGAAGCAGGTGGTGGACCTCCTGAACGAACTCCGCGAGCAACTCGGCTTTGCCATGGTGTTCGTCAGCCACGACCTCGCGTTGGTTGCTTCCCTGGCCCACCGCATCACGGTGATGTACGCCGGCCAGGTGGTGGAATCCGCGCAGGCTTCCGAACTCCTGCAGAACCCGAAGCACGAGTACACCCGCGGCCTGCTCGGCGCGGTCCTCTCCATCGAAGCCGACGCGACCCGACTCCACCAGATCCCGGGCACCGTCCCGTCGCCTCGCGACTTCGCCACCGGGGACCGCTTTGCGGCCCGCTCCGTGCGGCCCGACGCCGATCCCCACCAAAAGCTGGTCCTCACAGCCGTCGCATCGGCGAGCGGTGACGATGCCGACCACTACTGGGCGAGCCACTTGAAGGAGGACGCGAAATGAGCACCAACCCTGTGATTGAGCTCAAGGACGTCAAGGTTTACCACCGCGCCCGGACCGGTGGATTGTTCCGGCCGAACATCGTCAAAGCCGTCGACGGCGTGGACTTCACCATCAACCGCGGCGAAACCGTGGGCATCGTTGGTGAGTCCGGCTGCGGCAAGTCCACCCTGGCGTCAGTGCTCGTGGGACTCCAGCCGCCGACGTCGGGCAGTGTCCTGTTCCACGGAAAGCCGGCCGTCAAGCGGAACGCGGCCATGCGAAAGCAGTTCGGCCGCTCTGTGTCCGTGGTCTTCCAGGATCCGGCAACGGCTTTGAACCCACGCATGACCATTCAGGACATCCTCACCGATCCGCTTCAGATCCACGGGATCGGCAACGCCTCGACGCGTGCGGCCAAGGTCAAGGAACTGTTGGCGCTGGTTGGCTTGCCGCACTCGGCGGCGGAAGTGACGCCGTCGCAGGTTTCCGGCGGCCAGCGCCAGCGCGTGGCGATTGCCCGCGCACTGGCCCTGGACCCGGACATCATCGTGGCGGACGAGCCGACGTCGGCCCTGGACGTTTCGGTGCGGGCACAGGTCCTGAACCTGTTGTCCGACCTGAAAACCCAGCTCAACCTGGGCATGGTCTTCATTTCCCACGATATCCAAACTGTCCGCTACGTCTCGGACCGGATCTGCGTCATGTACTTCGGCAAGATCGTCGAGCAAGGCACTGCCGCGCACGTCTTCGACAATCCGAGCAACGACTACACCAAGAAGCTGCTGGGCGCCGCGCCGAGCCTGCTCCACATCTAGTTTTCCCCTTCACCAGTTACCAACAACGGAGATTTCTGTGTCCACTCAATTCCAGGGCGTCATTCCCCCGGTCATCACCCCTCGCCACGCCAACGGCAGCATCGACACCGCGTCGTTGAAGAACGTCACCAAGCACCTGATCGACGGCGGTGTGTCCGGCCTTTTCGTCCTGGGCTCCTCCGGCGAAGTTCCCTACCTGACCAATGATGAGCGTGAGCTGGTGGTATCCACCATCGCCGACGCCAACGCTGGCGCGGTTCCGCTGATTGTGGGCGCCAACGAGCAGACCACCAACCGCGTGATCGAAGAAGCCCGAAAAGTGGTGGACCTGGGCGCTGACGCGATCGTGGTGACCTCCATGTACTACGCCATTGGCAATGCCGCGGAGACAGAGACGCATTTCCGCAGCATCCACGAAGCCATCGAGATACCGATCTTCGCCTACGACGTTCCCGTCCGTACCCACTTCAAGCTGCCCACCGACCTCCTGGTCCGGCTTGGGCGCGACGGCGTGATTGCCGGCGTCAAGGATTCCTCGGGTGACGACGTTTCCTTCCGCCAACTGCTTCTGGCGGCCAAGGATATTCCCAACTTCGACATCTTCACCGGCCACGAAGTGGTGGTGGACGGTGCCCTCCTTGGCGGGGCGCAGGGCGTTGTTCCGGGCCTTGGCAACGTTGATCCGGCCGGCTACCGCCGTCTGTTCGACGCTGCACAGGCGGGCGATTGGGCTCTCGCGGCAAGGGAGCAGGACCGCCTGGCCGACGTTTTTGAGATCGTCTACGCCCCCAACGGACGCGTCTCCGGCGGTGCGGCTGGGCTGGGAGCCTTCAAGACCGCGCTGCAGGTAATGGGCGTGATCGAGTCCAATACCATGAGCTTGCCGATGCTGTCCCTGAACTCCGATGAGACGGCCGCGATTCGCGAAATCCTGGAGCGGAACGGGCTGGTCTAAACCTCCATGACCGCTTCCACGAGCCACGTGATCGGCGTTGACCTCGGCGGCACCAAGACTGCCGCGGGGGTTGTGGCCCCTTCCGGTGAGGTGCTGATCTCGGAGACCGTTCCGACGTTGAACAGGGAAGGTGGCGAAGCGATCCTCGACGCCACCGCGTCGCTGATCGCACGCTTGCTGGAGCGCGCTGCCGACGCCGGAATTCCCGTTTCCGGCGTCGGTGTCGGCTCCGCTGGGGTCATCGATCCGGATGCCGGGACGGTAGTTTCCGCCACAGATGCCATTCGTGGCTGGGCCGGGACGGGTCTCGTTTCGGGGTTGTCCGCA
The DNA here is from genome assembly GCF_040685055.1 of Paenarthrobacter sp. NPDC089307. Taxonomy (NCBI): domain Bacteria; kingdom Bacillati; phylum Actinomycetota; class Actinomycetes; order Micrococcales; family Micrococcaceae; genus Paenarthrobacter; species Paenarthrobacter sp. NPDC089307. The sequence continues at coordinate 77,094 of NZ_JBFBHE010000005.1, forward strand.
CGGCTTTCGATCCCCGCTGCAAGTATCCGGGCCGTCAACGATGTCCATGCACATGCCCTCGGGGAGGCATGGCTGGGCGCCGCCGCGGGAACGTCCAGCTCATTGATGGTGGCCTTCGGCACCGGAGTCGGTGGCAGCTTTGTGTTGGACGGCGTTCCTGTCCTGGGCCACCGCTTTGCTGGCGGGCACGTGGGGCACTTCGCTTCCCCGTTTGCTGCCTTTGAAGGCACTCCCCTGCCCTGCGTTTGCGGTTCTGCCGGGCATGTGGAGGCGGTCGCTTCCGGACCGGCGATTTACGAGTCATTTCTCCGCATTGGCGGTTCCGCTGCGGATGCATCGGACACGCGTGACGTGTTCGGTTTGGCTTCCAGCGCCGACGACGACGGCCCCGCCGCCGCAGCCGCGCGCGCCGCCGTCGAACTCGGGGCGCGCGCGGCCGGGCAAGCTGTAGGCGGCCTCATCAACATCCTGGACCCGGAAACCGTGGTGGTTTCCGGTGGCCTTGCCGATGCCGGCGAGCTGTGGTGGAAGCCCATGGAGGCGGCCGTGCAACAGGAGTTGCTTGCTCCGCAGGTTTCTGTGCCCGTCGTCCGGGCCACTCTTGGCAACACGGCTGCCATAGTTGGCGCCGCAAAACTCGTACTTGGTTAGGAAGATCCGTGATCCTTGGTCCCGATGGCTTGGAAGCCCTTCGTTCGCAACTCATCGTCTCTTGTCAGGCCTACCCCGGCGAGCCGATGCGTGATCCCCGGACAACCGGCCAGGTGGCTGCTTCGGCGGTGATCGGCGGGGCTGCGGCGGTCAGGGTGCAAGGGCTGGCCGACGTACAGTTCACCCGCGCCGCCGTCGAAGTCCCTGTTATTGGACTGTGGAAAGACGGGCACGATGGCGTCTTCATCACTCCCACGCTTCGGCACGCGCTGGCTGTGGCGAACGCGGGTGCGCATGTGGTGGCGATCGATGGAACGCGGCGGGCCCGGCCGGATGGGCTGTCCCTTGCGGAGACCGTCGCGGGGATCCATGCCGAATCCCATGCCCTGGTCATGGCCGATTGTGGTTCTTTGGACGACGCCGTTTCCGCGGTGGAGTCCGGGGCGGACCTGATCGGCACCACTTTGTCCGGCTACACCGGCGAGCGCCCGAAAACCGACGGGCCGGACCTGGAGCTGCTGACCTTGATAGCGGCCGCTGACTTGGGGAAGCCGTTGATCGCGGAGGGGCGTATCCACACCCCGGCCCAAGCCCGTCAGGCCCTGGACGCGGGCGCGTTCGCAGTGGTTGTCGGCACGGCCATAACCCACCCGGCATCCATCACGGGCTGGTTCAAGGGTGCGATGCAAGCCTAGCCCGGCGTTGCGGGGCCCGCTCTGCACCCCTAAACCCACACAAACCCTGCGGAGCGGGCCCCACAACCAAGGAGCGAGCGTTGCGGGGCCCGCTCGGCACCCCTAGACCCGCCCGAACCCTGCAGAGCAGGCCCCACAACCACGAGCAGGTTGTGGCAGGCCATTTTGAGATCACGATTCCACCATGCGGACACCAAGGCCCCTTGATCCATCCCGGGACACCCAACGACGTTCAGGCAGCAGTTGTAGGCTTTCCCCATGACTGCCGAGAACTCCCGCGAGTACGACGTTATAGTGATCGGCGCAGGCGCCGTCGGGGAAAACGTGGCGGACCGGGTGGTTCGCGGCGGCCTGACGGCAGTGATTGTCGAAAGCGAATTGGTAGGCGGTGAGTGCTCATATTGGGCCTGCATCCCATCCAAAGCACTCCTCCGTCCGGGCACCGTCCTCCATGCCGCCCAAGGGGTGCCCGGAGCCACGGAAGCGGTCACCGGAACCATTGACGCCGAAGCCGCACTGAAGCATCGGGATTGGTTCACCAACAACTGGCAGGACGGCAGCCAGGTTGAATGGTTGGACAGCGCCGGCATCGACCTCATCCGCGGACGGGGCAGGATTACGGGCCCCCGCGAGGTCCAGGTGGATGGGCTTGACGGCAATAGCTACGCACTCAAAGCACACCACGCGGTGGTCGTCGCCACCGGTTCAACACCCACCATCCCGGACATCGAAGGCCTGAAGGACGTGCCCTTCTGGACCACCCGGGGAGCCACCGCAGCGAAGGAGGTTCCCAAGCGCTTCGTGGTGCTCGGCGGTGGCGTGGCCGGCGTGGAGTTGGCCCAAGCTTTCGCCCGGCTGGGCTCCGATGTAACCCTGGTGGCACGGGGGCGGCTGTTGAGCAGCTACGCGGAGGAAGCAGCCAACCTGGTCCTTGCCGGGCTCCGCGCCGATGGAGTCGCCGTCCACCTCCACACGGACGTCCAGAAAGTGGAGAAGAACGACGACGGTTCCGTCACCGTAATCCTCGACGGCAAAACACTCAGCGCCGACCAACTCCTGGTCGCTTCGGGAAGGCATCCCGCCCTGGCCAACCTGGGCCTGGAAAACGTCGGAGTTGAAGCACCAAACGGCAAACCCCTCCGGCTGACAACCGATCCAAGCGGACTCGTAGAAGGCGCAGCCAGCGATGGCACCAGCGGCTTCTGGCTCTACGCGGCCGGAGACGCCGCCGGCAAAGTGCTCCTCACCCATCAGGGCAAGTACGAGGCCAGGGCTACAGGCGATGCCATCGTTGCCAGGGCCAAGGGTGAGCTCAGTGGAAGCCCCGAGCCATGGAGCCCTTGGGCTCATACCGCGAATGAGCATGCCGTCCCCAGCGTGGTCTTCACGGACCCGGAGGTCGCATCCGTGGGCCCGAGCCTTGAGCAGGCACTCCTCCAAGGCAAGAACGTCACAGGGGTTGAACTTCCCATCAACGTCAGCGGCTCCCAGCTGCACTCCCCGGACTACAAGGGGTGGGCACAGATCGTGGTGGATGAGGACCGGAAGGTAATACTGGGCGCGACGTTTGCGGGCCCCGGCGTTGCCGAGCTCCTCCATTCGGCAACTATCGCCGTCGTCGGCGAGGTTCCCTTGGACCGGCTCTGGCATGCAGTTCCGTCCTACCCGACCATCAGCGAGGTGTGGCTTCGGCTCATGGAGAAGTACGGCCTCTAAGTTTTCTATTTGAACTGACCAGTCAGTTCAGTTAGACTTTCGGCAGACAACAGTTCTGCGAAAGGCTTCATTGTGCTGTCCGTACAGCAACTCCAGATCAACGGCCGCCGGGACGATCTCCTCCCGGCCACGTCGCTCCAAGTTCACCGCGGCGAACTCCTGCTGGTCGCCGGAGAAGGCCAGGACCAGCGGACTTCCCTGGCTTTGGCCCTGAGCGGCCGCATGAAGCCGAGTCACGGCGTCCTCAGCTGGGACAACACCACCAAGACCAAGAAGATCCGGCTCGCCAGCGCCCTGGTTGATTCCCCCGGCGTCAACGAGCCCGAGCAACACCTCAGCGTCCGCGACCTCGTCACCGAAGACCTCTCGCTCATTCCACGACGCTACCGTGGCGCACTGCTGAGCAAGCCGTGGCTGAAGGTCAACAGCTTCGAGGACATCGCGGGCCTCTGGATCGAACAGCTTCCCGCCGGCCGCCGCCTTGAGTTGCTGACGGCCCTGGCCCTGGCCGACCCTGCCACGGACCTTCTGGTGGTCGACTCCCCCGACCGCCACAGCGCGGACCCCGGAACCTGGTTGCCCCGACTCCAGGAATTGGCGCTCGACGCCGGGCGGCCGCTTGCCGTCGTCGCCGTCGTTGGCGCCCTCCCGGACAACTGGACCGGCCCGGCAGCGGTGATCGGCAACTCCGTCAGGCATCCCCCTGAACCGGAAGCGGAGCCCGCACCCGCCCGCAACACTCCGGCCGCCGTCGTCGAGCCTGAAGCGAAAGCCGCAGAGCCCAAAGCCAAACACTCTGCCGCTGCGGCGCCGGACATGGCCGAAGAACCCGAAACCGAAAACCTCCAAAGGACTGCAAAGTGACTGTTCTGCGGCTAGCCCGCTCCGAACTCAAGCGCATGACCGGCGGGCTCCTGCCCAAGCTGACCATCCTCGCCTTGACCATGGTTCCGTTGTTGTACGGCGCCGTGTACCTCTACGCGAACTGGGATCCGTACGGCAACCTGAACCAGATCGACGCCGCCTTGGTGGTGGAGGACACGGGTGCCACCTCCAAGGACGGCACCCAGCTGCAGGCCGGCAAGAAGGTGGCCGACAGCCTGGAGGAAGGCCACGTCTTCAATTGGAAGCAAGTCTCCAGCGCAGAGGAGGCCGATGCCGGCGTCCGGACGGGCGAGTACGCGTTCGCCCTGCGCATTCCCAAGGATTTCTCGTCGAACCTGGTCTCCCCCGGCAGTTTCGACGCCGCCAACCAGGCCATGCTTCACGTCACCACCAATGACGCCAACAACTACCTCTTGAGCACCATCGTGGACAAGCTCACTACGGCTGTGCACTCCACGGTGGCCAAGGAAGTGGGCGAAGAAACCGCCAACCAGCTCCTTACCGGCTTCGGCACCATCCATGCGTCCATCGTGAAGGCGGCGGACGGCGCATCGGAGCTGGCCACCGGAGTCGGAAAGCTGAGCGACGGAGCCGCAACCCTCCACACCGGCACCACCCAATTGGTCACCGGCGCCGACCAGCTGGTGGCCGGGCAAACCCAGTTGCGCGATGGCGCTGTCCAGTTGAACACCGGAGCCAGCCAGCTGAGTTCGGGCCTTAACGAGCTGAAGAACAAGACGGCGACCCTCCCGGCCGATTCGCAGAAACTCGCGGACGGCGCGGCCCAGGTGGCAGCCGGAAACGCTGACCTGAACGCAAAGGTCCAGGAAGTCGTGGGGCAGTTGGACGCGGCGGACAAAGGCCTGCGGAGCCGAGTAGTCGAGTCCAACTCGCGGCTCGTCACGGCGGGCGTTTTGACTCAGGAGCAGGCCGACAAGGTCCTGGCAGACTTTGATGCTGCTGCAGCATCGAGCCCGGTCACCGACGCCAAGGCCAAAATCTCCGGTGATGCTGCCAAGATCCAGCAGCTCTCGGATGGTTCGGCTGCCGTGAGTGCCGGCGCCCAAAAGCTCGCGGGCGCAACACCAACCCTGACCGACGCCATCTCCCAGGCAGCCGCCGGGGCAGGGCAGCTGAGTTCCGGTGCAGCCACCTTGGCCGCCGGCCAGCAGACGGCCCTGGACGGCGCAGTAAAGCTCGACGACGGCGCCCGCCAACTGGACGACGGCGCCGGACAACTTGCCAGCGGCGCAGTGACTGCATCCGACGGCTCACACACGCTGGCAACCGAGCTCGCCAAGGGCGCGGGAGAGATCCCCAACCCCAACGATGAGCAGAAGAACAGCGTCTCCAAGGTGATCGCGGATCCCGTTGCAGTGAACAACGTCTCCCAAGCGAAGGCCGGGTCCTACGGCGCCGGGCTGGCACCGTTCTTCCTGACCCTGGCCCTCTGGATCGGCGTGTTCATGCTGGTCCAGGCCATGCGGCCCATCACCCAGCGGGCCCTGGCCTCGAACGCCCCGGCCTGGAAAATCGCCGTCGGAGGCTGGTTGCCGTTCTTCGTCGTCTCGGTGCTGCAGGCCACCATACTCACCGTCGTGGTTGATCTGGGTCTCGGCCTGAATCCGGCCCACCCGATTGGCATGTGGCTGTTCATGCTTGCCGCAGTGATGGCGTTCAGTGCCATCATCCAGGGCATCGTGGCGCTGATGGGCACGCCCGGCAAGTTCGTGGTGCTGATCCTGCTGGTCCTGCAACTCGTGTCTTCGGGCGGCACGTTCCCGTGGCAGACCACCCCCATGCCGTTGCATGTGGTGCACGAGGTCCTGCCCATGGGCTACGTCGTCACCGGCATGCGGCACCTGATCTATGGCGGCGAGCTCAGCATGATCTGGCCGACGGTGCTGGGCCTGCTTGGATACACTTTGCTGGGAGCGGCGCTGTCAACGCTGGCCGTCCGCAAACACAAGATGTGGACCCTCAAAACCCTGAAGCCGGAGATCGCAGTATGAGCACCACGGAGCCGGCCCCCGGCACAGGCGAAAAGAAGCTGCGCCCCGGCCGGACCAATGCCACCAAACAGCGTCTGTTCGAGGCGTCCATGGAGCTCATCGGCGAACGTGGTGCCGCCGGGGTGACCGTGGACGAAATCGCGGCGGCCGCCGGCGTGTCCAAGGGAACGGTCTACTACAACTTCGGCAGCAAGTCCGACCTGATCGCGCAGCTTCTGCGGCATGGGGTGGACATCATGCTGGTCAGGCTCCAGGACGTGCAGGGGCAGAGCAACGATCCGCTGGAATCCATGAAGGACATGGTGCGTCAGGCCATGGAATTCATGGACGACTACCCCTCCTTTGCCCGCCTCTGGGTCAGCGAAAACTGGCGGACACCTGGCGAATGGAGTGCGGTTTTCGCCGAACTCCGCGGTGAACTTCTCGCCGTGATCGGTTCCGCCGTGGAGCGCGTGGCCGCCGGCTACAAGGTGGACCAGAACATAGTCCGCGGCAGCCTGGAAGCTGCGATCTTCGGAGCAATTTTCGTGGTGGGCCTGGACCGGCAGACCTACAACCCGGAACGTACCCGCGAGCAGAGCGTGGCCGCGGTGATGACCATTATGCACGGATACGTGATCAAGTAGCGTCGCCCTGCGCGTTGTGGGGCCTGCTCAGCGGGGTATGTTGCGTTCTTAGCGTGCAGAGCAGGCCCCGCAATGGTATGCAACTGCAATGTACGACGGCGTGGCGCGGCGACTTGGTCGGCGATGATTAACCTCATGCGTCACATGGGGAACAGCGGGAAACTGGCGGTGGTAGCTGCCTTCGTGTCACTGGCGCTGTTGGTAATTGCCGCCGTCGTGCTCGAGGAACTTGTTTTGTACCTGTTCCTGGGCAGCGTACTGCTCTGCTATTTGGCTTCCCTGGTTCAGCTTTTCAACCGGCGTCGCTACCTTGTGATCCTGCTCGGTGCAGCGGGAACCAGCCTGTTCATCGGCTGCAGCATAGCCTTTCTGCGAATGTGGGGCATCGCGTTCAACCAGGACGCCAATGCCTTGGGCAGCGCAGTGAGCACCAAGGATTCGGACATCTACTTCTATCTGGCCGCCGCGGCAGGAGTGGGCACGCTCGCCGTGATGTTCCTCGGAGCCGTGGTGCCGTCCTTTGGTTCCCGACAAGCTGCTCCGGCCAAGCGCCCGGCACAAGCAATCAAACGTGCCCCGTCCCAGCGGAAGCCTTCCCCGCGCCCGTCCACCGCTGCCAGGAACACAGCAACTGCTGCCAAGCGTCCGGCCACCGTCGCCAAGAGTGGAGCCAAGGCACCCGCTCCAAAGCGACCAACCACTCCCCGTACGCCGACGACGCAACCCAGGCGGCCGGCGTCGAGCGTTCCGACCCAACGCAAGCCGGCCCCCAAGCGCTGATTCCCCGCGTTGCGAGGCCTGCTTTGCAGGCTATTTCGGCTCCGAGACATGCAGAGCGGGCCTGGCAACGGGAGTGTCCGGGCGCTTTCGCGAGGCACCCAGAACCGCCGTCGCCACACCGAGGAGCAGGATCAGCCCACCCATGACCTCGGCCGGAGCAGGGATTTCGTTCAGGACCAGCCACGCCGCTGTCATTCCCACCACCGGGACCAGGAGCGTGAAAGGCACGACGTCGGAACCCGGGTACAGCGACAACAGCCGGTTCCAGATGCCGTAACCAATCAACGAGGCGAACACCGCTGTGTAGACCGCGCTCAGGATGGTAGCCGGCTGCAGGTCGGTCAGCGTTGCCCACACCGTATGCGGGCCGTCCACCAACAACGACAATCCCGCCAACGGTAACGGCACCACCGCACCGGACCACACCACCAGGCCCAGCCCGGACGCCGCCTTGGAGTGCCGCGCCACCACGTTGCCCACCGCCCAGGACAGCGCCGCCGCAAGCACGATCATGAGCGGAAGCACGGGTGCCACGGCACTTCGACCCAGTGCCACCACCGCCAAGCCCGCGATGCCAAGAACCACGCCCAGCAACTGCCGCCGGCTTGGCTTTTCACCAAGGAACCGGGCCGCGAGCAGCACCGTGAACAGCACCTGCGCCTGCAGCACCAAGGACGCCAGGCCTGCCGGCATTCCCAGGGCCATGCCGAGATAAAGCAGGCCAAATTGCCCGGCGCTCATGAAGAGCCCGACGCCGATGATCGGCTTCCAGCCGACGTCGGGCTTGCGGATGAAGAAGATGAACGGAAAGACGACCAGCAGGAAGCGCATGGCCACGAAGAGCAGGGGCGGGACGTCCCTGCCGTTCGTGTGCAGTCCAAGGTCGATGGCAACGAAGTTGATGCCCCAGAGGACGGCAACCAGCACGGCAAGGCAAGAGTGGCGAAGGTTCACAAGTACACTCTGACCCGATTTTTTATGAAGCACCAGCATTGAATTCAGTATGAAACCAAGTAGATTTGCTTCATGATCGACATCTCCGCATTGAGGGCACTGGTCGCCGTGGAACAGCACGGATCCGTGGTGGCCGCATCCGACGTCATGGGTTACAGCCCCTCCGCGGTCTCCCAGCAGATCAAGAAGCTGGAGAAGCAGACAGGCGTGGCCGTTCTGGAGCGAAACGGCCGCGGGGTGCTGCTGACAGAGCGGGGGTTGGCGCTGGCAGGTTACGGCCGCCGGATCATGGGCGAACTGGAGGAACTCCAGGCAACACTCCTGGCCGACCCTGCCAAGCCCTCCGGACTGCTGCGTTTGGTGGCGTTCTCCACAGCGTGCCGCGGTTTGGTAGGGCCAGCCCTCGGCCGCATGGCTGCCGAGCGCTCCGCCTTGGACATCACGGTCCTTGCAGAGGATCCCCGAGAAGCCGTCCAGCGCGTAGCCTCGGGCGAGGCCGAACTGGCAGTGGTACACAACTGGAACTCGGTGCCGCTGGTGATCCCAGGGAACCTGGTGCTCGAGGACCTGTGCATCGACCAAGCCGACGTCCTCGTCAACAGCAGCCACGCGCTTGCGGCGCGTACCGCCGTCGAGCGTGAAGACCTGCTGGACGAAACCTGGATCAGCACCCCGGCTGGAGCCATTTGCAACGAGGCTCTGTTGCAGATCTTCGCGGGGCTGGGCCGGGTCCCCGACATCCGCGTATACGATCCCGACTTTTCCACGCATATCGCCATGGTTGAACAAGGGGTGGCGATCGCGCTGGTCCCCCGGTTGGGGAGGCCGGCACTCCCGCCCGGAGTGGTGGCCATTCCTGTGGTCAAGCCCATCCAGCAGCGGTCCGTGGGGATCGTGTACCGGAAGACCATGACGGCCAGCCCCAATATCCGGCATGTTGTGGGATTGCTTAGGAAAGTGGCGGCAAACGCCTTGGAGGAGTGACGCCGCGCCTAGTGCCGGGGCACTGCGAAGTGCGTCAGCCGCGCATCCTGCCCGTCGAGCTCAGCCCAGGACTTTTCGGTTTCCAAGACCGTCAGTGCGCTGGTGGGGTATCGCGTTGCGGCATCCATGTAGGCATCGTGATCGGAATCGCGTGAGGCCAGGTGCATGGCGAGATCCTGCACGCCGGGCATGTGGGAGATGACCATGAGCGTTGTCACGGTGTCCGGCACGTGGTTGATGACCGTCAGCATACGGTTGGCTGAGGCGGAGTAGAGGCCGTCCTCAAGCTTGGGCGTGGGTGCCTTGTCGCCCAGCTCATCGCACACCCAGGTGCAGGTCTGGCGTGTCCTCAGGGCCGAGGAACACAGGATAAAGTCCGGCACCACTTTGTGTTTCAGCAACCATTTCCCGGCAAGCGGAGCCTCCCGGTGCCCTCGCTCTTCGAGCGGACGCTCATGATCCGGCACACCGACAGGCCAATCAGCCTTGGCATGCCGCATGATCACGAGTCGCTTGATGTGGTGGTCGCTCATGAACCAACCCTATAGCCGCGAAGGCACATGCCCACTGGCCGGACAAGGCAAAAGGCGGCACATCCCGACTGCGCCTGGTGCACGAGGAACGAGTGCAGGCGCAGAGGGACGTGCCGCCTTTCGGCAGTTCAGGGTCAGATGGAGTATTCCGGAGCAGCCCAGACAATGACCTCGGGGTGCTCGTAGAAGCGGTAGCCCTGGCCGCGGACGGTACGCACAGTGTTGGCCAGGCGGCCCAGCTTGGAGCGAAGGCGGCGGATGTGGACGTCGATGGTGCGCTCGTTCGGCACCTCTTCGGCGTTGCGCCACAGACCCTCAAGCAGTTCGTCGCGGCCCACGGTGCGCGTGCCGTTCTCGACGAGGTAGTTGAGGAGCTCGAATTCCTTGAACGTCAGGTTCAGCGACTCGCCATCCAGGTGTACTTCGCGTCGCGCAAGGTCGATCAGTACGCCGGACGGGCGGGCTTCCTGCTGCGGTGCCGGACGTGCGGCTTCTGTCCGCTGGCGGGAGGCCACGGTGGGGTCACCGAAGGTGGAACGTACGACGTCGAGGGCGGACCCGGGTGCCCCGGCGGGGGCGACGGCGACGGCCGCGTAGCTCTCGGCGCCAGTCACGAGGGACTGTGCGTAGGCCCGGATTTCCTGGGCAAGCTTGGCAATGGAGGTTCCAGCCGCAGCTGCGGTTTCTTCGTCGATACCCATGTAGAGCACGAAGCCGCGGGCCACGTTGTCGTTGGCGACGGGGCGGAGCCTGTCCGACTGCGCAACGACAGGGGTGGGTGCAGTCATCGGCGCCGGCTCGGTGGAGGGGACTGCACGCAGCTGGCCATAGGAGTTGGGGTTGTAGCCCTGCGGCACATAACCGGGAGCCTGCTGGCTCGCGCTTTGCGGAGCGGGGGCGTAGCCGGGGCGGTTGCCGAAGCCGGGACGGAGCCCTGCGTTCGAGGCTGCCTTGTTGGCGTTACGGACGGAGATGTGGACGTATCCAGATGCAACTGACATGGAGTGCTTACCTCAAAAGTGAATAGCCGTCATCGCGGCTTCGAATGCTGAATGTCCCCGCAATGAGTTTGGGGAGGGGCGCCCAACGCTGGGCTAGGGGGCGAATGCCTGAAACTTCTTGGGGTGGAAAGTTAGGCTTGCATTCGACAACAGCGGTCATCATGGCCAGCGGGTGTGCTGGGCCAGGTTGCTGCGGCTGCAGGTGCTGTTGAGTTCTTGTTCACATTGGAAGTGTGCAACGTAACAATGGCAACACGCAAGTAACAAAGCGTCGAACCGTCCACATTTTGAGACGTAGAGGTCTATTGTGCCGCAAATCACAATTCCGTCGGGTCCCAAAATGAATGCCTGTTCGTTCGACGCAGAGAAGAAATATTGGCATTCCAGTGAACTTTCTTCGGCGGATCGGGCATCATTCGCACCTTCGCGTTCGGGAACGGGGATGCTGCGGAATCTCACGATCTGAAACATATGCTGTCCAATCGCAGGCGGAGCCCGGCTCAATTTTTTCCCTCGCAATCTGCTAAAAGCGGCACGAACTACCTACGACGACGTCCCTGAACCCTGGCTGGAAGACGAACCCTGGCTGGAGGTTGTGGTGGTCAGGCGGATTGAGGTTGCCGTGTAGGAATCGCCTGCCTTCGTGGCCGTGACACGGATAGTCGCCCCTGCCTTTACGTCGGCCAAAGTCAGGGTGCCGGTGTTGCCGCCCCGCTGACGGACGCCTTGCGCCACGGTGGTGTCGTTGTTGAGGGCATAGGTCCGGGTGAAGCCGTCCTCGCTCTTGACCGTCAAGGACGTCGAAGAAACGTCGCTGACCGTGCCGAGTTGATCTGCCATGGTCACGTATTCCTCGTTCCGGAGCACCACATATTCGGAATGGATGGCAGCGTTGAGCCCGCCAGCCATGCCAAAGCCATCAGGGGCCATGCCGCCCATCTGGCCGGGCCCCATCTGGCCTGTTCCGCCTTGTCCTGCTCCTCCCCCAGGAATGTTTTGGCCCTGCTGGGCACCGAACCCACCGGCACCGCCTTGGCCCGGTGCTGTGTTCGCCGCACTGGCAGAGCTCGCGCTACCCATGGCATAAAAGCCACCCGCCGTTCCGGCTGCAACCACCACCGCGATCCCTGCGACCATCAGCGTGCGCTTGGTTCCCCGGCGGTTGCCTGCGCCTGTCTTCAGCGCGGATGTATTGCTGGTTCCCCATCCTTGAGTGCCCGACGACGGCGCGCCCCACCCTTCGGTGCTCGACATCGGCGCACCCCACCCCGCGGCCGGCTGGCTCGTTGCTGACAGGTGGGCAGGCGTTGCCTGACCGGGCGAAACCGGCGCGGCCGCGGCCCCGCCGTCGAGCTTTGCAGGTTGGTTCGCACCGGCCAGGCTGTTGCGGCCCTGGTTTGCGTCGTCGGGGTGCGCGGGCTGGTTTTGCTGAATCATGGTGTTCTCCAGGTGTTTGGTTGTCCTTGTACGCACCAGAGTTGAACCCGTTGCTGTGCGGAGGCTGTGCTGCGGAAATGGTCGGCCTGTGACATAGGAACTGCGGCGACCTCGGAGCTGCGGCGACCTGGGAGCTGCGGCCCGGCGTCGAGGGCCTTGTGCCTTCAGCACCCACTTTGCCGACGCCAAACCCGCAAAGTAACCCAAAAAGGGGTGCTCCCAAGGCCCAGCAGCTCCAAAGAGGGCGGGAAGGCACGCACGCGGGACTCCTACCTCGCTAGTGTTGACTTCACAGCGTCCTCACAGGACCGGCAAAGCGTCGGCAAACCAGCAGAACGGAGAGTTGTCCCATGGCCTCCCCGCACTCCATGACGAACAACCTTCCCCAGCTCTCCCACCCGGACGGCTCCCCCATCCGCGCCCTGGTGGTGGATGACGAACCCAGCCTTGCCGAACTCATGAGCATGGGCCTCCGGATGGCGGGGTGGTCGGTGGCTGTCGCCGGGGAGGGTCCCGCAGCCGTGAAGCTCGCAAAAGAGTTCCGCCCTGATGTCCTGGTACTCGATGTCATGCTGCCGGGATTCGACGGCGTGGAGGTCCTGAACCGCATCCGCGCCTTCGCCCCCAAAGTTCCAGCACTTTTCCTCACTGCCAAGGACGCCGTGCAGGACCGCATTGTTGGCCTGGCTGCCGGCGGCGACGATTACGTCACCAAACCCTTCAGCATGGAGGAGGTACTCCTCCGCCTCCACCGGCTGGTGCAGCGCTCCGGCGTGGCCGCCATGGACACCGCCGAACTGGTGGTGGGTGACCTGACCCTGAACGTGGACACCCGGGAAGTGACAAGGGCTGGAGAGGACATCACCCTCACCGCCACCCAGTTCGAACTCCTGCGCTACCTCATGGAAAACCCCAAACGAGTAGTCAGCAAGGCCCAGATCCTGGACCGCGTGTGGGACTACGACTTCGGCGGACAAGCCAACATCGTGGAGCTGTACATCTCCTACCTCCGCAAGAAGATCGAGTCCAACCACCCACCTATGATCCACACCGTCCGCGGTGCCGGATACGTCATCAAACCTGCGGACTAAGCGTTGAGTTCCCTCTCAGGGGTCGCCCGGACTACGCAGCGGAGTTGGTTGAACCCTTCCACGTGGCACTTGCGTACCCGCCTGGTACTGGTGGCGATGGCGCTGCTTGTGGCAATTTGCGGTGCCGTGGGCGTCATCAGCTACGCCTCGATGGACATGGTGTTCAACCGGCAACTGGACAAGCAGCTGGAGCAGGCGTCCAGCCGCGCGATTGACTTCGGCAGGCCGCCGTCGAGCTTTCCGAATTCGCCGTCCGGGAGGCCGGATCCGCTGGAGGCCCGTGGCCAGGCTGCCGGCACCCTGAACGCGCGAATCGTCGGATCCACTGTGCGTAGCTCGGGCCTGATCGATGCCCAGGGCAACCGGGTTTCCTTGTCAGGCGCCGACGAACGGGTTCTGCTCTCGCTCCCCCGGGACAGCCGCGCCGTTGACCGCTCCTTGTCCAACGGTGATTACCGCCTGGTGGCAGTGGAGACCTCCGGCGAGGTGATCGTGACCGGCCTTCCCTTGGCGGACAAGCAGGCCGCAGAGGCGTCGCTGGTCTGGACCATGGTGCTGGTTTCCCTTGGTGGCCTGGTGGTGATCGGCCTGGTGGGCACCGTGATCATCCGGCGGACGATGCGGCCTTTGGAGCAGCTCTCGGAGGTGGCGACCAAGGTTTCGCGCTTGCCTCTCGACGCCGGTGAGGTGGCGCTTGCGGTACGGGTACCGCCGTCGGCCTCCCATCCGGGAACTGAAGTGGGCAGCGTGGGTTACGCCCTGAACCAAATGCTGAACAACGTATCCAGTGCGCTGGAAGCCCGGCAGGAAAGCGAAACCAAAGTGCGGCAATTTGTGGCCGATGCCTCGCACGAACTGCGGACGCCACTGACTGCCATCCGCGGTTACACCGAGCTGCTGCGGATGACCGAGACCTTCACGGACGATGGCAGGAAGTCCCTTGCGCGGGTCCAAAGCCAGTCCGAACGGATGACAACGCTGGTGGAAGACCTCTTGCTGCTGGCACGGCTTGATGAAGGCCAGCCCGTGAAAGTCACGGACGTGGACCTGACACAGCTTGTGATAGAGACCGTGAGCGATGAGAAAGTCATGGCGCCGGACCATATCTGGCAACTGAGGCTGCCCGACGAACCCGTGACCGTCCGCGGTGATGCGACGCAACTGCACCAGGTGTTGGCCAACCTGCTGTCGAATGCCAGGAAGCACACGGATGCCGGCACCACGGTGGTCACCGGCGTCATGCTCTCAGCCGACGGCAGCGCAGTAGTGACCGTAACCGACAACGGCCCCGGCATTCCTGAGGATTTCCAAGGCCGGATTTTCTCCCGCTTTGCCCGGGCCGATGCCGCCCGATCAGGGTCCGAAGGCACCTCCGGCCTGGGCCTGTCGATCGTGGAATCGATCGTGGAAGCCCATGGCGGTAGCGTCGAAGTGACCTCCCGTCCCGGGCGCACGGAATTTGCCGTTCGCCTCCCCGCCGCCAACAGCGAACGAACGTAACGAATCCAGCAAGGCGACTCACCGGCGCCGTGATCTCTGTTACCTAAATGTGACTTCTGCGGAAACCTCCTGTACCGTCGAAAGGGTGGGTCGCCCCAAATGGCCCACATCCGGGATGCGCCGAGCTCTGCCACTTCCCGGAGTCCGTTCTTACTCCGAGGCAGAGACGGGGGACCCAGAGTCTCCGGGCCCAGGCATTTGCCGGCCCTAGGGGTGAAGCCGCAGCGTGACGCGCGGCCGGATGACCTCATCCGAACCCGACAGCTAACTCCGCAGGCGCTGAGAGGTAATCACACATGTCTGAATTTAACGATCAGACGCGCCATTCCGCGCGTCACCGCGACCAGAACGAAGCCCCGCTCACCAAGTCGCAGACCGTCCTCAAGAAGGCCGCCCGTGAGGGCAAGTCCGGCCACCGCATGTCCGTTGTGGCTGGCGTTATCGCCGCCGCGTTGGGCGTTGCTTCACTCGGAACCGCCGCGAACGCTGCCCTGACGCTTCCTGAAGCCAGCCGCGTGGCTGAGGCCCGGACCGCGGCCGAGGCCAGCAACAACAAGGCAGCCGAGGAGGCCGCAGCCGCCAAGAAGGCTGCCGACGAAAAGGCTGCAGCTGCCAAGGCCGCTGCGGACAAAGCCGCTGCCGACAAGGCTGCCGCCGACAAAGCCGCCGCCGACAAGGCAGCTGCTGACCAGGCCGCTGCCGCGCAGGCAGCAGCCGAGAAGGCCGCCGCTGACCAGGCCGCCGCAGAAAAAGCTGCCGCTGACGCCGCCGCCAAGCAAGCAGCCGACGCCGCTGCTGCCGCCGCAGAGGCCGCGGCCGCCGCAGCTGCCCCCAAGGCTGTGGATGACCCCGCAGCAGCCAAGGCCTACGCCGCCAGCATTCTTGGCAGCTACGGCTGGAGCGCCTCTGAGATGACGGCGCTGAACACGCTCTGGGAGAAGGAATCCGGTTGGCGGACCACTGCCACCAACGCTTCCAGCGGCGCCTACGGTATTGTCCAGTCGCTTCCGGCCGGCAAGATGGCCTCTGCCGGTGCTGACTGGCAGACCAACTACCAGACCCAGATCAAGTGGGGCCTGAACTACATCAAGGAACGCTACGGATCCCCGTCAGCTGCCCTGGCCTTCCACTTGGCCAACAACTGGTACTAAGCCAGAAAACTTGATCGCCGCCCCGGTTACCGCCGTTCGCACCAGTTCCAACCGGTGCGGGCAGCGGAGACCGGGGCGGCTTTCGCATATCCCGGCACAACCTCACGGCCCCATACAGTTACACAGTCATGTCACAGCTTCCGCCTAAAGCCCTCACAATCGGCGGCACCACTCTGGATCCATGACGCTCATAGATCCCGCCCCCAGTGCGCTGCCGAACCCCGCCCATGCGGGGCACCCCGCCGCTCCTGCCCTGCCCGTTCGGCAGCCGCGGCGCTCTCCCGTTGACACCCGGACCACGGTTCCTGTCCTGGACGTCACCATCCCCGTCCACAACGAGGAAAGGGACCTTGAGGAATGCCTGCGCCGCCTGCACGTCCACCTCACGGAGACATTTCCACATACTTTCCGCATCACCGTGGCAGACAACGCCAGCACGGACAGCACGCTTAGGATCGCCGAGCGCATGGCCCGCGAACTGCCCCAACTCACCGTCAAGCGATTCGAAGAGAAGGGCCGGGGCAACGCCCTCCGTCAAGTCTGGCTGGCATCGCCATCTCCGGTCCTGGCGTACATGGATGTGGATCTGTCCACTGACCTCGCCGCTCTGGCACCGCTCCTGGCGCCCCTGATCTCCGGCCACTCAGACCTGGCAATCGGCACCCGGCTGGCCCGCACGTCCCGCGTAGTCCGCGGACCCAAGCGCGAGTTCGTCTCCCGGAGCTACAACGTCCTGCTGCACACCGTGATGGGGGCACGTTTCTCCGACGCCCAGTGCGGTTTCAAAGCCATCCGCGCGGACGTGGCACACCGGCTGCTGCCGCACACCCTGGACAACGCCTGGTTCTTCGACACCGAACTCCTGGTGGTGGCCGAGCGCTGCGGCCTTCGAGTCCACGAGGTCCCGGTGGACTGGACGGACGATCCCAACTCAAGCGTCGACGTCGTACGAACCGCCCTGGCCGACCTCCGCGGCATGACGCGCCTGACGCGCGACCTCGTGACGGGCCGCATCCCGGTCCCCGAACTCCGGGCAGCGTTGGCCCGCGGTCCCCTGCCTGCGTCCTCGCGCACCTCCGAGTCGACGCCACGCAGCAGCCTTTTCGGGCAGCTGGTCCGCTTCGGATTCATCGGCGCCGCCTCCACCGTGGCCTACCTGCTGATCTTCCTGTCCTGCCGCGGCTTCATGGACCCGCAGCTGGCGAATTTCGTGGCGCTGATCATCACCGCGATTGCCAACACCGCCGCCAATCGCCGCTTCACGTTCGGCATCCACGGCGGGAACGCTGCCCGGCACCACTTTGAGGGATTGATCGTGTTCGGCATCGGCCTGGCGCTCACCTCCGGTGCGCTCGCCCTGGTGCACGGAACCACGACGCCGGACCGCTGGCTTGAGGTGGCCACCGTAGTCGGCGCCAACCTCGTGGCGACCGCGGCAAGGTTCCTGCTCTTCCGGTTATGGGTCTTCCGAAAGCCGGCACAAGCAACTACGCCCGCTGCCATGAGGACCGACGAGGACAACGAGGTGGCAGCGAAATGATCACCGCACTTCAGCCAAGCAATACGGCCGCAAGCAACCACCCCGCGACCCCAAGCAACAGGCAAACGCGAATCCAACGGATCGTGTTCGGCTGCCAGGCGCGCTGGGTCCGCCCGTCCGCCGCCGGACTCTTGGTGGCCACAGCCATCCTTTATCTCTGGAATCTTGCTGCCACCGGCTACGGCAACTCCTTCTATGCCGCCGCCATCCAAGCAGGCACCAAGGACTGGACTGCACTCCTCTTCGGCTCCCTCGACCCCGGCAACGCCATCACCGTGGACAAACCACCGGCGTCCCTCTGGATTCCCGCACTCTCCGGCAGGATATTCGGCTTCTCCCCCACCAGCATGTTGGTCCCGCAGGCACTCATGGGGGTTGCCGCCGTCGGACTCTTGTATTTGTCGGTAAAGCGCGTATCGGGAGCCGCAGCTGGTCTTATGGCCGGGGCGGCGCTGGCCCTGACGCCCGTGGCCGCGCTGATGTTCCGCTTCAACAACCCCGACGCAATGCTCACCCTCTGCCTGGTTCTGGCTGCCTACCTGACCACCCGTGCGATTGAGAAGGCAGGCTGGAAATGGCTGGCAGCCGCAGGCGCTGTGATTGGCCTGGCGTTCCTTTCCAAGATGCTCCAGGGTTTCCTGGTTGTGCCCGGGCTCGCGCTCGCCTATCTCTGGGCTGCCCCGACAACCCTCCGCAACAGGATCCTCCACCTTCTTGCTGCGGGTGCGGGGATCATTGTGGTCGCCGGAACGTACATTGCGCTCTTCCAACTAACCCCTGCCTCGGCCCGGCCGTACATGGCTGGCTCTGAGGGCAACAGCTTCCTCGAACTCACGTTCGGCTACAACGGCCTGGGACGCATCACCGGTTCGGGCGAAGGCGGAGCAGGTGGCCTGCCGGGTGGTGCCGGGGGCATCGGAGGCGATGGTGCCGGCTTCGGTGGCGGGGGCTTTGGCGGCGGCGGTGGCTTTGGCGGCGCGGCCGGGTTGGGCCGGATGTTCGGCACGAGCTTCGGCGGTGAAATCTCCTGGCTGCTGCCGGCGGCAATAATCCTGCTCATCGCTGGACTGTGGTTTACCGGCCGCGAAGCCAGGACCTCCCGAAGCCGCGCAGCACTGCTGATGTGGGGCGGCTGGCTGGTTGTTACGGCTGGAATCTTCAGCTTCATGAGCGGCATCGTCCATCCGTACTACGCCGTTGCGCTGGCACCAGCCATCGCAGCGCTCGTGGGCATCGGCTGCGTTGAGCTGTGGCGTGGCCGGGCATCGTGGGCGCCCCGGATAGTCCTGGCCATAATGGTTCTTGGCAGCGCCCTCTGGTCCGCCGCCTTGCTGGGACGGGACGCGGCGTGGCTACCCTGGTTGAGGATCACCGTGGTGGTCCTTGGCGTGCTCGCTGCAATCGCCCTGCTGCTCCGGGTGGACCAGCTTGGCGCTTCAACGCTCAAGGGCACCCTGCGGCGTTTGCCGGCGGCCGCCGTCGTCGTTGTTTCGCTGCTCGCCGGCGGTTTGGGGACCGGCGCTTGGACGATCGCCACCGCCGCGACTCCCCACTCTGGCTCCATCCCGACGTCGGGACCTGCCGGAGCGGCGGGCGGCGGCTTTGGTGCCCGTGCAGGAACGGACGGCAGGACGCGCGAGGCGGGAGACGCGCAAAGTGGCACACTAAATGGGCTTGGCGGAGCAGCGGACTTCGGCGGCCCTGGCGGCGGAATCACCAGCACGGAACTGACGGCATTGTTGAAGTCGACCACCACAAAATGGTCCGCAATCGTCTCCGGGGCAACGCAGGCTGCTGACCTGGAACTCGCGACGAACACCAGCGTGATCGCACTCGGAGGATGGAACGGCGGCGACCCGTACCCCACCCTGGCGCAATTCCAGGAGATGGTGGACAACGGCCAAATCAGCTACTTCATAGCCGGAGGTGGCATGGGTGGCGGCGGCCGGGGCGGCAACTCCGAGGTCGCAGCCTGGGTAGCTGCGAACTACGAGGCCCAAACCGTGGGCAGCACCACCGTCTACAAGCTGGTGAATTGACCATGACCACGTACTTCCAACCTCGTACGGGCGTTCCGGCAGAGGTCCGGGCGGGTGACGCGGCCAGCGCAGGGGCCAAGACCCCGGCGAACGGACCTGCCAGGATCCATGAACAGCTCCAACACCGCCTCGAACTCGGGATTGTCATGGCGGGAACCGCGGCCCTATACCTCTGGGGACTCGCGGCCTCCGGCTGGGCCAACGCGTTCTACTCCGCCGCTGCCCAGGCTGGTTCACAGGATTGGACTGCGTGGTTCTTCGGTTCCTCCGACGCCGCCAACTCCATCACCGTGGACAAACCACCCGCGGCTTTGTGGATCACGGGCCTGTCAGTGCGCTTGTTCGGGCTGAGTTCCTGGAGCATCCTGGTCCCGCAAGCCCTCATGGGGGTGGCGACCGCCTGGCTCCTCTACCTTGCCGTCCGCCGTGCGGCCCTGCCAGCGACCGGCAACGCACATTTGGCCCACCGGGCAGGCCTGATCGCCGCTGTCACCTTGGCGCTCACACCCGCGGCCACCCTCATGTTCCGCTTCAACAACCCGGATGCCCTCCTGGTCCTCCTGATGACCGCAGCGGGATATGCCGTGGTCCGTTCCATTCAAGACCAGAAGCTGCGGTGGCTGGTGTTCGCGGGCGTGTTCCTCGGCTTCGGTTTCCTGGCCAAGCAACTCCAGGTCCTCCTGGTTCTGCCCGGGTTCGTGCTCGCCTACCTCCTCTCGGCGCACCCCAAGCCGGGCCGCCGGTTACTCCATCTGCTGGCCGCCGGTGGCGCGATGGTGGCGTCGGCTGGGTGGTGGATTGCCGCCGTCGAGCTTGTGCCTGGAAACCTGCGGCCGTATATCGGTGGTTCGCAAAACAACTCAATCCTTGAACTGACGTTCGGCTACAACGGCCTGGGCAGGCTCAACGGCGACGAGACCGGGAGCGTCGGAGGTGGCGGAAACGGTTGGGGTACTCCTGGCTTGTTCCGCATGTTCGGCTCGGAATTCGGCGGCCAGATTGCCTGGTTGATCCCATCGGCGTTGATCTTGGGCGGTGCGCTCCTCTGGCTCGGCCGGCTCGCTCCGCGCACGGACGCGGTCCGGGCCTCCGTTGTGGTGTGGGGTTCATGGTTGCTGGTCACGGGTTTGGTGTTCAGCTATATGCAGGGCATCATCCACCCTTACTATTCGGTGGCACTCGCACCGGGAATTGCCGGATTGGTGGGGCTGGGCGGTGCGCTGTTGTGGCAGCGACGTTCCCGTCTGCCGGTGGCGCTCCTTCTCGGGGCAGCGGTTCTTGCTGCAGGAATCACAGCCTTCGCTATCCTGGGCCGCACCCCCGCCTTTCTGCCGCCGCTTCGCTGGGTGGTCCTGGTGGGCGCACTCCTATTGGCCGCCGCCGTTGTGCTCAGCGGCCGCTGGACCCGTTGGGTAACCCGGACGACGGCGGGACTCGCCGTGGCGGTTTCACTGGCCGGCCCACTGGCCTATTCGGTGGCGACAGCCGCTGTGCCGCATACGGGAGCGATCGTCAGCGCAGGGCCGGCGACTACCGCAGGGTTTGGCCCAGGCCAAGGGAGGAACGGCGCGACGCAGGGGGCACGGAGACCAACCCAGCAGGGCGCAGGGCAGCAGGGCGCAGGACAGCAGGGCTTTGCCGGTGGCGGGCAAGCCGGCGGAATGGGCGGTTTGTTAACTGCCACCACGCCGTCGTCCGAGCTGGTGAGCGCCCTCAAAGCCGACGCCGGCAACTACACCTGGGCGGCCGCCGTCGTAGGTTCCAACAACGCCGCAGGCTACCAACTGGCTACAGGCTTGCCAGTCATGGCTGTTGGCGGGTTCAACGGCACGGACCCGTCTCCTACCTTGCAGCAATTCCAGGAATTCGTAGCCGACGGCAAAATCCATTACTTCATTGCCGGACGCCTCATGCAAGGCAACGGGGGCTCGGATGCTGCCAGCGCGATCGCAACCTGGGTGGCCGCCAACTATCAGGCGCAAACGATCGGTGGAACTACGGTGTACGAACTTCCCGGGTGAGGCCTTGCACCTGACGTGACGTGAGGCTTTAGCGTTGGACGCATGACGGGAGCAACAGGGCGACAGTGGAGCGTGGGCGAACTTGCCAAAGCGTGCGGTGTCAGCGTGCGGACGCTGCACCACTACGACGAGATCGGCTTGCTGTCCGCCAGCGCCCGCACGGCGTCGGGCCACCGGCGGTATGGGGAGGGCGACCTCCGCAGGCTGTATCGGATCAGGGCACTCCATATGCTCGGGATTCCGCTGGCGGCCATTCGAGATGCTTTGACGGCCTCCGACGCCGCTGACCTCGGGTCCATGCGCGCACTGTTGGGTGATCAGCTCCGGCAGGTTCAACAACACGCGCTGCACGTCCAAACCCTGCAGGAGCGCCTGACCACCTTGCTCAGCCGCCTGGACACTCCCGCCATGCCAACCCCTGAGCAATTCATGACGACCTTGGAGATGATCACCGTGTACGAAAAACATTTCACCGACGAACAGCGCCAACAGCTCGCTGACAGGCGCCAGGAACTCGGAACCGAAAAAATCGAGGACGCCAAGCAGAAGTGGGCTTCGTTGGTTGAGGAAGGCCTGGGGCATGTTCGCGCTGGAACCCCAGTCGCGGACCCTGCCGTGCGGGAGTGGGTGCGCTCGTGGGACGAAATAGGGGCCATGTTCCATCCCGGCGAGGACACCAAGGCCGCCGCCCGGGCTGCATGGCAGGAGAACAGCCAGTCCATCAGCGCCGACTTGCCATGGAGTCCCCAGGATTTGGCCGGGCTCATGGGCTACCTGCAAAAGGCACGCGCGCAGTAGGCGTCGGCTATTCTTCCGGCTCCGCCTCAACCGCACCGCGAACTGCGGCGATGGACGTTGCCACGTCCGCGGCGTCCGTGGTCCAGTTGCTGACAGAAATCCTGAGGATCTCCCGGCCCCGCCAGGACGATCCTGACATCCATACCGCGCCTTCGGCCATCAGCCTTTGCGTGATCCGGTGAGTGCGGTCGTCGCTGCCAAAGCTCACGGACACCTGGGTGAACACGACGTCGTTGAGCACCTCAACCCCCGGAATCGCGGCGAGGCCCTCCGCCAAAGCCCGCGCGTTTGCTGCCAGCCGCTCAACCATGGCGATCACGCCGGATCTGCCGAGTTGCCGCAAAGCGGCCCATACTGGAATGCCGCGGGCGCGGCGGGACATCTCAGGGACCTTCTCCAGGGGGTCGCCCAGGCCCGTTTCGGTTGCAATCAGGTAGCTTGTGTGGACGCTGAATGCACGGCGGAGGGACTCAGGCTTCGAGACGATCGCCAATCCGCAGTCGTAAGGCACGTTCAGGGTCTTGTGCGCGTCCGTCGCCCAGGAATCCGCGGTCTCCACCCCTGCCAACCGGCTCCTCAGGCTTGGGCTGACGGCCGCCCATAAGCCAAAAGCGCCATCAACGTGGACCCACGCTCCGCGGTCATGGGCCACTGCCACCGCTTCTTCCATGGGGTCGAAAGCGCCGGAATGCAGGTTGCCCGCCTGTAGGCAGACCAAAGACGGGCCGGGTTGCTCGTCCATGGCTGCTGCCAGGGCATCGGGAATGATCCGGCCCTGCCGGTCGGCGTCAACAGGCACGCACGCGCCCAGGCCCAGATACCGCAACGCAAGATCGACTGCGGCGTGGCGTTCCCGGCCCGCGAACGTCGTGATGCGTGGCCCGCCATTGAGTCCCAGCGATTCCAGGTCCCAGCCTGCCTCGTCCATCAGGTACAGGCGCCCCGCCGCCAGTCCCACAAAGTTGGCGGTGGTAGCGCCAGTGGTGAATCCGACGTCGGCAGTTGCGGGAAGGTGGAGAAGGTCCAGCAGCCAGGCGGCCGCGGATTCTTCGATGGCGGCAGCAGCCGGGGTGGCGAAGCGAAGCCCCGTGTTTTGGTCCCAAGCCGAGACGAGCCAGTCGGCGGCCATGGCTGCAGGCAAGGTCCCGCCCATGACCCACCCAAAGAACCGACCGGACTGTATGGCCATGAGACCCGGCTCGGCCAAAGCGGCGAGTTCATCCACTACCTCGGCGGCGTCAGTGGCCTCATCAGGGAGCCGCGGCAGGATGGTTTTGGCCACCTGGTCGGCGTCGGAGGAAGGGCGGACAGAACGGGTGGGCACCGATGCAAGCCAATCACCGGCGTGGACCATGGCCCGCGCCAGTGCAGCACCGTACGCCTCCGGCATCGCAGACATGGGCACAGCCTACGCCGGGTTCGCCGGCGGGAACAGCCCACAGCGAAAGGCTAGAGGGTCAGCGTGAGGAGGTGGCCGCCGTCGTCGTTTTTTACAGCGGTGACGGTCACGGCCGAGTAGTCCGGGATACGCCACATACCGTCCTCGAGCTCCTCATTGTGCCCGGCGGCGGCCTTGCCCACCACCACCGTCCGCATCCCAGCGGCGCGGGCAGCGGCAATGCCTGCCGGCGCGTCTTCGAAAACCACGACGTCGGCCGGGTCGGCTCCCAGCAGGGCCGCCGCCTTGAGGTAACCCTCCGGATGCGGCTTGCCACGAGTCACTGATTCGGCGGTGACCGCAGTGGACGGCATGCTGAGCCCGGCAGCCTTCATGCGAATCCCGGCCAGGATGCGGTCCGCGGAAGTGACCAAGGCGATGGCTTCATCGGGCAGGCCCGCCAGTAGCGCCTCTGCGCCGGGAAGGGCTATCACGCCGTCGGTCCGCGACCGCTCCATCTCACCGAGTTCAGCCGTTAGTGCTTCGAAATCAGCGCCTGCAGGGGCATAACGGCGCACGGTATCGCCGGCTTGGACGCCGTGGGACGTACGAAGGATCTCGTCGTAATCCAGGCCGTAGCGTTCGGCGAACTTCAGCCAGACCTGTTCCACCACGGCTGTGGAATCAACCAGGGTGCCGTCCATATCGAAGAGGACGGCACGGGCGGTCAATACTGGTGCGGCGTGTTCGGCAGAATGGCTCATGGTTCCATCCTGCCGCACGCTGGCAGTCCGGTGTTGCCGCGTGACTTAGCCGTTTGGCCGCTGTGGCAGGTACTGGAGCGCCCACTTGTTGCCGTCCGGGTCCGCGAAGTAGACGAAGTGACCCCAGTCCTGGATGTCGACATCGCTGACGTCCACTCCGTTGTCTTTGAGCTGCTGGTGGGCCTTGTTGATGTCACTCACGACGATCTGCATGCTCGGCGCCGTCCCTGGAGGGGCGTCGTTGAGTCCCTCACCGATGCAGATTGAACATGCCGAGCCTGGCGGAGTCAGCTGCACGAAGCGGATGTTCTCCGAGGGGCGCTCATCGTAATCGGCGTTGAAGCCAACCTTGTTGACGTAAAAGTCCTTCGCGCGGTCGACGTCGGACACAGGGACAAATACCAGTTCAAGTTTCCAGTCCATGCGCCACAGGCTAACGGGGCAAGGTGGAAAGCGGTAGGGGTCCCGCTTTAGCCCGCCACGCCGTAAAGGCGGTCGCCGGCGTCGCCCAGTCCCGGCACGATGTAGGACTTCTCGTTGAGCTTCTCGTCAATGGAGGCCAGCACAATGTTCACGTTGGCGTCCGAGAGTTCTTCTTCCAGCTTGGCAAGACCTTCCGGCGCCGCCAGGAGGCAGATGCAGGTGACATCGGAGGCGCCGCGCTTGAAGAGGAATTTGATGGCCTCGCGCAGGGTGCCACCTGTAGCGAGCATGGGATCCAGGACGAAGATCTGCCGGCCCGTGAGGTCCTCGGGGAGTCGCTCGGCGTAGGTGATGATGTCCAGGGTTTCTTCGTCGCGGGCCATGCCCAGGAAGCCAACCTCAGCGGTGGGGACCAGTTTGGTCATGCCCTCGAGCATGCCCAGTCCGGCGCGCAGGATGGGGACCACCAGCGGGGTTGGCTTGGTGAAAGCCGTGCCGATGGTTGTGGTGACAGGGGTCTCGATCTCCACCGGCTGCGTCTTGACCTCGCGGGTGGCTTCATAGGCCAGGAGGGTGACGAGTTCTTCAGTGAGTTGCCGGAAGACCGGTGAAGGGGTGTTCTTGTCCCGCAGAACGGTGAGCTTGTGAGCGACCAGCGGGTGGTCCACGACGAATGTGCGCATCCCCCAAAACTATCATTGAGACATGAGCGCCACCGAGCCGTATCACGCAGAACACCTGGCCTGGATGGGCCTCGCCTTGGACGAAGCCCGGCTGGCGTTGAAAACGGACGATGTGCCGATCGGTGCCGTCGTGTTGGGGCCCGACGGCGGCGTGCTGGGTTCCGGGCGAAACGAACGGGAAGCGTTGGGCGACCCCACCGCCCATGCCGAGGTGGTGGCGATCCGGGAGGCAGCCTCTTCCCTTCGGCAGCGTGCCGCTGCCACCGGCCGCGGCGACGACGGTTGGCGGCTGGAAGACTGCACCCTGGTGGTAACCCTGGAGCCGTGTGCCATGTGTGCCGGGGCAATCGTCCTGGCCCGGATTCCCCGCGTCGTTTTTGGCGCGTGGGACGAGAAGGCGGGAGCGGCGGGATCTGTGTTCGACATCCTCCGCGAGCGCCGTCTCAATCACTGGGTGGAGGTTTACGCAGGGGTCCGCGAGGAGGAATGCTCAGCGCTCCTCAAGGACTTCTTCGCCGCTCACCGTGCCCCCGCCGTGGAGCACCGCCCAGCCTGATCCCTTCGTTCATGGGAGCAAGCCATGACAGTTTCTTTCAATCACACCATCGTCCATGCCACGGACAAGCAGGCTTCAGCGGAGTTTATGGCCCGCATTTTTGGGCTTCCCGCGCCGCAAGCGATGTGGTCGTTTGTCACCGTTTCCCTGGATAACGGCGTCACGTTGGACTTCCTTGAGGCTGCCGGTGAAATCGCCCCGCAGCATTACGCCTTCCTGGTCAGCGAAGAGGAGTTCGACCAGATCTTCCTCAGGATCACCGCCGGGCATGTGCCCTACTGGGCCGATCCTGCCCGCTCCCGGGCACAGCAGATCAACCACAACGACGGCGGCCGGGGCATCTACTTCTGCGACCCCGACGGTCATTTCCTGGAGGCGATCACCCGTCCGTACGGTTCCGGCTAGCTGTATCCAGCCTCAGCGTCCGGCGGCTTCATCCAGCGCGTCGATCCGGATTTGCCGTGACGCCGGGGAGTCCAGGCTGAACGACCGGAAGTCACCGAGCTCGTCGCGGATCCATGCCTCCACCTCGGCGATCCTCTTGCTGACCGCTGCCGTGGGCTTGGCGAAGGTCCAGGCGGCGATGCGTTCCTTGCCGGGATCGTATTGCCACAGGCCGATGATCCTCCCCCGGTCCAGGATCGGATGGTCCGGAAGGTCGGCCTGAAGTGCCAGCGTGGTGTCCAGAACCTTCTTGCCCTTGTCCGCGTCTGCAAACATGTCAGACGAGTTCCGCCTGTGGAGGACCAGTGAATCCGTGCCTGCCAACAGTTGGATTTGCTCGTCACCGGGCTCTTCGAGGTCAGCCAAACGTTCGACGTCGGCCGGCAGCATCCAGAGCACGTCGCCGCTGGCCGTGGGCACCTCCACGGCCCCAAGGGCGGCGAGCGCAGCCTTGGTTTGGGCAACGGTGAAGGCTGTGAACCATTGGGTCTGCTTGAAAGTCGCTCCCCCGGTCCAGCGCAAGTAGCGTTCCAGCAGGAGGCGACGGGCGCCGTCGTCGTCCATATCGCTGGGCGGCAGGCCCCAGTGCGTGTAGGCGTAGCGCTGCTGGTCAAGGCGGCCATTGACGGGGACGCGGCGGATGCGGCCATCAGCCTGGAGCAGGCCCAAGGCCGTGGGCAGCGTGGTGGAGGCGCCCTTCTTCTTGCCCTCCTCACCCAAGCTGCGCACGGAATCGCCCAGCACTGCCCTGAGCTGCTTGGGGTCCATGGGCTCACTGGATTCCTTGAGGACGTGTTCAACCTCGTCCTCCAGGAGGGTGATCTCCCCGCGTTCCACACCAAGCCGGGCCAGCACTTTGAAGGGCGCTACCGCGGCGTCCCGGCCGATTTGGAGGGCCCAGGCGTAGTCGGACCGGCCCAGGACGTAGGTGCATCCGCGGGCGGTGGGGAGTTCATGGATCCTCAGGGCTTTGACGTCATTGTCCGCTTGTTCACGGCTGATTCCTGCCCTGGCGAACAGCGTCAGGTAGGGGTTCGCGCCGCCTACCGAGCGGGCCCAGCCGGCATGGTTGAGGACTTCCTCGGCGCTCTTACCTTGGAGCGAGCCGTCAAGGCCTTGGCTGTGCCACGCCCAAGCCCGGAGTCGTTCAGGGGTCAGGGTGGCCGTGGCTGGCGCGGTGCTGGTCATGGCCCCATTCTGCACCCGGTTCTCCCCGAGGATCCGTCATTGACCGCAGAACAGTGGCCGCGGTGCTGTCCCAGCCCGGGAGGTGATCGCGGGCGCGAAGGGCGTTGTCCCGCCAACGATCTTGGAGTTCGTGGTCCGTCAGCCAGCTCCGAAGGGTTCCTGCCAGAGACTCCCCGGGATCCAGAGCCACTCCCGCTCCGGTGTCGCCCAGCGCCTCCACAGCACCGGTCCCCTGCCGGACGATCACCGGAACTCCGTGAGCCAAAGACTCCGTCACCACCATCCCGAACGACTCGGACTGTGAGATCAGGACACTCAGGTCCGCCTGCTTCCACTGATCCTGCAGCGCCTGCCCGGTCAATTCGCCGGTGACACGGATGCGGTCTTGCAGCCCGTGTTGTACGACGGCGGCCCTCACCTCAGCGGCATACCCCGGGTCGGCTTCCCTTGAGCCGATGAGGGCTGCGGTCCACGGCAGGTCCGTGAGTGTTGCAAGTGCGTCCACCAAGGCCGTTTGGCTTTTGTTGGGCAGCAAAGCCGCGACGGCCACGATGTGCTTGGGCTGTGAGCCTCCGCTGATGTCTGCCGGTTCTGCGCCCGGTGTAGCCACCGTGATGCCCAGCGGGCCGTGCCGGGCCTCAAGCTCTGCAGCGGAGTGCATGCTCGGGCAAATGATCCCCGTCGCGGCCGCCAGCGCTTTCGCCTCAAGATCGTGATGCTCCCCCAACGCCATGTGCGAGAGGACCCACACCTCGGTCCCGGCCCGCACGGCGCCGGCAATCTCCTCCGGAGCCCCGCTGGCAACTAAACCGTCGGCAATGACCGTGGTGCCGCCGTCGAGCGCTTGGGCGAAACGCTTCCGGTCCGCTGCGCTGCCCACCGGCCAGTCGCCGTCGACGGATACCATCTCAACCGTCACGCCCAGGGCGGTCAGGTGTTCGGCGAGCCTGGCGTTGTACTTGTTGCCGCCGGAGCCATGCCGGACGTTCCCGGGGACGAGGAAGCGGATGCGCACTTACTTGGCCGGAAGCTCCAGCGAGTACCCTGCCCAGGCGTCGGGGTTCTCGCGGAGGACGACGTCGATGCCCGCCAGCGCCGGGCCGTCCTCAGTGTCCTGGATCCGCGTGGCCATGGCGTCCGCGATGTGTTTGGCAAGGGCCTCGGTGGTGGAAAGCTTGCCCTTGAAAGCGGGGTGTTCGTCCAGGTTCTTGTAGTTCAGGTCCGCAAGGATTTCCTCAAGGATGCCGCCCGCTGCCCCGATGTCCAGGACGATTGCGTCGTCGTTAAGTTCACGACGACGGAAGCTGACTTCGGCTACGAACGTGGCACCGTGCAGGCCTTGCGCAGGCCCGAAGGCTTCGCGGGGAAGGCTGTGGGCGACCATGAAGTGGCGTCGGACGGTCAGGCTGAACATGTATTAATCCTCCGGGTTTGGATACGCGACCACGTGGCAGAAACCGCCGGGCCGTTCGAACAATTTGACGAGTGTGCTGGGCAGGTTCTGGAACTGGCATTCGCTGGTCAGGAAGGTGTCGAACAGCGGGTCCTTGAGCTGGGCGGCCGCTTCCTGCAAGCGCTGCGCGTTGGTGCGCCGGTGCCTGCGGGGCAGGGCCACTGCGCCCACCTGGCTGGAACGGATGTTCAGCCTGCGGGCATGGAAATCCTCGCCAAGGGGCAGGGTAACTTCCTTGTCGGCGAACCAGGACAGCTCGATCACGTCCGAGTCATCACCCGCCAGTTGCAGGCTCAGCTTCAGGCCCTCGTTGGAGGCGGAGCAGTGGAAGACGATGTCGTTATCGTCTTTGGCGTCCTTTGGATCGGTGAATTCGATGCCCAGCTTTTCGGCGAGGTTTCGCTTTTCCGGGTCCGCGTCCACCAATTGCAGGCGACCCAGTGGATACTTCCGCAGCAGCGTCGCCAGGACGCCGCCCACCAGGCCACCACCGACGACGGCGACCCTGTCTCCCAGCCTCGGTCCGGCTTCCCAGATGGCGTTGATGGCTACTTCCACGATCCCCGTGAGCACGGCGCGGCGGGCGGGGACGTCTGCGGGAATGGGCGTCAGCTGGCTGGTGGGGACCACGTAGAAGTCCTGGTGCGGGTGGAGGCTGAAGATGGTCTTGCCGACCCATTCTTCCGGGCCTTGCTCGACGACGCCGACGCTCAGGTAGCCGTACTTGACCGGACCGGGGAACTCGCCTTCCTGGTGCGGGGCCTGCATGAGGTCCGCTACGCGCTCAGGCACCCGGCCCTCGTGGACCACGCGCTCGGTGCCCCGGCTGACACCGGAGTACAGGGTCCTGACCAGGGCTTCCTCTTCTTTTGGGTTCTCAATGGATTCGGGGCGCAGTTCACCATCGCCGGACTTTGTGACCCAGTAGGCGGTGGCTTGGTGCACGTGCTCGCGAGGAATAGTCATGATACTTACGAATCTAGCTGTGGGGCGCTTCGGATGGAAGTTGGCGCTGTTTGGCGGGTGCTTTGACTGGTTCTCCCCGGCGCTTCGCGCGGGCTCGTTTTGGGGAACCGGGTCCAACTCCGGTACCCTATTTCAGTTGGTGACGTGTCCGAGCGGCCGAAGGTGCAACACTCGAAATGTTGTTTGGTGTAAAAGCCAACGTGGGTTCAAATCCCACCGTCACCGCCAAGTAGAAGGCGTCTAGATCGTTGATAACACAGCGAACTAGGCGCCTTCGCTTTTTGTAATTCAGTCCTGTGAGCGCACTTTGTGCGCAACCTGTTGTGAAGCAGCGGCATCGAGCGCGACTGCGACAGCGTCGAGATCGTCTGGAAACAGGTCAGCGTACGTGTCCAGCGTCATCGTGGCGGACGTATGCCCAAGCATTGCCTGGACACTTTTCACGTTCGCGCCCGCTGAGATCGCGAGTGACGCGGCCGTGTGCCGGAGGTCGTGGACGGTCATTCGCTCAAGACCGGCGCGGAGTAGCGCGTTTGCGAACCATCTGTTGCTGGTCTGGCTGGCGCCTCCGCGCTTCATATACTTGCCATCGCTCCCAGGGAACAGCAGATCCTCGGGGTGCTTGCCCGCCATCTGGGCTACGAGTGCATCAGCCAGAAAAGCCGGGAACGGCACAGTGCGCTTCTTGTGTGTCTTGGGCGTGCCGAGCTCGATGTTGCCGCCGACTTCGACGGCGTTCAGAACCACGTTGAGGCGTCGACGCATGGGATTTACGTCCTTTACCCGGAATGCCGTGACCTCATCCCAGCGGAGGCCGGTATAGGCGAGGACTAGAACCAGGGTGCCGTGCTTTGCCTCGGCGGCGAGAAGGCATGGAAGCAGGTCCAGACGATCTCCAGTGCCTACGCAGAAATCCGGAGCGCGCAGAAGGTTCTCCCAACAGCCGTCCTCGACGAGGGCCAAGGATTCATCATCGCCACCGTCGGACACATCCGGAACTCGCTCGAACTCTCCGGGTATTGGGTCCTGAAGCGGAGCAGCAACACCGATCTCAGCGCAGCCCACGATCCCCTCGCCGCTGTCCAGAACTTCGACGCCTGGATTGGGGGAGGATCGGACCCCCGGTTCGCTTACACGACCGGGACGTACTCCGGTAGCCAGCAGTGGGAATACCTCGCATGGCTTGCCACGGAAGCAACCCCCTGGGTGCCAGCCGTCGAAGTGCTGACCGCCGCATTCGACGCAGCAAACACTGCCGTCAGCCGAGTCGACTACCGCTCGTTCAAGAATCAAGAGGAAGCACGCGACGAAAACTTCCACATCATCGGCGAAAAGCCGATTCTCGCCTACACATCATCATCAGCAAGTGCGAGCGTGCCCGCACGGAAACTGAAGCGTCCCAGCTTCGGACAGTCAGCAGCCCGAGCGATGGGGCGCTAAACCTCTATAAACCGCGATGCCCTGCACCCTCAAAAGGGATGCGGGGTTTCGTTGTGGATAGACGGCGGTAGCGAACGTGGTTGAATCAGGTCGTGATTCTCGCTTCCGTACTCCCGCCGGAAACAGCGGTCCCAGCTGGGGCTGACTTCCCTATCCCCGCCACCGTTGCGGCAGTCGTCTCTGTTGCCGTCTTCTGGCTTGGACAGGTGATTACCCGACGCAACGCCCGACAGGAAAGGCAACGACAGGTAATAGAATCCTGGTTCCGCACCCTGTCTAAGTGGGTAGATGAATTTGGAAGTAAAGACTCCAATCCCGATTATTCTCCCCATGCAATCACAAGTCGGCAGATCATCGAATTGAGTTTGACTAGGAGGAACCGGTTCCTCGCTTGGTGGATGCACGAGATGGCTCTGGCAGTCGTGGAACGCCGTAAGGAGTCAGGCAAGTCCTGGCAGGCCGGACGCAACAGCCTCCACGATCTTGAACGCTTATTGACGGAAGCAGGCGAACCCCTTCTAGCCTGGCACCACGGCAAATTGAGGAGTTCGGACTTCCACATCCCATACAAGCTCAGAGCCGAGGCGAGGGTACAAGGCAAAGATGTCGATGGATTTGCGAAAGAGCTTGGATTGCAAGCCTATGTCAGTCCGAAGAGAATGACGTATCGACGATCTTGGCAATACCAGCAACTGATTTTGAACCCAAAAACCGGCGGCCCGATTGTAGATACTCTGGAATATTTCACCGGCAGACGCCACGTGACGGTCGCGTATGCACTCCTAAAGATTTATCTCTTCTTCACTTGGCATCGACTCCCCATCGAGCGAGCAAAAGTGGTTCTAACACATGTGCGGGTAGGGCGAAGCGAGCGGAGGCTCGCAAAGAGCAACCACAGACTTTTGAAGGCAGAGGCAAGAGAGCTGAGAATCACCGGCAATTCAAGCGGCGATCGCGGTGAAGGGCACGTAGATGCTGCTACAGCCTCTGCAGACGACCAACAGACGCCATCACACGTCCCCGCGAATGAATGATCGTCGCGGCGTGGACAAACGCTAACAGAGCACGTTTCAGCCTCGTGTCTCCTTAGCGCTCCCTCTCCAGTTTGATTCCTAATGTCGCTGCATGGGATCGATTGCATTGGAGAAGCGTCGTCGGGTGTGCGGCGTCTTGTTGGGGAAGCGGGCAAGGTAGCTGTGTTCCGCCGAATGCCGGCGCTTAGGCAAGGCTTAGAACGGGCGCGCCAGGTACGAAGACAAGATCGGGCGACCTGTGAGATACGCCTAGGAGTACAAGCCTCGGCGGGTTCAACGAGACGCCTCTCTTGCTATCGCCCTCGACACTGGCTACAGCAGCAGGATTCTGTTTGCCGTACACAGATTGCAGAGCTTAGACCCAAGGGTTGCCTCCTGTGGACTCGGGATGACGCCAGGGGATTCGGCCGGTTTCGCTATCAGGGCAAGGATCTTCGGGTGCATCGTGTGGTCGCCAAGGCCCTTCGGGCAGCACGCCCGGCGTGGTCCTTCAGACCTGCGGTAACAAACTCTGCTGCGCACCCGCACATCTAGAGGCGAGATCATGATGTGCCAATTCTGCGGTCACCAACTGACCGGGACTCAGATCACGACCTATTCCAAACGGCCCTGGCTGCTCGCCGCGAAACGAATTCGTACCCGAGCACGGCTGGCGACCGACCCCGACAACCGGCCTGTGCGGCGACGCCGTGACGACGACAACGGACGGGGCTGGGAGCCCGCCCGAGCTTGACTACCTTGACCAAGACCCCGACCTCCCATCGAACAATTGCCTAAGGTGAGTGCAGACAAACGGCTTCAAAGGTTTCTGTTGGCCAAACGGGCCATACGGAATCAGCGTTTGAAGGAGCGGCCAGCTGAGGTCCTGTAAACCGACGCGGCGTTCCTCCACTTTGCCTCTGAGCCTAAGCATTGGCATGAGAGTAGGCCGGAACGGCCCGAGGCCATAGAACCGTCCACTGTTTAGGTCGTTGCTCGATTCAAGAATGAAATACGCGTGTTTGTGTTCCACCAGGCAACCGCGTCCCTTGGCCTACGCTTCGATGACTCCTGCTGATCCACCCCTGCGGCGTGAGCTGCCAGCGCTGCCGCCTCCATGTTCAGAAGGGCGGCTTTCAGCTTCACCGCTGCTTCTACGACCCCCATTGAACAAGCCAGCTTCATCCTCGCCTGGCTCAGCGCAGACACCCCTACCGAAAAGGTTTGGAGATCGGCCGCGCTGGCCGCCAGCCGGTCCGTGATTGCAAGAGATTCAGTCTTCGATACGAAATCCGAACAAATTTGCATCTTCTCGTTTCGGAGCCACTGGTTGTGCTCGTTGACACGTGAGAACCGGCTTCCGGCCCAGGTGCCTGCAAAAGCAGACAGACCAGTTAGAAGCACAGGTGCAAGCGGGTACTCGTTGAGGTTCATGCACGGATCGTAGCGTGGTGTAGCGACAATCCTGTCAGCCCACCGTGGTTGAATCAGTTGTACTTGCAACAAGATGGGGAAAAGATGCACCGCACGCGTAATGAGATTATCGAATCGCTGAAGACCTTCGTGGGCAACTGGTCCGGATATTCGGGAACGGAACGTGCCGGAGCCCAGACATTCGTCAACCAGCTTGTGCAGGCCTACACAGGCGTAGACGACCCCCGGACGCTCGACGCAAGCCACGAGTCACACCTGCCGTTGGATGAAGGCCAGAAGCATGGCTTCATCGATTTCTACTGGCCGGAGGTCGTTCTCGTTGAGATGAAGGGGCCGAAGGAGTCTGTACGTCTCGCAGAGCACCGACCCCAGATGCTCCGCTACTGGAAATACTGCGCCACCGATGAGGTAGCCGCTCCCCCATTCACGATCCTGTGTTCCTTCGACCGTTTCGAAGTGTGGGAGCCCGGCAGGTTCCCTAATGCGCCTAGGGACGTCTTCACCCTTGAACAGCTGCCCGACTTCGTAGACTCGCTGGCGTTCCTAATGGGACGCGCCAAGGTTCCTACGTACGGTGGACCCGGCCAGAAAATCACCGTTGGTGCCAGCGCGGACATGATTGGCCTATTCAACAGACTGTATGACCGCTTCCACGAACGCGAGGACTATGGATTGACGGATGACGACCTCCGTCGGTTCATCATCCAAGCAACATGGACGCTGTTCGCCGAGGACCTCGGCTTGATTCCAGCCAACCGTTTCGCCGACCTGCTCAGGGACCTGTCGGCGGATTCACGAGGAGCGAAGCAAAGAATTCCAGGGAGAGAGGTTCAGTCGTTCCTGGCAG
The DNA here is from genome assembly GCF_040685055.1 of Paenarthrobacter sp. NPDC089307. Lineage (NCBI taxonomy): Bacteria > Bacillati > Actinomycetota > Actinomycetes > Micrococcales > Micrococcaceae > Paenarthrobacter > Paenarthrobacter sp. NPDC089307. Next base: position 112,097 of record NZ_JBFBHE010000005.1, read on the forward strand.
CGATGAATTCTCCCAAGGCAATCGACCGCAGTGAGGGCATCCTTGCAGGGCTCCCCTACGTCAACGGGGGCTTGCTTGAATCCGTCCCCTACATCCCGCTGAACGGTTTTGACCTCGACCTCTTGGTGGAGGCGTCGAAGTACGACTGGCGTTACGTCAATCCGACCATTTTTGGCTCACTCTTTGAGGGATGCCTCGGCGATCGACGCCGCCAGTTCGGAGCGCACTACACGCACGAGCAAGACATCATGCAGATCGTTGAACCGACCATCCTGAAGCCTTGGCGTGAGCGGATCGACGGTACCGAGGACTACAAAAAGCTGGAGAAGTTGCTTCAAGAGCTCTGCCAATTCAAAGTTCTCGACCCCGCCTGTGGCTCGGGCAACTTCCTCTATGTTGCTTACCGGGAGATTCGTCGGCTTGAGCATTACCTCAAAGACCGTATCGACGACCTCAAGCATGCCAAGGGTAAACCTGTCTCAATGCACCTTGAGTTCTACCCAATTGAGAACCTTTACGGCATCGAGATTGAACCATTCGCAGTGCAGATTGCCCGGCTCACGATCTGGATGGGTCACGCTCAGATGGCACGGGAAATGAATGTTCAGGGGGACGACCCGCTGCCGCTGCACAACCTAGATACCATTGTTGAAGCAGACGCCCTGAAGGTCGATTGGCCAGCCGTAGACGCAATCATCGGCAACCCGCCCTTCATCGGAAGCCAACACATTCGGCGCCATAACGGGGACGACTACATCGATTTCCTGAAAAATGAGTTTAAGTGCGGCGTTGTTGACTTGTGCGCCTACTGGTTCCGACGGGCCAACGATCACATGAAAGATGACAGCCGAGCTGGCCTCATCGCCACTAACTCCGTCTCACAGAACAAGGCACGGAAAGCATCCCTGGAATACGTCGTAGCCAATGGTGGGACCATCACTGATGCCACTTCCACGCAGCCGTGGCCCGGAGAAGCTAATGTTCACGTCTCCATTGTTAACTGGGTCAAGAATCCGAAATCTGCCCCGCCTGAGCCGATACTCGACAAAGTCCCAACGCAAGCGATCACGTCCTCTCTGAAAGCCGGCTTGCTAAAGAAGGCCCCGGCCGAACTCCCAGGTAATGCCGGTCTCGCCTTTCAGGGATGCATTCCTGTCGGGAAGGGATTCATGATCAAGGAGGCGGAAGCCTCGATGCTCCTTAATTTGCCCGATGCTGTCTACTCAGACGTCGTGAAACGCCATCTCGGGAGCGATGACATAGCCAACAACCCCACACAAGTTCCCCATGGGTGGATTATCGATTTTGGCACTCGTGACCTTGAAGACTGCATGGCATATCCTGCCGCGCTGAATATCATTAGGGATCGCGTCAAACCCGTTCGCGACAAAAACCGACGACAAACTACGCGAGACCGCTGGTGGCGTCATGGCGAAGCTCGTCCCGCTATGCGGCAAGCAATCGAGGGCCTAAGCCGCTACATTTCTGTAGGTCGTCATGGAAAACGCTTGCTCTTTATTTGGGGAGACAAAGAATGGTGCCCCAGCGACGCGACCAATCTTATTGCCCTAGATGATGACTGGTCGTTCGGTGTGCTCACGTCGTCAATCCATGAAGCTTGGACAAGGGAACATGGGTCGACTCTTGAAGATCGGCTTCGGTATACACCTTCATCAACATTCGAGACCTTTCCGTTCCCCTCCCCTGGAAATTCGCTGCGGGACAAGATTGAGCAGGCCGCTCGCGACGTCGTGGACGAACGATCTAAAGCCTGCGCCAAACTCGTCGCTATGGGTAAGAAGCAAGCAGGCCTTACTGCGGCCTACAACGCTATGGACGAGGGAGCATTCGCCGACCTTCGGGCCGCGCACAAGCGCCTCGATGAAGCGGTATGCAAGTCGTACGGATGGCCCATGTCCGCTCTGGACGATCGGACAGAATTGGTCGACCGGCTGTACGAACTCAACGCCAAGATCGCCTTGGATCCCACCAGCTATGACCCGTTCAGCAAGGGAGGGCGAGACTGATGGGACGTTTTTCTGAGCGCCATGGCTACGTCGAACCTAGGACAGTAATCCAAACCGAGTATTTGGATGCTGAGACTCGAACAGCTGTGTGGAACGCAATATACGACCACAGCTTTCGGAGATACGCCTCCAACGGGTTCGGCCTAAGTGAAACTGACGAATTCGTCGTCGCCTACTGGATCGAATACCACGAACCCTTCGACGAGATTGCGCGGACGTATTCCAGGGACTTCGCCAGAACAGCTCAGGACATCGTTACCCATCGCGCCCTATACGAGGTCTTCGATTTCCTTGAGTTCTGCCTGGACAACATGGCCGACTCACTCAGCGAAGCTCTCAACGACACGTTCCAGAAATTCTTGGTTGGGTATCGCGTGGTCAACCGCCAGATCGTTCCGGTCACAGACGATCTGGAAGTAGACGCAATCGAGACTGCACTGTCTGATCTCGAACCTTTCAGCGGCGCGCAGAAGCACCTACAGAAGGCCCTGTCACTGCTTTCGCTTCGGCAGCAACCCCAATATGCCAACGTAGTCAAGGAGTCAATTAGCGCAGTCGAAGCCGTAGCCCGCCACCTGACGGGCGAAAAAACTCTGGGAGATGCTCTCAAGAAGTTGGATGCGAAGGGCGTACCAACGCACCGGGCCTTGGTCGACGGTTGGCTGAAGCTTTATGGGTACACCAGCGCCGAAGGGGGCATCCGGCACGGAAACATCGAACACGGCGAGGTAGACGAGGCGCTCGCTACCTATTTCCTCGTCACATGCTCTTCGATGGTCGGCTATCTGATCAAGAAGGCCGGAAGCACCGTGTAAGCGGTCCTTGGGACCGCTGAGCAAAGTCTCTTAACGTCATTTCGTCGAGCCGCGTGCCGTCGGGAACGCGCCGCCGAAGCCGCGAAGGCTGCGAAGGCATGACCCACGATCAATTGATCGCCGCGGCCGACTTCGTCCTCTCGTCGTTCGGCCCTGATGCCGACCTCGACATCGACGACGACGGCTCCGCATTTATCACGACACCGTATGCCAACTTTCAAGGCTTCTTCGACTTCGACCACGAAAGCGTCTCGCGCCTGACGCTCGTCCCGTAACTTCAACCCCCACCCCTTGACCCCGTTCATTTGATCGGGGTCTTTGGGCGGCAGCATGAGCATCGTTTCTACCAACAAGGCGATCGTGCATCGACGCGCTCACAGCTATCTGTCGCTGAGGCGTCCGCAAAGCGCTCCGTGACGATCCAACGATCGCGCTGTGTGTGAACGTGTCACTTCGCTAGTCCACCCGCTGACACGCTCACTGATGACCGATTGCATTGATGTCCTGCCGATGCCGCGTCCCCGCGACGCCATTACCTGTGCCGATGACGCGAACCCGTCTGCCCCGCTGCCAATGACGCATCCGCTGCCGCCGTTCTGACGCCGATGTCATTGCATCGGCGTCATCGTGCACGACGCGTGAACAATCGTCTGTCACGATGTCCGCCGCATCTGCCGCGTGCTGTCCACCGCCGCCTGTGACGATGCAACGACGTGACGACCCCGGGTCGCCCCCCTCCCCCGGGCAGCTAATTCCTCCCGGTGCGTTCGGGTGCTCAAATTATGTACGGGTTTGAGAAAATAGTACGTAAAGGCCCCGATTCGCCCTCTTTCGAGCCGAAGAACGGTCACCGACATAAGGGGTCACCCGCCCTCAGCGGTGTCTTCTTCCTCCGGTGGTTCCTCTGCTGACATCCGCAGCCCAAGCTCGTGCAAGTCAGCCATGTGCGCTTGCTGGAGGTCGTCCATCGTGGATGCCATGAATGCCTTCAGCTTCTTGTCTAACCGGCGAAGCGGGAACCATACGAACTTTCTTGGTTGGAATACCTTGGAGGCAAAGTCCAAGAGATCGGCTAAGTCTTCAAGGTAGTGGTCCTTAACCTCATCCATTTTTTTGAAGTAGGCCTGTCCTTTGCGGATCGCCGGGTACTGCTGGCCACGAAACTTGAGCACCAGCCCAATTACGAGGCTTGCGTACTCACGTCGTTTCTCCGAGAATCTGACACGTTTCCCAGCCCGCGCAATCTTGGCCGCCTTGTTGGCCCTCCTACCGATGTCGTCCAACAGCGTGTAGACCTTGGGAACATTCCCCTCAACACCTTGCAAGGCCAGGGCTTCGTACTTCGCCGCCAACCGAAGATCACCGGCCATTAGATGGAGGTGCTGGGCGAAGGTTTCAGATTCCTCGCTCGACGCTACCGCTGCCATCTTCCGAGACTCCAGTGAGGGCGCAAGAAACTTGCCAATGAGCCATGCTGCCGCCACAGCAACGGCCAGGGAAAGTCCCGGCCCCACCAAGATCTGTAAGTCCATGGCAGTACCGTAGCTGTTCGCTCCAACCACCCAACAATGCAATCAATCCCAATGTCTTGCTCGTCACTATTCATCCTGCTCACCACTCATCACACCTTCGGTGTTCGGGTGGTGTGGTGAGGTTTTGGGGCGCTGATTAGTGAGTAGTGGTGAGCAAATGGTGAGTGGCGAGTAAAGCCCTGTCCGGGTTACTCTCAGGGACTTTTCTCCTAACCACCGCCTCACCAATCGATTTGGTGAGCACTCAGAGGACGGGCGAGGGCTGTTTGGGCTCACGCCCCGTGAGCACAATACATCGTGATCAGCAGACATCTGGGGTGCTTAGGCAGCATCAAAATTCGCGAGTTTTCAACGATTCCGCTCTTCCGCCTATGCTTCTGCGAAGGTTCAAATCCCACCGTCACCGCCAATGAAAACCCCCGGGAAACCGGGGGTTTTCTGCATTCTCAGGAGCTTCCGGATGGCATTTCTGTTGCACATGTCGAGCGGGCGCGACGAGATGCCAGTGCGGGCGTATGGGGCCGCCCCGGACCCTGACCAGGGTCAGGCCGTGAGCTCAGCCCGGCGGAACCGCAATTCCCGCAGCGTCCCGTTCAACGGGGAGCCGGTGAAGGGCAACTCCTCCAGATGGATGGCCGACGCGGCTGCCAAGGCGACGGCATTGGCGGCAGCCGCCGCCCGCTGGGACAGTCCGATGGCAGCGGCGAACTCCTGCCAGTGCCTGGCCCTCAATGACTTGACCCTTCCATCAATACTGAGGGCCATCGTGTCGTCGCCGTAGAGCAACGTACACGGAATGTCATACATCGGGGCCACCACCCAGCCGCTCTGGGGGCGCGCCAGAACCGAAACGTTCTTCGCGTGGAGGTCGCCGTTGCCGGTAAGCCACGCGAACACGAACTGGAGGTATAGGTTCCGCACGGCCACCGGCCTGGCCTTACACAACCCGGCCAGGGCGAGGACGACGTCCTCGGATCTGACAGCGTACTTGGAAGCCGGCGGAAGGTTCATGACCTGGGCAGCGTCCTCGAGCGGCAGGCGGCGGATGTCGTCCTCGTCGTTCTGGATGCGGTCGAACCGCTCTACGAGGAGGCCCGGCAGACCTTGTCGGTCTCGGACCACAGTGTGAGCCGCGACGGGGATCTTCAGCGCTTTGGCCCCCGTCAGGTGCGCCGCCTCGTTGGCCACCAGATGCCGGTGGAGAGGCGGGTCCAGCTTGAGCAGGCACCGACGGCCCGCCAGCGCGAGCGGGGTGGTCAGCATTGACGCGCTGGCCTTGCTCTGAACACCCGGCAGTCCGTGCAGGTCCACAGTGTCGGCCAATGCGGCAAAGTCGAGGTCTTCGGGCCTGGAAGTGTCGGCGAGGGACGCGGGCTCAAGCGGCGGTTCCCCCGTCGGGACGATCTGGACATCGCCGGGAACGTCGGCGCCGACGGCCAGCAGCAGGCTGAGCTCGTCCGCCAGGCTCGTCTTCACGGCGTCTTTGAGCAGGGTCAGGCGATGGCCTTCGGGCAGGAGGCCAGCGAAAAAGGATGGCAGCCCGCCGTTCGGGGATTCGACCGGATCCTGCGTGAAAGGCAGTGAACTCGCAACGGGTCCGGCTCCGGAAGAGCGGTAACCAGCGACATAGCTGAAAACCACACTGCCGCGATGCGTGCGCTCCAGATTGCCGGCCAGTACCCCCGACTTGTAGACATCCGCGCTTCGGACGAACTTCAGCCGCGCCAGATCCTCAACCATCAATCGCACCCAGGCGCAAGCCAACAGCATTGGCAGCCGCAACAACCGTCAGGAGCGATGGGTTCCCTGTTCCGGTCTCGATGGCGTGGACAGTGCGTGCGGACGTACCAATAAGATCGGCGAGAGTGCTCTGCGTGATACCGGCGGCCTTCCGGGCACGCCTGATACTCACACCGATAGCTTTGACGTCATCCATGAATGGGGCCGCTTCTGAAATATTTTGCGGATCTGGCATCTTGCAGCTCCCACCTTGCCCGATTTAAGCAGAATACGCAACATATTTCAGAATCGGCATCTTTTCTGACCCGCATGCAGCCTTCTGGAGGGAAATCGGCAACATACTTCCGTTTTTCAACCCCGTAGTGGCACCCGCTGCAGCGCGGTACATTAATCACGGATGCCTAATGACACCCTCGGAGCCGCAAGTACGTCGGAGGCAACAATGGCCGGGTCAGCCAGCAAGACAGGCAAGAGCACCGATTACGAATTCGTCACTGTCTGGCGCGTGCCGGGGACGCGTGAGGAAGTGGTGGACGTCCTCGGGGATGCCGGGACGCTGAAGCAGTGGTGGCCGTCGGTCTACCTGACAGTTACGAAAGTATCCGCCGGCGGCCCCGACGGAGTGGGCGCTTCCTTCGATCTCCACACCAAGGGCTGGCTCCCCTACACCCTCAGATGGCGGCTCACTGTCACGGAACCGGTGACCCTGGACGGCTTCGCACTCACAGCCGTGGGCGACCTCAACGGCACGGGACGCTGGACCTTCGCAGCGGATGGCCCCGAAACAGTCATCACCTACGACTGGCGGGTCAGCACGGCCAAACCTCTTCTTCGCAGACTGAGTTGGCTCCTCAAACCAGCGTTCTCCGCCAACCACCACTGGGCCATGGCCCGAGGCGAGGAAAGCCTCAAACTTGAGCTCCGCCGTCGTAGGTCCACTACCGATCCGGCCCTGGTTCCGGCGCCCCCGGGGCCCACCTTCACTGCGCGGCGCAAAGCAACGCCCGAGCAAAACAGGTGACCTTCCTTCAGCTCGCCCTGATCTCGGCAGTGGCGCTCCTAGGACCACTGCTCGCCTTGCCCCGGAAATGGCATCTGCCGGTTGTCCTGGGCCAACTGCTGGCGGGCATCCTGATTGGCCGGTCGGGCCTTCATGCGGTGGACCCGGGGGATCCTGCGTTTACCCTGATGGCCGATGTCGGCTTCGCACTGATGATGTTCGTTGCCGGCACCCACGTCCCCGTGCGGGACAAAGCCATCCGGGCAGCCCTGGGCGGCGGTGCGGCCAGAGCTGGAGCGGCGGCGGTACTGGCCGTCGGGACAGGTTTGGGAATCGCTGCCGTTTTCGGGACAGGTCACGCACCCATTTACATCGTGTTGCTGGCCTCGTCCTCGGCCGCCCTGGTGCTGCCGATCGTGGACTCCTTAAGGCTCGGCGGCCCCAAGGTGCTGACCATGACGGCCCAGGTGGCGATAGCCGACATTGCCTGCATCGTGGCGCTCCCGCTGGCAGTCGATCCGCCCAACGCCGGCCGTGCGGCACTGGGCGCCGCCGTTGTGGCCGTCTGTGCCGTGGCGTTGTTCTTCGTGCTCCGGGCCTTGGAACGCAGTGGCATACGCGGCCGCGTGCACGACGTTTCCGAAGACAGGAAGTTCGCGCTCGAGCTACGGATCCAATTGACCTTGTTGTTTGCCTTGGCGGGGTTGGCGGTCCTCGGGCAAGTTTCAGTGATGCTGGCTGGCTTCTCTTTTGGCCTTGTCGTGGCAGCAGTGGGTGAACCGCGACGGCTTGCCCACCAGCTTTTCGCCGTGAGCGACGGTTTTCTGGGACCTGTCTTCTTCGTGTGGCTCGGTGCTTCCCTGAACCTGAATTACCTCGCATCGAACCCCCACGTGGTTCTCCTGGGCCTTTGCCTAGGTGCGGGCACTCTTTTGGTCCACGCCGCCATGCGTGTCCTCGGCCAGCCTCTGCCGCTGGCTGTCCTCTCGGCATCCCAACTGGGCGTTCCCGTGGCCGCCGTGACCATCGGCGAACAATTGCGCCTGCTTCAACCGGGCGAGGGAGCCGCCATGATTCTGGGGGCACTCATCACCATTGCAGCCGGCGCGATCGCGGGGCGGACTGCCGCGGCAACACAAGAAGCAGCAGGGGACCCATCCGCGGCCAACCCGGCACCGAACTCCCGGTAGAATCGAGTCGCCGACGAACAGCCAACGCAACGAGCCAACGCAACAAGAAAAGGGAGGACCCGTGCGCACTTCACAGCCCCGGATACCCTTCCACGCGTTGCGGTCCAGCGGCATCGCCCTGATCATCGTTGCTTTGGCGGCCGGTGCGCACGTCGTTGGCGGCGGGTTGCTGCCCATGGCGCCGGTCCTGTTTGCATTGCTTGCATTGACGGCGTTGGCCACCACGTTGGCAACCCGGTTCAAACTGAACGCTTTCACCATGGCAGCCCTCCTCGGCGCAGGGCAGCTCGCACTCCACGAGGCCTTCACTGCGCTCGGGCCCGTTGCCGCCGGCACCCAGGGAACGGCCCACCACCTCGGCAACGAGACGCTGAACCCGGCCCTGCACACAGTGACGGAACATACCCACGAACTTGGCTCCACAGTGGGCGTTCTGATGCTGGTTGCCCACATCGCGGCCACGCTTGGATCCGCCCTGGTCCTGGCCAAGGGCGAGGACGCCCTGTGGCAGCTTGCCGCTTGGCTGCGCCCGTTGGTTGCCCTGCCCACGCTGCTCTTCAGGCCCGACGCCGGCGCCTCACCTCTCGCCGCTGCCGCACCTGACGTCTTCATCCCCCGCCCCTGGCGGAACCTTAGGCAAGACAGCCGCCGCGGCCCGCCCGCCGTCGTCGTACTTCCCTAGTTCCGCCCGGCACCAACGCTGCAAAGCACCAACGCTGAACAGCGAGCAAAAGCCTTTTGCACGGTGACGGGCCCACAAACCCGTACCCAGCGCCGCCTCAGTTGGCGCACCCGAAAGGCAACCCCATGAAGAAGTCCTCGCTCCGTCGTACCCTCTCAGCCACCGCCGTTGCCGGTGGAACTGCAGCCCTGATGATGGCCGGGATCGCCGGCGCATCGGCCCACGTCTCGGTGGATCCGAACAAAACTGCGGCAAATTCCTATGCCCTGTTGACGTTCAGTGTTCCCCACGGCTGCGGCACGTCCGGAACCACCAAAGTCGCCATCAACCTTCCCGAAGAACTGACTGACGCGACCCCCACCGTGAACCCGAACTGGACCGTTGAAAAGGTCACCGAGAACCTGGCTGAACCCAAGAAGCTGGAGGACGGCACCTCCATCACGAAGCGGACCAGCCAGATCGTGTACACCGCAAAAGCCCCGCTGGATCCGCACATGCGCGATGCCCTGGTCCTTTCGGTGAAGCTGCCGGACGCCGCCGGCAAGACCATCTACTTCCCCACCTACCAGACCTGCGAAACGGGCAAGACCGATTGGATCGAGATCCCCAAGGACGGCCAGAGCGAGGACGACCTGAAGTCCCCCGCACCGGCCATCAACATCACTCCGGCGGCCGCAGCGGGTGACCACCACGGCGCATCAACAGAGTCCACGGAGCAGGCAGCAGCCGTAACCGACGACGGATCACAGGCCCGCAGCTGGGCTGGCCTGATCGCCGGCATCGCAGGCCTCGGTCTTGGTGGGGCAGCGTTCTTCCGCAGCCGTTCGGCCAAGCCGGCCGTGGCCAAGGCCGACACCAAGTAGGGCAGGGGGTTGGCGCCCGGAAGATCACGATCCGGGCGCCAATCCGCTCTGTAACCCGTGGCTGAATTGACTAGCGTCACAGCCGCAGCAAGGCTGGTGCCCATGTGGACTCAGCGCATCAAAACCGGTCTTGTGACGACGACGGCGGCCGCCTCGCTGCTGCTTCTGGCAGCTTGTGGACCAAGCCCCAGCCCGGCGGTATCGAGCAGTGCCCCGCCAACTTCCTCCACCCCCTCCGCATCCGCATCGTCACCCGCGCCTTCCGCGACGGCAACAACGACGCCGACGCCGACGCCGTCGCCTTCGGAGACAAGCACCACGTCCGCCCCACCCACAGCCGCAGCCCCCTGCAAGGCTTCGACGCTGACTGCGGCGACAGACTCGACCGGTGGCGGGGCAGCAGGCAGCATTTACGAGAAGTTGATCCTGACGAACTCCGGAACGGCCCCGTGCATTGTTGAGGGTTTCGCCGGTGTTTCCCTGACGGCGGACGCCAATGGCGAACCGATCGGCGAACCGGCCACGCGCGAATCCACCACTCCGGTCACCAAGATTGAGCTGGCTCCGGGCAAGTCGGCCTGGGCCGAAATCCGCTACACACAAGCCGGGAATTACGGTGACTGCACCAAGGTTCCGGCCGCCGGACTCCGCATCTACCCGCCCAACGACACAGCCTCGCTGTTCGTCGCTGAACAGCATGATGCGTGCAACAACGCAGGCATCAAGCTGCTGACCATCACTGCGTTCCAGGCTGTTTGACCAGTCCCCCACGGTTCCGGCTTATTCTGTCGGAGCCGTGGGGCATGATGGATGAATGCAGGAGCCGCAGACGTCCGTTGGCGCCATCAGCCGATTCAGCCAGGCAACCAGGGAATGGTTCCTGGGCGCTTTTTCCGAGCCCACGCCCGCGCAGGACGGCGCCTGGGACGCCATCTCCTCGGGCTCGCATGCTTTGGTTGTGGCGCCCACCGGCTCCGGCAAAACGCTCGCCGCGTTCCTGTGGGCCCTGGACAAACTGCACTCAACGCCCCGTGACACCTTGCCGGGACTTGAAACCCTCCCGGCCAATGGCAAGGGCCGAGCGAAGCGGCCCAAAACCAAGACGCGCGTCCTCTATATTTCTCCGCTCAAGGCGCTGGGCGTCGACGTCGAGCGGAACCTCCGCGCGCCACTAATCGGCATCACCCAGACCGCAAAACGTTTAGGGCTGCCGGCACCACTGGTGACCGTAGGTGTCCGTTCAGGAGATACGACGGCGGCAGATCGCCGAACGCTGTTAACCAACCCGCCCGACATCCTCATCACCACTCCGGAGTCACTCTTCCTGATGTTGACCTCCCGTGCCCGGGAAACGCTCAGCGAAGTGGACACCATCATCATCGATGAGGTGCACGCCGTTGCAGGTACCAAACGGGGTGCACACCTTGCCGTCTCCCTGGAGCGGCTGGATGCGTTGCTTCCCAAGCCTGCCCAGCGGATCGGGCTCTCGGCCACGGTCCAGCCCCGAGAGTTGGTGGCCCAGTTCCTGGCCGGCCAGGCTCCCGTGGAGATCGTCGCGCCCCCGTCCAAGAAGAACTGGAACCTCACGGTCACTGTTCCTGTAGAGGACATGTCGGACCTGCAGGGAGCGGCCGGTGCCTTCGACTCCGGCCCGGCATCCGGTCTGCAACCGCAGGCTTCCATCTGGCCGCATGTGGAGGAGCAGATCGTGGATCTGGTCCTGTCCAAGCAATCCACCATTGTCTTTGCGAACTCACGGCGCCTCTCCGAGCGCCTGACTGCCCGGCTGAATGAGATCTATGCCGAACGCCAGCTGATGGCGGTGGGCGGCAGCGAATGGGCAGCACCGGATGCCGGCACGGCCGTGCCTGCCTCCACAGCGACCCCGGCGCACATGATGGCACAGGCCGGCAGTACCACCGGGGCAGATCCAGTGCTGGCCCGGGCGCACCACGGCTCGGTTTCCAAAGACCAGCGCGCCATGATCGAGGACGACCTCAAGTCAGGCAGGCTCCGCTGCGTTGTGGCCACGTCGTCGCTGGAGCTTGGCATCGACATGGGCGCCGTGGACCTCGTTATCCAGGTCGAGTCGCCGCCATCTGTGGCCAGCGGATTGCAGCGCGTCGGGCGTGCCGGACACCAGGTGGGCGAGATCTCCGAGGGCGTTCTGTTTCCGAAACACCGGGCCGATCTCCTGCACACCAGCGTCACCGTGGAACGGATGCTCAGCGGGCAGATCGAGCGCCTAAGCATTCCCGCCAATCCTCTGGACATTCTGGCCCAACAAACCGTTGCTGCCACCGCTTTGGGCAGCATCGACGTGGAGGAATGGTTCAGCACGGTGCGCCGGTCAGCTCCGTTCGCGAGCCTTCCACGTTCGGCGTTTGAGGCCACACTGGACTTGTTGGCCGGGCGCTACCCCTCGGACGAATTCGCCGAACTCCGCCCCCGGATCATTTGGGACCGGCACGCGGGCACCATCGAGGGCCGCCCTGGCGCCCAACGCCTCGCGGTTACTTCCGGCGGAACCATCCCGGACCGCGGCTTGTTTGGCGTATACATCATCGGCACGGAAGTTGAGGGCTCGTCCTCCCCGGCAAGCACAGACGGCAGTGAACCCACGGCCTCCGCACGTGCCGCGAAAGGCGGCCGCCGTGTGGGTGAGCTCGACGAAGAGATGGTGTACGAGTCGCGGGTGGGAGACGTGTTCGCCCTCGGTGCCACCAGCTGGAAAATCGAGGACATTACCCACGACCGCGTGCTGGTCTCCCCTGCCTTCGGCCAGCCCGGCAAACTCCCCTTCTGGAAGGGCGATTCCCTGGGCCGCCCCGTGGACCTGGGCAAGGCGCTGGGCGCATTCATCCGGGAGCTCTCAGCAGCAGATGAGGCACCCGCCATGGAACGCTGCCAAGCCAGCGGCCTGGATGCATTCGCGGCCAGCAACCTGCTGCAGTACCTCAGGGAACAAAAAGAAGCCACGGAGATCGTCCCCAGCGACCGGACCCTGGTAGTGGAGCGGTTCCATGACGAACTTGGTGACTGGCGGGTGGTCCTCCACAGCCCCTTCGGCATGCCGGTCCACGCACCGTGGGCTCTCGCCGTCGGGCAACGCCTGCAGCAGCGCTACGGCCTGGACGGTTCGGCCATGGCTGCGGACGACGGAATCGTCTTGCGCGTCCCCATGATGGAGGACGAGCCACCCGGAGCCGAACTGTTCCTCTTTGATCCCGAAGAACTGGAGCAGATTGTCACGGCGGAAGTCGGCGGCAGCGCACTGTTCGCTTCCAGGTTCCGTGAATGCGCTGCAAGGGCACTGCTCCTCCCCCGACAGAACCCCGCGAAACGCCAGCCCTTGTGGCAGCAGCGCCAGCGCTCCGCACAGTTGCTGGATGTCGCCAAGAAATATCCCTCGTTCCCCATCGTGCTCGAAGCTGTGCGTGAGTGCTTGCAGGACGTCTACGATCTCCCGGCGCTGAAAGACATCGCGGCATCCGTGGAACGCCGGGAATTGCGGATCGTGGAAACCACCACGCAGCAGCCGTCCCCCTTCGCGAAGTCCCTGCTGTTCGGCTACGTGGCCCAGTTCCTGTACGAGGGCGACTCCCCACTGGCTGAACGCCGGGCCGCAGCCCTGGCCCTCGACTCCACCCTGCTCAACGAGCTCCTGGGCCGCGTGGAACTGCGCGAACTCCTGGACGCGGCCGTTATCGACTCCACCGAACTGGAGCTGCAGCGGCTCGCCCCGGACCGGCGGGTACGGGGAATGGAAGGCGTCGCCGACCTCCTGCGCTTGCTGGGTCCGCTCAGCATCGAGGAAGTAGCGGAAAGGCTCCAAGGGACTGAACAGGCGGAACCTGGCCTGCAGCCCAGCGCCCTGGAGCAGCCACTGGAGCCGCCCCTTGATCCGGAGGATCCTCAGCACGTTAAGGAAACCCCTCCAGCCACGCCGCACGGCAATACGTCTGACGCCGGATCCCACCTCGCTGCACTGCACAAAGCCAACCGCGCACTCAAGGTGACCATCGGCGGCGTCGAACGCTTTGCTACGGTGGAAGACGCTGCCCGGCTGCGCGACGCGATCGGGGTGCCGCTGCCCATGGGCGTTCCACTGGCGTTCATCGAGCCTGTTAACGACCCCCTGGGCGACCTCGTTTCGCGTTACGCCCGTACCCATGGCCCCTTCACTGCCGCCGAAGCCGCAGCACGGCTGGGACTTGGTGTCGCCGTCGTCAATACTGCCCTGAAGCGCCTGGCCGGGGATGGCCGGGTGGTCGAAGGCGAGTTCCGCCCGCACGCCGTCGCCGAGCAGCCCGCTGAAGACCCACATGCAGAGCTGATGACCATCGACGCTCCGCCGTCCAGCGAGTGGTGCGATGCTGAGGTCCTGAGAAAGCTCCGGCGTCGTTCACTTGCTGCGCTGCGGGCCGAAGTGGAGCCGGTGGATACGGCCGCCTACGGCCGGTTCCTCCCGGCTTGGCAGAACGTGACACCACCGGGAAAGTCACGCAGCCAGGCGCTCCGGGGACTTGATGGCATCATCACGGCCGTAGACCAGCTGTCCGGTGTGCCCATTCCCGCGTCAGCCTGGGAGCCTTTGGTGTTGGCGAGCCGGGTGGCTGACTACAAGCCGGCGATGCTCGACGAACTCATGGCCGCCGGTGAGCTCCTGTGGTCCGGGGCAGGATCCTTGCCCGGCAATGACGGTTGGATCAGCCTGCACGTGGCAGATTCAGCCGAACTGACCCTTAACCCCGACCCCGAGTTCGAACCCGGCGACGCCCAGCAGCGGCTCCTTGAGCACTTCAGCGCCGGGGGTGGCTACTTCTTCCGGCAACTCACCGAAGTAGCCGGCGGCATGGACGCTGTCCTCAGTGACGACGCCGTGGTGACAGCGTTATGGGACCTGGTGTGGGCCGGCCGGGTCACCGGCGATACGTTCGCTCCTGTGCGCGCCATGATCGCGGGCGGCAAGACAGCCCACCGTCAGGTAGCCAAAGCTCCGAGGGCAAGGGCTCCTCGAATGAGCAGGCTTGGCCGCTCCCACGGAACAGGGCTGCTGGGCTCGCCCGGCCTCACCGGCGGACGGTACGGCTCGGTGACCGGCGGCATTGCACCCGCTCCACCGTCCGCCGTGGGCCGCTGGTCCGCATTGCCCGCACCTGAACTGGACCCCACCATCCACGCACGGGGCACCGCAGAACTCCTGCTGGACCGTTACGGAGTGGTCACCCGCGGCTCGGTCATGGCGGAGAACATCATCGGCGGCTTCGGCCTCATGTACAAGGTCCTTGCCCGCTTGGAAGAGGCAGGGCGTTGCCGCCGTGGCTACTTCATCGAACATCTGGGGGCCGCCCAGTTCGCCGTCCCCGCAACGGTGGACAGGTTGCGCTCCTTCACCGAGGACGCCCGCATTGCCAAAGCCGAGCCCTACGCACTGGCCCTCGCCGCGACTGACCCCGCCAACCCTTACGGTGCCGCGCTTCCCTGGCCTGCGCTGTCCGTCGACGCCGGATCGGGGCATCGTCCGGGGCGTAAGGCGGGAGCGCTGGTAGTGATGGTCGACGGCGCCCTGGTCCTTTACGTGGAACGCGGCGGTAAGACGCTGCTCACCTTCAGCCAGGACGAGGCCGTACTGGCTGTAGCCGCGCAGGCTTTGGTTGATGTGGTGCGTCGCGGTGCCGTAGACAAGCTCTTCATGGAGAAGGTCAATGGCCACGACCTTCTGGACACCCCGATTGCTGCTGCTTTGGCATCCGCCGGGGCCTACTCCACTCCGAAAGGACTAAGGATCCGTGCCTGAAGGTGATTCCATATTTCGGGCTGCCTACCGGCTGAACGAGGCTCTGGCCGGCCAGGTCATCACGGCTTCCGACTTTCGTGTGCCCCGGTTCGCCACCCTCAACCTGGCGGGTTGGACCATGTCCGAAGTAGTGCCGAGAGGCAAGCACCTGCTCATGCGCCTGACCGGCCCTGTTGACGAAGAGCCCGGCGCCAGCAGGAAGCCCCGGGCCCTGACCATCCACTCCCACCTCAAGATGGAGGGCAACTGGATGATCTACCCGCCCGGTGGACGTTGGACAAAACCCGGCCACACGGCCCGGTGCGTGCTCCGCACACCCTCAGCTGACGCCGTCGGGTTCTCATTGGGAATCCTTGAAGTGGTTCCGACGGTGGAGGAAGACAAGATCGTAGGACACCTCGGACCTGACCTGCTCGGCCCGGACTGGGATGAAGAGGAAGCGCTCCGCAGGCTGAGGGCCGAGCCGGACGTTACGGTGGGCTTCGCCCTGTTGGACCAGCGGAAACTGGCTGGGATCGGCAACATCTACCGCTGCGAAGCCTGCTACCTTTCGGGCATCCACCCGGCCCTGCCAGTCGGAGAAGTCCCGGATCTCGCCAAAACGGTCAACGACGCCAAACGCCTTCTGGGCGAAAACCTTGGACCCGGTCGCCGGAGCACCTTGGGTCCACGCGCCATGCGCCCCGGCTACTGGGTATACGGCCGGGAGCGCCAACCGTGCAGGCGTTGCGGAGCCATGATCCGGCGTGGCCTGCTCGCGGGACCTGACGGAACCGAGGAACGGGACATCTACTTTTGCCCGCGCTGCCAACCGGCCCCATAGCTGCAACGGCCCGTTCGAAGCCGTGGCCCGGCCGGGTACGCCCCGGCCGGGCACAGCAGCAGCCGCCACGACGACGACGCACCCAACGCAAGTCCTGCCGACTACTCCAGGAAGCTCCCCAGCCGCCCCAGCAATAGTCGCCGGACCCGCGATTGCAGCGCGCCGCCGTCGGACGCTTTTTACGCCATCCGCCGCCATTTCTGGTTGGCGGAACCGGCGCAATCCCATAATTGCAGACGTGAACCATTTGCGGAGGCCCAATCTGCCACGTCCACGCATTTGTTCGCCTGCGGATTCACCAAATCTCCGGCGGCGTTCAGCACGAATTGCTGTGCCGGGTTTCCGTTGCACGTAGCCAGCTGGATACGTGCGCCGTTTGCGGTGGACCCCCACGCCACGTCCATGCATTTGCCCAGCGATCGAAATGTGCCCCCGGCAAAAGTCCATTGCTCGGAGGAGGCAGTATCGCAATCCCACAACTGGAGTTGGGAACCATCCAAGGCCTGGCGTCCGGCGACGTCGATGCATTTGCCGGCATAGCCCTGGATCCGAACGCTGGCAGCCATGGCCGGTGGTGAAGGCGCGGCCGCGAGTTCGTAAACGCGGACGTAATCCACCAACAGGGATTGCGGGAATACCGTCCCTGGGTCCGGTGCACCTGGCCAGTTGCCGCCAACAGCGAGGTTTAGAAGGAGGAAGAAATCATGGTCGAAAGCCCATGTCCCGGAAACACTGGCCGGGCTTTTTCGTGAGTAGGGAATGCCGTCCACGTACCAGGTGATGGACTCCGGGCCCCAGTCCACTGTGAAGGTGTGGAACGCGTCCCCCAGGGCTTTGCCGTTGGGCAGTGTATAGCTGGCATTGACTGCGTTGGCGCCTGAATAGCCTGGGCCGTGGATGCTTCCCCAGGCCGTTCCTGGTTCCTTTCCGATGTTCTCCATGACGTCGAGCTCGCCGCTGTTGGGCCAGCCGTCGGTGAACACGTTGTCGCCCAGCATCCAGAACGCAGGCCATATTCCCTGTCCTTTGGGCAGCTTGAGACGGGCTTCGAAGCGGCCCTGGGTCCGGCTGAATTTCCCTGCAGTCGTGAGACGAGCGGAGGTGTATTGGCACGTTCCGTAGTGGCATTGGTATCCGGCGGGATTTTCCCTGCGCGCTGTGATGGCCATGTTTCCTTGCCCATCCATGGCGGCGTTCCGCGTACTGCCGGTGTAGTACTGCAGCTCACCGTTGCCCCAGCCCCATCCTCCCGTCTCCTGAAGCCACTTGCTGTTGTCCGGAGCGGTTCCGGCCGGCCCATTGAATTCGTCGCTCCACACCAGCGCACCGGGCGCGGGCATGCCGGCGGCAGCCAGCGCCGGTGGCTCTGGCGCGATGAGTACCGCCGTGAGGGTAAGTCCCACGACGACCATGGCCATCGGTAGGAGTCTTCGCTTCATGAACGCAACTCTGACGGTCTTTTCATTCAGTGCGCAAGGCTTTTGGGCAGGACACGCAAAACGTCATTGACAGGAAATAATCAACGCGAAAGTACTTATCAATCCCGTAACGGCGACGAAATGTGGGCGGGGGAAAGTGGGATAAGGAACAGGGAACTTCCGTTCGCAACTGAATTCCTTCCCCTGAGCATCGACGATGCATGCTCCAGGCACGTCAGCCGTGTCCTCCAACTTTCGCCTAAAAGGCGACTGGACAGCCTGCCGTGCCTTTGCCTTTTCCCCAGCAGTTACCGGAGGCTAAATATGGGCATTCACAAGCAGATTTTGGTAAGGATCCTTGCGGTCCTCGTGGTCTCGTTCGGCTTGGTCTACATCAGTTGGCGCTGGTCAGGGACCGTTGCATGGGACGCGTGGTGGATTTCCCTGCCGCTCGTTGCCGCGGAGACTTACAGCCTCGGTGAGTCAGCACTGTACGCCATCACCATGTGGAACGCACGACGGCGGCCACCGCCCCCGCCTGCCCTGCCGGGCCGGACAGTCGACGTATTCATCGCCACCTACAACGAGCCGCTGGATCTTGTCCTGAAGACCGCCATCGCCGCCAGGGACATGGAGTATCCACACCAAACGTGGATCCTGGACGATGGGAACCGCAGCGCGTTCGCGAGCGCAGCACGGCAGATCGGCGTCGGATACATCACGCGCGGTCCTGAATGGGACGGCCGGCAGCGGTTCGCCAAGGCAGGGAACGTCAACAACGCCCTGTCCATGACCACGGGTGAATTCGTGGCGATCCTGGACGCGGACCAGGTCCCGGAATCCCGTTTTCTGGACCGTGTCCTTGGCTACTTTGACGCCGAGGAGGTGGCGTTCGTCCAGACGCCCCAACACTTCTGGAATGTTCCTGACCGTGATCCCCTGGGCAGCCAGGCCGAACTGTTCTATGGGCCCATTCAACAGGGCAAGGACGGTTGGGACGCGGCGTTCTTCTGCGGTTCGAATGCCGTCCTGCGCAGGGAAGCGCTCATGGCTTTGGGCCTGACGCGCTACACCCGGACCGCTACCGAGCACACGTGGAGTGCCCTGCGGAAGGGCCGCTCCCGGTTGCAGGACCTCCTGGGCGAACTCGGTCGCCGACATCCAGCTGCCATGCCCGTGGTGGAGCAAGCACTGGTGGCTCTTACCCGCGCCGAACAACAGCTTCGCCGGGGCGATGTGCTGGCGGAGATCACGTTCGAGCTCAGGGTCTCCTTCCATTCGGCTGCGCTGGCTGTCCCGGATGCCATGGACGACGTGGTGCCGGAGCTCGATGCTGTCCTGGAATCAGTGGATGTTGCGCACACCGACCAGGCCCTGGCCATCCACCCAATGGACACCACCACCATCACGGAGGACATGGCAACGGCAATGCACCTTCACGCGATGGGTTGGGGCAGCGTCTACCATCACGAGATCCTTGTCCACGGTCTTGCCCCGGAAGACGTATCCACCATGTTGTCCCAACGGCATCGTTGGGCGGCCGGCACCATGCAGGTGTTCTTCAATGACAACCCGCTGTTCCTGCGTGGGTTGACCCTTGCGCAGCGCCTCATGTACCTGGGCACCATGACCAGCTACCTCAACGGCTTCGCGGCCTTGAGCTACATCGCCGCGCCGGTGGTGTTCCTTGTCGCCGGCACGTATCCCCTCACGGCAAGTCCGGTGGTGTTCTTCTGCCTGTTCCTGCCGTTCTTCGTCTCATGCCAGCTTTTGTTCCAGGTTGCAGGCAGCGGGTCCCGAGGTCTGTGGCGCGGCCAGCAGTGGTCCTTCGCGCTGTTTCCCACATGGATCGCCGCCACCTGTTCGGGCGCTGCGGCGGTCTTCCTGGGTAAGCACCTGACGTTCTCCGTTACGGCCAAGAGCAAGCAGGCGGGCGGACGTGGCTTCCAGCATGTCCGGCTCCAACTGGTGGCCATGGCTGTCCTGCTTCTCTCTTCCGGGATCGGCATAGCCCGCGCAGCTGCTGGTGAGGCACCGCTTTACCCCACGCTCATTACCCTTGCCTGGGTGGTACTCGACCTTGCCCTGCTCAGCGTGGTCATCGGTGCTGCCCGATACCAGGGACCAGGAGACGAGCTGGTGGATCCCATGCCCACATCCGGCAGTCCCGCCATCAAATCCGATACAGATTCACTCACCCCGCCGCCAAGCAGGCGCTGACCCGATACCTACCTATAACGCCGTTCCAACCCCCAGCCAGGAGCGACCATCATGTCCACACTTTCCCGTGTTTCAAACACCACGCCCACCCCACTGACATCCTTCGACCTGACCCTCGTCGGGGCTTTGAACGCAGCAACCGTCCTCACCATCCGGCAGGACTCCGCCCGTGCCGCCGGCGACGGACCCATCCTGGTCCTGCTGGACGTGACTGCAGTGACCAGCATTGGCGCTTCCGGCGTCGTCGGCCTTATGGAGGTACTGCACCTCTTGCGTGCCCGCGGCGGAGATTTGCGGCTTTTCGGCAGCTCCTCGGCGGTCGAAACCACCCGCCTTCAAGCCCATCTGGGGCAAGTCGCCCGCATTTACGAAACCCGGGAGGAAGCCGTCGACGGCGGCCGGACACTGGTGCGCGCACGCCACCTCACACCCAGGCCTGGTTTGCGCGGCCTCTTTGCCCGCAGGCATCGCACCTTGGGTTGGGGCTGAGATGGCCCGGACAACCACGTCCGTGCAACGCCCGTCACGGCAGAAACCTGCTCCCCCCGCCTTCGCCGGCCACCCGGACCGCAAACGGAGGCGGGCAAGCTTGGTGGTTCCTTTCCTGGTGACAGCACTGGCGGCTACAGGGCTGGGTTTCGCCTCCAAGGAGGTGGTCCCGATCGTCCAGGCGTTGTCACTTTGCAAGGCCGGTGATGCGGCGTCGATCATCCCCAAGGATGGCGTCCTCCTTGGGGTGAACCTGGACTGGGACTCCGAGACCCTGGCCGAGCACAAGGCCAATTTGGGGCACAATCCCGCGGTGGTGGTGCAGTTCTCAGACATCCCCTACGACGACGAAACGTGGTCGCACACCACCAACGCCGTCACGCAGGTCCGGGCAACCGGCGGGGTGCTTCTCCTGACCCTCGAGCCGCACGGCGGCCTGGCGACCATGAGCGATGAAGTGATCGACAAGTTGGCCACCGACTTACGTGCCATCAATGATCAAGGGACGACCGTCGTCGTACGTTTTGCCCATGAGATGAACGGTTCCTGGTATTCGTGGGGCCAGCAACCCATCCGCTACGTGGAGGTTTTCCGGAAGGTGGCGGCGGCGGTCCATACCCGGGCACCGGGCACATCCATGATGTGGGCGCCGAACTACGGGGGCGGCTACCCGTTTACTGGTGGACAATACGCCGCGCGTCCGGGAACACCCGACTTCGCGGCCCTCGATACCGACCACGACGGCACCCTCACCATGGCCGATGACACGTACGCGCCCTACTACCCCGGGGATGACGCCGTGGACTGGGTGGGCGTGTCGCTTTACCACTGGGGCAACCAGCGCCCTTGGGGCAACAACGATATTGCTGAGCCCGGCAAGTTCCTGGCCATGCTCACGGGAACGTACAGCGGCACAGCCGGCAACGACAGTCCCGTGCCCGATTTCTACCAGGTGTACGGCGTGGACCATAACCGGCCAGTGGCCATTCCGGAGACCGCCGCGATCTTCACGCCGGCCCGCAGCGGGGCCTCGGAGTTGGACGTGAAGCGTGCGTGGTGGCAACAGGTCTTCTCCGCCGAAACCCACCAAAAGTATCCGCAATTGAAAATGATCAACTGGTTCGAGTGGAAGAAGTACGAAATCGAGATCAACGACGACGTCGACTGGAGGAGCGCTGGATCGCCCGCCATCCGCGACGCGCTGGCTCAGGACCTGCCGGATTGGTTGCGGTACGGCGAGGATTTGGAGGCGTGCCGCTAGGCCGCAGGCGGGCCATCTTCCTCAGGCCCGTGGGAGTGGCCCGCCTGCCCCGTCAGCAAATCCAGTGGACTCCCGTGGGACGATTTTGAAGCCGGATTTCACGGTTTTGGGTGCTGCTTTTACGTCCTTCTCCTGGATCCGGTTCACCAGGAGAGCCACCGCCGTCTCGGCGATCTCCTCCCTGCCGGGATCGACGCTCGTCAGGGACGGCAGGGAAAAACGGCCTTCATCAAGGTTGTCGAACCCGATCACGGCGACGTCGTCGGGAACCCGGAGACCGTCCTGCGCCAGGGCCCGCAGCGCACCCAGGGCGAGAGTGTCATTGAGGGCGAACACGGCGTCGAACTCCACTTGGCTTTCACGGAGCCGTCGTATTGCGGCCACCCCTGTTTCCCGGAGCCAGGTCCCGCCCCTGACCACAAGCCGCGGATCGATTCCAATGCCGGCACGTTCGAGTGCCGTCCGATACCCGCGCTCGCGCAGGTTTGCCGAACTCGCTTCGTCAGCCGGTTGTTCCGGCGCACCAATCAGCGCGATTTTCGTCCGGCCAATATCCAACAAATGTTCCACAGCCGCCCTAGCAGAGGACGTGTTGTGCATGGTCACGTGGTCCGTTGGCCCGCCGAAAATCCGTTCCCCCAGGAGGACCAAGGGGTCACTTCCGGTGAGGACGTCCACGTCTTGCTGGCCAATGGCCGCGGGACTGAAAAGCAGGCCGTCGATGAACCGCATTTGGCCGCCTGAGAGCGTGGCAATCTCCAGCTCACGGTCCCCGTTGGTCTGCTCAATGACCACCCGCAGGCCCCGCCTGGCAGCAGCGCGGATCACTGAATCAGCCAGCTCGGCAAAGTACGTCTCTCGAAGGGAAGGAACAGCCAGGCCGATCACCCCTGTCTTGCCCGAACGGAGTCCACGGGCCGAGAGATTGGGCCGGTACCCCATTTCATCGACGAGGCGCCGGACCCTGAGCCGGGTTTCCGGTCCAACCTTTGGATTGTCGTTGAGCACATTTGACACCGTCTTGATGGAGACTCCTGCCGCCCGCGCGACGTCATGAATCGTCGGATTCACATTCATCCGCGTCCTTCCCACCCCGCAGCATCTCCGACTGGGGCACTGCCTAGATCATAGCTCCGACGCACTTTCCGTTAATTCCTTGACGGTCCATTGTGACCCGCCTTAGCATGAGGTTCAACGTTGTACCCACCCAGTGATCTCCCCGTGAAATCAAGCGTGCTGCCGCCAGGCAGTCCTGGGGTGGCGGAACCTCACCCCAAGCCGCCCGCCCTGCCTGTGTTTTGCATATAGGTACAACGTTGTACATACGACGCGACCATGGCGGTGCTGGCAATTCCTGGTCAAAGAACATCGATACGAAGGAGTATGCAATGCCGAAGAAACGTCTAAGGGCTGCGGCCGCGATTGCTGCGTCAGTCGTGGCCCTTGCCGGCTGCTCGGGCGGAGGAAGTACTTCGACGAACACCGAAGTTCCCACCGACAAACCCGTCACGCTCACGGTGTGGAGCTGGGATGGAACCGTCAAGGAGGCAGTCGCAGGATTCGAGAAGCTTCATCCGAACATCACGGTCAACGTGGTTAACGCAGGCTCGTCCACCGATGAGTACACGGCCCTGGACAATGCCATCCAGGCAGGATCAGGCGTGCCGGACATCGCGATGTTCGAGTACTTCTCGCTCCCCCTGTTCGCCATCCCCGGAAAACTCACTGATCTCTCGGAATTCGGGGCCAAGGATATCGCTTCCGACTACGTCCAGGCAGCGTGGGGCAACGTGACGATCGACGGCAAGCCCTATGGACTTCCTTCGGACTATGGTCCCGCGGCAATGTTCTACAACCAGTCAGTGCTGGCCCAGGCCGGAGTCACCGCACCGCCGGCCACGTGGGACGAGTTCTACCAGGCCGCCAAGAAGGTCCGCGCCCTGGGCGGCGACCACTACATCACGAATGATTCCGCCGACATCTTTGTGCTCCTGTCCTTGATGTGGGAGGGCGGGGGCCGGCCGTTCAAGGTCGACGGCACTGACGTCACCATCGACTTCAAGGACGCCGGAAGCAGCCGCGCCGTTGCTTTCTGGCAGAAGCTCCTCGACGAAGACCTCGTGAACACAAAGATCACCAACTGGTCGGACGACTGGAACCGCGGTCTGAATGAGGGAACACTTGCCACTCAGCTCATCGGCGGCTGGTTTACTTCGACGCTTCCGGAGCGGGCACCGAACGCAGCAGGAAACTTCCGTGTGGCGCCGCTCCCCCAGTGGGAAGCCGGCCAAACGTCCGGCGCCGAAAACGGCGGCAGCGCCATGGCTATTCCAGCAGCAGCCCAGAACAAGGCCGCCGCATACGCGTTCCTCGAATACTTCACCCACGGCGACGGCCTCCAGTCCCGGATTGATGCAGGGGCCTTTGTTCCGAACCTCTCGAACCTCAACAACGAGAAATTCCTGAGCGCCACGAATCCTTTCTTCGGCGACCAGAAATACAACCAGGTCCTCGCAGATGCATCCAAGAACGTCGCAACGGGCTGGCAGTACCCGCCGTTCTTCGGTTGGGCCCGCACGAGCTACGAAGACGTATCCGCTCCCCTGTATGACAGCCGGCAGGGCACGCTCGCAGATGTCCTGGAGACGTGGAAACAGCGCAGCATCGAGTACGGCAACGCCCAAGGATTCTCGGTCCGTTAGTGGTCTCCGGTGCCGCGCAGTGGTTACTGCGCGGCACCGGACTTATCCCGTTACACCAGATGAAACATGAAAGCAGGGCCCCCATGAGCCGACAGCTGCTCACAAACCAAACATCGGTTTCAGACGTTGTAGCCGATCACCAAACCCTCCGAAAGCCAAAACGCCGGAACGTCGGCTTGGCGTTCATCGCACCTTTCAGCGTCTTGTTCCTCTTTGTCTTCATTGTCCCGATTGGCTACTCGGCCTACATCAGCATGTTCCAGAACAAACTGATTGGCGGGAAAGTCTTTATTTGGTTCGACAACTACATCAAGCTGTTCCAGGACAGCCAGTTCTACGATGGCGTGGTGCGGGTGGTGCTTTTCACCGCCATCCAGGTCCCCATCATGCTGTTCAGTGCCATCGCCCTGGCGCTGGCCATCGATTCCCTACGGCTGCACGGTTCACGATTTTTCCGCATCATCGTGTTCCTTCCTTACGCCATTCCCGCGATCGTCTCCACTTTGATGTGGGGCTTCATGCTGGGTATCCGGTACGGGCTCATCGGAAGCCTCAACAAGGCCGCCGGTACCTCGTTCAATCCTTTCGCGCCGGAAACCACCATGATTTCCATCGGCGTGATGGTGACCTGGGGTTTCACCGGCTACAACATGCTGATTTTCTACGCAGCCCTCCGGGCGGTACCCCGGGAACTCTATGAGGCAGCAGCCATCGACGGCGCCACGGAGTTCCAGATAGTCCGGCACATCAAGCTCCCGGCCTTGCGCAGTTCCCTCATCGTCACGATCATTTTCTCGATCATCGGAACTTTCCAGCTGTTCAACGAACCCAACATTCTCACCACTTTGGTTTCCAACAGCGGAATCACGTCCTTCTACACACCGAACATGTACGCCTACAGCCTTGCCTTCACCGGCTCCCAACAGGGATATGCAGCGGCACTTGCCCTGGTCATGGCCGTCTTCACCATTGCCATTGCGTACGCAGTTCAAATAAAGGGAATGAAGAATGCCTTCAACAAGTAGCCCCACAACGTCCGCACGCAGGGCGGCCAAACCGGCCCCGATGCTTTCCCTGGAGCGCCCCCGCAAGCTGTATACCTTGGCGAACCCCCGGAAGAGCCTGACGCTGACGCTCGTGACAGGGCTGTTCGCGTTGTACTGCATTGTTCCCATGGCGTGGTTGGTCATCAATGCGACCAAATCCCAGCAGGACTTTGTTTCTTCCTTCGGGCTTGGGTTTGGCGCCCGCTTCGCATTGTGGGACAACGTGGTCCAGGTCTTCACGTTCCAGGACGGCATCTTCTCGCGCTGGCTCCTGAACACCGTCCTGTACGTGGTGGTTGGTGCCGTAGTGTCCACCTTCCTGGCAGCGTTGGGCGGTTACGCGCTGGCCAAGCACGATTTCGTGGGCAGGCGTGCTTTCCTCCTGATCGTGCTCGGATCCATTTCCGTTCCAGGCATCGCCCTTGCCATTCCCCAGTTCCTGCTCTTCGCCCAGCTGGGGATTACCAATACGCCGTGGGCGGTCCTCATTCCGTCGTTCATCAATCCTTTCGGCCTCTACCTCATGTGGGTGTTTTCCGATCAGGCTGTGCCCACGGGGTTGTTAGAGGCCGCCCGGATCGATGGTGCCGGAGAGTTGCGCATCTTCCTGCGGATTGCTTTCCCCCTGCTGGCCCCGGCCACAGTGACGGTGTTGCTGTTTTCCTTCGTGTCGATCTGGAACAACTACTTCCTGCCCCTGATCATGTTGAAGGACCCGGCCTGGTATCCACTCACCATCGGAATCAACCAGTGGAACAAGCTCGGCTCCACCGCCGGGAACGGCGAGTTGATCCAGAACCTGGTGATCACCGGCTCCCTGCTCATGATCATTCCGCTGATCGTCGCGTTCCTCAGCCTTCAACGCTACTGGCAGTCCGGCCTGTCGATGGGTGCCATCAAGGACTAGGCTCAGGCAGCCTCCGCGGCCTCCACGGCTTCCGTGGGGGCCGTTGCCTTTGTCTGTTCGGGCACCATGAACTTGGGCAGCAGCACCTGCACGATCGGGCCGATGGCGAGGGCGTAGACCACCGTGGCCACCCCCACGGAGCCGCCCAGCAGGACGCCGACCACAAGGACCACTACCTCGATTCCGGTGCGGACCAGCCGCACGGACCAGCCCGTGCGGCTGACCAGGCCTGTCATGAGGCCATCACGCGCGCCGGGGCCCAACCGGGCTCCGATGTAGCAAGCGGAGGCGATGCCGTTGAGGAGCACGGCACCGGCCAAGAGTGCGATTTGTCCGCCGAGGTGCGAGAACTCCGGGATGAGCCAGAGCCCAAGATCGGCGAAGAGGCCCACCAGGATGGCGTTCGCGATGGTGCCGACACCGGGCATCTGCCGGAGCGGGATCCAGAGCAGGAGTACCAGGAAGCTGACAGCGATGACCACTACGCCAATGCTGAATCCGGTCTTCACGGCGAGGCCTTGATGGAAAACGTCCCAGGGGTCCAAGCCCAGGCCGGCCCGGATGAACATGGCCAGGGAAATTCCGTACATTGCCAGGCCGATCAGGAGTTGCGTGATTCTGCGGGTCATCATGGTGTACATCCTCCAGGAGAACTGGCCTTGTATTCCATAGCCAGTTTGGAATACTGGTCTTATGTCCCCGTCATTGAATCCCACCGCGCTCCTTCGCCTCCTGGGGCAGTGGAACACCGGCGCCCTGCCCGCCTACCGTGAGCTTGCCGACGTCGTACGGCTGCTGGTGATGGACGGCCGCATCCCGCTGGACGTCGCGCTGCCCAGCGAACGGGCCCTCGCCCAGTCGCTGGGCGTCAGCCGAACGACAGTGACGGCGGCGTATGCGGCCCTTCGGGAACAAGGGTTCCTCACCGCGGGCCAAGGCAGCCGGGGCCGGACCTGCATTCCCCACCGCTCGACACCGGCGAGCATGCCTGGGCTGGCGGCACCGGAGGGGCTCCTGGACCTGGCCTACGCATCCTTGCCCGCAGCGGGCGAAGCAGTACACCGGGCCTTCGCCGACGCCCTCACCGAACTGCCCGCCCTGCTGCCGGGGTTCGGCTACGACGCCATGGGCGTGGCAGCCCTGCGGGAAGCGGTCGCCGACAAGTACACGGCGGAGGGCGTGCCCACAACCGGCGGCCAGATCCTTGTCACTTCCGGGGCGCAGCATGCCCTCAACATCGTGGTGCGCACCCTGGCGGGCAAGCAGGACCGGGTCATGGTTGAGCACCCGACATACCCCAACGCGCTGGACGCCATCCGTGCGGCAGGATGCAGGATTTTGCCGGTCGCGTTACCGGCGGGCACCTCACCTGCCTGGGACATCGATGCGATGGTGGCAGCCATGAGCCAGCAACGGCCCGCGATGGCTTATCTGGTGCCGGACTTCCATAACCCGACCGGGCGCATCATGTCCGATCTGCAGCGGCGGCGCCTGGCCCGCGCGGCCGCAGCCGCGGGAACCGTACTGGTGGTGGATGAGACGTTGCGCGGCTTGAATCTCGACGGCGTCCGAACCGCTCCGATGTCGGCGTTCAGTCCTGCTGTGGTGTCCATCGGTTCGCTGAGCAAGTCCCACTGGGCGGGCCTGCGGACGGGCTGGATACGCGCGGACGAGGCCCTGATCCCGAGACTCCTGGCGACCAGAACGGTGATGGACCTGGGCGGACCGGTGGTGGAACAGCTCGCTGCGGCACGGCTGATCCGGTCATTCTCTGAGCCGCTGGATGCCCGCCTTGTGGAGCTCCGCCATAACCGGGAATCCTTGATGCACCTGCTGGAGGAGCACCTGCCGGAGTGGGAAGTGGAGGCAGCAAAGGGCGGCTTGACGCTCTGGTGCCGGCTGCCAAGCCCATGCAGTACGGCCCTGACGGTGCTGGCACCCGATTTTGGCGTGAGGCTGGCTGCCGGTCCTCGCTTCGGCGTCGGCGGCGCCTTCGAGCACTACCTGCGAGTCCCGTTCACCTTGCCCCCCGGGCAACTGGAGATTGCCGTCCGGGCCCTCCGTGCCGCACAGGACAAGCTCGATACTTCCCCGCAATTGCGCCGGACCCTCAAACCCGAGCGACCCGCCGCCGTCGCCTAAGCGCCCGCGCGCCGCCCAACCCCCGCGCGCCACCCGACTGGGTCGCACTTCAGGTCGTTTTGAGCGCTCAAAACGACCTGTACTGCTACTTAGTTGGGTGGGAAGCGGCCCCTGCACCCATCCGCTGCTTTGCCGTGTTGGTGCCCGGCCCGACGGGAACCTGCGAGGTAGCCTTGGCGAGCCCGAACAGCGGCATGCCGTTGTACACCACCTCAATGCCCGACGCCGGCACCTGGTACGTCTCGTGCCAGACGCCCACGTCTCCGCTGCCCGCGATCTCCTTCATGAATTTCCGCCACGGTCCCAGGTGCGGTGAATCCCGGTCCGCAGCGAAGCGCCTCAGGTGCTCCGGGCTTTCCCAGTAGCTCAGGATGATGGTGGTGCGCCCGAACCACTGCTCGCTCCCGAGCAGCCCGGCGTCCGGGTTGGCGGCCAGGTGTTCCATCATGGCGGGCATGGCCGATGCCACCTTGGCCAACCGGCCAATCTTCCACCACCTGTTGGCCCGCATGCCGATGAGAAAGACGGTCACTTCGCTGCGCCCGATGTCCGCGGTGAAGCGGCCCGGGAAGATCTTCTGTGCCATGCCAGTCCTTCGATAGTGGAATCCCGACTTCGGTTTCCGATTTCATAACAGCGTTATGAAACGATGTTATGAAACAATGGAAGGCATGGCAAGACCCATCGTCCACGATCACCTGGTCCAGCAAAAACTCCTGGCAGTCACCGCCGAGCTCGTAGACCGGGACGGCCCCTCCCGGGTTACCCTGCGCGACGTCGCCGCGGCGGCAGGAACGTCGACGTCGGCCATCTACTCGCTCTTCGGCGGCAAGGCCCAGCTGCTGACCGCCGCCATCGATGACGGCTTCCGATCCTTTGGCGAATCCCAGCGGGAAGCGGCTCCCGGCGGACTGCTGGCCCTTGGCCGGGCGTACCGCGCCTGGGCGCTGGAACACCCGGCGTTGTACCGGCTCATGTTCGGCGGCGCGCTGGCCGCGTATGTTGACTGCAGCCCGACGCCGGACGTCGCCTCGGACTCGATGCTCCCCCTGCTTGAGGCGGTCACCGCCGCGCAGGCCGCCGGGCGGCTCCGGGCCGAAGATCCGTCAGTGGTGGCACTGGCCATCTGGGGCCAGGTCCACGGATTGGTGGGCCTGGAGCTCGCACAGATGAACCACCCGGACACCGCCTGGCCCGGAATCTACGAGGCAGCCCTGGACTCGGTGGCCCGAGCCTGGGCTGCCTGACACCCGGGCAGACTACGCGTATACCTTCTCCAGGAAGGCGCCCCAGGCTTTTGCGGTCAGCTCGGAATCGCCGGAACCGCCGAAGTCGTGCACGGTCATTCCCACCGGGGCGCCAAAAACGTTCCGGCCAAAGAACCGGTACATGGCCTCGGCGGTGCGCAGGCCGAGGAAGTTCTCATCGGAGAAGTCAACCTCCCCGCTCAGCCACCCAACGCCGTCGAGCTCCAGGTCAACAATGGTCCCGGCAGCCGCGCCGTCCACCCCCAAGGCCTTCTTGAGCTGCACGAATCCGTCCGGCGTCTGCGACGAACCAGGACCCTGGATGTCAGTGAAGACCACGGGCCGGCCATCGAAGTACTGCAGGTACTGGCCCAGGGTGTGGAGGTAGAAGCGGGTGTGCTTGCTGGCGCCGTCGTACTGTTCGTCCCAGTTGTCGGCGAAGATCCCGCTGTGGACGTAGTGCAACTTGGCGCGTCCACCTTCCACCGGTTCCAGGACGTGCTCGAGCTGGTTGAACCAGCCATCGGGCCCCTCCATCCGGGACACCAGGTGAGCAGGGTACTCTTCCACGGTCTTCACCGCGGGCCACTGATCCGTGGGGAACATCCAAGCCGCAGTATCGGCGGTCACGGCGTTCCATACGCGCTCCGGCGTGGCGGGCAGTTCGGTGTCCGCCACGATTTCGAAATTCCGGTTCTCAGTCATTGCTTTGGTCCTTGTCTGCTGGTTTTTCCGTTGAGGTTTCAGGTTGCGATGGGGTTTTCAGTGCGGGGTGAAGGACGACGACGAGCCGGTGCTTGCGTCCGCCGCCCGCCACGGCGGCTGAACCGCCGTCGTGGTACTTATCCACCAGGCGCGTCACCGCCACCCCCAGTTCCTCCGCGAACGCTGCACGGTCCGCAGCGGAGCGGAAGGTGATCTCGCCGTCGATTGCGAAGCTGGCCAGCTTCTTCTTCGCCAAGGCCGCCCCGGAGATGAGCCTGCCCATCTCCTGGACGGTGCGGGAGGCGAGCGCCAAGAGCCAGAAGGCCGAAAAACGGTCGGAGAAACGCTTCGGATCCGGCGCTACGGAGGCCAGGGCCGTCGGCGAGATCAGATAGGACGCCGCCGTCGCGCGCAGGACCCGCTCGGTGACGTTGCCTTTGCGCCGCTCCTCCACGAGCTCCACCAGACCGTGCCGCTCCAGGGCTTTGAGGTGGTAGTTCACCTTCTGCCGGGGCAGCCCCACTTTGCCTGCCAGCTGGGTGGCCGAGGCCGGCTCCACGAGCTCCTGGAGGATGCGCGTCCGGATGGGATCCAGGGAGGCTTCTGCCGCCGCCGGGTCCTCAATCACTTCGATGTCCAACATGCACTCAGTATGCCTACCGACAACTTTTCTTGTCAAGAACTTTTTTGTGTTCGGAAGGGCCTGCCGGCACCGCCCGGTAGAATTGTCCAGTGATGCAATCCCCCCTCCCCGTGCGCGACGGCGTGAACGCGACCCGCCTGCGACTCCCGGACGAGGGCCCATGGGTCACCGCAATGGACTACATGATGCATCGCTGGGGACACATCGATCCCCAAGGCATCGAGGACCGCTTCGACGCCGGCGAGATCGTGGGCGAGGGCGGCGTGCCCCTCACGCGCAGCACCAAGCTGGAGGACCACACCTTCATCTGGTACTACCGCACCCTTCCGCCGGAGACCCGCCTCCCCGTGGAAATCAGCATCCTCCACCAGGACGAACACATCCTCGTGGTGGACAAACCACACTTCCTCCCCACCACTCCCGGCGGCACCTACATCCAGGAATCCGCCCTGGTCCGGCTCCGCAACCTCCTGGATCTCCCCGACCTCATCCCCATGCATCGCCTGGACCGCATGACCGCCGGACTCCTGCTGCTCTCCACCAACCCGGAGACGCGCGGCAAGTACCAGGTGCTCTTCGAAAAGCGCCAGGTCCAGAAGGAATACGAGTGCGTGTCCGCCGCGGCGCCGGCCGCCGGCTATCCCGCCGTCGAGTTTCCCGTGGTGGTCCGCAACCGCATGACAAAGTCCCGCAGCTACCTCCTTGCCGAGGTCATCGACGGCGAACCGAACGCCGAGACGCGCATAGAGCAGCTAAGGACGTTCGACGCCGGTACCCACCGCCGCGCGCTGTACCGGCTGGAACCGCACACCGGCAAGACCCACCAATTGCGGGTGCACATGGCCTCGCTCGGCCTCGGAATCGTCAACGACTCCTTCTACCCGGAGCTGTTGGACAAAGCACCGGACGACTACAGCAAGCCGCTTCAACTCCTGGCGCGCGGAATCACGTTCGTGGATCCGATCACCCGGCAACCCGTGCAATATCGCAGCCAACTGGAACTCAGCGAAGCCCACCCCTCCTAAGCAACGCGGGGTCAGATATGGCCCATTTTTGGCCTCAACATGGGCCAAAAGTGACCCCGCGTTGCGTCAGGAGCCAAACACGGACCGGAAGACCGCCGTCGTATCCTCCGAAAACAGCACGAATTCCACCAGCTCCAGCGGGCTGTCCGCCGTACCGCCGGCAGCCGGTGACGACGCGAACCGCTCGACGACGTCGAACGCCACTTCCGCAACCTGGCGCGCATCCCAACCGTAAATGCCGGCACTGACGGCAGGGAAAGCAACGGACCGGGCGCCCAAACCGGCGGCAACGGTCAAACTTTCCCGGAAACAGGACCCAAGCAGCTCCGGGTCCGTTTCCCCGGCATGCCGGTTCGGTCCCACAGTATGGATCACCCACCGCCCCGGGAGCCTGAAACCCGGCGTCGCGACGGCGGCCCCCACCGGCAACCCGGCCGGCAGCTGGGTGCGCCGCAGCTCGCGGCACGCCTCAAGGAGATCCGGACCGGCAGCCCTGTGGATGGCACCATCCACTCCCCCTCCACCGAGCAGCGAGGAATTGGCTGCATTGACGATTGCGTCCACCGAACGCGTGGTGATGTCCCCCTGCAGGATGTCGATGCGCATGCCCACAGTCTCGCTCCCGAGCGGCGGACGCAGCAAGTGCGGTACCTTGTGCGCATGGACTTCACCGCCCCGGAGACATGGGGATCCGCAATCTATCTGTGGATCGTCCCCATCGTGCTGGGCGATGCCATTTTTCCGCCGATCCCCTCGGAGATGGTGGTCATCACCGGCGGCGCGCTGGCAGCGGACGGGCATGCCAACTTTTGGCTGATCCTCTTCCTTGCCGCGTTCGCTTCGTGGCTCGGTGACATGGCAGTGTTCATGCTGTTCAAGCGGCGGATCAGCCACGTCCTGGACCGCTGGTCGTGGGGCCGCCGCATCCACCGCGGAATCCACGAGGCCATCGCCAAAGCGGGCCGTTCATCCACCTACGGCACCATCATCAGCGCGCGCTTCATCCCCGGCGGGCGGCTCGCGACATCTGCTGCAGCAGGGATCGCCAATGTTTCAGTCCGTGGATTCGGCCTCTGCGCAAGCCTGGGCGGGGTGCTGTGGGCAGTATGGCAGGTCGGGTTGGGCTACTTCACCGGGTCCACCACCAAACTGCCGTTCTGGGCCAGCTCGCTCATCGGTGTGGGCGTGGGCTTGGTCATCGGCGTGGTGGTGGGCCTGATCGTCACACGGAAGCGCGGAACCCGCTCCCCCGTGGACGAACCGTTCGACGCCGATGCGCCAGGCAACGCCGCCCAGCCCGAAGAAGGCGCTTAGCCCTAAACGGGCGACCAACGGCCGCGGTTGCGGCGAAGCACGTAAAGGCTGCCCGTCACCGCTACACGCTCGACGGCGTCACGCATCATGGCGGCCGACGTCCGGGCTTCGTCGTTCTCACCCGGGTAGTCACGGGCCTCCACCATGAAGCGAAGGCTGAGCTGCGGGACGCCGCCAACAATGTCCAGCTGGTTGGCTTCCACGTGATGGCGGGTTTCCAGGGCCTCCACCGCGGCTGCCATCACGGACTCCGGGGCATTGCCCGGTTTGAGGCCGGTGATCTTCAATTTCGTCTGGAACGATGGCATCCCACCACCTTAACGCTCCTGCAGATCCCCCACCCTTAAACGGATCCCTCCCTCACTAGGTGAGGGAGGGATCCGAAATATCCCATGGGATGTGGAGGAGGGTTTACTAGCCGGTGTTGCGGAGGCCGGCAGCTACGCCATTGACCGTAATGAGCATGGCCCGCTGGAGCCGCTCATCGATCTCCTTGCCCGACACCGACTCTTCGCGCACGCGTCGAAGAAGTTCCACCTGCAGGTAGCTGATCGGGTCCAGGTATTGGTCCCGGATCTCCAGGGAGCGCTTGAGCGTAGGCTGCGCGTCAAGCAACTCGATCTCGCCGGTGAGCCTTTCCACTTCGGCCACCGTGAGCTCGTACTCGTCACGGATCATGTGGAACAAGCGGTGCAGTTCCTCGGGCACCAGCGACGAAACGTAGTGGCCCGCGATTTCCATGTCCGTCTTGGCGAGGGTCATTTCCACATTGGAGATGACCGAGCGGAAGAAGTGCCAGCGGTCCATCATTTCACCGAGCTGTCCGGTGTTTCCGGCCTCCCGGGCAGCTTTCAGGCCTGAACCCACACCGAACCAGCCGGGGACGATCTGGCGGGACTGCGTCCAGCCGAACACCCAGGGAATGGCGCGGAGCCCACCAAGTCCCGCGCCGGAGTCCGGACGCTTCGACGGGCGCGAGCCGATGTTCAGGGAGCCCAACTGCTCAACTGGGGTGGACGCCAGGAAGTAGGCGGGAAGGTCGGGATCGTCAATGAGCTTGCGGTACCTGGCGAACGCGGCGTCCGAAATGGTCTCCATGACATTGGCGTAGCGCTCGCGCTGATCTTCCGAGGTGCGTGGAGTGCGGTGCAGTGCCGAGCCCTGCATGACGGCGGCCAAGGACAGTTCCAGGTTTTCACGCGCCAACTCAGGGAGGGAGTACTTGTCCGAGATGACCTCGCCCTGCTCGGTGAACTTGATTTCGCCTTCAAGTACGCCGTTCGGCTGCGCCATGATGGCGTCGTACGTGGGTCCGCCACCGCGGCCCACGGAACCACCCCTGCCGTGGAACAAGCGCACGCGCACGCCGTGCTTGGCCGCAACGTCGCGCAGCTTTCGCTGGGTCTTGTGGATTTCCCACTGGCTGGTCATCACGCCGGACTCCTTGTTGGAATCGGAGTAGCCGAGCATGACTTCCTGGATGTCTCCGCGGAGGCGGACCAGCTCGCGGTAGGACGGGTCGGACAACAGCTGGTCAACAATTTCCGCGGAGGCACGCAGTTCTTCCACGGTCTCCAAGAGCGGAGCAAAACCGATCTTGGCGTGGGGCTTGGCGCCGAAGAGGTCGATCAAACCGGCCTCCCGGGCAAGGACTGCAGCGGCCAGGACGTCATCTGCACCGCGGGTCATGGAGATGATGTAGGTTTCCACCACGTCCGGGCCATAGGTGTGAAGTGCCTGGCGGATGCTCCGGAAGACGTCATAGGTGCCGTCGGCTGTGCCTTCAAGCTTGATCGGGTGGCCGGAGAGGGGCCGGCGCGATGCAAGCTCGGCACCGAGGAACTCGAACCGCTCTTCACGCGTCAGTTCGGCATACGGCTTTTCGGTGCCGAGCCTGTCCACAAGCTGCCCGACGGCGTCATGGTGGTAGTCGGCGTGCTCACGGATATCGAGCGTGGCCAGGTGCAGGCCGAAAGCAGCGAGCGCCCGGCGGACCCTGGCCAAGGCACCATCTGCCACCAGCGCGGCAGAGTGGTTCCGCAGGGAGTCCTCCAGCAAACCGAATTCTGCGAGCAGTTCAGAGGTAGTAGCGTAATCGCGGCCGGGCTCGTGGTAAGTGGAGCCGGAAACCCTGCGGCCTGTGTTGATCAGCTTCGCTTTGATGCAGGTCAGCTTGAGCCTGTAGGGCTCCTGGGCGTTCAGTTCGAGGATGCGCTTGTCCAGGCCAGGCAGGTTCTTCAGGTCCTCATCGATGGAATCCAGCAGCTTCTGGTCGGCGCCGAAAAGGGCCGTGGAGTTGGACAGGACAGAGATGAGCTCATCGATCAATGCAATACTGATCCGGACGGCATTCTGGTTTTGGAGCTGAAGGATTTCACGGGTCACGGCCGCCGTAACGTTCGGGTTGCCGTCGCGGTCCCCGCCGATCCAGGAACCAAAGCGGAGCGGAGCAGCCGCGGCGGGCAGCTTGACCCCGTGCTCCTCCAGGAGCTCGGAGAGATCGGTCAGCATCTCGGGCATGGCGTCCGTGAGGATGCTGTTCAGGTAATAGATGGCGTTGCGGGCTTCATCCACCGGAGTCGGGCGGACCTTGCGAAGCTCATCCGTCTGCCACATCTGATCGATGATTTCGGCAAGCTGGCGGTCCTGGCGACGCCTCGCCGATGTTCCCTCGGCCGTGGGCTCAGCCAGGACATCGGAAAGCTTCCGGATCTTGTCCAGGACCGAACGCCGTGAGGCCTCCGTGGGGTGCGCCGTGAAGATGGGCCGCACATCGAGTTCGTTGATCACGTCCTGGAGGACTTGCGGTCCAGCCTGCCCGGCGATCTCGGAAACTGCCTTGGCCAGCCAGCCGTCCTTTTCCTGGCGGGTGCGGAGTCCACGGACGCGGTGGACTTGCTCGGCCGCGTTGCTGAGGTGGAAATAGAACGCAAAGGCGCGGACCAGATCCGTCGCCTGGTCCAGTGGCAGGGAGGCGAGCAGCTCGCGCACCTGCGCTACGACGTCGTGCGCGCTCCAAGGGCCGGTAGCATCAGCGCCGCCCCGCGCGGCTTCCTTCGATTCCTTGGTCAGCAGGCGCACCTGCTCCACAAGCTGCAGCAGCTCCGGGCCGTGCTGCCGGACCAGCGACTCTCCCAGGAGGGTGGAGACGCGGCGTACGTCAGCCCGCAGTTCTGCAGCGAGATCGGTGTCTTGATGGGCAGTGTGAACCATGGATGCATACCTTCGGGGATCAGGTTTGGCCCGTACACTGCGCTGGATACTGTGAGCCGGATTACTGTTGTTTCCTACGGGATCTTACCCGGAGCCGACCCCAGGAAAGAATGTGTCTCACAATTTGGCAGCGGCCTTTCTATCTTGCCCCGAGGGCGCTACAGACCGGGATCCGCAGTGCCCACTGAAATGACGCCAGTCCGCTCCAACTTGTTCCACCGGGCCGGACTGCCCCTGATTTCCTTGACCACGGCGCCTGCCAGGGCCAAACCGACGAACACGGAATAGAACGGCCACAGCGGCAGTGTCCACAGGTACCGCAGATCGCGCCAGGAGCGGTTCAAGCCCACGGAAAAGACTGTCAGGGCGAGCGAAATCGTCAACCCCAACCAGCCCAGGATTGCAAGGGCCTCAGCCGGGATGGGCCCATGGCCAGCGAGGTACAAGAAGGGCAGGACCACGAGGACTGCCAATTGCAGGACAGGGATCACCACCATGGTGATGGAGTTGAAGACAAGGAACATGCCGAACCAGCCGTAGCGGCGCCGTCCGAGCATCCCCAGGTGCCGCACCAGCGTCTGAAGCAAACCCCGTGCCCAGCGGACACGTTGCCGCCACAGTCCCCCAAGGGTCGAGGGCGATTCCGCGTAGACAAGGGCCTTCGGTTGGAAACGCACACGATACCCGGCCCGGTAGATGCGCCACGTGAGTTCGAGGTCTTCGCCAAGCGTTTCTTCATCGAATCCACCCATGTGCTGGACCAGTTCGCTGCGGAACGCGCCGATGTTTCCCGAAACGATGGGAAGGCAGTGAAGCAAGGACAATGCACGCCGCACCAACCCCGTTCCCACGTGGCTCAAAATCGTCAGCATCATTGTTTGTAGGCGGTCCAGGTTCACGGGACGGTCATCACCGCACACTGCCCCAACCTCCGGGTGGTCAAAGCCCTCCAACATGCTGCTCACGGTGTCGGGCGCGAAGATGCCATCAGCGTCCACGAACAGGAGGATTTCCCCCTTCGCGGCTGCGATGCCCAGGTTGAGGGCGGCACCCTTTCCTGCGTTAACTTGGGAAAGGAACCGAACCCGGGGGTTTCGATCAGCAAGGCCGGCCATGATGGCAGCCGTTGAGTCAGTGGAGCCGTCGTCCACCAGGATGACCTCAAGCTTCAGGTAGCGGCTGGCCAGAATGGACTCCACGCATGTGCCGATAACCACGGCCTCGTTGTAGCCCGGGACGATGACTGACACCAGCGGATGGTCATCAAGGATGGAGTAGCGATGCTTGGCCGCCCTGGACCTGTCGATCCATTCAAACCACAATGCCAGCGGGACATACGCAATCTTCACGGCGCCGAAACCGAGGATCACCACGCCGGAAATCCAGACAAAGGCCAGGGCCAGGTCCAGCAAGATCACACGGCCCCTCCCAGCACCTGCCGGGCAGCGTAATGCCGCATGACGTGCTCCAGGAGCTCGGGGGCGTGGGCGCTGTTGGCACCAAAACGCGCGTTGACTTCCAAGACCACCGGACTGCCATCGGAAAGTCGACGGATGTCGATATCAACAGCTCCCGTCAGGCCCAACGCCTTGGTCGCAGCAAAGGCAGTCCACGCCACATCCGACCTCGCCGGCGACCCCAGCCTCTTGACCGAGACCGCATTGCCCCACGACCCGTGCCTGAGTTCGGTCTTCTCCAGCACCACCACCAGGTCGTCGGGGTCATCTTCCGCGCGGCCGCGATGGACCACGGGCGCATACTCGGTCCCCGTGGCGAAGCGCTGTACAAGCCAGGAATCGTCCAAGGTCTCCCAGACACGCTCGGCGTTCCGGCCGCCGTCGGTATGCCGTTCCAGGACCTGCACGCCCCGCCCGCCGCGGGAAACCCTCGGCTTTACCACGAGCCAACCGCCCATCCTGGCCATGGCTTCATTGACAGAGCTGAAGTCCCCGGGCAATCCGAAATCGGGTACCGCCACACCGGCATTGGCAAGGCATCGCATGGTGAGGTATTTATCGTTCGCGATCGAGACAGGTGCCGGGTCCGCGACCAGCAATTCCACCCCTGGCGCGAATCCTTCCCGGGCCACGGAAGCTGCAACCAACTCCTCGCTGACGGTAGGGATGACAAGCTCGATCCCGTGGGTGGCCACAAGTCCCCGCAGTTCCCACAGATAGCCCGGCGCATTCACCGGCGAAACCACTTCCACCACGTCCGCGGCCGAATCGTGAACCGGCCGCATGTCCACGCCCAGGACCCAATGTCCCTGATCCCTCAATTGGCGCGACAATGAGATGCCGGCGGGTCCGCCGACGCCCGTTACTAGTATCCGCACCATCAGAATTCCCCTACGTCCGAGCCCAGCAAGCGCACGGACTCAAAGCCCTCGGCGTAAGCGGTCTTCACCTGCGCGCCCCGGAAGGCAGCAAGGCTGCGTACCCTTTCCGCGCTCATGTAGGGCTTACCTTTCTGGTTCCGGTGCAGGGCAACGGCATGGATCTTCACGTCCACATATCCTGCGATATCAACGAACACGCTCGGATCAAACTGCCGGGTGGACGATGGACTCTCGAAACACAGGATGGATGAGTGGCGGCGGGCTGCCCGCATGGTTGCATTGTGCACGGCTTGATGGTCCTGGTGGTAGTCGTTGGGCGAATGGGTCATGACAAGGTCCGGCTGGAATTCCTCCATGAACGCTTCAATCGCCTGGGTCATTTCCTGCCCGTGCCCGGACAGGTTGGTGTCGACGAAGTCGAGGAGCTGCAGCGCGGAGACGCCCATGAAATCGGAGCCGGATGCGGCTTCGACCCTGCGGGTTGCGCTGTTTCCGCCCTGGCTTCCGGAACTCATCACCATGGTGCGGACTTCGTGCCCGGCATCGGCCAATTTGGCCAGCGTGGCTCCGCACGCCAATTCAAGATCGTCCGGATGCGCCCCAATGGCGAGGACCCGTCTGGGCTGCCTGGCCGCCGCACGGCGGATGCGGAGCGACGGCGCCGCAACGCACGCGCCGATCAAGGCCGCGACGGCGATCAGCCCTACGTTTTCGAACCACTGGCGATGATCCGGTGCCACGATCCAGCCGGCGAGGAAGAGCACAAGCAGCGACCCCAGGGCGGTCACGGCCCTTTGAATCCGGTTTGCCGGATTGAAGTTTCGGACGAACCAGGCCCGGCCGGCCGGGAGCGCAGCCCATAAGGCCACCAACCCGCCCAGCAGGCAGGCAGCAGTGAAGAGTGAGGCCGTCATCTTTCCCCCAAATCGAAATGGAACAAGCGAGGCACCCATCATTGGATGCCGCCGTAAACGTAGTGCTCTGCGGAAAAGCTTCGTGACGCCGTCCGCAGCAAATGCCGGGCTCAATAACTGCCCGTAAAGTCGACCGTTGCGATGCCTGTCCCACTGAAGGAGTACCTGAGCATCCCGCCGTCCTGCGGCACCGCGGGTGCGGTCTCCACCCGGAAATGAAGATCGTCCCTCTGTATCGACTGGGTCATACAGGACACGGCGTTGATGCCGTCAGCCGAACATGACCACCCCGCGGGAGCCTGAACGGAAGAGGCCTGGATCAGGATGTCTTGTACCACCGAAAAGACCACCACGCCATCTTCCAAAGGGCCGCTCCCGGAGGCTGCAAACGCGATGTCCCATGTTGTCCCGCTGGACCCCGTCCCTCCCCTGCCATCCGGCAGGCGGCTCCAATTTGCCGAGGCAGTCACAACGGTCAGCGGTTGTTCATCCACGGGAGGGTCGGCAGCAGGGGCAGGCGGACTGTCATTCGGGACCGCGGAAGGAAACGGGGGGCTCGCTTCAACATCCACGCTGCCCGTTTCCGGGGTCTGCCGGTCCCAGGAAGCACCGGGAGAAAGGAGGTCGACGCTTCCGACGGCCCCCAGCATCAACCCGACCGCCGCAGCGGTGGAGACAGCCATGACCATCGGATGCGCGAGGGCGGGGATGGCAAGGAACCCCTTGACCGGGAGTATCCCGCCCAGCACGCCCAGTCCGGCACTCTTTCCGACCCACGCCGCGAGCGGAATACCCGTGACCAAGGGAAGCAGCACAGCCCGCATTGTTCCCTGGACGTCTTTCAGTTCAGCCAGAGCCGCCGTGCACCTGGCGCAGCCCTCCACATGCGCGCGGACCTTGACCTCTGCGCCGCTGGAGAGCCCACCCCGGATGAAATAGCCAAGCTTCGAGGCAAACTCCGCGCAGGCCTCGCCCGCATTTTCGGAGAGGTGGAACTGGAGGTATTGCCTCCTCAATCCTTCGCGGGCCCGGACGGCCAGGGCAGAGACGGCGTTAGCTGACAGGCCAAGAATGGGCGCAACAACCGCTGGTTTCATGCGCTCAACGTCCAGGTACCACAGGACGGCCTGCCACCTTTCAGGCAGGGCGCGGAAAGCCTGGGCGACAGCGCGGGACTCGAAGGCCTGGACCACGGCGTCAGGCTCGGCCAGCGTTTGGTCCAGGAGGGAGTCGTCACCGCTGGGCACTACCTTGCTGCTTTTTCGATTCTGTTGGTGGGATAACCGGGTCACGGTGGACAACAGATAGGCGCGAAAGAAGGTGTCCGGCCCCTTCCCTGACACCAGGCTCTGCAGGACCGATTGAAAGGCCTCTGCCACTACGTCTTCAGCGTCGCTGGGGTTGTCCACATGCCGCCTGGCCACGGTCGAGGCAATGGAGACGTGACGCTTATACAGATGGTCGAACGCGGACAGGTCGCCCCTGCGGACCAACCCAATCAGGTGCCCATCATCGTTGACTGCGCCGTCTGATTTGTTGCCCGAGCGTGACCGCCGCGCCATCTAAGGCGCCCCCAAACCGTAATGAACCCTGCCCATATATATGCAGTGGGGGTGAACGGCGGGTCGTGACGCCAATTTGTACAGACTGTTTACCAACGTTTGTATGAGCCGCTTCGCCACGGGACTGCCCAGGCGGGGCCCCTGTCGCGTCATGAAATGCATGGATCCAGCACTCACCTTCTGATGGAACTTCCCCGGGCCTCCAGGGACACCCATCAAACGCGGCTCGCGCTGGCATGGGTTGGGGGCCAGCGCGAGCCGTTCCAAGCCACCGGCAAACGAACGCCGCCCGGAATTCGGGGAATGCAGCAGCACCGTGCATGGTTGAGGACAGTGCAACACCGCACCACCAGCAGCCAAGGAGACCCATGAGTTCGCCCAGCACAGCAACTGACCCCCGGATCGCCCGCTGGGAGCGGTTCCGTGAGGGCCGGAATTCAGTTCTTGCCACCGAACACGGTTGGCTGACGCTGACCTCGTTCCAATGGCTCGCGTCCGAACCGTCCCCGTTGGAATTGGTGCCGGGTCTGTGGTCCACGGACGGCACCACGGCTTTCCTGACCGCAACAGCTGCGGATGGCCTCACGCTGGTGGACAGCGGAGAAAAAGTGGAGGGAACCATCAGCGCGGTACTCGAGGACGAAGAGTCCCTGATGTGGGTCCAGTACGGCGGCGAGGACGGCAAGCAGGTAGTGGTGGAGCTCGCCATGCGTGCCGACAAGTACGCCATCCGCACCCGCGACGACGCCTCCCCCGTCCTGACAGGCTTCACGGCAGTGCCCACCTACGACTACAACCCTGATTGGGTCATCAACGGCCGCTTCGAACCCTATGCGGAACCCCAGGATGTGCCCATCGGCACGGCCAACCCG
Organism: Paenarthrobacter sp. NPDC089307; assembly: GCF_040685055.1. Taxonomy (NCBI): domain Bacteria; kingdom Bacillati; phylum Actinomycetota; class Actinomycetes; order Micrococcales; family Micrococcaceae; genus Paenarthrobacter; species Paenarthrobacter sp. NPDC089307. The sequence goes on from NZ_JBFBHE010000005.1 coordinate 154,587, forward strand.
TTGGTGGACGGCGTGCATCGTTCGGTGGGGGAAGTTGTTTTCCGGGTTCCGGGCAAGGAGCACGAGATCAGGCTCCATGCGGAAGCCGAAAAGTTGGGCGCCCTCAACGTGACGTTCCACGACGAGACCAACGGCGACACCACGGACGAGTGGCGCAAGGTCTTTATTCCCCGCCCCCGGCCGGACGGCTCAGTGGTGATCGATTTCAACCGCACCATCAACTACCCCAGTGCCTTCACCCCTTATGGCACGTGCCCCATGCCTGTCCGCGGCAACTCGATCGATGTTCGGGTGGAAGCCGGCGAGAAGATCCCGGACGCCTAGGCGATCGCGGAAACGCCTGTCACCGCCCGGCCCACTATGAGCGAATTGATCTCGTAGGAGCCTTCATAGGTATAGATGGCCTCGGCATCGGCAAAGATCTTGGCCATCCGGTAATCGGTGACGATCCCGTTGCCGCCCAGGACGGAGCGGCCACGGGCCACGGTTTCCCGCATCCTGGCGCTGCAGTAGGCCTTCGCCAGCGCGACTTGCGCCATGTCCGCACCTCCATGGCGCACGCCGTTGGCGTCCGTGAAGATGTCCTCCTGCAACTGCGCAATCCGGACCATCATCCCCATGCTGGCCACTGCGTTTCCGAGCATCTCCACCAGGTTCTGCTGGATGAGCTGGAACCTGGCCAGCGGCCGTCCGAACTGCAAACGCTCGACGGCGTACTGCCGGGCGACGTCGAACGCGGCCAATTGCTGGCCTACCGCCTGCCAGGCGACCATGATCCGTGATCCTCGCAGCAGATGGTTGGTGTCGGCGAAGCTGCTGATGCCCGCGAACCGGTCCGCCTCCGCAACTTCCACGTCCCGGAACACAATGTCGGCGTTCTGCACTGTGCGCAGTGCAATCTTGTTCTCAATCCGGCTCCGGGTGACGCCCGGCAGTGAGGCGTCCACAATGAAGGCCCGCACGGCTCCATCGGCTTCGTCCTTGGCCCACACCAGCATGTAATCGCAAAACGTCCCGTTGCCGATCCAGCGTTTGGCGCCGTTGATTACCCAGTAATCGCCGCCGTCGGACGCGGGCCTTTCCACCCGGCGGGCGGTGGTTTCCATACCGCCTGCGACGTCGGAACCGTGATCGGGTTCGGTGAGCGCAAAGGCTCCGGTGGTGCGGAGGTTGGACGCGTCGTCGAGGTACCGGTCCTGCTGGGAGTCGCTGCCGAAGTCGTACAGGGACTCCACGAAGAGGTCGTGGTGGACCATGAAGAACGTGGCGATCGAGGTGTCAACGCGCGTCATCTCGGCGATGACCAGGCCTGCAAAAAGGTGCGTGTACCCGCGCTGTGCCGGGGCGCTGAGCCGGAGTGCGGCGAGTTTCGGCAGGATGTGCTCCGGGAACTCGGCTTTCTCCCACCACTGGCCGGCGTAGGGCGCGATTTCGGAGGCAAGGAAAGCCCGGAGTTCGTTGAGTTTGCGCTGTTCCTGCACGCTCAGCAGCGACTCGAAGTCGAAGAAGTCTGCGGTGGGGAGCTCTGCCACTGACGCCGGGACAGGGCCGGATGACGCTGCCCTGATGGGGGCACCACTGTAATCGCCCATCATTTGATTCCCATCCGGATGGCTCCATCCAGGCGGATCGTCTCACCGTTCAACATGGCGTTTTCCACAATGTGGGCCGCCAGATTGGCGTATTCGGCGGCCCGGCCAAGGCGTGCCGGGTGCGGGACCTGTTGCCCCAGCGAGTCCTGCGCTGCCTGGGGAAGTCCGGCCATCATGGGCGTTTCGAAGATGCCGGGCGCGATGGTGGCCACCCTGATCAGCGAACGCGCCAGTTCCCGGGCCAGCGGCAGTGTCATTGCGGCCACTGCGCCTTTGGACGCGGAGTACGCGGGCTGGCCGATCTGGCCCTCAAATGCGGCCACCGATGCGGTGTTGATGATGACGCCCCGCTCGGGCCCGCCCAGTTCCGTGCTCACCGGCTCGGTCTCCACCATGGCCGCCGCGGCCAGGCGGATCACGTTGAACGTGCCAACCAGGTTGATCTGGATGACCTTGTTGAAGGTCTCCAACGGCAGGACACCGTCCCTGCCCAGGACCTTTCCGGGGGTCGCAATGCCCGCGCAATTGACCACGATACGAAGCGGTCCCAGTGAGGATGCGGTGTCCACGGCCGACTGGATCTGGGCTTCGTTGGTGACGTCAGCGGGGGCAAAGACTGCCTTGCCACCGGCGTTCCCGGCATTCAGTTCGGCAGCAAATGCCTCGCCCGCAGACTGCGGCAAGTCCACCAGCACCACCGAGGCTCCGGCGTCGTAAAGTCGCCTTGCCGTCGCGGCCCCCAAACCTGAAGCACCGCCAGTAACCAGCGCAACCGTGCCCTTGATGTCCATCCATCCTCCTTGATGCAGAACCCAAATCCGTTAATGCATGTTAACTGGAATTGTGAGACAGCGCACCCCGGCCGCCCAGATAGGCTGTTCCCATGCCCGTCCACGATGCCCTCGACAACCAATCGTTGCCCGCCCCTGATGCTGCCGACTGGCCTTGGCGGGCCAATCAGGCAGCCCGCTCCGTGACGCGCAGCTTCGGCAGGCGGCTGCTGTTCCTGCCCGGCACGCACATCGGTGCCATCAGGATCCCCGGCAGCGCTGCCCGCAGCCTGATGGGTCCCTGGCATTACTGGTGGCAGGCGCATTATGTGGATTGCCTCGTGGATGCCGGACGGAGGGAACTGGCCACTAAAACAAGGTTCGACGGCGACTCCCGCCCCAGCGCGGGCCGGCTCGCTTCGCGGCTGGTCACCACCATCCGGCTGCGCAACCTGCTCCGGTTCGAGAACCACTTCTACGACGACATGGCCTGGCTCGCTCTCTCAACGCTGAGGCTCGAAAAACTGGCCGAGGAGACGAGGAAGCCGGGGCGTCGTCGCAACGCGTACGTGCAAAAGAGGCTTACCCTGCAGTTCGATTCGGCATCCACCGAGGACCTTGGCGGCGGCACCTTTTGGAGCACCAAGAGGGACTTCAAGAACACGCCTGCTACTGCGCCGGTAGCCCTCTATTTCGCCCGGACGGGCCACCGCGAGCGGGCGCAGGCGCTGGTGGATTGGCTCAACTCGAAACTGCTCCATCCCGCCCGGGGTGTCTACCAGGACGGTATCCGCATCAGGAACGGCCAACCGGTCCTGGAGGAAGCCGTGTACACCTACAACCAAGGGCCCATCCTCGGGGCGTTGCTGGAACTCGGCGGCCCGGAGAACCTGGACAGGGCCGCGCGTTTGGTTGACGCCATCGCCCGCGAGCTGACGTTCCCCGACACACGGGTGATTCGCGGAGATGGAACCGGCGACGGCGGCCTCTTCACCGGCATCCTGGTCCGCTACCTCGCCTTGGCCGGACGCGACGGTCGTCTCCCGCCGCACGCGCGCGAAACGGCACGGGAGATGGTTCTCTCAACGGCCGGTGCCTTCTGGGCAAGCCATCGTGAAGCACCGGAGCTGGTGCGCGGCACAGGAAACACCCCGCTGGTCTTTTCACCCAACCCCCTGCTATCGGCCACCGAAACGTATCCGGCGGGTGCCGGCGTCGAACTTTCCACCCAGCTGCAGGTGTGGATGATCTTCGAAGCCGCCGCCACGCTCTAGCTGGGGCCGTCCTGTCGCGGTGCCGTGCCGGGCTGTTTCTTCTGGGGATACGGAGTCTCGTGACGGGCCAGCATCTCCACGAAGCCGGCGATTTTCCGTGCCCGGGTATCCGCCCGCTTGACCAGATTTGTCCGATGGATGAGGGCGAAGCGGTTCTGGGACGTCAGGACATCGAACATGGCCTGGGCCTCAGGAACCGCGGCGATGGCGGCCGCGAGGTCGTCCGGCACCTTGGAGTCCGCGGGGCCCGCGTAGGCAGCTTCCCAGCGACCGTCGGCCTTTGCGGCCTCGACGGCCGCCCGGCCGGCGTCGGTCATCCTGCCCTCGGCTTCAAGCCGGGCAATGTGCCCGACGTTCCGCGCAGACCAGATGCTGCGGCGTCCGCGCGGGGTCATGCGCTGGAAGTAGCTTTCGGCGTCGCGGCTCCTGGACTGGCCATCGATCCAGCCAAAGCAAAGGGCCTCGTCCAGGGCGGCGTCGTAGTCCAGCTCCGTGACGTTGCCGCCTTTTTTGTGCAGGACCAGCCACACGCCTGGGCTGTCGGCAGCATGTTCGGCCAGCCAGGCGCGCCAAGCCGCGCCATCTTTGACGGTCAATTCCTCAAGCTCTGTGGGCATGGTCCCCATTCTGCTGTGGAAGCGGGCAGTGTGGAAGCGACAACCCCGGATACGCCCACGCGGAATAGGCTTGGAAGTGACGCCGAGAACCTGGAGGACCAATGTTGCGAGCCCGCCCCATCCACTACACCTCCCGCCCGGAACAATGGTCCAGGCTGCTGCAGGCGCTGGGTATGGTCGCGACCGTCGACGACGACGATTGGTTGGAGTTCGACGCCGGTTCGGGTCGCCTTGCTGTGGGCCGGGTGGAGCACGGCCATCCGCTGGACGGTGCCACCATGTTCAGCGTGGAAGTGGGAAACCTGGAGGAATTCGCCCGGCGTACCGAGGACGACGGCACCCAGGCGGACGTCCGCGAAGGCCCGGACGGTTCCACCGTTCAGGTCTCGGCCAACGACGGATTCGAGTTCTACGCCTTCCCCGCGCAGCGCGCAGCAGATGGCACGTGGGCCACGGCCGCCTCCGCCGATCCCGCCCTTGCGGTGGTGGCAACCTGGATCACCCCACTGGTGGGCGTGGCAGCCAACGATCTGCGCAACATTGGCGCCTGGCCCCGGACCGAATACGACGTATCGGCAACCTTCACCACCAAGAATGGCGGAATCCTGCAGGTGGTCCACGGTGCGGACATCAGCAACGGTGACCTTGCGTTCGAGTACGACGGCGACCTGGAGCTTTTGCTGGGGCGGCTCACCGCTGCGGGAATCGAGGCCCGGATCAGCGAAGACGTCCTCTATATCGCCAATCCGGATGCGGTAGGCGGGGCGGCGCCGGCGTCGATCGTAGTGGAGTCGATCGACGGTGCAAGCACCCCGGCCGCCTAATGCAGCCGAGAGCGTAACGCCACGGCTCCCGGCAAGGCCTCAACGGAACTTCGGCCGGGGATGCGGTAGAACTTAACCATGAGCGTACGTACACCCGACCCGTATCCAGGCTGGCTTTCCGATGAAGACCTCTTCGAAGCCCGCGGCCGTCTCCCCATGGTCTACGTGGAGGCTGTTCCGGTCAGGCTGGATCCGCTCGGGTACGTGAACGAGGTTGGCACGCTCCTTCAGGGCGACGCCGATGGCAACATGGTAAGGTACCTCGTTTCCGGCCGCGTCCTGTACCGCGAGACCATCCGCGCGGCCCTCCTGCGGCACATGGAAAAGGACCTGGGCCCCCTGGCTTTCCCGCAGCTGCCCATCAGCCCTGTGCCGTTCACTGTGGCCGAGTATTTCCCGGCCCCATCACAGACCGGCTTCACGGACGACCGCCAGCACGCCGTTTCGCTGGCCTACGTCATTCCGGTCACCGGCGAATGCGAACCGCGCCAGGACGCCCTGGAACTGACGTGGATGACGCCGCAAGAGGTACTCAGCGACAACGTCCAGCAGGAATTCGACGGCGGACGCGGGAACCTCGTGAGGCAGGCCCTGGCTTTCTCGGGCATCGTTCTCTAGCGGGTCCCGGCCCCTTCATCAGCTGGTCTTTGTAGACTGGACGGCGGACCCCAAGAGAACCAAAGGATTTCCGATGACTCACAGCCCAGCCACACAGCAGTACAAGGAAAAGCAGGCTGGGGACCTGCGGCCCGGGGATTTTGTGTTCCCGCCCGGCGACGGGCCGGCCCAGGAAATCGTCAATATTGACACCGAGAATGACGACTATGGAGTCGCCGCTTTGCTGCGCGTGACAATGGGCGACGGCGGCACGGTACGGATCGCGGTTGGGTCCAGCGTGCCCGTGGGTGAGGGAGTCCCGGCCGGCACCGATGCGGAAGCTCCGGCCGCCGCAGCCCCGGACGCAAGCAATTCCAGCTCAAGCACCTCCGCGGAAGCCGACGCTGACGCTCCTGCCGGGCCCGCCGTCGTCGTTCCTCCACGCCCCGAGGCCCCGCCCACCTACACCGGCCCGAGCGCCGAGGAAATGGCGCTGATCCCGGATCCCGAGGGGACACCGGAGGCCGTGGTGCGCGCTGCGGCGGCGAACCACAAGGGCAAGAACGGTGTCCAGATACTCTCGGAGCGGCTCGCGAAGGGCATCAACACCAAGTCCGGAAGCTGCCTCCGCGACCTCAGTGACCTCGCGTTCAATCTGTGCATCGTCCTGCGCGATCCGGACAACGCCCTGGCTGTGGCGGACCTGCTGAACGTGCTGCCGTTCGACGGAAACCTGGACCGCTGGGCCTCGATCGAGCGGGCCTTGGCGCTGTCCAGTTTCATCTGCCGCGAGGCCGGCCAAACAGAGCGTGCCGCGGTCTACGAGAAATTGCTCCGCGCCCCGGAGTCGCAGGAGGAAGACCCCTTCAAGGCCCGGATCAATGCCCGTGTCCGGCAGCGCTCCCTGAACGAACCCAACCTGTACGACAAGGAAATCTTCCGCGCCATCGATAACGGCAACCACGAAGCCGAGCGTGAATGGCGGTTCCTGCGCTTGGAAGCACTGATGTTCCTGCGCGCCCATGGCGGCTCGAAGACCATCGACGAGGCCGAGCTCGCCCGGCGGATCGGCAACGAGCTGGAATCCGTGCGCGCCTAGCTTTTCCTGCGCCACCGGTCCCGGAATTACAAGCCCTGTTATGTGGATGCGAACGGCGGTAGATTCGGGGCCATGACGAACAATCTGAGCGTTGTGATTAATGCCGACGCGCAGCAGGTTTGGACCATGCTGCGCGAACCGTCCCTGGTTGCCCAATGGCACGGCTGGGAGGCCGACGACCTCGACGCCGAAATCAAGCAGATCTACTTCAACACCGACGTTGTGGAAGCGCCGGATCACACCAGCCTCACCGTCAACGCTGGGGATGTCTTTGAGCTGCATCCTGTTTCGGGCGGCACGGAAGTCCGCGTGATAAGGGCGGCGCTGGACCATGATTCCGAGTGGGCGGAATGGGACGAGGACATCACCCAGGGCTGGCTGACGTTCCTGCACCAACTCCGGTTTGCGCTGGAACGGCATCCGCACGGACACCGGCGTACCCACTTCGTCTCCCTTCCCGGCAAGGGCGGACCGGCCATTGAAAAGCTGGGGCTAGGAGACCTGCCTCCCGTTGGGGAGGAGTACTCGCTCACGCTCGATACCGGCGAGGAGATCTCCGGCAAGGTCTGGTTCAAGAGCCGCCACCAGGTGGGCCTCACCGTCCACAGCTACGCCGAGCACGGCGACGGCCTGCTGATCGTCGCGGAGCAACTTCCCATTCCGGACAAGAGGCCCGACGGCGGCTCCATGGTCATTGCCTCCACTTACGATTTGGGGGCCCACACCTTGGCGGACATCCGGTCTTCGTGGGACAACTGGAAGGCTGAAAACTACGGGTCATAGGGTTCATTCGGCAGGTTACTCCCGGTAAAGCTGGCACACTAGGTAGCGTGCCAGCTTCCCTTCCTGCTCCTGCTTCTCCATCCGCCCCTGCCGTTCCCGCCCTGCCCGGATTGCCTGAGCGCCAGTCCGAGTTCTCGTTTTCGGTGGGCCAGCGCCTGACTGAAACGTGTTCGCCGTCGGACGCCATGGTAGAGGCCAACGGCGGCGCGTTCCTGGGCCGGACCGGAACCATCACCACGCCGCACGGGACCATCCAGACGCCCGCGTTTATCGCCGTCGGGACCAAAGCAACCGTGAAGGCTGTGCTGCCGGAGTCGATCGCTGAACTGGGCGCGCAGGCTGTGCTGGCCAACGCGTACCACCTCTACCTGCAGCCCGGACCGGAAATCCTCGACGCCGCAGGTGGGTTGGGCGCCTTCATGAACTGGTCCGGCCCCACGTTTACGGACTCCGGCGGGTTCCAGGTGATGAGCCTGGGCTCAGGGTTCAAGAAGGTCATCGACATGAAGAACGTGGACTCTTCCGGGCCCGATGACGCCGTGGCACCCGGGAAGGAACGGCTGGCACACATTGACGACGACGGTGTCTGGTTCAAATCCCACCTCAACGGCGACCGGCACCGCTTCTCCCCCGAGATCTCCATGCAGGTCCAGCACAAGATCGGGGCGGACATCATGTTCGCCTTCGATGAGCTCACGACGCTGCAGAATTCCCGGGCCTACCAGGAGGAGTCCCTGGAGCGCACCCGTTTGTGGGCGCTGCGGTGCTTGGAAGAGCACGCTTCCTTGACAGCCTCCCGCGTGGGCAAGCCATACCAGGCCCTGTTCGGCGTGATCCAGGGCGCCCAATATGAGGACCTGCGCCGCAAAGCGTGCCAGGATCTGGGCGCCATGCCGTTTGACGGCTACGGGATCGGCGGTGCTTTGGAGAAGGAAAACCTTGGCACCATCGTGCGCTGGTGCAACGAGGAACTGCCGGAGAACAAGCCCCGGCACCTGCTGGGCATCTCCGAGCCGGACGACATCTTCACGGCCATCGAGAACGGCGCCGACACTTTCGACTGCGTCTCCCCCACCCGTGTGGCCCGGAATTCAGCGTTCTACACTCCGTCCGGGCGCTTCAACCTGTCCGGGGCCCGCTACAAGACCGACTTCGGGCCACTGCAGGACGGCTGCGATTGCTACGCCTGCGCCAACTACTCGCGGGCGTACATCCATCACCTGTTCAAGGCCAAGGAAATGCTCTCTGCAACCCTGATCTCCATCCATAACGAGCGCTTCGTGGTGAAGATGGTGGACGATGCCCGCTTGGCTATCGAGTCCGGGGACTTCTTCGAGTTCAAGGCGGAGACGCTGGGCCGGTACTACTCCTAGGCCTGGCTTGCGCCCGGCCTGGCTTGCGCTGGGCCTGGCTTGCACCCCATTTCGATGGATCGCCGCGCGTTCGATGGTTGGAAACGTCGTTTGCGCAGCGAGGCATCGAAATGGGCTCCATGCCCCGCCGGCCTTAGGCCGCGACTGCTCCGTAGCTCGGCTCGCGCTTCTTGATCCAGCCGACCACCAGCACCGTAATCGGCACGAAGATGAACTCGACGGCGGTCTTGTACACGAAGCCCACCAGCACGTAATTGACGAACGATCCGGCGTCCGTGATGCCGATGACCGACGCCGCGATGCTGCAGAAGATCAGGGTGTCCACGAATTCGCCCACCACCGACGAGCCCATGAGGCGTGCCCACAGGGATTTTTCGCCGGTGCGTTGCTTCATCTTCACCAGGATCCAGGAGTTGATGGTTTGTCCTGCCAGGAAGGCGAGCAGCGAGGCAAGGACGATCTGCGGGACCGGGCCGAGTGCGCCCTCGATTGCTGCTTGCTTGGCTGTTCCGTAGTCGTCATTGAAGCCAGGCAGGATGATGATCACCCAGTAGCACAGCGACGCGAACACACTCAGGGCAAACGAGGTAACGATCGCTTTGCGGGCAACCTTGAAGCCGTACACCTCGCTCATGACATCGCCGAGGATGTAGGCCAACGGGAAGAGGAAGAACCCGCCGTCAGTGATGATCGGGCCGAGCACCACGCCCTTTGAGGCGCCGATGTTGGAGAGGATCAGCACTACGGCCATGACGGCCAACATGATGCCGAAATAGGGGGATCCGATCGAGGCGAAACGGGGTGCAGGCTTGCTGAGCGTGCTGGAGCCGGAGGGCGAGGGCATGGGTCATCCATTTCGTAGTGGTTCGCGCAGGCGCCCGGTTCCGAGGGCGCCCCGCTGTATTAGCACTGTGGGTGGTGGGGCATGGAGCCGGCACCTCCCCCATTCTCCCACTCATCCCCACGCTCCATCACATCCCACCCCCTTCCCACGCACCCTCTCTCACATCCCACCCCCTTCCCACCAACCCTCACTCACATCCCACCCCCTTCCCACCAACCCTCACTCACCCTTTCTTTTGAACACGTTCAAACACGTGCAATACTGGATTTCTGAACACGTTCAAAAACTGTGGAGTGACGTATGCCTGCAAAGAGTGAACAGACCCGCCAACTGGTAGCCGATGTCGCCCTCAAGATGTTCCGGGAAATTGGCTTCGAGAAGACCACCATGCGCGCCATTGCCCAGGAGGCCGGATTGTCGGTGGGCAATGCTTACTACTACTTCGCGTCCAAAGACGAACTGGTCCAGGAACTCTACATCCAGGTACAGGACGAGCACGCCGCGGCTGCCGCGCAAGCCCTCGAAAACGTCCAGGACCTCGCCAGCCGGTTGAAGGCCGTCCTCCACGCCGGCATCGACGCCATGACGCCGTACCACCAGTTCGGTTCCGATTTCATCTCAACGGCGATCCGGCCGACGTCGCCCGTCAATCCGTTCGGCGAGGCTTCCACCGCCGCCCGGGACGCGTCGCTCGCGATCTTCCGCACCGCCGTCGACGGTTCCTCGCCCGCAGTGGCGAAAAAACTGCGCGGCGACCTGCCCGAGTTGCTGTGGCTGGCGTACATGGGCGTCGCCCTGTTCTGGGTTTACGACAAATCCGAGGGTCAACGCCGCACCCGCAAGCTGATTGACGGAGCCGCCCCGTTGATGGCCCGAGGTTTGTCACTTGCGAAGATTCCCGGAGTGAGCAAGGTGTTTGACGATGTCCTGGGACTCGTCCGCGGCGTGAAGGAAGACGCGTAATGCCCCGGACCGTGGTGATGGCGGGCGCCACCGGCTTCATCGGCAGCTACTTCCGGCGGCGGTTCGCTGACGAAGGGTGGCAGGTCCGGACGGTCGGGCGGGACGCTTCAGCGCACGCGCACTGGAACGACGACGGCGCCATCACCAAAGTGCTGGACGGCGCCGAACTGCTGGTAAACTTCGCCGGACGATCCGTGAATTGCCGTTACAACGAGCGTCACAAGCGGGAGATCCTGGACTCGAGGGTCTTGACGACCCGCGCCTTGGGGCGGGCTGTTGCTGCGTGTGCCGAACCGCCCAGGACCTGGATCAACTCAAGTACCGGAACCATCTACCGGCATGCGGAAGACCGTCCGCAATCCGAGGAGTCGGGCGAGTTGGGAAGCGGGTTTTCCGTGGACGTCGCGCGTGCTTGGGAGGACGAGTTGGCAGCGGCTATTTCTCCCGCGACGCGGAAAGTGCCGCTGCGCATTGCAATCGTGTTGGGCGCCGGGGGCGTCATGAGTCCCCTCCAGAACCTAGCCCGATTCGGCTTGGGCGGACACATGGGTCCGGGCACGCAGAAGTTCAGCTGGATTCACGTGGAGGACCTGTTTCGAGTAGCGTTGTTCGTTCACGCTCATGGTGAGTTGACCGGTCCGATCAACGCCGCTTCGCCCTACCCGGTGAATAATCGTGAGCTTATGGCTTTGGTGCGGCAGAGTCTGGGCACTCCTTTCGGCGTTCCAACCCCGGCTTGGCTGCTCGAGGCCGGGGCCGTTCTGATCCGGACGCAAACGGAGCTGGTACTGAAGAGCAGATGGGTGGAGCCACGGAAGCTGCTCGACGCTGGCTTTGTGTTTGAGTACCCATCGCTCGCCGGCGCCCTCAACCAGATCGCCGCAGGCAAGCCGTGAACCCTCACTCACATCACCGCCCCTTCTTCCCAACCCTCAGTCACATAATCGGCCGGGTGGTGACCAATGGACGATGACTTTTGGATACACGAGTCAGAGTATGGACTGAAGACACCCAAGACCGGCCATGGATGGCCCTATGGATCAAAAGACCGGGTGGTCATTGGGGGCGGAGGGCTCGCTGTTGGCGTCGCGCTGGCGCACCTGACGTTTTGCCTTTTCCTGGTTGTTCAATCCCCAGGTGGACGGGCAATCGTGTTCTTCATTTACAGCATTCTTCCCGTGTGGGCTGTGGGCGTTGCGGTTGGATCTCTACTGGGCCTGGCACTTCGGCGCATCCCCCACCAATGGATTCACGTGGCTGCCTTCTTCGCGGCCCCGTTGCTCATATGTGCACCATTTGGCTGGCTGTCCCCGACTGGTCCGACTCTTTTCCCGTTGTCCATCGCCGTTGCCGCCGGCGTTGGTCGACTCTCGATCTGGAAAATGGTTCGTATCCACAAGCCAAATCCCAGCTAATCGGGCAGGGACCTGCAGGAGGGACCGCATCAAACCCTAGGGACCTGCAGGAGCGACCGCCGGAAGCACTAGGGATCTGCAGGAGGGACAGCCGGAAGCACTAGGGATCTGCAGGAGGGACCGCGGGTGAGCGGGTGAGCGGGCGCAACGGCGCCTTTGAGCGCTGGCCGCGGGCCGCCGTCGAGCATTATGTCCCGGCGTCGGGCCTCAAGCAACGGCCGCGAAACCTAAGGAAGTGTTAGGAAATCCCTTCCCGCGTTGGCTGTGCCTTGCACCACCCATAGTTTGGAACATGTCCTCTTTCCCCAAGAGGGCCTTTCTTAGTCGACGAAGAGCCATGCGCAAGGACGCCATGAGCACGAGCTTCATGGACAGAACGAACTCATGCAAGACACGGCTGCTGCAATACGCTGCCGTCCAGGAAGGTTCATTGATGAGCACCCAACAAGCTGCACCTCTGAGCGAAGCCGCCCACACCCGTAAGGCAGTGAGCAACATCCTCAAGGGCTCCGCGGGCAACCTCGTGGAGTGGTTCGATCTCTACGTCTACACAGTATTCGCGGCGTATTTCCAGTCGCACTTCTTCAACTCCTCGGACGATCTCCAGGCCGGTCTTGAAGCGATGGCTGTGTTCTCGACGTCGTTCCTGATGCGTCCGATCGGCAGCTGGTTCTTCGGCCGCTACGCGGACCGCAAAGGCCGCAAAGCCGCACTGACACTGAGCGTGACCATGATGTCGGCGGGCTCGTTCGCCATCGCGGTCCTGCCAACCCAGGACGTCATCGGTCTCTGGGCCCTCATTCTGCTGGTGTTTATCCGCGTGCTGCAAGGCTTCTCGGTGGGCGGCGAGTACGGGACCAGCGCCACCTACATGTCCGAGGCAGCAACGGCCAAGCGCCGCGGCTTCTTCTCCAGCTTCCAATACGTCACCCTCATCGGCGGCCAGATGCTGGCCCTCCTGGTCCTCGTGATCCTGCAGAGCACCATGAGCAAGGAAGACCTGACAGCGTGGGGCTGGCGGATACCTTTTGCAATCGGCGGCGTCGCAGCGTTGGTCGTCCTGTGGCTTCGCCGCTCCATGGAGGAGACCCTTTCCGCCGACCAACTCCGCGCGGCGCACGTCAAGGTCGCCGGCGAGGCCCAGCCTGGCACCATGAAGCTCCTGTTCACCAAGCACTGGAAGCCGCTGCTCATCTGCATCGGCATTACCCTTGGCGGTACGGTGGCGTTCTACACGTACACCAACTTCATCCTGAAGTTCATGAACGATACGTCCGGCATCGCCAAGACCGATACCTCCGTGATCAACTTCTGGGCGCTGTTCATCTTCATGCTGCTGCAGCCCGTCTACGGCCTGATTTCAGACAAGATCGGCCGCAAGCCGCTGCTGATCTGGTTCGGTGTCACCGGTGTCCTCTTCACCTGGCCGCTGCTCTCCACCCTGGCCGGAACCAAGGATCCGTTCGTCGCCTTCCTGCTCATGATGGGCGGCCTGCTGATGGTTGGCGGCTACACGTCCATCAATGCGCTGGTGAAGGCTGAGCTCTTCCCGGCATCCATCCGTGCACTGGGTGTTGGTCTCGGCTACGCGATTGCCAACTCGCTGTTCGGCGGAACGGTCCCGCTGATTGGAGCGGCGTTGCAGAAGGCCGGGCAGGAGAACCTGTTCTTCACGTACGTCACCGCGGCCATCTTCATCTCGCTGCTGGTGTACATCTTCGCGCTGAAGAACAAGAAGTCGACGCACCTTGATGCAGAGCAGGGCCACGCCTTCGCCGCCCGGAGCACTGCCAACGACGCCGGGGAAACCGGCGACGGCGGCAAGAAGGATCGCGTCGACGCCTGACTTTGGTGCCTTGTGGGGCCCGTTCTGCGCACTTTGGATACTCCGAAGGGCGCAGAGCGGGCCTCACAACGTTAAGCTCTAGTAGCGACCCCGCCCCGCTACCCTAAGGACCACACCGTGCACGTGCTCATCGTCGAGGATGACGACGCCATGGCCTCAGCCTTGAGTGCCGCCGTCGCCTCAGCCGGGCATAAGCACACCCGCGTCTCCAGGGGCGAGGACGCACTCCTGGCCCACCGGCAGCACGAGGTCATCCTGCTTGATCTGGGCCTGCCAGACTTGGATGGCCTGGACGTCCTCAGAAAACTGCGCCAAGTGACGCAAATTCCCATCCTGATCCTGACCGCCCGCGATGACGAACGCAGTGTGGTCCTCGGCCTCTGTTCCGGCGCCGACGATTATCTGGTCAAACCGGTAAAACTTGTAGAACTCCTGGCCCGGATCGAGGCCGTGACGCGCCGAACCAACCGCACCGGCCAAGCGGCGCCACACACGATCGTCCTCGGGAAACTCGAAGTCGATCTCGACCGCCGCGTCGCATCGGTTGGCGCCAGGGAACTTCCCCTCACGGCGACGGAATTCGACCTTCTTGCGCTGCTGGCAAGGAACGCGGGCTCGGTGGTTACCCGGGAACAAATATTGGACGCGCTATGGGGCGACGCCTTCCTGGCCCACTCCCGCTCCTTGGACGTGCACCTCACGGGCCTCAGGTCCAAACTCCAAATGCCCGGGTTCATCATCAACGTCCGGGGCGTCGGCTACCGCGTAGAGCAGCCGTGAAACTCCGCGTCCTGGGCATCCTGAGCCTGCTCGTGGTGGTCATCGTGGTGACGGTGTCCAGCGTGATCCTGACGTCGGCAAGCCGCGAGCTCACCCAGGAGCTGCAAATCAACCGCGTCGCTGCCCTGAACCGCTTCGCCCAGCTGGCGAGTGACGCCCTGGAAGACAGCAACACCACCCAACTCCAGCGCGAGATGGACCGCTACTCAGAGCTGTATGGCGAAGGAATCCTGATCCATATGCAAGGGCAAACCCTCCATTCCGGGGACCTTCGCGATGACCAACCGGAGGTCAAGGACGCACTAGGCAGGGCCAGCCTGAACCTCAGCGACACCACCCTGGATTCCATCCGCGCGTTCGGGACGGGCAACGAGATCATCTCCAGGTCCTTCGGCACAGCAAGCCAGGTCCTCGGCGAAGTGGTCATGGAAGTCAACCTCGACGCGGCCCGGCAGAAGCTCAGGGAGCGTTGGCTCGTCGTCGTGCTGGCTGCCCTCGCCCTTGGCGCGCTGCTCCTGCTGGCCGCTGCGCGGATCACGGGCTGGGTTTTGCGCCCGGTCCAGCGCCTTGGCAGGGCCGTCCATGAACTCGAAACCACCGGAACAACGAGCCAACTCCCCGAGGCCGGACCGCCCGAGCTCCGTGAACTCAGCCGTTCGTTCACGGCCATGGCCAACACCGTGAGCGAGAGCATGGAATCGCAGCGGCGGCTCATCGCCGACACCTCGCACCAGCTCCGCAACCCGGTGGGGGCGTTGCGCCTGAGGATCGACCTGCTGCAGCTGGCGCTGCGGTCCGAACCGGAGAAGGCCGCCGCGGCCGGCGTCGTAGCCGAACTTGAGCGGGTGGAAGGAATGCTCGACGGCGTGCTGAAGCTGGCTACCGCGGAGCATCGCGCCTTTGCGGGGGCTTCCCGCGTGGAGCAGGACCCGGAGCACCACCGACCGAGCGTTATCGATCCCTTTCCCGTCCTTCAAGGAGAAGCGGAACGAGCCACCCCGGCTGCCGCTCAGGCGGGGGCAACGATCACGCTTCTTGAGCCTGCGCGGCCGATCACCCTCGCCTGCAACCCGGAAGAACTCGCGCACATGGTGGGTGAGCTTCTGGCAAATGCCATCAAGTACGCCCCGGCCGCCCACATCCAAGTGGCGACCGAGCCGTCCCAAGGAGGTATCGCCGTCGTGATTTCCGACGACGGTCCCGGCCTCCCTGCCGATCAGCGCGCCGTGTCTACCAGCCGTTTTTGGCGGGCACCGCAGCACAGCAGCATCCCCGGCAATGGCCTGGGGATGACCATCGTGGAACGGTTGGCCGAGGCGAACGGTGCGCGGCTGGTGCTGGAAGACAGCAAGCCGCACGGGTTGACGGTCCGCTTGGAATTCGGGCATCCGAGGGGCGAAAGCGATGCCTGAAATTCCTATGATGTCGAGGCGCAACGCCATCCAGGCAGCCGTGACGTTCGGGGTTTTGGCCTCGGCTGTCGGCTGCTCCCCGTCGGAGAAACCGCAGGAGGTCACGGTGGCCGGCGGAGAACCGGGCGGCTTTTATCTTGAATTCGCCACCCTCCTGGCGGATTTGCTGCAGCGGGAACGCATCGCGGACAAGGCGCGCGCCCTGACCACCGGCGGAAGTCTTGAGAACATCCAGCGGGTGCTGTCCGGCGAGGCGACCTTCGCCGTCGCCCTCGCCGATGCGGCGGCGCAACCGGCCGCCAGCAGCCACAGCGAAGGACGGCTGGTGGCCCTGGGCAAGGTCTACCAGAACTACGTCCACTGCATCGTGCGGGAGGACAGTTCCATCCGAACGTTCGCGGACCTCGCCGGCAAGACCGCGGGTGTGGGCGAAGTAGGCTCCGGAACCACCCTCACTGCCGGAAGGATCATCGCAGCGGCCGGGTTGGCGCCGCAGTCTGCTCCACCGGACCGGGCCATGAAGCAGGTCAACCTGGGACTGAACCAGGCGATCGCCGCCCTTGCCGACGGCTCCATTGATGTCATGATCCAGTCCGGAGGGGTTCCGACAGCGCCCATCGCCGCTGCTGCCCAGGACCTCGGCGTGCGGCTTCTTGATCTTTCCGAACTGATTCCGGCAACGCGTGCGCAGTCCGGTTTCTTCTACGACCGCGTCCTCATCCCGGCAAACAGCTATGGGAACGCTCCTGCGGTATGGACTGTGGGCGTGGCCAACCTGCTTCTGTGCCGGAGCGACCTGGCGGACCACATTGTCCGGCAGACCGTGGAGCTCATGGTTGAACACGCCCAGGACCTGGTGCCCAAGTCCAGCGCCGGCGTCCAATTCCTCAGCCCGGAAACGCTGATCAACACCGCCGGAGTGCCGCTGCATCCGGCCGCCGAGGCCGCATACCGGGCCTTGCACGGCTAGGCCCGTTTAGGAGTCGAAGCGCAGCAACTGCCAAAATGGAGTCATGACTTCAGCCGTTGCCCCAGCCATTGCTCTGACCATCGCCGGCTCCGAAGCGACCGGTGGCGCCGGAGCGCAGGCCGACCTCAAGACCTTCCAGGAACTCGGTGTGTTCGGGATCGCGAACCTCACGTGCATCGTTTCCTTCAACCCGCAGGACAACTGGAACCACCGTTTCGTGCCGGTGGACCAGCAGGTTATTGCCGACCAACTGGAAGCGACGACGGCGGCATACGGTGCCGCTTCCGGCGCACCGTCAGTTCTGGACACCGTGAAGATCGGCATGCTCGGAAGCCCGGCAACCATCAGCACCGTGGAGAAGGCTTTGGCGGACGGCTCTTTCAAGCACGTGGTGCTGGATCCCGTGTTGATCTGCAAGGGCCAGGAGCCCGGCCACGCGCTGGACACCGACCAGGCTTTGAAGGCCCAGATCCTCCCGCTGGCTACCTTCGTGACGCCGAACCACTTCGAAGCCGAGTCGCTCTCGGAGCTTGCCATCACCGATGAAGAGTCGCTGAAGGCCGCCGCCATCCGCATCCACGAAGTCAGCGGCGCAGCAGTCCTCGCCAAAGGTGGGGTGCGGCTGGAAGGACCGGACGCCGTCGACGTCTACTACGACGGCCAGACGCTGGAAGTCCTGCGTGCCCCGAAGGTTGGTGACGTCGCTGTGTCCGGCGCTGGTTGCTCGCTTGCTGCTGCCGTCACTGCCGAGCTCGCCAAGGGTGCCACGCCGCTGGAAGCGGCACGAACTGCCAAGGCCTTTGTCACGGCCGGTATCAAGAACCGGGTGTCCTCGGGTGCTCCGTTTGATGCCCTGTGGCAGGGTGGGGCTCTGTCCTAGCACCCGCTCACATACGAAAACAGCCGCCCCGGAACACTTACGGAGCGGCTGTTTTTGTGCTTTGGGTTCACGCGGTTTAGCGCGAGACCTTGCCCATCAGCGAGGCGATCGGTCGGAGGAACAAGGGGCGCGCCAGGAACCAGGCGGCGGCCGTGAAGATGATGGAGGCCGCAAAGATTGCGAAGCCCCACCAGCTGTAGTCGTTGTTGGCTGCGTACATGTGGTTCAGGTTGTTCAGCGCACCGGTGGCCAGGACCAGCGTGACGTGGACGATCACGAACGCCACGAAGTAGATCATCACCGGGAAGTGGATCTTGCGGGCCAGCTCGATCGGGTAGAACTTGTTGATCGCGGCCTTCTTGGGCCACGCACCGGACATCCGGATTCCCGTGATGATGGCCAGCGGGGCGGCAATGAAGACCGTGATGAAGTAGGCCAGGAGCTGCAGGCTGTTGTAGTTGTTCCAGCCGTTTTCAACCGGCCAGTTCAGCGAGGCGTACTGCAGACCGGCTGAGACAGCGTTCGGGAAGACGTCCCAGTTGGTGGGAACGATCCTCAGCCATTGACCGGTAGCGAAGAGCAGAACGATGAAAATAATGCCATTCAATACCCAAAGCGCGTCCAGCGTGAGGTGGAACCAGAGGTCCAGGCTGATTTTGCTCGGCGGGTTCTTGGTCTTGATGAAACCCTTATTGTTCCTGGTCCAGTAGGCCGGAGGACGGGTGGTGGTCCGCACCTGCCAGCCCGACCGGATGATCAAGACAATGAAGAACATATTGAGGAAGTGCTGCCAGCCAAGCCACGCCGGGAAACCTGTGGGTGTGCGTTCGGGGATGGCGGAATGGCCCGGGTAGTCCGTCAGGAACTGCTGCACCGGTTGCAGGGTCCGGAGCCACTGCGCAACGAGCACCAGGATCAGTGCCACCACCAAAGCTCCTGCGGTGACGGCGACGGGCTTGAACCACCTGTTCGACGTGATCCCGGACGACTTGCTTGAAACGGACATCAGGCCGCGTTCCTCTCTGGCTTGGTTGGCTGCGACCAGTTGGCGCTATATAGCGATTCAACCAGTTACAGCCCGACGGCGAAAACGGCACCCGTGTTTCGAGGCGTCCCACGTCAAAAATCGCAGTATTCGGATACATGCCGCAATGTATATTTCTAGAACCGACTTCCAGAATTATTTCCTTTGAATCGTGGGTCCGTCAAGGCTTGCTGCTGGCTATGTGGAAAATTTCAAGGGTAGGATTTCAGAAAGTGGCCGGCGAACACGCCGGCATCCACCCTTGCTGTTGAGAGGAGGTTCCGGCGTGGTCCGAAAAACCTCCGAAGCGGCAACCACCGCAAGCTCCTGGCAGTGGACGCGTACCGCAGCAACACAGCGGAATTTGCTGGACGCGGCCGCTCGAGTCTTCGTGGAGCACGGATTCACCGACGCCAGTATCTCCGACATCGTGGCCCGCGCAGGGTCGAGCGTAGGCAGCCTCTACCACCACTTCGGCGGCAAGACCGAACTCTTCCTTGCCCTCTGGGACGACTACCAGAACGAACACGAGCGACTCGTAGCTGCCGCAGTAGCGAAGGCACGCAAGGCTGGCGAGGCAGACCCCTTGGCGCTATTCAACGTGGGCAGCCGCAGCTACTTCGACTACACCTGGAAGCACCGGGACCTGGAGCGGGTATTCATTGAGGGCGACACTCCCCCTGGTTTTGAAGTACTCCGGCGGGAGCGCGGACGCGAGTGGGTCCGCCAAAACTCCGTGCTGCTCGGCACCAGCGAGGACACGTTGGGCCGGCTCACCGTCGCAGTGATCACGGACATCATCACCGTTGCCGGCCACGAGGTCGCCTTGAGTGCCAACAAAAAGGAAGCGGACGACGTCGTCGATGCTGCCGCGGTGCTGGTGGCCCGGCTGGTTCCCTAACCCTCACGCACCACCCCGGCCCTCTCTCACATCCCACCCGCTTCACCCCAGCCCTCTCTCACATCCCACCCGCTTCAACCCAACCCTCACGCACCACCCACGGGCTTCAACCCAACCCTCACGCACAACCACATAAACGCCAGCGCCCGACTCCACCGTTGAGGCGACACTCCTCCAACAATGAAGATCGCCGGAGACCAACGAACGTGAGCGAGCGTCCCGGCCCAAACCCACGGAACGTGAACGAGCGTCCCGGCCCAAACCCACGGAACGTGACCGAGCGTCCCGGCCAAACCCACGGAACGTGAGCGAGCGTCCCGGCCCAATCACACGGAACGTGAACGAGCGCCCCAAACCCCGGAACGTGAACGAGGGTTCGGGGTTCAGCGCGCGGAGTGGGCCGCCAGGAAGCTGTATACCTCTGTCTCGTCCACGCCGGGGAACGCACCCGGGGGCATGGCTGCCAGCAGGTGCGAGTGTGCACGTGCCGACGGCCAGGCGTTGCCGGCCCACTCATTCGCAAGGGAGGCAGGGGGCCGCTTGCAGCAGTTCGGGTCCGGGCAGGTCGAGGTCGCCCGGGCAGTGGTTTCGCGCCCCCGGAACCACTTCACGTGCTGGTACGGCACGCCAATACTCAAAGAAAACTCCCCCGAAGCCGATCGCTCCGTGCGCGCCGTGCACCAGTAGGTCCCGGAAGGGGTGTCCGTGTACTGGCTGTAGGCGCTGAACTTGTCGGGCACGTCGAACACCGCCCGGGAGGTCCACGCCTTGCACGACGGCTGCCCCTCAATGGCGCCTGTGTGATCCTGCGGGAAGGTCACGCCGTCGTTCTCGTAGGCCTTGTAGATGATGCCGGACTGGTGGGTCTTCTGGAAATGCGTCGTGATGCCAAGGTGCTGCGTGGCCAGGTTGGTGAAGCGGTGCGCCGCCGTCTCATAGGAAACGGCGAAGGCATCCCGGATGTCCTCCACGGCTATCTCCTTGGCGGCCTTGGCCTTTTGGAGGAACTCCACCGTGGCCTGCTCCGGCAGCAGCAACGCGGCGGCAAAGTAGTTGGTTGCCACCCGTTGTGCCAGAAAATCGCCGTAGTTCCGCGGAGTCTCGTGTCCCAGGACGTAGTGTCCCAAGGCTTGCAGGAGCACCGAACGGGGGTCGTGATCCTGCCGCTGGTTCTGCGTCAGGTAAATTCTGCGGTTCTTCAAATCTGTCACGGACCGGGTCGAATGAGGCAAATCGCCCACGTGATGCAGTGAAAAACCGAGGTTCTCGGCGATGTCCGCGATGACGTGCTGGCTCAGCGGCCCGGTGGTGTAGCCAACCCCCTTGAGGACCTTCTGCGCCTCCGCCTCATACTCCGGGAAATAGTTACCGCGCTCGCGCATCATGGCACGCAACTCGCCGTTCGCGCGGCGGGCCTCTTCCGGCGTCGCGACTTGCTCGTTAAGTTTGCGTTCGAGCTCCTGCAGCAACCCCACCTGCGACTCCAGCACATCGAGCGGAAGCCGCGAGCTGATGCGGATTTTGGGCAGGTTCAGGGACTCATAAAGGGGTCCGCGCTGGTACCGTTCCAGCTCGATCTCCAAGGCCGCGCGGCGGCTGGGCGGCTCGGCACCGAGCAGCTGGTCGATGCTCACGTTGAGCGAGCTTGCGAGCTGCTGCAGGAGCCCCAGTTTTGGTTCGCGCTTGCCGTTTTCGATCAGGCTCAGCTGGCTTGGCGCGGTCCCGACGGCGGCACTTAAGTCATCGAGCGTCAGCCCGGCCTGCTTGCGCAGATGCCGCACGCGGCGGCCAAGGCTGATGACGTCCAGTTCAGGGGACGCAGCGGACGACGACGGCGACGCGACTTCGCGGTTCCAGCTCACAGGCGACATTTCTTGAGAATACGCGAAGAACTGCATTTCTTTCCATACTTTTCCTCTAGAAACCCTCTTGGAAGTGCAGAAAAGTAGGTCTTACGAAAAAGAAATACAGACCCGGACAAGCCGGCCGATGCAGCAACGACGCAGCGGAGGCCGGCCCGGGGAGGCCCCGCTTGGATATTAGGAGACATGCAATGACCGCATCGTTTGAACCAGCAGAGTTGACCGCCGAGCAGCAGGCCGCAGCGCTGGAACTTGAATGGTCCGCCAACCCGCGTTGGGAAGGCGTCACCCGTGATTACTCGGCTTCCGACGTCGTCCGCCTCCGTGGTCGCGTCTCCGAAGAGCACACCCTCGCCCGCCGCGGTTCGGAGAAGCTGTGGAAGCAGCTCACCGAGGAAGCTCCCACCGGCGGATACACCAACGCCCTCGGTGCCCTGACCGGAAACCAGGCCGTGCAGCAGGTCAAGGCCGGTCTCCGCGCGATCTACCTCTCGGGCTGGCAGGTGGCAGCTGACGCCAACCTCTCCGGCCAGACCTACCCGGACCAGTCCCTGTACCCGGCAAACTCCGTACCCCAGGTTGTCCGCCGCATTAACAACGCCCTGCTCCGCGCAGACCAGATCGAATACGCCGAGGGCGTCAAGAGCGTTGAGGACTGGCTGGTCCCGATCGTCGCCGATGCCGAGGCCGGATTCGGTGGCCCGCTGAACGCGTATGAGCTCATGAAGTCCATGATCACCGCTGGCGCCTCGGGCGTTCACTGGGAAGACCAGCTGGCCTCGGAGAAGAAGTGTGGCCACCTCGGCGGCAAGGTCCTGATCCCCACGCAGCAGCACATCCGGACCCTCAACGCCGCTCGCCTGGCAGCCGACGTCGCCGGTACGCCGACGGTGGTCATCGCCCGCACCGACGCGGAGGCAGCGACCCTGATTACCTCCGACGTTGATGAGCGCGACCAGGAGTTCATCACCGGCGAACGCACTGCCGAGGGCTTCTACAAGGTCCGCAACGGCATCGAACCCTGCATCGCCCGTGCCAAGGCCTACGCACCGTACTCCGACCTCATCTGGATGGAAACCGGCACCCCGGACCTGGAGCTGGCCCGCAAGTTCGCCGAGTCGGTCAAGGCCGAGTTCCCGGACCAGATGCTCTCCTACAACTGCTCCCCGTCCTTCAACTGGCGCAAGCACCTGGACGACTCCACCATCGCCAAGTTCCAGCGCGAACTCGGTGCCATGGGCTTCACGTTCCAGTTCATCACCCTGGCCGGCTTCCACGCCCTGAACTACTCGATGTTCGACCTCGCCCACAGCTACGCCCGTGAAGGCATGAGCGCGTACGTCGAACTCCAGGAAAAGGAATTCGCCTCCGAGTCACGCGGCTACACCGCCACCAAGCACCAGCGCGAAGTCGGCACCGGCTACTTCGACGACATCGCGACAGCGCTCAACCCGAACGCTTCCACCCTCGCACTGGTCGGATCGACCGAAGAGGGCCAATTCCACTAACCAACACGCCCAAGGTGAGTTTCCGCTCACCGGAAGGCACGACGGCGGTCCTCGCCTTGGGCCTCTGCTGCGGCAATGCTCTGCCTGCTATTCCCCACGTCCCGGTTTCGACCTCGCTGAGCGAGGACGGACCGGGACGCAGGGCCCCTTTTACGCAGGCTGCCGCATCACCGCACCTCCGGCCTCGTGCGCACCTCACGCAAGTGCCGCCGTCGAACATTTGCTTCTCATAGGAGAGATTGAAATGAACAGCTTCACTGACAACTTCACTATCAACGGCATCACCATCACCGCTCAGCCCATTTGCCGGCAGAACGAGGTCCTCACTCCGGATGCGCTTGAGTTCGTCGGCAAGCTGCACCGGGCGACTGCTGATCGCCGTCAGGAGCTGATGCAGGCACGGCACGCCCGCCGTAACCAGATCTCCTCCGGCCAGGATCCGCGCTTCCTCCCGGAAACCGAGGGCATCCGCAACGATCCAAGCTGGCGCGTCGCTCCCCCGGCCCCGGGTCTGGAGGACCGGCGCGTGGAGATCACGGGTCCGGTGGATAAGAAGATGACCATCAACGCCCTGAATTCGGGTGCGAAGGTCTGGCTGGCTGACATGGAAGACTCGTCCACGCCGACGTGGCGCAACGTGATCCAGGGCCAGCTGAACCTGACCGACGCACTGGAACGCCGGATCGACTTCACCTCTCCGGAGGGCAAGGAATACAAGCTCAAGGCCGCCGAGGACCTGCCCACCATCGTGGTCCGCCCCCGTGGTTGGCACCTGCCCGAGAAGCACCTGCTCATTGATGGCAAGCCCATCGCGGGCGGGATCGTGGACTTCGGGTTGCACTTCTTCCACAACGCCCGCCGCCTCCTGGCCCAGGGCAAGGGCCCGTACTTCTATCTGCCCAAGATCGAGAACCACCTCGAAGCCCGGCTATGGAACGACATCTTTGTCCTGGCCCAGGACCTGCTCGGCATCCCGCAAGGCACCATCCGCGCCACCGTGCTGATCGAAACCATCACGGCCGCGTTCGAAATGGAAGAAATCCTGTACGAACTGCGGGACCATGCCAGTGGTTTGAACGCCGGCCGCTGGGACTACATCTTCTCGCTGATCAAGAACTTCCGCACCCGGGGCCCGCGTTTCGTGCTCCCGGACCGCGGCCAGGTGACCATGACCCAACCGTTCATGCGGGCCTACACCGAGCAACTGGTCCGGGCCTGCCACCGCCGTGGTGCCATGGCGATCGGCGGCATGGCTGCCGCTGTTCCCAATCGCAAGGACGAAGCAGCCAACCAGGCATCGTTCGAGAAAGTCCGCGCTGACAAGACCCGCGAAGCCAACGACGGCTTCGATGGCTCCTGGGTTGCCCACCCGGACCTGGTGCCCGTGTGCCGCGAAGTTTTCGATTCGGTGCTTGGGGAGAAGCCGAACCAGCTGGACCGCAGCCGTGAGGACGTCACCCCCGACGACCGCGCGCTGATCGACATCGCCAGTACCGAGGGCAGCATCACCGAGGCCGGGGTCCGGTTGAACATCGAGGTAGGCATCCGCTACATCGAGTCCTGGCTGCGGGGCAACGGCGCGGTGGCAATCCACAACCTGATGGAGGACGCCGCCACTGCGGAGATCTCCCGCTCGCAGCTGTGGCAGTGGATCCACTCCCACGCCATCACCGACCACGGCGACATCATCACCCGCGAATGGGTGGAGGACATGCTGGACGAGGAGTTCGCCCGCCTGGAACGCTTCGACGGGGACCGCTTCGCTGACGCCCGCGCCATCTTCGAAGAGGTCACCCTGGCAGAAGAATTCCCGACGTTCCTGACCATCCCCGCCTACGCCCGCTTCCTCACCGAGGCCCGTGAAGAGGCCACGGAGGAGGAACTCGTCGCCGCCTAGTACCTCTGGTCAGCGACACATCAAGCCCCGACGCTGGGCTGCCTGCACTCTTCGCAACAAGTGACCCCGATGGTCGGGGAGGCAGCCCAGCAACGGGGCTTTTCCATGCGCTGAACCACTCGCCCGTTTCGATGCTCCGCTGCGCGCCGCGCCTTGCGCACGGCACACTGCGCAGCAAAGCCACGAATCGGCGAAACAAGAAGCGCACGACGGCGGCACCCGCCACCCGCTGCAAGCTCACCAGGCGCCTAGCTCACCGGCACCCGCCCTAGCCCTGCCGGGCCACCCAGCGCACGGACAACGTGGTGCACACACAGAACGCCAGCACCGAGCCGAGGATCACGAACAGGGGGACGGTCCAGCCATCGGAAACGCTGTGCACGTAGCCAATGACCGTAGGCGCCAGAGCAGCGAAGCAGTACCCCACACCCTGCACGACGGCGGACATCTTCCCCGCCGCTGCCTGTGAACGGGCGAACTTGATGATGGCAATGAAGATCACCGTGATCCCGCCTCCCTGGGCAACTCCGCCCATGGAGGACCACACCCACCAGAAGCCAGGCGCCAGCAACAAACCAACCGGAACGGTCAGCCACAACGCGCTCAAAGTGGCCGCCACCGCCGTCGTACTGGTGAAACGCGCCAGGAGAGGCACGCCCAAGCCGCCCACAATCGCAAAGATCTGGAACAGCGAGGAACCGGCCCCGGCCTCAGCCGTACCCATGGCGAGTTCGTCGGACAGGAAGCTGGGGAGCCAGGCGGTGACGCCGTAGTAAGAGAACGCCTGGCCGGCGAAACCGAGCGTCAATCCCACGGTCAACCAGCCCACGCCGGCAACGCCTCCCGAACCTGATGGAACGGAAGCCACAACGGGAGCCGGCACAAAAGCCCGCCGCGCACCAACAGTGGGCACCCAGAACAGGATCGCTGCCAACGCCAGCAGCGCGCTCGCCGCCAGCGAAAGCCGCCACCCCACCAGCTGAGCCAACGGTGCAGTAGCCACGGAGGTCAGGAACGAGCCGATATTCAAGGCCGCCGTGTACACGCCCATCGCGGTCGCCTGACGCCGGGGTGCGAAGTCGCGCCGGATGATCAGCGGCACTGCGATGTTGCCGATGGTGATGGCCACACCGATGATCACTGTGCCTGCCATCACCAGCGCGCTGCCACCGCTGGACCGGAGCACCACGCCTGCCAGCACGCCCAGCAGCGTGAGCATCACGGCGAATTCGGCACCCAGCCGTCGTCCGGCCAGGGAAGCCAGCGGCGAGGCGAGGGAAAAGCAAAGCACAGGGATGCCTGTCAGCAGCCCGAGTTCCACCGGGGAGAACCCAAGGTCTTGCCGCAGCAGATCCACCACTGGCGCCACAGCCACGAACGGGCCGCGCATGTTCAAGGCGATCAACCCAATGCATGCGAGGATCAGCCAGCCTCGGGGGACTTTGGCGAGAAACTGTGTCACGGTGCGGGCCGGAGAGTGGCAGGAAGCGTTTTCATCAGTTTCATTGCTATCACGCTGCGGCCCGCCTGCCTGCACCCAACGGCAATTACCCCGTCGCCTGGAGCGTGGCTTCAATCACAGCGGGCGAGAGGACGTGCTGTGTCACCATCTGGCTGGCGCCCAGGATGGCGGACCGGTCGCCGGCCATGGAGATGCCAATTCGGAGGTGCGTGGTGGCCAGCGGCAGCGAACGCCGATACACCACTTCACGGATGCCTGCCACCAGGTGCTCGCCGGCCTCCCCCACGCTGCCGCCGATGATGATCATGGACGGGTTGAGGAGGTTGACCACGGTGGCCAGGACGTCGCCGACGTCGCGACCGGCCTGCCGCAGAGCTTGTATTGCCTGCAGGTTTCCCTCGCCCACCAGCCGCAGGACGTCCGCACCATTGGTGGCTTCCAACCCCTGCGCCTGGAGTTGGCGCGCGACGGCGGGCCCGGAGGCAAGCGCTTCGAGGCACCCGTAGTTGCCGCAACGGCAGAGGACGTCGTCGCCGCGCGGAACGCGGACGTGCCCGAGGTCGCCGGCGGTGCCGTTCGCGCCCCGCTGCAGTTCGCCGCTGCTGATGATGCCGGCCCCAATGCCGGTGGCCACTTTGATGAACAGGAAATTGTCGTGGTCCGGCCAGTAGGCTGTCCGCTCTCCCAAGGCCATGATGTTGACGTCGTTGTCCACGAGTACGGGAACGGGCAGGGACCGCTGGACGTAAGTGACGACGTCGAATCCGTCCCAACCCGGCATGATCGGCGGCTTTACCGGCCGTCCCGTGTCGTGTTCCACTGGGCCGGGAAGCCCGATGCCCATGCCAGCGAGGTCTCCGGGTTCCCGGCCCGCGTCGGCGAGCAGCTCAAGGCCCGCGGACACCACGCGGCCCAGGACGGTTTCCGGCCCTTCGGCTACTTCCTGCTTCAGCCGGCGCTCCGCAAGGATGCTGCCACCGAGGTCGGTGACCGCAACAATCACGTGGGTCGCTCCGACGTCGACGGCCAGCACCACCCGCGCGGCAGGGTTGAAAGCAAAGCGCGACGGCGGCCTGCCGCCACTTGAACTTGCCTCGCCTGCGGGACCAACCAGTCCGGAACTGATGAGGGCGTCGATGCGGGAAGCCACCGTGGAGCGGGCCAGCCCTGTGGTGATGGCAAGTTCGGCCCGCGTCCTCGCTTGGCCGTCCCGAAGAAGTTGGAAGAGATCGCCAGCACGCGACAAATTGCCAGCCTCTATCAACGAGGTATTTCCGGCGTCGTTTCCCGGTACTGGAGTCATGCATTTAGTGAAGCACGATTGCTTATGCATGTCATGCGGTCGAAGTTTGTCGGACGTTTTCCAACTTTTGCTTGACGATCGACAAAAGTCCCCCTAGGTTGTGATGAGCAGCACATCAAGGCCGCCGATGGTGGTTATCACTCCGGCCGATCCACACTCACCCACAAAGACGAGGAGAGACAGTGTCATACTCGATCCAGCTCTACACGGTCCGAAAGGCCCTGGAAGAGGATCTTGCTGGAACAATCCAGCGCCTGGCAGAAATCGGCTTCACCATGGTGGAGCCCTACCGGTTCGTCGCCAAGGCCGCTGAACTGAAGCAGGCATTGGCAGAGAACAACCTCACCGCCCCTTCCGGCCACGCACCGTTGCTCAGCGACGATCAGGATGCCATCTTCGCCGCCGCACAGCAGTTGGGCATTGGAACGGTCATCGATCCCCACGTTCCGATCGAACGGTGGAACTCCATCGAAGACATCAAGGAAACCGCCCGTCAGCTCAACTCCGCCGCCGTCAAAGGCGCCGAGTATGGAGTGCGCGTGGGCTACCACAACCACTGGTGGGAGGTTGAGTCCGTTATCGATGGCAAGACAGCCATTGAGCACCTCGCGGCCCATCTGTCGCCCGAGGTTGTCCTGGAACTCGACACCTACTGGGCCGCAGTAGGCGGCCAGGACCCGGCGGAACTCCTTGCACGCCTTGGAGACCGCGTGAAATTCATCCACATCAAGGACGGCCCCGTCACATCTGATCCGGCCCAGCAGTTGGCTGTTGGCGACGGCAAGATGCCCATCTGGGAGGTGCTCTCCGCAGCTGGTTCGCTTGAGGCCGGCGTCGTTGAGCTCGATGACTTCCAAGGAGACATGTTCGAAGCCGTCCGCGACAGCTACAACTACCTGAGCGCTGGAAAGGTCACCGCATGAGCCACGCAACGGGAGCAGAGTTCGGCCCGCAGGGTTCCGGACCCGTCGGAGTCGGAATCATCGGCGCCGGCGTCATCAGCAAGCAGTACCTGGACAACCTCACCAGCTTCCCGGACGTAAAGGTCGTTGCCATCGGGGACCTGTTCGAGGACGCAGCAGCAGCGCGCGCCGCTGAGTACGGAATCGAAAACCACGGAGGGGTCGACGCCGTCCTGGGCAACCCCGCCGTCGAAATCGTCGTGAACCTGACCATCCCGGCCGCCCACGTTGAAGTTGCAACCCGGGCCGTCAACGCAGGAAAGCATGTCTGGAGCGAAAAGCCTTTCTCGCTGGATCGGGAGAGCGGGCTCGGCCTGCTCAAGGTGGCCGATGCTGCAGGCGTTCGGTTGGGCTGCGCGCCGGACACGTTCCTCGGCGCGGGCCTCCAAACTGCCCGCCGCATGATTGAACGCGGAGACATCGGAACCCCGCTGACGGCACTGACGCTCATGCAGTCACCCGGGCCGGAGTCCTGGCACCCCAACCCGGCGTTCCTCTTCCAGGACGGGGCGGGTCCGCTGTTCGACATCGGCCCTTACTACCTGACCACCTTGGTTCAGACCTTCGGCAGCATCCGACGTGTTGCGGCCTTCGGTTCGAAGTCCCGGGAAACCCGGGTCATCGGGTCCGGGCCCAAGGCCGGCGAAACCTTCGACGTCACCGTCCCCACGCATGTCAGCTCCATCCTCGAATTTGAAGGTGGCGAGTCCGCACAAAGCATCTTCAGCTTCGATTCACCGCTCAAGCGGGCAGGGTTCGTTGAAATCACGGGTACGGACGCCACCATCGCGCTTCCGGACCCCAACATGTTCGACGGCGACATCCGGATTTGTGCGTTGGGTTCCGACGATTGGACTACTGTTCCGTCCGTCGGCTCAACCGCGAGCCGCGGCGCCGGCGTTCTGGAGATGGCACGCGCCATCCGTGAAGGACGGCCCCACCGTGCGCAAGGCGAGTTGGCCTTCCACGTTCTGGACACGATGGCCTCCATCGCAGAGTCGATCGACAACCGTGCCTTCGTGGATGTGGAGAGTTCTGCGTCCAAGGTTCCCGCCCTCCCCGAGGACTGGGACCCCACCGCCGCGACTCTTTCGGCGTAAATTCTCACCAGCATCAGCCCCACTCAACATAGCCCCAGCTCGACGACGAGAAAACCGGAGCAATAATGAAGAACCCGCTAAAAGTCCTATCGGCAATAGCCGCCACGGCCGCCATGGCCCTGAGCCTTAGCGCCTGCGGTGGAGGCGATACTCCCCAGGCCTCGAGCGACACCATTACGTATTGGGCCTCTGACCAAGGCAACAGCCTCGACGACACCGCCGCCAAGTTGAAGCCCACCCTTGACCGCTTCACCGAGAAGACGGGCGTCAAGGTAAAGCTGGAAGTCATCGGCTGGACCGACCTTTACAACCGTATCCTCACGGCCGTGACAAGTGGCGATGGTCCCGATGTTTTGAACATCGGCAACACCTGGGCCGTGACGTTGCAGGAAACAGGTGCCTTTGAACCTGTGGAGGGCGAGCTCCTGAATGCCATTGGCGGCAAGGACCGCTTCCTGCAGACCAGCTGGTCAACCGGTGGCGCCGAGGGCAAGACTCCTACGTCCATTCCGCTCTATGGCTTGGCGTACAACATGTACTACAACACAAAGATGTTCAAGGAAGCCGGTATCGAAAAGGCCCCGGTCACCTGGGATGAGTTCGTGGCCGACGCCAAGAAACTGACCAAGGACACCAACGGTGACGGCAAGCCTGACCAGTGGGGCTTCACCGCAGCCGGAGCTTCCGTCTCGGCAAACTCCCACCAGGCGTTCGTCCGGGGCCTGCAGAACGGCGGCACTTTGTTCGACAAGGACGGCAAGCCGACGTTCGACAGCGAACCGCAGGTTGCCGGCGTGAAGCAGTTCATTGACCTGATGGCCGTGGACAAGGTGATGTCTCCCTCCGACGCCGAACTGAGCCAGGGAAGCCAGAAGGTGGACAACCTCATCAACGGCAAGGCAGCCATGATGTTTGACCAGAGCCCGCTGAAGAACTTCGCAGCCCGCGATTTCAAGGATTGGGGCGTGGCCGCGATTCCGATGATGACTGCCGATGCCACCGGCGATCGTGCCACACAGAGCCACGTGGCCGGTATCAACCTGAGCGTGTTCAAGAACAGCAAGAACAAGGCAAACGCCATCAAACTCGCAGCCTTCCTGACCAGCGACGAGGAACAGGTGGCCCTGAACAAGGCGTACTCCTCCCTGCCGGTGGTCAGCTCCGCATCCAAGGATGCTGCTTTCCAGACCGAAGAGGTCAAGGCGAAGAATGACGCCCTGTCCAACCACTCCCTGCCGATGCCGCTGATCGCGAAGGAAGGACAGATGGAGACCCTGACGGGTACCGCGATCAAGAACCTCTTTGCCAAGGCAGCAACCGGAACTGTTTCCGAGGACGACATCAAGGCGGCTCTCAAGGACGCCAATAACCAGATGGCCGCGGCCCAGTAACCATGCCCTGCGGTGGAGGCGCCACGGTATGTGGCGCCTCCACTCCGGCAAAGGAGTTTTCCATGTCACATTCAGCGCTGGACAGCGGAAAAGCCGCTGAGGGCAGCAAACCGCTCGCCAATCCTGAGCCCGACGGGCCCACCCCTTCCACCCCGGTCCGCAAACGGCGCCGGTCTTTCCTCCCCTACGGCCTGATTGCCCCGGCCGCTCTCCTTGAACTCCTGATCCACATCGGCCCCATGCTGCTGGGTGTTTGGATCGCGTTCATCTCCCTGACCCAGCTCAACCTGACCAACTGGCTCAACGCACCCTTCGTGGGCCTGCAGAACTTCGTCAACGGCCTGAACCCGGAAAGCACCATTGGCCAGGCATTCTTCAGCACTGTTGGCCGGACGTTGGTGTACACCATCCTCGTGGTGGGTTTCTCGTGGGTTCTGGGCATGGCGGGAGCCGTGTTTCTTTCCTCCAACTTCAAGGGCCGCGCCATTCTGCGCACCTTCTTCCTGGTTCCGTACGCCCTTCCCGCCTACGTGGGAACCATTGCCTGGGCGTTCATGTTCAACCAAAGGGACGGAGCCGTGAACCAGATCCTGGTTGACACTTTCCATCTCTTCGGCGACGAACGCCCGTTCTGGCTCCTTGGCGAAAACTCCTTCGGAGCCATGGTGGTGGTGAATGTTTGGCAGCTCTGGCCGTTTGCCTTCCTTATGCTGATGGCCGCACTGCAAAACGTTCCAACCGATGTGTATGAGGCTGCAGCCATCGACGGCGCCACCCTGTGGCAGCAGTTCCGGACCATCACCTTGCCCATGGTCCGCCCTGCCAACGGCGTCCTGCTGATGGTGATGTCCCTGTGGACGTTCAACCAGTTCAACATTCCCTTTGTCCTTTTCGGCGCCACTTCCCCCAAGGAAGCCACGCTCATCTCGCCGTTGATCTACCAAAACTCCTTCGGCAGTTGGAACTTCGGCCTCGGTGGAGCCATGAGCGTTCTCCTGCTCATTGCACTGTTTATCGCTTCTGTCTTCTACATCCGCATGGTGCTGCCAAAGGGAGCCGACAATGATTGAGACCCGTAAGTTCCGGATTCTGAGGAACGTGGTTCTGACCATCCTGTCCCTCTGGGTCGCCGTACCGCTCTACGTGGTGGTTTCAACGTCGCTGAAGCCCCTGAAGGATGTCTCCGGGTTGTTCCAGTGGATCCCCCGCGAGCTCACGCTGGCTCCATACTTCGACATCTGGACCACCGTGCCGTTGTCCAAGTATTTCCAGAACAGCCTCATCATCACCGTTGCCGCCACCGCGTGCTCCGTGACCGTCGCCGTCCTGGCCGCCTACGCGATCGCAAGGCTGCCGTTCAAGGGCAAGCGCATCTTCAGCCTCACGGTACTTTCCACCCAGATGTTCCCCGGCATCCTCTTCCTGCTGCCGCTTTACCTGATCTTCACGCAGATCCGGAACATCACCGGCCTGCAACTCCAGGGTTCCTACCTCGGGTTGATCATTACCTACATGACATTCACTTTGCCGTTCGCCATCTGGATGCTCAGTGGGTACTTCGCTTCAATTCCCAAGGAGTTGGAGGAAGCATCAATGATTGACGGCACTGGACGGATGGGCGCCCTCTTCCGCGTCATCCTCCCGGTTGCCAAGCCGGGCATCATCGCCGTCGCGGTGTACTCCTTCATCTCGGCCTGGGGCGAAGTGCTGTTTGCTTCGGTCCTGACCAACGAGTCCACCAAGACCCTGTCCCTTGGCCTGAAGGCCTATGCCAGCGAGTCCGATGTGTTCTGGAACCAGCTCATGGCCGCATCAGTTGTGGTCAGTTTGCCGGTGCTGATTGGCTTCATCCTGGTACAGAGGCACCTTGTAGCAGGTCTTTCGGCCGGAGCCGTGAAGTAGAACCGACCACCCCCGACGCCGGCACTTGGCCCGGTTACCGGACCTTCGTTAGGAGCAACACAATGAACACGGCGCAAACGCCAGTGCTGTCCCAGGACAGCAGCACAGCCCGCCCCCTGGGCGTGGCCGCCATCGGATACGCCTTTATGGGGAAGGCCCATTCGAATGCGTGGCGGAACGTGGCCAGTTTCTTCGACGTTCCGGCCTTCGAGCAGAAAGTGCTCGTTGGCCGGGACGCCACCCAAGTGGCCGAGGCCGCCGCCAAATACGGCTGGGCCGAGTCCGCCACCGACTGGCGTGAGGTGATCGAGCGCGAGGACATCGACATCATCGATATCTGCGCCCCGGGGTGGATGCACGCCGAAATCGCCATCGCTGCCCTCGAGGCCGGGAAGCATGTCCTGGTGGAAAAGCCCCTCGCCAACACCTTGGGTGAAGCCGAGCTCATGACCGCCGCCGCGGCCAAAGCCCGCAAACGCGGCGTCCAGTCCATGATCGGCTTCAACTACCGCCGCGTCCCGGCGCTTGCCCTGGCCCGCGAACTCATCGCCGAGGGCAGGGTTGGCACCGTCCGCCACGTCCGCGCCGCGTACCTGCAGGACTGGCTCGCCGACGCCGAATCCCCCATGACCTGGCGGCTCCGGAAGGAAACGGCGGGCTCGGGCGCTCTGGGCGATATCGCCTCGCACGCCATCGACCAGGTCCTCTACCTTCTGGGCGACGCCGTCACTGAGGTCTCCGGCCGTCTTCAGACTTTCGTGGAACGGCGCCCCGGTCCCGACAACGCGCTGGAAGATGTAACGGTCGACGACGCCGCCTGGGCCACGCTGACCCTCGCCTCCGGAGCAATCGCCTCAGTTGAGGTCAGCCGCGTGGCTACGGGACGTAAGAACTCCCTCACGCTGGAAATCTACGGGGACAAGGGCACCATCCTCTTCGACCTTGAGGCCTTGAACGAACTCGGTTTCCTGGATGCCACTGCCCCGGTCCGGGAGCAAGGATTCCGGCGGATACTGGTCAACGAGCCCGAACACCCCTACCTTGAAGCATGGTGGCCGCAGGGCCACATCATCGGCTGGGAACACACCTTCACCCACCAGATCCGCGACTTCCTACTTGCCATTCGCGACGGAAGCCAGCCGTCGCCGTCGTTCGAGGAGGGCCTGAACGTCCAACACATCCTTGCCGCCGTGGAAGAGTCCGCAGCCGCCAAAAGCTCACTGATCCAACTATCCGCCAAGCCAAGCAGCACCACTACTGAAGGAGCCTGACATGCCCCGCCCGTACACCCTTTTCACCGGCCAGTGGGCCGACCTCCCCTTCGAGGAAGTCGCCAAGCTTGCCTCGGGCTGGGGCTATGACGGCCTGGAAATCGCCGTCTCCGGAGACCACCTGGACGCCTGGCGTTGGGACGAACCCGGCTACGTCGAGTCCAAACTCGCGGTCCTGGAGAAGTACAACCTCAAAGTCTGGGCCATCTCCAACCATCTCAAGGGCCAGGCCGTCTGCGATGACCCGATCGATTTCCGCCACGAAGCCATCGTCGGTTCCCGTGTGTGGGGCGACGGCGAGCCCGAAGGCGTCCGCCAACGCGCCGCCGAAGAAATGAAACACACCGCCCGCCTGGCCCGCGCTTTGGGGGTCGATACCGTGGTCGGGTTCACCGGCTCCTCCATCTGGCAGTACGTCGCCATGTTCCCGCCCGTCCCCGAGAAAGTCATCGAGGCCGGATACCAGGACTTCGCCGACCGCTGGAACCCCATCCTGGATGTCTTCGACGAATGCGGCGTACGTTTCGCCCACGAAGTCCACCCGAGTGAGATCGCCTACGACTACTGGACCACCGTCCGCACCCTCGAAGCCATCGGGCACCGCGAAGCGTTCGGCCTGAACTGGGACCCCTCCCACTTCATGTGGCAAGGCATCGATCCCGTGTCCTTCATCTGGGACTTCAAGGACCGGATCTACCACGTGGACTGCAAGGACACCAAGCTCCGCCCCACCGGCCGCAACACCGTGATGGGCTCACACCTGCCCTGGGGCGACCCCCGCCGCGGCTGGGACTTCGTCTCCGCCGGACGCGGTGACGTGCCCTGGGAATCGTCCTTCCGGGCGCTGACCGCGATCGGCTACAACGGACCCATCTCCGTCGAATGGGAAGACGCCGGAATGGACCGCCTCCACGGCGCCCCCGAAGCCCTCGCGGCGCTCAAGAAGTTCGACTTCCCGGCCTCGCAGACCAGCTTCGACGCCGCCTTCAGCCAGGACTAACCCTCCCCTCCCCCTCCGGAGTTTTTGTACAGATAACGCCCTTTAGGAGCCTTCTTTAGGGCGTTATCTGTACAAAAACTCCCGTTACATTTGGCAAGGAGCCAACCGTGATCCGCACCCTTCAACCAACCCAACGTTGCCAGGTGTGGATCGCGTCGGTGGCTGGTGGGGCCGAGCTGGTATACAGCACCGATGAGCTCCTCCTGGAGGCACCCAACTGGGCCATGGACGGTTCGGCCCTGATCCTCAATGGCGGCGGGAAGCTGTGGCGTTTGGACGCGGGAACCCGTGAACTCACGCCCATCCCGCTCTACGGAGTCCCCGAGCTCAACAACGATCACGTCCTGGCTCCCGACGGGGAAACCATCTTCCTCTCCGCCAACGATGGCCACCTCTATCGGGCGCCCCTGTCCGGCGGCGCCACCGAGCGGATAACCGACGACGACGGCACGTTCCATTTCCTCCACGGCGTGAGTCCGGACGGCAACGAACTCGCCTACGTAGCGATCCAGGCCGGAGACTTTACGCAGCCGGGTCGCCTCATGACCATGGCGTCCGACGGCGGTGCTGCCGCCCGGGTGGACGTTGGGCCCGGCCACTGCGACGGGCCGGAGTACTCGCCGGACGGGAAGTGGATCTACCTCAACACTGAATCCTTCAGCACAACCAAAGGCCACGCCCAGCTGGCCCGGGTCCGCAGTGACGGGACCGATTTCGAGCAGCTTCGGGCCTCCGAATCCGTCGACTGGTTCCCGCATCTTTCCCCTGACGGCCGCTTCGCGACGTACATCCGGTTCCCCGGCGGAACCGTGGGCCACCCCGCTGACTTGCCTGTCGCCGTCGTGCTTGTTTCGACCGAAGACTGGACCACGCCCCTCCAGGCATGGCCACTTTTGGGTGGCCAAGGTACCCTCAACGTCAACAGCTGGTCGCCGGACTCGCGGCGTTTTGCGTTTGTGGCGTACCCGCTCAGTGACTCAGCAAAGGACTAACTACGTGACCCTAAGCAACGGCACCTCCGACGGAACCATTCGGTGGGGCGTCCTCGGGACCGGATTCATCGCCGGGCTGCAGACGCAGGACTTGATGGACAATGGCTTCGCGGTGCAGGCCGTCGGCTCGCGGTCTTCGGAGTCCAGCCAGGCTTTTGCTGAAAAGTTCGGGATCGCCACCGCACACGGAAGTTACGAGGATTTGGCGGCAGACCCCTTGGTTGACGTGGTTTACATCGCCACACCGCACCCGTTCCACCATGCGAACGCCCTGCTGGCGCTGAATGCCGGCAAACACGTGCTCGTGGAAAAGTCGTTCACCATGAACGCCCGCGAAGCCCAGGACATAGTGGACCTTGCGGCATCGAAGGGGCTGGTGGCGTTGGAAGCCATGTGGACTCGGTTCCTGCCGCACATGGTTCGGATCCGTGAGCTCATCGCCGCCGGAGCCGTGGGCGAGGTCCGCAAAGTGGTGGCCAGCCACAACCAAAGCCTGCCCAAGGACCCGGCGCACCGGCTTAACGATCCTGCGCTGGGTGGTGGCGCGCTGCTGGACCTTGGCATCTACCCCATCTCTTTCGCGTTCGACATCCTGGGCACTCCGGCGTCCATCAAGGCCAGCGCGTCCATGACAGCCACCGGCGTGGACCGCCAAACGGCGGCAATTTTCGATTACGACGGCGGCGCGCAGGCGCTGGTTGATTGCGAACTCGACGCCGCCAGCGCCAACCGTGCCATGGTGATTGGCTCGGAGGGCTGGATCGACATCGAACACACTTGGTACAACCCCGTGCCGTTCACGGTTTTCAATGCCGACGGAGAAGTGCTGGAACGATACGACCAGCCCGTGAACAGCCGCGGCATGCAGTACCAGGCCGCCGAGTTGGAGCGCCTGGTCAAAGCGGGTGAGACGGCCGGAACCATCCTGCCTTCCGCCGAATCCGTGGCCATCATGGCGGCGATGGACGAGATACGCCGCCAGATCGGACTGGGCTACGCGGCGGACAATGTCCTGGAAGGAGAGCACCATGACTGATTCACCGCGGATCATCGAGCTCCGCCAGCAGGAAGAAGAGCTGGTCTTCGCAAGCTTCGACAACCACGATGCCTGGCGGCTCGGTTCGTTGATCGCCAACCACGCCATCGCATCGGAGTTCGGCGTGGCGATCGATATCCGACGCCACAACATCGTGCTGTTCCGCTGTGTCCTGCCCGGAGCGACGTCGGACCAGGAAGAGTGGATCCGCCGGAAGTCGGCGTCCGTTCTGCGGTTCGAGCACAGCACTGCCCTGCTGACCGAACAGTTTGCTGCCCGAACCCACAGCCCGCTGGGCAATGGTTGGTTGGCCCACGAGGATTACACCCTGGCAGGCGGTTCCTTCCCCATCCGTGTCCGCGGCGCCGGCGTTATCGGGGCCGTCACGGTGTCCGGCCTGAGCTCCGATGACGATCATCAGCTGGTAGTGGACGGGATCCGGAACTACCTGAAAACGGTGGGGGCTTAGGACGGTCTTCCGGCGAGCATTTCGCTCAATCGACTTCCGCTCTGGAGGCCTGTTGGCTTATGTTTCCTGCGAAGCCTGTGAGGGTTTGGTCCAGCTGTGGCAGCTCAGTTTCGGGAAGCCCGTATTTTATGAACTCTGTGGGGGCGAGTGCGCGATGGCCGGTCATGGCCGCCGCGAGCATATCAAGGTCCAAGTGTGGGTCTCGGCGCTGGCACTCCACCGGCCAGGATGAACCCGTCGGCGTCGAGAACGGACAGGGCTAGCTCTGTTGCTACGCGTTGAGCGTCGTCCATGCGGGATGTTCCTTGCTTTCGCGGTGCCTGGGCAGCTGGGCAAAGGCGTCATTCCATAGCTGCCGGCAACGGTCAGGGAGCCGCATGGAAGGCCACAAAGTGGTCAGCCTGCCGGCATTAATGATCCCGGACATCTCCTCCGTGGATCCTGAGTTCTGCAACGTCAGCTGGTACAGCGACCTGCAGCTCGCGTCATCGGCGACATCGTAGCGACGCTCAGGTCCCCAGTCCAGATGAATTGGCAGTTGCACAGTGCCTGATGCTGGGCCTTTAAGGTCTTCAAGGGAGTCCGGGACGAGGTAGACAAGGGAATCGGCTATGGTGTGCCTGGTTTCTGATCCGTGTACGTACTCGCGGAGCCCGGCGCGTACGCGTTCAGCGACGGTGGTGCCTTCCCTGGCAGCCTTGGCGTGTGCCTGGTTCCAGAGATCGTCCTCAATACGGACCGAACGTCTGGGCGTGCCAGCCGACATGGTGACCTCCCTTCCAAAGAGTGGTTAATTCCCATTCTACAGGGGTGTCATGACACTCGTGCAGGTAGCCCGTCTACCATCACGTCGGCACCTCGGTCCCGTCAGCAGAGCTTGTCCAGCCCGCGGCGGGTCACCGCCCCTTCAGCACGTACCGCCTCTCAGGACGTCCGACGCCGTACTTGAGCCTGACGTCCAGCGCACCTTCATCATGGAGGTACTCAAGGTAGCGGCGGGCACTGACCCGGGAGGTCCCCAACTGCTCGGCAACTTCCGCGGCTGAAACGTCACCCTGTGCTGACCTGAGTGCCGACTCGACCAGCTCCAGAGTCTCCACGCTGCAGCCTTTGGGCAGCGAACGCTCGGAGACGCTGAGCCCGAAAACCCGGTTGACGTCGGATTGTTCGGCCTCGTGCTTGGAGGCATCCAGCCCTTGGTAGGCACTGAGGTAGTGCTCCAGCCGCTCTTGCAGATCGGACTGGGAGAACGGCTTGATCAGGTAGTGCACTATGCCGCCGCGTAGTGCCTTGCGGACCGTTTCCACTTCCCGGGCAGCGCTGATCACCAGCACGTCAAGGTCGGGCGCTACCTCCCTCAGCTGGTGCATGAGGTCCAGGCCGTTGATGTCCGGAAGATGAATGTCCAAAAGCACCAGGTCCGGTTGCAGCCGTTGGGTTTCAGCCAAGGCCTGGGCTCCGGTGTGGGCAACCCCCACTACCCCAAACCCAGGGCTTCGCTGGATGAAGCCCGCGTGCACTTTGGCCACCATGAAGTCGTCATCGACAATCAGGACCTTGATCACCGTTGTTTCTCCCCTTTTGAATCTGAGTGGTGCTTGCTGAATTGGGCAGTAAATACTGCCCCGTCATCGTTTGCAACGGTCAGGTCGCCGCCGGACCGGCGACAAATTACGCGTGAAAGGGCCAATCCGAAACCCCGCGCGTCCCCAGGCCCAGGGTCCTTGGTGGAGTAGCCCTGCTGGAAGATCTCCTCGGTTGAACCGGACGGCACGCCGGGACCGTTGTCCTGGACAGTCACCGTGACTCCGTCCGGCGAGTCCACCACCAGAACACGGACCGATGCTCCGGCGAGCCCCGAAACGGCGTCGAACGCGTTATCCACCAGGTTCCCCACCACAGTGGTGATGTCCCGCGACAGCTCATCCTTGACGCGCGGCAGCGCGGACTGCGGGTCCAGTTTCAGCTCGACGCCGCGCTCGGTGGCGAGGCTGGCCTTGGCGATCAGCAGCGCCGCGAGCGCGGGGTCCTCGATCCGCCGCGTCACATCGTCATTGAGCCGGGTCCGTTCCACGGTGGCGCCATTGACGAACTGCACCACGGAGTCGTACTCGCCAATTTGGATCAGGCCGGAGATGACGTGGAGCTGGTTGGCGAACTCGTGGGCCTGTGCCCGGAGGGTGTCCGTGACCGTGCGGGTGGCACCGAGTTCGCTCTCAAGGGACGAAAGCTCGGTGCGGTCCCTCAAGGTGGTCACCGATCCAATGTCGCGGCCATGCGAGTGGAGGGCAACCCGGTTCATCACCACCAACCGCTCCCCCACCAGCACCAGTTGGTCCGGGTCCGACTGCTCACGGGTGAGGACTGTTTTCAGGGCAGGATCCACGTGCAGGGACCAGATTTTTTTGCCCACGCAGTCGGCAGGCAAACCGAGCAACTGGCGCGCGCTCTGGTTGGCCACGGTGATCCGTTCGTGCGGATCCAATGCCACGACGCCTTCCTTCAGGCCCTGCAACATGGCTTCGCGGTTCTCCACCAATCCGGTGATTTCCCGTGGTTCCATGCCGAGGGTCTGCCGTTTGACCCGCCTGGACAGAAGGAGCGAACCGGCTACTCCGAGGACGCTGGCCACCCCAAGGTAGGTGAGCAGGTTGGGTACGGCATCGCCCAGCCTTTCCAGGGTGGAGGGGTAGTTCCGGCTGATGGATGCGATGCCGATCATTTGCCCGGAATCGTCAATCACCGGCACATGCGCGGAAAGGACCTCTCCTGTGCTGGCGTTGAGGACACCTGTCCAGGCCCGCCCCTCCATGACCCTGCTTCCGCCCAGCGGCAGGGGCCGGCCGATCAGTCCAGGGTCCGAGGCCGTGATGACGGTTCCGTCCAGTTTGGCGAGCGCAACGTGCGCGGACCCGGAAACTGTCCTGACGGATTCGGCCACGGCCGGAAGCGCCGAGCCGCCGCGGGGTTCGGCGGTGGGGAGCAAAGCACGCACGGTGGGGTTGTTCCCCAGGGCCTCGGCAGCGGAGAGTGCCCTGCGGCCCTCGGTCCGTTCAAAGGCGGCGGCTGACTGCGCCAGGGAGATGGCCACCACCGCCACCAGGACGGCCAGGACAATCAGCAACTGCAGCACAAGGTATTGCCCGGCCAGGGACATGCCTCTTCTTCGAGCCAGTCGAGTCACTGATGAATTCCTTAAGTGGTGCCAGGTTGCGGAGCTGTCTGGAGGCGATCCGCGTGGCGTACCGGAACTATACCCCAGAGCAGCAGTGGACCATTCGGGACCGTGAACGCAATGAACTTAAAGATCACTGCGAACACAAGAGTGATGGTCGTCACGCCCACCCCTAGCATCGATTCACGGGGCACAACGCTGATCGCCCTGCAGAGAATTCAAAACTGAGAAGAGGAACACCATGCGCCAGATCCGCGCATTGCGAGTCGCCG
Source organism: Paenarthrobacter sp. NPDC089307 (assembly GCF_040685055.1). Taxonomy (NCBI): domain Bacteria; kingdom Bacillati; phylum Actinomycetota; class Actinomycetes; order Micrococcales; family Micrococcaceae; genus Paenarthrobacter; species Paenarthrobacter sp. NPDC089307. Next base: position 196,153 of record NZ_JBFBHE010000005.1, read on the forward strand.
CCGTCGCCGCCGGCCTCGCCCTGATGGCCACCGGTTGCGGTGCCACCGGCAAGAGCTCCACCGGTTCTGAAAGCTCCGGCGCTGCCGCCGGACCCATTACTGGTCTTCAGATCATGGTTCCGAACACTCCTGGTGGCGGCTATGACACCACCGCACGGGCGGCGGCCAAGGTCCTGGACGACGAAAAGATCGCCAACAACACCGAAGTGTTCAACCTTGCAGGCGCGGGCGGAACTGTTGGACTGGCGCGCGTGGTGAACGAGAAGGGCAATGGCGATCTGACCATGCTCATGGGATTGGGCGTCGTGGGTGCCAGCTACACCAACAAGTCCCAGTCCAAGCTGACGGACACCACTCCCTTGGCCAAGCTGATTGAAGAGCCCGGCGCCATCATGGTCAGCAAGGACTCGCCCTACAAGACCATTGACGATCTCGTGAAGGCCTGGAAGGCCGACCCCGGGTCCATCTCCGTAGGCGGCGGCTCCTCCCCCGGCGGCCCGGACCACCTCCTGCCGATGCAGTTGGCCGGCGCCGTTGGTATCGATGCCACCAAGGTCAACTTTGTCTCCTACGACGGCGGCGGCGATCTCCTGCCCGCCATCCTCGGCAACAAGCTGGGTTTTGCGGCTTCCGGTGCCGGTGAGTACCTGGAACAGATCAAGTCCGGAGAGGTACGCGTCCTCGCCACCAGTGGTGAGAAGCGGCTTGAAGGCGTGGACGCCCCCACCCTCAAGGAATCCAACATTGACCTGGTGTTCAGCAACTGGCGTGGCATCGTGGCCCCTCCCGGCATCAGCGACGCCGACAAGAAGTCCCTGATCGCCGCGCTCGAGAAGATGCACGAGTCAACTGGCTGGAAAGAAGCACTCAAGACCCACAGCTGGACGGACGCTTTCGTCACGGGCGATGAGTTCAAGACGTTCCTGACCGACCAGGACAAGCGGGTGGCGGACGTCCTCACCAAGCTTGGTTTGGCGTGAGCTCTCCAGCAACAGGCTTGAAAGGCCGCGCCGAGCTGGGGGTCGCCCTCCTGCTCGGCGTGGTCGGGGTCCTTGTCTTCCTGGATGCCAACGGCCTGGTAACCCCGTACTCCAAGTCCGACCCAGTAGGTCCCAAAACGGTCCCCTTCATTGTCGCCGGAATTCTCCTGATCTGCGCCGTTATGCTTGCCATCAACGTCCTCCGCGGCGGTAAGGGCGAAGCCGAAGAAGGCGAAGATGTGGACCTGACCCACCCTGCGGACTGGAAGACCATCCTTCCGCTCGCGGGTGCATTTCTGCTGAACATCCTGCTCATCGACTGGGCCGGCTGGGTCATCTCCGGCACGGTACTTTTCTGGGGCAGCGTCCTTGCCCTGGGCAGCCGCCGCTACATCCGCGACGGAATCATCTCCGTGGCGCTTTCCCTGCTCACCTTCTACGGTTTCTACCTCGGCCTTGGCATTGCGTTGCCCGCCGGACTCCTGGAAGGAATCCTCTGATGGACGTCTGGTCCTCCCTGATGGACGGTTTCTCCACCGCCCTAACGCCTTTGAACCTCATGTACGCCATGATCGGCGTCATTCTGGGCACCGCCGTTGGTGTCCTTCCCGGGCTGGGCCCGGCCATGACCGTGGCACTGCTCCTCCCCGTCACTTATGCCCTTGAGCCCACCAGCGCGTTCATTATGTTCGCCGGTATTTACTACGGCGGCATGTACGGCGGCTCTACCACGTCCATCCTGCTCAACACCCCCGGCGAATCGTCGTCGGTGGTGACAGCCATCGAAGGCAACAAGATGGCCAAGGCGGGGCGCGCCGCCCAAGCACTTGCGACGGCGGCCATCGGCTCGTTTGTGGCCGGCACCATCGGCACCACCCTCCTTGCCGTTTGCGCGCCAATCGTCGTGAAGTTCGCTGTCAGCCTGGGCTCCCCCAGCTACTTCGCCATCATGATGCTGGCACTCCTGGCCGTCACCGCGGTCCTGGGCAAGTCACGACTGCGTGGTTTTGCTTCCTTGGGCCTTGGTTTGGCCATCGGCTTGGTGGGCCTGGATTCAGTGACCGGTCAAAGCCGCCTCACCTTCGGCATTCCGTTGTTGTCTGACGGGCTGGACATCGTGGTGGTGGCAGTGGCCATTTTCGCGGTGGGCGAGGCTCTCTGGGTTGCTGCGCACCTGCGCCGCACACCGCTGCATATCATTCCCGTAGGCCGTCCTTGGATGGGCAAGAAGGACTGGCAGCGTTCCTGGAAGCCCTGGCTTCGCGGTACGGTTTTCGGTTTCCCGTTCGGGGCCCTACCCGCCGGTGGTGCCGAGATCCCCACGTTCCTGAGCTATGTCACCGAGAAGCGCCTCAGCAAGCACCCCGAGGAATTCGGTCACGGAGCCATCGAGGGCGTCGCCGGTCCGGAGGCTGCCAACAATGCCGCCGCTGCCGGAACCCTCACTCCCATGCTGGCACTGGGCCTTCCCACCAACGCGACGGCCGCGGTGATGCTGGCGGCCTTCACGTCCTACGGCATCCAGCCGGGCCCGCAGCTCTTCTCGAGCCAGGGACCGTTGGTGTGGGCACTGATCGCCAGCCTTTTCATCGGGAACCTCTTGCTCCTGCTGATCAACCTGCCCCTTGCACCGTTGTGGGCCAAGCTGCTTCAGTTGCCGCGTCCGTACCTGTACGCGGGGATCCTGTTCTTCGCCACGTTGGGTGCCTACTCGGTGAACCTCCAGGCATTCGACCTGGTGATCCTGTTGGTCCTGGGTGCGCTGGGCTTCATGATGCGCCGCTTCGGGCTTCCCGTGCTGCCGCTCATCCTGGGCGTCATCCTGGGTCCGCGTTTGGAGGGCCAGCTCCGCAAGACGCTGCAGCTCAGCGCCGGCGACCCGGCAGGGCTCTTCAGCGAGCCGATCGCCGTCGGGATTTACATCATCATCGGCATCATCCTGGCGTGGCCTCTGGCCCTCAAGCTCATCCGGCGGAACCGTCCGGTGGCAGTGCATGCAGCACCTGCAGGACACCCTGACCACATCGAGTCGGACCAGCCCGTACAGGACGTGCCGCCGGCAACCACTACGGAAGCCACCATCCCAACCCACCGGAAGCAGGAGAACTCATGACCATCGTGGTGGGATACGTCCCCACACCAGAAGGCGAAGCGGCGCTGACTCAGGCCATTGCCGAGGCCAAGAAGAGCAACGACACCCTGTTGGTCATCAATTCGTCCAAGGGCGATGCCCTGGTGGATAACCGTTTCGCGCAGGAGCCGGATATCCAGAGCATCGAGGACCGCCTGGCCGAGCACGGCGTCCAGCACATCATCAAGCAGCCCATCCGTGGACATGACGCCGCGGCTGAAGTGCTGGACGCCGCAGATGAACACAACGCGGAACTCATCGTGATCGGCCTGCGCCGCCGCAGCCCGGTGGGCAAGCTCATCATGGGCAGCGTGTCCCAACGGATCCTGCTTGAAGCCGACTGCCCGGTCCTCGCGGTGAAGGCGGACTAGGAGTTTTCGTACAGCTAATGCCCCTAAGACGCGTTCTTAAGGGCATTAGCTGTACAAAAACTCACGACGACGGCTGGTCACCTAGGTGGCCAGCCGTCGTCGTGCGTCTGCCTGCCTGCCCGTCAGGGGGTGGGGCGCACAGCGGTATCCGGGCTGTATGACGTGATGGTGGACGCGGCTCCGCTGTCGAGCACCTTCGAGTGGGTTGTCGATCCGTCGAGAACCACATGTTGCGAAGCTACATTGCTGACTACGTGGTTGGTGGCTATGACGTTGCTGTCCCCTCCCGCTACCAGGATGATGGTCGGTTCGGCTCCGGCTGGAACCACCTTGGCCGGTGCGACATCGTAGGCAAAGAGGTTGTTGGAAATGAGGTTGTTGTCTCCCAGCACATGGAGGACGCCGTAGAGGTCATCAAGGCCGTTGGTGCGGTTGGTGAACGGAGGGAAGCCTTCCGTGCCCCGGCGGAAGTGGTTGGCCGTGACCAGGTTCTCCTTGCATCCATTGAGCAGGCGCATCATGCCGGGATAAAAGCCCTGGAGCCTGTTTGACGAAATCGAACAGCGGTTGCAGCCGCTGAATTCAATGAGGCTGCGTCCTCGAGGGAAGAGATTGTTCCCGGTGACCAGCAGTCCCTCGTGGTTTTCGGCCAGGAGTGTTACCCCTTCAGGGCCGGCACCCATGAGGTTGTCGCTGACAATCGTCGCCTGGCCCGCGCCGGTCAGTTCAACGCAGTTCCCGCATTCGGCGATCATGTTGTCGTGGATCCGCAGGGCGTCCGCGCCCCGAACCACCAGAGCGTGCTCAAGGTAAACGAACCCCATCCCGGTGATGTGGAGGGAGTCATTGTCCGTTGCCACCTCAATGCCGGTCTTCCCGTTCTTGTAGCTGTTACCGTCCGGGGTGAAATTGACACCGTCCAGGCAAAAGTCCCTGAACACGATCCCGGACAAGCGCGGACTTCCGTCGCGCCTCACAAGGAATGCCTGCGGTGACGACGGGGGCGTCAGGACCCGGATGTGGCTGCCACCTGGCTGGAGGTTCAGCCAGCCAGTGGTGTCGACGTTGTCCTTGATGCTGCGTGAGAAGAAGCCGTGCCCAAACCCTGCAATGGTGAGGTAATCCACGTCCACCACCACTTGGGTGCGAAGATCGTAGTCCCCCGGGGGAATGATGATGACGGCCCCTGGCCTGGTGTCGGGCGTCGTTTGGCGCTTTTTGACGTCGGCAATGATGTCGTTGATGACAGCGCCGATATCCGACTGCGCCGTTGTTTTGGGCTGCCCTGGGATCCGCCACGCCGTGACGTCGTAGCTGTTGGGTGAGTTGAATGGACCCCCTTTGGCCTCTTCGGCGGCCTCTGCCTTCGGGGAAATCCCGAGACTTAGGGCAGCGGCCAGGGTGCCCACAGCTCCCGCCCCGACGAGCATTCGGCGACTCGTGTCAGTCATTTCAAGGTTGTTGCCAGTTCCCACTGGATCTCCTGTCGCTGGGTGTTCATTGGTCCGGCTCCTCGGCATGGCAATCAGACACAACGACGCCAAATCGTTTATCCAAGGGAGTTGGGAGAAACACTAGGAGCCCCCCGGAGGGACTGTCAACGACAAAATTCCAGCAATAAATTTGGCAACCTCCGGGCCCTCGCCGATGTGGAAGTGACCCTTGACACGGAAAATATCCGCGGCCTACACTTTTGCCAAGTCGTTTTGGCAAAACGATTTTTCAGGCCAAAGACGTGTTATCCCCATCTCTCTGCAATTTCCGTTCAAGAGAAAGTGAGTCGACAGAGATGTCCACTCGAAACACCATCTCCAAGCTCGTCACCCTCGGCGGGCTGTGCACCGCCGTCGCTCTCGTTGCCACCGGTTGTGGCGCCGGCGGTCCCGCACCATCCTCGGGCGGTTCAGGCGGCTCCAGCTCCATCAACGTCCTGGTCGAAGCAGGCGGCCACGCCGAACTGACCGGCGTAGCCGAACAGTGCAAGAAGGACGCCGGCGTGGACGTGAACTTCGTAGAACTCCCCTACGATGGCATGTTCAACCGACTCTCCAGCGAATTCTCCTCCGGCAACGTCTCCTTCGACGTCGCGGCGCTGGACTCCGTGTGGCTCCCCAGCTTCAAGGACGCCGTGCAGCCCATCGACGAACTCTTCACCGACGACGCAAAGAAGGACATCTTCCCGGCCCTCGTCAAAGAAGCCAACGTCGATGGCCACTTCGTCGGCATGCCGGCCTGGACCAATGCCGAGATCATCCTGTACCGCAAGGACCTGTTCGAGGACGCCAAGAACAAGGCTGACTTCCAGGCCAAGTACGGTTACGAGCTCGCCGCCCCCAAGACGTGGAAGCAGTACCAGGATATTTCCGAGTTCTTCACCAAGGACGGAATGTACGGCACGGACGTCAAGGGCGCCGTGGAAACCGAATGGCTGGCCCACGTACTCCAGGCCGGCTCCCCCATGGTCCTGGACAAGGACAACAATGTGGTCATCGACAACGCCGCCCACAAGCAGGCCCTGGACTTCTACGTGAGCCTGGCCAAGGACGCCCCAAGTGGTGCAGCACAGGTTGACTGGGCAGCAGCACAGAACCTGTTCAACCAGGGCAAGACCGCCATGACCCGCTTCTGGGCCCACGCCTACCGCCAGATCCCTGCCGACGCTCCCGTGGCAGGGAAGGTGGGTGCCGCAGCAATGATCGGCGGCAGCGCCGGCGTCGCAGGTGTCCCGGGACCGTGGTACCTGTCCGTTCCCAAGGCAACCAAGAACACCGACGCCGCCAAGAAGTTCGTCAAGTGCGCCTACGACTACAACGACAAGGGAATTGAATCCAAGCTCGGCCTGGCTTCGCGTATCAGCGCCTTCCAGAAGTACCAGGACCAGCCCGGTTACGAGAGCTTCAAGCCCCTGATTGAAACCCTCAACGCTCAGGCAACGGCCACCCGGCCTGCAACGGCCAAGTGGCAGCAGATCGTTGACACCGTCCTGATCCCGTTGCTGCAGAAGGCTGTAGCCGGTGGCGACACCTCCGCCCTCCTGGCCGATGCCAAGAAGCAGATCCAGGACCTCCTGAAGTAGAACTCCGTGGCCGGCACCAGCCCCTAAGTGACGGTGCCGGCCGCGGTCCCAACCAGCAGAAAAGAAAAACGTGCGTATCTCCGATCGCCGCTTCGCCCTCTATCTGATGACGCCCGCGGCACTGTTCCTGGCCGTATTCGTGGCCTATCCCCTCTTCCGCCTGGTGGCTGACAGCTTCTTCAAGATCTCGCCCATCGCCGGCGGCCCCCGCGACTTTGTGGGTTTCCAGAACTACGTCACTGCGTTTACCTCCGAAGCCTTCACCAGCGCAGGGTGGCGCACCCTGGCCTACACCCTGGTGGTGGTGACGCTCGAGTTCGCGCTCGGCCTGGGCATGGCCCTGCTGTTCACCACCCTGGGGAGGAAGTCCCAGATCTGGCGGACCGTCTTCCTCTACCCACTGATGATCGCCCCGATCGTGGCAGGCCTGCTGTGGAAGTTCCTGATGATCGACAACTTCGGCCTGATCGGAACGCTCCTCCACCAGGCCGGCATTCTGTCCGACCCCAACCAAATCGGTTGGCTCTCCGATCCCAACATCGTGTTGTTCTCCGTGGCCATCCCGGACATCTGGCTCACCACCTCATTCATGTGCCTGGTGCTCTTCGCCGGACTGCAGAACATTCCCGGCGACCTCCTCGAGGCCGCCCGCCTTGATGGTGCACGGGCTCCGGCACTCCTGTTCCGGATCATCCTTCCCCTGCTCCGTCCCGTGATCGCCGTTGCACTGGTGGTCCGCGGCATTGACGCTGCAAGGGCGTTCGACACCATCCTCATCCAAACCAACGGCGGACCGCAGTCGGCATCGGAAACCATGAGCCTGCTGATCTACCGGACCATGATCCGCTTCGGTGACCCCGGCCTCGCCAGCGCCATGGGCACCATCTACCTCCTCGCAATGCTCGCCATTGCCTTCGTTGCAGTGGCCACCATCTGGCGGCCAGGAAAGGACAACTGATGAGCAACGCGAGCGTAGCCACCAAACCCGGACGACCGTCGTCGAACGTTTCCACCACCCAGCCCCCACTGCGGCGGCGGGGCGTCAACAGGGAAGGCCTTGAGGCCGGACGGCGCAGCACCCGGACCATCCTGTGGATCCTGCTGGCGGTTGCCATGGTGCTGTACGGCTTCCCGTTCCTGTACTTGCTGTTCACGTCGTTCAAGACGCCGATCGACACCATCGCCGTGCCGCCCACCATCCTGCCCCGTGAGTGGACGCTGGAAAATTACACCAGTGCCTTGGGTCGCAGTGGCGTGGTGGCATCCTTCATCAACAGCATCCAGACCGCCGTCATCAGCACCTTGTTGTCGTTGGTCCTGGCCGTTCCGGCCGCCTACGGCATCACGCGCTACAAAACGCCAAGCGGCCGCGTCTTCATCATGGCCGCACTGGTCACCCGGATGGTCCCGCCGGTGGCAATCGGCATCCCGCTGGCGTCCATGATGGCGTCCGTCGGCTTGGCGGACACCCCCATAGCGCTCTCCATTGCGCACACCACCATCTCGCTCCCGCTCTCCATCTGGCTGATGTCCAGCTTCTTCGAGTCGGTGCCCCGGGACCTGGAGGAAGCCGCAACCGTGGACGGCTGCAGCCGGCTTGGCGCCCTGTGGCGGGTGGTGATTCCTGTAGTGTCCGGCGGTATTGCGGTGACGGCGATCTTCGCTTTCCTGGCTTCCTGGAACGAGTTCCTGTTCGCCCTCCTGATGACCGCGATCCGTTCCCAGACCACTCCCGTGGTGATCGCGAACTTCCAAACGCAGTTCGGGCTCGACTGGGGATCCATGACAGCTCTGGCCGCGGTGTACTCGATCCCGGTCATCCTGCTCACGCTCCTGCTGCAGCGCAAGATCGTCGCAGGCATGACACTGGGCGCGGTGAAGGGCTGATCCGGTCAAGTCCAGTGCCACCATCAGCGAGTAGCCTACTGATAGCCCCCAAGGGCATCACCAACCATAAGGACGTGGGAGTCGGATGAGCAACAAGAACATCGGTATCAAGGACGTAGCCGTCGCCGCCGGCGTCTCCGTCACCACGGTGTCCCACGTCCTCAACGAGGTCTCTTATGCTCGGATCAGCAGTGAAACCAGGGATAAGGTCCGCTCGGCCGCCGAGCAGTTGGGTTACGGCCCTAACCGCCTTGCCCAAGCCCTGCGCACGCAAAGGACCGGGATGCTGGGGTTGGTGAGCGAGGAAATTGCCACCACTCCCCACGCCGGCCGGATTATTTTGGGCGCAGACGAGGCCGCGAAGGCCCGGGGTTACAACCTGATGATCATCAACACCCCGGGCTCAGCCAGCCTTGAATCCCGGCAAGCGGACGTCCAGGCCCTGCTGGAGCGGCGGGTGGACGGGATCCTCTACGCCACCATGTACCACCGCAACGTCGAACTCCCGGAAAACCTGGGCAGCGTCCCCTCCGTACTAGTGGACTCCGTTGCCACCAGCGGGAACATCACAGCCGTGGTCCCGGACGAGGACGGCGGCGCCCGCGCCGCCGTCGGGGCGCTTCTCGAAGCCGGCCACACCCGCGTTGGCTTCATCAACAACACTGACGACGTTCCCGCGACCCGCCAGCGGTTGCAGGCCTTCCGGGCCATGCTGACCGAAGCAGGGCTCGACGGCGGTGCCGCACCTGTCGAGTCGGAGGTTTCCGAGGTGCAAGGCGGCTATGAGGCGGCAAAACGGATCCTGTCGCGCAAGGACCGGCCGACGGCCTTGTTCTGCTACAACGACCGCATGGCGATGGGTGCCTATCGGGCCGCTGCGGAATTGGGACTCAGCATTCCGGAGGACCTGTCCGTTGTGGGCTTTGACGACCAGGAACTGATCGCTGCCAACCTCTACCCCGGCCTCACCACGGTGGCCCTCCCCCACTATGAGATGGGGGCCTGGGCCACTGAACACCTTATTGACGCCATTGAGGGCAAGGAAGACCTTTCCTTGATGGCGCTCCACCCAACCATCCTGGGTTGCCCCCTGGTCCGCCGCGATTCCGTCGCAGCTCCCCGGTAGCGCCCAGCCAGCCCCAACGTCCCAAAAGGAACGCAGCACATGTCCAGTAGCCTCGATGCCGCACGCCCGGAAACGGCGCCGGTCCTCACCCCCAGGTTCCGGCCTGCCATCCATTTCACGGCAAAGGACACCTGGCTGAACGACCCCAACGGCCTGGTTTTCCACGACGGTTTGTACCACCTCTTCTTCCAGAACAACCCGTACGGCAACGTCTGGGGCAACATGTCCTGGGGCCACGCCACCTCCACGGACCTCCTGCATTGGACGGAGCATCCGGTGGCCATTGCCGGCGATGAGGCAGAGGACATTTTCTCGGGAAGCGTGGTGGTGGACCACGGCAATACCTCCGGTTTCGGCACTGCCGGGTCACCGGCGTTGGTAGCTGTTTACACCAGTGCGTTCAAGGCCGGATCCGTTCACAGCGGAACGCAGGCTCAGTCCCTCGCCTACAGCACCGACTCCGGAATGACGTGGCGCAAATACGAGCAAAACCCCGTTCTGGCCAGGAACTCCGAGCATTTCCGCGACCCCAAAGTGTTCCGCTACGAAGGCGGCGAAGGTGCCTTCTGGGTGATGGTCGCCGTCGAAGCCCAACAGCAGAAGGTGGTCCTCTACCGCTCGGACGACCTGAAAAACTGGGACTTCCTGAGCGAGTTTGGCCCGGCCAACGCCGATGACGGCGAGTGGGAATGCCCCGATCTCTTTCCCCTTGCGGTGGACGGGGATCCGGCGAACATCAAATGGGTGCTGATCGTCAACGTCAACCCCGGCGCGGTGGCGGGAGGCTCGGGCGGACAGTACTTTGTGGGACAGTTCGACGGCGACCGTTTCCTCCCTGACGCAGGCTCGCTGGCCGCTCCTGCCGGAGTCACCTCCCTGCCGGATGCTGCCCGGGCGGAAGCACTGCAGCAGTGCCTGTGGCTGGACTGGGGACGCGACTGCTACGCCTCCGTGTCCTTCAGCAACGCCCCGGATGACCGCCGCATCATCATTGGCTGGATGAATAACTGGGATTACGCCAACCAACTGCCCACTGCGCCTTGGCGGTCCTCCATGACCCTTGCCCGGGAGCTGCGCCTTGAAACGGTGAACGGTGACGCCCGGCTGGTCCAGTACCCGGTCCTGGGGAACCCCGAAGAGGAGCTGTTTCACGCGGGCAGCATCGAAGTGGGAGCATCAGCCCTCCGCTTGCCGGACACCGCTCCGGGGGTAGCCCAGGTGATCGAAGCGGAGATCCTTCCGGGAACAACAGAGCGTGTTGAGTTGCGGCTGCTGGCCAGCTCCGACGGAATCCACGGCACCGTCCTGAGCTATACCGCTGGCAGCGGACGGCTCACCCTCGACCGCACCCGTTCAGGGGACACCGCGTTCGACGAAAAGTTCGCCTCCGTCGAATCCGCTCCGGTTCCCCTGGAAAACGGTGCCCTGAAACTGCTCATTGTGGTGGACCAGTGTTCCGTGGAAGTCTTCGCCCAGGACGGCAAAGTGGTCCTGACTGATCTGGTGTTCCCTGAAACCAACAGCCAGGAGAACTGGCTGACCGCTGAAGGCGGCACCGCCACGGTTCTCAAGCTCGCAGTCACTCAAACCGCCTAAGGAGTACGTCATGCAGATCATCCCAGAACCGCAGATCCCGGAGCCTGCCAGGAAGCCGGACCCGGAAGTCCTGGTTGTCGGTGAAGCCCTGGTGGATATCGTCGTCTCGTCCCGCGGCACCGTGGAGCACCCCGGGGGCTCGCCCGCGAACGTGGCCTATGGCCTCGGACGGCTCGGTGTGCCTACCGCTTTGTTGACCTCGATCGGCGACGACCACCACGGGGGCGCCATTGAACGGCACCTGGCAAGTGCCGGCGTCGAACTCCTTGCCGGTGCCCGCGCAGGCGGCCGAACCGCTACGGCAACCGCCACCCTGGCGTCGGACGGTTCGGCCCGCTATGACTTCGACATTCAGTGGGAGCTTCCCCGGATCACCCCAACCACCCTGCCCAAAATCCTGCACACGGGGTCGATTGCCACCTTCCTGGAGCCAGGGGCGGCAACGGTGCGGGAGCTGCTGGAAGAGGTACACCAGCGCTGCGTGGTCACCTACGATCCCAACATCCGCCCCGCCCTTGTGGGGAGCCAGGCCCAGGCAAAAGGGATCTTCGAGGACCTCGTTCCTTTCACTGACGTAGTCAAACTCAGTGATGAGGACGCGCACTGGCTCTACCCGAAGGACTCGCTGGAGGACATATCCCGGCGCATCCTGGACCTTGGGGCCGGCCTTGTGGTGGTGACCAAGGGCTCGGAAGGATCCATGCTCTCGACCACTGGCGCCCAGGTCTTGGTTTCCTCGGTAACCTCCACCGTGGCTGACACCATCGGCGCCGGCGACTCATACATGTCCGCGCTGATCCACGGGCTCCTGATGACCGGAGCCAACGGGCTCACACCGGAAGCGTTGGAGTCCCTGGGCCGCAGGGCCACCAAGGCGGCGGCCATCACTGTACGTCGTGCGGGCGCCAACCCGCCGACGTCGGACGAGCTGCTGGCCGAACTGCCCGAACACCAGCCCGCCACCTGACCACCCCCAACTTCAAGAGGATCCACAGCATGTCCAGCAGCAACTACTACGACGTGACCACCTGGCCCGTCGGCGACCCGAGCAAGGACGTCGGCGAGGTCATCAACAGCATCATCGCCGATGTCAAGCAACGCCAAAATGCCACGGACGTGAACGACGGCGGCAAGCCCGGTGCCGTGATCTACTTGCCGCCGGGCGACTACCGCCTGCGCACGCAGGTCCTGATCGACATCAGCTTCCTCCGTATCCAGGGCTCGGGCCACGGCTTCACGTCCTCGAGCATCAGGTTCAACGTTCCCCAGGATGAATGGCCCGATCTCCATGAATTGTGGCCCGGTGGCAGCCGTGTGCTGGTGGATCTTCCCGCTGCTGACAGCGCGGACCCCGCCAGTGGAGCAGCGTTCCGTGTTGAGCGTGCGGGGAGTCCCCGGATCAGTTCGGTGGAGTTCGCCAACTTCTGCATCGATGGGCTGCACTTCGCCCCGGACGGCTCGGAGCTGCCGGCGGAGAATACCTACGTCAACGGCAAGACCGGCATCCACGTTGCCAGCGCCAACGATTCCTTCCGCGTCAACGAGATGGGGTTCATCTACCTCGAACACGCCCTGACTATCCACAACGCCGATGCCCTCTCCATCCACAACAACTTCATTGCCGAATGCGGAAGCTGCATCGAGCTGCGCGGATGGGGCCAGGCGTCAAAGATCACCGACAACCTGATCGGCGCAGGATTCAAAGGCCACTCCATCTACGCGGAAAACCACGGCGGACTCCTGGTTACCGCCAACAACGTGTTCCCCCGCGGGGCGAGCAGCGTCCATTTCCGCGGCGTGACGCGCTCCAGTATCACCAACAACCGCCTCCATTCCTTCTACCCCGGCATGGTTGTCCTTGAAGGAAACAGCTCGGAAAACCTCGTGGCCACCAACCACTTCCTCCGTGACCACGAACCTTGGACGCCGTTCCTGGGAATCGACAACGGACTCGATGACCTGCACGGAGTCCTGAGTGTCAGTGGCAGCAACAACTCGGTGATCGGCAACCACTTCTCCCAGATCATCGATTCGGAGCAAATCCGTCCGGAAGGCGCCACGCCGGTCATCATCAGGCTGCGCGAGGGGGCAGGCAATTTCGTGTCCAACAACCACGTAGTTGCCATGAATGTTCACGCCGCCGCCAGCGACGATTGCTTCGAGGCCCAGGTGGACGCCCTGCTGGCTACTGACGCCGCTGACGCCCTTGCGGTGACGTCTGTCCTGGTTGATCCGGAATCAACGCGCAACACCATCCTCGATTCCGGCAGCGAGCCCCAGGTCCTCGCAGACCGGGCAACCAACGCCGTCAGGCCCACCCCCACCCCCTAACGTGGAGTTTTTGTACAGCTAATGCCCTTAAGATGCGTTCTTAGGGGCATTACCTGTACAAAAACTCGCGAGGGGGACCACGTGGCCGAGACCATCCGTACCGCAACAGCACACGACGCCGGGAAGCTGGCTGAGCTTGCCGCCATCACCTTCCCGCTGGCCTGCCCACCGGGCTCCTCGCCGGCGGACATCCAGGCGCACCTTGAAAAGACGCTCAGCGAAGCCAACTTTTCGGAGTACCTCACCGATGCGAACATCACCATCATGGTGCTCGACGACGACGGCCAGCTCACCGGGTACACCATGCTCATTGCCAAGCCGACCGCGGATCCGGACGTCGCCTCCGTGCTTTCGGCGCTGCCGTCCACCGAGCTGAGCAAGTGCTACGTCCACCCGGACCACCACGGAAAGGGCGCAGCCTCACGGCTGATCCAGGCTTCGCTGGCGCTGGCAACGGACAAGGGCGCGGCAGGTGTGTGGCTCGGCGTGAACAGCGAGAACGCCAAGGCCATCCGCTTCTACGAAAAGAGCGGTTTCCAGCGGGTAGGCACCAAGTCGTTCAAGCTCGGCAATACCGTGGAGCACGACTTCGTCATGGAGAACAGGCTCTAGCCAAACAGATCCCCGGCCAGCGGAGGCCGCGGATCGTTGCGCAACTGCAGGCCGGCAGGCAACCCGCTGACTGTACCCGAGGAACCGGACGCCCGCACGGAGAGGCGTGAACTCCCCAGCAGTACCTTTTCGGCCGTGAACTCCCCAAATGACTCGGGGAGGATCGGCGCCAGATGGAGCACATCGCGGGTGAAGTCGGGGTCGAAACGCAGCAGGATCCTGGCGAGTTGAACCGGAGCAGCGGCCGCCCACGCCTGGGGGGAACACGCCGTCGGATACGGTACCGGCTCCGGGAAGTCTGAACGGTCAAAGCCGCAAAAAAGCTCCGGAAGCTGCCCGCCAAAGTGTTCGGCGGCGTCGAACAATCCCTGCGCGACGCGGCTGGCCTCGTCCACGAAGCCGTACCGCATGAGTCCTGTCGCGGCGAGCGCGGTATCGTGCGGCCACACCGAGCCGTTGTGGTAGCTGACGGGGTTGTAGGCGCCCATGTCCGAGCCGAGGGTGCGGATGCCCCAGCCAGTGAACATCTCCTTGGACATGAGCCGCTCGGCCACCCGCGGAGCCTTGTCCTCATCCACGATGCCCACCCACAGGCAATGGCCCATGTTGGACGTGCAGGAGTCCACTGGCTTCTTGTCCTTGTCCAGCGCGAGGGCGAAGTAGCCCTTGTCCGGCAGCCAGAAGGTTTTGTTGAAGGCCTCCTTCAGTTCTTCGGCGCGGTCCGCGCAACGGCGTTCGACGGCGGTGTCGCCCGCCGCGCGTGCCAGCAGCGACCGGGCAACGTACGCCGCATAGGAGTAGGCCTGGACTTCGCAGAGCGCAATCGGCGCCTCAGCCATCCGGCCATCAGCGAAGTTGATGCCGTCCCACGAGTCCTTCCATCCTTGGTTCACCAGCCCGTGGGAGTTGGGACGCTGGTATTCGATGAACCCATCACCGTCCCGGTCGCCGTACTTCTCCATCCATTCGATGGCCCGGTCCGCGTGTGGGAGCAGGGATTCGATGATGTCCTCCCCCAGCCCCCACCGGCTCAGCTCGCCCAGGGTGGAGACAAACAGCGGTGTTGCATCAGCGGTTCCGTAGTAGGCGGTTCCGCCAAGCGACAGGCCCGCGGTGATTCCCAGCCGGACCTCGTGCGGCATGCGCCCGGGTTCTTCCTCGGAGTCCAGGTCCACTTTGCTCCCTTGCAGTCCGGCGAGGGTCTGGAGGGTCCCGGCGGCCAGGCTCGGATCAACCATGAGGGACATGTAGGAGGAAAGGAGCGAGTCGCGTCCGAACAGGGCCATGAACCACGGCGCCCCTGCGGCGATGGCCGCACGGCCGGGGTGTTCGTCGTCGAAAATCCTCAAGGATCCAAGGTCCCGCTGGCTTTGGTCCAGCACGTCGGTGACATTCTGGTCCGTGACAGTGATGCGCGGAACGTGTTCCTCCCATTGGGTTTGCCGGCGTGCTCCTGTGGTGTGCTGGAGCGGCGTTCCCACAGTGAAGTGGTCTTCAGGTGCTTCGCCGTTGACCAGCGGCAAGGCAATGACGGTGGTGGACCAGTCTTCCCTGGCGGGAATGGTGACGTTGAAGGTCAATCCTTCCCCGGTGACTTTTGCCCCCTCCGCTTGGAACAGCACCCCGCGCCGCTGTCCGCTGGAGTGCAGCGCATCGATGTGCAGCCCGTCATCGCGCGCTGCCCTGATGGTCCCATCCGCGGTTCCCACCCGCCCGCCTTTGACGTCGAAAAGGTCGGCCAGGTCGGCGTCGAGAAGCAGTTCAACGGTGCACGTCGACGGCGTGCCGGAGTAGTTGGTGATGGTGAGGTCATCGCGCAGGCCCGCTCCCACACTGCGCTGGTGGCGGACCAGCAGCGGGCTTTCGAAGCGCCCGTCCTCGGTACAGGCGCGCCCCACGTACTCGGCTTGGAACGATGCTGGATTGCGGGCTACCAGCGGCTCCCGGGGTTCGCCGTTGATGCGCAGTACCCAGCGGGACACGATGCGCGTGTCCTGGTAATACGCACCCTGCGATCCCCCGCCATGGATGTCACCTGCGTGGGCGGAAATGCAGAAGGACGAACCTTCGACGACGGTCACCGCCCCCAGCTCGGACGCTCCGGCTTCCGTGTCTGCGTTCCAAGCGGTCATGCGCGGCAGGGCTCCTCAGGGCGGGGTCGGTTTCGCGGGCAAGCAACCTCTGCTACAAGGCCTGACTCTGATTCTCTTCTACGAAGGCGCCGCCGTGAAGGCCCTTGCCCCTGAATTGTTGAAGGATTTGCGCGTAGAGATCCAGATGGTCAGCTGCCATGCGTTCCGCGCTGAAGTACTCATCCACGGAGCGCCGGCAGTCCTCCCGGCTCAACCGGGCGGCAGCATCGACGAAGCCCGCAAGGGCGCGGACTTCGCCCAGGAAGCCGGTTGTTCCGTGCTTGACGATTTCCGGGGCCGCACCCATCGGGGTGGCCACCACAGGCGTGCCGGTGGCGAGTGACTCGATCATGACCAGTCCAAAAGGTTCGGGCCATTGAATGGGGTTGATCAAGGCGACTGCGCTGCCCATGAGCTCATATTTTTCGGGGTCGGAGAGTTCACCCAGGAATTCCTCCTGCGGTCCCAACGCCGGTTTCACCACATCCCTATAGAACTCCCGTTCGTCCTTGGCATGCATCTTCGCTGCTATTTTCAGGGGGATACCGGCTTCCCTGGCAACGGCCACCGCTTCCATGAGCCCCTTGTCCGGACACATCCGTCCCACGAAGCATGCATAGCCGCCCCGGCCGTCTCCCACAGAGACGGTGGACAGGTCCAGCCCGTGGTGGATGACGGCTGCGACGTTGAGGTCAGGGAGCATGGATCGCTGGTCGTTGGAGATCGCGATGATGGACGTGTCCCTTTGCATCGCGCGGTAAAGCCCCGCCGATTGGGCCGTCAATTGTCCGTGGATAGTGGTGACAACGGGAATGTCCGCGGGCCGGTGGGCATAAAGGGGGCCGGCCAGCGTGTGGTCATGGATGATGTCCACGCCGCCCATCCCGCGGTAAGCCTTGATGACATGGTTCAACTCGCTGAGAGTGAGCCCTATGTCTTCCGGCTGGCTGGGACCGAAGCCGGGCATCTGGGGAACGGGACACGTGCTGTCCGAAGCCGCGGCAAGGAGGACTTCATGCCCGGCACCCACCAGCGCACGGGCAAGGGCATCCACTACCCTTTCGGTTCCGCCGTAGCGTTCCGGCGGGACGGTAAACCATGGTCCAACGATGAGTCCAATGCGCATCCGGGCCTCCGCGCAAAATCCCCCAACCGTGGGCTGGCTTCCTAACCCTTTTCCAAGGCTATTCGTCCAGTGAGGAAAATAACAGGCTGCAGCCGGAATGCCTCCACGGTGGCCGGGGTTGACGAAAGCATGAAGATTGAGATCTGGTCAGACGTCGCGTGCCCGTGGTGCTACATCGGCAAGCGCCGTTTCGAGACCGCGCTGGCAAAGTTCCCCCACCGGGATTCCGTGGACATTGAGTGGAAGAGCTACCAGCTGGATCCCTCAATCCCCGGGCACTATGACGGCACGGAATTGGACTACTTGAGCAAGCGCAAGGGCATGGCTCCGGAGCAGGTCAAGCAGATGTTCGCCCACGTCACGGAGACCGCCAAGGGCGAGGGCCTGGACTATCACTTCGACAAGGTAGTAGTTGCCAACAGCTTCACGGCCCACCGCCTCATCCACCTCGCCGCAGCCCATGGCCGCCAGGATGCCGCGAAGGAACAGCTGCTCAGCGACCACTTTGAGCACGGCAAGGACATCGGCAACCGGGAATACCTCACGGAACTTGGCGCAGCGCTGGAGCTGCCGGCCGACGAGGTGGCAGAGCTCTTCAGCACTGACAAATTCACGGACGAAGTCAATGAGGACATCAACGAGGCCCGCGCCATCGGCGTCACCGGCGTCCCGTTTTTCGTCATCGACCGCAAGTACGGCATCTCCGGTGCCCAGCCCGCCGACCTTTTCAGCCAGGCACTGAACCAGGCCTGGCAGGAAGCCAACCCCCTGATCCCGGTGGGCGCTTCCGACGCCGAGGCCTGCGGCCCGGACGGCTGCAGCATTTAACGCAACGCGGGGTCACTTATGGCCCATAATCCCCCTCGGGATAGGCCATAAGTGACCCCGCGTTGCTTCTTCAACGGCGAGCGCTAGGCTTTCGCCACTTCAAGCTCGACGACGGCCCAGGACAGTGCGGGCAGCGTCAGGCGCAGTTCCGAACCAGTCGCCTTCACGCCGTCCAGCGGTTTGAGCCCCACCCGGTCCGGCTGGTCCTGGCTGTTGATGGTGAAGCGGTCGCCGCCGTCGGGAATTTCCAGGACCTCGGCGCGAACCACCTGCCGGGCGTCGAAGCCGCGCAGGGCAGTCTCGACGTCGGCCGCTTCTTCCAGGCCGCGGTTCGCGAAGAACAAGGCAACCCGGCCCGTTTCCTCGTTCCACGTGGCGCTGACGTCCACGAGGTCCGTGTCCCCGAAACGGTCATTCGAGTACTTGTCCGAATCAACGGAGAGCCGCAGGATCTGGCCCTTGGCGAGCTCTGCCATCCGGGCGAACGGGTGGAAAATGGTCTGCTTCCAGGCCGGCCCGTTCTCCTCGGACAGGATCGGCGCGATCACGTTGACCAGCTGTGCCTGGTTGGCGATCTTCACGCGGTCGCCATGGCGCAGCAGCGAGTTGAGCAGCGTACCCACCACCACGGCATCAGTGACGTTGTACTTGTCCTCGATGACCCGCGGGTGTTCGCGCCACGGGCCCTTGACGATGTTGCGCAGCTGGTCCTCGGTATCCCGGCCGCGCTGGTACCAGACGTTCCACTCGTCGAAGGACAAGTTGATGTGCTTCTTGTGCTTGCCCTTGGCCCGCACGGAATCGGCCGTAGCGATCACTGACTCAATGAAATAGTCGGTGTCGACGGCGGACGCCAGGAAGCTGCCGACGTCGCCTTCTTCTTCGAAGTAGTAGGCGTGGAGGGAAACGTAGTCCACCTCGTCATAGGTGTGCGTGAGGACAGTCTGCTCCCAGTCCCCGAACGTGGGCATACGGGAATTGGAGCTGCCGCACGCCACGAGTTCAATGGACGGATCCACGTAACGCATGGCCTTGGCGGCTTCCTGGGCCAGGCGGCCGTATTCGTCGGCCGTCTTGTGCCCGATCTGCCACGGCCCGTCCATCTCGTTGCCCAGGCACCAGAGTTTGATGTCGAACGGGTCCTTGTGGCCGTTCTTGACGCGGAGGTCCGACCAGTAGGTGCCGCCGGGGTGGTTGGAGTACTCAACGATGGCGCGGGCTTCTTCGACTCCCTTGGTGCCCAGGTTGATGGCTTCCATGATTTCCGTGCCGGCCTGCTTGGACCAGTCCACGAACTCGTGCAGGCCGAACGCGTTGGTCTCCACGGTGTGCCAGGCGCCGTCGAGGCGGCGGGGCCTGTTTTCGCGCGGGCCGATCCCGTCCTCCCAGTTGTAGCCCGAGACGAAGTTGCCGCCGGGATACCTGATGACGGTGGCGCCGAGTTCCTTGACGAGCTTCAGGACGTCCTGGCGGAAGCCTTGCTCGTCTGCCTCGGGGTGTCCGGGCTCGTAGATGCCGGTGTAGACGCAGCGGCCCATGTGCTCCACGAAGGAGCCGAAGAGGCGGCGGGGTACTTCTCCAACCGTGAAGTCGCGGTCGAGGGTGATGCGTGCGCGGGACATGAATCTCCTTGGTTGTTTTCTGAAACTGTTGTTCTGCCGTGGGTGCCGGTCACGTGCCGGCGAGGCCGGTGGTGGAAATGCCCTTGATGATCTGGCGCTGGAAGAACAGGAAGACGACGATCAGCGGCAGTGCCGCCAGCAACGCAGAGGCCATGTTCTGCGCGTACTGCACGCCGTAGGCACTCTTGATGGTTTGCAGGCCTACAGGGAGGGTCAGCAAGGAGTCGTCGTTGGTGGCGATGAACGGCCACAGGAAGTTGTTCCACGCGCCGATGAACACAAAGATCGCGACGGCGGCCAGGATCGGCCGGGACAACGGGAGGATGATCTGCAGGAAGATCCTGAGCCGGCTGGCTCCGTCCATCACTGCTGCTTCCTCGAGTTCATGCGGAATCTGGTCGAAGAACCTCTTAAGGACAAACACCATGGCGGGGTGGATCACCTGCGGGAGGATGATGGCCCACGGGGTATCGATCATCTTGAACGCGAGCATTTGGTAGAAGAGCGGAATCATCAGCACCGGTGGTGGCACGATGATGCTGGCGATGATCGCCGTCATCAGCACTTTCTTGCCCTTGAACTCAATCCTGGACAGGGCGTAGGCGATGAAGGCGGAGATCACCAGGGTCACAAGGGTGATGGCGGCGGAGGTGTACAGCGAGTTCCACGTCCAGAGCGGGATGTTGCCGGCCTGGAAGACGTTGACGAAGGCATCGAACGTAAAGCCCGACGGCGGTACCCAACTGACTTTGGACGCTGACGCATCCGTTTCGGACTTGAAAGCGGTGACGGTTGCCCAGGCGAAGGGAACCAACCAGAGCACCGCGAGGACAGCGGCCACCACGATGGCGGCGACTTTTCCTACTGTCAGCTTCTTGCGTGGCTGGCGGATGACCTGGCCGGAGCCGGCACGCCGCTGGACGGAACGGGTGAGTGTTGTATTTGCCATGGCTATGCGCTCCTGCGGCGGGTGATGACGAACTGCAGGGCGGAGACCAGCACGATCAGTCCGAAGAAGATATAGGAGATGGCTGCGGAATATCCCAGCCGGTATCCGGTAAACCCGGTTTCGAAGATGTACTGGACCACCGGACGGGTTGATCCGCCCGGACCACCGGATGTCATCTGGTAGATCTGGTCAAAGACCTTCAGCGATGCCAGGATCTGGAGCAACACGATCATCACCGTGGTGGGGGTCAGCTGCGGCAGCGTGATGGAGAAGAATTGCCGCCAGGCCCCGGCGCCGTCCAGCGATGCCGCTTCGTAGTGCTGGGCGGGGATGTTCTGCATGGCTGCCAGGTACAGAAGGAAGTTGAATCCCACTGTCCACCAGAGCGTTGCGATCACGATGGACCACATGGCCACATTGGGATCGTTCAGCCAGCCGACCTTCGGGATGCCGAACTTGGACAGGAAATCGTTGATCAGGCCAAGCTGCGGGTTGTACATCCAGACGAAGAACAGGGAGACAACCGTGGACGCGAGGAGGAAAGGGGCAAAGTAGGAAAGCCGCCAGAGCCACTGGGCGGGAAGGCCGATGTTCAGCAACGCCGCCATCACCAACGCCACCAGCACCAGTGGAACCGTGCTGATCACCGTGAAGTAGAGCGTGTTGCCCAGGGAACGCCACATCCCGGCGTCGGCAAAAGCTTCGGAGTAGTTGGAAAAACCGATGAGGGCGTCGTTGGCGCCCGTGAGGGACTTGCCTGTCAGGCTCATGTAGAAGCCGTACAGGATCGGCCAGACGAGGAAGACCAGGAAGAACACGAGGAACGGGGCGGCGAACGCCCAGCCACTGACGTTGTTCCTGCTGCTTCGCAGGGAGGGCCCGGTCTTGATGCCGGGGGCGGGTGTTGTCCGTAGCTGGCGGGCCTGCCGGGACACTGTAGAGGAACTCATGAAGGACTCCTTTGTCGCTCGGTGTGCTGTGCCGGTCAGACCGGGTTGGGCCGGGATAGAAGGTCGTTGGTGCGGCCCACGAAGCCGTCCCACCCCTCAGCTGCTTTGGTGCGCCCCAGAAGTACGTTCTGGATGTACTCGGCAAAATAGTTCTGCCAGTCCGAACCCGATCCGCTGAACCAGGCCTCGGGGTCGTAGGCGATGATGTCCGCCGCGTTGGCGTAGTGGACTTGTGGTGAGAGCTCCTTGTAGGCCTGCGATTGCACCACCGGCTGGTACGCCGGGATATGGCCCGCCTCAGCCCACGACAAAGAGCCCTTCAGGATGTCACTGACGAACTTGTACGTGTCCTTCCGCTTCTCTTCATCGGCCACGAGCTGGCGGGGAAGGACGAAGGAATGCGAGTCGGCGTAGGAAGCGGGCGTTCCGTAGAGAGTGGGAATGGTGAGGGCATCCACCGGCAGCTTTGCCTTCTTCATCGTTGGCAGCTCCCAGCCACCGCTGAACAGCATCCCCGAGTCGCCCCGGACAAACTCGGCGATGCCCGTATTGATGTCGTTGCCCTTGGCCGCGATGGTGTCATCAAAGAGCGAGGCCATGAACTCCAGAGATTCAATGGCCGCGTCCCGCTCAGCCTGCATGGGTTGGCCGGGAGTCAGCACAATCTCCGCGCCGTGCTGTTTGTAGAGCGTGTAGAACAACCGCCACATTTGCGAGCCTAGGTTCAGGTAGCCAAAGGAGAGGCCGTGGGCTTTGGTGACCTTTTGCATCTCCAGCGCCATGGCCTTGAACTCCTCAGGGGTGCTGACCTCCCCCAACTGGCCGTTGCTTTCCAACAGCCCGGCTTTCCCGGCTATGTCTGTGTTGTAGAACATGATGAAGGGGTGTGAATCCAGCGCGAGGGAGAACACTTTTCCGTCTTGCTGGCTCTTTTCCCAGATGCGCGGAGCAAAGTTCTCCGGCGTGATGCCGTTTTCGGCCAACAGGGCCAGGTCCCAAGGCTCAATGAGGCCACCGGGGGCATAGCCGGGTACCCGGCTGGCATGCATGATGGCGACTTCGGGTGGACGTCCTCCTGCCGACGCCATGGCCAGCTTGGTGTAGTACGGCGCGCCCCAGGCCAAAACCGTGGGATGTACTTTGAAGTCCGGATTGGCCTGGTTGGCATTGGCGATCATGGCCTGCATCTTGACGCCGTCTCCCCCGGAGAGGAGATGCCAGAAGTTGATGGTCTGCGTGGACGCGGCTCCGGCTGCTCCGCCGCACCCGGTAAGGCCAGTAGCAAGAAGCCCGCCGCCAAGCAGCGCCGAGCCTGTCAATAACTGTCTCCGGGACAAACTTCTCCCGGTCAAAGATTCAAACTGCTTCACCCGTCACTCCTTTGGAAGGGTCCGCTGAAAGGACACACACTGCTGCACTAAAGTCCGGATCCGTCGCGTCTCCTCGCACGGGTAAAAGGTGGCCCAGGGGTGACGCAGCTCTCACATTACATCGTTGTAATGTGCAGGGCAAGGAAAATTGTTAGCGCGAACAATTTTACTTATGCGGCACTTTCAGCGGCTGCTGTCCCGCTCTTCAATCGTGTACGGGACGGACACAATGCGTTGGGCATGGCCCCTGTCCGCCATGCGCTCGGTAAGCAGGCGCAGGGCCTCGCTGGCGATGGTCCGCTTGTCAAAGGACACCGTGCTGAGCGGCGGTATGGCCAACCGGCCATCGGCAATGTCATCGAAGCCCGCAACGGCAATATCTTCCGGAACGCGCACTCCCCGTTTCCACAGGGCATTCAGGGCACCCAAGGCCATGGAGTCGGTGAAGCAGAAGAGCGCCTCCGGCAGCGGGTTGGTTTCGAGATAGCGCGTGAGGGCCCGGGCCGCAGACACCGGGGTCCACTCCTCGCAGGCGATCATCAGGGATTCGTCCTTGGGAATACCCAGGGAGAGCAGGGCCGCTTCGTACCCCTGGGTCCGCTGGATGGCCGTGGCCGATTTCCTTCCCCGGTTGATGCCGAGCACCGCAATACGCCGCCGCCCGGGCCGGGCCAAGGCCAAGGTCATATCGCGTGCTGCGGCAAAGCTGTCCACGTACACGCGATCTGCCAGCTCCTGGGACACTTCACCCAGCAGGACCACGGGAGGCAATGCGACGCCAACCCTTACCGCACTCTCATCCAGCACCACGGGATTGAGGATCAGCCCATCGATCAGGTTGGCGCGGGCCCGCGTCATCAATTCCTGTTCACGCTGGTGATCGGAGCCCGTTTCCTCGATCTGCACGCTCCATCCCTGGGCGTGGGCAACTTCAACAACGCACTGGGCAAGTTCCGCGGAGAAAGGCGTGCCGAGGTTCGGCAGCGCCAAGCCGATAACACCCGAGCGTCCGTTGCGCAGTCCACGTGCGGAAAGATTCGGGACGTAGTCCAGGTCCTGCATGGCCTGCTCTACCCTGAGCCGCGTAGGCTCACTGACGGGCACGATTCCGTTCATGACATTCGAGACCGTTTTGGGTGAGACCCCCGCGCGGCGCGCTACATCCTTGACCGTTGCGCGCAAGACGCCCCCTTGCTGCGATGTTCCCGGTTTTCCCTTGTGCACGATGTTACCGTCCGGTGTAGCCGCTACCGCGCCGGGAGCCGGTTTGCTGACAGATCACTGTAAAGTGTCTATATGCCCAGGATCACGGCCGCCACGAACGCTGCCCAACGCGCCGCGACCCAACGTCGGATTCTCACGGCCTTTGGCGAGCTCCTCTTTACCCATGGCCTGCCCGGACTGACAATGACCGATGTTGCCCGCCACGCCGGCGTTGGCCGCACGGCCGTCTACAACTATTACGCGGACATGGAGCAGCTTCTCATCGCGTACGCCCTGGACGAGACGGAACGCTTCATCGTGGACCTCCGGGACTCACTGGCTGCGCTGGAGAACCCGGTGGATCGCCTGGCACTCTACGTCCGCGCCCAGGTGGAGGACCTTAGCCGCCGCCACCTGCCCCCGGGCCCGGCCATGGCCGCCGTACTCTCCCCCGGATCCTTCGCCAAGCTCGCCGACCATGTTGGGGAGCTCAACACACTGCTCCAGGACATCCTCCAGGATGGCGTCCGGCAGGGCTACCTTCCGGACATCGACGTCGCCCAGCTCGCGCGGCTCATCCACGGCACGCTGTCCGCCAGCGCGGCGCGACGCAACCGGACGCCCGACGGCGGGACGCCCCCACCGGCCCCGGCCTCCGACGTCGGGCTTCTTGCCGCGCAAGAAGCCCAGACAGCGCAGACTGTGCACTTTATCCAGTTGGGCGCCGGCGCGCGTTTCGACGAGGCCGGCAGGCCAGTCCTGCTGGCCGATGCCACGCCAACAGCCTGACTCCGGGGCCTGGCTTACTGCACGGGGTTTTGCCTACTGCCCCGCGGGTCGCGTCGGGATGATGGGCCACTTGGAGTTGTCGGCGATCCGCAGTTCCTCGCGGGGGCACAGGAGCTTGCCGGGGGTTTGGTCCACCAGTTGCGGTTCCACCAGGCCCTCATAGCCAGGGGTGATGATGACATCCACGGACTCGTCTTCCCGGTTGTCCTGGAAATAGTCCGTGCCGGCTATGTTGCGCTGGACGTTAAAGGCAGCCGCCTGGCCCTTGACCCCGGAGACCACCACGCCGATGCCTGAGTAGGCGGTTTCGCTGTTGCCCACGGATGCCACCTTGTAACCACGCGCAGTGAACTGATCGGCCACCGTCGCAGCCAGCCCGCCGCGGGACGTGGCATTGAGGACATTGAGCTGGACGGTGTCATTGGGCACGTAGTCGAACGTGGTGGAAGGGCAAAGGCTCGTTGGGGCTTTGCTGGCAATCGCCGTCGGGACCTTGATGACGCCGTTCATGACCGCCCAGGCGCCGACTGCGCCTGCTGCTATCACGCCGAGCAGCAGGACAAGGACGATTCCATGGAACAAGCGACGACCGAAACTGCCGCGGCGCACCGGAGCGTCGTCGGCAAACGTTGCCCGGAGCTCGGGCCCTGTCACCACGTGGTGGCCGTGAAGCTGCGTCACATCCTTGGGACGCTTACGTTTTTTTGGCCGGGAACTACCCTGGTCCGGGCCGGACAGCCTAGCCATCGATCACCAATACGCGTGCGTGGATGGCCGTGCGTTGGTGCAGTGCCGTGCGGACCGCCCGGTGAAGGCCGTCTTCGAGGTACATCACGCCCTGGTACTGGACGACGTGCGGGAACAGATCTCCAAAGAACGTGGAGTCTTCAGCCAGCAACGCCTCCAGGTCCAAGGTCCGTTTGGTAGTGACCAGGTCATCCAGCCGGACAGGGCGCGGGGGCAGGGCCGCCCAGTCCCTCGGCGCGGAGTATCCATGGTCAGGGTACGGGCGTCCCTCGCCCACAGCTTTGAAGATCACCCTGCAAGCCTATGGAAGATGCCGCCGTAACGGAACTTGTGACCCGCAGCACAGGAAGGTTGTAGCCAAAAGGTGACTAACCGCCGTCGTGGCGTCACAGACGTCACAGCTGTGTGGGGAGTCTGCGGGACTGACAGAATAGGGGCATGACCCAACCGATCCAAGGTACCGACCGGACCGCTGCCCGCACCGAGCCCCCACTGGCTTTGCTGCTGGATGTGGATGGGCCCATCGCCAGCCCCGTGACACGCGACGTCAAACCGGACATCATCGCCGACATGGTGGCGCTGGCGTCAGCGGGGATCCCTGTCATCTTCAATACCGGCCGCTCAGACGCGTTCATCGCCCAGCAGGTCATGGAACCCATGATCGCTGCGGGGATGCCCGCGGACACGGTGATCCACGCCATTTGCGAGAAGGGCGCCGTGTGGTTCAGCTACACCGCTGAAGGCCCGGGTCCCATCCACGTGGACCACGAACTCGCGGTACCCAAAGCCTACGGCGACGACATCCGCAGGCTGGTGGCCGAGGATTACTCCACACACATGTTCTTCGACGAGACAAAGCGTGCCATGGTCTCCGTGGAGCAGCACCTGGACGTGTCCAGCGCGGACTACCTGGCGGAGCAGAAGCTCTTCGACGCCGACGCTTTGGGCATCATGGGACGGCATGGCCTCCGCGCCGCCATCCTGGACCATCACGCACCTGAGTCCGACGACACTGCGGACTACCGCCTTGACCCCACCATCATCTCCACGGACATCGAGTCGGTCCGCCTGGGCAAGGACCTGGGAGCGAGCCGGGCCGTTGAACTCCTGGCCGCCCAGGGCATCACGCCGCTCTCCTGGCGGACAGTGGGTGATTCCCGAACCGACTACGCCATGGCAGACTGGCTGCACCACAACGACCACGACGTGAAGCACGTGGATGTCCGGCCCGCAGACGGCGTACCGGTGAAGCCCTACAGCATTCTTACCGCCGCCGACCTGGAACTGGCGGAGGACGTGATCCACGACGACGCCGGCGGAGCATTCCTCCGCAGCTGGCGCGAGGCCTTGGCCATCTAGCAGCGGCACTGCACCACCAACCCCAGTAACACCGACGATCCCGGAGAAACAGCCATCACACAAGCACAGGTCGATCCGATTTACCACGGCAGCCCTTCCGTCGAAGAGGACACGATTGCGGAGGCGGTCTCGCCGTCCGTCGTCGCGCATCTCAGGCACAGGTCCGACGTCGTTCGTCACCGTGGGCGGTACGCCCTGATCAACAGCGACCTGACCCCGCAACAGGCCATGGTCTCCGATCTCCTGGCCGTACGGGCGGCCCTGGATGCTGCCGGCATCGATTTCATCCTGGTGCGCGGCAACGACGAGCGGCCTGTCATCGCCGTCGACTGGGAATCACGCAAGGACGTCCGCAAGGCACTGGTCACGGCGTTCCGGAATGAGCCCTTCTACTCGATGACAGTGGACGCCAAGAAGAAGACCTCCATGCTGGTGGCCGATGGCGACCTCACCGCCAACCGCAAGGCCCGGATCTTCCGCTTGTACCGGCCCCGCGTCGAGATCGGCGGCGGACTTTGGTACGGCCCCGCACTGGGCGTGCAGCTTGAGCTTTGGAGGTTCGAGGGCGACCACCTGGAACTGCCCGTGGAGAATTCCCTGACCCGCCGCACCATGCTCCGGCAGGACGCCGTCCGCGGCACAGTCCAGCGGCACGGGCTTTCCTGGCCAACCATCGAGAACATGTTCGCTGACCACGCCAGCGACATCGACTTCGACATTGACATCGTTTTCTCCTGGGTGGATGGCAGCGACCCCGAATACATCGCCCGGAGGCGCGCCCAGCAGGCCAACGCCGTGTTGGGCGAAGGCGATGACCACGAGGCCCGCTTCCGGCAGATCAACGAGCTGAAGTATGCGCTGCGTTCGGTCCACATGTTCGCGCCATGGATCCGCAGGATCTTCATCGCCACCGATTCTCCGGCCCCGGAATGGCTGGCGGACCACCCCGCTGTGACGATCGTCCGGAGCGAGGAGTTCTTCGCCGATCCTTCGGTCCTGCCCACCCACAATTCCCAGGCAGTGGAGTGCCAGCTCCACCACATCGAAGGCCTGTCCGAGCACTTCCTGTACTCCAACGACGACATGTTCTTTGGCCGTCCGGTGGGACCGGACATGTTCTTCACGCCCGGTGGGATCACCAAGTTCATCGAGGCCGACACCCGGATCGGACTGGGCGAAAACGACGCCGAGCGCAGCGGCTTTGAGAACGCGGCCCGCGTCAACCGCAAACTTCTCTGGGAACGTTTCGGCAGGATCACCACCAGGCACCTGGAGCACACCGCCGCTCCCCTGCGGCGCAGCGTGGTGGCCCAGATGGAGAAGGAATTCCCCGCAGAGTTCGCCAAGACCGCGGCCAGCCGTTTCCGCGCCGCGGACAACATCTCGGTCACCAACTCGCTGTACCACTACTACGCCTTGCTCACCGGCCGCGCAGTCACGCAAACCGCTGCCAAGGTCCGTTACGTGGATTCAACGATGTGGGCCGGACTGCACTACCTGCCCAAGCTGCTGGCCAAGCGCCACATGGACTTCTTCTGCCTCAACGACGGCAGCTTCCCGGAAGTGGAGGCGAACGAACGCGCCGAGCTGGTGACCGACTTCCTGGAGAAGTACTTCCCCGTCAAGGCACCCTGGGAGAAGTAACCGGCAGGGACGACGTCAAAATTCCGGGTGAGGTGTGCGCGCCCACCCGCGATTCGTGCGGAATGCGGATGCCGGCCGCGGCCAGTCGCCGCTGGACCTCGTCCGCGTCCACGGGTTCGCCGACAGTGACCCCGCCGGACATGGGAACCACCGAATGGACAATGGTGTGTTCGTAGACGTGGATCATGTTGTAGGACTGAGCGCCGTCGCGTCCCCTTTGACCTCCCGCACGCACCCCGAGGTCCTGGGTGTAACACGTTGCTGAGGCGACCGACACCGGGATGCCGGCGAAGCTCGCCGTCGTCGAGTAATGCAGGTGGCCACCCAGGATGGTGCGGACGTCCGTATTACGGACGACGGCGGCCAGGGCAGCTTGGCCGCGGAGCTCCACCAGGACCGCGAGGTCCTGCACGCAGGGAACAGGCGGGTGGTGCAGCGCGAGGATGGTGCCGTCCGGTGCCGGCGTAGCCAGTTCCGAGGCCAGCCACTCAAGCTGGGAGTCCGACAATTCCCCGTAGTGGTACCCGGGGACCGTGGTGTCCAGGGTGATGATGCGGAGCCCGTTGACGAAGTAGCTGCGGTCAACGGGGTCCTGGGGCCGGCTGGCCTCCGATGCGTCCAGGAAGGCGGTGCGGAAGTTGGCCCGGTTGTCGTGGTTGCCCATGGCCCAGATGGCTTTGGCACCGAGTGCGTCGCAAACCGGCTCGATCATGGCGCGGAGGCGTTGGTAGGCTTCGAGCTCGCCCTTGTCCGCGAGGTCACCGGTGAAGATGATGGCCTCGGGCTTGATCCGGGAGCCAACGATCTGCCGGCAGATCTCCTGGAGCCTGGCTGCGCTGTCAACAGAGCCGTGGAGCGTGCCTGGACCACCCACCAGGTGAAGATCGCTCAAGTGCAACAGCACATGACCTGGTTTGGGGTACTCTGCCTCGATGAGCTCCATAGCTTGCCTTAGCGTTTGGTGGGAGACGGCGTCTCCCGTGTCAATCCAGTAGGGCCAATCCAACCAGACAACAAGCCAACAACTGGCTAATTTCCGGCGGAATGTTGGAAAATTACTTTCCTCCCTTCAGGTTTTCCGGCTTAGGCCAATGCTTCTTCCACTGCTTTCAAAAGGTCTTCGGAGTCAGGCTCCACTGCGGATGGGAACCGTCCTACAAGTTCGCCCTCGCGGTTGATGACGAACTTTTCGAAGTTCCACTTCACCTTGACCGGCTGCCCGTCGTCGTCCCGGGTGAGCTCAGCGAAGAGCGGGTGCTGCTCCTTGCCCAGGACGTTCGCCTTGCTGGTCAACGGGAAGGTTACGCCGAAATTCCGCTCGCAGAACTCTGCGATTTCCGCATCGGCGCCTGGCTCCTGTCCACCGAACTGGTTGCAGGGCACGCCGAGGATCTCGAGTCCTTGACCGCGGTATTTGCCGTACAGCTCTTCCAGGCCGGCGTACTGGCGGGTGTAGCCACATTCCGAAGCGACGTTGACCACCAGCACCGCCTTCCCCTCGAACCGGCCGAAGTCCGCTTCGGTGCCATCGTTGAAGGTGAGGGGAATGCTGTAGAGGCTGGTCATGGGATTCGCTTCCTGACGTCGTCGGCTGGCGGGATCGCCGCCATCGAGCTTACGGGAGCTGGCCTGAGGCCGCGAAAATTCCCGGGCTTTGTGGCGTTTTAGGGCGCAGGAAGGATGAGCGTGGACAACGGCACGATCACGCCGTCCGGCCTCTGGACCAGGTCCGGTGCGATCAGGACGTAGCCGGGCGGAAGCGTGACAACCGGCAGTGCCGACGGGAGGACGGCCACCGGTGTTGGTGCGGGTGCCGGAGCCACGGGCGTCGGAGCGGGCGCCACGGTCTGCGTCACCGCTGGAACTACGGGGGCCACCACCGGAGCAGGCTCCACGACTACCGGCGCGGGAGCGGGAGGTGCCGGTGCGGGCGGTACAGGTGCGAGAGGCTCGACGACGGCGGGTGGCGGCGCGACGGCCGACTGCACCGTTGGTGTCTGGACAGTTGGCGTCTGTTCTGTTGGTGTCTGGACAGTTGGCGCCTGCTCAGTCGGGGCGACTGGAGCCGTGGTCGTTGTCGTCGGCGTCGGGGTGACCGTCGGCGTCGGGGTGACCGTCGGCGTCGGCGTGACCGTCGGCGTCGGCGTGACTGTCGGCGTCGGCGTGACCGTCGGTGTCGACGTTACGGACGGTGACGGAACCGGCGTCGTGGTTTGCGACGGCGCGGGGACAACGGGGCCCGGCGTGTTCACCGAGGTGACCGGCGGGACCACGACGGGTGGAGCCACGGGTTCCTCATGCTCGCCGCCGATGACGGCGCGGTTGGTGCCGTCGGCCACGGGGACTGCCCACTGCGGCGCGGAACTTCCGGTGCCAACTCCCGGCTGGTAGTTCACGAACGTCATGGGCTGCAGTGGGTCGACTTGCTTGATGGGCAGGTACGTCCAGCCGTTGGGATTGGTGTGGAGCCCGTTCACGATGGTTTCGAAGTGGAGGTGGCAGCCGGTGGACCAGCCAGTGGTACCGACCTCGGCGATGACCTCGCCGACGCGGACCGACTGGCCCTGCGTCACGCCGATGTCCTGCAGGTGGTTGTAGGTGGTGACCAGGCCGTTGCCGTGTTCGATCTCCACACGGTTTCCGCCGCCCCAGATGTGCCAGCCGACAGCGCGGACCACGCCGGCGTCGGCTGCGTAGACCCGCGTTCCGCAGGCGGCAGCGTAGTCCTGTCCCCAGTGGAACTCTCCGGCCAGTCCCGTCAGGGGGCTGTAGCGGTACCCGTAAGGGGAACTGGGATTGAGCACCTCAAGGGGCGCATACAAGCTGCCCGCCGGGGGCCGGGACATGCCAGCCGAGGCTACCGTCAGGCCTGTGGAGCCGTCTTTGCCCACCGTCCGGACCATCGCACGGTCAAAGTAGACCATGGGCGTTCCCGGCGTTTGTTCAGGGGCTGCCTGGGTAGGGTCGATGACCATGGTTTCAGCCTCGGGAGGCGTGAGGCTTCCCAACGCTGTGGGTCCGACGACGCCTTGGGCCAGTGTTCCGTCCACGGTTCCCGTGGGAACGGCTGTGAGCGGCTGGAAGCCAAAAGCGAAGAAGGCCAGGACCGCGAGGCATCCGGCGATAAGAACGCGGCGGAATTTTTCAGTGCGGACCAAGTCGATCGCCCGGTCTGATTCATGATGCTTGCCCACAAAACACTCCCCAAAGCCAGCGGCACCAAACCCCAGCCTGGCGTGCAAGCACCATTCTTGCGGGAATCACACCAGAAATAAAGGCTTCGCGGGGGCCATGAAGCGAAAGGTTGGATCAGTTTTTGCTCAAGACATCTTGAGGTTTGCTGAAGCCGCTTCAGCCCAGGTTTTCCTTGAGCAACGCGCGGTGTTCGACGGCGGCGGTCGCGTGGAGCGCCCGGCCTGCCTCGGTAAGTTCCAGGAACAGCGAGCGGCGGTCTTCCTCGCAGGTTTGGCGGGAGACGAGACCGGCCTTTTCCAGCCTGTCGACCACCTTGGAGACGGCACTCTGCGTCATGGGCGTCCGCTCCCCCAGCGACTTCATGCGGCACGAGGATTCTTCGCTGTCGGCTACCAGATCCAGGATTTCGAACTCATTCAGCCCGATATCGAACTGGGCTTCCAGGGCGCGGTCGATTGCTCCTGCGGTGCGGAAGTAGGAGCCCTGGATGCTGCGCCACTGCTCAACCAATTGACGGTCTTCCAGCTGGCGGTCACGCGTCGTTGCCATGCCCCCATTCTAGGCCATTAGCCATATAAAATCAACGTCATAAGATTCCGCGTCATATTCCTTGTCATTGAATGACGTGTCATATAGATTGATCGCATGACCTCACCCACCACCCTCAAAACCTCTGCCGAGCCACTCTTGGCTTCAGCAGCAACAGCCGTCCGCTGGACGCGGGCCCAGTGGCTGCTGCTGATGGTCGTGTGCACCGTCCTTGCCCTCGACGGGCTGGATGTCTCCATGGTTGGCGTTGCCCTGCCCTCCATCGGACATGAACTCAACCTCGGGACCGACTCCCTGCAATGGATCGTCTCCGCCTACGTCCTTGGCTACGGCAGCCTCTTGCTCCTCGGCGGCCGTCTTGCGGACCTGTTGGGCCGCCGTCGAATCTTCCTGATCGCCTTGACGGTCTTCGCCGCGGCGTCCCTCTTGGGCGGCTTGGTGGACGACCCCGCGATCCTGATCGCAACGCGGTTCGTCAAAGGCCTGGCTGCCGCTTTCACAGCGCCCACCGGCTTCTCCATCATCACCACCAACTTCGCCGAGGGCCGCGCCCGGAACAAGGCGCTCTCCATCTTCACCACCTTCGGCGCCAGCGGATTCTCGCTTGGCCTTGTAGTCGGCGGCCTCATGACCAGCCTGAGCTGGCGCTGGACATTCCTGGTCTCGGTGCCCATCGCCGTCGTGGTTGTCCTGCTGGGCATGAAATTCATCCCCAAGGACAAGCCATCGGCGGAAGACAGCGGCCACGATATCTGGGGCGCCGTGACCCTGGCGCTGGGCATGCTCGGCCTGGTCTACACCTTGGTTTCAGCACCTGAGCAGGGCTGGGGATCTGTGGCAACAATCGCCGGATTCGCAGTCTCTGCCGCAGTGCTGACAGCATTCGCCGTCATCGAAAACAAGGTCAAGCACCCGCTGATCCGTTTCGGCATCCTCAAGGAGGGCTGGGTAGCCCGGGCCAACCTCAGCGCAGTCGGGCTCTTCGGCTCCTACCTGAGCTTCCAGTTCATCGTCACCATGTTCCTGCAGTCCGTGCTCGGCTGGACTCCGCTGGGGATGGCGTTGGCCTTGCTGCCTGCCGGGCTGTTGGTGGCCACCAGCGCGCCGTTCGCCGACCGGCTCATTGAGAAATTCGGAGCCACGCAGCTGATCCTCACCGGCCTCACCGCACTGGGCCTTGGGTATGTCCTGTTCCTCCGGGTAGGCACCACACCGAACTACGCGCTGGACATCCTGCCGTCGGTGGTCCTTCTGGGTATCGGTTTTGCCCTGGCTTTCCCGTCCATCAACGTGCAGGCCACGGCCGGAATCAAGGACTCGGAACAGGGCCTGGCTGCAGGGCTGATCCAAACCAGCACACAGGTTGGTGCCGCGCTGGTCCTGGCCGTCACCACAGCGCTGGTCAGCGGCCACGGCCAAGCTGCCGGGACCGTCAGCGCCCAGGCAATGCTGGAACAGTACCGTCCGGGACTCATCCTGAGTGCCGCCGTCGCGATTGCCGCCTTGCTGGTGGCGGCGGTACCTTCCCGACGCCGCACCACCGCGTAGTTTTTGTACAGCTAATGCCCTTATGAGCCGCTCATAAGGGCATTAGCTGTACGAAAACTCCCCCTGTACACGTCCGCCAAAGCGCGGTCTCATGGGATGCATGAGGAATTACCTCACGGAGTACCGCCACGAACTCCAGCGCACGTTCACCGGGACGTCGGGGACGCCGCCTGAGTGGGTGCCGCGCCTTGCGGAGGGGAACGACGCCGGATATCACCTTCCGGGTTCGGCCGTCTGGGCGGTTCACGGCCACGTGGCAACCATCGTGGCCGGGATCAGGGTCCTGTTGATGCAGGCCCTGCACCCCGGGGCACTTGCAGGGGTGTACGAGCACTCCGGCTTCCAAAAGGATCCCCTGGGCCGGCTGGCAAATACCGTCAGGTGGATCTTCACGGTGACCTACGGTTCCACGGAGGCCGCCGAATCAGCCACGGCGGTGGTCCGCCGGATCCATGAGCGCGTCCGCGGGACCTACCTGGACGGCAACGGCGTCCGGCGCGAATACGCGGCCAACGATCCCGTACTCCTCCGCTGGGTTCACGTCACGTACGCCGACTCCTTCATCACCGCAAACCGCATTTGGGGCCGGCCCATCCCCGGCGGAGCCGACGCGTACGTCCGCGAATGGGCCGCAGCCGGCAGGCTTATGGGAGTGACAGATCCTCCGGTCACCGAAGCCCAGGTCCGTGACGAACTGGAGCAATGGTATGCCTCGGGGGTGCTGCGGGCCGATGAACGGCTTGCCGAGACGGTGTGGTTCATCCGGCATCCCCCACTGAGCCCGCTCCTCAAGCCCGGCTACACCGTCCTGTTCGCGGCCGCCGTCGCAAGCCTCGAACCGAAGTACCGGGAACTACTGGGCCTTCGTCGCGCCCGGATAGGCCCGGTCCCCCTGCCTGTGATCACTGCGGCCAGGGTGGTACTGGCAATGGTCCGGTTTGCCTTGGGTTCCCATGGCCCAAGTGAGCAGGCCGCCCGGCGCAGGTTGCAGAGGCTCGGCTACGCGGCCTGATGGGCTGACTGAGCGACAACGACGAAGGCCGGGCAGGTCGGAGCGAATCCGTCCCACCCGGCCTTCCGCGGCCACCCCTAGATCAGGTGGTCCGAGAGGTGGTTCGGGGTGCCGAAGCGGTGCGCCGTGATGGACACAGCCTGCTCGCGGAGGAACGGGAGCATCTCGATCCGGCCGGCCTGGGTCACAGCGCCGTGGTAGACCGCGACGTCAGGACGGCCACCCATTGCCGCGCTCAGCGCGGCGAAGTCGCCACCGATCAGGCGGATGCGGCCGGCGTCGAACTTTGCTGCACGAGCCAGCCACGCGGCGTCGTCCTCGATCCGAACGCTGACGCCCAGGTTCGCGAACACGGTCACCACGGCGTCAGGAAGTACGACGGCGGAGCTCACCGTCAGCTTCGAGCCCGCCACGGCGCCGGCTGCTACAACACGGATCAGCTCAGCGAGCCGCTCGCCTTCGGAAAGGCGGATGGTCACCGGGAGGGAGCGGTAGCGGAAGACGTTGCGCTCGGCGGTCAGGGCCGAGACGTCCTTGGTCGTTCCGAATTCGGATTCCCAGGCTACGGCGTCGCTGAAGAGCGACTGCTGAAGGGTCTGGAGTTCCTCGGCGGTCACATCAGCGGACTTGGCGGCAGCAAGGAGTTGAGCGGCGGCACCCTGGAGGACGGTGCCGCGCTTGGCCTTGGCTTCGGCGGGGAGCCAGCTGCCCAGGCCGATGAGGTAGTTCGGTCCACCAGCCTTGGTTCCGGCGCCGACGGCCGACTTCTTCCAGCCACCGAACGGCTGGCGCTGGACGATCGCACCGGTGATGCCGCGGTTGACGTAGAGGTTTCCGGCCTGGATTTTGTCCAGCCAGATGCCCATTTCTGCGGAGTCCAGGGAGTGCAGGCCGGCGGTGAGGCCGTACTCGATCTCGTTCTGGATGGCGATGGCTTCCTCGAGCGTTTCGGCGGTCATGACACCCAGGACCGGGCCGAAGAACTCAGTCAGGTGGAAGTAGGAGCCACGCTTCACGCCGGAACGGATGCCCGGGGACCACAAGCGGCCGGTCTCGTCGAGACGCTCAGGCTTGATGGCCCAGGTTTCGCCGTCGCCCAGGGTGGTCAGGGCGTTCAGGAGCTTGCCGTTGGCGGGCTCGATGATCGGGCCCATCTGAGTGGTTGCGTCTTCCGGGTAACCGACGGTCAGGGAACGGGCGGCGTCGATGAGCTGGTTGTGGAACCTGGCACTCTTGGCCACCGAGCCCACCAGGATCACCAGGGATGCAGCCGAGCACTTCTGGCCGGCGTGGCCGAAGGCCGAGTACACGACGTCCTTGGCAGCGAGGTCCAGGTCCGCGCTGGGGGTGACGATGATGGCGTTCTTGCCGGAGGTCTCCGCGAGCAGCGGAAGGTCCTGGCGGAAGGAGCGGAACAGCTCAGCGGTCTCGTAGCCACCGGTCAGGATCACACGGTCAACGCTCGGGTGCGAGACCAGCTGGGTGCCGAGGTCACGCTCCTCGAGCTGCACGAGGGCCAGCACTTCGCGCGGCACACCGGCTTCCCACAGGGCGTCCACCATGACCGAACCGGAGCGGCGGGCCTGCTTTGCAGGCTTGATCACGACGGCGGAGCCTGAGGCGAGTGCCGCGAGCGTGGAGCCTGCGGGGATCGCCACCGGGAAGTTCCACGGAGGAGTCACCACGGTGAGGTTGGCTGGTACGAACGTGGCGCCGTCGACCGTTTCCAGGTCCTTGGCGCGCTCGGCGTAGTAGTGCGCGAAGTCGATTGCTTCGCTGACTTCGGGGTCGCCCTGGTCGATGGTCTTGCCGGTTTCGGAAGCCATGACCTCCAAAAGTTCAGCGCGGCGCGACTCAAGAACCTCGCCGGCGCGGTGCAGGATCGCGGCACGCTCGACGGCGGGGCGGGCGCCCCAGGCCTTGCCGGCGTCAACTGCGGTGGCAATGATGCGGTCCAGTTCGGCGGCGTCGGAAACCTTGGTGGATTCCACGATCTTGTTGCCGGCGGTGGAACCGGGGATGCGTTTGAGGATCTCGCGGCCCCAGGCACGGTTGGCCGGAAGGGCAGGATCGGTGTCCGGGGTGTTGCGGAAGCCTTCGGTCGGGGCGGGCCCAGCCGGAAGGCTGCGGTCCTGCTTGCGGTTCGGCCCCGGGACTTCGTCCTTCATGTTGGCCAGGGACTTCAGGAAGCGTTGCTCTTCGCGCTTGAACAAAGCTTCGTTTTCACTCAGTTCGAAGACTGCGGACATGAAGTTTTCCTGGCTGGCGCCCTCTTCGAGGCGGCGGATCAGGTACGCGATGGCGACGTCGAACTCGCCCGGGTGAACCACCGGTGTGTAGAGCAGGAGGCTGCCGACGTCCTTGCGGACAGCAGTTGCCTGGCCGGTTGCCATGCCCAGGAGCATCTCGAACTCGATGCCCTCAGTCACACCTCGCTGCTTGGCCAGCAACCAAGCGAAAGCAACGTCAAACAGGTTGTGTCCGGCAACGCCGATGCGCACCGCGTCAACGTGTTCCGGGGTGAGGGCGTAGTTGATGACGTTCTTGTAGCTGGTGTCGGAGTCCTGCTTCGTCCCCCAGGTAGCCAGCGCCCAGTCATGCAGGGAAGCCTCAACCTGCTCCATGGGAAGGTTGGCGCCCTTGACCACGCGGACCTTGATGGGAGCGCCACCCTGGGCACGGCGTTCGGTAGCCCATTCCTGGAGTTCCTGCATGGCGCCGAGGGCGTCCGGGAGATAGGCCTGGAGGACGATGCCGGCCTCAAGGTTCTTGAACTCGGGCATGTCCAGGATGCGCTTGAAGACCGCGATGGTCATGCTCAGGTCCTTGTACTCCTCCATGTCCAGGTTGATGAACTTGGGCTTGGGGAAGGACGCGGCGAGGCGGTAGAGCGGGGTGAGCTTCTCAACGACGTGATCGACAGCCTCGTCGAAGGCCCACGGGGAGTGCGGCGCCACGGTGGAAGATTCCTTGATCGAAACGTAGTCAACGTCCTCGCGGGCCAGCAGCTTGAGCGTGCCTTCCAGGCGGCGCTGGGCTTCATGCTCGCCCAGGACGGCTTCGCCGAGGAGGTTCACGTTCAGGTGCACACCGTCCTGGCGGATCTTGGCGATGGCCGGACCGAGCTTGGCGTCGGTGGCGTCCACGATCAGGTGGCCCACCATTTCCCGGAGCACGCGGCGGGCGATCGGGATGACAACCTGGGGCAGGATCGGAGCCATCACGCCACCTACCCGCACGGCGCTGCGCATGTACCACGGAAGGAACTTGGGCACCTTGGGGGCGAGCTCGGCGAGCTTGCGGCCGGCGACCGACAGATCCTCAGGGCGGATGACGCCGTCGACGAATCCAACCGTGAAGTCCAGACCGTTCGGGTCCTTCAGGACGCCGGCGAGGCGCTGGGCGGACACATCCACGGGGATCTTGCTGGCTTCGGTCAGCCAGTGGCGGACGAGCGCAACCGCTTCCTGGGCCAGGGCATCAAATTGCCCGGAATCCTGGGTGCGCGGGGTGGTGGCATCCGGGAGGGTGCTGGTCATGGGGGCTCCTTCTGAGGCGGAGAAGTTTGTTTGTTTCCATCAGTATGGATCTACAATCTCATTAGGAAAAGCGATCTTTTCTGACGAATATTGATTACCCATCCCGAACCTTTGGAGGCCGTCTTGCTCGACGTCCGCAGGCTGCGTTTGCTGCACGAATTGAAGATCCGCGGAACCCTCGCCGAAGTAGCGGATGCGATGCAGTACAGCCCCTCCTCCGTGTCCCAGCAACTGACCCTGCTGGAGAAGGAAGCGGGCGTGGAACTGCTCCGCAAGGCGGGCCGCCGGGTGCAACTGACTCCCCAGGCGGAGATCCTGGTTGCCCACACGGCCGCGTTGCTGGAGACGCTGGAACGGGCCGAAACCGAACTCGCCGCTTCGCTGTCCATGGTCACGGGAACAGTGCGCCTGGCCGTCTTCCAGTCCGCCGCCCTGGCGCTCCTGCCTGATTTCCTCAGCATCATGCGCCAGGAGTACCCCGAAGTGCGCGTGGAGATGACCCAACGCGAGCCGGAAACGGCGCTGTATGAAACGTGGGCCCGTGACTTCGACCTGGTGGTGGCCGAGCAATACCCGGGCCACGCTGCGCCGCATCACAGCGGACTGGATCGCGTGATTCTCACCAGCGACGCAATCCGCCTGGCCACTCCCCCCATCGGGCTCGGCGGCGAGGCCGTGACTTCCTTGGCTGACACCGCCTCCATGCCGTGGGTCATGGAACCCCGTGGTGCCGCTTCCAGGCACTGGGCAGAGCAGGCCTGCCGCTCAGCCGGCTTCGAACCGGACGTGCGCTACGAAACCGCCGACCTCCAGGCGCAGATCCGGCTCATTGAGTCCGGAAATGCCGTGGCCCTCATGCCGGACCTTGTCTGGACAGGACGCAGCAGGACGGTGCAGCTTCTGGATCTTCCGGGCCTGCCCAAGCGAACCGTGTTCACGTCCACGCGGACGGCCGGCCGGATCCACCCCGCAACCGCAGCCTGCCGCGAGGTACTGGAGCGGGTGGCCGAAGCCCAGCAGCAGGACGCAGAACAACAGGCGGACGCCGGATAGGGGCCATTGGCGGCACTACGGCGTCCGGCTTTCGACGCGCATATTCCTGCGCGACACAGAGCTGCGCCTACGACACCCGAATTTGGGTGTCGCCAGCCCGCCTCCGTGGCACAAACGAAATTGGGCGTCCCGGGAACGCAAAAGGCCCCGGTCCGAGGACCGGGGCCAAACGCGGAGAATGGGGGATTTGAACCCCCGAGGGCGTTAACCCAACACGCGTTCCAGGCGTGCGCCATAGGCCGCTAGGCGAATTCTCCTTGCTTCCGATTCGAAAGCAGATACTACTGTACCTGAGAATTTCGGCATCGTGTAATCGGGCTGAATCGCCGCTCCCGGGACGCCCGGGGAATACCCCGCTTAACGGAAAAATGGACGCCCCCAACGCGCCCATTCTTGCGGCACAACCGTTGAGCTACCGGGTCCGGCCCCTCGCCCCCAGGCCCCGCAGCTCACAACCTTGAGATTGCCCCAATCGGTGTACATAAACATGGTCCGCTGTGGCCTTTGGTTTGGCAATGGTTGAGACCACTTTGTAGCCGAATTTACTGACAAGATGTCTCCATGACGCAGCTTCATGCCTTGGTGGTTTACGTGCCGGAGACGCACATCGAAGAACTCCTGACGGCTATCGGGGACGCCGGCGCGGGCCGGATCGGCGACTACTCCCACTGCGCCTTCACGTCGCCGGGCACAGGTCGCTTCACTCCCCTGCCGGGAGCCACGCCTTTTATTGGCGGCGTTGGGATCGAGGAGCAGGTGCCCGAAATCCGGGTTGAGTGCGTTGTTGAGGAAGCAGCGCTCGACGGCGTGGTGCTGGCTTTGCGCGCCGCCCACCCCTACGAGGAACCGGCTTTCATGACGTGGCCGGTTGATGGGTGGCGGTGACCCTGCCGCCTGCTGAACCACCCGCCGTCGAGCGTTTTCCACAGCCTCCACGCCGATTCGAACCCCAACCCAAGTTCGGGTAAGCTTATCGACGGCCCCTCATGTGGCGTCATCCTGTTGAACTCCCCCAGGACCGGAAGGTAGCAAGGGTAGATGGGCTCTGGCGGGTGCATGAGGGGTCACTTATTTAAATGTCAGTCTCTATAGGTAGGTTTCACTTGTGACTGTTACAACTGCCCTGTATCGAAGGTATCGCCCGGACTCTTTCGCGGACGTTATCGGGCAGGAACACGTCACGGAGCCGCTGATGACGGCGCTCCGGAAGAACCGCGTGAACCACGCCTACCTCTTCTCCGGCCCCCGCGGCTGCGGCAAGACCACTTCCGCCCGCATCCTGGCGCGCTGCCTGAACTGCGCCGAAGGGCCCACTGACACCCCCTGCGGCAAGTGCCCCAGCTGCATTGAACTTGCACGCGGCGGATCGGGCTCCCTGGACGTCATCGAGATCGACGCCGCCAGCCACGGTGGCGTGGACGACGCCCGCGACCTCCGCGAACGCGCAACGTTTGCCCCTGTCCGGGACCGCTACAAGATCTTCATCATTGACGAGGCCCACATGGTCACGTCGGCCGGCTTTAACGCGCTCCTCAAGATCGTCGAAGAGCCGCCGGAACACATCAAGTTCATCTTTGCCACCACGGAGCCGGACAAGGTCATCGGGACCATCCGTTCCCGTACGCACCACTACCCCTTCCGGCTGGTGCCGCCCGAGCCGCTGATGCAATACCTTGAGCTCCTTTGCCGCCAGGAGAACGTTCCGGTCGCTCCGGGGGTGCTCTCGCTGGTCATCCGCGCAGGTGGAGGCTCCGTTCGCGACACACTCTCCGTATTGGACCAGCTGATGGCTGGCGCCGGAGCCAATGGCTTGGACTACGAGCTCGCTGTGGCGCTGCTCGGGTACACGCATGCCTCCTTGCTGGACGACATCGTTGATGCCGTCGCCGCCGCCGACGCCGCCACGGTTTTCCGCGCGGTTGACCGCGTGATCCAGACCGGACATGATCCCCGACGCTTCGTTGAGGACCTTCTGGAGCGCTTCCGCGACCTCATCATCGTCCAGGCCATGCCCGAGAGCGCCCAGGCGATTCTGCGTGGCATGCCGGAAGACCAAATCGCCAGGATGCGGAACCAGGCCACCAACCTGGGTGCGGCTGAACTTTCCAGGGCGGCGGACGTCACCAACACCGCCCTCACCGAGATGACGGGCGCAACATCGCCCCGACTGCACTTGGAACTGCTCTGCGCACGTATCCTGCTGCCCAGCGCCGAGCAGACTGAGCGCGGTATCGCTGCCCGCATCGACCGCGTCGAACGTCGCCTGAACTACGCGGGCGACGGCGGCGCGGCGGCCGTTGCTGCTGCGGCACCTTCTGCTGGGGCCCCGTCTGCTGTGGCAGCTCCTTCTGCTTCAGCCACTTCTGCCGCTGTCCCTTCTGCCGAGGCGGCGCCGGTTCAGTCCGCACCGGCCGCTGCTCCATCGACGCCAGCGCAGGCCACTCCAACTTCTCCGATTCCTGTCTCAGGAGCGGCCGCCCAGGAACCCTCCACCTCGGACGCTGCACGGGACGGAATCACAGAACCGCGCGTCTCAACGAATGACTGGCCGGTCGAGGATCGTCCGGCCGTCGGCCGCTCACCGCAGGCGGCAGCTCCCCAAGCCGCGACTCCCCAGCCAGCCCCGGCACAGGCGCCGTCCGAACAACCGGCACAGCAAAGCGCCGCCCCGCAGGCCCACGCCCCAGCTGCCGCTCCGGCGTCAGCCGCTGCTCCGGCCCCAGCTGCCGCTCCGGCGCCAGCCGCTGCTGCGGCCCCAGCTCCCGCAGGTGCAGGAGACGTCGAGGCCCTCCGCCGGGCATGGCCGGACGTGCTGCAAACGCTGACCAAGATTAAGCGCAGTACGTGGGCGCTGGTGGAACCCAACGCCCAAGTTGCCCAGTTCGACGGGCAACTGCTCACCCTCGCGTTCACTACGGGCGGCCTCGCTGGTGCTTTTGGACGCGCAGACCACTCCGAGAACCTACGCCAGGCAATCCACAAGACCATCGGCATCGACTGCCAGATCGTCGCAGTGGCTGGCGGCAACAGCTCAGCGAGCTCTGAGCCAAACCCAAAAGCGCCTACTAGCCGGGAAACCCCGGCTGCTTCAACGGTTGCCGCGCCACCAGCGGGCGCACCGGCCGTTGCCACGGAGTCCCCGGCCGCATCGGCGTCGGTACCGGCTCCGGTGTCGTCCGTCGACTCTGCATGGGGCCTCGCTCCAGCCGGCCCCGCCTCGGCGACCGTTCCGTCGGCAACCCCACCAGCGGGCACAGCTGCGTCTCCGATTCCGCCCCGCCCAGTTGACGCGACTCCGGCACAGACGGCGCAGCCCCAGGCGATGCCCACACCGACAGCAACGGCCGTTCCTACGGCAGCGGCGCCCGCACATGCAGCCACCCCCGCTCCGGCTACGGCTACCTCGCCGGCTCCGGCTCCGGCTGCCCCGGCGGCTGCCGTCGCCGAGGCCGTCCCCTCCTCCGCTGGCGAGTACTCCTACCCTGACGACGACTGGGGCCCGCCCCTGGACGAGGATGCGCCTCCGCTGGACGAAGAGCCCCCCGCTGATTGGGAGCCACCCTACGGCCGCCAGGCAGAAATCCGGAGCAACCCACAGGCAGCCCAGGCATCCCCGGCCCCAGCAGCATCTGCTTCAGTATCCGCGCCCACACACGCTGTCCCGGCCTCGGCCGGCACAGCCCCAGGGCACACCCCCTCCGACGACCCATGGTCCCGGGCAGTGGAACAGGCTCCGGGTACGTGGGTGGTCGGCAAGGAATCAAACGTGGGCAAGGTGACCACCGCTCCGGAAGTACCCGCCACACCCGCAACGGATGCACCGGATTACGAACCGGCCGCAGCACAGGTCCCGGAGACAGCAACCGCAGCGTACGGCCACCCAACCAACGCCGAGCAGAACCCGAGCTCCAGCTGGGACGTTGCACCGGCGTCGAGCTGGCCAGCGACGCAAGCCGCCAGCGTCCCTGCCGCAAGCAGCGTCTCTGCCGCAAGCAGCGTCCCGGCAACCGCAGGCAACATCCCCACCTGGCCCTCCTTGGCGACCCAGACCGAGGAGGCGCGCGGTTCCGTGGCCACGCTCCAGGAGGACGCGCCGTCGGGCACTCCGAACGGACGCCAAAGCCTGTACCAGCGGTTGACCAACAGCCCCGAAGCCCAAGCGGGGCGCGTCCAGGCGCCTGTGCGGACGCAGGCAACGCCGGCCGTCGCGCCGGAAGATATTCCAAGCCCTGAGGACGAAACCATCGAGGAATCGAGGGTCTTTGGGCGGGCTGCGGTGGAGCGTATTCTGGGCGGAAAGCTGATCGAAGAGCGCGCCCTGGACGGTTCTCCCCTGCAAACCCGCTGACTTCCGGCATTGATTTCAAACAAACGAGGACATTGTGTACGAAGGTGCAGTTCAGGAGCTGATTGATGAGCTCGGCCGGCTTCCCGGCGTAGGCCCCAAATCAGCGCAGCGCCTGGCGTTCCACATCCTGGAGGCCGACCCCGAGGACATGAAGCGCCTGGTCACGGCCATCACCACAGTCAAGGAGCGTGTGAAGTTCTGCTCCGTCTGCTTCAACGTCACCGAGCAGGAGACGTGCAATATCTGCCGCGATCCGCGCCGGGACCCGTCGGTGATTTGTGTGGTCGAAGAGTCCAAGGATGTGCTGGCCGTTGAGCGCACCCGTTCCTTCCGCGGCCGGTACCACGTGCTGGGCGGGGCCATCAATCCGATCGCCGGGATCGGCCCGGAGCAACTGCGGATCCGTGAACTCCTTACGCGCCTCAACGACGGCGCCATCCAGGAAATCATCATAGCCACGGACCCCAATCTTGAAGGCGAAGCCACGGCCACGTACTTGGCCCGTATGCTCAAGTCCATCGGTATCACAGTGACGCGGCTGGCTTCGGGACTGCCCGTCGGCGGGGATTTGG
Organism: Paenarthrobacter sp. NPDC089307; assembly: GCF_040685055.1. Lineage (NCBI taxonomy): Bacteria > Bacillati > Actinomycetota > Actinomycetes > Micrococcales > Micrococcaceae > Paenarthrobacter > Paenarthrobacter sp. NPDC089307. Next base: position 240,798 of record NZ_JBFBHE010000005.1, read on the forward strand.
AGTACGCCGACGAGGTCACTTTGGGCCGCGCCTTCGAAGGCCGGCGGAACGCGCTGCTGTAGTCCTTCAAGCCCCCGCGGCCCAGGGTTTGGTAGCCAATCGACGGGACGCCAGCCAGCGCCCCAGGACGGCAAGCAAAACAGCGATGCCGGCCTGCATCGCAAAACCCATCACGGGCACGGCCATGGCCGGCGGCAACCCATCACTTGCCACACCATTGAGGCAGGGAACCTCCGCGGCGGGCCCGTCGGCGGCGAACTGCAGCCCTGACAGCACCCAAGCGACGTCGCTGTCAGGTTCAACGAATCCCGCGCCGACACTGCCCAGCAACAACGCCGGATTGGAAGCAGCCAGCCACGCAACCCGGTCCGTGTGTGCCACCTCCACCGGGTGGAGATCGCCGACGCACTCGTAGGTAGTGATCCTTCGGGCGTCATCGCGCTGTATGTTCACGGGAACTGAAGCGCCGGCCTCCTCCGACGTGCCAGGCAGCAACAGAACAGTGAGAACCACGTTTCCCACACAGAAGAAAGCCGCCAGCACGGTGGCCAGGGCAACACCGGGACCCTCCAACGCGAAGCAGCCTCGGCAACCCGCCCCAAGGAGCCCGAACAGGGCTACTTCCAGGACCATTACAACGACGGCGGCACCCGCCAACGCGGGAGGCCCACCGCCGCTGATGCCCACCACGAGCAGGACCGGCAACGCCAACACGGCCAGTGCCAGTCCCCGCAGGGCGCCTCCCAGAAGCATTACCAGGAGGCTTTCGTGGACGTGCCGGAAGCCCCAGACAACACCGAGCACGGCAGCCGGGAGTCCCAGGAAGGCCGTCATGACCACGAAAGTGGCCGCCTGCATCTCGTTCCCAATCCACCCATTCCGCAACGCCCAGGCAACCAGCCCGGCGGCCGTGCCCGCGGCAAGGGCCACGCCTGAGCAGCAAGACAACCAAAAAAGCCACGATGAGAACGACGTCCGTGCATCGTGCCAAGCGTGTGCGGCGGCGTTCTTGAAGACCGTGTCACGCACTGGCTGGGAACCAATCCCGGGCGGCTCGGCACGGGGCTGATCATCAACCAGCCCGCCCCCGATGACCTCGTAACCCGGCTCATCCCCGCCGGGACCCTGGCCGGGGCGGTCAGGAACGCGGACCATTGACGCTCGCTGTCCTCATGAGGTGGATGGTACGCCGGGAGGGCCAGCTCCAACATCCATTTCCGGAAGAAGGTGGCACCATGGTCACATGGCCCCTCTCTCCGGTCTCCCCGGATCCAATCGCCCCCGGCCCATAAAGCCCAAGCCCGGCCAGGAATCCGTGTGGGATTACCCACGCCCACCAAGGGTCGAACCCAGTTCGGAAAGGATTGTTGTCCGGCTTGGCGGCCAGGTGATAGTGGATACCACCGACTCCTTGCGTGTTCTGGAGACCAGCCACCCACCCGTGTATTACCTGCCCATTGAGGCCTTCCCGGCAGGCGTGCTGATCCCTGCCAATGGCACCACTTTCTGCGAGTTCAAGGGCAAGGCAAGCTACTTCGACGTCGCTGCCGGCGGCCTCGTTGTTCCGCGTGGAGGCTGGACCTACCCCCATCCGGCCCGGGGCTTCGAAGCTCTCCGGGGGCGGGTAGCGCTCTACCCGGCGCAAATGGATTCGTGCCAGGTCGACGGCGAACAGGTGGCTTTCCAGCAAGGCGGCTTCTACGGCGGATGGATCACGGAGCGCATCGTGGGACCGTTCAAAGGCGGACCTGCCACTTCCGATTGGTGAGACCGCCAGCGTCCAATAACTGCTCCCGGGCCGGTATGTGGTCACAATTCCTGCCCTCGCTGCACCCGGCGATAAACTGGGCAAATAAGCTACGCAGGCGTGCTCCAATTTGGAATTCAGCATGCCGCGTTCGAACCCTATTGATGCAGTGAGGGTGCGCGCATGACTATGCCCACTACCGAAGTGAAGATCGAAGAGCTCTCCGGCGAGGCTGCCATTACCAAGCAGCTGATCGTTCAAAAGTTCGGCGGCTCCTCGGTTGCCGATGCTGATGGCATCAAGCGGGTCGCACAGCGCGTCGTGGATGCGCAGAAGGCCGGCAACGAGGTTGTGGTGGTCGTCTCCGCGATGGGCGACACAACCGATGAGCTCCTGGACCTTGCCGCCCAAGTGACGGACTCCGCACCTGCCCGCGAAATGGACATGCTGTTGTCCGCAGGCGAGCGGATTTCCATGGCACTTCTCGCCATGGCCATCAACAAGTTCGGCGCCTCCGCGCAGTCCTTCACGGGCTCCCAGGCCGGCATGATTACCGACGGCATCCACGGCAAGGCGCGGATTATCGACGTCGACCCCCACCGCATCCGCACTGCCCTGGACAAGGGACACATCGCGATCGTCGCGGGTTTCCAGGGCATGAGCCGCAGCACCAATGAGATCACCACTTTGGGCCGCGGCGGTTCGGATACCACCGCAGTCGCCCTGGCTGCGGCCCTTGAAGCCGATGTCTGCGAGATCTACACGGACGTCGATGGCATCTACACGGCCGATCCCCGCGTGGTGAGTTCGGCCCAGAAGATCGACCGGATCTCCAGCGAGGAAATGCTGGAACTGGCCGCTTCCGGCGCAAAGATCCTGCACCTCCGGTGTGTGGAGTACGCCCGCCGTTTTGGTGTGCCCCTGCACGTCCGTTCTTCATTCAGCCAGAAGGAAGGCACCTGGGTCATCCCGGGTGCCGACGAAAAGTTCACGATTCAAGAGGGAGTTGCCTTGGAGCAGCCAATCATCTCCGGCGTTGCACACGACCGGTCCGAAGCCAAGGTCACCGTTGTAGGCGTCCCGGACATTCCCGGCAAGGCTGCTGCGATCTTCCAGGTGATCGCTGACGCCCACTCGAACATCGACATGATCGTCCAGAACGTGTCCACCCACGGCACGGGACGCACGGACATCTCCTTCACCCTCCCCATCGTGGAAGGCGCCGACGCCCTGGCCGCCCTCCGCGCCGCCGAAGGACAGATCGGCTTCGAGAGCATCGAGTACAACGAGCACGTGGGCAAGCTGTCCCTCATCGGCGCGGGCATGCGTTCGCACCCGGGCGTCTCGGCCACGTTCTTCAAGGCACTCTCCGACGCCGGCATCAACATCGACATGATCTCCACCTCGGAGATCCGCATTTCGGTAGTGACCAGCGCCGACGCCCTGGACGACGCCGTGCGCGCCATCCACAATGCGTTTGAGCTCGACGGCGACGCCGCGGCTACCGTCTACGGCGGCACCGGCCGCTAGGAATCACCCGGGCGACGAGCCCAAGTAAGTCGCAGCTGACGCCGTTCTGAGCCTTTCAGGACGGCGTCAGCTGTTACTCAGCTTGTGCCGGCGCCAGGAGAACCTTCACCAGCTGCGTCAGGCCATCTGCCATGTCCACGGACTTGTCGTAGAGCCACTGCAGCTGAAGTCCGTCAAACGCTGCGATTGTCAGTCGCGCGAGCAAAACGGATTCGACGTCGGTACGGACTTCGCCGGCCTCCTGGCGACGCTTGATGTCTGCGGCGACATCCCGGACCAGTGACTCATAGCGGTCTTTGAAGTAGCCGTGCGAGTCATGCCCGGGGTCATTGGCGGTGGCTGAGGCTACGGCGTAGAGGGTTGTCAGTCCGGGCTCCCGCACATTCCGCTCGGCGGTGGCGGGCATGAGGTCCAGTCCGATGTTTTCAGTGCCGCCAGCAGTAAGGGACCGCCTGTCACGTTCGGCCAGGACGGCGGTCAGAAGCTCCTGCTTGCCTTTGAAGTAGTGGAACAGGGTGGCTTCCTTCACCCCCACGAGCTCGGCCACGCGCTTGAGAGCCGTACCTTCGAAACCCTCCGTCGCGAAGACATCAGTGGCCGTCTGGATGATCTGTTCGCGGCGTTCCGCTCCCTTGGCGTACGGGCCACGGGCCCTCGAAGTAGGCATCCATCCAGTCTATTTCACGGACATATTACAAAAACCTAGTCAGACTAGATTTTTGTCGCTACAGTTTTCCTGAGGCCCAACGGTGGGTCATCCGTTCATCAGGAGGCAATGTGGCCCTCGATCTAAATCAGCAGTCATCGGCAGCCGGCGTCGGGCCTATCGGCGCCCAGTCCGAGGTTCCAGCAACGCCGCGGGCGCCGCGCGCCTATGTCATCGGCATGCCAATCGCGAGCGCAGGGTTGTGGATGGCAGTCCTCGCCCCAGCCTTGGTTGTACTTGCCATCAAAATGTCAGAAATCACTACCCCGGAAACCAGGGCAGGCGCCCTGAGCCTTGTGGCTGGAGTGGGTGCCGCAGTTGCACTCCTCGCCAACCCCCTCTTCGGGCGTCTTAGCGACAGGACCACGTCCCGCTTCGGAATGCGCAAGCCGTGGATCGTGGGTGGTTCCCTTGTTGGCTTGGCGTCACTGTTCTTGCTGGGTTCGGCTACCGAGGTAGGAACCGTCCTCATTGCCTGGGTTGTTGCGCAGCTCGGCTTCAACGCAGCCCTCGCAGCCTTGGTTGCAACACTTCCGGACCAAGCTGCTCCCGCAGAACGGGGACGCCTCTCCGGCCTGATCGGAATGACCCTGCCCGTAGGGTTGGTTGCGGCAGCGTTCTTTGCCCAGATGTTCGATAACGCCCTGCAGATGGCGGTTGTCCCGGGAATCGTGGGCACCGCCTTGGCCATTGCCTTTGCCTTCACCTTCAAAGACCGGGTCCTGACCGACAAGCCGGCCCCGTTGAACCTCAAAGAGATCCTCGGATCGTTCTACTTTGATCCCCGCGTCAACCCTGGCCTCGGATGGGCCTGGCTGACGAAATTCATGGTCTACCTCGGCTACTGCGCAGGCCTGCTCTATCTGCCGTATTTCTTCGCCGACCACCTGCACGTCGCTGAAACCCAAGTGACCTCCCTGGTGTTCCAGGCAACGCTGGTGAGCTCTGCCGGAACCGTAGTCTCCAGCCTCGCCGGAGGATGGATCAGCGACCGGATCGGGAAGCGCAAGGCCATGGTGATCGTCTCAGCCCTGGTCATGATGGCCGGCTTGATCATCATCGCAACCAGTTCCAACACCGGACAGGTCCTTGCAGGCCAGGCAGTACTGGGCCTCGGTCTCGGCGTCTTCAGTGCCGTGGACGTCGCCCTCATCTCCGACCTCCTGCCGGCAAACCAGTCCGAGAACGCCAAAACTTTCGGCGTATTCAACATCGCGCAGGCCCTCCCGCAGTCGTTGGTTCCCGCAGTAGCCTTCCCCGTCATCGCGCTTGGCGGTTACCCGGCCTTGTTCCTCGGAGGTGCCGCCGTCGGAATCATCGGCGCCCTCCTCGTCACACGTATCAAAGGAGTCAAATAGATGAATCCCATCCTCTCTGCAGCCGTTACTGCGCCCGAAGCAGGAACCCCTGACGCGGAAGCACGAATCCGCGAGCTCGCCCTGGGCCTCAGCCTGGAGCAGCAAGTCCAACTCCTGACGGGCGCCGACGTCTGGTCCACGCACGCCATCCCCGGGATCGGCCTGTCCCGCGTGGTCTTGTCGGACGGTCCTGCCGGGGTTCGCGGCGAGGACTTCGATGAGCGCCACGATTCAGTGTCCCTCCCGTCGTCCTCGGCACTTTCCGCTACCTGGAGCGTCGAAACAGCGCACCGCTACGGCCAGGTCCTTGGCCAGGAGGCACGCCGCAAGGGCGTTCACGCAGTGCTTGGCCCCACCATTAACCTGCACCGCTCCCCCTTGGGCGGCAGGCATTTCGAATGCATGAGCGAGGACCCGCGGCTGACGGCAACGATGGCTGCCGGGTACGTCGCCGGTGTGCAATCCATGGGCGTTGGCGCCACCCCCAAGCATTACCTGGCCAACGAGGCTGAAACGGACCGCTTCACTGCGGACTCCGTGGTGGACGAACGCCCGCTGCGCGAGCTCTACCTGGCCGCTTTCGAGGACGCCATCACCGAGGCCCGCGCCTGGTTGGTCATGAGTTCCTACAACTCCATCAATGGCACCACCGCCAGCGAGAACAAACTTTTGGAAACGCCCTTGACCACCGAATGGGGCTTCGACGGGGTTGTGGTGTCCGACTGGACCGGGGTCCGCTCGATCGATGCGGCCAACGCACACCAGGACCTTGAAATGCCTGGTCCAGTGGGCCATTGGGGGCCCAAGCTGCTCGCGGCCGTGAACGATGGGCGGGTCAGCCGGGACGCCATCGTTGAAAAGGTCACCCGCATCCTCCGCCTGGCGGCCCGCGTGGGCTCACTTGAAGGTTTCACGCCTGCAGTCACCCAGCTTCCCGCACCACTGGACGGGGCCGCCGTCGCGCGTGAAGTTGCCGTTCGCGGCGCCGTGCTGGTCCGCAACCAGGGCCTCCTGCCGCTGGACCCGGCCAAACTTACCAGTGTTGCGGTGATCGGCCACAACGCCGAAGAAGCGCGCACGCAGGGCGGCGGCAGCGCCACGGTGATGCCCAAGTACACGGTCTCCCCCTTGGAGGGTCTGCGGAAAGCACTGCCCGACGACGTCAACGTCACCTACGCACGCGGCGCCAAGGTAGCGGAGGGACTCCAACCGTTCCCCCGCACCAGCCTCCACAACCCCGTCTCCGATGTTCCCGGGCTGCGCGTTACCTTCCTGGCCCACGACGGCTCTGAGATTTCCGGTGAAGACCGCCTGGCTTCCCACCTGATTTGGTTCGGCATCGGAATTCCCGACGGCGCCGCCTCCATCCGCATGGAAACGGACTGGACTGCCGAAACAGCAGGCGTCCACCATGTGGGAGTTGGCACGGTGGGCCGGATCCGTTTCGCCCTGGACGGCGCGGAAGTCTTCGACAACGAACTCGAAGACGACACCGAGGTCCTCGGCGCAGCACTGTTCGACCCTCCCAAGACTGTCCACGCAATCGAAACCACTGCCGGTCAGCGCGTCCGGATCGAAGCCGAGTACCAGCTGCCGACGGAGCAGGCTATCCCCTTCACGGCCATCCTGCTGGGCGAGGAAACCGTGGTGGAGGACCCCCAAGCGGAAATTGACGCCGCGGTAAAGGCCGCCCGCTCCTCGGATGTTGCTGTGGTGGTGGTTGGCACCAACGCGGCGATTGAGTCGGAGGGTTTCGACCGCACGAACCTGGACCTGCCCGGTCACCAGAACCAACTGGTGGAGGCTGTCGCTGCGGCAAACCCCCGCACAGTGGTTGTGGTGAACGCAGGTTCCCCGGTGCTTATGCCATGGCTGAACACAGTGGATGCGGTTCTGTTGGGCTGGTTCGGCGGCCAGGAGTTCGGCAACGCCATCGCCGACATCCTGCTTGGCGCTGAAGAACCCGGCGGCCGACTCCCCACCACCTGGCCTGCCGCGCTTGACGATGTCCCGGTGCTGAGCACAACGCCCGTTGACGGCAAGGTGGTCTACTCCGAGGGAATCCACATCGGTTACCGCGCCTGGCTGAAGCAGCAGGCAGCAGGAGGCCCAGCCCCCGCGTTGCCTTTCGGTTTCGGCCTGGGATACACCACGTTCGAGTTTGGAAAGGCGCATGCCCCGCAGGTGGTCACCGCCGGCAACGATGTTGTGGTCCATGTACCGGTGAAGAACACGGGCAAGCGCACGGGACGCGAGGTGGTGCAGGTTTACCTGGAACGGCCTGTCTCCGCCGTAGAGCGCCCGGTCCGCTGGCTCGCCGGCTACGCCGGGACCCATCTTGCCCCCGCCGGAACTGAAAGCGTGGAGGTCCGCCTGCCGGCCAAGGCTTTTGCGCATTACGACGGCGGCTGGCAGTTTGAGCCTGGCAGCTTCCGCCTGTTGGTGGGTCGCCACGCGGCCGACGACTTCCAATACCTGGACATCGAACTCCGGTAATACAGGGGAAAAACAGCGGGGTGGCGGCTCTTAGGGGCCGCCACCCACGTGGTTTTCGCCACAAGCTGCAGAACTGGGGTATGGTATGGAATTTTCATGGCATGCTGTACGTTGCATACCCGGTAACCCCCTAACACGAAGAGGCATTAAAAAGTGGCAGCCGATTACGACGAACTCCGTACCGATGTAAAAGAGAACCAGGAGCAATCCCTCCAGGCTCTTCAATCCGCCAGTGCTCCCACGGCCAAGAGCGTCGTGCTGGAACTGGACGAAACCGATGGCCTTGACGCCAGTGGCCCCGGTGGCGAAATCGTCGCCGAAGAACTGGTCATCCAGGTCATTCCGCAGGCAAACGACGAGTTCACTTGCAACTCCTGTTTCCTGGTCCGCCACCGCTCGCAGATTGCCCGCGAAAAAGATGGCGTCGCCTACTGCACTGACTGCGAAGGCTAAGACGACCCACCACCCCGGCGGACTGAACGTCGTCAGGGAGTGCCGCCGTCGGGATTAAATTGCGGAAGGACCGGAGCATCGCGCTCCGGTCCTTCCGCAGTTAACCGTCTTTGCCGGCGTCGGGCTCCGCGAGGCGCTTCTCGTCAGTCTGCTCGGGCGCAACTACTGGCGACAACGCATCTGCGAGGTCGCCCAAGCCGGCATTGCCGCCCTGTTCCGGTTCGACCTGCTCCGGTTTGGCCTGTTCTTCCGGCCCGGGCTGTTTGCCGCCGTTATCCGGGTCCTGGCTCATGGTCCTGTTCCTGGTTCTCCCAGTGCTTTCCGGCGCCGATGGTCGGTGATCCGCAGTTGAAGTATCCGCGCACCGCCCGCGAGGGCCACAAGGACTCCGCCCCCGACTGCCGCGATGAACAACGTGGTGCCAAGGGCGAGCGTTCCTTCAAAGCCGAAGAAGCGGACCGTAATCATGTCCTGGTTCTGGACGAAGAAGACAATCAGCATCACCAGGACCACCAGGCCTACGGCAACGGCAACCCACAAAGCTGCCGTGCGCGTTGGCCGGGAACTCCCCGGAGCGGTACGCGGCTGCGTATAACCGCTGGGCCCATTGCCCCCGCGGGTCATTGCAGCATCATCCTGAGCACTCATCGTCAGTCCCCTCGTTCCCCAGCAATATCCGCGTCCATGACAATATAATAAGCATGCTGATTAGTTGCTCAACAGTGGCACGGCGGTGGATTCGGGGTCAAGGGTGTGGTCAGACTGAATAATCCGTACTGGTCGGCCCCGGGTCATTGTTCCTGACGGCGTAGTGATGGCCTTCTGAATCAGTCTCGATGTCGAAGTTCTTCAAGTCGGCCTCGGAGGCTGTTTCAAAATCGTCGTGCTTGTGCACTATAGGAGCGTCCGTGTCGCCGTGGGTTGCGGGCCCAAAGACGTACTGGAGCCGCTCGGTCACGTGCTGGAAGCCTTCCAACTTGCGTCCCATGCTCTTCCACCCCCTTTCTTGCGGGAGAGAAAAAACGGCAGGGCAGGCGCGCCGTCCGTGACCCAATTTTACGCCCGAAATCTTTCGCCGAGATGGCATTTGATGACAATGTTTCCGGCAAACACTGTCATCAAATGCCATCTCGCGCGGGGGGTTAGCGCAGGGACTTGTCGTCGGGGTTGCGGGGAACCACGTAAGTGCTGCCGTCCGGACGGCGGAGGGTCTCCCACTGCTGGGTCTCGGCCTGGCGCTGGGCGAGCAGCTTCCGATTGGCTTCAGTCATCTCGTGATCGAGGGAGCTACTGTGCGCCGGACCAAAAATGACGCGGAACTTCCCGGTTGCGCGCATGAATTTCCGGGTGAAGGATTCCTTTGCCACGCTGATCGACTCCTCAGTATTCGACGGTTCAATACGTTCATAGTACGCTAATCATTAGTACACTAACTAATCGGTGCAGATACGACGCAGTGTAGCCTCGTCAGTGCAGCAAGCAGGAGGAAGCCATGACGACCGTCAGCGATACCACCCAGGAAACCGATGACCTCCTGTTGGAACGCCAACTGTGCTTTGCCCTGACCGTGGCCTCGCGCAGCGTTGTAGGGGTCTACAAGCCCGTCCTCGAAAAACTGGGGCTGACCCACCCCCAGTACTTGGTGATGCTGGCCCTATGGGAACGTAGCCCCCGGACCTTGAAGGACATCAGCGACAGCCTCCTCCACGATCCCGCCACCCTCTCCCCGCTGCTGAAACGCCTCGAAGAAGCGCAGCTCATCACCCGCGAGCGCGTGCCAGGCAATGAACGCGCCCTGGCCATCACGCTGACGGACAAGGGAGCGGCACTCCGCGCGCAGGCAACGGCAGTGCCCGGCGCAATCCGCGATCGCCTGCAGCTCAGCCGCGAGGAAGTAGCCGAACTCCACCAGGCCATGACGGGTTTGATCGCAGCCACCCAGCGCACCGCCTGAAGCAGCGCGCCGCCGAAGAGCCACGTAAAATGGAGGCAACCTAGGAGATCCGATGCGCCTGCGACTTGCCCGTCCCGTATTTGCAGTACTTGCTGTCGCCGCTCTCGCCGCATGCTCCGGCACCACCGCCCCCGGTTCCACAGGCAGCAATACCCAGGCCCCGCCGTCGGCTTCCTCAAGCAGCAGCCCGTCCAGCACCAGCGTGACTCCCAGCAGCAGCCCGACGGCGGCTGCAGGTCGGGGCGATGCCCAACTGTCCATCACCCTCCTGGAGACGCCGGAGGCCGCACCCAAGACCTTCACGCTGGTGTGCACGGGCGGCACGGCCGCGGCGGAGAGCAAGCACCCGTCGGCCTCCGAAGCCTGCGCCGCGATCAAGAACAACCCCACCATGCTCACTCCTGCTCCCCCCAAGGCCGACCGGGCCTGCACCATGCAGTACGGCGGTCCGGCAACTGCCACGGTGACCGGATCCGTGGACGGCAAGGAAGTCAGCGCTGCCTTCAACCGCACTGATGGCTGCCAGATCGGCAAATGGGACGTTGCAAAGACCGTCCTCGGATCCGATGGCGGTTTCTAGGCTGCAGCACCTCCCCCAAGAGCAATGGCTTGGGTTGGAGGCTGCCCATCAGGCCCGGGTCGCGCAGTACTCCGACCCATACCTTGCCCGGCGTTCGGCCGGCAAAAAGCATCCCGTGGAGGACTTCCTCTTCACCTACTACACCCAGAAACCCGGCCAGCTGACGCGTTGGCACCCCGGCGACGCTGCGGTCCTCAGCGGTGAACGTGCAGTGGAGCGCAGCACATGGAAGTTCTACAGGACCCTCGACGACGGCGAACTCGCCTCGCTCGGGTTGCCTGCGGACACGCCGGCGGTCACCTTTGACCGGGCCGGCTTCCTGGCCGACCGCAGCGAAGCGGTACGGTTTGCCGGGATCATCCTCTCCGGCACCGCGAAGCGCCCGGCGCAATTCGGCTGCTTCGGCCTGCACGAGTGGGCCATGGTGTACCGGCAGGAGAAGTTTGAGCTGCGCCACGAGTACCTGAAGCTGAGGCTCGGCGGCCAGGGCACAGACACCGTGGTGGAGGAGAACCGCATCCGCTGCTCCCACTTCGACGCCTTCCGCTTCTATACCCCTGACGCCGCGCCCCTCAACGAGCTCACTCCTACCCGTGAAAACCAGCGAACCATGGAGCAGCCGGGGTGCCTGCATGCCAACATGGACCTCTACAAGTGGGCTTACAAGCTGACACCGGCCCTTCCCAGTGAACTGGTGATGGACTGCTTTGAGTTGTCCTGGCGGATCCGCGCCATGGACATGCGGGCTTCACCGTACGATCTTGAAGAATGGGGCTACCCGCCCATCAGGATTGAGACACCGCAGGGCAAGGCCGAGTACGTTGAATACCAGCGGGCTTTCGCAGCCGAATCCCAGGAGCTGCGTGCCCGCGTGCTCCAGGCAGTACGCCCGCTCTTGGACGAGTTGAGCGGCTCGGCCGCCTGAGCACCCGACGCCATCAGCGAAAGGTCACCATGGTTTCCCAAAACAGCGACACCAGCGAGTACGACGTCGACCTCACAGTCACGCTGACAGAGTCGCCAGGCGCTGAAAGCAGGGTCTTCCACCTCCGGTCCGCCGGAGGCGTCCTTTCACCGGACCCGGAGTCAGTTGACTCAAACCTGCCGGACGCGCCTGCGGCACTTGCCGCCGTCGAGCAGTTCGGGGAGGAGGCCTTCTTCCCGCAGCCCCGACCGGACCGGATCTGCACCCAGCAGTATGGCGGCCCGCAGGTGGCTGAAGTGACCGGGTGGTTCCGTGGCCGCAAGGTCCACAGCCACTTCAGCAGGACTGACGGCTGCGAGATCGCCCGTTGGAAGACCCTGGCCGCATTGCTGGGCAACACCGGGGGCGCATCCGGCGCTGTCTAGGACCCCCCTTCCGGCTCATGACACGCAAATGGGCTGGGGACTCCCGGATTCCGGTGTCCTCAGCCCATTTGCGTGGCCCGCAGAGTTTTAGCCGGCGTTGTTGCTCTGCGTCGGCTCGTCAGCGCGGATCTTGCCCCGCGGCTTCTTGTCCTTCTTGTCCTTCTTGGGGTCTTCCTCGTCCGGAACCACTACCGCTCCGCCGGGGTTGACCAGAACCGTGACGAAGCTCGGCTCACTGGTTCCGGCGAAGGTCAGGCGGCCAATGTAGGAACCCGGTTCCAGGTTCTTCCAGTTCAGCGAGATCTGGCCCCTCTTGCCGTTGGGCAGGCGGATCGGGTTCGGTGTCACAGTGGCGTTGCCCTGGTTGGCGCCCAATACGGCAGCATCAACGGTGGCCTTGGTGGCCTGGTTGTTGGGGCTGGCGTAGAGGTTGGCGAAGACGTAGTAATCGCCCGGCGCCGGATTCGGCACGGACAGGGTTTCGCTTGCTGATGCCGTTGCCGCCGGCAGCTGCTGGCCGGACGGTGTGAGCACCAGCATGTCGAAGTCGGCGGCTTCGTTGGAGGAGATCACCGAGAACTTGGCCAGGGCGCTGCCCGCACCAACGGTCACCTTCTTCACGAAGTTGGAGGCGTTGGTCTCGCCCGCAAACGGACCCGGAACGAGTTCGATGGCTGAGGAATCAGCCTTGGACAGTCCATCAATGGTCACGCCCACCGGCAGGTTGGTGCCGGAGGTGATGTTGATGGTCCCGGATCCGTTGGGACCGGTACCCGTGAAAGCCAGCGCCTTGTCCGCGATCACGGACTGCGGACGGACAGCGATCGGCGAGGTGACCGCCTTGTTGGCACCCTGCCAGCTCAGCGAGCCCATGGCGAACTTGCCGAGCTCGGCGTTCTTGTTCTCGAACTGGACCTTGAACGTCTTCTTTTCGCCGGGAGCGCCGAAGGTAAGCACGGACGGCGTCACCTTGACGTTGACGCCCGGAACGTCCGCAGAGGCCCGGTACGTACCCGGAGTCAGTGCCGTGAGGGTACGGGTGACCTCGATCTTGCCGGCCAGGTTGCCCAGCGCAAAGGAGGGGACGTTCATGTCGCGCGCGGCAGTGGTGCCGAGCCCTTCCATGCCCAGGTCCATTCCGGTGCCTTGGATGAACTTCAGGTAGTCCTCGGTGGTGGCGTCGTACACCAGGCCCGGGGCGAGGACCTTTGCGGGGTCGACCTGTCCGGCACCCGTGGCGAAGACGTCCTTGTTGACGGCACCGTTGGCCAGCTTGACCGGACCTGCGGTGGTCATCATGGCGGACTTCACCGTGGCCGGGGACCACTGCGGGTTCTTGGACAGGATGAGCGCGCCGAAGCCGGCAACATGAGGGGCTGCCATGGAGGTTCCGGACAGGAAGCCGAAGTTGTCGCCACCGGTTCCGATCGGGGATACGCCCGCCAGGATGGCGACGCCGGGTGCGGAAACATCCGGCTTCAGCAGGTCAGAGTCAGTGGCAAGCAGCGGGCCGCGGGAGGAGAACCCGGCGATCTGCGGCTGTGCTTCTGCGGGCAGGCCCGTGGTGTCCCTGTTGATCAAGGAGACCGTGATGGCGGGGTTGGCCGTGATCTTGTCCTTGATGGCCTGCGTGGCAGGCGGGTTCACGTGAACGGTGGGGACTGCGTGCTTGTCGGTGTCCAGCGACGAATCCGTCAGGTTCACCAGGATCATGCCCACGCCGCCGCCGCGCAGCACTTCAGCGCTCTTGGCGGTGCGGTCAACCACGCCACGGTCACAGACCACCACTTTGCCGGCCACCTTGGCCGGGTCCAGGGAGCCCGGGGCGCAAAGCGCTGCGTTACCTGAACCGCTTGCAGCGTTGGTGGACAGCACGACGCCGGCCCCGTTCACCTCACGGTTCATGATGCTCGCTCCGCGGAACTTGCTGCCATCGGAGAATTCAACGGTGCCCTGGAGTTCCTGCGAGAACGAGGTTGCAGCCACAGTGGTCAACCAGGGGGCTCCGTGGTTGACGGTGCTGGCGGTCGGCCCGGAGTTACCGGCCGAAGTGGCAACGAAGATACCCGCAGAGGCCGCGGACAGGAAGGCCAGCGACACGGGATCGGTGGTGGAGGTGGTGGAACCGGAGATGGAGTAGTTCAGCACGTCCACGCCGTCCAGGATGGCCTGCTCGATCGCGTCCACGGAGGCGGAGCCGTAGCAGCCGCCCGTCGCGGGATCGGTGTCTTCCCAGCAGACTTTGTAGATGGAGAGCTTGGCGGCCGGTGCGATGCCGCTGGTGGTTCCAAAGCTGCGGCCGTCCACCACTGCGTCCACGTTGCCGTTGCCGGCTGCGGTGCTGGCGGTGTGGGTGCCGTGGCTGGCAACGTCGACCGGTGAAATGACTTCTTCCGGCGCCCGGTTTTCCGGGGGAACGGTTTCAAGGAAGGCATCCGCGAAGTAGTGGGTGCTCAGGACCTTGGAGTTGCAGGCGCTGCCATCGTAGTCGCCGCCCGTAGCGGTACCCGGCTGGCATTCACCCACGAACGTGTCGCCGTCGGCCTTCAACATGGCGATCTTGCCGTCGGCCGTCCGGTAGGGAACGCCTACCTGCGGATTGCCTACCAGCGGACCGACGGGTTCGCCGGCGAAGAACGGGTTGGAGGGTGTGTAGCCCGTGTCGATGACGCCAACAACAGTGCCCTTGCCTGCATTTTCCTGGCCGCCGTACTGCGTTGCCCACGTCCCGTTGGGGCCGCTGAGCTTCAGGAAATCGGTGGTGGAGTAATCCGGGGCGTACTGCGTGTCAGGTGCGACCATCAGGACTTTGGGGTCCTTGGCAAGGTTGATGGCCTGGTCCGCGGTGAGGTTTGCACTGAAGCCGTTGACGGCGGTGGTGAACTCGCGCTTGATGGTGACGTTTTCCTGCTGGGCAACTTCCTTCTGCTTCTGCTGCAGGTGCTGCTGGTATTGCTTCACCTCGGCGCTGTCGGCGTCGAGCTTCTTGCCTTCCTCCGGCTTGGTGGGCGCAAGGCCCGCCGTGCCGCCGTCGTATGTTGCCGCAGGCTTTTCGGCGAGGACAACCATGTAACGGCCGTCCTTGTAGGAGCCGGGGTCAAGGTTCTTCTTGGCCACGCCTGCAACATTTCCAGGCGCCTCCGGGGCGGGAGCCGCTTGGGCCGGCATCGCCATGGAGGAGAGCAGCAACGGCAGCCCGACGGCGAGTACCGCGGCCTTCCGGAGTCCCCCGCTTCTGACGAAGCTCTTTCCTTGTGATTTCACGAGTGGTTGCACCTTTCACTGAGGGAGGCCCGGGCTCCATCGCCAAGGCCTGTCAACTAACAGATGGTTGAACCTTTGACAGTTCTTGTCAAAACCGCGCAACCAGCCGAGTCATAGAGTATCTAGTGAGAGCCGAATATGACATACAGCACATTTGAGGGAATTTGTCTTGTCACAAATGCGATTCGCCAGATGGCAGTAAGTGACAATGTCGCGCCTCCGCCTCGACGGGGTACCGTCGACTGAATACCGGCAAACCTCTCGAGCAACGGAGCTGCAGTGAAAATCCTCGTCCCGGACACCATCGAACTGGACCTCGCCGATCTTGCCTCTTCGGGAGACGAGACGGTGGTCTACGAAGTGGACAAAACGATCCCCATCGAACACCGCGACGCAGAGGTACTGGTGGCCTGGAGGAACACGGCGGAAAACCTGGCCGATGCCGCCAGGGAGATGCCCTCCCTCAAACTGGTTCAAACGCTGGCAGCCGGACCGGACTCCGTGCTCGCGGCGGGTTTTGCTGACCACGTGGCCATCACCTCGGGCCGCTCACTCCATGACGGCCCCGTGGCCGAGCACGCCCTGGCGCTGGTCCTGGCGGCCATCCGCCGCCTGGACGTACTGCAGGAATCGCAGCGGGCAAGCACCTGGAACACGCAGTACAACGATGAGCAGGCGAACCCCGCCACCGAACGGCTCTACACGCTCGACGGCGCCAAGGTCACCATTTGGGGATTCGGTTCCATCGCGGGGCGGCTGGCTCCCCTGCTGGCTGCGCTGGGCGCGGAGGTCACCGGCGTCGCAAGTTCCAAAGGCGAGCGCTATGGCTTCCCGGTGGTCGCTGCGGACGGGTTCCCGGAGGTCCTGCGCTCCACCGACGTGCTGGTTTCGATACTGCCCGCAACCCCGGAAACCGCTGACGCCTTCGACGACGACGTTCTGCGCCATCTGCCGGCCTCAGCCGTCTTCGTCAACGTGGGTCGCGGCGCCACCGTGGATGAGGACGCGCTGCTGGCGGCCCTGAAAGAGGGTCGCTTGCGCGCAGCAGCACTGGATGTGACCAAGGTTGAACCGCTCCCGGCTGACTCGGAATTGTGGTCGGCACCCAACCTGATCATCACGCCCCACGTCGCGGGCAACCGTCCCAAGGGTTCCGCGAGGCTGGTCCTGGCCAACATCTCCGCCCTCAAGGACGGAAAACCGCTCACCAACCAAGTGGCCGGCTGACGGAATTCGATTCTTTCCTTGCCTGCAAATAGTAAGCATGCTTATGGTGGGGGCTCCGGGGTGGCCAGCAGAGGGTTCCCATCCCACGGACGCAGCATGAACAACGTGAGGAATCGCAATGTACCTGCACACCCAACTTCTGATCAACGAAATAGCCGTAGACGAGCCTGATCCCGCCGCCGCCAACGCCCTCCAGGAAGGTCTGGGAGGCCAGTTCGGCGAAATGCGGACCATGATGCAGTACCTCTTCCAAAGCATGAACTTCCGCGGAGATCCGGCCTCCAAGCCCTACAAAGACCTACTGCAAGGCATCGGCACCGAAGAGATCAGCCACGTGGAGCTCATCGGAACAACCATCTCCCGGCTCCTGGACGGCTCGCCGGAGTACCAGGGCAAAAAGAATGATCCCGTGGACGAACCCGGAGCCAAGGGAGCTACCCCGCTCAACATCGCGCTGGATACCAGCAACATCCACCACTACCTGGTGGGCGCACAGGGAGCACTGCCCGTGGACGCGGCCGGCAACCCGTGGAACGGCTCCTGGGTCTACAACAGCGGAAACCTGGTGCTGGACCTGCTCTACAACCTGATGCTTGAATCCACGGGCCGCCTGCAGAAATGCCGCATCTACGAAATGACGGCCAACAAGACGGCACGCTCCACCATCGCCTACCTGATCGTCCGCGACCAGGCCCACGAGAACGCCTATGCCAAGGCCTTGGAAAGCTTGGGCGTCAATTGGGGAAAGGTCCTCCCCATCCCCAAAACCAACGCCGAGCAGTTCCCCGAGGTGAAGAAGCTCCTGGATCTGGGGTTGCAGAGCGTCCAATACACCTTCAGCGCGGACAACCTCAGCGAAGCAGGCAAGCTCTACCGCGGCGCCTCGCCCTCCAACGATGGCACTGACCTGCGCACCGAGACGATGCCGGATGGCTTCCCCATGACCATCGCACCGGAGCGCAAGGAAGAATTTGCCCCGGGGCTGGATCCGGAACTGTTGGCCCTGATCCAGGCGGTAGCCGAGCAGGAACTCGTGGATGCGGACAACCCCAAGGGCAGCTGACGCCCGGCATCCAAGGCATGACTGAATAACCAAAAAAGCAGGCCCGCCCTCCGAGGAGGCGGGCCCGCTTTTTGCTAAGAACGATTCAGACAGGAACGTTTCGGACAGGAACTCAGGCGTGCTCGTAGGTCAGGCAATCGGCGGCTTCACGGCCGGGACCAACCCTGACATCGTGTGCCTCGCACATGAGGTTGTTGTTGTGGACGCACTCGGACCGCTGGCAGGCACCGACGTGGGCCAGCACCTTGGGAAGCCCACCCATGGCGTTGGTGTCGATGAACGTTGCGCAGGAAGCATGGTCCTGGGTACCACCGATGGTGATTCCAAAAGCGGTGCATCCGTCGTGGTTGAATCCGCAGCTGCCAACGCTACAGGCGGATACTTCGGCAATGTGTTCGGTCATTGTTCCTCCTGGTTGCTGATCTTTACCAGGGGGGTGAACCCCCGCGTGTATTTCCAACCTACGACGAAACCACGCCATTTAACCCGGCGGAATAGCGCATTTGTACGTGCGCTATTGTCAGTGCCCTTAGCGGGGCGTGCGCAAGGCGTCGCTGATCTTCGCCCGCGTCTCGGCATCCAAGGGGGCGGTCACCCTTTGATCACGGGCCGCTTTGTCCGCCTTGATCTTCTGGATCACCATGCGGCCCAGGCCCGCAAAAACTGCCGCGGCCACAACGCCAAGCACCATCGATTTCGGTTTCTCCGCCATGCCCCAATCCTAGTGAGGCTGGCCAGCAGCTGCCAGCGCCTGCAGGCATTGGCGAGTGCCGCCGTCGAGCGTTCACATCGCTGGATTTCGGCCGCGACGGCGGGGGGTCCTCGCGGAACCGGCCTGAATAGGGTATGAGCGCCGCTCCCGGTAGAATGGTGGTGCAAGCTCGCGGAGCGCCCCCATGCCGTTCAAACAATGCAGTTCACAACCGTGTTTAACCCTGTGTTCATCACGAAGTTTGAATGCGGCTGAACGGCGTGAGACGGCACCTCCGCGGCAGCCTTATTTAAGGTTCACCCAACTCACGCACAGGAGTTACCGGATGCCCCGGATCGTCGTTGACGTCATGCCCAAGCCCGAGATTCTGGACCCCCAGGGGAAGGCCATCGTGGGTGCATTGCCCCGCCTCGGCTTCAACAGCTTCAGCGCAGTCCGCCAGGGCAAGCGCTTCGAACTGACCGTCGACGGCGAGGTGACCGACGCTATCCTGGCCCAGGCCCGCGAAGCTGCCGAGACCCTCCTGTCCAACCCGGTAATCGAGGATGTTGTCAACGTCGAGGTCGTCGAGGCCTGATATGACGTCGATCCCCTTGATTGGCGAGGCCGTGGCTGTCGCCGCGGAGCCCAAGCTCGCCGGCGCCAAAATCGGCGTCGTCACCTTCCCCGGTACCCTGGACGACCGCGACGCCGCCCGTGCAGTGCGTCTTGCAGGCGGCACGGCGGTGTCGCTGTGGCATGCCGACTCCGAACTCGGCGACGTTGACGCTGTGATCATCCCCGGCGGTTTCTCCTACGGCGACTACCTGCGCGCCGGCGCCATTTCGCGTTTCGCGCCGCTGATGTCCAAGATCATCGACGCCGCAAACTCCGACGCGAAGCTGCCGGTCCTCGGTATTTGCAACGGCTTCCAGATCCTCACCGAGTCGCACCTGCTGCCCGGTTCGATGATCAAGAACGACCACCTGAAGTTCATCTGCCGCGACCAGACGCTGCGCGTGGAAAACGCCAACACCGCCTGGACTGTGGACTATGCGGACGGCCAGGAAATCATTGTGCCGTTGAAGAACCAGGACGGCCAGTACATCGCCGACGAGAAGACCCTCGACGCCCTTGAAGCTGAAGGCCGCGTCGTGTTCCGTTACGTCGGCTTCAACCCGAACGGCTCCCGCCGCGACATCGCCGGTATCTCCAACGCTGCCGGCAACGTAGTGGGCCTCATGCCGCACCCCGAGCACGCTGTGGAGGCCGGCTTCGGTCCCGAATCGCTTGATAGCGCTCCCCGCGACACCGACGGGCTCGGTTTCTTCACCTCCGTTTTGACCAAGATTGTGGGAGGCGACAAGTGACCACGGAAACCACCAAGAAGTTCAACATCGACACCGTTGAGCACGCTGCCAAGACCCCGGACACGGAACTCCCGTGGGCCGAGCTGGGCCTGAAGCAGAACGAATTCGACGAGATCGTCAAGGTCCTTGGCCGCCGCCCCACCGGCGCCGAACTGGCCATGTACTCCGTCATGTGGAGCGAGCACTGCTCCTACAAGTCCTCCAAGAACCACCTCCGCCAGTTCGGCGAGAAGGTCACTGAGGAAATGAAGAAGGACATGCTGGTGGGCATCGGCGAGAACGCCGGCGTCACCAACCTCGGCGACGGCTGGGCCGTGACGTTCAAGATCGAGTCCCACAACTCGCCGTCGTTCGTTGAGCCTTACCAGGGTGCCGCCACCGGCATCGGCGGCATTGTCCGCGACATCATCTCCATGGGCGCCCGCCCGGTTGCCGTGATGGACCCGCTACGTTTCGGCGCGATCGACCACCCGGACACCGCCCGCGTCATGCACGGTGCTGTTGCCGGCATCGGTGGCTACGGCAACTGCCTCGGCCTGCCGAACATCGGCGGCGAAATGGTGTTCGACTCCGTCTACCAGGGCAACCCGCTGGTGAACGCACTCGCTGTAGGCGTCATGCGCCACGAGGACATCCGCCTGGCCAA
Source organism: Paenarthrobacter sp. NPDC089307 (assembly GCF_040685055.1). NCBI lineage: Bacteria > Bacillati > Actinomycetota > Actinomycetes > Micrococcales > Micrococcaceae > Paenarthrobacter > Paenarthrobacter sp. NPDC089307. Next base: position 261,233 of record NZ_JBFBHE010000005.1, read on the forward strand.
CGCATCGGGCAAGGGCAACAAGGTTGTGCTGTTCGGTGCACGCACCGGCGGCGACGGCATCGGCGGCGCTTCGGTGCTGGCCTCGGAGTCGTTCGATGACACCAAGCCCTCCAAGCGTCCCGCCGTCCAGGTGGGCGACCCCTTCGCTGAGAAGGTCCTCATCGAGTGCTGCCTCGAGCTCTTCAAGGGCTCCCTGGTTGAAGGCATCCAGGACCTCGGCGCGGCAGGCATCTCCTGCGCCACGTCCGAGCTCGCCTCCAACGGCGACGGCGGCATGGAGGTCGAGCTGACCTCCGTCCTGCTCCGCGACCCCACGCTGACCCCGGGCGAGATCCTCATGTCCGAGTCGCAGGAACGCATGATGGCCGTGGTGACCCCGGAGAACATCGAAGCCTTCGAAGCCGTCATGGACAAGTGGGCCGTTGAGTACTCCTGGTTGGGTGAAGTCACCGACACCGGTCGCCTCATCATCACCTGGGAAGGCGAAGTAATTGTCGACGTCGATCCCCGCACCGTAGCGCACGACGGCCCGGTCTACGACCGCCCGTTCGCCCGCCCGGAGTGGCAGGACTCGGTACAGGCCAACTCCTTCACCGGTTCCGTGGAAGACGCAGGCCGTCCGTCGGCTCCTTCCGAGCTGGCCGCAGCCGTCACCGAACTCGTGGCATCGCCGAACATGTGCAGCAAGTCCTGGATCACCAAGCAGTACGACCGCTACGTTGGCGGCAACACTGCCATGGCTTTCCCGGACGACGCCGGCGTAGTCCGCGTGGACGAGGAAACCGGACTGGGCGTCGCCCTGGCCACTGACGCCAATGGCCGCTACACCTACCTCGAGCCGTACCAGGGTGCACAGCTGGCCCTGGCCGAGGCCTACCGCAATGTCGCCACTTCCGGCGCCGTTCCGATGGCCGTCAGCGACTGCCTTAACTTCGGTTCCCCCGAGGACCCGGATGTCATGTGGCAGCTGGCCGAAGCCATCCGTGGCCTCTCGGACGCCTGCATGGAACTTGGCATCCCGGTCACCGGCGGCAACGTCTCGCTGTACAACCAGACCGGCACCACGCCGATCCACCCCTCCCCGGTGGTGGCCGTCCTCGGCAAGCTCGACGACGTCGCCCGCCGCACGCCGTCGGGCTGGCGCGAAGATGGCCAGGCCATCTACCTGCTGGGTACGACGGCTGCTGAGTTGGACGGTTCGGAGTGGTCCAACCTGCGCGGACACCTTGGTGGCTTGCCGCCGAAGGTCGACCTTGCGGCCGAGCGCGCGTTGGGCGAGATCCTGATCAACGCTTCACGCGACGGCATGGTTGACGCAGCCCACGACCTCTCCGAAGGTGGCCTCGCAGCTGCCTTGGTGGAGTCCTCGCTGCGCTACGGCGTCGGTGCCCGCATCGCCCTTGAGGAACTCATGGAGCGCGACGGCGTGGACCTGTTCACGGCCCTGTTCTCCGAGTCCCAGGCCCGGGCAATCGTGTCCGTGCCGCGCTCCGAGGAAATCCGCTTCAAGGACATGTGCACCGCCCGCGGCTTCGCCCACCTCCGGATCGGCGTTGTTGACGCTGCCGGTGGAAAGCTGGAGATCAACGGTGTGGACGAGCTCTCACTGGACGCCCTCCGCGAAGCGCACGAAGCCACCCTGCCGAAGTACTTCGGCTAAGCATTACCCCAACGCGGGGTCACTTAAGGCCTATAAATCCCTTCGGGATGGGCCTTAAGTGACCCCGCGTTGTTTGTTTAAGCGGGCCAGGTCTTCAGGCGTTGCAACTGCTCCGTGAACTCGGGCTCCGGCAAGGGCCGGCCAAAGTAATACCCCTGGCCACTTGTGCAGCCGATGCTTCGAAGCAGCTCGGCTTCCTGGGCCGTCTCGATGCCCTCCCAGACCCCTTCGAGTCCGCAGGACCGGATGACTTGCTGGATTGCGGCCAGGAAGTCCAGCTGCGTGGGGTCCGTGCCCAGGTCCTTCACGAACTGCCGGTCCACCTTCACACGGTCCACCGGGAGTTTCCTCAGGTAGCCCATCGAGGAATAGCCGGCACCAAAGTCGTCGATTTCCAGTCCCACGCCCAGCCTTTGCAGGCTCAGCAGTGTGTATCGGTCCAGCTCGTTGTTGTGGATGATGGCGCTCTCCGTGAGCTCCAGGACCAGCGAATCCGGGGACAAACCTTCCGCCAGGAGCACATCGCGGACGTCATCGACGAATTCCAGGCTTTGAAGGTCGGCGGCCGAGACGTTGATGCGCATGGAAAAGAGAGCCTGTGGAATGGCCGGGTTGTCGCGCCACAGCCGCAGTTGGCTCACTGCCGTCCGCAGCACCCACCGGCCCAACTCAGCAATCAACCCGGTGGCTTCGGCCACCGGGATGAACTGGTCCGGCATGATGAGCCCGTGGACCGGATGCTTCCAACGGACCAGCGCCTCGCATCCTTGGATAGTCCCGGTAGCGAGGTCCACGATCGGCTGGTAATAAAGGACCAATTGCCCGGAATGGATTCCTTCGCGGAGGTCACCCACGATCCGGCGCTGGAGCTGGCGGGAGTGCAGCGTCACGGGATCGAACATCTTGAGCTTGTGCCGGCCCTCGCTCCTGGACTCCTCCACGGCGAAATCGGCTTCCTGGAGCAGGTCCTCCAACGTGTGCTGCGGCCCGGCTATCCGTAGGCCCATGCTCGCGCCGCACTGGACGCTGTTGTTGCCGAGGTCGATGGTGGGTTCCAGCGCGGCCAGGATGCGGTTCCCGACGGCGGTGGCCCGGTTTTTGGGGGTGTCGGTCATCAGCACCGCGAATTCGTCGCCGCCCAGGCGGGTAACGACGTCGTTCTCCCGCACTGCCGAGCGGATACGCATGGCAACCGTAACCAGGACCTGGTCCGCGGCGGCGTGGCCTGCAGAGTTCTTCAAGGCCTTGAAGCCGTCCAGGTTCAGCAGGAGCAGGGCAGGCGGGGCAGCGCCGTCGGCCGCGGCATCCGTGGCTTGCGTGAAGGCACCAGCCAAGGCGAGCCGGTTGCCGACGCCGGTCAGGGCGTCAGTGAGGGAATCGCGGTGTTGTTCGTTGCGGACGTGATGGAGTTCCTCCATGAGTTCCCGGACCTGCAGCTCCATGCTTCGTATCCGGGGGTCATCGTCAGTGGAGACCAGCTTGCGTGGCTTGGTGCTGGTCACGATTCATCCAGGCTGCGCAGCGACATGTCGGCCACGGCCTGGGGCTTGGGAACGGGGTTGCGGTGCTCGTCCAGGAACAGGCGATAGGAGGCAATGTCCAACCGGCCATCGGGCTTTGCCTTGTTTCCCATGCGGTAGACATGGGAGATCCAGGATCCGCCCAGGATGGCCTCGATCCAGGCGTCGCATTCAAGCAGCGGAAGGTGTACGCGCGTGCCGGTATTCCTCCGGTGGCCGGCGATGGACACTGTGACGCAACTGCCCAGGAGCCCCTTGTCCGCGGTGAACCAGGCGAGGCCTTCGACGTCGGCCACGATGGTCAGGTTCGCATTGCCGTCCTCAACCGACTGGACCGGGCCCATCCGGACCGAGCGGCGGTCGGCGTTCAGGGACGTGGCTGTCCCGGCTTTGTAGGGGGCGCTGGTGATGTCCCGCCTGAACACGGACAGCTCCTGGTTGTGCTGGACCTGGATCCTGGTGGTCAGTTCGTTAAGGGTCATGATCGTGCCTCATCCGCAATAGTGGCCGCCTCAAGGCGGTCGGCTCCAACAATCCGGTTTCTTCCTTGTGCCTTGGCACTGTAAAGCGCTGCGTCAGCTACCTCGATCATGAAGTCCAGATCGATCCCGGAAGAGACACTGGAGGTCACTCCATAGCTGATGGTCGGGAACGGGACATCGTCCGGAGCGCGCATATCAGCCATCCGGCGGCTGATCTCGACGGCGATGCTTTCCGCCCGCTCCTGCGTGGCCCCCGGCAGGAAAAGGACGAATTCCTCTCCGCCGTAGCGGCCGATAAGGTCCGTTGACCTTACTGACGCGGCGCAGGCAGCCGCGAAAGCCTTCAATGCCTCATCACCGGCACCGTGCCCGTATTCGTCATTGACTGCCTTGAAGTGGTCCAGGTCCGCCAGCACCACGGCCGCGCCTGACCCTGTGGATTGCAGGCGGTTGAGTTCGGTGGTGGCCAGTTCAAGGAAAGTTCCCCGGTTGAGCAGGCCCGTCAGGTGGTCACGGGCTGCGCGCTCCTTCAATCCCTTGATGAGTTGGTCACTGGTGAGGGCCGTCATGCTGAAGGACACGGTCACCAGCAGTACCAGCGATACCAGCCCGGACGGTCCCGGCCCAAAGTAGGTCCGGAAGGTATCGCTGGCAGGGCCCTCCACCGCATAGACGGTCCAGCGGCCCAGGTAATACGCAGCCAGGAGACCGGCGGCCAGTGACAACGCCTTGTGGACCTGGGAGTGGGAAGCCTTGATCAGCCAAAGGTCCCGTGCAGCCAGGGCTATGCCGGCGGTCATCATGGCCAGGTACACAAACCCTCCGGACCAGACGTTGGTTGCGGGGCCTTCAAGGAAAGAAGCAACGGCGGTGACGGCCGGGCCTGCGACCAGTTGCCAGCGTGCGGTTTTGAGGTCCCGCAGGGAGCGGGCTCCGGCCCAAACGCTGAACGCGCCAGCCACAACCAGGACGTTTCCGGCAGGATTGGCCCATTGCTGATGGGAGCTTCCGTTGAGCAGGAAAGCTGCGTTGCCTGCCATGAACTCCAGCAAGGCCACGCTCCACCAGCCGGCATATGGCGAGCGCGTGCGGTGGAAGGAGGTGCAGAACAACACCAGGAGGGTCACTGTGACGACGCCCAAAGCGACTCTGACCGAAAACGAATCAAGCACCTGTCCAACCCCCTCAGCTGGTCATCCCTCGGCTTTGGAATCAGTGTGGCGCTGCTTACTCAACCTCTGTGCGGCATTTGCTCAAGATTGGCTCAAGATCAGGTGCGGTTCCTCACCCGACCCAGTGGCCGTCGTCGTGGTATTCCGCCTCCAGGCCGTGCGGGGTCTTCTCCCACTTGTGCGGGCTGGTGAGCATCTGCCAGGCCGCGCGCCAGGCCGCCACTGAATGCAGCACCCAGTAGAAAGGGTTGAGCAACGCGAACACCGCAATCCGCCAACCGTGCCTGCGGAGCGTGGACACGCCGGAGACGATGATCATCATGGCGTTGCCGAACAGCATGGACACCACACCTCCTGCCAGCAACCATCCGGGCAGGACCAGGCCCACAATGTCGTAGCCGATGTACGTCACCACCGTGAATCCCACCACCAGCGGGTACGCCAGAAAAGCCAGCGGCGTTCCGAGGATCAGGCCGAGGAAGCCAATGGTTCCGGCCACGCCCGTGCTCTTCATGTACCGCAGGGAGTTCCTGGTATTCACCGCTGAGGTGATCATGTAGCCCTTGATCCAGCGGGTTCGTTGCTTGATCCACGCCGGAACTTGGGAGCATGCCTCTTCCCAGGTGGTGGAGTCGATGACGCCAACACGGTATCCGTCCACCGCCGCCCGGAGTCCCAGGTCCGCGTCCTCCGTAACGTTCCAGGGATCCCACGCGCCAACTTCCTTGAGCAGGGCGGTAACGAAGTGGTTGGAGGTACCGCCCAGGGGCAACGGAATTCCTGAATTGTCCAGGCCCGGGAGCATCGAATCGAACCAGTGCGTGTACTCGATGGTGAACATGCGGGTGAGAACGTTTTGGTCCGCGTTGAAGTAGTTCAGCGCTGCCTGGACGCAGATGAGGGGTTTACGGCCCGGGTTCAGGTGCCGGCGCTCGAATTCATCCTGCCTGAAGGCTGCAATGGAGGCCCGCAGCTGGACGGGATCGGGGCGGTCCTCGGCGTCGTAGATGACCACGTATTCACCCCGCGCGAACGTCAACCCGTAGTTGCACGCCCTGGGCTTGGTCTGCGGCTCGCCCCTGGGAACGATGAGGATGCGGACGTACTCCGGCGGCTTCGAGGCCTTGGCCGCGGCAATGGTCTCGGCGTCGTCTTCTTCCAGGAGGACAAGGACATCCAGCTTGGACCGGGGGTAGTCCAACTGCCCGAGGTTGGTCAGCAGTTTGTCGATGATGTTGGCTTCACGGAACACGGGAACCAGGATGGTGTAGACAGGCAGCTCCGAGTCGGGGATCCGTTCAGCTGCGACGGGCGACAGGCCGCGTTGCCTGCGCTCCTTGTTCCGCGCCCGCAGCCTCGCTGCTTCGTGCAGTAGGTCGAAGGGCCGCCTGAGACTGGCCAGCGACTTGAATCCAATGCTTATCAGGAAGATAACGTTGGCAGCGGTCAGGAGAACAATGATTACCGTCAGCGGGGAAATCACGAAGCCAAGCATGATCGCCGCTGCCAGGACCACCGGGAGGTAACGCTGCCACGGCGTCAGTGCTATCCGGGCGGAGTCCCCGGGCCGCTCTTCAGCCAGGCGTTCGGCGGATTCGTACAGGAGGTGCCGGCGGAAGGAGCGCTGGATGGACTGGTTGATGTCCCAGTCCGTGGTGGTGCGGAATTCGACGTCGGCGGCCCCGAACTTCGCCGCCGCTTCCTCCGCGATCCGCCCCGACGGAGCAACAGCAGTGGCCACGGTCAGGACGCCGCCTTCCATCCGCCATGGCAACCATTGCGGTTCCCCGAGCTCGCTGAAGATGAGTTGCTCCATCAGCTCGTCGTCTGCCGGCTCGGCCACCAGGTCCACCAGCGGGGCGTCCCACTGCCGGGCCAGGACTTCATATATTCGACGACGGTCCAAGCCCGCTTCCAGGATCAAGTGCCGTCCCAGCAAACCACCTTCGCTCGCGGCCCGGTCCAGAGCACGCTGCAGTTGTTCCTCGGTCACCAGTCCGGCGGCCAGCAGCGTCTGCCCGATCGACTGCCGGTTGTAATGCCCTTTGACAAGGGAAGTGGGGGTCATGAATCAGAGGACCTTTCATAAATCCGGTGGGTTGGCGTAGAGAAGGCAACGGAGTACCGCACGCCAAACGAAGGGCTTTTCATGATTGCCTGGTAAACCAGGTCGGTGGGACCCGAGTCCCTGGCCCCGGTGCCGGCCTCGACATTGACGAAGACCCACTTGGCGTACTTCGCCGGATCATCCAGCGCGGGGGCGAAATAGTCCCCGGAGGCCCTGTTGTAGATTTCCTTGAGCGGTATCCCCATTACCGGCAGCACCGCGTTTCCGCGCGCGCTCTCGTCCATCAGGATTCCACCTGATTCGTAGTGCTGGTTCAGCCACCGCGCGGCCGCGGTGGAGTTGGTGGTGGATTCGGCAGACATCCTTCCTTCTGCCAGGACGGCGAGCCTGCCCGTGGGGTCGCCGATCCACCACGCGTTCTGTGCCACCAACGCCGCCAGCAAGGTGCCGATCAGCCACGGTCGCAGGAGTGCCGGCCGGATGCGCGCCAGTTCGTGCACGAACACGGCTACCAGAATGGCCACCAGCGGCAATGCCGTCAGCGCGAACCGGTTGTTCCACCAGGTGGTGGGGAGGGAATGATCGTTGTTGATGGCTGTCTGGCCCAGGTAAAGGCTGAGCAGCGCAAAGGCATACGCGCTGCCGGTCACCGCTACCAGGAGGGTGCTGTTGGCGAAGCCGCGCCTGAAAACAAGCACGACGGCGCCGCACGCCGCCGCTGCGAGGACCACCACGCCTGCTGTCTCCAGCAGCGACCAATGAAAAGTCGTCAGCGTCAGTCCGAGGTTGCCCTTGGTAGGCAACAGGCCGCCGTCGGTGATGTTTTTCTGCTGCGCGTAAGCGGAGTACTGCCCGAACATGAACTCGAGCGGGTTGCCATAGATGGCCCAGTTGTAGGAGAGCCACCACAGCACCGCCGCGGCCGGGATCATCACGTACCCGCCGGCCATGGTGAGGGCCTCCCGCCACTGGCCCGTGCGTCGTTTGGAGACGATCAGCACGAACAGCGTCCCGGTCATCACCAGGGCCCACCCCTCATAGCGGGAGAGGACCGCTGCGGCGGACGGGATCCCCGCGAACACTGCCAGTTCGCCGGCACTCATCCGTCGGCGGCTGGTGGCCCAATGTGCCAGGCCCGCCATGCCGCCCACGATGCACATGATCAGCACGGGCTCGGTCAACGCCGTGGTGTAGACGTAAAGGACCGCTGGGTTGGCCAGGACCACCAGCGTCGTGGCGAGGCGGCCCGCCCTGCCCAGACCGAGGCGCGCAGCGATCAGGTAGAGCCCGGTCACCGTGCCGGACAACGCGAGGATGCCCAGCAGCCCCGCAGCCCAGCCGGTGCTGAACAACCACATGTTCAGCACGAAAGGCGCCAGCAGAAGGTGCGGCATGGGTAGCCACACCGTGCCGAGCTGCTCGAAGCCGGGCGCTTTGCTGTCGAAGATGCGCCGGGCGATGGTCAGGTGGCTCTGGGCGTCCGAGTAGTCCAGGTTGTTGCCGTGGCCAATGGTGTAGAGGCAGGCGAGGTATCCCACCAACGCCGCCACCACGGCCACGATCCTCGTGCCGGGCACCTTCCGGCCAGCAACGGGTGCTCCGAGCCGTGCCCAGCCTGTGGCGAGGCTACTTCCCATGTTCCGCAGGCGTTGTTGCCTTCACCTCGGCCTCCACATAGGCCCGCGCTTCCTTGGCGTGGCGTCGCGCCAGGACAGTCCGCACGGCGAACGCGAGGCCCAGCACCAGAACTGCTGCACCGATCCACCAGGCATAGGGGCGGTAGTCGTCGGTAACGGCCTTTTGCGGAACCACCACGTTGCTTTCCAACAGGACAGGTGTTCCCGAGGGCTGGGTGACCAGCAGGTTCCGGGACAGCGATGCCCAGCCACCCTCGACGCCACTGATGTGCGAGGTCAGCGATGCCTGCAATGCAGCTGCAGCCGTGTCGCCTTCCGGCGCCCACGCCCCGAGGAGCAGCAGATCGCGGCCGCCTTGTTCGAAAGCCTCAAGGACGGCAAACGGAGCCGCAGTACCAACCCCGTATTCGACGTCGTCCGGGGAGATGGTGCGGAACTCCGCCAAGCGCAGGGGTGCTGAGAGCTTGTTGGCCACCTCGCCCGTGGCGCCCACCACCAGCCCGGACTCACTGGAGCCGGCCAGGGCATCAAGGCCCACCATTCTTGTGTCCAGCAGGGTGGAGCTCTCCCGCTGCAGTGAAGCTACCAGCGTGGCTGCGTTGACCGTGTTGGCCTGCGCGTTGCCATCGCCGAACGCCACGGGAAGGCTTTGGCCCAGGGCTTGCGGGAACCGCGCGAACCCGGCTTTCAGGGAACCACCCCGGACTGCCGTCAAGGTGCTGCCCTCGGTGTCCACGGTTACCTCCATGGGCATGACGCCGGCCGGTCCGGTGCAATCCCCGCCCGCAGGAAGGGCGGCGAGCCGTATCCGGAGACCGTTGTTGGCCTGAAGCTGCCCGGCAGGTACCTCGGCGTCCACCGAGAAGCTGTCACCGCCGTCGAGGTTTTTGGAACTCAGCAGGTAGTCGTTCCAAAAAACCGAAAGCTGGGCCTGGGCGTTGGCCGGGACTGCCGTGTGGGTCCCTTTCAGCTGGACCTTGACCCCTTGGACGGGGCCGCCGAACTGGGACTGGGTGACACCCACGTAGGACTCCGGCGCAGCGTAACCGGAGAGTTTCAGCGTGCTGCTGCCGAGGTCCTTGAGGCTTTGCGCCAGTCCGGGTGAAGCGGGCAAGGCGGCCGTCAGCCCGGTCACGGAGGAGGTCACGGCGAGCGCGGTCTTGTCGCTGGCAAGTGCACGGGCAGCGGCACGGAGTTGTTCCTCGTGGCCGCTGAGGATGAGCTGCGGGAGCCCTGCCGTGGTGGCGAGCTTGGTGCTGGTTTCGCCGGGATCGCCCACGACGCTGAGAACGCGGCTTCCGGCCGGAAGGCCTGCCGTCGTGGCGCTGAGGCTGCCCTCCGGGACCACGCTGACTTGGGCGTCCGGGTAGCGGTGGGTCATCGCGGCAGAAGCCGCCATGATCGCCGCAGACACATCTGCGCCGGGATCCGCAGGGACGGGAAGCACGATGGCGGGCACGGACACCGGGAAGAACCCGCCCACCGTGGTGGGAACCTCTGCGGTTCCGGAGAAGTCGACCGCCAGGTTGTTGAGGGTGGCCGTGGCGTTGGAAATGACGCACATGGTCTGCGTGGCCGGAATGAATTGGAGACCCACAGTGAGCTGCTGGTTGACCACGTCCGCACTGTTGACTGCCTGGTCCAAGGCAACGGTCGTGGCCGCCTGCGCTTCAAGGATGACCCTGCCGTTGACGGTGGCGCGCACCGTTCCCTCGGGTTTCCCGGCCACCACTATGCTCCCCTTGACCCGCGTGGGTTCCAAGCCCGCCGTCACCGGAACCACCACGGTCTGCTCAACCTGCCCTGCCATGGCCGAAACACTGGACGATGGCCGGACCACCGCTCCTTTGCCGGGTTCGGCGTGTGCCATCGGAGCGGCGACGGCGGAAACAGCCAGGGTTGCGGTGCAGGCGAACAAAATGTCTGCGATACGGGAGCGGGCGCGGGCTCTGGCAGGGTTTTGGGTCACGATGTCAGTCCTGGTAACTAGCAGCGGATGAGTCAGGGGCCATTTTGGGCCAACCTCATAGACACTGCCGGGCCGAACTCAAGACCCCTTGCTGCGTTCGCTCAAGATTCCGTCAAGACCACTAGCAACGCGGGGTCACTTTTGGCCCATAAACGCCCCTGACATGGGCCTTAAGTGACCCCGCGTTGCTGTTGAATGGGGTTTATGTGGATCGGGTGGATCGAATTCGACGTACTGCTGGGCGATGTTCACAGCCTCAAGGAGAAGCGCTCGCTGATCAGGCCACTGGTGGCCGAACTCAAGCGGCGCTTTGAGGTTTCTGCGGCCGAGACCGGCCTTCAGGACCAACACCGCCGCGCCTTGATCGGTGCCGCTTTGGTGGCGCCGGATCACGCCCACCTTCAGCAAATGCTCGACGCCGTTGAACGGTTCGTGGCTGCCCGGCCTGAGTTTGAGCTGCTCAGCGCACGGCAGCGGGAACTGCACAGCGAAGACTAGAAGCAACGCGGGGTCACTTATGGCCCATAAATCCCCTTGGGATGGGCCATAAGTGACCCCGCGTTGCTTTTCAGGAGGCGATGGTCAGCTCACCCATGCGGTCCCAGCCACTGCCTTCGATCTGGCGGCTGATGATCTGCGGCGTCTCGGCGAGGGCCTGCGGCATGTCCGCCATTGCCTTCTTGAAGTGGTCGCTGTTCACGTGGGCCTCGGCGGCATCGTCCTGGAATGCCTCCACCAGGACGAATTCGTTCGGGTTGTCCACACTGCGCGACCAATCGAACCACAGGTTCCCCGGCTCCGCGCGGGTGGCCTCGGTGAAGTCGGCCACGAGGTCCAGCCAGCGATCGGACCAGTCGGGCTTGACGTTGAACTTGACCACAATAAAAATCACGGCTGTTGCCTTTCGTTGCACTATCGGTTCCATTCCATCCTGTCAGAAAGCTAAGGATGCTTAGTCGTGCAGGATGACCTGGTACAAGTTGTGGTCCTGCCATTTTCCGGCGATCTGCAGGTAGTTCGGTGCCATCCCGATCTTCCGGAAGCCGGCCTTAAGCAGCACACGCTGGGAAGCAATATTGTGCAGCAGGGTCCCGGCTTCCAGCCGGTGGAGCCCCAGCCCGCTCCGGGCTTTGTCCACGATCACGGCAACCGCGGCTGACGCCAGGCCCTTGCCCGCCTGGTCCTTGTCCACCCAGTAGCCCAAACCCGCGCTCTGGAAGGGGCCGCGGACCACTCCCGCCAGGTTGAACCGGCCCACCAGTTCGTCCCCGGCAATCAAAGCCATCGGATACTGCTCACCGGCCTCATGTGCGGCCAGGCGCTTGGCAATGTCAGCGGCCTGCCACTCCTCCGTGAAGTACTCTTCCGAACGCACAGGCTCCCAGGACGCCAGGTAATCACGATTGCGCACGTACGCAGCCGCGAGGGCAGGCGCATCGGAGGGACGCAGTAAACGCATGGTGACATCGTTGCCCAGCAGGCATGGTTCAAACATCAGGCAATGCTACGCCAACGCCCGACGGCGGCCCGCGCCTTGGGTGCGGACCGCCGTCGAGCGCTGTTTTTAGCGCAGTCGTACTACTTTGAGGTGCCTTGCGAGACGGAACCCTGCAGCTGGCGCTGGAAGATGATGTAGACGATCAGCACGGGAACAACCGTGACCGTCACCGCGGCAAACAGCGCCCCGAAGTCCACCGCGTACCCCATCTGGCCCGCGAAAGCTGCAAGCTCCTGGGACAAGACGCGCGGACCGGCGGCGTTGATGGACACCGGAATCAGGAACTGGTTCCACAGGCCCAGGAAGTTGAAGATGGCAACCGAGGCGAGGCCAGGCTTGGCCATCGGCAGCATGACCTGGAAGAACGTCCGCCACTCCCCTGCACCATCAAGGGCGGCCGCTTCGGTGATCTCGTGCGGCAGTGACTTGAAGAAGGAAAAGAGGAAGAACACGGTAAACGGCAGGGCAAAGCCGACGTACACCAGAATCAGCCCTGGCAATGTGTTCAGCAGTCCCATGTTCTTCAGGACGAAGAACAGCGGCACCATGGCAAGGAAGATCGGGAACGTCAGGCCGGCAAGCATCAGGTAGTAGATGGCCCTGCTGCCGGGAAAGGTGTACCGGGCAAGCACGTAGGCACACATGGCACCGAGGACCATGACGATCACCAAGGCCACAGCCACAACCAGCACGGAGTTAAGGAAGGCGGATCCGATGCCTGCCTCGCTCCACGCCTTGATGTAGTTGTCCAGGTTCCACTGGGACGGCAAGGCGAATGGCGAGGCAAAGATCTCGCTGGACGTCTTGAAGGACGACATGACCGTCCAAAGGAGCGGAAGGATCACGATGAGCGTCCAGATGGTCAGGGCGGTGTGCGACACCGCTCCCACCACTTTGTCGCCAGTGGATGTTGCCGGAGTCCGCGGCTGGAAGTGCAGGGACTTCATTTCGGGAGTAGAGACTTTTGTGATCATTAGAGGCTCACATCCTTATCGCCGCCGGTGAGCCGGTTGACCAGGAAAACCAAGCCGGAGAAGATCAGCGTCGCAATGGCCAACACCACGCCCATTGCACTGGCGAGGCCGAACTGTCCCTTGCTGAAGGCAGTGAAGAACAACTGCTGCGCCATGACCAGCGTGGAGTTGTCAGGACCACCGCCCGAGTTCAATGCCGCCATGTAGACAAAGGCATCCAAGGCCAGGATGCCCATGTAGATGTAGGCGGTCTGGATGTTGTCGCGGATCAACGGAATGGTGATGGATACAGCGGTGCGGAACCGTCCGGCGCCGTCGATCCTCGCGGCCTCGAACAGTTCAGCGGGAATGCCCTTGATGCCGGCCACGAACAACACCATGTAGAAGCCGACGAAGCCCCACACGATCACGAACATGGTGGCAATCATGGCCGTGTTCTTGTCACCCAACCAGGCGAAGTCCTTGAACTGGTCCAGGCCCAGTCCGGTGAGGATGCCGTTCAGCAGGCCGCCGGAGGGATCGTAGATCTGCCCCCACATGATGCCGATGGCGATGGCCGGGATTGTGTACGGGAAGAACGACACAACGCGGTAGAAACTCGAATTCCGAAGACCCTTGATCTGGCCCTTGCTGCTTCCACCCACCGTCACCAGTGACGCGAGAACCAGGCTCAGGATGATGGTGATGATCGGAAGGAAGATGACCAGGAGGATGTTGTTCCCCATGGCCTTCATGAAGATGTCGTCCGTGAAGATCTTGGTGTAGTTCTGGAGGCCAATGAAGTTCTGCGTGGGCGAGAAGCCCGACCAGTCCGTCAGCGAGTAGCCAAACGCCTGGATGAAGGGCCAGATCACGAACAGCAGGTAGATCGCCAGCGGCAGTCCGAGGAACACGGCGAAGAAACTCACTTTGTCCCATGTCAGCGGCTTCCGCCGCCTCTTGACCAGCTGCGGCGGGGCCATGGCCGGAACGACGGCGGCCAGGCCGTCGTCGTTCCGGCTCTGCTTTGTTTTCACTACGGTCACTTCACTTCGATCTTCTTGACCGAGCTGTCGTTGCGGACCTTGTCGGTGATGTTCTGGAGGGCGGAGGTCAGGGTTGCGACGTCCGACTTGCCGTCCAGGAAGGTGTTCCAGACAACCAGCTGGTCCTTGTTTGTTCCATACAGGTCAATGAAGTTCCAGGTGTAGATCTTGTCGCCGGCGTCGCCCAGCATCTTGGTCTGGGAAACAAGGGCCGTGGAACCGAAGCCATCGGCCGGAACCGTGTCCTTGACAATGGTTGGAGCCAGCTTGGTCTTGGCGAAGTTGGTGGCAGCTTCCTTTGAAAGCATGATGCGGAGCATTTCCTTGCCGCCCGCGGCGTTCTTGCCCTGGGACGGGACGACGTAAGGCTCGCCGGCGGCGCTGTGCAGGGCGGTGTACGGCATCTTGGGGCTGGCACTGACCGACGGGGCCGGAGCACCCATCATGTTGAAGCCTGCCTTGGTCTGGTCCTTCATCTCGTTTTCGATCCACGAACCGGACGGGTAGAACACGGCTTCCTGCGCGTTGCTCCACTGCGCCTGAGCAGCGGTGAACTGCGTACCCGAGCCGCCCGGCTTGAAGAAGCCGGCCTTCACGATCTTGTCCAGCGCGGCGAAAACGGACTGGATGGCCGGGTGCGACCAGCAACCTTCCTTGAGGTTTTCCAGCGCGAGGCGGACCTCGTCCCCGCCTTCCTTGATGGCGGATGCGATGGCGAGTTCCTGGTAGTACGTGGCGGCTTCCTTGCCCCACACGAACAAGTACTTGCCCTTGGCCTTCGCCTGCTCGCCCAGCGCGTACATCTCGTCCCAGGTCTTGGGAACGGTCCAGCCGTTTTCCTTGAGCAGGGAGTCGGAGTACCAGACGGCGTAGACGGTGAGCACATAGTTCAGGGCTGCGAGCTTGCCATCGAAAGTGCCCGGGGCCAGCACACCCGTGTACAGCGTGTCCTTGATGACCTTGCCCTCAAGGTTCTTGGCCTCCACCACGGGGGTGAGGTCCTCGAGCTGGGCCAGGATGGTGCTGAAGCCGATGGCCTTCGCGCCGGAGTTGTCGATCAGGTCCGGCGGGTTGCCGCCGACGAAACGGGGCTGGAGTTCCTGGGCGATGTCAGTGGACGGGGCGATCTTGGCGGTGGAGCCCGAGTGCGTCTTCTCAAAGATCTTGCCGGCGAAATCTACGTAGTCAATGCCGTAGCCGCCCTTGAAGATCACGGCGTCCAGGGTGGCCTTGTCTGCCATACCGAACGGGTTGGTGTCGGAGACGGTGCCGGTGGGGCCGGTGTTGGTGCTGCCTCCACCTGCGGCGCAGGATGCAATGGTTCCCCCCATGGGCACGAGTACGGCTGCTGCGAGTGCTCCGCGCAGGAATCCACGGCGACCGACGGACTGGTGCTGAATGGTCATTTCAATACCCCTTTTGTGACTCGTAAGGCCGACTCCGGCGGCTAGGGCCGTCCAGTCGGACAGTCTGGGCTGACGCTCTGGCAGCACCAACCTTCGTGTGACATACTTCACCACGAGTGATCGAAAATCAATATTTCTCCGCAGTTTCGATCAACATTTGTCAAAGTGTGATCTTTTCACGGGCCCTCCGCGAGAGCCTTTCCGCAGGACGTGATCACCACACGAGGACACCGGTTTTGATGCCTGGTTCCCTGTATTTCCGCGGCTTTTCCGGTGATTCGGAAGTCCGTCACGGCCCCTGTGAGCCCGTTTTTACCTCTCAGAAACACTCCTGCGCCAGCGCGCAAAGCAATCACCCATCGCTGGGTTCGCTCATCCTGAAGAACGGAGGCACATTCGGGGAGTCTGCGCATCGGTTTGCCTGCTCAGCGCGCTCGTGGGAAGTTCCACAGATGGTCCTGTGTTCTCTGATCCAGCATCAAACCGCTCCTGACCAGCCTGCTGGCTGAGGTCCTTAGGTATGCAGTATCAATCTAGTCCCATGTCAGCGCCGTGGGGAGGGGTTCCGCAGGTGTGTTAGCCGCCCTGTGGACGCGCCAGCCGGGCCCAGCCAAGTTGCTCCTGTTGCTTGCGGCTCAGCGTGGCCACCACAAGGTCATAAGAGTCCTCCACCATGTCCCGGACCATGCCATCAGGCAGGGCACCGTCCAGCCGGATACCGTTCCAGTGGGTCTTGTTCATGTGCCAGGCTCCGGTGATCTCCGGGTGGGCGGCCCGCAGTTGCTCGGCCAGCGCGGGCTCGCACTTCAAGCTCACGGACCAGTTGTCAGGGTCCATGGAGGACAGTGCGAACATCTTGGCCTCGTGCCTGGCACCGCCGGCGACGGCGGCTCGAACCTTGAACACGGACGTCTCCGGCCCGAACGGAAAGTCCTCGAAGGCGCCCGGAAAGCCAAGGCAGATCTCACGGAGCTGGGAAACGTCCATGGAGCGAGCCTACTGTCTTGTGATCGGTCCCGGCACGCCTACGCCACGCCCAGGAAATCCTCCAGCAGGACAACTTCCAGCCCCGCCGCGAGCTGGGCTGCCCGAAAAGCTGCAAGATCCGCAGCGAACTCCGCCCGGAAATGCATGAGCACAATGTCACCCGGCCGCAGTGAGTTGCCCACCTGGTAGTCCATTTTGCCCGCGTTGGCCTTGGCTTCCCAGGTAATGATCGCTTTCATTCCGGCAGCGGCGACAGCCTGCCGCATCACGTTCGAGTACGCCCCGCCAGGCGGACGGAAGAGCGTAGGCCGGCGACCGTATTGCTGGAGGGCATACTCCTGCATCCCCACCATGTCGTTGAGCTGCTGCTGGTATCCCCATTGCCGCACCATGTTGATGTTGTGGGTCACGGTGTGGTTTTCCACCAGGCTGCCCTGTGCCTTGAACGCTGTGAAGAACGCCGGATTCTCTGCAATGGTGTCCCTGGTCAGGAACAGGGATGCCGGGTAATCGTACTCGGCCATGAGCTTGACCGATTCCGGAGTCTTGATGTTGCCGTCATCGATCGTCAGGAAAACCACCGGGTGTTTGGTGGGAATTTTGGTGATGACCGGCGCGAGGCCACCCACGATGGGCGGCAACTGGAAGTCCGGGATGAAGGTGCGACGGATCCGCTTGGTTGCAGCAGGCGTTGGTGTGGGCGTCGGCGTAGCGGTCGGCTCTGCCGCGTCCGTGGGCGTCAGCTCCGGCGTCGAACTTTCTGCCCCTTCGGCGGCAGTGCACGCAGTCAGGCCAGCCACTATGGAAGCGCCGAAAATACCTAAGGCGGTCCGTCTACTGGAAATGGAAAATGGCATTGCAGAGCGGTCGCCAAACATGGCTTTCCCCCGGGGCTAGAGAGATGAGTCAGCAGCAATCTAGCAGAAGAAACACAACGGCAGATTAAGGGCCGTAATGCCAGCCTTCACGGGCCGGGCACGAGTTCACCACGACGTCCAGGCCCGCATCCCGGGCGCGCTGCGTGGCGTCGTCGTCAAATACGCCCAGCTGGAGCCAGACAGCCTTGGCGCCTACGGCAATCGCCTGGTCGATGACCGCGCCCACGCGCTCGGAATTGACGAAGCAATCCACGACATCGATGGGGTGCTTTTCCGCGGGAATGTCCGCCAGGCTCTTGTACCCCTTCTCGCCGTGCACGTCCTCGCCCTTGAGGTTGACCGGGATGATCTCCATGCCCATCTTGTCCCGGACATACAGCGAAACATCGTAGGCAGAACGCCACTCATTGTTGCTGAGGCCAACGATGGCCCACGTACCTTTTGTCCGCATCAACCGCTCGACGACGGCGGGATCGTTGACGTGCATCATGGACCAAGCCTACTGCCGCCCCATGTTGGGAATCACGGCGGGAGCCTTGCCGGCCCCCTGTCGTTCCACCGGTTTCTTCAGCTGCTTCAGCTTTTCCGCCGCAGCCTTGAGCTGCTCCGGGGGCCGCTGATCGGAAAGTGAGGGAATGGCGTTGCTCGGCTGGTTGCCGGGGACAACTGGGCCGGGCTGCAGCTTGGGGCCTGGGACTGGCGGAGCTGCTGGTGCTGCTGGTACTGCCGGGACGACGGCGGGGGTGCGCACTGGCGTTTGCTCCACCGGTTGTGGGGCAGCCGGCACCGGCATTTGCCCTGGGAGGGTCGCCGCGGCAGCCGGAGTGGGCTTGGTGGTCTGGTCCGGTTGGGAAAGCTGCGGCAGCTGCGGGATTGTCGCGGGGTCTGCCGACGGGGCAGGCGCAGTGCTGACCTTGGGTGCATCGGGTACCAGTACAACGGGGGCCGCAGCGGCCCTCTGAGGCACGAGGCCTTCCACGAGCACCTCGAAGGATGGGCTCCGGGTAAATCCGGAACTCGCCGCGGCAACACCGCTGACGCCGAGGCCCATCGCCGCCACCACGGCGACCCCCACAACTGCAGTCCGGTGCTTATGCCGCCAACGGCGCTTGGCCACCTCGTCGTGTGGTCCAGCCAGCATGGCTGCGAGTTCCGCGCTGGGCGCAGGGGCCGCTGCGTCTGCGAAGCGGCCCATGGCGAGAAGCGCCTGCCGAACGTCCGATGCTTCCACAAGATCGGCGTCGAGCAGGAGCTCGTCCACGATCTGTTCGCGTTCCAGATCCTTGAATGTCATGGCGACACGTATTCCTTTACTGCCGAATGCTCACGGAGTGCAATAACTGCCCGCCGTTGCAGTTGCTTCACTGCGCCGGCAGATTTCCCCATGATTCCGGCCACCTGGTCCACGGTAAGGCCGGCGACGATGCGCAGGGTCAGTACCTCCCGCTGCTCGTCGCCCAGATTTTCCAGAAGCCCCATCACCTCGTAGGGCGCCAGGCGGAGCATGGCTTCGGTCTCTGCAGAGCTTGATTCGCGCCCATCCCGCTCGGGTTCGAACTCATGCTGGTCAGGTGCCCGGCTTTCCTTCCGATGCTCATCGACCATACGGGCGTGGGCAACGGAGAAGATAAAGGTTCTCAGGCCATTCACGCCCCCGCTGATCGCATCCAACCGGGGCAGGACCGCCAGGAAGACATCCTGTGTGGTTGCTTCCGGATCCGCGACGCCTTTGGCCGTCAAGTACCCGAGAACCTGGCCCGCGTACGACTGGTAAACGACGCTGAACAGTTCCGCGTTATTGCCTTGGAGTGCTTGGAGCGCTTCGTCGGTCAATGCGTCGGTCACAGAATTCGGACTTTCGATCGGCGGCTGGTCCGGCTGGGAGCCAGGTCATCCGCCTTTCACCACGGATGACTCCACCAAGGGTAACTGCTCTGCCCGGCCTACTAAAGGAGGAACCTACTGGCCGGTAAAATTCCCGGGCATGGAAGAGCCGAGCTGGAAGATGATGGGGGACAAATTCCAGCTCGGCCCTTTCAAAGTCGTAATCGTCAGGGCATGCCAAAGGGTTACGCAGAAGTACAAACTTTTTTGAGACTGTTCGCGGACCTGGGTTTTGCCCTCCTGGCGCACTGGGCAAACCCTGCCGCTGGTGTTCGTGAATCAACCGTTAGCGTTCGTAAATCACCCACTAGTGTTCGTGAATCAGCCACTGTGCAGTGCGGATAATTGCCTCGTCGCCCTGCACCGTTCGCAGGCCCGCAATGTCTGAACGTGTGACGGCTGCGCCCTCGAACAAGCTCACAACCGTGGCCGCCACGGCGCTGGCTTCCTGCTGCGAAAGCCCCGGCCGGCCTCTCTGGACCAGGCCCCGAACGTGCGCGGCATATTGCGAATAGAATCCCCGCAGGGCACTGGCAGCTGGCTCGTCCGAGGCAGCAAGTGCCCAGATCTCCAGGTGCATCCTGATGTCCGCCATGTCCGAATGCTCCTGGAGCAATGCAGACAGCAGTCGGTAGGAATCACTCGAGTCCAGCCGGCCGGTCGCTCCTGGCGAAAGGTCTACCTCGGTAACGTTGTTGAGCCGCTGGAGCGAGCGCACGAGGGCCCGCTCAAGGACTGCGCGAATGAGGTCCGCCCGGGTGGGAAAGTAATGCTGGAGGTGACCGATCCGCACCCCGGCGGCGGCTGCGAAGTCCCGCATGGCAGCGTTTGCGTTGCCTTTGGTGACCAGTACTTCTTCAGCAGCATCCAGGAGGGCCGCCTTCCGCAGCGCACCCTTGCTTTCGGTCATGACCTCAATATTGTCACACCATATGACTCGAGTTTGGCGAGCTGCTCCGCAGGTTCCGGCGAGGATTCCGGGAAGGAAACGCCGGGATGGGCTTCTTCGCGAAGGACCTCGTGGAGCCCAAGGAGCCCACCCACCGCTGTGAGATGCGCCTGGCCCAGCGGATCGGAAATCACTGCGGTTCTGGTGCCGCCGGAGCCACGCACATCCACGCGAATATGGGCTGTCCCGCCCGATCCGGGCGAGTAAAGAAGCGACCGACGCAACGGCGCCCATTTCTCTCCGCTCCCCCAGCGGAACAGTCCCAGCGCACGCGCGGCGAGCAACGCCGTCGTCGACGTATTGGAACTGAACCCGATCCGCGTGGCCACCGAACCTGCTCCCAAAGTGAGCGGCAGCGTGAATTGCTCGGGGGTGTCGAGGCGGGCAACTTTGGTGCGGTGCCCGGCGATATCCACCCAGCGGGTGTCAGTTAAAGGACGTACGACGGCGGCCTTGCCGCCTTTTCGTGCCTCGAAGTCCAGCCCCAGCCGGTCCATGAAGTCGACGGAATCCGCTCCCGCTTTGTCATTGACGTCGTATCTGATGGAGATGTCCACGTCGGCAACTGCACCCACCTCCTGCGCGAGGGCTGCGGCCACCGTGCTGGTGACGCCACCCATCCATCCCGAGCTCAAAAGCACGGGCGCCGTCGGCTTCAACAAAGCGGCAAGCGTGATGGCCCGGGTGACCCGGCTGGTCCAACGGGTGACATCGACGTATGGAATGCCAGCGTTGACTGCTGCCCGGAGCACCCTGTCCTCGGGGTCGTTGACAGTGCTGATGACTGCCCTGACTTGGGCATCGAAGGGTTCGGGCTGGCTTAGGTCCCATTTTTGCGCACGGACGTTTTCATTGGTCAGGTGTGCCGCGCGGTCGGGATTCCTGCCCGTCAGGAGCAAGGGCCAGAGGGCTGAGGCGTGGCGCGTGAGTGCGGCGCCAACCGTTCCGTAACCGCCGACAACCAGCACAGGACCTGCGACATCGAGCTTGAGTAGATCATTCATGATCCGATTTTAGGTCATATGACCTAAAATCGGAAAGTGCCCGCAAGGTGGTGGCGCATCAGCGTGCCCGTGCCTAGGCTGCTGTTATCTACCCGGAGCACCATGCATCAGTACGCAAAGGAGAGATCATGACACTGCCCCCAACCCATGAGCCAGAGCCGTTCCCACCGGACCCGGGCCCTGTTCCACCGCCGCCGGATCCCACCACGCCGTTTCCTCCGAGTCCCATACCGGACCCCAACCCAACGCCGGGCCCAACACCAGTGCCTGACCCCGGCCCGGTTCCGCCACACCCGAACCCGGACCCTACCTACTAGCTGGTCAACGTCATCGGCACCTGGTCCGCTAGCCGAGTGCCCTATTGATGAGCTCAACAATCCTGGCTTCCACGTCCGGCGTGATTTCCGTGAGGGCAAAGGAGGTGGGCCACATCGCCCCGTCATCGAGCATGGCGTTCTCCTCGAACCCGAGCGTTGCATACCTGGATTTGAACTTGTCTGCGCTCTTGAAAAAGACGATGTTCTTCCCGTCCTTGGCGTACGCAGGCATCCCGTACCAGGTCTTCGGGGTCAACTCCGGGGCCTGTTCCTTCACGATTGCGTGCAGTCGTTCAGCCATTGCCTTGTCGGATTCAGGCATCTCCGCGATTTTGGCCAACACATCGGCCTCGCCGTCAGCGGCGCTTGATTTTGTACGCGGGCGTTTCTTCAGCTCCTGCGCCCGCTCCTTCATGGCGGCGCGCTCGTCCTCGGTGAAGCCGTCGTAGGACTTGTCCTTGCCAGTGGTTGTAGTCCCTGCCATGTGACCCATCTCCTCAGTTGCCGTGGATGTTTCCGATACTCAAAACGCTATGGCTCGGCCCCCGGCGATGGCTTCTTCGAAACTGCTCGATCCGGACGGGACATCAGCCGCCCGGGACGAAGAGCCTGCGCACCACGCGCCCGTCGGCGAGGGCATCGAGGCCTGCGTTGATTTCTGCCAGTGGTTTGGTATCGGTGTGCAGAAGCTCCAATGGAAGCTTGCCGTCGCGCCAGAGCTGCAGGTACGCGGGAACGTCCCTCTCAGGGACTGAGTCCCCCATGTAGGATCCCAGGAGCCGAATACCCCTGCCCGCGAACTGCAGCGCCTGGATGTTCAGTTGCTGGTCCGGGTGAGGAAGCCCCACGGACACAAGGGCACCTCCGCGGTCCAGGAGGCCGAGGCAAGCTTCCATGACGCGTGCACTGCCAACGGCCTCGACGGCCAGATCCACGCCTTGTCCGGTATGCGCCGTAACCAGAGCCGGGGCTGATTCCGGGGAGCCGACGAAATCGGCACCACACTGTAATGCCAACTGCTGCTTTTCCTCGAGTGGATCGATGGCGATAACGGTGGTGCCAGGCACTTGGGCGGCGGCCATGACGGACATCAAACCCACCGCGCCGAGACCGAAGACCACAACGGATTGTCCCGGTTGGAGGGCTCCAGTGTTCAGTACCGCACCCATCCCGGTGAGCGCTGCGCAGCCGAACATCGCGGCAACGTCCCAAGGGACATCGGAATCCACGGCTACCAAGGATTCACGGGCCACGACCGCGTACTCGGAAAACGCTGAAACTCCCAAATGGTGATTGATCCGCCTGCCGTCCGCAGTTCTCAGCGCGGCCTCTCCGTTCAGCAAGTCACCGCTCCCATTGGCCTCGGCGGCGCGGTGACACAACGCAGGCCTTCCTGCAGCGCAGGACCGGCATGTCCCGCAACTTGGTACGAACACCACCACCACACGGTCCCCCGGCGCGAGGTCGCCCACGCCCGGACCAACCTCGATCACGGTTCCCGCCGCCTCGTGCCCGAGCACCATGGGCAGCGGCCTCTCACGGGATCCGTCAACAACAGACAGATCAGAATGGCAAAGGCTGGCGCGCTCGATCCTGATCAGAACTTCGCCCCTGCGTGGTTCCGGCACTGGCAGGTCCTCAAGTGCGAGCGGGTTGCTGTTCGCGTAGGGGCGCCCGGCCCCGGCGCTGTAAAGGACCGCGCTAAGCAACGTCCACTCCTTCATAGCTTTCAACGCGGCGGTGTTCCAACCTGGGGATGATCTGCTGGAAGCCGATACGTTCGAAGTGGGCTGACTCCCGGTGCGCGGCAAACCCGGCCTCATCTGTGTACCGCTCAAGGATCACGAAGTGACCCGGGTCTTCCAGGCTCCGAAAATAGTCGTAGGACAAGTTGGCCGCCTCGGTCCTGCTGGCAGCGGCGAGCTCATTGAGGAAGCCGGCAACGACATCCTCTTCGCCATTCCTTACGTGGTAGTGCGCGATTACCTGAAAATAAGTCCCGGCCATGCTCACGTTCCTTTGTTCTTGGTGGTTGAGATTTCGGTTTATCGAACCGCGAGGTCCCACAGCTCTGCGGCGCTGGTGGATATCCCCTTGGCACCTTCCTGGAGCGCTTTGGCCACGTCTGCCGCCGTCGCGACAAACCCGGCGGCCACAAACGGAGACAAGCCCTTCAGCTCGCCCTGGGAGAGATGGGACACAACGGGCCATGGCATAAGTTGCACCAGATGCGGTCTGCTCTGTTCGATGGCCGCGGTGCTGCGGGGCAGGTTGGACCGGTCCGTCACGAATACCTTCTGCATGGTCACCATGCCCATGGCATTCGCCCGCTGGATCATGGCCGTCCGGGTACTCACCACACCGCGTGTACCGATCTTCTTCAAGTATTCGAGGGCACCTTTGTCCTGCCCGAGGCCGGCACAGGCGTCCATATTGACGAATGTGAACTTTCCCGCCCTGTCCAACACTTTGAGTGCGCCGTCCAGCTCGTGCAGTTCCAGGTGCGCCAGAATGCAGATTCTGCATTCGGAGCTGACGAATCCTGGTATCGAGTGCGCCCCGAAAACCGAAGCAATCACAGGGTTCCTTGTGAGCCGCATTTCCAGCTCCGGCGGGAAATCAATCATCAGCTAATTCTGCTCCATGGAAGTCCGCCCGGCCGTACCTCACAGGCCCAGCTTGCCCGGGTTGAGCAGGTTTCGCGGATCCAAGACGGCCTTGACAGCACGCAGCACCTCGAAGCCGCTTCCCAGCGACCTCTCCATGTAAGGGGCACGAAGCAATCCGACGCCGTGATGATGGCTAAGGGTTGCCCGGTGCCGGATGATCACCTCATTGGCGGCGTCCCAGGCCGCCCGATACCAGTCTGCGCGGTCCTGCACCTCGACCTCGCCCCGCAAGGAGAAATACAGGCAGGCACCGTCAACGTAGGCATGGGATTGGTGCGCCGATCCGGCCAAGGTGCCAGGGACGCTGTTAATCGCCTCGACCACCTCCCCGTAGATCGCCGGAAGGGCACTCCATGTGCCGATCATCTCCAGGGTGTCGGCCACGAACCCAGGGCTCTTTTTGAAGCCCTCGGCGCTCTTACCGGTCAGGTACCGGGTGTCCAGCCAGCGCTCAAAAATGGCATCACCATCCAGCCGGGTGCCCGTGGAGGCGCAAATCCGCTCGGCGACGTCCAGGCCGGCGTCGACCATTTCGCTGGCCCCCTCGTCTGCCACGAGAAGCACGTTGGTGTCGGGCAGACCAAATTGCACGCCGCTTTCCAAGTGGTCGTACAACCGTAAGGCGGCCGGGGTGGCACCTTCCTGCATGATCTGCCTGCAAGCTTCCAGCCCGGCCGCGAACGTGTCAAAACCGTAGGCAAGGGCTTTGCCGTAGTCCGGAAGGCGGTGCAGCTTGAAACGCACGCGCGTGATGATTCCCAGGGTGCCTTCGGAACCGATGAAGAGTTGCAGGAGGTCCGGGCCCACGGCGGAGCGGGCACTCTCACCCACAGTGACAAGATCACCGTTCGCCAGCACAACATCCATGCCGTAGACCATGTCCTCAACCTTGCCGTACCGGGTGGAGAGCTGCCCGGCCCCACGACAGGCAACCCAACCACCCACGGTGCTGATGGCATAGGACGACGGCCAATGCCCCATTGTCATGCCGTATCGGCTTTGGATGGTCTCTTCGAAAACGTCGCCGAAGACCCCCGCTTCCACCTCGACGATCTGGCTGATCCCGTCAAAGGAAACGAACTTGTTCAGCCCGCAGACGTCCAGCACGATTCCTCCGGATACGGGCAGGGCCGCCCCGGTGACATTGCTTCGGCCGGCGGAAACGGTCACCGGAATGTTCTCTGCATGCGCAATACGCATGACGGCCTGCACCTGCTCAGTGCTGGAAACGTGCACGATCACTGCGTCCGGGGTGGCCCGGCACCCGCTCGTTTCGGCGATCATGGTTCCGGCCCACCAGTCGCGGGTTCCGTCCCGGACCAGCCCAGCGTCGGTCACCACCTTGTCAGTCGCAGCAGAAAGGAGTTCCAGCGTTTCTCCGTTAACCATGCATGGGTTGGCCGAGGCGTAGTACGGTTCGCCCGGGAGGGCCCCGAGGGTGGCTGCGTGGTGCGGCTGGGTGGGTGCACCTACGGTGTAGTTGCCCCTGTTGTAGCCACGTTTGACGGCCTCTTTGCTGATCATTTCCGGTTCTCTCCCATCAGGACTGCGCGTTCGTGCGCTGTTTGGTTCTTGTAAAAATTCACTTGGGCTTCTACGACGGTGGCCGGCAGATCCAGTTCCTTCATGAGCAGCTCCCCTACCCTCGCTGCCGCCGCCGCGGACGCGTCGCGGGCCATCATCCTGGCCCGTGTCCGGCGCGAGAGGATGTCATCAACGCTCCGGGCCATCTCGTGGCGTGCGGCGTAGACCACCTCCGCTTCCACATAGGGAAGCCCCTCAACGATGGGACTGTTCAATGACGGGTCCTCCGCAAGGATGTCCGTCACGAACCTGGCCTCCGTGCCGTACCTTTCACCCAGGTGGGAGGCGAGGCCGCCCGAGGCAACAACGGCTTCGGTGTCGTACCCGGCAGCACCCAGGAGGTAGGCGTTGGAGGTGCGGCAGCGACGGCTCTGTCCCAGCACCTTCTGCGCTGCGTCCACGGTCTGCTGCGCCATATGCCGGGACGTGGTCAGCTTTCCGCCGACGACGGTCACCAGCCCGTCGTGGTCTGTCCTGATTTCATGGTTGCGCTTGACCTCGATGGTCTTTCCGCCGGGAGGTCCAACCAATGGACGGCAGCCCCCAATGCTGCCGAGCACGTCGCTCGCCTCAATGTCCATGTTCAGCGCAGTCCGGGCCCCGTCCAGCAGAAAATCCATCTCGTCCCTGGTGCAATTCACATCGTCAAGATCGCCGGCGTAGTCCTCATCGGTGGTCCCCAGGTAGGAGGTGTTGCCCCAACGGGTTATGGTTGCTCGCCGGTTCCTGCCCGGGACGGGGATGGTCACGGTGCAGTCATTGCGGATTTTGCTCCAAGGCACCGCGATGTGAACACCTTTCGCCGGGCGGATGGCGGGCGCATCGGCGTCCTTGGCTGCGCCGGTCCAGTCCCGGAGCCACACACCGGTTGCGATGATGACTACTTTGGCGCGGGCGCAAAGTTCCCGCCCATCCGCCTCGACCACGACGCCATCAACCTTGCCGCTGCGCCTCGTCACTTCGCTGACCCTGGCACCGTTCAGAACAGTGGCACCATGGAATGCCGCTGTTCTGGCCAGCGCCAGCGTCAGCCGGGCATCGTCAGCGCGTGCGTCGTAGTACATGAAGCCGCCCTCGAGGTTTTCAGCCTTGAACGTAGGACAGTGGGACAGCACCTCGTTTTTACTGAGCTTCTGGTGCAGGACGCCTTCGCGCCAGCCCCCGGCGAGGTCGTAGGTCCACAGCAGGCTCTCGAAGCCGGCGGCCAATCGGCGGTCGAACACCCCGTCTTGGGAGAGCACAGGAAACAGGAAGGGCAGGCGTTGGACCAGATGGGCGGCATTCTTGCGCAACCTCTGGCGTTCCAAGAGCGAGTGCCTGACCAGAGGCAGGTTTCCCTGTTCGATGTAGCGCAGGCCGCCGTGGATCATCTTCGAGGATTTGGACGAGGTGCCCGAAGCGAAGTCGTCCTTCTCCAGCAATGCAACCCGGTAGCCCCGAAGGGATGCGTCCATCGCAGTGTAGGCTCCAGTGACCCCGCCGCCGACGACGATCATGTCGAATGTGCCGCCGTCGAGGGCGTCGAGGTGTTCCTTCCGATTCAGTTTGAGTGGCGTATCCGAGACCATTCCGGCTCGTTTCAGCTTGGGTTTGCGTGCGGGCATGGAGATCATGTGCTTGTCTTTCCGGTGCAAAGTTGTTTGTTGATTGGTGCGCAACAGCGCAGGAGGAGGTCCTTGTCAGGAACGTGCAACCTGCAACTCAATGTCTATTCGCCGCTTCCATCCGTCCCTGCGCTCCATCCGTTCCTCGGGTGACAGCCGGGGTTCAAAGACTTCGCCGCCTCTGAGATTGGCTGCCGCAGCGCCGAGGGTTTCCCAAAGGAGTCCTTCCGAGCCCGCCATGAAGGCGGCGCCACGAAGGCTGGCGGTTTCCGAATGGGCCAGCCGTTGCATGGGCAGACCTGTCAGGTCCGCTTGCATTTGGATGAGGGAGTCGCTGGCGGACATGCCGCCGCCGACGACTATCTGTGCCACCGCCAGGCCCGCCACTTCCTGGTTGGCTTCAACACTGCCCGCTACGCAGTGGGCGATGCCTTCCAGAACTGCGTAGGCCAGCTCCGCTCTGGTGCTGGCCATGGACAGGCCAGTCAGGGAAGCACGGGCCGCGGGCTCCACCACCGGAATCCTGATACCCGTCAAAGCGGGCACGAACATGACGCCGTTGGCGCTTGAAGCTTGAGAGGCGAGTTCGCTGATTTGCCGCGATGATTCGAACCAGCCAAGGGTGTTGCAGATCCAGTCCAAGGCCGAGCCGGTGGTGGCCGTAAATGTCTCCACGGCGTAGACAGTCTGGAGTTGCCTCCTCCACGCCGTCAGCGTCAGGGTTCCCTCATAAAGCCCGGATTTAACCGGCGGGTGTACACCGGTGACCAGGTCAACGAAGCTGCCCGTGCCGTGGACGCACATTGCCTGGCCGGCGCGCAGGCAGCCAAGGCCCACGGTGCCGGCGTGCTGGTCTCCCATGGCAGCCAGGACCGGCAGCTCGATTCCCAAGGTGGCCGGATCAGTGTGCCCCAGCCGGTCGGCATCCTGCCGGAGTTCCGGGAGGAGCTCCTGCGGGAATCCGAGGGTATCGATCCATGCTGTTTCATAGCTGTGCCCTGCGAGCACGTACGCCCCGGCCGAGGATGCATTCGTGGCGGTAGCAACGTAGCTCTTTTCCCGGGTGAGACTCCACAGGAGCCACGTCTCCACCGTGCCGAAACCCAGCCTGTTCGCTGCGTGGGCTTCACGAACGGCCTCAGTTTCTCGCAGATGATGGGCCGCCCACAGGTAGGGCGATCGGACACCGGCGGGACGTCCGACTAAGGAAATCAGTCGCTCGTTCCATTCTTTGCCTAGTTGCGCGAGTTCTGCGGCGTGGCGGCTGTCCTGCCAAACCATTGCAGGCACCAAAGCCCTGCCGGTGGCAGTGTCCCAGAGCACCGCCGTCGACCTCTGCGTTGCCAGGGCCACCGCTACGAGTTCGACGCCGGCCTCGGCCGCCCGTCGCACAACGACCCTGCAAGCATCAATGGTCTTTGCGAGAATTTCGTCGGCGTCCTGTTCCACGACGCCCGGCCGCGGGCTTGCCACGGCAAGGTGCCGGTATTCCAGGCCGTGAACCGCCCCATCGACGGTGACCCAGGCTGCGCGTGTCCCAGTGGTTCCTTCATCTATCGAGAGAATTGCTCGTTGCTTCATGACCTACCTTCTAGACGCGGTTCAACTCTGGGTGCTGCAGCCCACTCTTGAATTGCGGGGCGTTCAATTCCTCGTCAGGACTGACCGATGCGCGTGTTGGGTCCCACTTGATAACGCTGCAGACAACGCAGGCTGCAAGCGGAACGGCGGCCAGAATCAAGAACGTCGGGCCGAGGCCCAAGCTCTGCTTGAGAAGCGGGAAGACCAACAGCCCAAGCGCGGCGCCAGTACTGCCAAGGGCCCCAATGACTCCATTGGCGCCGGCCCGGAGTTCGCTTCGGAATGACAGCGTTGAGATGCTCTTTCCATTGGCCCCCGGACCGCCCGAATGGAAAAGAATAAAGAGCGATGGAATAAGGAAGGCGAGTACAGTCGGCAGGCTCTGGTAAAAGAGTCCCAGGAGCAGCAACATGATGAACACGGCGCCGAACCCGATGGCGGAGGCCTTGCGTAGCCCGAACCTCTTGCCGATGGCCGGTGACAGGAATCCACCGAGTATGCCGAACAGGTTGAAGACCAGCGCCCCCAGCGTGGCAACCACAAAATCCTGTCCAAACAGCGTCAGGCTGATGATCGGCAGGTACCAGCCCACAGCGAAGTACTGGATTGACTGCCCTATTTGAATGGTTGCTGCCAGGATCGTGCGGGGCAGGTAGATACCACGGAAAATCAACGCAATGTTGGCAAATCCTCTGGTTGCCTGGTTCAGGATCGGGGAGCGGTCCTCAACCGGCGCGGCTAGGAATTTCTCCCCGTAGATCTTGCTCATGGATGCCGCAGCCCGTTCCACCAGGCCTTTACGGGCGGCCCATGTTGGACTCTCCACCATGTAGAGCAGTTGGGCGCAAAACAGCGTCAACGCCACCACGCCTGCAGAGCCGACGGCATAACGCCAGATCGATTCGCCCACCCCCATGTTGTAGAACGTGATGGCCAGCAGCAGGTTGGCACTTACGGCGCAATACCAAATTCCTTGCCACGTGTTAAGCCTGCTCTTGAACCGGGCTGGCGTGAACTCGGCCAGGAGCGCCATCGCGATCGCGAAGTCAATGCCGTAGGCGGCGCCGACAAAGAACCGGCCAACCAGGACAAGTTCGAAAGAGGGAGCAAACGCTGCGAATGCAGCGCCGGCCAGTGCAAGGAACTTTGCAAATATCAGCGGAGGAATTCGCCCCCATTTATCGGCCATCCACCCACCAATGGGATTGAAAACAATGGCAACCCACGACGCAAGAGACGTTAGGACGGCCACCTGCGTGGCACTCAAGTGCAGATCCTTGGTCATGGGGCCAAGTCCAGCGCTGAGAGCCGAGTTGGAGAAGGCATCCAGGAACAGGCCGCCTAAGGCGAGCCACCAAATTAGCCCTGCACGCCCGGAGATCCGGGGGCGGGCGTCGATGTAAGACACGACATCGTGCACACCGCGGATGACAATACTGGACATTTCGTCCGACCTCTCTGTCGGGAAACTGCCCCTGCCTGAGGTCACCTTTTCACGGGTAGCAAAAAAGGGCAGAAAATAACCTCCAGCAGGAGGTCTCTTTTCTAACCCTGATGAATGAGATCTTAGCCACAGTCCCGTGGGTATTGCAAGGGAAGGTTTACCGGGACATGGTGCTGAGGTGATCTTGAGGTTTTCCTGAGGAAGTGTTGTGGGTTTGCAGGATTTGTTCTTGATCCAGGCCCGGCAAAGTAATTCCTGTCAGCCAGGAAGGCTGGAACAACAGGCCGGCCGGTCTCACGGTGGCCAACCGAAAGGAACACTGATCCCCATGGCCATCAGCCTCAAAACCACCTCCGGCAAAATCCTCGCCTCCGTCGCACTGGTCGGCACCGCAGCCGCCGTCGCCGGCATGGGAACCTACGGCGCGTTCACCTCCTCCACCTCCGCCTCCCAAGCAGTCACCGCAGGCACCGTCACCATCGCCCTGGGCGCCCCCGGACCGGCCAACACCCTCAACGTCCCCATCGCAGGACTGCTCCCCGGTGACAAGGTCGAAAAACTCGTCACCCTGGCCAACACCGGCAACTCGGACCTGAACAACGTCACCCTCACCACCTCCGCCGGGGCCACCGCATCCCTGCTCACTACCGATGCCACCAACGGCCTGCAGCTGACCATCGAAAACTGCTCCGTGGCCTGGACCGGCGCCGCAGCGCCCTACACCTGCGGCGGAACCAAAACCACCGTCCTGGCCTCAGCCCCGGTCATCGCAGCGAACAAGGTCCTGAACAACCTCACCTCCGTGACCTCCGCCAAGACCGACAACCTCAAAGTCACCACCGCGTTCCCCACCACCGCCGACAACACCTTCCAAGGCGCAACCTCCACCATCGCCTTCGCCTTCACCGGCACCCAACGCACCGAAACCACCAAGTAAGACCACCAAACAACAAAGCCCCGCCGGGTCTGATCGGTTTCCTTTCCCCCCAGCCCGATCAGGCCCGGCGAGTTCACAGACTCCAACGGCCCCGACACGCTTATGCAGATGGCGTATCGGGGCCGTTGGCCTTTAAGTGCGGTGCCGGTTAAGTGCGGTGCCGGTTATGTGCGGTCCCGGTAGGTGCGGCGCCGGCGGCCCGCCAGGGAGGAGCTACGAGAAGCGCCCGGGCCGGAACGTCGCAAGCATCGGGTGCTTTTCGCCGGTCAGTATCTCCCCGGACAGCAGCTCGCCCGCAATCAGGCCCAACGTGGCACCCGAATGCGTGAACGCCACGAAGCAACCCGGCACTTGGTCCAGTTCCCCGAAGACCGGCTCACCGTCGCCGGGGATGGGCTTGTAGCCGATCTTCCACGATGCCGGCTTGAGCTCGGGGTTGCCGGCAATGAGTTTGGACGACTCGTCGGCCAGCTCCTGGACCACGTCATCCGGGATCGTGAACGAACCATCGGGGTGCTCGGTGATGCTTTCCTCGTACCAGTCGTGATCCAGGGCGAAGGTGTTGCCTGGGTTGGGACGCACGGCAGCCCGGGGGGTGTTCATGACTGCGGTGACCTGGTGTTCCACCGGTTTGGTGACAACCAGCATCGACACCGGGGAACCATTCGGGATCTCAACACCCAAAGGTTTCACCACGGCGGGTGTCGCGGCACCGCAGGCCACGAGCACAGCGTCCGCGGGATAAGTGGCACCCCCGGTAGTTTCGACGCCGGTGGCCCGGCCGCCGTCGACCGTTACCGACACTTTGCCCGCGTTAAGGACCAGTTCGCCGCCCAAGGCGTGGAAGTCCTCCATCAGGAAGTTCACCAGGTCCGGGAGGCTCACCCAGCCTTCGCCCGGGTTGAAGATGGCGTTCTCGGGGACGGCGCCGGCATCGATGCCAGGGGTCACTGAGGCGATTTCCCCAGGGGCCAGCAGCTTGGAGTCGTAGCCGATCGACTTCTCGTAAGCGTGGCGGGCTTCGGTGACCCGGCTCTGCCCGACGGCATTCCACATGAGCCCTCCCCCGAACTGCAGCCATTCACGGCCAGGATCGGCGGCGAAAAGCGTGCGGTACCGGTCCATTCCGGCTACCCGCAACTGGTGGTAGGGGGTGGATCGCTCACCGGCAGAATTGAGCCAGGACAGGGAGCGGCCGGTGGCTTCGCTGGCCAGCCCCTGCTCCGTCAGGAGGGTCACCGTGGCGCCCTGGCGGAGCAGGTGAACGGCGGTGGAAACGCCCAGGATGCCGCCGCCGATGACGGCGACGTGCTTGGTGGAGGACATGGTTCTCCCTTTCTATGTGTTGATGCGGTGGGACGCCTTTACGCGAAGGCGTGAATGTTTTCGATGATCCTGAGGGTTTCCAGCGCTTCGGCCGGTTGCACTGGCAGTGGGCCATGCCCACGGAGCGAGGCTGCCAGCTGCCTGTAGAACTGCGGATAGTCGCCCTTTTCCGCCGGGACTGCCACGGCTGAACCGTCCACTCCCAGGAGCCCCCAAGCCTCCTGGGGTTCAACGCCGTAAGAAGCGTTCGACGGCGTGATGCCGGCCGCGAGCGCCGGTTCCTGGCCGTCGAGTCCCCACTTGGTGTACGCGGCCTTGGAGCCGAGGACGTGGAACCGCGGGCCCACTTGCGCGGCCATGCCGTTCATCCACAAGCGTGTGCGGACGCCTGATTCGTGGCGCAACGATACAAAGGCTTCTGTGTCTGCCGCGTCAGGATAGGGACCGTTGTTGGCGGTCTCCCCGTAGCTCTCCTCCACAGGGCCGAACAGTTGGATGGCTTGGTCGATCAGGTGGGCGCCGAGGTCATGGAGCAGCCCCCCGCCCTCGGCCAAGGTGGCCGAATCACGCCAGTTGCCGAAGCCGTCCGGCCGCCACCATTCGAAGCGCGACTCAAAGGCCCGCACTTCGCCCAGGGCACCTTCCAGGAGCAGCTTTCGGAGCGTCAGGAAGTCGGCATCCCACCGGCGGTTCTGGAAGACGGTGAGCTGCACGCCGGCGTCGGACGCCTTGGCAACCAGCTCCTCGCCGTGCGCAACCGTCGTCACGAAAGGCTTGTCCACCACAACGTTCAGCCCGTGGGCGATGGCCGTGGCACCAAGCTCCAGATGAGTGAGTGGCGGGGTTCCAAGGACCACCAGGTCCAGGTCGCCGGCGAGGGCGAACATGTCCTCCGGAGTGGGGACGATCCTCGCTTGCGGATAGAGGCGCGCCGCCTCGGCCGTGCGTCGAGGGTCCGATGTGACAATGACATCCAGCGAATAGTCCGGGTCGGCCTGGATCAGCGGCGCATGGAACACGCTGCCGGACACGCCGAACCCGACGACGGCGGTGCGGATGGCTGCCGCTGTTACGGCACCCATCAGAGGACTTCCGAAAGGAAGCGCTGGAGGCGTTCGCTGCGTGGATTGTCGAAGAGTTCGGTGGGTGTGCCGACCTCCACGACTTCGCCTTCGTCCATGAACACCACTTGGTCGGCCACTTTGCGGGCAAAGCCCATCTCGTGGGTGACCACCAGCATGGTCATGCCGCGGCGGCCCAGGCCGGCCATGAGGTTCAGGACGCCCTTGACCAGTTCGGGATCCAGGGCGCTGGTGGCTTCATCGAAAAGCATGACCTCGGGCTCCATGGCCAGTGCCCTGGCGATGGCGACGCGTTGCTGCTGTCCCCCGGAGAGGTCCCTGGGCCGGTGATCGGCGCGTTCGGCGAGGCCTACTTCCGCCAGGCGGCGTTGGGCGCGTTGCCGGGCCTCGGCTTTGGACATTCCTTTCACGCTCCAGAGTGCGAGCGCAACGTTTTCCAGTGCCGTGTGGTCCGGGAAGAGGTTGAAGTGCTGGAACACCATGCCGATGCGGGCCCGCAGGATGTCCGGCTTGACCTTGAGGGCGCTGTCTCCGGCCAGCAGGACGTCGCCACTCTTGGGTTCGTGCAGGCGGTTGACGCCACGCAGGAGCGTCGACTTGCCCGAACCGGAGGGGCCGATGATGCAGGTGGTGGTGCCCGGAGCCACGGTGAGGCTGACGTTTCGGAGTACCTCCACATCCCCGTAGGCCATGGTCAGGTTCCGCAGTTCCAGGCTGGACCCGTGGAACTTTTCGATGTCTGGGGCCGGCTTGCTTGAGTTGCCCGTGCTGGTGCTGCTGCTTGTGAGGTTCACGTGTTGCTCCCGGTGATGAGCGGCGAAGCCGCATCGAGTTCCTTGACTTCCTTCAGGCCACTGGTGGGTGCGGAAGGGCGACGGCGGCCGGTGCGGAACTTGTTGTCGAAGTAGTTGACGAGGTGGGTCAGGGGAACGGTGATGACCAGGTAGAAGATGCCTGCCATGACCAGCGGGGATAAGTTGCCGGACAGTACAGCTGCATCCTGGCCTACCCTGAAGAGTTCCCGTTCGCTGACCAGCAGGCCCAGGAAGTACACCAGGGAAGAATCCTTGACGATCGCAATGAACTGGTTCACCAAGGCGGGCAGCACCCTGCGAACGCCTTGCGGCACCACCACCAGGGTCATGGACTTGGCGTAGCTCATGCCCAGGGCCCGGCAGGCTTCACCTTGGCCTTTGTCCACGCTGAGAATGCCGGCACGGAAGATTTCTCCGATGTAGGCGCTGGCGATGAGGCTCAACGCAATGATTCCCAGCGGGTACGGAGAGGGTCCGAAGACCGACTGGCTCAGCCGGGCAAACCCCTGGCCGATCAGCAGGATCGTGAGGATGGCGGGGAGCCCCCGGAACAGGTCCGTGTAGATCCTCGCCGGAATCCGCAGCCACTTGGACCGCGAAATGCCCATGACTGCCACCACCATGCCCATCACTACGCCGAGGATGGTTGCTGCGATGGAAATGATCAGGGTGTTGAGGAGGCCAACTCCCAGGAGTTGGGGCAGCACTTCGACCATTGAGTCAAAATCGAAGAACGTGCGGCTGATGGTATTGAGCCAATCCATTGGGTGCTCTCAGACGTTGTTGGTTGTTCGGAACGGCTTGCTTGCCGGCCGGCTACTTGCTGGCCGAAGGAGACGGGCTGGAAGTCTGCTCGGCCTTGGGGAGGTACTGCTCGGGCATCGGCGAACCCGGGAACCACTTCTGGTACAGCTTCTTCCAGGTGCCGTCTTCCATGGCTGCGGCGAGGCCCTTGTTCAACGCTTCCTTGAAGGCGGGCTTATTCTTGGCGATTGCGAAACCGGCCGGGGCGTCAAAGGAGGGGATGTCGGCGGCACTGACCAAACCAAACTGCTCCTGGTAGGCCTTGGCGGCCTCGTAGTCAAGGAAGTGTGCGTCCACGGAGCCGCTGTTCACCGCGGCTATGGCGGTGTTGTTGTCCGGGAAGCGCACCAGCTGGGCCGAGGTGAAGTTCTTTACTGCATAGGCTTCCTGGAGTGTGCCTTGGACTACGCCCAGGCGCTTGCCGTTGAGGCCGTCTACGTCCTTGATGCCGGAGGTCTTGGTGGTGATGACCGTCAGGTACCCGGCAAGGTAGCCATCGGAGAAGTCGACGGTCTCCTTGCGCTTGCCCGTGATGCCGATAGCGGCCACGCCGACGTCGAACTGGCCGTTCGCGACGGCCGCCAGGAGCCCGGAGAAGTCCTGGCCGGTGAAGACGACATTGTCCACGCCGGCCCGGTGGGCCACGTCCTTGAACAGTTCAACATCGAAGCCGGTGAAGTTACCGGAGCCATCGGTGAAGGTGTACGGCTTGGAGTCCCCCAGGCTGGCAACACGGATGGTGCCGGGCTGGATGAGTCCGTAGGGGTTGTCGGCTGAGGGCGAGCTGCTTGCGGGAGCTCCACCACAGCCGGCCAGGGCGAGGATTGCCGCCAAGGCTGCTGCTGCGAGCGCTGCCGGGCGGAAGTTCAGTTTGATCACAGCGTTGTCCAATCGTGGGAGGGAAAGCGGTGCTGTCAGGAGCCGCTGAAAGTTATTGCTCGATGCCGGGTCTTGTTGAGTCCGGTCTCAGCCCCTAGGATTGAGACCGGACTCACATCGATTGATAAGAAATGTAGCGGAACTCACAAAGCCGCGTCAACACCCAACGTGAAAGGTCAAGATGAGCACTGGGGGATCCCGACGGCGGGACGTAACGGTTGCCGACGTCGCCAAAGCCGCAAAAGTCTCCAAAGCCCAGGCGGCCCGCGCGCTGGGCAATTACGGCGCGGTGAGCGAGGACGTCCGCGAGCGGGTCCTGGCCGCTGCGGAAGAGCTGGAGTACCGCCCCAACGAGCTCGCCCGGAGCATGAACACCGGCAAGTCGAACACCATCGGCGTGGTGGTGGGAGACATCGAAAACCCGCACTTCGGCCTCGCCACCCGGGGCATCACGGACACCGCCAAGAAGAGTGGCTACAACGTCATCCTCATCAACACCGACGAGGAAAGGGCCGCGGAAGTGGACGCCGTCCGCGTGTTGCTGGACAAGCGGGTGGACGGGCTCATCGTGGCCCCCGCGTCGTCGGTGGACACCGCGCACCTGCAACAGGTCCGGGAGTCCGGGCGGCCGCTGGTACTTCTGGACCGAGCCGCGGAAGGACTGGACGCAGAGACTTTCGCCGTGGACATGGGTGCCATCTCCCACGAGTCCACCAAGTACCTGATCCAAGCGGGGCACCAGCGGATCGCCTTCGTTTCCACCCTCAAGACCGAACAGCCCTATGTGCAGGGGATGACACTGGACTCCTCGCAGATTTCGGACCGCCTCGACGGCATCCGCCGCGCCTTCGATGAAGAAGGCCTGGACTTTCCCGAGGACCTGGTCAGGCTCAACGCCGGGGACGGTGAATCAGTCAAGCGGATTACCAGCGAACTGCTATCCGGTCCAGACGCCGCCACGGCCATCATCGCCTCCGACGGCCTCATCGCATTGGGCGTGGTGGAAGCCATTCAGGAAGCGGGACTGGCCATTCCCGACGACGTCTCGTTTCTGATGTACGACGACTTCGCCTGGACCCGCCTCACCACCCCGCCGCTGACGGTCATCGCCCAGCCCGTGTACGACATGGGAGCCGCTGCCGCCGCCGCCCTGATCCGGCAGATCGAGGGCAGGAAAACGGCCTCGCCCAGCCCGGAACTCGTGGCTCGCCTCATCCGGCGGGGATCCGTTGGGGCGCCAAGAAAGGCGGCTGAACTAAGCCAAACCTCCGCCTGACCCGGACGACGACACCCCGGAAACGGCCTTCATCGCCTGGTCCGGGACACGGGGCGAGTTCTCCAGGACCGATGACGCGAGCTCTTTCGCCCACCGGACGGCTTCCGGCTGCGCATCGAGGTGCGAATTCGCGACCGCGCCGTCATAGAGAAGCCGGAGCCTGGAGGCAACGCCGGCAGGTTCGGCGATCCCGGCTTCCTGGCAGAGGGCCTCCATCTCACCGGCAAGCCAGTCGCGGAAGGTCCGGAGCGCGACAGCCTCAACACTTCCAGGGAGCGCCTCTGCGTTGGCGTTCGCGAACGGACAGCCCTTCCAGCCCGCAGAATCCACGGCTTCCTGGAGCGCGTCAAACATCGCGAGCAATCTGTCGATGGGATCAGCCAAGCCTTGCTGGTGCCTGGAAATCCGCTCGCGCCGCTGATGGTCCCGGCCTGCCAAGTACGCCGCGACGAGCTCGTCCTTGCCGGAAAAGTTGTAGAAAAGCGAGCCCTTGGCCACGCCCGCCTCTCCGATCACGCGGTCGATGCCCACCGTGTGCACGCCCTCGGAGTAGAACAACCTGTCGGCAGCATCAAGGAGCCGCTGCCGGGCTGAAACCTTTGTTGAAGCCATACTCAATCATATCAGACAGATCTGTCTAAAAATTCTTGACTTCATTGAACAGACCTGTCTAACTTGGATTAATTAGACCGATCTGTCCAAGGAGTTCCCATGTCCCATAGCCTGC
The DNA here is from genome assembly GCF_040685055.1 of Paenarthrobacter sp. NPDC089307. Classification (NCBI taxonomy): domain Bacteria; kingdom Bacillati; phylum Actinomycetota; class Actinomycetes; order Micrococcales; family Micrococcaceae; genus Paenarthrobacter; species Paenarthrobacter sp. NPDC089307. The sequence goes on from NZ_JBFBHE010000005.1 coordinate 299,391, forward strand.
CCCCAAAAACTGCGTTTGCCGGGCTCGCGCTGGTTTTCGCGGCCTTCTTCTTCGCCGCCGGCGCTCCCACTCCCCTGCTTTCACTTCGGCAACAGGAATGGGGCTTCTCGTCAGGCATTTTGAGCGTGGCATTCTCCATCTACGCCATCGGCCTGCTGGTGGCGCTGCTGGTGGCGGGCTCACTGTCCGATCACCTGGGCCGCCGTCCTGTCATGCTGATTGCGCTCGGCCTGGAACTGGTATCCATGGTGGTCTTCCTTGTGGCGCCGGGCATCACTTGGGTTATTGTCGCCAGGGCCCTCCAAGGCGTCGCCACGGGCCTGGCAACCAGCGCCTTCAACGCAGCCATAGCCGAGCAAGCACCTGCCCACCTCAAAAAGCTCGCTGGCGGACTGACGGGCGCTTCCGTTGCTGGAGGCCTGGGAATCGGCGCCTTGGTGACCGGGGCAGCAGTTCAATTCAGCCGCGACGCCAACACCTTGATCTTCGCAGGACTCGCGGTCGCGATGGTCCTCGGCATCGTATTTGTCAGCTTGACCTCGGAGACTGCCGTCAAACGACCCGGCGCAGCAGGCTCGCTCATGCCACGGCTCAGCCTTCCGGCCGGCATCAGGCGCGAGTTTGCCGCGAGCATCCCGGTCCATGTGGCGGGGTGGATGTTCCCCGCACTGTTCCTCGGGCTTTCACCGGCCTTGTTGCGACTCCATTTCTCCTTGGACGGTGGCCTGGTAGCCGGCTTCACAGCCTTCATCGGTCCTTTTTCCGCAGCAGTTGCCGGATTCGTGTTCGCGAGGCACCCAGCACGGCATGGTTCACTCATCGGGGTTTCCCTCATCCTCGCCGGGGCACTCGCAACGCTCCTTGGCATCAGCGAACACTGGCTTGCCGTGATCTGGATCGGTGCGGTGATTGGCGGGATCGGCTTCGGTGGCTCATTCGGTGGCCAGCTCCGACTGATCGCACCCCACATTGGGCCAGAGCAGCGGGCAGGCGTCTTTTCCGGTATCTACACAGCCGCATATTTGTCCTTCAGCATCCCGGTGGTCTTTGCCGGACTGTGGGCTCCCATCTGGGGGCTGGTTCCCACACTGGAGGCCTACACCGTGGTCCTCATGGCCTTCGCCACGCTCGGCATCATCACGCAAGTGGCCCGCTTCAGGTCAGACGCCGCCAGGCCGCTGACTGTGAGTTGATATTCCCTTGGCATGGACCCTCGGATCAGGCCTGGACGTCGCCTTCCTCAGGGTCATCGGCAGACCGGACATCGTTGCGGATAATGCCCAGTTCCTCGAGCTGCGCTGACATCCCGGCTCCATCCGGAGCGTAGATCCACGGAACCCCGGGCGTGGGCTGGCCGCCGGACTTTGACCGGCCGCCTGCCAGGACTGCCTCACCGGCGGAGAGCTGGCGGATGGCGATGGCCCTCACGTTCTCCGGGTGGCGCTGGGCAAACTCGGAGTAGATGGCTTCATCATGCTGGCCGTCATCGCCCACCAGCAGCCATTTGATCTTGGGAAATTCCTCGGCCAGGCGTTCTAAGGATGTCCGTTTATGTTCCTGGCCGCTGCGGAACCAGCGGTCCGGAGTGGGGCCCCAGTCGGTCAGGAGCTTGGGTCCGGCAGGGTACAAGTTACGTGACAGGAACCGCGAGAGCGTGGGAGCCACGTTCCATGCCCCTGTGGAGAGGTATAACACCGGGGCGGAGGGCGCGGTGCGGGCAATGCGCTCGTACAACACGGCCATGCCGGGCGTCGGAGTCCTGGCGTGCTCGTTGAGCACGAAAGTGTTCCAGGCCGCGAGGAAGGGACGCGGCAGCGCGGTCACCATCACGGTGTCGTCGATGTCCGAAACGACACCGAATTCAGCGTGGTCCGCCACTACCTCCACCGGCGCCTCCACCGTCCGGGAGTCGCCGGACTTCAACGTTATGGTGTGCCACCCGGCGGGAAGTGCCACCGGAATACGGGCATCCACCACCCCACCGCGGTCGGCCACGACGTCGTGGGTAGTGCCGTCGATCGTGACCTGCACGGCTGCGTGGGCAACCGGGGCACTGGTGAAGTTGCGCCAACCGCGCATGCTCTCCTGCAGGGGATTTGCATGGCCGGTGGCGTCCCTTGGATCGCTGCGGACCACCCTGGCCAGGACCCGTATCCAGGACGTGCTCCCGTAACCGGTGTAAGGGATGACCGTCTCCACCCGGCCCCGCCGGATCGCCAAGCGGGTCTGGAGCCTCAGCCACGCGTCGTCGAGCCTCATGGCGATGTGGCGGGCCTGTTCGCGGGGTGGCGTCAGGCTGGTGCCGGCGTTGGAGGTGGGTCGCGGCCTTACGGGACGGAAAGACATGCCCCCAGTCTTCCATGGCCCGGCGAGGAGCCTCATGCCTTTGACGTAACGCAGGTCACGTCGTATGCTTTATGAATCGATTCAAGACGTGTTCTTGTTCCTTGCCAACGACGCCAGAGGAGTACAGCGACGTGACCGTCATGCACCGTAAGGAAGCCCTTCCAGCCCCTAGCGGCAGCATTGCCCGCAAGGACCCGAAGAAGGCCACCATGAGCGGCTGGATCGGCAGCGCGCTCGAATATTACGACTTCGCCCTGTACTCGCTGGCAGCAACGCTCTTGTTCCCCACCATCTTCTTCCCCACTGCGGATCCCACCGTAGGCATCATCGCCTCCCTGGCGACGTACGCCGTCGGATATGTTTCCCGGCCCTTGGGCGCAGTGGTCCTGGGCGCATACGGCGACAGGCACGGGCGCAAGAAGGTGCTCGTCTTCGCCATGCTGCTCATGGGCTTTGCGACCTTCGCCGTCGGCCTCCTGCCCACGTACGGACAGGTGGGCCTTCTTGCCCCGGCCCTCCTGGTAATCCTCCGCCTGATCCAGGGCTTCGCAGTCGCAGGCGAGCTGGGTGGTGCCAGTGCCATGATCGTGGAGCACTCCCCCGATGCCCGGCGCGGCTTCTTTGCCAGCTTCAGCCTGCAGGGCACGCAGGTCGGCTCGATCCTGGCTACCGCAGTGCTGATTCCGCTCGCCGCGCTCCTGCCGGACGAGGACTTCCATTCCTGGGGCTGGCGCCTGCCGTTCCTGCTGAGCGCAGTGGTGATCCTGGCCGGATACGTCATCCGCCGCCGCGTCCAGGAGCCCCCGGCCTATCTGGCACAGTCCGAGGCGACTCCCGCCAAACGCCGCTTCCCACTGGTCGACCTGCTTCGGACCCACCCCTGGGTCCTGGTCCGCTGCATCGCGATGACATTCACCAACGTCATCGGCATGGCCACCCTGATTTTCGGCGTCTCCTTCGCCACCCAAAAGGGCTACGGGATCGGCTTCTCAAGCAGCGAATTCCTGTGGGTGACGATGGCCGCCAACGTCACCGCGGTATTGACCATCCCGGCATTCGGTGCACTGTCCGACAAGATCGGCCGGCGGGCGTTGATGGTGGCCGGAGGGGTCACCGGTGGACTGCTGACCGTGGGTTACCTCTGGGCCATCGAACAGCGAAGCCTTCCACTGGTCTTCGTCTGCGTCGTGATCGTCCAGGGCATCCTCTTCCAGATGTGGAACGCCACCTTCGCCACGTTCTTCCAAGAGCAGTTCCCCATGCGGATGCGCGTCACTGGTTTCGCCGTCTCCCAGAACATCGGCCTCATGATCGCCTCGTTCTTCCCCAGCCTGTTCACAGCCATTGCCCCGCCGGGATCAGCCAACATCCCCGTGGTCATCGGCCTGACCACGCTCGGCATCTGCCTGGTTTCGGCGGTCGCCACCCTCATGTCCTCCGACACCAAGGGCAAGACGCTGGACGAGCTCGAGGCCCGCTGAAACCCTTATCGCAGGCCTTAACGAACGACGGCGGATTGGGCCAGGGCGGCTTCGATCAACACTTCGGCGGCTTGCCGCGCTTGTCCGGCGGCTTCGGGCGATCCGGCGATTGCCGCCGTCGTCTGCGCCCCCTCGGCCAGGATCGAGAGCTGGGGAGCAAGGTGCGGCGGTGCGCCCGCCTCCGCGGCGAGGCCGGCGACGTATACCTGGAATGACTCCTTGTGCTTCCGCGCATATTCGGCAACCTCGGGACTGATGGCCCCCAACTCCGCGAAGCTGTTGATGAAGCCGCAGCCCCGGAAGGAATCCTGGCAGAACCATCCGGCGAGGTAGTCGAAAATGGCCAGCAGCTTGGCCTTCGGATCCGGAGCCTGGCTTACCGTAGCGTCCAATCCTTCGGTCCAGGACTCGTGGCGTCGCTCCAGCACAGCCATGACGATGCTGCTTTTGGACGGGAATTCCTGGTAAAGCTTCTTCAGTGACACCCCGGCCGCGGTGCGCAACTCGTCCATTCCCACGGACTGGATGCCCTTGGCGTTGTAGAGCCCATCAGCCGTGGCAACGATGCGCTGCCGGACTTCGGAAATATCCATATGCCAATACTACTTGAAATGAGAACGATCGTTCTATAGTATTTGGAAGCAGAGAGAGAACGGTCGTTCTCTACTTCGAGAAAAGGGACAGAATCATGGGCTTCATCAAAGTCGGAACTGAAAACACCACGGACATCGAGCTCTACTACGAGGACCACGGCACAGGCCAGCCAGTTGTCCTGATCCACGGCTACCCCCTCGACGGCGCTTCCTGGGAGAAGCAGACCGCCGCCCTGCTGAATGCCGGCTACCGCGTCATCACCTACGATCGCCGCGGATTCGGCAAGTCCAGCAAGACCACCACCGGCTACGACTACGACACCTTCGCAGCCGACCTCAACACAGTCCTGGAAACCCTGGACCTGCAAAACGCAGTACTGGTCGGCTTCTCCATGGGCACCGGCGAAGTTGGGCGCTACATCGGCACCTACGGCGAATCCCGCGTCGCCAAGGCCGTGTTCCTGGCATCGCTGGAACCGTTCCTCCTTCAGACCGACGACAACCCCACCGGCGTACCCTCTTCCGTATTCGACGGCATCCGCAACGCCGCCATCGAGGACCGCTACTCCTGGTTCACCAACTTCTACAAAGACTTCTACAACACCGACAACTTCCTCGGAAACCGCCTGAGCGAAGAAGCACTGCGCAACTCCTGGAACGTCGCCGCCGGCTCCTCCTGGTACGCGTCGTTCGCAGTGGTCGACACCTGGCTGACCGATTTCCGCTCCGACATCGAAAAGGTCACCGTTCCTTCCCTGATCGTCCACGGCACCGGCGACCGCATCCTGCCCATCGACGCCACCGGCCGCGAATTCACCAAGCGCCTGCCCTCGGCTGAGTACGTCGAGATCGAGGACGCACCGCACGGCTTCCTCTGGACGCACGGCGCCGAGATCAACGAGATCCTGCTCCGCTTCCTTGCCAAGTAGGCCTTCCGCGCCAACCGCATAAACAACGACGGCGGCAGCCCGCCTTTGGTTCCGGAAAGAACCAAAGGTGGGCTGCCGCCGTCGTTCGTGGCCGCTGCCGGTTAGGCGAGCTGTGGCGTCCGCGGCGGGACCGTGCGACGCGAACCGCTCGCTTCGAAAGCTGCCGCCAGCGTCAACAACGCCGTGTCGTCGTAGGCGCGGCCCGCGAAGGTAAGGCCCACAGGCATGCCGATGTCAGCCATGGTTCCCATGGGCACAGTGACCGTGGGGATGCCGAGGTGGCGGGGAACGAGGTTGCCGTTGGCCACCCACACGCCATTGCGCCAGCCAAGGTCCGCAGAGGCCGGGTTGACGTCCATGTCAGCGGGCCCCACGTCCGCCACTGCCGGGAACAGCACGGCATCCAGGCCGAGCCCGTCCATCCATTCCTCCAGGTCAACACGCCGGGTCTCTTCCAAGCCGCGCACACCGTTTTCCAGCTCGGGAATTTCGGTGAATCGGGAAACGCCGTATTCGCGGATATGCCGGGGATATTCGGAGATGTGGTCATCGAATCCGTTGTACCGGTCAGCGAGGGCGCCGTTGGGGTGGGGGAAGATTTGTTCACCATCCACATCGGCAAGCCTGTTGAGGGCAGGATCGCCGTTCGCGCGCAGGAAGTCGTCCCACGCCCACGCCGAGAGGTCCACGATCTCCCGTTTCAGGTACTCGGGCGAGACCAGGCCCCGCGTGGCGATAGTGGGTGCGCCGGGCCGGTCGCCTTCGTAATTGGAGACCACAGGGAAGTCCACCAGGACTACCTCGGCCCCCGCGGCTTCGAGGTCGCGCTTCGCAGCCTCCCAGAGTTCCATCACGGACTTCCGCGTTTCTATCCGTTGCCCGGTGGGTCCGCCAATGCCCGGCTTCGTACTGGTCCCGGCGTCCGGGTCAGCGTTGACATACATGCGCGGCACCCCGAAACGCTTGCCCCGCAAAGCCCGCTGACCGCCGTCGACCTTTTCCGGGGACAGCGCCACATAGGACTCCGGCCGGACCTCCGAGGACTTCGGCAGCTGGACCCATGGCTGCGCCCGCCAGAAATCTCCGCGCGCATCGGCGTCGTCGGCCACGACCACGTCGAGCAGCTCAAGCATGTCGGCCATGGTCCTGGTATGCGGGACAACGACGTCCATAGTGGGAACCAGGGGCCAGTTGCCGCGCACCGAGATGACGCCCCGCGACGGGGTGTAAGCGCACAGGGCATTGTTCGACGCCGGTGCGCGGCCACTTGACCAGGTCTCTTCACCCAGGCCGAAGGCCGCGAAGCTTGCCGCCGTCGCAGTGCCGGAACCGTTGGAGGAGCCGGAACCGAACGCTGCTGTCAGGAAGTCGGGGTTGTAGGGACTTTCGGCGCGACCGTACACGCCGCGCTGCATTCCGCCGTTGGCCATGGGCGGCATGTTGGTCAGGCCGATCAACACCGCACCGGCATCGCGGAGCCGTTCGATGGTGAACGCGTCCCGTTGGGCCACGAGGTGCTCGAAAGCCGGCGAACCGGCCGCGGCAGTGAGGCCTTTTGCTAGGTAGCTGTCCTTGGCCGTGTAGGGAATGCCATCCAACGGGCCCCGCACCGCACCTTGGGCCCGCCGTTCATCCGAGGCTTTGGCGTCGGCCAAAGCATCGGGGTTCATGACCACCATCGCGTTGAGCCTGATGCCGTTGCGGTCGTACGCTTCGATGCGGTCCAGGTATGCCTGGGTGAGCTCCACACTGGTCACCTCGCCTGCTTCCAACGCCGAACGCAATTGCGCGATGGAAGCCTCCACGACGTCGAACCGGGCCATTACGCTGCACCTTCGGCAAGTTTGGGCTGCTGCTGGGTGATGCAGTGGATGCCGCCGCCACGGGCCAGGATGGGCCTGGCATCCACAGTAACCACCCGGCGGCCAGGGTAGACCTCGGCCAGGATCTCAGCGGCAAGGGCGTCCGCACGTTCCTCGCCATAGCCACACGCGATCACGCCACCGTTGACCACCAAGTGATTGACGTAGCTCCAGTCAACAAAGCCTTCGTCATCAGTCAGCGTTTCCGGCGCAGGCAGCGGGACGATCTCGAACGGCTTGCCGGCCGCGTCCGTCTGGGTTTCGAGGAATGCCCGGAGTTTCCGGCTGACCTCGTAGTCCGGGTGCTGCGGATTGGTCTGGGAGTGCAGAAGGATGCGACCAGATGTGGGCAGGGTGGCCACCATGTCGATGTGTCCCCGGGTGCCGAAATCCTCGTAGTCGCGCGTTAGTCCACGCGGTACCCAGATAACCTTGGTGGCGCCGATGGTGCGGGCGAGCTCAGCCTCAACGGCTGCCTTGTCAGCAAAAGGGTTCCGCCGCGGATCCAGCTGCACGGTTTCAGTAACCAGCACAGTTCCTTCACCGTCAACGTGGATGGCCCCGCCTTCGTTGACCAGCAGCGAGCCAACCAGCTCGGCACCGGAATTTGCGGCGACAAACCGGGCCATTCCGGCACTCTTCTGCCATTCGGACCAGGCGGGCGCGCCCCATCCATTGAAGATCCAGTCCACGGCGCCAAGCACGCCGGGGCGTTCGTCGTCCACAACGAAGGTGGGTCCGACGTCGCGCATCCAGAATTCGTCCAACGGCGCCTCGACCTGTTCGACGCCGGCGCCCAGCATGCGTGCTGCGCGCTTGCGCTCGCTTGGGTCCACCACCATGGTCACCGGCTCGAATTCGGCAACGGCATGGGCCACTGCTGTCCACGCCGCGTACGCTTCGTCAGCCGATGCGGGGTCCTCCCCGAGCGTCACGCCGGCACGGGGGAACGCCATCCAGGTGCGCTCGTGGGGTGCGGTTTCGGCTGGCATTCTCCAGACCATGGGGACTCCTTCGTCGGTCAAAGCTTGTTCTTTTAGTGCTGTGGGATCTTTGTTGACCAACTGATCAACAATTCACAAAACGTAGACTAGACTGGTCCGTGATGTCAAGCACCCCACAAAAGCGCATAGTCCGGAAGTCCCCCGAAGAACGCGCTGCAGAAATCACCGAAGCCGCCCGCCTGATCGCTCTCGAATCAGGACTCACGGCCCTGACCCTGCGCAATGTTGCCGCCCGGGTGGGAGTCGCTTCGGGCCTGGTGGCGCACTACCAGCCCACCATGGACGCTTTGGTCGCAAGCACCTTCGCCACCATCGTGTCCGCGGAGACGCGGGAAGTCGCAAGCCTGCTGAGCCAGCAGCCCGGACCCTCGGAACGGCTTGGCGTTTTGGTTGAGACACTCCTGGACAACAGCAGGCTCGACGTCACGGCAATCTGGGTAGAGGCCTGGACGCTGGGACGTCGCAACGAAACCCTTGCCGCCTCCGTCCGGGAGCAAATGGATGCCTGGCAGAAGGTCTTCCAAGGCGTTGTCGAGGACGGCAACGCCACCGGGGTGTTCAACGTTTCCGATGCCGCAGCCGTAGCCTGGCAGATCCTCGGCATGGTCGATGGCCTCAATGCGCAGGCCTTGGTCCGATGGGACGGCGTCAACGACCGCGGCACGCACCTTGCCCGCGCGGTCGAGGGGATGGTGGGGGCTGCCCGCGGCTCGTTGTCCGGCGGGTAGGGAGCCCGCCGGTCACCAGGGTGCGGTTGGGTCATATTGACTGAAAATTCAGTCAGGACTATGGTTGGCGTTGCATCGAGTGATGCACCTCACGAAAGGCTTGCCATGATCAGCACGCGCTTCCGCAAAGACGCGGATTCCGCCGGTGCCGCATCCGCGCACAAGGACCGCTTTGGCCGCATTGAGTCGGCCGGTATTGAATTCATTCCCGACGAACAACGCACATCCCGCCCCCGGAACCTGTTCACCGTGTTTTTCGGTGGCAACTTCGCTTTCTCGGTCATCGTTTTTGGATGGCTTCCGATCACCTTCGGCCTGGACTTCGTCGGTGCAGCCACGGCCAGCCTGACCGGCCTTCTCCTCGGCACCGCCCTCATCGCCCCCATGGCGCTCCTGGGACCGCGGACGGGTACCAACAACACCGTCTCCAGCGCCGCACATTTCGGAACCCGCGGACGACTGATCGGGTCCACATTGACCCTTCTGTTCGCCCTTGCCTACGCTGCCATCGCGGTATGGACCTCGGGCGATGCCCTGGTTGCTGCTGCCGAACGGCTCCTGGGTATTCCTGTCGACGGCGTCACGCTGGGCATCGGCTACGCCGTGATTTCGGTGGAGATCGTCCTGGTCGCACTCTTCGGGCACGGCACCGTGGTGGCGATGCAGAAATTCGTCGCTCCGGTGGTTGGCGTCCTGCTGCTCATCGGCGTTGTGGCATTCGCTCCGACGTTCAGCCCCGGCTCTTCGCACGCCGACTACCTTTTGGGTGATTTCTGGCCTACGTGGATTCTCTCGGCCGTCATCTCCGTCGGCGGCCCATTGTCTTACGCGCCCACGCTGGGCGACTACAGCCGGCGCATCTCCGGAAAGCGCTACTCGGACCGGTCTGTCATCGGCGCCACGTGCCTGGGTGTGTTCCTGGGCCTCTTTGTGACGGCCTTGTTCGGCGCTTTTACAGCCTCTGCCATGCCTGGACTCGGGGCCTCATACGTCACCGACCTCGTCCGTTCGGCTCCCGCCTGGTACCTGCTCCCGATCCTCATCATTGCGTTGGCCGGCGGGCTCGGCCAAGGGGTGTTGAACCTCTATGCCAGCGGCTTGGACCTCGAAGCCCTCTTCCCACGGCTGCGCCGCATCCACACCACGCTCATCACGTCCGTGATCGCCGTCGGACTCCTCTACCTGGGTGTCTTCGTCTTCAACGCAGTGGACTCCATCACCGCCATGACCCTGGTGCTCAACGGCTTCGCCGGACCTTGGGTGGCCATCAACGTCCTGGGCTTCCTGGTGGCGCGCCGCGGAAAATACCACGCGGCGGATTTGCAGCTCTTCCGTGCCGACGGGCCGCACGGTCGGTACTGGTTTACCCACGGCTGGAACCTGCGTGCGGTCATTCCCTGGGCTGTCGGCTCCCTGTTTGGCGTCCTCGCCACCGACACATCCCTCTACACTGGACCGTTCTCGCAGCTCGCCGGCGGAATCGACGTTGGTTTCCTCGGGTCCACCCTCATCGGAGCCCTGGGCTACCTCGCCGCGCTCCGGCTCTGGCCCGAGCCACCCACCCCACCCACCCCTGCCGTGCCCGAAAGTGGTGAGCACGCACTACTGTCAAAGCATGAGTGAAAAACTGGACAGGATTCTCAGTGCCGCCACCACCTGCATCGCCAGGAACGGGGTTCGGGGAATGCGGGTCAACGATGTTGCGGCAGAAGCCGGTGTCTCGCCGGGGCTTCTGTACTACCACTTCACGGACCGCGCCGGCCTGCTGGCCGCAACGCTCGAACACATCAACAAGCAGGTCAGCAAGAACGACGGCGTCCCCTCACCCAGCGCCGAAGGCCGCACCAATCATTTCAGGCACCTACTGCTTGATGAGATCAGGGACGACGCCGACGTCCGCCGTAATTCGGTGGCGTGGAACGAGCTGAGGGCCTGCTCGATCTTCGAGCAGGACCTCGCCGAGCCCCTTCGACGAACCACTGTCCAGTGGAACCAGCAAATCTCCCAGGCCATATCGGCCGCAAATGAAGGACTCGACGAGCACCAGGCAGCCGTGACCGCCGAGATCCTCACCAGCCTCGTGGAAGGCATTTCTGGCCGCTGGCTCAGTGGTGTCATCACCGCGGACCATGCCCGCGCATTGCTCACGACTGCCATTGATTCGCTGGCCACCTTCACTCCCTCGGAAGCGCGGAGCTAAGGCAACTTCACGCCTCGGCGGTGCCTTCCCGTGACAGCGACGGCATTTCGGTGAGTGACCCGTCGCGGTCCAGGCCCAGCACCAGGTCCAGGTCGAGGCGGCCCAGGAAGCCGTCGTCATGGCTCACCAGGATGACGGCACCCCGGTAGGCGTTCAACGCGTCCACCAACTGGTCCACGCTCTGGATGTCCAGGTTGTTGGTCGGTTCATCGAGGATCAGTACGTGCGGGGGCGGATCGGCAAAGAGCAGCCTGGCAAGCGAGACCCTGAACCGTTCTCCGCCGGACAGACTATGAACGGGCCGGTAGACACTGTCACCCCTCAGCAGGAAACGAGCCAATTGGTTGCGGATTTCACCCACGGGCACATCCGGCGCAGCGGCCTGCACGTTTTCCAGTGTGGTCGCGGCGTCGTCCAGGCCATCGAGTCGCTGCCGCAGGTAACCGGCCCGCTCAGTGAGGAGGCGGCCGCCTGGGGCGCCAGCCTCGACGCCGCGAAACACCCGTTCCAGGAGTGTGGTCTTTCCTACCCCGTTGCCACCGACAATTGCCACCCGTTCCGGACCTTCCACCAGGAAAGTCCGGTTTATTCCCCGCAACTCGGCAATCCGGCGGCTCCGGGGGACGTCCGGATCCGGCAGGTTCACGCTGATTCGCTCCTCTTCCCGGATCCTGGAAGAGGCCGCGTCGAGGACAGCTCGGGCGGCATCGACTTTGTCGTCCGATCCCGAGCGCAACTTCCCTGCGGAAACCTGGGCGTCGGAGGCCCGCTGGTTCATAAGGATCTTGGAGCCCTTTTTGTTGTCATAGCTCGTCTGGCCGGTCCGGGCTCGTTTGGCCAACTTCGCTTCAGCTTCCTGGCGTTGGCGCTTCTCAACCTTCACGGTTTGTTTCGCGGCCTGGGCAGCCTGGACCGCGGCGGCCTGCTGCTCATCCACGTGCGCCCGCCATGCACTATAGGGGCCGCCGAACACGGTGAGTTCCCCGCCGTGCAGCTCCGCCGTATTGTCCATCAGCTCCAGCAGGGCGAGGTCGTGGCTGACCACCACCAGCGTTCCCGGCCAGGAGGATAGAAGGCCGGACAGTTTGGCCCGCGCGTCCCTGTCCAGGTTGTTCGTCGGTTCGTCCAGGAGGGTGATCGGCGTCCTCTGGAGTCGAAGCCCAGTGATGGCTACCAGCATGGCTTCGCCTCCGGAGATTTCGCCAACGTTCCGGTCAAGGTCCGTGGCAGAAAAGCCGATGTGGCGCAGGGACTCGTCCGCACGGGTTTCGATGTCCCAGTCGTCGCCCAGGATCTCGAAGTTCTCCACTGAGGCGTCGCCGGATTCGATGGCCCGCAGGGCCCTCACTTTATGGCCGACGCCGAGCATGTCCGCCACGGTTGAATCCGTGATGAGGGTGAGTGTCTGCGGGAGGTAGCCGACATCGCCAGTAGTTGTGATTCGGCCACTGGTCGGGGTGAGGATTCCGGCAATGAGGCGCAGCAGTGTCGATTTTCCGGCACCGTTGGATCCCACCAGGCCTGTGCGACCGGTTCCGAATGTTCCGGAGATCCCGGCGAGGGCAGCGGTGCCGTCCGGCCAGTTGAGCGTGACGTCGGTCAGGGTGATGGACGGGTTCTTTGTTCCAAACATGATGTTTCGTGGACTCCAGTGATTTCAGCGAATGCGCTGCAACCACCGGCCCGGAAGGACATCAGGTGCGTGTCAGCGCTTGGTTTGCGTCGCGAAACCTTGAATGTCCGTCAAAACATCGGCCTAACACTGGGGAACAGAGGAGTTCAGTCTCACAAAAATGCTCCTTGAAGGCAAGCCGGCTAAGAGTCCGCACCCACGGTGACCACAATCTTGCCGCGCGTGTGTCCATCCATGTTGAGTCGGAACGCGTCTGCTGCCTCAGCCAAAGGGAACGTCTCCGCTACCTCCACCTGGAGCTTGTGCCCATCCACCAAGTCAGCGAGCTCCTGCAGTTGCGCACCGATCGGGTTGACCCACATCCAGGTGCCTCCGTGCTCCTCGACGTCGCTGTCGGCAATGGATGCGTGCCTGCCGTTTTCCTTCAGGACCTCCAGGGTGGTTGAGAGGTTGCCACCCACAAAGTCGGCGACGACGTCGACACCGTCCGGACGGAGGGCGCGCACCCTGTCTGCCAGGCCTTCTCCATACGCAACGGGCTCGGCTCCCAAGGTCCGGAGAAACTTATGGTTCTTCTCAGAAGCCGTCGCGATGACCGTTGCTCCGAAGGTTTTCGCGATTTGGATTCCGAGGGAACCCACGCCGCCTGACCCACCGTGAATCAACACGGTTTGGCCCGCCGCGAGTTCCAGGCGCTTCAGCACCTGGAAGGCCGTCAACCCGGCGAGGGGCAGGCCAGCAGATTGGTTCCAGTCCAGGGTCTCAGGCTTGCGGGCGAGGAGCCGCTCCGGGAGGGCGATGTACTCAGCGAAGCTGCCGCCGTGGACGTAGTCCTTGCGGCCGTAGGCGATGACCTCGTCACCAGGCTTGAAGTGCGGTGCGTCAATACCGGTGGACTCCACCACCCCGGCAACGTCCCAGCCTGGAATGGCCGGAAACTGGAGGTCCATGAGTGGGTCCAGGTAGCCGGCCATGATCTTCCAGTCCACTGGATTCACCGAGGCTGCTTTGACCCTGACGAGAACCATGCCGGGCCCAACTTTCGGCATGGGCTGGTCCGTCAGTTCCAGGACGTCCGGGTTTCCGTATTTGCTGTAGGTGATTGCCTTCATGTGAGCGTCAACTGCCACTTGTGCCAAGCTATTCCTCCGCCGCAGCCTTAGTCGAAGAACCCCACGATGTACCCGATGAAGTAGAGCATCGACAACAGTACGAAGACACCTATGATCGACATCCACAGAATCTGGCTGCCCTTCCCCGGGCCGCCCTCATCGTGGCCTTGGGGTCCGGCTACCGAAGATTCGCCCGGAGGGGTTTCGCCCGGCGGCACTCCCCCGCCGGGTTCCAAACCCGTGATTTTGTCCTCGTACGGGTCCGGATTGGGTCCTGACACCTTGGCTCCCCTGATAGCAGTGGTGACGCTTTGACCCAGCGTACCGAACCGCCCCGGCCAGAACCACAGCAGCCTTACAAATCAGGGGTGACTCTGCTTACCGCCCACCCACAGCGTCACGCGTCGCCGTGCGCAGGCGGTACAGGGACGTCGTGGCCGTGATGTAGAGGTCCTGGCCATCGGGCCCGCCGAAACAAAGGTTCGAGACCCTTTCCGGAAGTTCGACGGCGGCCAGTAGACCGCCGTCGGGCGCGTACACCCGCACGGACGCACCTGCGGAAGTCCAGACGCGCCCCTCAACGTCAACGCGGAAACCGTCAGAGGCCCTGTCCTCCTCAAGCTCCACGAACGTCTTTCCGGCCCCGCACACGCCACCCTCCACCGGATAGGCGGCGATGCGAAGCGGAACGCCATGGGAAGCCCCGGCGGTGTCCGAAACGTAAAGCAGCGACTCGTCGGGTGAGAACGCCAGCCCGTTGGGATGGACCAGGTCCGTGACCACGGGCCTCAGTTCTCCCGCGACTGGGTCGAACCGGAATACGTAGCAGCCGCCGTACTCCTGCTCGCCTTCGTGGCCCTCAACTGTGCCCGGCAGGATTCCGTAGGGAGGATCGGTGAACCACACCGTCCCGTCAGCGGCGACCACCACGTCGTTGGGCGAATTGAGCCGGTGGTCACCGAACGAGTCGACGATCGCCGTCACCTCGCCGTCGTGGTCCCGTTCCACCCGCCGGCGACCATGGCTGCACTGCACCACGCTCCCGTCGCGGTCAAGCGTGCGGCCGTTGGTGTATTCGACGGCGGTGGCGTACTCGCGCGTGGCGCCTGTGGTGGGATTGAACTCAAGGATGCGGTTGTTGGGGATGTCGCTCCACCGAACTGTCTGCGATCCCGGTACCCAGACCGGCCCTTCGGCCCATACGGTGCCTTCGAAGAGCTTTTCCAGGGTGCCGGTGATCAGTTCATCCATGGGTTCGAGACTAGTCCTCCACAGGTGCTGCGGCGGCCTTCGCGCCTGCCGGAGTGTTGGTGTCGGCGCGTTGGGCAGCGGGCATGGCGATGACGGCCACCACCGTGAGAACAGCGCTGACAAGCACGGCCAGGAACACAGCTGCGGAAGCGTTCACAGTTGTTTGCGGATCAGCTCCGGCAGACGGGCCGCCGGCGTAGATGGCGTTGGCGATCGCACCGAAGACGGCCACCCCCAAGGCGCTGCCGATGGAACGGGCAAACAGGTTGGTTCCCGTGACCACCCCGCGTTCGTTCCACTCCACGCTTGACTGGGCGGCGATGAGGCTGGGGGTCGCCACCAGCCCGAGGCCAAGACCCACAATGAAGCAGGCCAGCGCCACCAACAGGACATTGGGCGAGGACGCCGTGAACGCGAGGACCGCAGCGCCCGCCACCGAGATGGAGATCCCAATCAGCGCGGTCCGCTTGAACCCGATCCGGAGATAGAACCGGCCGGCCTGGGACGCACTGATGGGCCAGCCCAAGGTCAGGGCAGCCAAAGCAAGGCCAGCCAGGATCGGAGAGGTCTTCAACGCTCCTTCCAGGAACGTCGGGACGTAGGACGTGAGGCCCAGCATGACCGCGCCAACGCCAAAGGAAATCAACGCTGTGGTGGCAAGCAACCGCCGGGAAATCACCCACGCAGGCAGAATCGGCTCAGCCGCCCTCCGCTCGGCAAGGACAAAAGCGCCGAACAGCAATGCGCCCACCGCGAAGACCGTGATGCTGACCGGTGAGTTCCAGGCCCACGCCTGGCCACCCTCAAGAGCGCCCAGGATCAGCAGGCTCAAGGACACGGTCAGCAGTCCGGCGCCCAGGTAGTCGATCCTGTGCTTGGCACGCTCGACGTTCTCGTGGAAAGTACGCACCAACATCCACCCGGCAAGGAAGCAGAGCGGGATGTTGATCAGGAAGATCCACCGCCAGATTCCCAAGGACGCAAAGATGCCGCCCAACGTCGGCCCGACCACGGAAGAAATAGCCCAGACGCTGGCCAGGTAACCCTGCACTTTGGCCCGCTCGGCCAAGGTGTAAATGTCTCCCGCGATCGTGATCGACACCGGCTGCACAGCGCCGGCTCCCAGGCCCTGAAGGACGCGGAACGCAATGAGCGCGGGCATGCTCCATGCCAGCCCGCAGAGGATGGAACCCAAAAGGAACAAGCCAATGCCGCTCAGGATGATCGGCTTTCGGCCCACGACGTCGGACAGCTTGGCGTAGATGGGCACGGAGACGGCCTGCGCCAAGAGGTACGCAGAAAAAAGCCAAGGGAAGGAACTGAAGCCGCCGATGTCCTCCACGATGGACGGCACCGCCGTGGCGACAATTGTTGAATCGATGGCCACCAGGCCCGTGGAAAGCATCAGGGCAATCAGGATGGGCCCCCGCCGGGACCGGAACCCGACGCCGTCGGCAATTTCTGTCGTCATGTATCTCGTTCCCCGTCGTCATTTCGTTGCGTTCGTATTCCGGGTCCAGCCCCAAATGAGGTAACCGCATTGCTGACGAAATTAGTCCCGGAGATGGGGTTGCAGTCATTTTCACTTTTAACTGGTTAGTTAATTAACCAAAAGGTAAAGTAAGCACATGGAGACTTCAACGTGAACGGCCGGGCCAGTGTGTTGGATGCGGCCTTTGCTGCACTGGCGGATCCCACGAGGCGGGCGATCCTGTCCGCCCTCGCCCAGGGCGACGCCACGGTTTCGGAATTGGCGGCACCATTTTCCATGTCATTGCCAGCCGTTTCGAAGCACCTGAAGGTGCTTGAGGCCAGCGGCCTCATTTCGCGGACCCGAAGCGCCCAGTTCAGGCCTTGCCATTTGGAGAGGGCCGTCCTGGACGACGTTGGTGACTGGATCCAGGAACACCGCAAGGTGTGGGACGAGCGCCTGGACAAACTGGATGAGCACCTCAAGTTGCTCCAACGCGGCGAAGAAGGCCGGGATGGAAAGTAGCAGCAAGGACACCGACACGGGGTTGATGTTCGAAAGGGTCTTCGATGCCCCACCAGAGCTCGTCTTCGCATGCCTGACGCAACCCGGACACCTCTCTCATTTCTGGGCACCGCTCGGGGCCAGCGCACCCGTGGAAGAAATTCACATCGACCCGCACCCCGGCGGGCGTTTTGAAACACTCATAGTCAATGACAGCTCCGGGGCGACCTACGCCACACGTTCGGTTTTCCTGGAAGTTCAAGCGCCGTCCAGCCTCGTTTGGCACGAAGAACATACGGGCATGACCGTCCGCATCACCCTCACCGGGCTTCCTGAAGGAAATACCCTGTTTCGCCTGCATCAAACACATGTACCCGACATCGTCAGGCTCCCCCGGAACCAGGCAGGGTTCATAACAACACTCGACAAGCTCGCAGACTATGTCCACTACCTGGCGCACGGAGGTCAGCAATGATTACGACGACATCACTCGACGGCACCACCTTGGCAATCGACACCACGGGGAGCGGGCCGGCCCTTGTTATCGCAGCAGGGGCATTCTGCGACCGGCAATCCAAAAAAGGTCTGACGGCACTGCTCAGCGATCGATTCACTGTTCATGAGTACGATCGTCGCGGCCGTGGCGACAGCGGACCACTCGGGGAAATCTCCGTCGAACGCGAAGTCGAAGACCTCGCAGCTGTGGTCTCCCGCATCGGCGAAGAACCATTCATTTTTGGCGACTCCTCCGGAGGAGCACTGGCCATCGCGGCCGCCTCTGCCGGGGTCGGTTTCCGCAAAATTGCCGTCTACGAGCCACCATTCACTCCCGGCCCCAGCTCCGCGTTCGCCGGGCAGCTGGCATCCCTGGTAGCCGCGGGCGATCGCTCACGTGCAGTGGAACTCTTCCTGAAACTGATGGGAACACCTGCCCAGGCGATTGAAGGAATGAAAGAAGGACCCTACTGGGGGCACCTCGAAGCACTGGCGCACACTCTGCCCATCGACATAACACTCTGCAACGAAGGGCAGATTCCGGAAGGAGAACTCGCCCGGATCCAGACCCCTCTGTTGGCCATCGCCGGCAGCAACAGCCCATGGGCCATTGAGGTCATCACACGGATCGTCGACTGCGCACCCCAGGGGGAATCGCTAGTCGTGAGTGGCCACGGCCACGCCGTTCCCGACGACATCCTCAGCCAAGTGCTCAGCACCTGTTTTGCGGGCACCGAGTCCGGGCGCTGACTCATTTAGAGATCCGCTAGTAGCGTGACGGGACGCCTGGCGCCGCGCACACCAAGGCCAGGCTGCTGTTTGTGACAAGGACGTGCCGTGTTCATCTGGCAGGATAGCCGGATGAGCGTAGGCGAGTTGCCCAGGGATGCGGTGCTGTCGCGCAAGGGCCTGCCGGTCCCCGGACCGGGGTTGGAGATATCGGTTCCCGTACCTTCGGAGCGGCTACAGAACCTTGTGGAGTTGGCCCGCACAGTGTGTGGGCAGCCAGTGACGGCCATTAACATCATCACCGAAGACTTTCAGTACCAGGTGGCCACCGCAGGGCTGGAGCCGTATCTGTGCAGCCGTGAGGACTCCATGTGCGCCGTCGGTTTCCAAAGCGGAAGCTCCACGGTCCTGGAGGATGCATCGCTTGACCCGCGGTACCGCGACAACCCGTTCGTCGATGGCCGCCGCGGCGCAATCAGGTTCTACGCTTCCGTGCCGCTGGTCAGCGACGACGGATTTGTGCTCGGAACGCTTTGCGCTGGGGCAAGGGAAACCGGCCTGCTCAGCGACCGGCAACGCCAAGGTCTGGAAATCCTGGCAGCGGAGGTGGTCGAAGCCCTCGCATTGGAACACCGGGCGCGGGAACTGGCCGCAGCGTTGGCAGAAGCGCAGCGCAGTAACACCCTCCTTGCCGAGTTCGCGGGCCGCATCAGCCACGACCTGCGCAATCCCCTGACCTCCATTCTCGGCTTCGTCGAACTCAGCCAGACGGTCGCGGAGGACACCCCGGTTGCCAAGATCTCCCAGTACCTGGACGTTGTGGCCAACTCCGGGCAGCGGATGCTGAACATGGTGGAGGACGTCCTCGCCTATGCCACAATCGGCGGAGATGTCCGGCCCGCACCGCTCTCACTCAAGGCGCTGGTCGGCGAGGTAGTTCAGGATTTGGCGGCGAGCCTCGAGGCAAGGGGCGCCTCGGTGGACTGCGATGATCTGGGCTTCAACGCCGATCCCGTCCAGATGAGGGTGTTGCTTCAAAACCTCATTCAAAACTCGGCCACTTACAGCCGGCCGGGCGTTCCCCCGGCCATCCATGTGACCGGGTTCCGGACGGATGACGGCGCAGCCCTTCGGGTGATCGATAACGGCAAGGGGATCAGCGAACCCGACCGCGAACGCGTTCTGGACCCGCTGGTCCGTCTGCACCGGGAAGACGACCCTCCCGGAACCGGGCTGGGGCTGGCAACCTGCGCACGGATAGTTGCCGCAGCGGGTGGGCGCCTTGAGATCGGGGCGGCACCCGGCTCGGGTACCGTGGTCACCATTCACCTCGGCAGCGGCAGCTGACCTGACCGGCTCCCGCTTCGGGGGTTAGGCGCAAAGCATTAAGCGACGACGGCGGGTCACCTTCGGCTCCGTGAGGAACCAAGGTGACCCGCCGTCGTCGTAAGCCAATAACTACTTAGTCGTTGATCAAATCGTGGACCACGATGGTCTGGTCCCGGTCCGGGCCGACGCCGATGGCCGAGAAGCGCGTGCCGGAGAGCTTTTCCAGGGCCAGCACGTAGTTGCGGGCGTTCTCGGGGAGGTCCTCCAGCGTGCGGGCGCCGGTGATGTCCTCGGTCCAGCCGTCAAAGTACTCGAAGATCGGCACCGCGTGGTGGAACTCGGTCTGCGTCATGGGCATTTCGTCGTGGCGCACGCCGTCGACGTCGTAGGCAACGCAAACCGGGATCTGCTCGATGCCCGTGAGGACGTCCAGCTTGGTGACGAAGTAGTCCGTGAAGCCGTTGACGCGGGAAGCGTGGCGGGCCAGGACGGCGTCGTACCAACCGCAGCGGCGGGGACGGCCGGTGTTCACACCGAACTCGCCACCGGTCTTTTGCAGGTAGACACCCATCTCATCGAACAGTTCCGTGGGGAACGGTCCGGCACCAACGCGGGTGGTGTAGGCCTTGATGATGCCGATGGACCGCGAAATGCGGGTAGGGCCAATGCCGGAGCCAACGGAAGCGCCGCCGGCCGTGGGGTTGGACGAGGTGACGAACGGGTAGGTGCCGTGGTCCACGTCCAGGAACGTTGCCTGGCCGCCCTCCATGAGCACCACCTTGCCCTCGTCAAGGGCGTTGTTCAGCTCCAGCGTGCTGTCGATGACCAGCGGGCGAAGGCGCTCGGCGAAGGACAGGAAGTACTCCACGATCTCGTCAGCAATGATGTCGCGGCGGTTGTACACCTTGACCAGGAGCTCGTTCTTCTGGCGCAGCGATCCTTCGACCTTCTGGCGGAGGATGGACTCGTCAAAGACGTCCTGGACACGAATGCCCAGGCGGGCCACCTTGTCCATGTACGCCGGTCCGATGCCGCGGCCCGTGGTGCCGATGGCGCGGCTGCCGAGGAAGCGTTCGGTCACCTTGTCCAGCACCTGGTGGTACGGGGCAACGAGGTGGGCGTTGGCTGAAACGCGCAGGCGGGAGGTATCCGCGCCACGGGCTTCCAGGCCATCGATTTCCTGGAACAGGGCCTCGAGGTTCACCACGCAGCCGTTGCCAATAATGGGAATTGCGTTGGGGCTCAGGATGCCCGCGGGAAGGAGCTTCAGCTCATACTTCTCACCGCCAACAACCACGGTGTGCCCGGCGTTGTTACCGCCGTTGGGCTTGACCACGTAGTCAACGCGGCCACCGAGCAGATCGGTTGCTTTGCCTTTGCCTTCGTCGCCCCACTGGGCTCCGACGATCACGATAGCGGGCATGGGATCCTCCCCCATTCTTTTCGGGCGAGGCCCAGCCGGATGACCAGGACTCGACGCCGTACATGAGAACGCCCCGATGCTTACAGGTGCAGCCTGCCCGGGGGCAAGGCATACGCAAGAGGTTCGGGGCTCTTACCAGCCAAGTTTAGCCGATGGCAACGGTTTCTCTGGTGTTTGCCCGGCGTTGGCGTTCAGTTGTGGACAAGTCAGGGAACCACCAGTGCGGCAGGGCCGGCCGACGAACTGCCCAACGACAAGCTCAGCAGGCCCGAGCTGTCCACCAGCCCCACCCGGATCGCAGAAACCTTGTACTCCCCCGCCGCAGCCGTGACATCCGCCGGCTTGGTACCGGGCCAGACCTGATCGGGTTGCACGTTAACGTTGATGGCCACCAGGGTGCGGACTGCCGTGAGGACAGGCCCGACGGCGTTGATCACCGGTGTGATCAGTAACTGGAGGCTGCTGCCCAGGTTAGAAACCAGATTCGCGTTGAAGACCGTGGACTTGGCGACGAAATCGGTCGTTGCCAAGGCGGTTTGCACGACCCCGTTCGCGCTGTTGGTCAGAGTCGTCAGCAAGGTGTTGACCAGGGCAGCAACCGCACCGCCTCCGCCCAGGACTTCGACGGAAACGTCAGGACCGGAGGCCGAGCCCGCAATAAATTGCGCCACGGTCGCGGGGCCCGTTTTGACGGTGATCTTGGCCAAAGGGGTGCCGAGGATCGGGGCCCGCAAGTCAACCACTGTAGTGGAGGCCAACTGGGCATTTCCCAGAGCAGAAGTGAGCGCGGAAAGCACGCGGTTCTTCCAGGAATCCAGCAATGCCGTGACTCTGGTGGTTACCGCGGCTGTCATGGCCGCGTCCAGGACCACGGCGTGGTTTGGTTCCATGCCATTCAGCCCAGTGGTCGCGCTCCCGGCAAGCGAGGCAATGTTGACCTTCACGGTGCCCGCCCCAAGGTTGATGGTGACGATGCCATCGGTCATGGACTCGGTCATCATTGCGGTCACCCCGTTGAGATCGGTCGTCAAGGAAGCCGTAGTACTGAAGGACCCCACCGCCAAGCCCCCCAAGAGAGGATTGACGATTCCCTTGATGCCATCATTGATCTGGTTGGCCAAGCCGGTGGTGCCCAAGAATGTGTTCAGCTGCGTCGGAACGGCACCCACCAAGGATGCCCCCTGCGTGGACAGCGTCCCGACGGCGGGAATCGCCGCTGTCAGGTCCAGCCCGGCGATCCCGTATTGCCGCTGGACCGTGGGCGAGGCGTTCAGCATAGGCCAGCCATTCGTCATGACACAGGCATCCAGGGCGGACGAGGACGCGACGGCTCCCACATCCAGGGTGACGCCGGACAGGGAGGCCGGAACAATGTTCCCCAATGAAATGCTGGCCGACTTTGGCGCGGTGGCAGCTCCCTGCGAGGTGCCCGCGACGTCCAACGCACCGGTCTGATCGGACACCAGGCCGGCAGCTCCATGCGCCTGCCCACTTTTCTGCGAGCGCGCCCACTGCGTGTATGTGCCCAAACCGCCCACAGGCGCGCCCAGTCCCAACCCCAACGAAACGGGGCTGCTTCCCAACGCCGTCACCGGGATCTTGGTGACGTAGGCATCCGTGGTGCCGGGGACAAGCACGGCGGACGGGGGCGTGGGGGTGGCGGCCGTGCCGTTGTTCACCACGGTCAGCCCCTGGACTCCGGCCACGGTATCGAGGTTGGTATTGAGCACAGTGCCGTGCAGTTCCCTGGCCCAGGCCTGGTTGGTGAACATGGAGTTGGTGCTGCAGTCGCCGGGGGAACTGACTCCGACGGCGCTCCTCACCCATTCGCTGTCCGTCCACGCCGCAGTGGTCAGGCTGGTTGTGGCCGCCAAAGCTATCGCCGAAACTGCCGCTACCAGGATCGAACGCCGGGCCCTCATGCGCCCTGCTCCGGTGTTTCACGTGGGCGCCTCAGCAATGCAAGGACCGCCGTTCCCAGGAGCAACAGCGCACCCCCGGCGAACAGGGCAGGCAGTGACGACGCCCCGGTGTTTCCCAACGGCTCCTTGCTTCCGCCACCGGCCACCGGTGGCAGCGAAGGTGCGCTCCCGCCGTCGTCGTCTCCCATGGCGGTGATCCCGATTCCCAAGGTGAGCGCTGCGCCTTGGGGAGGAACGGCGTCGACGGGTCCGGCGAGCGTGAACCGCAGGTACGGCGAGGTTCCAGTCCGGAGGTTGCTGAGCGGGACGCGGACGCCCTGGTTCCAGTCGTTGAGGCGGGTGGGCTGGATTCTCTGCGTTGATCCGGCGGGGCATTCAAGCTGCTTGTTCAGGCCGCTGTCGCCCTGCCACGGGGACGGGCATTCGTCCACGGCAATGGCATAGCCGCCGGAAGCGGCCAGGCCCCCTGCGGCCGTGAGCTGGAGCGAGGACGTGGCTTCAGGTTTTTCCAACGACAAACCGATCTGCCACACGAAGGAATCGCCGGGCGCCAGTTGCGGGAACTCCAGCGGGTACACGGACGACGAAAGCCACAGGAGGCCTGGAGTCCCTGTCTGGGGTATGGGGATGAGGTTGTCGGCAGCTTGGGCGGGAACGGCAAAGTTCAGGGCGCTGACGACGACGGCGCACACCGCCGCTGCGTGCCCCACCATCCGGATCCACTGCTTCACTGCTCGATCACCTCCCTTGTGCCACCACACCTTTGTGACGTGCCGCCCGTTTGGGCCAGTACGCCCATACAACGAGCATTGCCACGGCCAGCGTGGCGGCGCCGATAAAACCTGGTCCCCTCATTGCCATCACCCAGGAACCCACCGCGGGTACCGTTGCCAGTACCTTTTGGGCTGTGTCCACCTGATAGGGCAGCGGATCCTCTGAGCTGTTCGCGTCACCCTTGAGCCGTAAGGAGGCGCCGGAACCGCCAGATTCCACCGACACCACGCGGTGGGTGACCAGGACGCCGGATTCGGGGCGCTTAACCGATACGACGTCCCCCGGGACGAGATCCGCTGCTGGTACCTGGACAGTCAGGGACAATGCCCCCACCGGGTAGAGCGGCTCCATGGATCCGGTCCTGAAGACCACGAAAGAGGCCTTATAAACGAATCCCAGGACCAACGCCACGATGCACAGCAACCCCAGCAGGGCCACCAGGGTCAGTGCGATCTCGCGGGAGACCTTGAGGATGGTGGGCACGACGGCCCAGAAGCCCGCCCCGCCTAAGGCAGGGGCCGAAGGGGGCAATGGGGACGAGCTTCTGGTCCGGGTCAAGGGCTCTGTCACAGAGCGGTACTACGAGCCGGCGATGCTGGTGAACCTCCACAGCGGAACCGTCTGCTTACCCTGCAGCGTCACGTCGGTCACGGCGGACGGGAGGGTGATGGCGAAGCAAAGGTTCACAGCCGATCCGGCCGTTGACGCGTCGGGACCCTTCGGGAGGGAGATGGGAGTGGCGGAGACAGTGGTCAGCGGGACACTGGCCGCAGCTGAGCCTACGATGTCGGTGCCGCCCGTCAGTGTTCCTGCTGCGCAGTTCGCCGGAGTCACGCCCTGCACTGCCCGGTAGCTCAACGCGTTGTACAAGGCCAGGGAGTTGGTGGTGGTGTCAGCGGCCGGAGCTGTGCCGCCAAGCTTCACTGCCTCTGCCAACGTGGCTGTCAGGGCTTCAGAACCCGCAGCGGCCCGGAGCTGCATGGGCGCATAGGCAGTGTCGCCGGGCTTCAAGGCGGCGGAGATGGCGCCGAACGTCAATGCGCCGTCGGTGGCCGAGCTCGGCACCGTAGGAATGTTCGGCTTGTCGCTCCACGCATCGGCGCCGGTGCCGTTGGTGTTGCTGAAGGTGTTTTGCTCCATGTGGTAAGTCAGCGTGCCGGGACCCTTGTCCCCACCGGAATTACCGAAGACCCATTCGTTGTCCGTCCATGCAGCCAACGTGAATGCGGCCCCTACGCCCAGGACGAGCCCGCCCGCAAGAAGCGCACGAACCTTTGTTGCCTTATTGGATGCCGTCTTTGCGACCATTGTGTAACCCCCACGGTTGATGATGCTGAGCTGGTGGGGAGGCCGAACGGTTTCCCCGAAACCAGTGGTTTCACCGTCATTATCCGGGGCAAAAAAAGCACCATCCGGCCGCACTGCACTTTTGGGTTAACGGCAGCTTTCGACGCCGGCTCGGGGCGCCTTGGGCAGCTTAGCCGCCGGCCACGAAACGCAGGGCTGCTTCGGCGAACGCGGGCCAATCAGCCCGTGAACTCGAAGGCACCTCCACCCAGTCCTTGAACGGCCGGTTCATGCCCGAGGGGTCAAAGAGCACAGCCCCCGGCAGAGCCAGGGCACGCGCGTGCTCTGCTGTTTCCTTGCCCAGTTTGAACACCACTTTGTCGCCGTTCAGGCAGGCCAGCGCCTTCTTGTCCAGCATGAGCGAGCTGGCGCCAAACATCTTCCCCATCACCACTCCTGCCGGGGCGAGTTCTGAACCCAGCTCCTGGAAAGCGGAAACGGCGGCAGCGGACGACTCTTGTTTCTCCATACCGGGCATCTTGCCCGAAAGGCCGCACCGCCGTCGAGACGCCTGACACGTTTCCCGGGCAACACGCCGTGTCGCATTCGGTGGCGCGCCGGTTCGGCCACCATCGACGCACTAAGTCCGGTAAGGTTAGTTAGCCCCCAACAGCACCCTTTGAGGTTCGGCTTCGGCATGCCCGCGGCCCCTCCGAACGGTGCGCTGTAACACCTAGGAGACCTAACCCCTGATGCAAGAACTGGCGACTGAATCACCCGAGCAAATCCTTTGGAACCGCCGCTACGAACCGCACATCGCTGAGGTCAACGAGCTGTGCGACTCCATCAAGGAGCAGAAGCCGGGCAGCGAGGTCCTCTACATCGACCCCGCCCACAGCATGGATGACTGCCGGATCGTCAGCCTTTTCTCCAATCAGCGCACCACGTCCGGTGAGGGCTTCATCACTCCCGGCGACGAGGAAGCCACCACGCGCATGCTTGGCATGCAGTGGCAGCTGGGCCTCCGTCCCGAGCTGATGATGCCGTGGAACGCCTACCCGTGGATTGAACCCAACGAGGAACCGGGCAAGCTCACGCCAGCCAACATCACCGAGGGTCTCAAGCCGCTCCTGCGCCTCCTCCAGCTCCTGCCGCGCACCTCCGCTCTGGTGGCCCACGGCAACGAAGCCCACCGCCTGGCCGACCAGCTCATGAAGGCCGCCCCGGCCAGCATCGCGCGCCGCGGCTTCAAGACGTTCAAGGTCCGCTCGCTCGGTGGCCGCTCCTTTGCCGGCACTCCGACCCGCCAGCAGGAATACCTGGACGCCATCCACGGCGCCTACGCCGAGGCCATGGCACGCACGGGTATCCCCCGCAAGGCCTAGCCTTACCCGCTACATACGACGACGGCGACCCTCACCTTTTGGTGAGGGTCGCCGTCATTAATTGCTCGACGCCTTAGCGGGCTTCGATCGCTGCCTTGGCCTTGGGGTCCGAGTCGTTCAGGAACTTCTCGATCCGCTCCGGTTCCTCGGCTTCGCCGATCGCCGAAGCTGCCCGGCCCAATGCGTAGAGCGCACGCAGGAAGCCCTGGTTGGGCTCGTGCTCCCACGGGATTGGTCCGACGCCGCGCCAACCGTTGCGGCGCAGCGAGTCCAGGCCGCGGTGGTAGCCCACGCGGGCGTAGGCGTAGGACTCGATGGTCCGGCCCTCGGCCCAGGCTTCCTCAGCGAGGATCGCCCACAAAAGTGACGAGGTAGGGTTCTGGGCCACGAGGTCCAGTGCTTCCTTGCCAAGGGCCAGGTGCTGGTAGATCTCGTTCTCGGCGGGCAGGAGCGTGGGCTCCGGCCCCATCAGGTTCTTCCGGAATTCGTCGGACATCAGAAGGTCTTGCCAACCGATCCGAGCTGCTGTGCTGCTTCGACGATGCGCGCGGCCATGCCGGCTTCGGCGGAAGCGCCCCAGACGCGGGGGTCGTAGGTCTTCTTGTTGCCCATTTCGCCGTCGACCTTCAGGACGCCGTCGTAGTTGGAGAACATGTGGCCGGCCACCGGGCGGGTGAACGCGTACTGGGTGTCGGTGTCGATGTTCATCTTGATCACGCCGTAGGAAACGGCGTCGGCGATTTCCTGCTCCGTGGAGCCTGAGCCGCCGTGGAACACGAGGTCGAACGGGTTTTCCTTGCCGATCTTGGCGCCCACCTCGGACTGGATCTGCTTGAGCAGTTCCGGGCGGAGCTTCACGTTGCCCGGCTTGTACACGCCGTGCACGTTGCCGAAGGTCAAAGCGGTGAGGTAGCGGCCGTTTTCGCCGGCGCCGAGGGCCTCAATGGTTGCGAGGGCGTCCTCGGTGGTGGTGTAGAGCTTCTCGTTGATTTCGTTCTCAACGCCGTCTTCTTCACCGCCGACAGTGCCGATTTCAACCTCGAGGATGATCTTGGCGGCTGCTGCGCGTTCCAGCAGTTCGCGGCCGATGCGCAGGTTGTCGGTGAGGGTCTCGTGCGAGCCGTCCCACATGTGCGAGTTGAAGATCGGGTCCTTGCCGGCCTTCACGGCTTCCTCGGAAGCAGCCAGCAGCGGCAGGACGAAGTCTGCAAGCTTGTCCTGCGGGCAGTGGTCCGTGTGCAAGGCGATGTTGACGTTGTAGTTCTTGGCAACTTCGCGGGCGAACGCGGCGAAGCCCAGGGAACCGGCCACCATGTCCTTGACCGAAGCGCCGGACCAGTAGGCTGCGCCACCGGTGGAAACCTGGATGATGCCGTCGGATTCGGCCTCGGCGAAACCGCGGATCGCAGCGTTCAGAGTCTGCGACGACGTCACGTTGACCGCGGGGAAAGCGAATCCGCCAGCCTTTGCGCGGTCGATCATCTCGGAGTAAATCTCTGGGGTTGCAATGGGCATGGTGACTCCTATGCTGAATTCGTCTGTGGGTTGGTAACCCTGGAGTAGACCGCTTACGGCTAGCACCCATCCTAGCGATATCCGCCGGGACGCCGTGTTTCGGGTCACTGTGGCCCTTAACACTTCCGCCGAGTTGGCATTTGATGACAATCCTGCGCGCTGACATTGCCATTAAGTGTCATCTCGCGCACCAGCCACGGCTTTCGAGCGCGCGGCGTACTTTATGCACGACGGCGGGTCTGTCACCTTGGAGGTCGTTCTTGGAGATCCGGACTTCCAGCCAGCCATGGGCGAGGGACCTTTCCTGGCGCTCGATGTCCCTGACGTGCTGGTCCGCGCCGCCATGGTGTTGTCCGTCGTATTGAAGCGAGACCCTGAACTCGAGGTAAGCGGCGTCCGGCCACAGCACGGGATCACCGAAGTGGTTGCGCACAACGTGATTCAGCACGGGCTCAGGCAGACTCGCGTTGACCAACGCCAGCCGCATGTGCGTTTCCGGTGCGGAATCCGCACCCACACGGATGAGCTCGAGTGCGGCGCGGGCCGTCCGCACCCCACGCATGCCTGGATGGCGGCGCACGATCTCCGTCAGTTCCGCGATGCTGCATAAGGCGTCTTTGGGAGCCGGGAAGTCCGCGCCATGGGAGCACACAAGGTGGTCGCCCGCTGCGACCAGCTCTTCCAAAGTCAGTAGCGCAGCCAGGTCCAACCACGTCCGCGCGGGCGAGGTGACCCTGACGCCGTCGTACTCATCTACCTCCTCCGGAAGAAGGGTAAGGAGATGTCCGGCCACGTTGACCCGCCGTGGAAAGCTGAACCCCCCTCCGTCGGGCAACATGAATGCGCCAATCCCCGCTGTGGTGGCCCGGCAATGGGACGCCCCAGATCCGGGCGGCCGACAAGGAGACCAGGATGGATGAATCGTCCAGTTCCGTGTAAGCCCTCAAGGCGGAGGCCCCGGAAGCCTCGGACCCTGTCGGCATCCGGATTCCCCGGGATACCTGCAGCAAGTCCTTGGCACGGGTCCGGGACCGGGTCACGCCGGCTTTGTCGGAAGCACGCACAGAGAAGGAACCCGTGGTCAGATGTTCCGGAAGTGTCGCCCTGCGCATGCCCCATTTTGGCTGCTCAGTCCGGCCTCCGGGGCGTTATCCACAGCTTGGCCACCCACGCGCTCCGCGAGATGGCATTTAATGACAATCCGAGGCTCTGGGACTGTCATTAAATGCCATCTCGGCGGCGGCGGGCGCGTTACACCGGCTGGTTGAAGACGTGCCGGCGCACCCAGGCGTGCATGGCGATCGCTGCTGCCGATGCCGCGTTCATGGAACGCGTGGAGCCGAACTGCTCGATGGAAAGGGTTGCGACGGCGGCATCGTGCACCTCGGGCGTGAGGCCGGGGCCTTCCTGCCCGAACACCAGGACGCACTTTCTGGGGAGGTCGTAGGTCTCCAATGGCACGGAATCGGGGAAAATATCGATGCCGATCACAGCCAGCCCCTCCCCCTCGGCCCACTGGACAAAATCCTCGACGGTGGGGTGGTGGCGGACGTGCTGGTAGCGATCGGTGACCATGGCCCCGCGCCGGTTCCACCGCCGTCGTCCGATGATGTGGACCTCCTTGGCGAGGAAGGCGTTGGCGGTCCGCACCACAGTGCCAATGTTGAGGTCGTGCTGCCAGTTCTCGATGGCGATGTGGAATTCGTGCCGCTTGGAATCCAGGTCCGCGACGATCGCGTCGTGCTTCCAGTACCGGTACTGGTCAACCACGTTGCGGCGGTCACCGTCCCTCAACAGGTCCGGATCCCAGTGCTCGCCGAGCGGCCACTCGCCTTCCCAGGGTCCGACGCCGACCTCCGGCTTCGCTTCGGCCTCGCCTTCCGCTGTGGCTTCCGCGGGAGCCTGGGCAGGGGTGGGCAGGGCGGTGTTGGGGGGAAGGTCAGTCACCCCTCAACTTTAGCCCTGCCCGTGTCGGTACCTGGCCGGACTTAGCCGAGCTTCCACTTATTGATGCGGTACGAGTTGGCCAGCTTCTCCATGAGGCCCGGGTGGGCGTCCCAGTATTCCTTGTGCCCACTGACTCCCAGCATCTGCGGCGTTCCCCATGGCGTTACCGCGAAGAGGTTCACTGCCTGGATGGCTTCGCCGCGCGCGTTGGTGCAGGTGAAGCTGACAACCACTGCCTCGCCGCGACGGAACTCACGGATCTCGGGCATGCTGGTCTTGAAGTCGGACGCGCACTTGTGGCCCACCAGGTTCTGCGGAAGTTCTGTGGCGGTCATGCCCTTGTACCTGGCTTCGATGTCCTTGAGTGCCTTCTGGATCTCCGCCGGGTCCTTGCCGAACTTCCCTTCCTCGGACTCTGCGAAGAAGGCGTAGGCCAAGGCGATTCCGTCGCCGTCGGTCTCCACGGTTCCCTGGGCCTTCTTTTGGATCTCTTCGCCCGTGGTGGGGTCCTTGGTGATGCCGAACGACTCGTCGTGCGTCCACTCCGCCAGGTACTGGAACGACGATTCTCCCGTGACCCATTTGCTGAACAAGGGGTCGTCGTCGGCCGGAACATTGCTGGGCCCGGCAAGCCCTTCCCAGGCTGCCGGCAGCGGGATGGCGCCGGCGGGAATGTCGGTGGACGCTGAGGCTTCGCCGGTCGGCTCCGCCTCTGCGGATGGTTCGGCGGCCGCGTCGGACGCCTCGTCCGAGGACGTCACGGACGGCGACGGAGACTCCACGGCAGTCGGCTTGGTCATGGACGGAATCAGCCACGTGAACGCCACAACCAGCGCAATAATCACGACGACGGCGACACCGCCCAGGATGAGGAACAAGGACTTCTTGTTGTGGTCGCCGGGGTTCTGGCCAGGTCCCGTGGGCTGGCCCGGGTAGGTGGGCTGGCCCTGGTAGGTGGGCTGGCCGGGGTAGGTGGGTTGGCCCTGCTGCACAGGGAAGGCCTGGGTGGGGTCCTGCTGTGCAGGAAAAGCCTGCGTCGGCGCGTCCTGTGGCTGGCCCGGCTGCTGGGCTTCCGGCTGCTGGGCTTCCGGCTGGTACATGGGCTGCGTCTGGCCCGGCTGGTACTGGCGGTACTGTTCTTGGCCGGTGTCATAGCGCGGCTGGGGTACGCCGTCAGGATTGTATGGAGGCTGCGGTACGCCGTTGTTGGTGCTCATGGCAAGGCCCTTTCACATGCTGTGGGCACCGGGAGATCCCTGCGGACACACCCAGTGGTCGATCCGGAACGAGGGACCTGCTGAAGCGGGACGACATGAAACCCACCGCGTCGATCCCCCGACCCACGGTGTTGCCCGTACCGCGCAGCCATAAGCGTAGTGCAGACCACTGTGCGTGGCACAAGTCAAAACCTTTATCCACATGGACAGAACTACCCACATAAGGAGACCTCCGGGATGTCCAGCGGCCCGAATGATGAAAGACTGGGACGCAGTGCATAAACAACCCCAGCTGGAGGCAAATATGGCAGAAGAAACCACGCCCCACCCGTCCGCATCCGTTTACCGGAACGGTCACGAGATCGAATGCTGGCTTACGGACATGGACGGCGTCCTCGTCCATGAAAACCAGGCGATTCCCGGCGCAGCCGAGCTGATCCAACGCTGGGTGGATACGTCCAAGCGGTTCCTGGTACTGACCAACAACTCCATCTTCACTCCCCGCGACCTTGCCGCCCGCCTGCGCGCATCGGGCCTCGAAGTCCCCGAAGAGAACATCTGGACCTCGGCGCTGGCCACGGCCCAGTTCCTCAAGGACCAGGTGCAGTCCTCCGATTCGGGCAACCGCGCCTACACCATCGGCGAGGCCGGCCTCACCACGGCACTGCACGAGGCCGGGTTCATCCTCACGGACACCGAGCCCGATTTCGTGGTCCTCGGTGAAACCCGCACCTACTCCTTCGAAGCGATCACCATGGCCGTCCGGCACATCCTGGCCGGCGCCCGCTTCATCGCCACCAACCCGGATGCTACCGGCCCCTCCAAGGACGGCCCCATGCCCGCAACCGGTGCCATCGCAGCCATGATCACCAAAGCCACCGGCCGCGAACCCTACATCGTGGGCAAGCCGAACCCCATGATGTTCCGCTCCGCCATGAACCAGATCGATGCCCATTCCGAGACCACCGCCATGATCGGCGACCGCATGGACACCGACATTGTGGCCGGGATGGAAGCGGGCCTGCACACGGTCCTGGTGCTCAGTGGAATCACGCAGCGCGAGGAAATCGTGTCCTTCCCCTTCCGGCCCAACCAGATCCTGAACTCCGTGGCCGACCTCAAGAGCCAGATCTAAGAAGGAACATCCATGGCTGTCCTCAACCTGCGTCCACTGGCCGGCGGCCGGATACTCAGGGGAAGCCAGCCGTTTGGCCTGGATGCCGCTGCAACGTCGGGTTTCCTGGCGGAACACGGCATCCAGGCCATCGTGGACCTCCGCAGCGACCTCGAGCGGTCGCTGGTTCCGTGGTTGGTTCACAACGATATGGTTCATAGCGGTTCAGCTCACGACGACGGCGGTGGACCTGCGGCGGCAGCCTCGCCCGCCGTCGAACTCATCAACAACCCGCTCGACCCCAACGCCATTGCCGGTTCCCTCCAGGCCGTGGAAACTGGGGAGGATCTTGGCGAGCTATATCTGGGCTGGATCCGGCTTCGCCCCGGCTGGGTGGCCGACGCCCTGCGGCCCGTGGCCCGCGGCAAGCGCACCCTGGTCCACTGTTCGTTGGGCAAAGACCGGACTGGGGTGGTCTCGGCGATCGGACTCCTTGCGGCGGGCGGGACCGAGGACGACGTCGTGGCGGACTACGCGGCAACCACCGCCAACCTTCCGGACGTCCTGAAGATCATGGCCGAAACGTGGCGCCTCAGCGTCCCTTCCACCCCTGCGGAGTATTTCAGCCCGGACCTGATGATCCTGCAGTCCCCCGAGGCCGCCATGCGGCACTTCCTGGCAGGCTTCTCCAAGGAGTTCGGGGACGTCGGCCGCTTCCTGCGCGAGGCGGGCCTTACCGCCGTCGAGGTTGAAGCACTGCGCTGAGATGAGTGGCCCCCGCTAGGCCGGCCGGATGACCTTTCCGTTGGGCTCCAGGTACTCAGGTTCCTCGGGTTCCGGCGGCAGTGGCACCAGCTCATCCTGGACACGCTCGAGCAACGGCCGGTACACGCCGCCATTCCACTGCGGACTCGCGTGGGCGGGCCGGGCGCCATCCGTGCTGAGCGTGGGCAGCGCCATGTTGGCGCCGAAAACCTTGCTCCACCCTGCTCGCGCCGACTCGTAGTCCACCGTTCCGTCCTGCGGGTTGCCCAGGAACGCCATCCGCGTCCCGCCGATCTTGCCCGCGAACCGCAGCCCGTCGAAGTGGTAGATATAGGCCGATTCCGTCTGGATCAGCACGCTCGACGGCGCAATCGGGGAAAGCTGCTCCAGCGTTTGGTCAAGGATCTGACGCCAGGTGCGCTCGTCCTTGTGGACCACGCGCTCCCCCAGTTCGTACCCGCCCCGCAGTACCGACGGAATGCGGAAACCATTCTCGTAAAGGAACACCACGCCGTCGAACCAGCTCTGGTCCAGGACATCCGCGCGGCTGAACGGGCTCGAATCCAGGACAATCACCTGGGTTTCCACTCCGTGGAGTTCCAGCAGGCGCGCAGCGACCTGGGTGGCGAGCATTCCGCCGAAACTGTGGCCGTAGAAGTACAGCTTCTCAAGCTCCAGTTCACGGACGTGGAGGATGATTTCGCGGACGATCTCGTCAACGTCCAGGCCGAGGTTGGAATACCCGACGGCGGCCAGCCGGCCGCGTTGGTGCAGGGCAGGACGCAGTGAGTTGAGTATCCACTGCGCTTCTTCCCAGCTGGTTTTGTACCCGGGGAAGAGGATCCAGCTGGCTTTGGGGAAGTACAGGTCCGAGTACGCGTCCGGGACGCGGAGGATCTTGGTGGCCCGACGTTCAGCCTGGACCCGGCGAGTGAAGAGCATGTCGCCGGCGAGCGCTGCGGAAACCCCGGCGGTGATCAAAAAGTTGCGGCGGGACGTCTTCTTCAGCCGGGCAGCGTAAGGCAGGATCCGGGCCCAGGAGCCCGGATCCCCGGCCTTGTCCGGCTCCGGAACAACCGGCGCCGGAAGGTTTTCAGTCACCTCCGGCGGCGCCGGGAGCTTCCCTACTTGTACGTCCACGCAGCAAGCATAGGCTTCGCGGGCACTCCCTTACATCCCCGCAGTTTGTGTACAGCTAATGCCCTTAAGATGCGCTCTTGAGGGCATTAGCTGTACAAAAACTCCTTAGTCGAGGCCGAGCTCATCCTTGCCGAACGCGAAGAGGTACGGAACGCCGGTTTCGGCTTCGATCTTCTCTTTGGCACCAGTGTTGCGGTCCACGATCACGGCGACGGCTACCACGTTGCCGCCAGCCTTGCGGACGCCCTCGACGGCGGTCAGCGCGGACCCGCCGGTGGTGGACGTATCCTCGAGGACCACCACATTGCGGCCTTCAACCGAGGGGCCTTCCACCTGGCGGCCCATGCCGTAGGACTTCTGGGCCTTGCGGACAACGAAAGCGTCCACGGCGCGGCCTGCCTCGGCGGCAGCGTGCATCACAGCGGTACCCACGGGGTCCGCGCCCATGGTGAGTCCGCCCGCGCACTCAACCGGAACGCCGGCGTCGTCGATCATTGCCAACATGACCTGACCCACCAGCTTGGAGGCCTCGTGGTGCAAGGTGATACGGCGGAGGTCGATGTAGTAGTCCGCTTCCTTGCCGCTGGAGAGGATCACCTTGCCGCGGACCACCGCCAGCTCTTTGATGAGTTCAAGAAGACGGGCACGGGCGGCAGCAGTGTCGACTGCAGGGATACTGGTGGAAGTCATGGCTCCTAGTTTAGTGTGCCCGCCTTTGGTGTGCTGGCGCCGCCGTCGTGGCCCGGATGACCAGGCGCGGATCCACGATCTGGTCCCGTGTTCCGGGCTCCCCTTCCAGCTGGTGCAGGACCTCTTCCATGCATTTGCGGCCAAGTTCTTCGAAGTCCTGCTTGATGGTGGTCAGCGGCGGCATGAAGAACTCCGCCTCTGGCTGGTCGTCATAGCCAACAATGCTGATGTCTGCGGGCACCTGGCAGCCCGCTTCCTGGACGGCGCGCAGGACGCCGACGGCCATTTGGTCATTGGCCACGAAGACTGCGGTGACGGCGTCGTGCTGGAGGAGTTCAAGGCCGGCCCGATACCCGGATGCGGCATCCCAGGCACCTTGGAGCAACACGTTCGCTTCAAGTCCGGCCGCCTCCAACGCTTCCCGCCAGCCCATGATGCGTTCCGCGGCGTCGATCCAGTGCGTTGGCCCCGAGATGTGCGCGATGCTGCGATGCCCCAGCCCGATCAAATGCTCAACGGCGAGGCGGGCACCCAATCGCTGGTTGAGCGAGGCACCGGTGAGCTGGTTTCCAGCACCGGCACCCACGGCCACAATAGGCACGGGAACGGAGACGTCCCGCAGGGCTGCAAGGACATCGGGATGCGGAACCAGGATCACGATCCCGTCCACGGATTGGCTGCTGAAGTGTCCCATGGCGTCGTTGATGCTTTCGCTGGTCACTTCGCGCAGGTTGGCGATGCTGACGAAGTAGCCGGCTTCCCTGCCGGCCTGCTCAACGCCCAGAAGGGTGTTCGCCGGTCCGAACTGGCCCGTTTCGCACGCCAGGACACCAATGGTCCGGGAACGCCGCGTCACCAGGCTCCGCGCCGCTGTATTCCGGCGATAGCCGAGGCGGGCGATCGCCGCTTCCACGCGCTCCCGCGTGTTGTTGCTGACGTTGGGGTGGTTGTTCAGGACGCGGGAGACGGTTTGGTGCGAAACCCCGGCCATCTTCGCGACGTCCCCCATGACCGGGGGCCGGGTTGGCGAGTCGGGTGCGGCCCCGGGCAGTACCCGGGGCCGCACCGTGGGCGGCTGTTCGCCGCGTGGCATCGGATGCTACTTCGCGTCGACGCCCACAGGCTCCGCCTTGGCGGCAGGGGCCGCCTCGGTTGCTGGAGGCGTGGTCTTCCACTTGAAGCGGCGGCCCATGGAGGAACCTCCACCTGCGCCCGTCCGGTTCTTGTTGAAGATGTCGAAACCTACGGCCAGCAGGAGCACCAGGCCCTTGATGAGCTGCTGGTAGTCAGTGCCCAGGCCGAGGATGGACATACCGTTGTTCAGGACACCCATGATCAGGCCACCGATCATGGCTCCTGCCACCGTACCGATACCACCCTGCACCGCTGCGCCACCGATGAAGGCTGCCGCGATGGAGTCCAGCTCAAAGCCGGTGCCACCGGCAGGCTGTGCGGAGTTCAGGCGGGCGGTGAAGACCAAGCCCGCGAGGGCCGCCAGGACGCCCATGTTGACGAAGAGGCGGAACGTGACTTTCTTGGTCTTGATGCCGGAAAGTTCAGCGGCGTGCAGGTTGCCACCGATGGCGTAGGTGTGGCGGCCGAAGATGCTGTTGTTCATCAGGGCCGAATACAGGATCACCAGGACGGCCAGCACGATCAACACAATCGGAGTACCGCGGTAGCTGGCCAGCAGGAAGGTGATGATCAGCATCAGGAGCGCAATGAAGCCGTTCTTGACGGCAAACCATGCCATCGGTTCGTTCTCAAGGTTGAACTTGCGGCGGACCCGGCGTTCTTTCAGCGCCTGGAAGAGGATGGCCGCGGTGCCGCCGACGCCCAGGATGACGGTCAGCCATTCGAGGACGGAGGTGCCACCGGAGATATCAGGGAGGAAGCCGCCACCCAAGGCACGCAGTTCGTTCGGGAACGGGGTGATCTGCTGGTTCTTGAGGGTAATGAGGGTCAAACCGCGGAAGATCAGCATGCCGGCCAGGGTGACGATGAAGGCGGGGATGCCCACGTAGGCGATCCAGTAGCCCTGCCATGCACCCACCAGGGCACCGACCAGGAGGCAGGCCGGGATGGCGAGCCACCAGGCCCAGCCCCAATGCACGATCATCACGCCGGCCACGGCGCCGATGAAGCCCGCGATCGAGCCGACGGAGAGGTCGATGTGGCCGGCGATGATGACCATCACCATGCCGATGGCGAGGATAAGGATGTAGCTGTTCTGGACCACCAGGTTGCTGACGTTCTGGGGTTCAAGCAGGATGCCGTTGGTCAGGACCTGGAAGAGGATGACGATCAGGATCAGGGCGACGAAGATGCCAACCTGGCGGAGGCGGCTTGTGAGGAAGCCAAGGGATTCTCGTAGGGCGGACATGGTGGCTATTCCTTCTCTTGAGTCATGTAGTGCATGAGGGTTTCCTGCGTGGCCTCGGCGATGGGGACTTCGCCGGTGATGCGTCCCGCGGAAAGCGTGTAGATCCTGTCGCAGATGCCCAGGAGTTCCGGGAGTTCGGAGGAGATCACGATGACCGCTTTCCCGGAAGCAGCCAGCTCATTGATGATCGTGTAGATCTCGAACTTGGCACCGACGTCGATCCCGCGCGTGGGTTCATCCAGGATCAGGACATCGGGGTCGGAGAACATCCACTTGCTGAGCACTACTTTTTGCTGGTTTCCGCCGGAAAGCTTGCCGGTAATGGCAGCGACCGAGGGAGCTTTGATGTTCATGCTCTTCCGGTAGTGGTTGGCCACCGTGGTTTCCTGGTTGCCATCCACCCAGCCGCGTTTGGCCAGCTTGGTCAGGGCGGCCATGGAGATGTTCCGCTTGATGTCCTCGATCAGGTTCAGGCCGTAGTGCTTCCGGTCCTCGGTTGCGTAGGCAATACCGTGATCGATCGCATCGGAGACCGTGGAGGTGTTGATCTCCTGGCCGTATTTGTACACCTTGCCGGAGACGGCACGTCCATAGGTGCGGCCGAAGACGCTCATGGCAAGCTCGGTCCTCCCGGCACCCATGAGGCCGGCCAAACCGACTACTTCACCCTTATGGACCTTCAGGTTGGCGTTGCTGACCACGGTCCGTGAGTGGTCCTGCGGGTGCTGGACCGTCCAGTCCTCGATCCGGAGGACTTCTTCGCCGATGTTGGGGGTCCGGTCCGGGTAGAGGCTTTCGAGGTCGCGTCCCACCATGCCGCGGATGATGCGTTCCTGGGTGATCTGCCCTTGGTCCAGGCGAAGCGTCTCGATGGACTTCCCATCGCGGATGATGGTGACGGCGTCGGCCACTTTGCGGATTTCGTTGAGCTTGTGGCTGATGATGATGCTGGTGACGCCCTGCCCCTTGAGGTGCAGGATGAGGTCCAACAGGTGGTCTGAGTCTTCGTCGTTCAGTGCTGCGGTGGGTTCATCCAGGATGAGCAGCTTCACCTCTTTGGAGAGCGCCTTGGCGATCTCCACCAGCTGCTGCTTGCCCACGCTGATGTGCTGGATGGGCGTTACGGGATTCTCGCTGAGGCCGACGCGGGCCAGCAGCTTGGCGGCTTCCAGGTTGGTCTTGCGCCAGTCCACCCAACCGTTCTTGGCGAGCTCGTTGCCGAGGTAGATGTTCTCGGCAATCGACAGGTACGGGCTCAGTGCCAGCTCCTGGTGGATGATCACGATGCCGCGCTTCTCGCTGTCCGTGATGCTCGAAAATTCGCAGGGTTCATTCTCGAAGAGAATGTCGCCGTCAAAGGTATTGTGCGCGTAGACGCCGGACAACACCTTCATGAGGGTGGATTTCCCGGCGCCGTTCTCACCACAAATGGCGTGAACCTCACCTCGGTTGACGTCCAGGGTGACGTCCTGAAGGGCTTTTACACCGGGGAAAGTCTTGGTGATTCCTCGCATTTGAAGAATGGGTACGTTCATCGTCAATTCCTGCTGACTGGTTGAAACTGGGCCGGGCCGAGGACTCGACAGGCGCTGGGGATGCTGTGGCCCCGCCTCACTGCGCACTGCAACACAGGGCGGTGGGGCCACAGCTTGGGGACGTGGTTACTTGACGTCGGAATCCTTGTAGTAGCCCGAGTCGATGAGTTCCTTCTTGTAGTTGTCCTTGGTGATGATGACGGACTTCAGAAGGTAGGCCGGGACAACCTTGACCTTGTTGTTGTAGGTCTTGGTGTCGTTGGTTTCAGGCTCGTTGCCCTTGAGCACGGCGTCTACCATCTTCACGGCCTGGGCGCCGAGCTGGCGGGTGTCCTTGAAGATGGTGGAGTACTGCTCGCCGGCGATGATGGACTTCACGGAGCCCTTTTCGGCATCCTGGCCGGTCACTACGGGAAGCTTGCCGGTGGAGTAGCCGCCCGTGCTGGTCAGTGCGGAAATAATGCCGATGGACAGGCCGTCATACGGTGACAGAACGCCGTCGAGCTTGGTTCCTGAGCTGTAAGCCGAGGTGAGGATATCTTCCATGCGCTTCTGGGCTACGGGTGCCTGCCAGCGAAGGATTGCGGCCTGCTCGAACTTGGTCTGGCCGCTGGGGACCTTCAGGGTGCCCGCGTCCAGGTACGGCTTAAGGGTGTCCATGGCGCCGGTCCAGAAGAAGTTGGCGTTGTTGTCGTCAGGGCTTCCCGCGAACAGTTCCACGTTGAACGGGCCCTTGCCCTCAACCTTCTTGCCGCTTGCATCAACAAGTCCCAAGCCGGTCAACAGCGAGGTGGCCTGCTGGACGCCCACGGTGTAGTTGTCGAAGGTGGTGTAGTAATCCACGTTCGGGGTTCCGTTGATCAGGCGGTCGTACGCGATGACCTTGACGTTCTGTTCCTTGGCCTTGGCCAGGACGTCCGTCAGGGTGGTGCCATCGATGGCAGCGATGATGAGGGCCTTAGCGCCCTTGGTCAGCATGTTTTCGATCTGCGAAACCTGCGTGGGGATGTCATCGTTGGCGAACTGCAGGTCCGTCTTGTAGCCCAGGTCCTTCAGGGACTTCTCAACGTTGGCGCCGTCGGCGATCCAGCGTTCCGACGTCTGCGTCGGCATCGAGATGCCCACCAGTGAGTCGGCCGGCTTGGCAGCGCTGCTGGAAGACTCCGCCCCGCCTCCACGGCTTCCGCAGCCTGTGGCTCCGACGGTTAAGGTAAGGACAACCGCTACGGCGCCCAGGAGTTTTTTCAATCTCACGATGCTCTCCTTCCGCGGCAGCAATGCCGCGAACTCTGATGCAGCCGGAGCATCTGCGCGTCCGGCACGGTGAAGCTGGGTGGTGGCCTGCGTGCTGGGGGCTGCACAAGCCAGTAAAAACGTATTGCGAATGCCATTGTGAACGCTAACAACACGGGCGGTCAAGTGCTGCGGATCACAAAATGATTGCAGCTCATTAGCCCGGCCCCAGCACTTGATTTACAACGTTGTTAGCGTTCACAATACCCCTCCCCACTGTCCGGACGCAGAAAAGCCCGGCACCGCCGTCGTGGCAGTGCCGGGCTTCCGGAAGATCACCAGTCGTGGACCGTGCCGTCCACGAGCCGGTTGTACGGCAGGTACGCCTGCTGGTAGGGGAAGGCGGCAGCGGCTTCTTCGTTGAATTCGACGCCGATGCCCGGCTCGTCGCCCGGGTGCAGGTAACCGTCCGTGAAGGTCATGGACTGCTGGAAGACCTCGTTGGTCTTGTCCGAGTGCTGCATGTACTCCTGGATTCCGTAGTTGTGGATGGCCAGGCCAACGTGCAACTGCGCTGCGAAGCCCACCGGGGAAATGTCCGTGGGTCCGTGGAAGCCGGACTTGATCTGGTACTGAGCCGCGAAATCCATGACTTTCTTGAGCGGGGAAATACCGCCGAAGTGCGTGGATGCTGCACGGACGTAGTCGATCAACTGTTCCTTGATGAGGGTCTGGAAGTCGAACACCGTGTTGAAGATTTCGCCGATCGCCAGCGGGGTGGTGGTGTGCTGGCGGACCACGCGCAGGCCCTCCTGGTTCTCGGCAGGCGTGCAGTCTTCAAGCCAGAAGAGGTCATACGGTTCCAGGGCCTTGCCGAGCTTGGCCGCCTGGATGGGAGTCATGCGGTGGTGGCCATCGTGCAGCAACGGGATTTCGGGGCCGAATTCGTTGCGCACGGCTTCGAACACGGTGGGCAGGTGGCGAAGGTACGCCCGGGTATCCCAGTCCTCCTCGAGCGGGAAAGTGCCGCGGCCCGCGGGCTCGTAGTCGTACCGCTCCCCCGAGGCCTGCGCCTGCGCGGCCACACCGTAAACAGCCTTGATGCCCGGGATGGCGGTCTGGATCCGGATGGACTTGTAGCCCAGCTCCAGGTGCTCACGGACAGAGTCAAACAGGGACGGAATGTCCGAACCCGAAGCGTGGCCGTAGGCGCGCAACCCGTTCCGGGAAGCGCCACCCAGCAACTGGTAGACGGGCAGCCCCGCCACCTTGCCCTTGATGTCCCACAACGCCATGTCGACGGCGGCAATCGCCGCCATGGTCACCGGCCCACGGCGCCAGTACGAGCTGCGGTAAAGGAACTGCCAGGTGTCCTCGATCCTGTGCGGGTCCTTGCCGATCAGCAGCTGCGCCACATGCTCCTTGAGGTAGGCGGCGACGGCGAGTTCCCGGCCGTTGAGCGTCGCGTCACCGATACCCGTCACACCATCCTCGGTGGTGATGCGCAGGGTAACGAAGTTGCGGGACGGGCTGGTCACAAAGACATCAGCGGCAATGATTTTCATGGTGTGGCTTTTCCTTCCAAGGGTCTATGCATGGGTGCGGGGGGTGGCGATGGCGTCCTGCTGCTGGTGAACAAGGGAAACCACGGCACTGTCCTCGGCCAGCCCGGGGCTGAGGAGGGCCAACAGCGCAGCGGTGCGGTGTTCGCCGTCGAGCGTTCTTGCGGTTCCGATGTCCCCGGCCAGGGGGTCCTGGTAGTCCTCCGTCGCGGAAACGTAGGCGATCCAGGCGGCGATCATGCGGGCAGCGCCGGCTCCGGAGCGGCCCTGGGCGTGCTCGGCGGCAAGCACAGGCAAGGCGCGCATGCGCAATTTGGTGGTCCCGTCCATGGCGATCTGGGTCAAGTGGTGCGCTATCCGCGAATTGCCGAACCGTTCCAGCAAGGCCTGCCGGTATCCCGGAACATCGAGTCCTTCGCCGGGCAGGTGGCGGGAGGCCTCGTCCCAAAAATCCTCTACGGCAGCCCTGCAGACGTCGTCGGACAGCGCTTCGGCCACGGTCGCGTGTCCTCGGACCAAGCCGGCGTAGGCAAGGATGGAGTGCGCTCCGTTGAGAAGCCACAGCTTGCGGTTCTCGTAGGGCTCGATGTCGTCCACGAAAACGGCTCCGGCATCCTCCCAACGGGGACGCCCGGCAGGAAAGTCGCCGCTCAGGATCCAGTTGTGGAAGGGTTCGGCTACTACGACGGCTTCGTCCCGGTAGCCGCACTGTTCGGCCACTTCCACGAGATCCTCCGGGGTGGTCCGTGGCGTGATCCGGTCCACGGAGGTACCCACGAAACTCACGTTCTCGCGGATCCATCGAGCCAGTTCGGGGTCCACGGCATCCGCCCGGGCCTCCAGCGCCTTCCGGGCAACCGTGCCATTCTCCGCAAGGTTGTCACAACTGACGACGGCGATCGGCCCGGCGTCTGCATCCTTGCGGGCTGCGAGCGCCGTGGCCAGGCGTGCCAGGGGCGTTTCGTCGCCGTCGGCCGCGTAGGCAGCTTCGGTGATGGTCAGCGTGACCACCGCAGTGGTGGGGGCGGCCACGAGTTCCGCCAAGCGCTGGACGTCGGCGCCGTCCACGGCTTCGGCAATGCTGCCGATGACCTCGAAAGTGTCGCCCGCACCGGATCGCTCCAC
Source organism: Paenarthrobacter sp. NPDC089307 (assembly GCF_040685055.1). Lineage (NCBI taxonomy): Bacteria > Bacillati > Actinomycetota > Actinomycetes > Micrococcales > Micrococcaceae > Paenarthrobacter > Paenarthrobacter sp. NPDC089307. The sequence continues at coordinate 342,075 of NZ_JBFBHE010000005.1, forward strand.
CAGCGTGAACACGCCGTCCTGCTCCGCCAGGATGTCCGCCGCCCGTGGCCGGCGCCCGGTGAATGCGGCAATGCCCCACTCGGCCGCGTCACCGGCATGGTGGGTGTACCAGGCCTGGTGCGAGCGGTGGAATGCCCCCAAGCCAAGGTGCACGATGCGGATGGGCGGCGTGGGCCGGGATTCATCGCGGCGCAACCGCGGGAGCGTCTGGTCGCCACTCACAGTTTGAAGACCCTTCGGGGGGAAGAATCGACGACGTCGACAATCAGCTCGTGCGCGCGGTCCTCGCTGATGCGGTGCTCGGCAACAAGCCTGGCGAGGAACGAAGCTTCAATCCTGCGGGAGGCATCGTGCCGTGCCGGAATGGAGCAGAAGGCCCGCGTGTCATCGATGAACCCGGAAGAACGGGAGAAACCGGCTGTTTCCGTAACGGCCGAACGGAACCGGAGCATGGCGTCCGGGGCATCAAGGAACCACCACGGGGCGCCGATATAGACCGAGGGGTAGAAACCGGCCAGTGGAGCGAGTTCGCGGGAGAAGACGGTCTCATCCAGGGTGAAGAGCACCAGGTGGAAGTCCTTGGCGGTACCGAAGTCCTGCAACAACGGCCGGACGGCCTCGGTGTAGTTGGTGGCCACGGGAATGTCATGGCCGGTGTCCGCCCCGAAGGCTTCGAAGGTGGGCTGGTGGTGGTTCCGGAAGGAGCCCGGGTGGATGGTCATCACCAGGCCGTCTTCCACGGACATCCTGGCCATCTGGTACATCATGTGGGCTTCGAAGATGTCACGGTCCTGGGCGTTGGCTTCTCCGGAGCGGGCCTTGTTGAACAGGGCCTCGGCTTCGGCAGCATCCAGTTTGAGCGTGGCCGGAGTGCGGACACCGTGGTCTGCCGATACTGCACCGTGGTCCACGAAGTACCGGCGGCGATTCTCCAGGGCGGTGAGGTACCCGCGGTAGCCCGTGCCGCCGTCGGACGCTTCTGCGATGAGCCGTTCCACGTTTGCCGGCCACGCCGGGTTTGCGATGTTGATGTAAGCATCCGGGCGGAACGTTGGCAGGACGCGGCCGTGGAACGACGGGTCAGCGGCGAGCGCACGGTGGCTGTCCAGGCTGTCCAAGGGATCGTCCGTAGTGGCAAGGACCTCTATGTTGAAGTCCTTGAAGAGCTCACGGGGGCGGAATCCCGGCTCCGCGAGCTTGGCTGAAATGGCATCGAAGCTTGCGTCCGCCGTTTCTGCGGACAGTTCACCCTGCCACCCGAACACCGACTCGAACTGCGTCCGCAGCCAGTAGCCCGAAGCGGTGCCGTCAAAGAGGGGCCAGGCCTCGCAGAAGGACTGCCAGATACTCCGTGCCCCCGCCTGGGGCTGGAGCTGGTCGAGCGGAACACCCGAGGCGTGGATCAGCCGGGTGACGTAGTGGTCGGGAGTGACCAGCAACGCCGCAGGATCCGGGAAGGGCGTGTTCTGCTCGATCACAGCGGCATCCACATGGCCGTGCGGGGAGATGATGGGCAGGTCCTGGACCCGCTCCAACAAGGAGCGTGCGATGCTGCGCGTCCCCGGATCCGCTGGGAGCAGGCGGTCGGGATGGGTGGCGAGGGACTGGGACATGAGTCAGCCTTTCGGGACGGAACCGGCGGAGAGATCGGCACCGGCGGGAACTGACAGCCCGGCCAGCTCTGCCGCCCGGCGCAAGTACTGGAGGTTTCCTGCGGTGCGCTGGGCAAGTGGAACGTCTGTGGAGAAGTCCTCCACCGTCACCCAATCGTCGTAGCCCACGGCGGCCAGGGCTTTGAAGTACGCCAGGACGCTCCCCTGCCCTTCCGCGAGCGGGGCCCACTCGTTCACCCACACCGCGGCCCCGGATTCGTCCCTCTCATCGGTACGGACCCAGCGGGCGTTCTTCACGTGGACGTGGGCCAGGTACGGCCCCAGCAGTTCAAGGGCCGGAAGCGGCGATTCCCAGCCCTCGATCAGCAGGTTGCCGAGGTCGTGGATGACCCCGACATGCCGGGGATCCAGGCCCTCCAGGAGGCGGCGGGCGGACGAGGCGGACGCCGTCACCGTCCCATGGTGCAATTCCACCAGAGCCTTCACTCCGTGGTGGGCGGCGCGGCCGGCAACCCACTCGTAGTGTTCACGGGTAGCGGCAAACAGCTCAGGATAGGGCAGGCCGCTCGGCTCGCCACCTCCCATGCTGGAGTTGCCCAGCGGCAGGACGTTGACCCTGACCTGCCGTGCGCCCAAAGCAGCCGTGGCGGCGAGAACGCGCTCGACGTCGTCGTGGTTGTCGCAGCGGGCGTAACCGCCGAGGCCGGAGTACTCCAGTCCCGCTTCGGAGGTGACTCTGGCGATCTCCGGCAGTGAGTCCTCCAGACCGGTCATGGGCCAGGTGGCTTTGTTCCCTGCCCAGAACCCGGGTTCGGGCGAATCGGCCTGGTCCGTGACGCGCCATTCGATGCCGTGCCAACCTTGTGCCGCCAGTTCAGTGGCGGCTTCCTGCGGAGTCCATTCCGGCGCCGAGGCCGTGAAAACCGAGAATTTCATGCGGTGACCTCCTCGAAGTGGCCGTTGCCGGTGCGCACTTCAACGTCGTTGTACTTCCCTGCAACCACATCGGCTATGAGCACAGGGCGGCCCAATGTTGCCGAAACGTAGAGTGCCCGCACCGTGGCCAGTGCCTTGACGGCGTCCTCGATGGTGACGCCTGCAGGCCTGCCGTTCCGGATGGCCTCCACGACGTCCCGGTATTGGCGGATGTGGCCGGCGGGATACAGGGTGGGATCAAGGTTGGATTGCGGGGCAGGTTCAGCGAACCTGGCCAGCTCCGCCTCGGCTTGGTTGCTGGCGCCTGGCATCCCCATGGGCCCGCTCTGCGTCTCTTCTTCAGAGGCTGCGGCGTGGAAAAACTGGAGGTTGTCACTATCGATGACGGCTGATCCCATGCTGCCCATGACTTGAAGCCTGACACTGAGTCCGGGATAGGCGGCCGTGGTGGCGTGGAGTACTGCGAGGGCGCCGGATTCGAACGTCACGGTGGCCACTGCGGTGTCCTCCACTTCAACGCCGGTGTGTGCCAGAAGGGCCGTCTTGGCGCTGATTTCCACCGGGGTGCCCAGGAACCATAGGAGCAGATCCACGGTGTGGACGCCTTGGTTCATCACCGCCCCGCCGCCGTCCATGGCCCAGGTGCCCCGCCAGGCGCCGGAGTCGTAATAGCCCTGGCTGCGGTACCAGCTCACGGAGGCGATGGCCGACGTCAGCTTGCCGAAGCGCCCGGCCCGGCGGGCCTGGTCCACCACGATGCTCGCAGGATCGAAGCGGTGCTGGCTGATGACGCTGGCCACCAGCCCCTTCTCTTCAGCTGCTTTCGCGGCGGCGAGGATGTCGTCCGCGCGGTTGAGGTTCACGTCCAGCGGCTTTTCGATCACCACGTGCTTGCCGGCGTCGAGCACCTCCAACGCCTGCTCGATGTGCAGTCCGCTGGGGGTGGCGATGATGACGAGGTCGACGTCGGCACCTGCGAACGCTTCGCCCAGGCTCTTGAAGGTGGCCGGCCGCGCAGCACCCTGGTCTTCGATGTGCTGGGCCAGGGCGTCCGCGGCCTCCGCGATTTCGTCCACCAAGGCAGTGACCTGCAGGTCAGCGATTTCGGCAACTGATGCCGCGTGGGTGCGCCCAATAGTGCCGCAACCGGCAATGGCGACGTTGATGATGGGACGGGATGTTTCGGTGCTCACTTGGTTTCCACTCCTGCTTCGTTGACGACTTTGGCAAAAGCACGGGCTGCCATCCCGAAAGCGGTCGGCCCCGAGAAGCCACCCAGGCCGTGGGCTCCTGCCAGATGCGGTTCAAGGCTTGCGAATCCTTCGAACCCGTCGGCTTTCAGCGCCTCTACCGTGCGGAGGAGGTCGCCGTCGCCCTCGCCGGCAGGAACCACGACACCGTCGGCGAACCGCGCGTCCTTGACCTGCAGGTATTCGAGGTGGGGACGGAGTTTGGCGTACCCCTCGTCGAAGGGCTTGACGCCCACCTGGACGAAGTTGGCCGGGTCCCAGGCGACTTTCAAAGCCGGCGAATCCACCGACTCGATGATGTCGAGCACGCGATCGGGAGTGTCCCCGAAAATGTCCTTCTCGTTCTCGTGCAGGAGCACCACGCCGGACTGTTCAGCGACGTCGGCCAGAGCCCGCATCCGCTCGATGACGTCGTCCCGGATGCTCTCCACGGCCACATCATCGCCATAGTAGAAGGAGAAAATCCGAATGTAGCGCGATCCCAGGACCTGGGCTGCGTTGGCGGCCCGGCGGAGGCGCTCAACCTCGTGTTCCACCGGCAGCGTGACGTCCACTTTGCCGATGGGCGAAGCGATGGCGGAAACACCCGTGCCTGCGCCGTCCAGGAGCTTCTTGAGCTCTGCCAACTGCTCAGGGGTGAGGTCCACGATGTTGGTTCCCCAGGCGCTGCGGACCTCGATGTGGTTCGCACCCAGGGCCTGGAGCACCGCGATCTGCAGGACCGGGTCGTCGTCGATCTCGTCGCCGAAGCCCGAAAGCGTCCACTGCACTGTTTCTGGACCGGTCATTGCTACTTAACTCCTCCGGCGGTGAGTCCGCCCACTAGGTAACGTTGGAAAATCAGGTAGAGAATCACGACGGGTGCCGCACAAACCAGAGACGCCGCCATCATTTGGCCGTACAGGGGAATGGCTCCACCCTCCTGCGAAGCTCCGAAGATCTGAAGGGCTACGGCAGCCGTCTGGCTTTCAGGCCGGGTCATCACCGAGGCAAAGAGGACATCGTTCCAGCCCAGCAGGAAAGCGAAGATTCCAGAGACCACAATTCCGGGCCAGCTGAGCGGGAGGATGATCCGGACCAGGACGCCCAGGTTGCTGGCGCCGTCGATCCTTGCAGCCTCTTCCAGTTCGCGGGGAAGGCCACGCAGATAGGTGACCATCACCCAGGTGGAGAAGGGCATCGCGAACGTCAGGTACGTGACGAAGAGTCCCCACTGCGTGCCGATCACCTGCACGCCCAGGTAGCTGGCGGCCGAGGAGAAGAGCACAAAAACCGGAAGGACCATCAGTGTTCCCGGCACGGACTGCAACGCCAACAGGCCCCGGAGAATAGTGAGCCGGCCGCGGAACTGGTAGCGGACCAGGACGTAGGCGATGGATACGGACATCGCGGCGGAAACCACCGCTGTTGCGCCTGCCACCAGGACACTGTTGCCGAGGCCCTTCGCCAGGCCAACGCTTGACCAGATCTTGGTGTAGTTCTCCAGCGAGAATGTGGATGGCCAGAATTCTCCGTTGGCCACCCCAATGTCGGAGTTCACCGAGGCCATGAAGATGTACGCAACGGGTATCAGCACGATTGCACTGAGCACCGTGAGGATGATCGCCAGCATCGGGCCAGGCAACAGGCGGGTTACTTCGTGCTGCCTCTTCGAACCTGGCCTGAAGGTCGTTCCTGCCGAACCCCCGCGGGCCGTGCCGCGGACAGAGGTGGTTGGCGCACTCACTTCTTGCCTCCCGGAGTTTCAGCGTCGTCCAACTTGACGGCGCGCAGGTAAATGAACAGCGGAATGGCGATCAACACCAAGGAAACAAACGCCATGGCCGCACTGAGGCCGAACCGGAAGCTCTGGAAGCTGGTGACGTAGGTCAGGATCGGAAGAACTTCGACGTCGGACGGTGCCGGCACGCCGAACAGCACGAACGGGAGGGTGAAGTTGTTGATGTGGTGCAGCATGCCGATCAGGAAAGCCAGGGCCAGCGGACCCTTGAGGTACGGGAAGATGACATACCGCAGCTTGTTCCACCACAACGCGCCGTCCAGGGCCGAGGCCTCGTGGACTTCGTGGTCCACGGACTGCAGGCCGGAAAGGGCCAGCAGGTAGATGAACGGCCAGGAAGCCCAGATCTGGACCAGGATCAGCGTCCAATACGTTTGGGGTCCGTTCAACCACAAACCGCCATCGACGCCGAACACACCCAGGGCCGAGTCGACCACCCCGTCCGGCTGGAACATGGTCCGCCACACAGTGGCCACCACAAAGGACGGCAGCACGTACGGGATCAGGAAGACCGAGCGGATGAGTGCGCGGCCCTTGAAAGCGTTCTGCGTGGCAACCGCAGCGGCAATGCCCAAGGGCAAAGTGACCAGCATGGCAATAAGCGAATAACTGACGCTCAGCCACACCGAATGGAGCAGTGGCGAATCGGTCAAGGCCTCCACAAAGTTCTCGACACCGATGAACGGTGCACTGACCCACTTGCGCAGCGAGTACTGGTCGAGATTGAGCGTCGACATGTAGATGCCCAGGAACAGCGGGACCACAATGATGATGAACATCAGGACGCCGCCGGGGATCAACATCCACAGTGGACGGTTCCGCTCGCTCAGGCCCTTGCGGCGGAGGGGTTTTTCCCTGAAGGAATCAGTGGACATGGGAGACCCTGCCTAGGACTTCGCAGCCCGGTCGAGGGAAGCCTGGCCCTTGGACTGTGCGTCCTTCAGCCGCGATTCCAAGGCGTTCTCGTCAACGGTTCCCTTGGCCAGGTCCGGGATGGACTGGACGGTCACGTTCAGCAGGCCCAACTGGATATCGCCCCAGGCGCCGGTGAAGGGAGTTGCCTTCGACTTGCCGGCAGCATCGGCGATCGGCTTCAGCTTCGGATCGGTCAGGGAGGCGAGCGCCTCGGCGTTTGCAGGGAGCTCACCGAAGATCTTCTGGTAGTTCAGTTGCTCATCCTTGGAAGTGATCAGCTCGACGTAGGCGAACGCCAGGTCCTTCTGCTGGGAGTAGTCCGCGACCACTACGTTGTCGCCGGAGAGGATGCTGGCGGCCTTGTCGCCGTCGCCCTTGGGGGAAGATTCGCCCGGAGCAGTGGTGGGCATCAGGGCGTATTCGTACTTGCCCGCGATGGCCGACTTGTCCAGGGTCGGGATGGAGCTGGACGTGGTCATCATCAGGTATCCGGCCTTGCCGGACGCGAAGGCCGCTACCGCGTTGCTGTTGCTCCAGCCGATCGCTGCCGGGTCCACTACCTTGTCCTTGGTGAGCCAGCCGAAGTAGGTTTCGTAGGCCTTCTGGACCGTGGGGTCGTCCATCTTCAGCTTGTCGCCGTCAACCAGCGGGTTGCCTGCCTGCACGGACATGGCCCAGATGAACTTCCAGGGATCGAAGTTGTCCTTGTAGCCAGTGGCGAGGCCGTAGGTTCCGGTGCCGGCGTTGGTCATCTTCTTGGCTTGTTCGGCGAGCTCATCCCAGGTGGTGGCGGGCTTATCGATGCCCGCGGCTGCCAGGATGTCCTTGTTGTAGGCCATGACGAACGGGCGGCTGACAAACGGGATGCCCGCCTGGTGCTCGGCGTCGGGGCCGGAGATGCCCAGCGCGGCCGGGTTGAAGCGGTCCTTCCCGCCTACCTTCTTCCAGTCGTCATCCGAAAGTGTCACGAAGGCTTTGGTGGCGTAGGCGGTGGGCGTGAAGGTGGTGCCAAGGGTATATACGTCCGGGCCCTGGCCGGAAACAACGGAGGTTTGGATACGGGTCAGTTCATCGTTGGCTGATGCGAAGGTCTCGAACTTCACGTCCGCGCCGGTCTTTGCCTTGAACTTGGCGGCGATGTCGCTCTGCCACTTCTTCTGCTCTTCCGGGTACTGGTTGTTGACGCCGGTCAGAACATTCAGTGTCTTGCCCGCCCCGTCGACGGCGCCCCCGGAGCTGCTGCCCGATGTGCCGCTGTTGCCGCTCCCCCCGCATGCTGTCAGAGCCAGTGCTGCAGTCAAAGCGACGGCGGCAAGTTTGGCAGATGGTGCAAACCTCATTGTTTCCTCCTTGGTTACACAGCCCGGTAGTGGTCTACGTCACAGGGGCTTTCGGCAACGAGTCTACGAGTCCGGCAATTGTGCGGCAAGCGGTTGCCAAAAGTTGCCATGAGATGGTCCAATCTTTTTATGGCTGAGACAAACGGGCGGGGATCCGCACCAACAATCCGGGATGTTGCCGCGTTGGCGGGAGTGGCCACGTCCACTGTCTCCAGGGCTCTTTCCAACCCGGACCGCGTGAACAGGGCAACCCGTGAACGCATCGAGAAAGTGGCCGCCGAGCTCAATTACGTCCCGAGTTCGCAGGCCCGCAGCCTTAGCTCCGGCCGGACCAATGCCATCGCACTCCTGGTCCCCGACGTCACCAACCCGTTCTACTTCGACATCATCCGGGGCACCCAGAACCAACTGAAGGCGGCCGGATACACCCAGCTGCTGGTGGACACCGAAGAGTCAGCCGAGATGGAAGCCGATGCCCTGCAGAAGATGCAGCGGACCGCCGACGGGTTCATCCTTGCCGCGTCCCGCCTCACTGACGCCCAGATTCTTGAAGCAGCAAGCTCGCAGGCGATCGTCACCATCAACCGCTCCTCTGCCAACGCACCCACGGTAGTCATCGACACCCCAGGCGCGGTTGTCCAGGCACTGGAACATCTGACCTCGCTGGGCCACTCCAAAATCTGTTACGTGGGCGGGCCGGCGTCTTCGTGGTCGAACGCCAAACGCTGGAAGACCTTCGAGGAAGAAAGCCGGGACCGTGGACTCACCACCTCCCGGGTAGGCCCCTTCACCCCCAAAACAACCTCCGGCGCCGCGGCCGCCGACGCAGCGGCCCGCACCGGAGCAACGGCCTGCATCGTCTTCAACGACCTCCTGGCGATCGGCATGTTGCAGCGCCTCAGGGAACGTGGCATCCGCGTCCCCGATGACATGAGCATTGTGGGCTGCGACGACATTTTCGGCGCCGACTTCTGCAACCCGCCCCTGACCACCATGGCTTCCCCGATTGAACAGGCCGGGCGTGTGGCGGTTTCCATGCTCCTGGCACAACTCGATCCCCTGCACGCAGGTTCCAGCCGGCGCCTCGCCGTCATGCCAACGCACCTCACCGTACGCGGCTCAACCGGCCCGGCACCCAACTAGGTCGCAGATCAGGCCGCTCCCAGCGCTCAGAACGACGCGAAGTGCGACTCAGTTGGGACTCCGCCGCGCAATATGGTTGAGCGTTCGTGACGCGGCTGACTACTGTGGAACACATGCGCGAACTCCAAGCCAAGATCATTGACGAAATGGGCGTCCAGCCCCGGATCGATCCTGCGGAGGAGATCCGCAAGCGGGTTGCCTTCCTGAAGGATTACTTGAAAGCGACAGGGACCAAAGGCTTCGTGCTGGGCATTTCCGGCGGCCTCGACTCCACTCTCGCGGGCCGCTTGGCCCAGTTGGCGGTTGAGGAACTGGAAGCCGACGGCGTGGAAGCGAACTTCGTGGCGGTCCGCCTCCCCTACGGCGTCCAGCACGATGAAGAGGACGCCCAGGCGGCCTTGGACTTCATCCGCGCCAAGACCGAGTGGACCTTCAACATCTCCCGCGCCGTTGACGGCTTCGAGGACGAGTTCCTCAAGACCACGGGCGCAGAAATTTCAGACTTCCACAAGGGCAACACCAAGGCTCGCGCCCGCATGATCGCGCAGTACGCCCTGGCCGGCGAACACAACTACCTGGTCATCGGCACGGACCACGGCGCCGAGTCCGTCACCGGCTTCTTCACGAAATACGGCGACGGCGGTGCGGACATCCTGCCGCTGTTCGGCTTGGACAAGCGCCAAAACCGGCAAGTCCTGGCAGAGCTGGGCGCCCCCGAGCGCCTGTGGAAGAAGGTTCCCACGGCCGACCTCCTGGACGACAAGCCCGGCCGTACCGACGAAGACGAACTCGGCATCACCTACGACCAGATCGACGACTACCTTGAGGGCCGCGAAGTCCCCGAGTCCGTGGCAGAGTCCATCGAACAGAAGTTCCTGCGCACACGCCACAAGCGCACGGTCCCGGTCACGATCTTTGATACCTGGTGGAAGTAGCACCCCCTCCTCAAACCAACGCGGGGTCACTTATGGCCCATATTCAGGTGAAACATGGGCCATAAGTGACCCCGCGTTGCTTTTAACGGCTAGGCGAGGAATCCGCGAAGCAGTGAAGCCGTGCCTTCCAGGTGTTGCACCGTGGCCCTTTCGGCAGCAGGCGCGTCGCCTCGAAGAATAGCGTCGGCGATCTCCGTGTGCTGCTCATTCGCGTGCTCGAGGTTGGTCCCCAACAACGGAATCCGGTCCAGCAAGTCATTAAGCCTGGCCCGGGTTTCCGCCACGGCCGACACAAGGCTCGCCGAACCGCACATCTCGGCGATGGCAATGTGGAATCGCGAGTCGCGGGGACGATAGCTGGCTGCCGGTGACGCACAGACTTCGGATAAGCAAAGCTGCAAGTGCCGCCGTGCTGCGGCAGACAGATCAGCTTTGGCCGCCAACCCCGCCGCGGCCGGTTCAATGATTGAGCGGAAAAGCAGGACGTCTTCAACTTCGGCCGGGTCCAGCGGCCCGTGGTCCGGTTTCCGCTGCACCGTTTCAGTAGAGACGTACGTACCGCCGTACCTGCCCCGCTGTACTTCCAGATAGCCGGCGCTCTGCAATTCACCCAAGGCGTCACGCAGCGTAGCCCGGGAGACCCCAAGTTGCTCGGCCAGTTCACGCTCCGGCGGAAGTTTTTCGGCCGGGGCAAAGATGCCCAGCTTGATGGTTTGCAGGATGTGTTCGATGGTCTCTTCGAACGCGTTGCCGCCCCTGACAGGGCGCAGCATAGAGAAGGACGGGCCAAAGGCTGGGTCCGGCACGGCAGCTCCTTTCACAGGAAGCGCATCACCCCAAGGAGACGCTGCTGCCTTCATGCTACCCATGCCTCCAGGCAAAGGTTGTGAAAGAAACCTTTAGCGCGACTCGCGCAGACTTAAGCAGCACTATTTCCAGGGAAGTCTTGACGTGCGCCATGTCACAGTCCAAACTGTGAAGCACGCAATGGACTAAAAACAGTCCTTTAGGATCCGAGGATCCTCCCAATTACTTTCCCACAAGCATTCCTCAAACGTAAGGAACACGCATGGAAACAGTGGAACGGACGTCCGGTGGCGAGGACGAGTATTTGCAACACCGACGCCTCAAACGAGGGGCAGCGGGCTGGGTCCTGCTCGCCGGCCTGGGTGTGGCCTACGTAATCTCCGGTGACTTCGCCGGTTGGAACCTGGGGCTGGCCCAAGGAGGGTGGGGCGGCCTCCTGATCGCTTTCGCCCTCATGGCGGTCATGTACACCTGCATGGTCTTCGGACTTGCCGAACTCTCTTCAACGCTCCCCACCGCGGGCGCTGGCTACGCGTTCGCCCGCCGCGCCCTTGGCCCCCTTGGCGGCTTTGCCACCGGGATGGCCGTGCTCATTGAGTACGCGGTGGCTCCGGCAGCGATCGCCACGTTCATCGGAGGCTACGTAGAAGCGTTGGGCCTGTTCGGCCTGACCAACTCCTGGCCCGTCTACCTGGTCACCTACGTCATCTTCATCGGCATCCACCTTCGTGGCGTCGGTGAGGCCTTGAAGATCATGTTCGCCATCACAGCCGTGGCCGCAGTCGCCCTTGTCGCGGCCGTGATTGGCCTTCTCCCCAAGTTCGACGCAGCAAAGCTCTTCGACATCGTTCCCGATGGTTCGGCCGGATCCAGCGCTTTCCTCCCCATGGGGATCGGCGGGATCCTGGCGGCATTGGTGTACGGCATCTGGTTCTTCCTTGCGGTCGAAGGGGTCCCACTTGCGGCAGAGGAAACGTCCAATCCAAAGCGGGACATGCCGCGCGGCATCATCGTGGCAGTCATCATCCTGGTGGTCTTTGGAGCGCTAATGCTTGTTCTGGTCCCCGGAGCTGCAGGTTCCCAGGCAATGAGCGGTTCCGACAACCCGCTACCCGAAGCCCTCCGGATCGCCTATGGAGGAAACACCTTCCTGGCCGACTTCATCAACTACGCCGGGTTGGCCGGTTTGGTGGCCAGTTTCTTCTCCATCATCTATGCCTACTCCCGGCAGTTGTTCGCCCTCTCCCGTGCCGGCTACCTCCCCCGGTGGCTCTCCCTCACAGGCGCACGCCGGACTCCCTACTGGGCCCTGATTGTTCCCGGCACCATTGGATTCCTGCTCGCCGCAATCACCCAGGACGGCGCCCTCCTGATCAACATCGCGGTGTTCGGAGCAACGGTTTCCTACGTTCTTCTCAACCTTTCGCACATCGTTTTGCGAAAGAAGGAACCCAACCTCGAACGCGGCTACCGGACTCCGGGCGGCATCGTCACAACGTCGATCGCCCTGGTTCTTTCCGCCGTGGCAGTCGTGGCGACGTTCGTCGTCGACGTTTTTGCAGCATCCATCACTGCGGCCATCTTCGCCGCCGCCCTCCTCTACTTCTGGCTCTACAGCCGGCACCGGATCGTGGCGGGCGCGCCCGAAGAAGAGTTCGCCCAACTTGCCATGGCCGAAGCCGAGCTGAAGTAACAACCCCAGCTGAAGCAACAACAATGTCCAACCCCAAGAACTGCGGAGACACCATGAACGACCAAAGTAAAGAACAATTCCCGGACCAGCAGCTCACCGTTGAGCAGTTGCGGGAACTCGTGGGCCGTGGCGAGATAGATACGGTAATCGTCGCCATCACCGATGCCCTCGGCCGGCTTCAGGGCAAGCGCTGCGGAGCGCGCTCCTTCCTGGAAGATGTCCTGGGCCACGGAGCGGAGGGCTGCAACTACCTCCTGGCAGTCGACGTCGATATGAAGACTGTTGACGGCTACGCCATGTCCTCTTGGGAGACCGGCTACGGAGACATGGTGATGATGCCGGACGTTTCCACGCTGCGTCGCGTCCCCTGGCTGGAAGGTACTGCGATGGTGCAGTGCGATGTGCTGTGGACGGACGGCGCACCCGTTGTTGCTTCGCCGCGACAGATCCTTAAGGCTCAGATCGAGCGCCTGGAAAAACTCGGTTACCGGGCCTGGGCCGGCACCGAACTGGAGTTCATCATGTTCGATGACTCCTACGCCCAGGCCTGGGAGAAGAACTACAGCGGTCTCACGCCGGCCACCCAGTACAACGTGGATTACTCCCTGCTGGCCACCGCGCGTCTGGAACCTGTGATCCGGTCCATCCGCAACAACATGGAAGCCGCGGGCCTGGTTGTTGAATCGTCCAAGGGCGAGTGCAATCTCGGGCAGCAGGAGATCACCTTCCGCTTCGACCAGGCCTTGGCTGCCTGCGACAAGCACACGTTCTACAAGAACGGCGCCAAGGAAATCGCGGACCAGCACGGCAAGAGCATCACGTTCATGTCCAAGTTCAACGAACGCGAAGGCAACTCCTGCCATATCCACTTCAGCCTCACCGATCTGGACGGGAACCCGGTCCTGGCGGGCGACGGCGAACACGGGTTCAGCCCCGTCATGGAACGTTTTGTGGCGGGACAGCTGACGGCGCTCCGGGAGCTGACGTACTTCCTCGCCCCGAACATCAACTCCTACAAGAGGTACGTGGAAGGCAGCTTCGCGCCGACGGCTGTTGCATGGGGACTTGATAACCGCAGTTGCGCCCTGCGCGTGGTGGGACACGGCAAGGGGCTCCGCACCGAGAACAGGATCGGCGGAGGGGACGTGAACCCCTACCTCGCCGTCGCCGCGATGATTGCGGCAGTCATCCACGGCATCGAAAACGACGTTCCACTCCAGCCCATCACCAAGGGCAACGCCTACGAATCCGACTCCGAGCGCCTGCCCACAACGCTCCGGGACGCCCGCGACCTCCTCGCCGAAAGCAGCATCGCGCGGAAGGCATTCGGCGACGACGTCGTGGATCATTACGTCCATGCCGCCACCGTGGAACTCAACGCCTATGACAGCGCCATCACAGACTGGGAGCGGACCCGTGGCTTCGAACGACTCTAAAGGCACGTACCGGCCCAGGATCGCACTGACCAGCTACCTTCAGGAAGCCTCTTGGGGCGTGTGGAATACGACGGCGGCCATCCTCCCGGGCACGTATGTGGAGGCAGTAGCCGCCGCCGGGGCTACGCCGCTCCTGCTCCCGCCTGTGGGAACCGACCCCTCGGTGTTGGACCTCGTGGACGGGCTGATCGTGGTGGGAGGACCCGACGTCGATCCTTCCCTCTACGGTCAGGAGCCGCATCCCACAACCCGGCCACAGCCGCTGCGGGACCACCATGATTCACAACTCCTTCAGACGGCGCTGGATCGCGGGCTTCCGCTCTTCGCGATCTGCCGGGGCGCCCAGCTCCTGAACGTCGTGTTGGGCGGCACGCTGGTCCAGCACATTCCGGACATCATTCCGGAAGCCAACTGCCAACCGGCCCCCGGCGTTTTCGGGGAAGCCAGCTTCACAACGGAGCAGGGCAGCCTGATCAGCGATCTCCTGGGGCCCTCGGCAACGTCGCCCTGCTACCACCACCAGGCCATGGACTCCATTCCCAAGTCATTGCGCGTGACGGCGCGGTCCGCCGATGGCTTGGTCCAAGCCGTCGAAACCACGGACGGCGGATGGGCACTGGGGGTCCAGTTCCACCCTGAACAGAACCCGGACGACCTCCGGCTCTTCCGCGGCTTCGTGGACGCTGCCGCCCACTACCGCGCAACCCACACCGCAACCATGAAAGCGATGTCTCCAGCATGACCTCAACAGTCTTTGATGTGATCAATCCGGCCACCGAAGAAGTCATCCAGACCGTGCCCCTGGCTGGATTGGCCGAAACGGACGCTGCCATTGCCAAGGCTGCCGCCGCCTACGAATCCTGGCGGGCTGTTGCCCCCGCCGACCGCGCGCTGCTGCTGCGCAGGTTCGCCGCCGCCGTCGACAATGACCTGGAGAACCTCGCGCAACTGGAGGTGCGCAACGCAGGGCACACTATTGGCAACGCGAGATGGGAAGCGGGCAACGTCCGTGACGTCCTCAATTACTACTCGGCCGCTCCCGAACGCCATTTCGGCCGGCAGATTCCCGTGGCAGGCGGGGTCAACATTACGCTCCATGAGCCGTTGGGCGTGGTGGGCGTCATCGTTCCATGGAACTTCCCGATGCCGATTGCCGGATGGGGTTTTGCTCCCGCACTTGCGGCAGGCAATACCGTGGTGCTCAAACCGGCGGAGGTGACACCGCTGACCGCCATCCGCCTTGGTGAACTGGCTCTTGAAGCCGGCCTTCCTGAGGGCGTTTTCCAAGTGATTCCCGGAAAGGGTTCCGTGGTGGGCCAGCGGTTCGTCACGCATCCGGCGGTCAGGAAGGTGGTTTTCACCGGGTCCACCGGAGTAGGCAAGCAGATCATGGCAGGCTGCGCTGAGCAGGTGAAGCGCGTGACTCTGGAGCTTGGCGGCAAGAGTGCCAATATCGTTTTCGACGACGCCGATCTTGAGATGGCTGCGGCCGCTGCCCCGGGTGGGGCTTTCGACAACGCCGGGCAGGACTGCTGTGCCCGCTCGCGGATCCTGGTTCAGCGCACCGTGTACGAGCGCTTCCTGGAGCTTCTGGAACCGGAAGTATTGGGAATGCGCGTGGGCGATCCGGCTGATCCGGCAACCTCCATGGGGCCGCTCATCTCGGCACAGCAGTTGGGTACGGTTTCCGGCTTCGTGCCCGACGGCGCCCCGGTCGCCTTCCAGGGGAAGGCGCCGGAAGGACCGGGCTTCTGGTTCCCGCCCACCGTGCTGACTCCGGAACTGGACGCACCCTCTTTCACGGACGAAATCTTTGGTCCGGTTGTCGCCGTCGTGCCGTTCGACGACGAAGCTGACGCCATCCGGATCGCCAACAACACCGAGTACGGATTGTCCGGATCGATTTGGACTTCCAAGGTGGATCGCGCCCTTCGCGTGGCGCGCGGCGTCGAGTCCGGCAACCTGTCCGTCAATTCACACTCGTCTGTCCGCTACTCCACGCCCTTCGGAGGCTTCAAACAGTCCGGTCTTGGCCGCGAACTCGGTCCTGACGCTTTGGATGCTTTCACCGAAGTGAAGAACGTCTTTATCTCCACCCAGTCCGCTTAGTCTTTCCCCCACTTACCTAAGGAGCAATCATGCAAGCAGTAGTTTCCAACCGTCTCGCCGGCCGCAGTGCAGTCATCACCGGGGGTGCCAGCGGCATCGGCCTGGCCACAGCCCGCCGGATGGCAGCAGAAGGCGCCAACGTGGTCATCGCGGACATCGAGCCAACGTCCGGAATCGCCGCGGCCAATGAAGTGGGCGGATTGTTCGTCAAGGTCGATGTCACCAGCGAAGAAGAGGTCCGCAACCTGTACGCCCAGACAAAAGAGACGTACGGCAGCGTGGACATCGCCTTCAACAACGCCGGTATCTCCCCGGCGGACGATGCGTCAATCCTGGATACCGGGATCGACGCCTGGCGCAGGGTCCAGGAAGTGAACCTGACCTCCGTCTACTACTGCTGCAAGTATGCCATCCCGTACATGCAGGAGCAGGGCAAGGGCTCCATCATCAACACGGCGTCGTTCGTGGCTGTCATGGGAGCGGCAACATCCCAGATTTCGTACAGCGCCTCCAAGGGCGGCGTGCTGTCCATGAGCCGGGAACTCGGCGTCGAGTTTGCCCGGCAGGGCATCCGTATCAACGCCCTCTGCCCCGGTCCGGTGAACACACCCCTGTTGAAGGAACTCTTCGCCAAGGATCCTGAAAAGGCAGCCCGCCGACTGGTCCACGTTCCCCTGGGTCGCTTTGCCGAACCGGAAGAACTGGCAGCAGCGGTCGCCTTCCTCGCAAGTGACGACGCTTCCTTTATTACGGCCTCCACGTTCCTCGTCGACGGCGGCATTTCGGGCGCATACGTCACTCCCCTTTCGTAGCCTCTTAAGAAACCCTCGACGGCGGGTGCGGACTTAGCGATAAGTCCGCACCCGCCGTCGTTCTTTAACCCTCCATCAGATCCCATCCCTTCCTGCCGAACCCTCCAGCACATCCATTGACACGTCGATAGATACCGATATATCGTTAAGTATCGCCGATACTCCTTCGGTGATAATCAACGAAAGGACGATGCTGTTATGAAAGGCATTCACAATCACGAAGAAAACACCTTCCCCGAACATGGCGAAGGCCCCCACGGACGCGGTCGTTTCAACCGCGGCAAGGGCCGGCGCGGACCGGGCGGACACGGCGGCGGTGGCTTTGGACCCGGTCGCGGTCCAGGCTTTGGTCCCGGGTTCGGTCCCGGCGGGTTTGGGCCTGGCGGATTCGGCCCCCGCGGCTTTGGCCCGGGCGGTCCACGCCGCAACCGCGGCGATGTCCGCGCGGCCATCCTCTCCCTGCTCGCAGAGGCTCCGTCCAACGGCTACGGACTGATCAAGACCATCGCCGAAAAGACCTCGGGGGCATGGCGGCCGAGCCCGGGATCGGTCTACCCCACCCTCCAGCAGTTGGTTGATGAAGAACTCATCACGGCCGTTGGCGAGGGCCGGAGGACCGAATTCACCCTGACAGACGATGGCCGCGCCTATGTAGCCGAGCACGAGGAAGAACTGGCCAACGCCTGGAACACTGAAGCCGATGGAAACATGCAGGAATTCCACCAAAGCATCGGCAAGCTCATGGGCGTGGTGCACCAGTTCCGCGGCGCGGCAACCGACGAACAACGCCGGGCGGCAATCGAGAAGCTCGACGAGACCCGTCGCGCGCTGTACTTGATCCTGGCCGACTAGTGGCTGGAAAAAAAGCCCTTGACCTTGACGTAACGTCAACCTCTACTGTCGAAGAACATGCACAGGACGGAGGATAGATGGACTGGTCAATCCAGGAAATCGCCAAGATCGCGGGAACAACCAGCCGCACACTGCGTCATTACGACGACATTGGGTTGCTCAAACCAAGCCGGACCGGCCATAACGGCTACCGCTACTATGACGGTCCGGCCCTGGTTCAGCTCCAGCGGATCCTCCTGCTCCGGGAACTGGGGCTCGGCCTGCCGGCCATTGCCGAGGTGCTCGATCGCGAGACAGACACCGTCAAAGCATTGAGCAACCATCTGCAATGGCTTTCGCAGGAGCAGGATCGGCTCGCCCGGCAAATCGCCTCCGTTCGGCACACAATCGACACTATGCAAGGGGATGGAAAGTACATGGCACAGAACATGTTCGATGGCTTCGACCACACGCAGTACAAGGACGAAGTCGAGCAACGCTGGGGCAAGGACGCCTACGCCGCCGGTGATTCCTGGTGGCGGGGAATGAGCGCCGAGGAAAAGCAGCAGTGGAAGGAACGCGTCAGCAAGCTGGGTGCGGACTGGATCGCGGCCGCCGAATCCGGCGCCACGCCGGACAGCCCCGAGGCGCAGGACCTCGCGAAACGCCACGTCGAATGGCTGCGCGGCATTCCGGGAACCCCGACGGCGGCACCTGGCGGAGACGTCAAAGGTTACGTCACCGGCCTCGGAGAGATGTACGTGGCCGATCCCCGCTTCGCTGCCAATTACGGCGGGGAATCCGGAGCGACATTTGTCCGCGATGCGCTGCGGATCTACGCAGAAGGAAACCTGTAGGCGGCCGGGATGCGCTGATCCTGGTTTGGCAATAGTCTGGCCGAATGGGTACAAGCACCGTTAAAACCGGCGAAAAGGCTGACAGGCAAACACGCATCCTCGAAGCGGCCCTGGAACTGTTGTCCCGACACGGCATTTCGGGTATCAATATGCGCGCCGTGGCCCGCGAAGCCGGAGTGGCGTTGGGGCTGGTGAATTACTACTACGAAGACAAGTCGAGCCTCATCCGCGCAGTGCTGCACCAAATCGAAGAGCACGACCTCCTCCTGGTGGAACCGTCGCCCACCGCGGGCCCCGAGGAGCAGCTCCGGGAGGCCCTCCGGCGCGTTGCCGACCCCGACCTCCTGACCACCAGGTACCTCTCCCTCCGCCTTCACCTGTGGGCCCTCGCGCAGGCAGATGAAGAATTTGCACAGATCAACGCCGCAGCCTTTGACAGGTATCTGCAAGGGCTCGCGGCGCTGATCGGAAGTGCCGTTCCCGGCCTCTCCCCCGACGAATGCAAGGACCGGGCAGCCGATGTTGTGGTGGTGCAAAACGGCATGTGGCTGACCACCCTGCTGGGCATCGACAAAGCGGCCATTGAGCGGGGAATCGCGCGTACGGAGCAGATCGCATTTGCGCGGTGACCGATCCCAGGACCTCCCATGCTCCCTGGATGGTTCCGGAGCTGGTCCCAAGAGATTGATCAGGGAACAGTCACCCGCTCGTCCGTAAATTCCGCCGGAGGCCCGGACGACGGGCATTCGACAGAACGCATGGACGCGGCCTTTCCGTCGTAGCTGTACCGGACGCACGAACTGACCGTCCGTTGCTCTCCCCAGAAGCCTCCGCTTGTCGTCACGTGATCGCGCAGGTAGATCTCGGCCGTGGGGTAGTTGTCGGACGCCGATGTCACTGAGTAAAGCCCTGGCATCGTTTCCTCAAGCCGTTGCCTTGTGACATCGGGGGAACCGGGTTCGGCGTTTTCCATGATGTGGCCATACCGCTTCAGCGCGTCGTCGGCCTTTGCCCGGATGTTGCTCCGGGCAGTGTCTTCGATGGGCGCGCCTCCGCAGGAGGAGAGGAGGAGAGCGCATGAGGCCAGCACCAGGAACTTTGGCGCAGAATGGCGGATCAACTGCGTGCCCGGAATGGAACGCCAATGAACAGACGGGTCGCGTGCTGCTGCATATAGGCGATCCTAGTGCTGCCAGCACGTAGCACCTACCGAACCGCTACTCCACAGTCACCATCACCGACGGCCAGCCCGACGCTCCATCAGGTACCGGGTCGGCGCGCTTTTCCGTCTGGACTTCACCGGTGCCGTCGGTGGCCCTGGCCTTGACGTAGTGGATGCCGGGCGTGGCATCCCATTCATAGGACCACTGGCGCCAGGTAATGGTTGAGGCTTCGTCGGAAAGCGTCGCTTCCACCCATTCGCCGTCGTCGATCTGCACTTCCACCTTGGTGATTCCGCGGGTCTGGGCCCAGGCGGTACCGCCCACGGCGACCTTTCCTGGCGGGAACTTCGCGAAGGACTTGGGTACATCCACCCGTGCCATGGTCTTGATGGGGCCGCGCTCTGACCAGCCGCGCTCAGTCCAGTAAGCCTTGGCATCTGCGAAGCGGGTGACCTCCAGCTCAACCACCCATTTGGTGGCGGAGACAAACCCGTAGAGCCCGGGAACAACCATCCGCACGGGGTATCCGTGCTCCACCGGGAGCGGCTCTCCGTTCATGCCGATGGCCAGCATGGCATCGCGGTCGTCATGCAGGACCTCCAGCGGCGTGGAGGCGCTGAAGCCGTCAATGGATTTGGAGAGCACCATGTCCGCGCCGTCCTTCGGTTTGGCCTTGGCCAGGACTTCGCGGATAGGCAGGCCCAGCCACTTGGCGTTCCCCGCCAGCTTTCCGCCCACCGGGTTGGATACGCAGGTGAGCGTGACGTGCGATTCGATGAGATCGGCGTCGAGCAGGTCCTGGAAGGTGAGGGTGACCTCCTCCTCAACCATTCCGTGGACCCGCAGTTCCCAGTCATTGACGTTGATTTCGGGGACGCTCAGGGCCGTATCAATGCGGTAGAACTCACTGTTGGGGGTCAGCCACGGAAAGACACCCTGAACCGGGGACTGAACGCCTGCCGGCACGGGAGGCGCGGCCCTGAACGGTGTGGGCAGCCGGAGCGCATCACGGGCCTGCGCCACGTTGTTGCGCGCGGCACCCAGCAATCGCCCTCCGGTAGCCGCGATTCCGGCGGCCACCGCGGTGATTCCGGCAGCGGCGAAGAAACGACGGCGGCTGGTGCCGACGCTGCCGGCACTGGCGCTCCCCAGCCGGTCACCGGCGTCGGCTGCTGTATCAGCGGGAGCCTCAGGCCACGCCTTCAGCCCCCACAGTGGCACGATGAGGCGCCGCAGGACCAGGAGACCGGCGATGGTGCCAACCACGGAGGGAATGGCATCTGCCAGGCCCACACCGGCGCGGGTCAGGACGCAGGCAACAATCACTGCGCCCATGAACAGCACTCCCAGGACGCCGAGGGCCCACTTGCGGTAGGCCACGATGCCCAGGACGCAGGCCAGCACTGCGATCGTCAGGCCCATGCCCACAAACAAGGCTGCTTTGTCGTTGGTGCCGAAGGTGGCAATGGCAAAGTCCTTCATCCACGGTGGAGTGAAGTCGATGAACGTGGATCCCAGCGCAAACACCGGGGTTGCCCTGGCAGTGAAGAATGCGCCGGTCAGCTCGGCAACTGCAAGCACGACGGCGGCAGAGACTATCCCTGCCAGCGCTGCCATGGTTTCGGGGCCTTTGGTCCGGAGTCCGAGCTTTTTCATGTCAGTGATTCGTAGCAGCCGGAAGCGGGGATGGGTGCGTCACTTTGAACATCTGTTCATAATTTTCCTTGAACAGATGTTCAAGATGAACTAATCTGCTTCGTATGACCCAAGCCACATTTTCTGATTCCGCATCCACCCTTTTCATCAACGGATCGTGGGAGCCGGCTGCGTCCGGTGCGGTCCGCCAGATCCACAACCCGGCCGACGGCGAGCCCGTCGCCACGGTATCGGAGGGCGGCCGCGAAGACGCCGAGCGCGCAATTGCCGCGGCCCGCGCGGCCTTCGACTCCGGAGTCTGGTCCTCCGTGCCCGCACCCGAGCGGGGGGCGTTCCTGCTGAAGGTCGCCGCCGAGCTGCGCGAACGCCGGGAAAAGTTCGCCCGCGCAGAATCCCTGGACACCGGCAAGCGCATTATCGAAAGCCGGATAGACATGGACGACATCGCCGCCTGCTTCGAGTACTTCGGAAGGCTCGCAGGCCAGCAGCCCGGCCGTGTCGTGGACGCCGGAAATCCCGACGTCGTCAGCCGGATTGTGTATGAACCCGTAGGCGTCTGCGGCCTCATCACGCCGTGGAACTACCCGCTGCTGCAGGCAGCCTGGAAGATCGCCCCCGCGTTGGCCGCTGGCTGCTCCTTCGTCCTCAAGCCTGCCGAACTGACGCCCTCAACAGCCATCCTCACCATGCAGCTGCTAAAGGATCTTGGCCTGCCCGACGGCGTCGCGAACCTTCTCACCGGACCCGGCCGCAAGGTGGGCGCACCGCTGACCGAACATCCCGACGTCGACCTCGTCTCCTTCACCGGCGGCCTGGAAACCGGCAAGAGCATCGCCGCGGCCGCTGCCGCCACCGTCAAGAAGGTGGCGCTTGAACTCGGCGGCAAGAACCCCAACGTCATCTTCGCTGACGCCGACTTCGAGGCCGCCGTCGACAACGCCCTCAACGGCGCCTTCGTCCACTCCGGGCAGGTCTGCTCCGCAGGCGCCCGCCTGGTGGTGGAGGAATCCATCGCCGAGCGCTTCGTCGACGAGCTGGTCCGCCGCGCCGAAGCCATCCGTATTGGCGGCCCGTTCGACGAGGACGCCGAAACCGGTCCGCTGATCTCCGCAGAGCACCGCGACAAAGTCCACGAGTACGTCCAGAGCGGCATCGAGGAGGGTGCCCGGCTGCGGACCGGCGGCGCGGCGCCTGAAGGAGCGAAGTACGACGCCGGTTTCTACTACCAGCCGACCATTCTGGACCGCGTCACGCGGGGAATGTCAGTAGTCGTGGACGAAGCTTTTGGCCCGGTAGTAACAGTGGAAACCTTCCGGACCGAAGACGAGGCCGTTGCGATCGCCAACGACACGATCTACGGCCTGGCCGGTGCCGTCTGGACCCAGGACGCCGGCAAGGCGCAGCGGGTAGCGGGCCGCCTGCGGCACGGCACGATCTGGATCAACGACTACCACCCCTACCTTCCCCAGGCCGAGTGGGGCGGCTTCGGCCAATCCGGCGTAGGCCGCGAGCTCGGGCCCACCGGGCTGGCCGAGTACCAGGAAGCCAAGCACATCTACCAGAACACCAATCCCCAGGTGACGGGCTGGTTCGCAGACCACGGCAAGGAGAATTAGATGCACAGCGACACCATCGACAACCTCAGCGAGCGCACGTTCGACTACGTCGTGATAGGCGGCGGTTCCGCCGGCGCCGCAGTAGCCGCACGGCTGAGCGAAGACCCGGACGTGACTGTGGCCCTCGTTGAAGCGGGCCCGGACGACCGCAACCTGCCCGAAATCCTGCAGCTGGACCGCTGGATGGAGCTGTTGGAGTCGGGCTACGACTGGGACTACCCGATCGAACCCCAGGAGAACGGCAACTCGTTCATGCGCCATGCCCGCGCCAAAGTCATGGGTGGGTGCTCCAGCCACAATTCGTGCATCGCTTTCTGGGCTCCCAGGGAGGACCTGGACGAGTGGGAATCGAAATACGGCGCCACGGGATGGAACGCCGCCAACGCCTGGCCACTGTACAAGAGGCTGGAAACCAACGAGGACGCAGGCCCTGACGCTCCCCACCATGGCGATTCCGGCCCTGTTCACCTGATGAACGTGCCCCCGGTGGATCCGGCCGGTGTGGCGTTGCTGGATGCCTGTGAGCAGACCGGGATTCCCCGCGCAAAGTTCAACAACGGCACCACCGTTATCAACGGAGCAAACTTCTTCCAGATCAACCGTCGCGGAGACGGCACCCGCTCCTCCAGCTCTGTTTCCTACATCCACCCCATCATGGACCGGCCCAACTTCACCCTGCTGACCGGCCTCAGGGCCCGCCAGCTGGTGTTCGACGCGGACAAGCGCTGCACCGGCGTCGATGTCGTTGATTCGGCCTTTGGCCGCACGCACCGCCTGTCTGTCCGGCAAGAGGTAGTGCTCTCCACCGGCGCCATCGATTCCCCGAAACTCCTCATGCTGTCCGGCATCGGTCCGGCAGCACACCTCAGGGAGCACGGCATCGAGGTCCTGGTCGACTCCCCGGGTGTGGGCGAGCATCTTCAGGACCATCCGGAGGGCGTCGTGCAGTTCGAAGCCAAGCAGCCGATGGTGCAAACGTCCACCCAGTGGTGGGAGATCGGCATCTTCACCCCCACCGAGGAGGGCTTGGACCGTCCGGACCTGATGATGCACTACGGCTCCGTGCCGTTCGACATGCACACCCTGCGCCACGGCTACCCCACCACGGAAAACGGCTTTTCCCTCACCCCGAACGTCACCCACGCACGCTCCCGGGGCACCGTCAGGTTGCGGAGCCGGGACTTCCGCGACAAGCCAATGGTTGACCCTCGGTACTTCACCGATCCGGAGGGCCATGACATGCGCGTCATGGTTGCCGGTATCCGCAAGGCCCGCGAAATCGCCGCCCAGCCGGCTATGGCTGAGTGGACCGGCCGCGAACTCTCCCCGGGCGTCGAAGCGCAGACCGATGAAGAACTGCAGGATTACATCCGCAAGACGCACAACACGGTTTACCACCCTGTGGGCACGGTACGCATGGGACCGGTTGCCGATGACATGTCACCCCTCGATCCCGAACTGCGGGTCAAGGGCGTCACCGGGCTCCGGGTGGCCGACGCCTCCGTCATGCCCGAGCACGTCACCGTGAACCCGAACATCACCGTAATGATGATCGGCGAGCGCTGCGCGGACCTCATCCGGGCCAGCCGCCTGGATGAAACCACGACGACGGAGGAGGACTTCAGCTTGTCCCTCGCCTGAGCAGGCATGGGACTTTGACCGGAAACAACGGTGAGGGCGGGCGCGCCCTCACCGGCGCTTTCGCGCACCCGCGCGCACCCGCGCGCCCCAGGGAGCGTCTCAAGGGTCCGTCTCGAAGATGCACGGACGGAAAAGATGCGCGCATTATTCTTGAACATTTGTTCATTTACAAGTCTTGAACGCCTGTTCAAACTGAACTAACCTGCTTCTATGACCTACGCCACACCTACGCGGTTTGGCTTGGCGGACCTGGCCCGGGCGGCGACTACCTCGACCACCTTGCCAGCCACGCAACACCAACGGGGGAACGAACCGAAGGCACATAGTAGTGCCAGGCCTTTTTGATTTCGACTGCGTCCAATGGCGGCCGCAGGTCATCACCATTCATGCATGTCTGAGTTAGGGAGTTCGAATGTCAGAACCCAGCAAATTAGGACCCTGCAAGGACGATGCAAGCGGCATGGGCGAGTTTGGCTACGCCCAAACCCTTGACCGCAGCATCGGTAAGTTTGCCAGCTTCGCCGCTGGCGTCAGTTACATCTCCATCCTCACCGGAGTTTTTCAACTGTTTTACTTCGGCTTCTCTACGGCGGGACCCGCGTACGCCTGGTCCTGGCCCATTGTCTTCGTCGGCCAGTTGATGGTCGCCTTGTGCTTCGCTGAATTGGCCGGACGCTACCCGGTAGCCGGTTCGGTCTACAACTGGGCCAAGAGGCTCTCCACCGGAACGTGGGCGTGGCTGGCCGGGTGGCTGCTGCTGCTCTCCTCCATCATGGCCCTGGGCTCCGTTGCCCTGGCCCTTCAAATCACCCTGCCGCAGATCTGGAGCGGCTTCCAGATGGTAGGCGACGGAACAGGACCTTACGACTTCGCGGTCAACGGCGTCATCCTTGCAAGCATCATGATCGGCATCTCCACCCTCATCAATGCGTTCGGCGTGAAACTCATGACCATGATCAACAGCGTGGGCGTGTTCGTGGAACTGGTTGCGGCTGTCCTGCTGATCGTCGCCCTCATCTGGCACGCAGTGCGCGGGCCGGAAGTGCTCCTGGATACCGCCGGCTTCGGCGAAGGGCATCCCCTGGGATTCTTCGGAGTGTTCCTCATCGCCGCCATGGCGTCCGGCTACGTCATGTATGGCTTCGACACAGCCAGTTCCCTCGGCGAGGAAACCAAGGACCCCAAGCGCACCGCCCCCAAGGCGATCCTCCGCGCCGTCACGGCATCCTTCCTGCTGGGTGGGCTCCTCCTCCTGGGCGGAATCCTGGCTGCCCCGGATCTGTCCGATCCCAAGATCGGAGCGGCCGACGGCGGGCTGCAGTACATCGTGCTCTCGGTGCTCGGCGGCCCCTTCGGCAAGGCCTTCCTGGTCTGCATCGTGGTGGCCGTGGTGGTCTGCACGCTGGCCGTCCACGCAGCTGCCATCCGGATGATGTTTGCCATGGCGCGGGACAACAACCTTCCCTTCAGCCGCCAGCTCAGCAAAGTCCACCCGACGCGCAAAACTCCCACCATGGCTGCAATCGTGATCGGTGTAGTGGCCGTCATTCCACTGATCGTCAACATCTCACAACCGGCCATCTTCACCATCCTGTCCAGCATCAGCATCGTACTGATCTACCTCTCCTACCTGCTGGTCACCGTACCGATGCTGCGGCGCCGGTTCCTCAAGAAGTGGCCCCTGAAGGATGACGGATCAGAGCCCGGATTCAGCCTCGGCAAGTGGGGACTGCCCGTGAACATCCTGGCGGTCCTCTGGGGTGGCGCCATGACGCTGAACCTGGTGTGGCCGCGGCCGGAAATCTACAACTCTGTGCCGCCGTTCGAGTGGTACCTGCAATGGGGCGGCGTGATGTTTGTTGCTGCGGTGGTGATAGGCGGAGCCCTTCTCTACCGCCTCCGCATCAGGCACAGGACAGGAGTCCTTGCCGAACACGCTGCACCGGCAGCGGCACCGGCCGACTCCGCGCCGGCAAACCCGGCATCCTCAGACACCACCATGGCAGTGGCCGGCAACTCTTAGGGCTCGGAGACCGATACCGACACCAAAAGGCACCCCCTCCGCCAATACTCCACCGGCGAGGGGGTGCCTTTTGGTCCTTAAACGAACGCGGACTTCCCCGTCACCGCACGGGCCACGATCATCGAGTTGATCTCGTAGCTGCCCTCATACGTGTATAGAATCTCGGCGTCACCGAACAGCTTGCCCATTTCATAATCCGTGGTGATTCCGTTCCCGCCCAGGAGCGACCGGCCCATGGCCACGGATGAGCGAGCCAAGCGGGTAGTTGTGGCTTTACACATGGCCGCCTGCACCATCTCAAGTTTTCCCGCCTGCTGGATCCGGGCGAGTTCGACCATCATTGAGAGGGAAGCATTGGCGTTGCCCAGGATGTCGGCCAACTGCTGCTGCACCAACTGGAACCGGGCAAGCTCCTTGCCGAACTGCCGGCGCTCCAACGCATAGGCCCTGGCAATGTCGAAAGCAGCCAGTTGGATGCCCGCCGCCTGCCAGCCAACCCAGGCCCGCGAGTCCCGCAAGAGGTCATTCGCCCGTGAAAACTCCGTGGCACCCGGCAGCAGATTCTCCACAGGGATCCGGACCTCGTCCAGCACGATGTCGGCATTCTGCATGATGCGCAAACCGATCTTGTTCGAGATCTTGGTTGCGGAATAACCGGGCCGATCGGTCTCCACGATGAAGCCCTTGATGTGGCCGTCGGAAAGATCGCGCGCCCACACCAAGGCAAAGTCGGCAATCGTACCCGCGCCGATCCAGCGCTTGGCACCGCTGATGACCCATTCGCCGCCGTCGCGCCGCGCCGTCGTCGAGAGTCCTCCGGCGATATCCGAACCATGCTCCGGCTCCGTCAAGGCAAACGCGCCAAGCTGGGTGAAGGCCTCAAGCCCGGGCAGCCACGTTCGCTTCTGCTCCGGAGAGCCGAGTTCGTGGATCATGCCGACGATGAGCTCGTTGTGGATGCCCACCAAGGCTGAAAGGGACACGTCGGCGCGTGCCACTTCGGTGTACATCAGTCCCTTGAACAACTGGGACGAGCCGTCTGCCTGCAGGCCACCGAGTCCCAACTTTGACATCTCCGCGAGCAGTTCGAAAGGAAATTCCTCCCTGTTCCAGTAGTCAATGCTGGCTGCCCGGATGCGTGATTGCAGGAATTCCCTGACCTGGAAATACCGCTCGCGTTCCCTGTCTGGCAGCAGGTCCACCACGTGCATAAGGTCCGCCTCCGGGTAAGGAGGGAGGACGCGTTCCGACGCTGGACCGCTGGTAACGGTACCGGCAGTTTTTTGCTCGAGCATTAGACCCCTTCGTCATGTCCCGGGAGGCTCTTCCAAACCCTTGGATGTCCTAGTATATTGCAAGGTGATGTGGATCACTAGGCGGCAGGGCAGGCGACGATGCCTGGACACCAGCCCCTGGGCAAAGCTAAGGCGAAAGGCGGACTATGACAGTCACAGAGGACTTCCGTGCGGCCCGCGATCGGCTGCTGGAACTGCGCGAGGACTACGCAAAGGCACATGCCGGGTTCCAATGGCCCCGTTTCGAGGAGTTCAACTTCGCCCTCGACTGGTTCGACAAAATCGCGGTCGACGAGGACCGCGGCAACAAGCCCGCGCTCATCATCGTGGAGCAGGACGGCAGCTCCACGCGGCGCACGTTCAAGGAGCTATCGGACAGGTCGGCCCAACTTGCCAATTGGCTTCGCAGCGAGGGCGTCCGACGCGGCGACCACATGATCATCATGCTCGGAAACCAGGTGGAGCTGTGGGAACTCATGCTGGCCGGCATCAAGCTGGGCATCGTCATGATACCCACCACCACCCTCATGGGAGCCCGGGACCTCCAGGACCGCGTTGAGCGTGGCGGCGCGTCCTGGGTGGCGGTCGGGAGCGCCAACATCGGCAAGTTTGCCGCCGTCGAGGGCAATTACCAGCTCATTGAGGTGGGTGCGGAACGCACCAACGCAGACGCTAAACAGTACGCGGATTCTTACGACGCCGGCACGGACTTTACGCCCGACGCCGCCACCAAAGCGGACGAGACACTCCTGCTCTACTTCACGTCCGGCACCACATCGCGGGCGAAACTCGTGGAGCACACCCACACGTCCTACCCCGTTGGGCACCTCTCCACCATGTACTGGATCGGCCTGGAACCGGGCGACGTGCACCTGAACGTGGCTTCCCCGGGCTGGGCCAAGCATGCGTGGTCCAACGTCTTCACGCCCTGGATCGCGGAGGCCACGGTCTTCATCTACAACTACGAGCGCTTTGATGCATCAGCCCTTATGAACCAGATGGGCCGGGAAGGCGTCACCAGCTTCTGCGCGCCACCAACCGTGTGGCGGATGCTGATCCAGGCCGACCTGACGCAACTGAAGAACCCTCCACAGAAAGTGGTCTCGGCAGGCGAGCCACTCAACGCTGAGGTCATCGGCCAAGTGGAGCATGCGTGGGGAGTCACCATCCGCGACGGCTTCGGGCAGACTGAGTCCACGGTCCAGATCGCCAACACGCCCGCCCAGCCCGTGAAGATTGGTTCCATGGGCCGGCCGTTGCCGGGGTACGACGTCGTCCTGGTGGACCCCGTCACCGGTCAGGAAGCCGACGACGGCGAACTCTGCCTGCGCTTGGACCCCCGCCCTGTTGGCCTCATGAAGGGCTACTTCGGCGACGAAGCGAAGACTGCCGATGCCTTCCGCGGTGGCTACTATCACACGGGCGACATGGCCAGCAGGGATTCCGACGGCGTGATCACCTATGTGGGCCGGGATGATGACGTCTTCAAATCCTCCGATTACCGACTCTCGCCTTTCGAGCTCGAAAGCGTCCTGATCGAGCATCCTGCGGTGGCGGAGGCCGCCGTCGTGCCTTCGCCGGATGCGCTGAAGCTGTCGGTTCCCAAAGCGTTCGTGGTGCTGGCAGCCGGTTACGAGGCCGGCCCTGCGGTTGCCGAGGACATCCTCCGGTACTGCCGCGAGCATCTTGCGCCCTTCAAGCGGATCCGGAGACTTGAATTCGGCGAGCTGCCTAAAACGATTTCGGGCAAGATCAGGCGGGTTGAACTGCGCGGGACGGAGGTCGCCCGGCACGGGGACGGTCCGCTGCCTTCAGGTTTGGGTGTGGAATACACCGAAGAAGAGTTCCCGAATCTGAAAGACTAGCCACCCGAGCAACGAAGGAGGCCCATGGGCACCCCACTCCCCCGCGATCCCATCGCCGACGCCCAGCGCAACTGGGAACGGCATGGTTGGGGCGATGTTGCGGCGCCCATGGCCGCCATCACCGCGATCATGCGCACGCAACAGATCCTGCTTGCGCGGATCGAAACGGTCCTCAAACCGTTCGGGCTGACCTTCGCGCGCTACGAACTCCTGGCGCTGCTGAGTTTCGCCCGCAGCGGCGCGCTGCCCATGAACAAAGCCAGCGCGCTCCTGCAGGTGCATCCCACCTCGGTGACCAACGCCGTCGACCGCTTGGAAAAGGCCGCACTGGTGGCCCGTTCACCGCACCCCACCGACGGCCGCACCACGTTGATTGAACTCACGCCAGAGGGCCGCACCCTGGCCAAAAAGGCGACGGCGGCGCTCAACGCCGAGGTTTTCGGCAAGTCGGGCTTCGGGGACGACGACGTCGATCACCTCATCCGCGTGCTGGGCACCTTCCGCAGGGATGCCGGGGATTTCACGGAGGAGTAGCCTGTCCGGGCAGTGGCGGGGCTTTTGATCGGTATGTATGCCCGGCGGGCGTGCTGATTTCCAGGGTGTGAACGTCACCGGGCACAGTTTTGCTGGTCCAGCCGGGGTTTTCTTTGGTGTGGTTGCAGGCTTCGCACAGGCCGGCACCGTTTGCGAGGTTCGTTTGCCCTCCGGAACGCCAAGGGACCACGTGGTCGATATGCCGGATGGGCGCATCGCAATACGGGGTCCGGCAGGTGTCGTCCCGCGTTTCGATAAAACGCCGAAGCCGCCCCGAAAAGAGCCTCGCCTTTGAATCGGTGGCAAGGAGTTCTCCCGTGTCCGGCGCCGTGTATAGGCGTCGAAGCCATACCCGCAGCTCTGCGTGCTCCCCACCAGGAGCTTGCTCCCCACCACGAGCTTGCTCCCTACTAACAACCGTCCTTGCCCATTCTGCAGGGACGATTCCGTAACCCTGAAGCCGTGCTGGTTCGCTGTCGCCCTGGAAGAGGGAACGGTCCGTCATGACGAGGTCCAGGTTGATCCCCGTGAACCCGCCCGGGGTTCCGGTGACGCGTTCAACGAGCGTGTCGGCCAGGAGCTGCCCGCGGGTTGGGACAACTCCACCAGGCTCTGCTGCCCCGGTGGAACGTGCGGAATCAGCCGCCCGGCTCAGTGCAGCGTAGACAGCCACTCCTTGGGCAACCGGCAGCAGGGCGGTCAGGTAGGTCATGGTGTCCGGCGCCGGACGCAGGCTCACGGTCCGCTCAGAGGCAGCACGACTGGCCCGCCCCACGACCGACCGCGGATCACGACGGTACGCGGCGGCCTTGGCCGCAGCGATGACGGCTTTGTCCCCTTTACCTTCGAAGGTTCCGGTATCGGGTGCGAGTTCCTCATCCACCGCGGCCCGGTCCTCCACGCTGAGGCAGGCTGTTTCCTTTACGAGCAGCGTGGCACGCCATTCGTTCAGCTGCCCCGACTTCAACGCGGCCAAAGTGCGCGGCATCTCCGTTACCAGTGCCTTCGCCAAACCAAGCAGACGCGATCCACGGTTGGGCGATTCACGCCGCGCCAAGGCAACCTGGGCGCCGACGCCCTTGCCACGCTCCGCGGCAGGGATGCCGGCGTCGGCTTGCTCGGCCCGCTGCGCAAGATCAAAAGCCACAGCAACGCGGGCCTGCAAAGCGGAAATCGCCGACTTCATCTCCTCCAGGACCCGCAACTGTTCGATCAGGTCACCACTGACAGTGCTGGCTGAACCGCCGACGGAGTGAACGGAATCCATGGCAGCGGGAGCGCAGCCAAGCGCCACAACTGCGCCAATCCCCACAGCTGCGCCTGTTGGCCTTTCCGCGATTCGCTCCATGACCTAACTCTGGCAGGAGGCACCGACAATATAACGTCGGCGGTCCAAAGGCTGCCGCGTTCGTCATGGCCGGGTACGCTGCTAGGCTCCGAAGCTGACACCTCAGGAGGAATCACAGTGGGCTTTGCCGATGAACTCAGGAACCAATACACCGGGGATTGGGACGCCGCCGTCAATCATCCCTTTGTAGGGCAACTCTTGGACGGGTCTCTGTCCGACGACCACCTGCGCCACTACCTCGTGCAGGATTACCAGTTCTGCGATGCGTTCACAGCCCTTTTGGGGCAGGCGGTGGCATCAGCGCCTTCGCTGTCCTCGCGGTTGGTGTTTGCCGGCGTTCTCGGGGCTTTCGCTTCGGATGAGAATACGTACTTCCAGGATTGCTTCAACGAACTCGATGTTCCCGAAGCAGACCGGACATCACCGGAGCTTGCGCCCGCAACCCGGGATTTCGACAACCTGATGCGCGGAGCCCTCGCCAGCCGTAGCTACCCGGAAGTCCTGGCGGTACTGCTCGTTGCCGAGTGGCTCTACGGGGACTGGGCCGCCCGCGCCGGCGAACCAAGTGCATGGCCAGCACACGCCAAGCATGCCGAGTGGATCCGCCTCCACAACAACCCCGGGTACAACGCCTGGGTGACGTGGCTACGTGACGAGTTTGACGCCGTCGAGCCTGCAGACGGCGCGGAACGTGATCGCGTTGCCGCAACCTTCGGGGAGGCAGTTCGGCTGGAGCGTGCCTTCTTCGACGCCGCGCTGGTGTCCTCCGCTACCGGTGCTTGAACTCCGGCTGCCGCTTCTCCGTGAACGCGGCCATGCCCTCCTTCTGGTCCTCAGTGGCGAAGAGCGAGTGAAACACCCTGCGCTCAAACAGAACGCCCTGCGCCAGGCCCGTTTCAAAGGCGGCGTTGACGGCTTCCTTGGCGACCATCGCAACGGGCTTGGACTTGGAGGCAATGACTTCGGCGGCTTTGACGGCCTCCTCAATGACCTCTGCAGCGGGCACTACCCGGGAGACCAGGCCGGAACGCTCAGCCTCTTCAGCATCCATGTAGCGCCCGGTCAACACCATGTCCATGGCTTTGGCCTTGCCCACGGCACGCGTCAGCCGCTGGGAACCACCCATGCCAGGGATAACGCCGAGGTTAATTTCAGGCTGACCGAACTTTGCGTTGTCCCCGGCGATGATGAAGTCTGCCATCATGGCAAGCTCGCAGCCACCGCCCAGGGCAAACCCTGACACCGCAGCGATCACCGGGATCCGCAGCCGGGTGAGGTCTTCCCAGTGCCTGAACCAGTCCGCGGCATACATCTCCATGTAGCTCTTGGAGGACATCTCCTTGATGTCGGCACCGGCGGCGAAGGCCTTGGCTGAGCCAGTGATCACCACGGCGCCGATGCCAGGATCGGTATCCATGTCCTGCACGGCGGAAACGAGTTCGTTCATGAGGGCGGTGTTCAGCGCGTTCAGCGCCGACGGCCGGTCCAGGGTCACCAAGCCAACCCTGCCCCGCCGTTCCACCACAATGTTCTGGTACTGCTCCGTCATGCTCTCCCTCTCGTCAAAAACCCTCATGGACACAGCTCAAACTCTCACACGGATTTATCCCGGATCTCGGTGATGATGCCGGAGAAGTCCCTGCCCGCACCCTCGCCGGCAGCGAATGCGTCGTAGATCCGCGAAGCCAAAGGACCCATTTCCGCAGCAACACCCGTGCTCTCCAACGCATTCACAGCCAGCCGCAGGTCCTTGGCCATCAACGCGCCGGCGAAACCGGGCTGGTAGTCACGGTTGGCGGGGCTGGTGGGAACCGGTCCGGGAACGGGACAGTTGGTGGTGAGCGCCCAGCACTGGCCTGAGGCGTTGGATGCGACGTCGAACAGCGCCTGATGCGTGAGGCCCAGCTTCTCTCCGAGCACAAAAGCTTCGGCGACAGCAATCATGGACACGCCCAGGATCATGTTGTTGCACACCTTGGCGGCCTGCCCCGCACCGTGGTCACCGCAGTGGACAATCCTCTTTCCCATCAGCTCCAAAATCGGCTTCACGGTATCGAAATCCTCCGGCAAGGCACCCACCATGAAGGTCAGGGTGCCGGCCTCGGCCCCCACCACGCCACCGGAAACCGGTGCGTCCACGGAGCGGTGGCCGGCTTCCAGGGCAATCACGGCTGCTTGGCGGGCCTCGTCAACGTTGATGGTGGAACAGTCCAGGAACAAGGTGTCCGGCTTGGCAACCGACAGCAGCCCCGGACCATCCACACCCTGGTAGGCGTCCAATACGTGCTTGCCGCTGGGCAGCATGGTCAACACCACGGCGGCCTCGGCAGCAGCTTCGTGGGCCGAGGATGCCATGGGAATCCCGTGCGCCTTTGCGGCCTCAACCGCTGCGGGGACGGGGTCGTAGCCAATCACCTGGTGGCCCGCCTTGATGAGGTTGGCCGCCATCGGCCCACCCATGTGGCCCAGGCCGAGGAAAGCGATGAGCCCCGTTGCCTGGGCTTGGACATCCGACGTGGCTGCGTTCTCTGTCATTTCCGTCTCCTTCAACTCGACTGGACTGGGCTTGATTCGACTGAACTGGCGGCGAGGCCCAGCTCCCGTTCCCCGAGCGGCGCAAAGTAGCCCTCGACGTCGGACTCGTGGACTTCGGCGAGCGTTGCTGGCTTCCATTGCGGGTTGCGGTCCTTGTCCACCACCTGCGCACGGATGCCTTCACGGAAATCAGGCCCGGACAGGCACCGCAGCCCCACACGGTATTCCTGGTCGAGCGCTTCCTCGAGGGACAGGCCCCGTACGCGCCGCAGGGACTCCAAGGCCACTTTGACGGAGGTGGGCGATTTCGCCTCGATGGTGTCCGCTGCGCCTGTGGCCTCGCCGCCCAAAGACCGCAGGCTCCGCACGATCTCCTCAGCATCGTCGTGCCCATAGGCTTCGTCGATCCACTCACGCTGAGCCGCCAGCGCCGAGTCAGGCGCGACTTGGGCAAAGCGCACGACGGCGTCTTCCGCCGTCGAGTTTTCCAGCGCTTCCGCCAGCGCGGGGAGGCTTTCGGACGGCACGAAGTGGTCCGCGAGCCCCAGGAACAAGGCATCTGCACCGCTTAGGTGCGCGCCGGTCAGCGCCGCGTGCGTTCCCGTCTCCCCCGGCGAGCGGGACAGCAACAGGGTGCCGCCGACGTCGGGCACGAATCCGATAGTGGTTTCCGGCATCCCGGTGCGCGTCCGTTCGGTGACCACGCGAACGGATCCGTGCGCCGAGACGCCCACGCCGCCACCCAAAACGAGCCCATCCATGAACGCGACGTAGGGCTTGGGGTAGCGCGAGATCAAGGCGTTCAGCCGGTACTCATCGGCCCAGAACTCGGCCGTTTCGGTTCCACCGTGCAGCATGTCCTTGTAAATGGCCACAATGTCCCCGCCGGCGCAGAGTCCCCGTTCCCCTGCACCGCGCACCAACACCGTGGCGACGGAATCGTCATCGGCCCAGGCGAGCAGTTGTTCCAGCATGGCTTGGACCATTCCGTGGTTCAACGCGTTGACGGCCTTGGGCCGGTTGAGCGTCACGATGCCGAGGTGCCCGCGCCGTTCGAAAAGGACTTCTTCTGCTTGCTGGTCTTCCTTGTCGACGGCTCCCATCAGCTGCCTGCCGGCATCACGAAGCTGGCGCCCTGGCGGATGCCGGAGGGCCACCTTGAGGTGACGGTCTTGGTCTTGGTGTAGAAGCGGAAGGCGTCGGCGCCGTGCTGGTTCAGGTCGCCGAAGCCCGATGCCTTCCAACCACCGAAGGTGTAATACGCGATCGGGACGGGAATCGGAACGTTGATCCCCACCATGCCCACCTCAACGCGGCTGGCGAAGTCGCGGGCGGAGTCGCCGTCGCGGGTGAAAATCGCGACGCCGTTGCCGAACTCGTGCTCGCTGCAGAGCCTGAGCGCTTCGTCATAGTCAGCGGCGCGCAGCACGCTGAGGACAGGACCGAAGATCTCTTCCTTGTAGATCTTCATGTCCTTGGTGACGTTGTCGAAGAGCGTCGGGCCTACCCAGAAGCCGCCATCGTAGCCGTCTACAGTGAGGCCGCGGCCGTCGGTGACCAGGGTTGCGCCCTCATCCACGCCGGACTGGATGTAGCCTTCGATCCGTTCCTTGGCGGAGGCTGCCACCACGGGTCCGAAATCCGAATCCTTGTCCAGGCTGTGGCCCACCTTCAGATCCTTGACCCGCTCAGTCAGCTTGGCCACCAGCGCGTCGGCGGTCTCCTGGCCAACGGGTACGGCCACCGAGATGGCCATGCAGCGTTCGCCGGCCGAACCGTACCCGGCACCAATCAGGGCGTCGGCAGCCATGTCGAGGTCGGCGTCGGGCATGATCACCATGTGGTTCTTCGCACCGCCGAAGCACTGTGCGCGCTTGCCGTGCGCTGCTGCGGTGGCATAGATGTACTGCGCAATCGGCGTGGAACCAACGAAGCCGATGGCCTTCACCCGGGGATCCTCCAGCAGCGCGTCCACGGCTTCCTTGTCACCGTTGATGACGTTGAAGACGCCGTTGGGCACCCCCGCTTCGCTGTAAAGCTCGGCAAGGCGCAGCGGTACGGAGGGGTCACGTTCGGAGGGCTTGAGGATAAAGGCGTTTCCGGCTGCGAGCGCGGGCCCGGACTTCCACAGCGGGATCATGGCCGGGAAGTTGAAAGGCGTAATGCCTGCCACCACGCCCAGGGGCTGGCGGAGCGAGTGGACGTCGATCCCTTGCCCCGCGTTGTCAGAGAATTCACCCTTGAGCAGGTGCGGCGCCCCTGCGGAAAATTCGACTACCTCGATGCCGCGTTGGATGTCGCCCTTGGCGTCCGCGAACGTCTTGCCGTGCTCCGAGGACAGAAGCTTGGCGAGCTCGTCCATGTTCTCGTTTACCAGGTCCACGAACTTGAGCAGGATCCGTCCCCGACGCTGCGGGTTCATGGCCGCCCATTCGAGCTGCCCCTTCTCGGCATTTGCGACGGCGTTGCGTACCTCGTCTGCGCTGGCCAGCGGGAGCCGGGCCTGGACTTCGCCAGTGCAGGGATCGAAGACATCGCTGAAGCGGCCGGATGTGCCATCGACCCTCTGGCCGTCAATGTAGTGGGAAAGCTCGCGCACCATGGTGGAATGCTCCTTTGCATCGTGAATGACTGGCGTGCCGCCGGCTGCTGGGACCGGCGCGGAACACGTGACCAACTGTGATCCAGGTCATCTCAGAACCGAATATACTCGGACTTCCTACTAATTTCCAGAGGGGTGTTTTTCCAACCCGGCGCCCCCGCCTGACGCATCAGTGCGGGCGGGCCACTGACCGGTCACCTTGTGGAAATCGATGGCCACCAGCAGCGGGGAGACGTCGTAGGTGCGGATGTTCAGGCTCAGTTTCGCGCCGTCGACGGACTTGACAGTCAGGATTGGCTGCCCCTTCAGAACCCGCACGGCGTACTCCGCGATGTCGCTGTATGGAACTATGTGTTCCTTGCCGAACACTGTACGAAAAGCCACCTCATGTTGGCGGGCAGCGACGTACCAGTTGCGGTACATGAGGACGAAAGCCACTCCGCCCAGGAAAACGGCGACGGCGGTAATCCGGGCACCCAAGGGGGAACGGTCATAGCCGAACGAGACCAGGCTCATGAGGAGCCCAAAAACCAGCAGGAGCCAGCCGAGAAACGCCACAATCCTGGGCATGCGAACCTGCTCCGGGTATTCCTTGGACCTGTTGGGGTGCCTGCGGGCCCACCACGTAACCGCTGCGATGAGCACGGCAACTGCGGCCATGATGATGATCTTCAGAACAAGCTCAGTCGACATCCGGCCAGCCTACTCAGTGAACCTCTTTCATCCCTTTATAGGCCTCCAAAGCCTCTGCCCGGGTGGTCTTGAGATCCACGATCTCCTCCGGGTACTCCGGTGTTCCGAACTCGGGAATCCAATGCGCGATGTACTTCCCTTGGGGATCAAACTTCACCCGCTGTGCCTCCGGGTTGAAGATCCTGAAGAACGGCGAAGCATCGGCTCCCGACCCGGCAACCCACTGCCAGTTCGCAGGGTTCGACGCCGGATCCGCGTCCACCAGGGTGTCCCAGAACCACTGCTCACCGAGTTGCCAATGAATGCCAAGGTTCTTCACCAGGAAACTGGCCGCAACCATGCGAACACGGTTGTGCATCCAGCCCGAGTGCCACAGTTGGCGCTGCCCGGCGTCCACCATGGGGAAACCCGTGCGGCCCATCTGCCAGGCCCGCAGTTCTTCGGGCGCGGACTCATGGCCCGGGTGCTGGCCATTGTCGCCGTTACTGCCGGGCCATGCCCACGGAAATCGGTCGAATTCCGGGCGAAGATTCGCGGTGGCCAGGTGCGGATTGTGGAAATACTGGTGCCAGCAAAACTCCCGCCATCCCAGTTCCGAGGCAAAAATGCTGGAACTCTCGGACCGCTTGGAACCCAAGGCATGCCACACCTCGAACGGGCTCAACTCTCCCCACCGCAGATACGGGGAGAGCCGGCTGCTGCCCTCTGTGTCGGGCCGGTTCCTGCCCTCGCTGTAATGGGAAAGACCACCCGCTACAAAGGTGGAGAGCGCTTTGTGGCCCGCGGCTGATCCCGGCGTCCAGCTCTCCGCCAGCCCGCCGGACCAGTCCGGCTTGCTGGGCAGCAGGTTCCAGGAGTCCAGGCTGTCATAGGCCGGAAGCTTGCCAGTGAACCCGTGGCCTTCCTCCGGAACGGCCAGCGGCTCACGGAAATCCTGCGCGGACACCATACGCCAGAACGGCGTGAACACCTTGTACTGCCCGCCGGTCTTGGTGGTGACTTCCCACGGCTCGTGCAGCAATGAAGCCTGG
Organism: Paenarthrobacter sp. NPDC089307; assembly: GCF_040685055.1. Classification (NCBI taxonomy): domain Bacteria; kingdom Bacillati; phylum Actinomycetota; class Actinomycetes; order Micrococcales; family Micrococcaceae; genus Paenarthrobacter; species Paenarthrobacter sp. NPDC089307. The sequence continues at coordinate 380,534 of NZ_JBFBHE010000005.1, forward strand.
AAACTTGCAACGTGCAAGCCGGCTTCGCCCGCCCAGGCCTTGATGCCGGCGTCGACCGTCCGCTCTGCCGTCCCGTACCGCCGGTTCCAATACAGCGCGCCCGCACCGAGCGTCGTCGTGGTTTTCGCGACGACAGACGCCGCGTCACCGCGCCGCAAAAGCAGGGGGATGCCCAGGGCATCGAGGTCTTCGCGGAGTGCGGCCAGGGAGTGGTGCAGCCACCAGCGCGAGGCGCCGCCATGGGGGCGGATGCCCTCGGACTCTTCGTCCAGGACGTACAGGGCCACCACGGCGCCATCATCGACGGCGGCCCGCAAGGCCGGGTTGTCGGCAACCCTCAGGTCGTCCCGGAACCACACAATGGACGGCTTCACGTATTTCCTTCCAGACGACACCCGGGAAATGGGAACAGCCCATGCCCCCTAATGAATCCTAGGGGCATGGGCTGTCTCAAGCTGCGCCGTTATGCGATGGACGGAACGGCTTCCTCAACGGTTTCAGCCAATGTGGTGGCGCTGGCCGGGGAATCGTTCCAGAGCGGAACGCTGTTGACCACGTAGTCCCTCGCGGCCGGTCCCACCATGCTCAAGCCAGCGTAGATTCGCTGTCCATTGACCTTGGCGGTTTTCAAGCCCTCACGCTCAAGGGCGGTTTTGAAGGCAGAGTCGGGGATGGGGATCTTGCGTCCGAGTACGCACCAGCTGATGTACAGGCCATAGAAAGTGTCAGAATCCAAGCCGTTCTCAGTGTCGTCCTCAAACACCACACAATCGCGAATAAAGCTGCCTATCTGGGTGTCGGTCATTACGGGGCCTCCGGCGTCGGAAGAAATACGGGCCGCCGGGCTGCATCAGCGAATGTCCTGTTCCCTCACTATAGCCCCCTTCCGGGTTTCCGTACCTGGAATTGAGGTTAACTCTCGATGACAGGCCCGCAATTCCGCCATGGAAAGAACAAATAAAGCCCGCTTCCAACAGGGGCCGGACTCTGGCGCCCGCGTGGGCAGCGGCGTAGCGTCGACTACATCCCACCAGCGGCCGGACAGGCGGCGGCCGTTGCAGCTCAAACGGACCCAAAAAGGAGCCTCACGTGGCTGGATGGAACGCTGACACGGCAGCCGGACCCCTTGGCGCGGGAACCGTGACCCTGGTGGAAGGTTCGTCTTTTTGCATCTCATCCGCCAACGGGGACATCCATCCCGAGTTGCCCCACGGCGTCTTCCATCTGGACACCCGGATCCTCTCCACATGGGAGCTGACTGTTAACGGACAAGTCATCGAGCCGTTGGCAGCAGAAACCAGGGAACCCTACCGCGCCTTGTTCGTGGGACGGGTACCGCGCCCGGATGGGCACGCGGACAGCCCCCTGCTGGTCGAGAGGCTGCGGGAAGTAGGAAACGGAATCCGCGAAGAAATCACCGTGCGGAATTACTCCAACCAAGCGACGCAATGCCGGATCCAGCTCTCCGCGGCATCGGATTTCGCGGACCTGTTCGAAGTCAAGGAAGCACGGATCACGCGCCAATGGATTGAAACCCACCTGCCTGACGGCGATTCCCTGGAAATCCGGGGAAAATGGGAGGACATCCGCAAAAGCGTGGTGATCCGGGCCGATGGTGCCGGGGCGGGCGCCAAAGCATTGGGTTTCACGGCGAAAATTCCCGCCTACGGGAGCTGGAGTACCAGGGCCAGCGTGGTTCCGAAGCAGCCGAGCACCGGCGCCGGGGCTGCCTTCACCCACCAGGACCAGGGCGGGCTCTCGCCCAGCGATCAACGCCGGCAGGACTGGGTTTCCCGGATCCCCGTCGTGCAGCTGGGCGACCGGTCGATCGAGAACACCCTCCGCCGCAGTTACGAGGACCTCGGCGCACTCCGGATCCAGGACCCGGACCATCCGGAGAGGGTAGTTGTGGCCGCCGGCGCCCCGTGGTTCATGACCTTGTTCGGCAGGGATTCCCTTTGGGCATCCGAAATGGCCCTGCCCGTGGACCCCTCCCTGGCGCTGGGTACCTTGCGCACGCTGGCCGACCGGCAGGGCACGGTGGTGGACCCGGCCACCGAGGAGGAGCCCGGCAAGATCCTCCACGAAGTCCGGCTGGGAGTCTCGGGAGGTCTGGCTTTGGGCGGAAAATCCGCCTACTACGGCAGCGTGGATGCCACTCCCCTGTTTGTGGTGGTCCTGGGTTCCGTCAGCCGCTGGGGCTTCGCCAAGGACGCCATCTCGGGGCTCCTCCCCCACGCAGACCGCGCCCTGGAATGGATTCAAAACTACGGTGACCGTGACGGCGACGGCTTCGTTGAATACGGGCGTCCCAACGAACACGGGCTCATCAACCAAGGCTGGAAAGACTCCTGGGACGGCATCAATTTCGCGGACGGCACCCTCGCCGAGCCACCTCTGGCTCTTTGCGAGGTCCAGGCCTACGTGCACGGCGCCTATGTGGCGCGCGCCTGGATGGCATACGACGACGGCGACCTCGCCTTGGCTGAAAGCCTGCGGGAACGCGCGGAGAACCTGAAGCGGCGGTTCAACGAGCAGTTCTGGATGCCGGACAAGGGCTACTACGCTGTGGCGCTGGACCGCCACAAACGGCCTGTGGACGCGTGCGCTTCCAACATGGGCCACTGCCTGTGGTTTGGCTTGATTGACGAGGACAAAGCCCCTGCGGTGGTGGAGCGGCTGATGTCCCCTGAAATGTTCAGCGGGTGGGGCGTCAGGACACTTGCCAAAGACATGGGCGCCTACAACCCTGCCAGCTACCACAACGGCTCGGTGTGGCCGCACGACAATGCCCTGATTGTTTCGGGGCTGCTGCGGTACGGCTTCGTGGAGGAAGCCCAACGGATTGCCACGGCGATGCTCGAAGCGGCGGAGATTTCCGGCTACCGGCTCCCGGAGCTATTCTGCGGATTTGACCGAGCACAGTTCCGGGAACCGGTCCCCTACCCCACTGCCTGCTCCCCGCAGGCGTGGGCCGCCACCACCCCGATCCACCTGGTCATGAGCCTCATGCGCTACGACACCCATATCTCCTTGGGCGGCATCTGGCTGGACCCCGTGCTGCCGACGTCGTTTGGGGACCTGCACATCCGCAACGCCCCCATGGGGAGTGCCCGGATCACGATTGACGCCTCCGGCAATGAAGCGACGGTCCAGGGCATACCCGAAGGACTGACGGTCCATCACGGACAACGGCCCTGGCTGTCCGAGCTTGTTGAGCAGGCCCATCACCGTACGCCGGAAAGCACCTGACCAGGTGAGTGGATGGCGGCTACTTACTGGATAGCGGCTTTGAGTTCCTTTGCGGCCAGTTCCGGATCCGCGGCGCTGTAGATGGCGCTGCCGGCCACAGCTACATCGGCGCCGGCCAGCTGTACCGCAGAAATGGTGGAGGCGTTGACGCCGCCGGCCACGGAGAACGGCACGCGGGCTTCTTCGCCGGCGTTGAGGAGTCCACGCAGGTCGTAGCCCGGCTGGGCTTGCTCGTCCAGGCCGGCGTGGAACTCGATGAACTTTGCCCCCAGGGACCTGGCTTCCTTGGCGCGGGAGACCTTGTCTGCCACTCCGATCAGGTCCACCACGATGCCCTTGTTGTGGGACTGCGCAGCCTTGACGGCACCGGCAATGGTGGAGTCATCCGCGGTTCCGAGGACTGATACCAAATCTGCGCCTGCCTTGAAGGCAATGTCAGCTTCGAGTTCCCCGGCATCCATGGTCTTCATGTCGGCGAACACAATCTTGGTGGGGTGGGCCTCCTTGATGGCCGTAACGGCGGAGAGGCCCTCAGCCTTGATCAACGGCGTACCCAGCTCGATGATGTCCACGTGCTCGGCTACCTTGCCGGCAAGTTCCAGGGCGTCTTCGATGGTGAGGAGATCAAGTGCAACCTGCAGTTTCATGGTGTTCTTCTTTCTTGTTGTGGATAGCTTTGGGCTTGGAAGGAAAGGGCTTTTATTCGAGGTTCGCGTGACGCAACCAGAGCTTTTCGGCGGGTTCGTCCGTGGCTTCCCAGAGGGCCTGGAAGACCGACTCGGTCACCAGGAACAGGGATTGTTCAAAGAGGCTGCCGGAGTATTGCTTCGAAACAGTGGAACCGTGATCTGTCTTTTGCGCGGCCGGAATGACCACCAGGGTGTCGGCGAAACCGGCCACAGCGGAGGAAGGGTTGGTGGTGATCGCGGCAACCTGGGCTCCGGCTGCGAGCGCTGTCTGAGCTGCTTTGACCACCCCTGACGTCGTGCCCGAACCGGATGCCACCACCAGCAGGTCCCCGGCAGTGATGGCCGGGGTGGTGGTGTCGCCGGCCACGTGGACCGTCAGGCCCAGATGCATCAGGCGCATCGCCGCCATGCGGAGCACCAGGCCGCTCCGGCCGGCCCCGGCCAGGAAGACGCGGTGGGCCGCGCCAATCCTTTCTGCGAGGCCCGCAACTTGTCCGTAATCCATGCCGGAGGCGACGCCGGCGAGCTCGCCGAGGATCAAAGAGGCGTTGGCGGCGACGCCGTCACTGGTGGTCGTCGCTGATTCCGCGATGATATTCACATTCCACTCCTTCATGGGTAGTCGGCGGAGCCGTTTGGGCGATACAACAATTCTTCCGACTGGTTCAGGTGGGAAGAACGCCAATAAAGAACAGTCTTCGCCACCCTTTCGGGTAGGCAGGGCTCGTACCCCTGCTTTAGGCTTGGAGCATGTCCCAGCACTCCGACATCCCCTGGCAGCTTCTGGCTGCTATCGCAGACATCACCCAGGCACCCTTGGCGCGCATAGCCGACGGCCTCAGGACAGCCCTTTCGCCGTTCGTCACGTCCAGTGCGTTGGTGATCTTTACGGAAGACTGCACCGGCCGACCCCAAAAGAAAGCCGGCGACGAGGGCATTGTCAGCCGCGTCTCCATCCCGGAGCTGGACGGGGTCCGGGCGGCAATGGAGGGGAAAGGTCCCTGGCGGTCCAGTGCAGTGATCGCCGGCCAGGAGCGGGATATCCTGGCTTTCTCATACCCGGCCAGCAACGCCCTGCTGGTCCTCACGGACCCGGTACTCCCTGACCCACTGCTACCCGAGGACAACGAAGCGCTGCGCGTCGCCTCTTACCTTTGGGAACTCACAGCTGCTCGTATCCAAGAGAAGGTCAGCGACGCGCCGCCGTCGTATCTTTTGGAATCCCGGGCCGCGTCAGCGGAACGAATCCGCGTCACGGCAGAGCTGGTGGACCAGCACTCCACCACGCTCGAAACGGTACTGGCCGCCCTGCGGTCCACCACCATGGACGACCACGCGGCCCGGACATTCGTCACGGACCTGACCGTCAAGGCCTTGATCGGCCTTAGGACCTTGAATGACCGCACCAGCGATCTTGTGGAGGAACCCGTCAGCACGGCCTTCGAAAGGCTTCGTGAAGACCTGCGGCCCCTGATGCACTTCAGCAATATCGACATCCAGTTCATCGAACCACCCGCAAACGGACGTGCACTGCCTGGAGAAGTGGCCCATGCCGCCCGGGCCGTAGTCCGCGGCCTGGTCCTGGCCATCGCTGAGCAGCCGGACGTCCACCGCGTCCGGGCCCAATGGGACTGCGACGGGGAGAACCTGCTGATCAACGTCCGGGATGATGGACGCGGCGAACTGTCAGCCGATGGCTCCAATGTGGAACGGCTCCGCCAGAGGGTGCAGGCCCTGAACGGCAAGATGAGTGTTGACGTGATGCACGGATGGGGCGCAGACATCTCGGTGTCGCTGCCACTGGATCCGCCATCGGCGCCTGCGGGGGACGTTGCGGCGTGGGGCCTGGCCGCAAGGGAGCTGGAAGTTCTTCAGTTCCTGGCCGCCGGGCAACGAAACCGCGCCATCGCCGCAGAGTTGAACATCAGTGAAAACACGGTGAAATTCCATCTCCGGAACCTGTTCCGGAAGCTGGATGTCCGGTCCCGCACTGAGGCCATTGCGCTGGCCCACAGTGCGGGACTCCGGTAGCAGCTAGGCGTCGATCACCATATCGGTGCGCGCCGTGGAGCAGCAGGGCAGGAACTTTCCGGCGTCGATTTCACGCGCCCGGATTCCGCCTTGGTGGTTCATGTCAACCTCGCCGGACAGCTTGACCACCTTGCAGGAGCCACACATGCCCTCTTTGCAGTTGGCGCCAATCCTGACGCCGGCACGCTGCGCCACCTCGAGGATGTGCTCCTCAGGGTCGATGCGAACGTTGACGCCGGTGCGCAGGAAGGACAAAGTGAGGCTTCCTGTTCCAACGGTGACGAAGCTGGAGGCATCCGGAGTGGCGGCCTCGGGCGCCGGGCTGGTGCCGTCGGACGCTTGGGAACCTGACGCGTCCGGTTCGGAGGCTTCCAGCGGCAGTCCCGTGGCTTCCAACGTTCCGTCGGCGTCATAGCCTGGCTCGTAGAGCCCGAACGCAGCGGGCTGGCTTTCGTAGTAGTCCTCGGCGGAATCGGCGATTTCTTCCGCGATTTCCTCGGCAATATCTGCCGCGAGCGCCACTTCCGCCTGGTATTCGAGGAGCGTCTGGCGGTCTCCGGAGAAGAACTCCATGTAAATGGAGGTATCGTCGACGCCCACCTTCTTCAGGAGCTCGGTGGCCGTGTTCAGGTAACCCTCGGGGCCACAGGCATAGACCTGCCTGCCGTTGGCGTCGGGGGCCACTTCTTCAAGCATGGCCGTCGTCAACCTTCCGCTGAGGCCTTCCCAGCCCTCGGGCTTGCTGCGGTCGCCGAGGGAGTAGAAGACCCGGATCCGCGAATCCACGGAGGCGATGTAGGCAAGCTCGCGGTGGAACGCAAAACCGCCAGCTTCGGCCCCGTGGTACAGCACCACGACGTCGGCGTGTCCGGGCAGTGAATGGATGGTGCGCACCATCGACATGATCGGTGTGATGCCTGCCCCGGCGGCAAGCAACAGGTACCGTGCACGCCGGTCCGCATCAGGCAGGTGGAAGGCACCCACTGGTCCGAGCATTTCCAGGACGGTCCCGGGCTTGACGTTCTCGTGGACCCAGGGCGAGACGAAGCCGCCGGCATCGCGCTTGACGCTGATGCTGAAAGTCCATGGCTCGGTGGGTGAGCTGGACAGTGAGTAGCTGCGGTCCACCGGTTCCTGGTCCTCGCCGTTCACCGGGAAGGCGACGTTGACGTACTGCCCGGCACGGAAGGCGAGGGGGGCGCCGTCGCACCTCCGGAAGACGAACGTCATGAGGCCGCCGGCTTCCGGAACGGTCTCCACGCATTCGGCCATGAACTCCTGCGGATGCCAGGGACCCAGGGCGCGGGCAGCGCGGGCGGGTGCCTCGGTGCTGCCCATCACCCGGTTCCACGGCATCTCAAGACCCCGGATGCGCTGTGGCTCCTGGATGGCCGTTTCGGTGAGGAGTTCAATCATGCCAAGTGCTCCTGCACGCGCTGGACGTACCAGTTGATGAAGGCCTCCACCTGGTACTCGCTCTTCATGTACGGGCCGGGTTCGTAGGCGGGGCTGCCTGCACCCGTCTGGCACAGCTCCACAAACGCCTTGTCCTGCAGGTTCGTCTGCTTCCAGGTGTAGGTGAGCTTCTCGAGGTCGTAGTCGACACCTTCCACGGCGTCGTCGGCTACCAGCCAGGTGGTGCGGACCAGGGACTGGTGCTCATTGATCGGGAAGACACCGAAAGTGATCACGTGGTCGCCCAGGAAGTGGAACCAGCTGTTGGGCTGCAGGTGCATCGAACAGCGTCCGAGGCGGAAGTCCGGCAGATCGCCAAGCAGCTTCTTGGAAAGCCTGCGCCCGTCGGCCGAGAAGGATTCGCCCTCACCGTCCAGGGATTCGCGCGAGATGCGGATACCGGCGATACGGGTATCGAGTTCCTCGACTACCTCGTAGGGCAGCCCGTAGCGGCGGCAACGCTCCTCGAGGGAGGACTGTGCTTCCTTGTTACGGTCCCATACCTCTTCAAGGTGGGCCGGAATCAGGCCCTCGGTCAGGCCCCAGGTGGGGAACAGGGAGCATGCCAATTCCGGGTGGCCGTCGCAGTGGTAGCACTCACGGTTGTTCTCCATGACGAGCTTCCAGTTGCCCTCTTCGATGATGTTCTGCTGGTAGGCAATCTTCGTCTTGGACAGATCGTGGGGCGCCAGGTAGGGCTCGAAGATCTTGGAGGTCTCGTCGAAGTCGGTGGGCGGCTCGTCGGCGATGCAGACAAAGATGAGCCCGGCAACCTCGCGGCTGTGGGCACGCTTGAGGGCGAAGCAGTTCTTGTCGAACTTGGCCTCACCCGGTGCCGAGGCGTGGATCAGGTTGCCTTCGGGCGAGTAGGTCCAGGAGTGGTAGCCGCACACGAGGTTGCCAGTGGAACCGGCGGACTCTGTGAGGACCCGGGCACCGCGGTGGCGGCACACGTTGTGCAGGACGTTGACGCCGCCGTCGTCGTTACGCAGGACGATCAGCGAGTACGGGCCGTAGTCCACCGTGATGTAGTCGCCCGGCTCGGGCAGTTCGGCGACGCTTCCGGCAAAAATCCAGTGCTGGCCGAAGATGGCTTCCATGTCGATCTTGAAGATCGTCGGGTCGGTGTAGAACGGGGCATCGAGGGAGTATCCGGTGCGCCGGAACTCGAACAGCGCGCTGATCTCGGCCAGCTGCTCTGCAGGCAGTGTTGCGGCGAGTTTTCCGCGTGAATTGAGGGGCGCGTTCACTTGAGCAGTCATGGGTTTCCTCCCGGGAGGCTGGGTAAGTATGCGATTCATGGGGGGTCCGCTTTTGCATCGTCGCAGGCGGCGTTGGCGAAGTCTTCGTAGTAAGAGATTAGGGACGATTGAACTGCAACAAAAGCGCAATATTTAGGAGATAACCCTGCGCAATAGGTGCATGATGGTTGCATGATCGATCAGAGGCTGGTAACCCTTCGCGTTTTCGCCCGATGCGGCACCGTGGGGGCAACTGCCGAACTCACGGGATACTCCCCCTCCGCCGTCTCTGCGCAGCTGCGCGAACTCCAGCGCGTACTGGGAATGCAGCTGCTGACAAAAGACGGTCGGGGCGTGCGGCTGACTGCCACGGGGCGCTTCCTGGTGGCGGGTTCGGACAAGCTCATCGCCGAATGGGAAAGCCTTCGCGCGGCGGCCATGGAGGCCGGCGACCAGGTGCAGTCGCACTTTGGCCTTGGCGGATTCTCGACGGCGGCGGCCCAGTTGCTTGCGCCGCTGGCCGCCACGCTGCGCTCAACACGCCCTCTTCTGGAGGTGCAGGTACTCGAGGCCAACCCTTCACGCTGCTTCGACCTGCTGGTTGCAGAGCGCATCGACCTTGCCGTCATCGTCGCCATGCAGTCCGACACCTATGGCGAGGATGATCCCCGCTTCGAGCAGACCGTCCTGCTCGACGACCCGCTGGACGTGATCATCCCCGCAGACCATCCCCTTGCTGCACGGGAAACGGTGACGTTGGAGGAGCTTGCGTCCGAACCCTGGATCACGGAGGCCGCCGGGTCCACCTACCATTCACTGTTCACGGCGGCGTTCACCGCGGTCGGGGTAACACCACGCATCGCGCATGAGGCGGTTGAATGGGAAACGCAGATCGCGTTCGTGGGCGCGGGGCTGGGCGTGGGCTTGCTGCCCCGGCTGGCACCGCTGCACAGTGCCGAAAACGTGGTGCGGCTACGTATCACCGGCAAGGGAAAACCGGCACGGCGCATCGTGGCAGCCGTTCGCAGGGGCAGTATTTCTTCGCCCCTGATCAAGGAGTCGCTGGAGATCCTGCAGAAGAGGGCCCAGCGGATCCTCACCACCAGGCCCGAGGACGAGGCGTGAACCGGTCAGTTTCGTGGGCCCGTTACGCCCACACCTCATAGCCGGTGGACTGATCGAAAAGCTTCCGCCGGTCCGCTCCATTCGCTGCGATCCAGAGGACGGAGTCATCGGCGGCCGCCTGTTCCACAACCCCGGTCATTATGCGGTCGCCCTTCAGCCACACTTCCACCATGTGGCCTGGCAGTTGGGCCCAGTCCTTGCGCAAGGCGCGCCCTTCGACCGTCCTGGCCGGCTTCGTCTGTGCCATCACCATCACCAGCCGCGTTCCGCGAGGCGGTGGGGCTGGGGGACGTCGTCGACGTTGATCCCGACCATGGCCTCGCCCAGGCCGCGGGAGACTTTCGCGATTACATCAGGATCGTCATAGTAGGCAGTGGCCTTGACGACGGCGGCAGCGCGCTCTGCGGGGTTGCCGGACTTGAAGATACCCGAACCAACGAACACGCCATCAGCGCCGAGCTGCATCATCATCGCAGCATCAGCCGGGGTCGCGATACCGCCGGCGGTGAACAGCACCACCGGAAGCTTGCCCATGGCAGCGACTTCCTTGACCAGCTCGTACGGGGCCTGGAGCTCCTTGGCCGCAACATACAACTCATCCTCCGGAAGAGCTGACAGCTTGGCGATCTCGGCGCGGATCTTGCGCATGTGCCCGGTCGCATTCGACACATCACCGGTACCGGCTTCGCCCTTGGACCGGATCATCGCCGCGCCCTCGTTGATGCGGCGAAGAGCCTCACCCAGGTTGGTGGCACCACAGACGAAGGGAACGGTGAAGTTCCACTTGTCGATGTGGTTGACGTAGTCGGCCGGGGTCAGGACCTCGGACTCGTCGATGTAGTCAACACCAAGGGACTGCAGGACCTGGGCTTCGACGAAGTGGCCGATACGGGCCTTGGCCATCACCGGGATCGACACCGCCGCAATGATCTGATCGATCATGTCGGGATCGGACATCCGGGACACGCCACCCTGGGCGCGGATATCAGCCGGTACGCGCTCAAGCGCCATGACGGCGACAGCACCGGCGTCCTCGGCGATGCGGGCCTGCTCGACGTTAACGACGTCCATGATGACGCCGCCCTTGAGCATCTCCGCCATGCCCCGCTTAACGCGGCTGCTGCCCGTGAGCGGGATGTGTTCGAAAAGAGGGTGTCGTGTAGTCACGTGATACTCCGGGAGGCTGGGCTGTGATGGCGTCACACGAGCCCGGACACGACGCCGGCAAGGGCCAGGACCGTCTGATATCCGGGTGATATATTAGTGAGAAGACCAGTATGCAACCGACCCGCCACCGAGTCAACCACTCAGCCGGGGCGCCGTGGGCTCAGGCCGCGAACAGGGCCTGCCGCACGGCACGCTCGAACCCATTGACATGGACACGGGCGAGCTCGGCGGCCTCTTCTTCCTTGCCATCGATGACTGCCCGCAGGAGATCCAGGTGTTCGCGGACGTGATGCTCGAGATCCGGCAAGCGGTCAAGGACCATGCACCAGATGCGCGTGGCCAGGTTGTCGTAGCGGATCAGCACGTCTTCCAGGTGGGGATTCGCGGCCGCTGCATAGATGCCCTGGTGAACGCTGGCGTCGAGGCGCAGCGTCTCAACCACCGATGCCGCCTTGACGTCAAAATTCTCGACCGCCTGCATCACGTCCCGCAGGTGCGCTTTGGTCGCCTCGGAGGCAACCCGTGCCGCACGAGCCGCCGCAAGGGGTTCGAGTTGCGCCCGGATTTCGGAGATGAAGGCGAGGTCGGTCACTTCCACGCGGGTGGCGAACGTTCCGCGCCGCGGGTAGGTAATCACCAAGCGGTCCAGTTCCAGCCGCTTCAAAGCTTCCCTGACAGGAGTCCGTCCGACTTCCAGTTCTTTGGCGAGCTGTTCGTCGTTAAGGATGTCCCCCGGCTTGATGTCAAGCATCAGCAGCCGGTCGCGCAGCCGTTCATAGGCCACGTCAGCTAGAGATTTCCTGGTGGCATCGCCGATGCTTGCGAGAGTTCCAGTGGCCACTGCGCCAACTCCTTCTTCAAAACCGGGAAAACTATTGACCTGTTCCGGACACCAGTATACGCTGATTTCCAATCCTAATATATCAGTTCGTATTTCAGGAATATATCTAGGCAAACCCCCAAGGAGGACCCATGACCCTCGTGGCTTCAGACTCACACCTCAGCACCCTTCCGGCAGAACGCGGCCAGCTCAAGGACGAGCAGACGCAGAAGTTCGTACTCACACTGTCGTGCGTCGAACAGCCGGGCATCGTGCACGCCGTCACCACTTTCCTCTTCGAGCGCGGCTTCAACATCGAAGAACACCAGCAGTTTGACGACAGCCTGCGCCAGACGCTTCACCTGCGCACAGCGTTCTCCGGCGCCCGGAGCTACACGCCGCAGCAGCTTGAGGACGAGTTCCGCTCCATCGCGGACCGCTTCGACATGAAGTTCAGCTTCCATGACGAAACCAAGCAACGAGTACTGGTAATGGTCTCCAAGTTTGGCCACTGCCTCAACGACCTCATCTTCCGCTGGCGCGGAGGCAGCCTGGGCGGCGAGCTCGTGGCAGTTGTCTCCAACCACGAGACCCACCGCGCCATGGCCGAGGCAGCGGGCCTGCCCTTCATCCACATCCCGGTGACCCCCGACACCAAGGCCGAGGCGGAGCAGAAGCTCCTGGACATTGTGGACGAATACCAGGCAGACCTGGTGGTCCTGGCCCGCTACATGCAGGTGCTTTCCAACGATCTTTGCCGCAAGCTGGAAGGACGTGCGATCAACATCCACCATTCCTTCCTTCCCGGCTTCAAGGGCGCACGCCCCTACCACCAGGCCTATGACCGCGGCGTGAAGCAGGTAGGCGCAACAGCCCACTACGTCACCGCGGACCTGGACGAGGGACCGATCATCGAGCAGGAGGTCATCCGCGTGGACCACAGCTACGGCCCCAATGCGCTGTCCACCGTGGGCCAGGATGCCGAAGCCCTGGCGCTTTCCCGCGCCGTCCGCTGGCACTGCGAACACCGCGTCCTTCTGGACCAGACCAGCACGGTCGTCTTCCGCTGACCAGCCAGCCCCAGCCCGCCCCCACACGAATTTCTGCAGGAGAATCTTTCATGGCAACCACGCCTCGCATTGTCATCATCGGAGCCGGGATCGTCGGCACCAACCTCGCCGACGAACTCGTCACCCGTGGTTGGAACAACATCACGGTCCTGGACCAGGGACCCCTGAACATGCCTGGTGGTTCCACCTCGCACGCACCGGGACTGGTGTTCCAGACCAACCCCTCCAAGTCCATGGCCCTTTTCGCCAAGTACACGGTGGAGAAGCTGCTGTCCCTGGAAGAGGACGGCCAGAGCTGCTTCAACCAGGTTGGCGGCCTTGAAGTTGCCACCACGGAAACCCGCCTGGCGGACCTCAAGCGCAAGCTCGGTTATGCGCAGGCGTGGGGCATCGACGGCAAGATCCTCTCCCGCGAAGAGTGCAAGGCGCTGTACCCGCTCATCAACGAAGAAGACATCCTCGGCGGCCTCCACGTACCTACCGACGGCCTGGCCCTGGCTGCCCGCGCAGTCCAGTTGCTCATCAAGCGCACTGAAGCCGCCGGCGTAAAGTACATCGGCAACACCGAGGTGACCGGGATCGAACAATCAAACCGCCGCGTGACCGGCGTCGAGACCGCCGACGGCGTAATCCCCGCGGACATTGTGGTTTCCTGCGCCGGCTTCTGGGGCGCCAAGGTGGGCGAGCTCATCGGAATGTCCGTGCCGCTCCTCCCCCTGGCCCACCAGTACGTCAAGACCACGCCGGTCCCCGCGCAAAAGGGCAAGAACGAGCTCCCCAACGGTGCCCAGCTTCCCATCCTGCGCCACCAGGACCAGGACCTTTACTACCGCGAGCACGGCGAGCGCTACGGCATCGGCTCCTACGCGCACCGCCCCATGCCCGTGGACCTGGACGAACTGGGCAGCTACGAGCCCAGCAGCATCAGCGAACACAACATGCCCTCCCGCCTGGACTTCACCCTGGAAGACTTCCTTCCTGCCTGGGAAGCAACCAAGCAGATCCTGCCGGCCCTGCGCGAAAGCGAAATCGAGGATGGCTTCAACGGCATCTTCTCCTTCACTCCCGACGGCGGCTCCCTGGTGGGCGAGTCCAAGGAAGTGGACGGCTTCTTCGTTGCCGAGGCCGTGTGGGTCACCCACTCCGCCGGCATTGCCCGTGCCGTGGCGGAGCTCCTGGTGGACGGCAAGTCGAAAATCGACCTGGGTGACTGCGATATCCACCGTTTCGAAGAGGTCCAGCTGACCCCCGAATACGTCAGTGAGACCTCCCAGCAGAACTTCGTGGAAATCTACGACGTCCTGCACCCGCTCCAGCCCAAGCTCTCGCCGCGCAACCTGCGCGTCAGCCCCTTCCACGCCCGCCACAAGCAGCTGGGCGGCTACTTCCTGGAAGGTGCCGGCTGGGAACGCCCCTACTGGTTCGAGGCCAACGCCGAACTCCTCAAGGAAATGCCGGACGAATGGCAGCCGCCGGCACGCGATGCCTGGTCCGGGATGTTCAGCTCCCCCATTGCCGCAGCCGAGGCGTGGAAGACCCGCACCGCGGTTGCCATGTACGACATGACGCCGCTCAAGCGCCTGGAAGTGTCCGGTCCCGGCGCACTGAAGCTCCTGCAGGAACTCACCACTGGCGACCTCGCCAAGAAGCCCGGCGCCGTCACCTACACCCTGCTCCTGGACGAAGCCGGTGGGATCCGAAGCGACATCACGGTTGCCCGCCTGGATGAGGAGACTTTCCAGCTGGGCGCCAACGGCAACATCGATACCGCCTACTTCGAGCGCGCAGCCCGCCACCAGACGGCGAACGGAAGCGCCAGCGACTGGGTCCAGGTCCGCGATACCACCGGCGGCACGTGCTGCATCGGTCTCTGGGGTCCCCTTGCCCGCGACCTCATCAGCACCGTCAGCAGCGATGACTTCTCCAACGACGGCCTGAAGTACTTCCGGTCCAAGAAGGTCACCATCGGCGGCGTCACCGTCACCGCAATGCGCCTGTCTTACGTGGGTGAACTCGGCTGGGAGCTGTACACCAGTGCAGACAACGGCCAGCGCCTCTGGGATGCACTGTGGAAGGCCGGCCAGCCGTTCGGTGTCATCGCCGCAGGCCGTGCCGCCTTCAGCTCGCTGCGCCTGGAGAAGGGCTACCGCTCCTGGGGCACCGACATGACCACCGAGCACGATCCCTACGAAGCCGGCCTCGCTTTCGCCGTCAAGATGACCAAGGAAAACTTCGTTGGCAAGGCAGCCCTTGAAGGACGCGGCGAGGAAAGCTCCGCACGCCGCTTGCGCTGCTTGACGGTCGACGACGGCAGGAGCCTCGTGCTGGGCAAGGAACCGGTGTTCTACAAGGACCAGGCGGTGGGTTACGTCACGAGCGCCGCGTACGGCTACACGGTCCGCAAGCCGATCGCCTACGCCTACCTGCCGGCGGCTGTCTCACTGGGTGACTCCGTGGAAATCGAGTACTTCGGCCGCCGCATCCAGGCGACCGTCACCGAGGATCCGCTGTACGACCCCACCATGAGCCGGCTCCGCGGCTAGTACCCGAACCATGATCAGCTCAGAAACCATCAATGACTACCTCGCCAGGCTTGCCTCCCGCCAGCCCACACCGGGCGGCGGGGCGGCGGCGGCGCTGCATGCTGCACAAGGGGCAGCGTTGGTTGCCATGGTGGCCAGGTACACCACCGGCGCCAAGTTCGAGCAGCATGCTGCGCTCGTTGCCCGGGTCACCAGCGCGGCCGACCACCTGATCGCGGAGGCGCTGCGCCTTGCAGATGCCGATGAGCATGCCTTCCAGGCCGTCATCGACTCCTACAAGCTCCCCACCGACACGGACGAACTCAAAAGGGCCCGAGCAGCAGCCATCCAGGACGCACTGGTCCAGGCCGCCAACACCCCCGCGCAGCTCATCAGGGTTGCCGGTGAGGTGGTTGGCCTCGCCACGGACCTACTGGAAGCGGCAAACCCCAACGTCATCAGCGATGTGGCCGCAGCAGCAGATGCGGCCCGCGCTGCTGCCACAACAGCCCGCGTCAACATCGACATCAACGTGGTGGCCATCAAGGACCCCGCCGCCCGCGCCGAACTGGCCGGGCAGACGGACGGACTTGAAGACAAGGTGGTCCTCGCAGCCGATGCCCTGGTCAAGCGCGTCCGCGAAAGGATCCTCTCGTGAACACCCAAGTGCTTTCAGGCAAGCAACTGGCGGCACACATCCAGCAACAGGCCCGGGAACAAAGCCGCCTCCTGGAAAACAGCGGGCGTCATCCCGTGCTGGCCGTGGTTGTCGCCACGGACGACGAGTCGACGCTCTGGTACGTCAGGTCCATCGAACGCGCGGCTGAACGCCTGGGCATCGGATGCCGGATCATCGATCTGGGGCCGGAGGCCACCGAACAGGTCCTGGCCAGCGTCCTGCGCGACCTCAGCGCCGAACCGTCGGTCAACGGAATCATCCTGCAAACGCCGCTGCCTGTGGGCGTGAAGGCCGATTCCCTGGTCAGCCTCATCGCCCCGGAAAAGGACATCGACGGCGCCAATCCCCTCAGTCTGGGCCGCTTGGCTGTCGGCCAGCCGGCCTTCGCCCCTGCCACCGCGCAGGCTGTGGTGGAACTCCTGGACCATTTCCAGGTGCCGGTCGCGGGACGGAACGTGGCCGTCGTCGGGCGTTCTGCGGTGGTGGGCAAGCCGCTGGCGCTGCTGCTCCTGGAGCGGGACGCGACCGTTACCATCTGCCATTCCAAGTCAGGGCCGCTGGAGCGCTATACCCAGCCGGCCGACGTCGTGGTTGTTGCCGCCGGCCGGACCGGCCTGCTGAAGGGCAGCCACATCTCGCCGGAGACGGTAGTGGTCGACGTCGGAACCAACGTCCTGCCCGATGGCTCGCTGGTAGGGGACGTTGACGAAGCCAGTGTCACCGGTGTTGCCGCGGGGTTGACGCCGGTGCCCGGTGGCGTTGGTTCTGTCACCACGGCGCTGTTGCTCCTCCACACAGTTCAGGCCGCGAGGCAGCAGGAACCTGTCCAGCTGGCCGCCGCCACGTCCGCTGCCCGGATCTGAAGGGAACCGCATGGCTACGAAAGCCCCCGACGGGAACATCGATGAGTCGAAGCTGACCGTCACCAAACCCAAGACCAAAGCCGTCGGCATCCCTGCCGTTGCCAACGCGCTGAAGATCTCCTTGGAACAAATGGGTCCGGTGCGCAGCGTCCAGACCCTGCTGGCTGTGAACCAGTTGGACGGGTTCGACTGCATGGGCTGCGCCTGGCCCGAGCATGAAAAGCGCAATGCAGCGGAGTTCTGCGAGAACGGCGCCAAGGCCGTGGCCGAGGAAGCCACCCGGCGCCGTGTCACGCCGGAATTCTTCGCCAAGTACTCCGTGGAGGAACTGAAGACCCGCGACGACTACTGGCTGGGCCAGCAGGGCCGCTTGACCCATCCCATGGTGTTGGAGGAGGGCGCCACCCACTACACACCGATCGAATGGGATGACGCCTACGAGCTCATGGCCCAGGAACTGAGGGAGCTGGAGCACCCGGACCAGGCAGTGTTCTACACCTCGGGACGGACGTCCAACGAGGCCGCATTCGTGTACCAGCTCCTGGTCCGCGGCCTCGGGACGAACAACCTGCCCGACTGTTCCAACATGTGCCACGAGTCCTCCGGCTCTGCCCTGGTGGAAACCATCGGCATCGGCAAAGGCTCCGTCAGCCTGACCGACCTGGAAACGGCGTCGTTGATCTTCGTCGCAGGGCAGAACCCGGGAACCAACCACCCCCGCATGCTCAGCGCTTTGGAGAAGGCAAAGAAGAACGGCGCCGTCATTGTGTCCGTGAATCCCCTGCCCGAGGCCGGCCTCCTGCACTTCGAAAACCCCCAGCACGTGGCCGGAATGGTGGTGGGCACCCAGCTGACCGACGACTTCCTGCAGATCCGGGCCGGTGGCGACCAAGCCCTCTTCCAAGGCCTGGGCAAGTACCTCCTGGAAGCCGAAGCTGCCGGACGGTCCACGCCGGGCCTGGACACCGTCCTGGACCACGCGTTCATCAACGACCACACCGTGGGCATCGACGACTATCTCCGGTTCCTGGAAAAGGTGGAGTGGGCCGACATCGTTGAAGCCACGGGCCTGACCCTGGAGCAGCTCCACGCCACAGGCGAACGGCTGCTCGCCTCCAACGCCACGATTGTGTGCTGGGCCATGGGCCTCACGCAGCACAAGCACTCGGTGCCCACCCTGCGGGACGTGGTGAACGTGCTGCTGCTTCAAGGAAATATTGGCAAGCCCGGCGCCGGGGTGTGCCCTGTCCGCGGCCACTCGAACGTCCAGGGCGACCGCACCATGGGCATTTTTGAAAAGATGCCGGAGACATTCCATGACCGTCTGGACCAGGAATTCGAGTTCCGCTCGCCCAGGGACCACGGCTTTGACACCGTGGCAGCCATCCGTGCCATGCGGGACGGGAAGGTCCGGTTCTTCATGGGGATGGGCGGTAACTTCGTCCGGGCGGCCCCCGACTCGGAGGTCACTGAGCAAGCCCTGGCCAATACCCGGTTGACCGTGCAGATCTCCACCAAGCTGAACCACTCCCACCTGTCCACAGGCAAGCGGGCCTTGATTCTGCCCACCTTGGGCCGGACCGAGAAGGACACCCAGCGCACAGGTGACCAACGCGTCACGGTGGAAGATTCCATGAGCGCCGTCCACGCCTCACGGGGCCGGCTCAAACCTGCCAGCGATCACCTGCACTCCGAGGTAGCGATTGTCTGCAACCTCGCCGACAGGCTTTTCACCGACGGCCACCACCGCCTGCCGAACACGCCCAAGGCCTCCTGGCTGGAAATGCGGGACGACTACACCCTCATCAGGAAGCACATTGAGGCGGTCTTTGACGGTTTCGAAGACTTCGAAGCCCGGATCCAGCACCCCGGCGGCTTCGTGCTGCCGCATCCGCCCCGCGACGCCAGGAAGTTCGACACCGCTTCCGGGAAGGCGCACTTCACGGGCAATGAACTGGAGTTCATCAAGGTCCCACCGGGCAAGCTGGTCCTGCAGACCCTGCGCTCCCACGACCAGTACAACACCACCATTTACGGCAAGGACGACCGGTACCGCGGCATCCACGGTGGCCGGCGCGTGGTTCTCATCAACGCCCGGGATATCACCGAACTAGGTTTTGCCGACGGCGACATGGTCCACCTCATCTCCGAGTTCCAGGGGATCGACCGCCGGGCCGAGAACTTCCGCATCGTGTCGTATTCGACGCCGAAGGGTTGCGCAGCCGCGTACTACCCCGAGACCAACGTCCTGGTGCCGCTGGATTCGGTGGCAGACACCAGCGGAACACCAACATCAAAATCCGTGATCATCCGGCTGGAAAGGGCCTAGACACACAACAGATTTCCACCCGTCCGGTGGTCCGTAATTGGTGCTTCGGTGCCTGAAACCTGGGGAGGTATTTCCTCATCGAAGCACCGCTTTCGGATCATTGGGCAGCATTTTCAGCAACAGCAAGGAACAGGGAGTAACCATGTCAGGAAACAGAGCAGTCGCCTACAAGGAACCCGGTGTCGTCGAAATCATCGACACCGACTACCCAACGTTTGAGCTCAAGGACGGACCGGGCGTCAACCCGGCCAACGTCGGCAGGAAGGTCCCGCATGGTGCCATCCTGCGGACAGTGACCACCAATATCTGCGGTTCGGACCAGCACATGGTCCGTGGCCGCACCACAGCACCGCAGAACCTGGTCCTCGGCCACGAAATCACCGGCGAAGTGGTGGAGGTGGGGCCCGACGTCGAATTCATCAAGGTAGGCGACATCGTCTCCGTTCCGTTCAACATCTCCTGTGGCCGCTGCCGGAACTGCAAGGAACAGAAGACCGGCATCTGCCTCAACGTCAACCCCGACCGCCCCGGCAGCGCCTACGGCTACGTGGACATGGGAGGCTGGGTCGGCGGACAGGCCGAGTACGTCCTGGTCCCGTATGCGGACTGGAACCTGCTGCGCTTCCCGGACCGCGACCAGGCCCTGGAGAAGATCATGGACCTGACCATGCTCTCGGATATTTTCCCCACCGGCTTCCACGGCGCCGTTACGGCAGGCGTAGGCGTCGGCTCCACGGTGTACGTTGCCGGAGCCGGACCCGTGGGTATCGCTGCCGCCGTCGGCGCCCAACTACTGGGGGCCGCCGTCGTAATTGTGGGCGACATGAACGAAGACCGCCTGGCCCAGGCGCGCTCCTTCGGCTGCGAAACCGTGAACGTCTCGCAGGGCGACCCCAAGGACCAGATAGAGCAGATCCTGGGCGTTCCCGAAGTGGACTGCGGCGTTGACGCCGTGGGCTTCGAAGCCCGCGGACACGGCAAGGATGCCTCCCACGAGGCACCGGCCACAGTCCTGAATTCACTGATGGACATCACCGCCGCCGGCGGCGCCCTGGGCATCCCGGGGCTGTACGTCACCGGTGATCCGGGCGGAATCGACGAGGCCGCCAAGCACGGTTCGCTCTCGCTCTCCCTGGGCACCGGTTGGGCCAAGTCCCTGTCCTTCACCACCGGCCAGTGCCCCGTGATGAAGTACAACCGCCAGCTGATGATGGCCATCCTCCACGACAAGGTCCAGATCGCCAAGGCAGTCAACGCCACGGCCATCCCGCTCGAAGACGCACCACGCGGCTACGCCGAATTCGACGCCGGAGCGGCCACGAAGTTCGTACTGAACCCCAACGGCTACGTGAAAAACTAGTACGCCGGGCGCAAGTACGCACCCAACAGTTACCGGGGCTGCGCGGCAGCAATTACGGGAAGGCCGTGCAGCCCCGGTGCCTGTGCCACACCACGGGCACCACCCCGGGAAACGGAAGACCATGCTTGCTCAAGAGGAGTCACCAGCCAGCCTCCAGCGGCATCATGCCACCACGTGGGCAGAAGCACGGCAGCTGGCCTACGGCTGTGCCGCCCCGCTGCCGTCGTCGCACGCCAGCCTGGGGACAGCAGTCGGCTTCACCCTGGCCCACGATGTCGTCGCCCGCCAGGACCTTCCCCACTATGCGTCCTCAGCCATGGATGGCTGGGCCATCAACGGCGAGGGCCCATGGACCATAGTTGCGTCCGGTACCATCGTTGCGTCCGGTCGCTGCCTTTTGTCCGGTGAAGCCAGCGTCATCGCCACCGGGGGCCTGGTTCCCACGGGCGCCACGGGCGTGCTCCGCAAGGAAAGTGGCGACGTATCCGGAGACGGCATTCTCTCACTCGGCCGTGGCGCGAAAGCGAACGAGGCACTCCCTGGCCGGCACATCCGCCCGGCCGGTGAAGAAGCCACCGCCGGCGACATCCTCATCCCCGCCGGGACACTGCTCAATCCCGCCCACCTTGCCCTCGCCGCTGTGGCCGGACACGATCAGCTGCTGGTGCAGCGCAAGCCGAGGGTCGCCGTGGTGATGACAGGCTCCGAAGTTGTCACCTCAGGCGAGCCGGCACCCGGACAGGTACGTGACGCTTTCGGGCCGCAGCTTGCTGCAGTCATCCCGCAACTGGGTGGGGTGCCCGTTGGGCAATTGCGGATCGGCGACTCGGATGAAGAGTGGCTGGCGGCGCTGGGTGGGGTAGGTTTCGACGGCGGTGGGGCAGGTTTCGACGGCGGTCAACGGCCCGAGGTGACGATAACCACCGGCGGAACCGGCAAGTCGGGAACAGACCACTTCCGTGCCGCCGTTGCCGCGCTCGGTGGACGGCTCCTGCTGGACGGGGTTGCCATGCGTCCAGGCCATCCTGCCGTGTTGGCCATCCTCCCGGACGGCCACTTCATCGTTGGGCTGCCGGGTAATCCCCTGGCCGCCATGCTGGCCCTCATGACGCTGGGCGAACCGCTGCTTGCCGCGCTGGGCAACCGGCCCCTCCAAGAGCCTACGCCCATGCTCTCCGGCGCAGACCTGGAGCCTGCCGCCGGAAAAACACGCCTCATACCCTGCAGCATCGTCCACGGGCTGGTGTTTCCTGCCGCGCACACGGGTCCCGGGATGATGCGCGGGCTTGCCTGGGCCGATGGCTACATGGCCATCCCTCCCGAAGGTGCGGCGGCGGGCGAGCCTGTTCCGGTGCTGCCCTTGCCGTGGACAACACCGTCTGGTTCCGCGAGCCACTCCACCAACCCGCCAGGAAGGCAGACCCCATGGCACGGATGACCCAGCGCCGGAAGATCCACCGCTTCCACCTGGACGCAAACGCTGAACATCCCGTGCGCTTCAAGGAGGACCTCCTGGCTGCCGAGGAGCCCCTGGAAATCAGGATCGCCGGTACGTCCTTTGCCGTGACCATGCGGACTCCCGGGGATGACTTTGACCTCGTGGCCGGCTTCCTGGTGTCCGAAGGCATCATCCGCAGTCAATCGGAGCTGGTCTCCCTGCGGTTCTGTTCCGGCGAGAAGGACGGGGTACAGACCTTCAACGTCGTGGACGCCCAGCTGCGCCCGGACGTTCCCTTGCCCGACACCAAGCGGCACGTCTACACATCCAGCTCCTGCGGCATCTGCGGCACGGACTCCATCGACGCCGTGCGCAAGACCATCCACTACGACACGTCCCTGGACGGGTTGCGTGTTCCCGTCGATCTCCTGGCCGAACTGCCCGACCGCCTGCGCGAAGCCCAGGCCGTCTTCGACAGGACCGGCGGGGTCCATGCTGCCGGACTCTTCAAGGTAGATGGCTCCGAGCCGGAACTCCTGTGCCTGCGCGAGGACGTCGGCCGCCACAACGCCGTGGACAAGGTGGTGGGGTGGGCACTGCGGCAGGACATGCTGCCCCTCAGTGGCCTGGTCCTGCAGGTTTCCGGCAGGGCATCGTTCGAACTCGTCCAGAAAGCGGCACTGGCCGGGATCCCCATATTGTCAGCGGTCAGCGCGCCCTCCAGCCTGGCCGCGGATCTCGCTGCCGGGACCGGCCTGACGTTGGTGGGCTTCAGCCGGGGACACAGCTTGAACGTCTACGCGGGACGGGAACGGCTGGTCGCTTCACGGGCCGCTCTTGAGGAGGTGGCCGCCAGCGCATAAGTGTCGTGAGCCCCGTGATGTGAAAGGGTCCGTGGAAAACTCCGTCTAGGATGAGGAAAGACGAGGGTGCAGGCCGTTCCGGGCTACGAAAGCCCCGGGCCGCCTGCCTGGACAACGACACGAGGCAGCATGGCCGCACGCAACAACCAGGACTTCGACAAGGACGCGGACGCGCAGGGCGGAGGCGTCCAGTCGGTGGACCGCGCCCTCCAGATCCTGGAGATCCTCGCCCGGGAAGGCGATGCCGGGGTGAGCGAGATCGCTGAGGAAATGGGTGTCCACAAATCCACCGTGTCCCGTTTGGTGGGCTCCCTGGTTGGCCGTGACCTGGTCCGGCAGAACAGCGAACGCGGCAAGTACCAGTTGGGGTTTGGCATCCTCCGCCTGGCTTCGTCCATACCGGGCCGGCTCAGTGTGGTCCATGAGGCCCGGGAAGTCCTGGAAGCTCTTGCGCATGAGTACAAGGAAACGGTTAACCTTGCGGTCCTGAGGTCCAACTATGCCGTGAACGTGGACCAGGCCATGGGGCCCTCAACGCTGGCCACCTACGACTGGGTGGGCAGCCTGACACCCTTGCACGCCACCTCCAGCGGCAAGGTGCTTCTCGCTGCCCTGACCGCGGACGAACGAACCTCGGTCTTTAAGGCTGTCGGCCTGCCGGCGCGTACTCCGCGGACCGTGACCAACCGCGGGGAGTTGGAGAAGCAGTTGCTGGACGTGGCCCGCAACGGATACGCCACTGTCCATGAAGAATTCGAAATCGGCCTGACTGCGGTCGCAGTGCCCATCTACAACCATGCAGGGAACGTCATCGCCGCCGTGAGTATCTCCGGCCCGGCTTTCCGCTTCTCGCCCGAGGACCAGCCGGGGCTCATCGATGGCCTGCGTGAGGCTGGCCTGACCATCAGCGCCCGGATGGGGTACAGGCACCGCTAGGCCCTGCCAAGCGTCTCCAAGCACCTCTCCGGCGCAGTCAGGGAACCGCTCTGCGCAACAGACCTCATGATAGGCAACGGCTTACGTCAAGGCCAATTGATATATCAAGATGCCGTCAAAGACGGAAAAACCCTTGACTTTGATGTGTGACGGGGCGCACTCTGTTGCTTAGCGCGAATGTTGTTGATTCATGCGGAACGTTCCCTACCTTCCCCAAAACGCACGCAAGGCCGTGCATCAACGAAAAACCATGACTCGCCGAGCAAAGGACCCGCTCATGGCTACAAATAGTGACACAAAACCTCTAACACCGGAGGACTTACCCGCCGACGAACGTCCGGCAGGCAGTACAGCACCCGTCCACGTGGAGATTCCTGAAGAAGTCATCAGCGTCTCCCCCGATGCAACGAACCCCGCAGCCCTCAACGACGAGGACGGAGGTGCGGAGACCCTCCCCGGTTCTGAGGAATACGAACAGATCCTGGTGGAACTCCGCAACGCCAGGACCGAGCAGGCCGTATCGGCCCGCCGGAACCAGAAGCTTACCCTCGACAAAGTTACCTTCGGGATCACGGGCGCCATCGCCGTCGCCTTCGTGGTCTGGGGCTTTGTCGGACGCGACAGCCTTTCGGAAACGTCCAAAGGCGCCCTGAACTGGGTCATGGAATACACCGGTTGGTTGTTCATGGTCCTCGCCTCGTTGTTCGTGGTTTTTGTCCTTTGGCTCGCCTTGGGCAAATTCGGCAACATCCCCCTGGGCAAGGACGGCGAAAAGCCTGAATTCCGTACTGTTTCCTGGGTGGCAATGATGTTCGCCGCGGGCATGGGCATCGGCCTCATGTTCTACGGTGTCGCAGAGCCGCTGTACCACTACATCTCGCCGCCGCCGGGCACCGTGGACGGCCGCACGCCGGCTGCCATCCAAACTGCAATGGCCACCTCGATCTTCCACTGGACGCTCCACCCGTGGGCTATGTATGCAGTGGTGGGTATCGCCATGGCCTACGGCACCTACCGCCTGGGTCGCAAGCAGCTGGTCTCTGCGGCATTCACTTCGCTGTTCGGAATCAGGATGGTCGAAGGGCCCGTCGGAAAGTTCATCAACATCCTGGCCATCTTTGCCACACTGTTCGGAACCGCTGCTTCCCTGGGCCTCGGTGCCCTGCAAATCGGCAGCGGCATGACGTCCAACGGCTGGATGGGTGAGGTCGGCACTCCTGTGCTGGTGGTCATCGTGGCCATCCTGACCTTCTGCTTCGTGGCCTCAGCCGTTTCCGGCATCAGCCGCGGAATCCAGTGGCTGTCCAACATCAACATGGTCCTGGCCGTGGTGCTTGCCCTCATCGTCTTTGTTGCCGGCCCCACGTTGTTCATCCTCAACCTGATCCCCTCGGCGATCGGCGACTACGCCCGCGACCTCGCCGAAATGTCGTCCCGGACTGAAGCCGTGGGCGACGAGGCGTTGCGTAGCTGGATGACCAGCTGGACCATCTTCTACTGGGCCTGGTGGATCTCCTGGACGCCCTTCGTCGGCCTGTTCATTGCCCGTATCAGCCGGGGCCGCACCATCCGCCAGTTCGTCACCGGCGTACTGCTGGTGCCCAGCGTTGTCAGCGTGATCTGGTTCGGCATCTTCGGTGGAGCCGCCTTCCAGGTCCAGCAGGACGCGGACAAGGCCGGCACCCCCGGCCTCGTGACCACCACCAACGGCGTACCGTCAGTCAACTTCGACGGCGCACTCTTCGACCTGGTCAAGAACCTGGGTATGCCCGGCTGGATCACTGCAGCCGTCATCGTCCTCGCCATGGTCCTCGTGGCAATCTTCTTCATCACCGGTGCCGATGCGGCTTCCATCGTCATGGGCTCGCTCAGCTCCAACGGGGCAGAGCACCCGCGGCGCGCCGTCGTCATCTTCTGGGGAAGCCTCACCGGTGCTGTCGCCGCCGTCATGCTTTTGGCAGGTGGTGACGAACCATCAGAGGCCTTGGCCGGGTTGCAAAGAGTCACCATCGTGGCGGCGCTGCCGTTCGTGATCGTCATGCTGCTGCTCTGTTTCGCCCTGACCAAGGACCTCAGGCGCGATCCCCTGTCGCTGCACAAGCGCCTGGCCACCTCAGTGGTGGAGCGAGCCATCCGTACGGGTGTGGAGCAACATGGCGGCGTCCAGTTCGATCTGGTCACCAAGCACGAGTGCGGCGAAAAATGCACCGAGTCCGATTGCTCCGGAGGAACAGCTACCGGCACCATCCCGCTGGTTGGCAAGCCTCCACTGAGCTCCAACGACAAGTAATCCATAGCTGCCCCCAACACAGTTAGGTCCCCCATGTCCTACGTATCCACCACAGAAGGAACCCTCCGGCTCAGCAGCCAGTCCAACGACGTGATCCTCACCGTGGACGCATCCAAACCCATGACGGTCCGGATCGAGGTTGACCATTGCCCGTGCGGCTCGGCACGTAACCGGCCGGGCTCCTACGTCGATAGCGATTTGAACAGCTAGCCGAAACTGACAGCAAAGCAGGCGCCGGATTTCCGGCGCCTGCTTTGCTGTTTGTACTGTCGTGGGCCAAGGCCTACTTGGGCATCAGCACCGAGTCCACCAGGTAAACGGTGGCGTTGGCGGTGTGGACGCCGCCGCAGATCACGTTGGCGCCGTCAACCGTGAGGGCGTCCTTGGTGCCGGCAACAGTTACTTCGCCACCCTGTACCGTCTTGTGCGTTCCGACGATCTTGTCCGGGGTCAGCTGGCCGGGAACCACGTGGTAGGTGAGGATCTTGCTCAGCAGGGCATCGTCCGTCTTGAGCGTCTCAATGGTGGCGGGGTCGATCTTGGCGAAAGCGTCATCGACCGGTGCGAAAACGGTGAACTCGCTGCCGTTCAGGGTGGAAACCAGGTCCACCTTGGGGTTGAGCTTTCCCGAAACAGCGGCCGTCAGGGTCTTGAGGAGCGGGTTGTTGGACGCCGCTACGGCTACGGGGTCCTGGGCCATGCCCACAACGGAACCTGCGCCGTTGGGAACCTGGGCGGCGTAGCCGGCGCAGCCGGGACCGACGAGGTCACGGGCCGGGTCCATGGCGGTGCTTGCCATGGCCGACGACGACGGCGACGGTGCCATCGACGACGGAGCCGCGGAGGAACTCATCGGAGCCGGCGATGAGGAAGAAGGGGTGCTTGAGGTGCTGGATCCACCACAGGCAGTGAGCCCGAGGAGGGTGGCTGCAGTGAGGCCAACGAAGGCGAGGGCGGGGCGCTTTGTGGACAACATGTCATTCTCCTTGTTTTTGGAACCAGGGCGTTGGATCCATTCGGTGGTGGGACACGGACTGCAGGTGCTGCTTTTTCACACCTGCCGGTTTGTGTCTCACCAGCTATTCGGAGGATGGGGCGGGGTGGATGGGTGCGGATTGAAAAACTTTTTCAAAGCCACGCAACGCGGGGTCACTTATGGCCCATGTTGAGGCCCTTAATGGGCCATAAGTGACCCCGCGTTGTTCTAGAAGTACGGCCGCGTGATCAGCTCCAGCGCGTGGCCTGAGGGGTCCTTGAAGTAGACCCCGCGGCCGCCGTGCTCAGTGTTTGTCTCGCCAGGACGCGTCATCTGCGGATCTGCCCAATGCTCGACGCCGGCGCTCACCAAACGCTCGTAGGCGCGGTCAAAGTGTTGGTCGTCAACCAGGAAGGCGTAGTGCTGCATCTGGATCTCCACCGGCGGCTCCGCGAATTGGAGCATTACCCCTCCAGCCAACGAGAGGTTGGTGAACGGACCCCAGCTCGGGGCCTGGTCGGCTTCAAGGATGGAACGGTAGAACCCGGCCGAGGCGTTGCGGTCGAGGGAAGCGATGATGGTGTGGTTAAAAAGTGCGGGCATGCATTTACTCCTTTATGTGGATCGATGGGAATGAGGTTCATCGATCCGGAAGGAGGAGCGCGCTGGCTACAGGAGCGCGTCAGGGGCCGGCCGGGTAGCCGATCCGTGCAGGGCAGAAGCCCGATCCGGTCATCACGGTGGAAAGTCTAGCCGAACCCCCGCACCGGTGGCAGGATGGGCGGATGGCTATCGAGGTCCGCCCGGCAACGGTGTTCGATGACGTGAAGACCATGGTGGGGCCCAAGAGCCCCGATTCCAACGTGTGCTGGTGCCTGAGTTACAGGATCCCGTCCAAGCTGAACCAGAGCCTCCAAAAACAGGAGCGCGGCCGGTACGTCGAGAAGCTGGTTGCGGAAGACCCGCCTCCCGGCGTTTTGGCGTACGACGGCGACGAGGTAGTCGGGTGGGCAGCGGTCCACCCCCGGGCGGACACCACTTTCGCGAAGAACCGCAAGATCCCGCAGGTGGATGAAACGAACGTGTGGTCCGTGTGGTGCATCCGCGTGCGGCCCGGGCATCGGGGAAGGGGCATCTCCCACGAGCTTCTGCAAGGCGCCATCGAGTTTGCCAAAAGCCATGGCGCACCCGTCATTGAGGGCTATCCCGTGGATAACAAGGGCGGCAAGGTGGATCTGACCATGGCGTACGTGGGCACTCGAAGGCTCTTTGAGAAGGCCGGCTTCAAGAAGGTCGCTGAAACCACGTCCGTCCTCAATGGCTTCCCTCGGGTGCTGATGCGGCTGGAACTGGGCTAACCCAAGAGCGCCGTCATCCTGTGGGCTTCCTCCAGCACCAACTTCCCCAGGAACTCCTGGCGGTCCGGGCGGAAGCGGGGCTCGATCCCGGTCAAAGACAGCGCCCAGGCCGGGCGCCCGTGCGTGTCGAACACTGCCGCGCCCATGCCCCAGCTGCCCTCCAGGATGAGCCCGGGATTCACTGAGTACCCAGCCAGCCGCGTCCGTTCCAGGTTTTCCCGCACCACGTCTTCCGGGTGCCCCGCGGCGAACTCACCCGCATGCGCCGGCCAGTCCGCCAGCAGTGCTTCCTGTTCGGCCTGAGGCAGGAATGCCATGATCGCCGTCCCTGCGGAAGCTATGCCCAGCGGGAACCGTACCCCCTCGTGGAGCACGAAGGACCGTACCGGGAACGAGCCCTCTTCCCTCAGCACGCAGACGGTTTCGTTGCCGCGGCGGATGGAGAAGAACGCGCTCTCCCCGGTCTCCGCGGCCAGCCTGCGCAGCGAAGGCCGGGCAAGGTCTTCCATGGGAAAGCGTGCCGCCGCCACGGACCCCAGCAGGAAGATTTCCGGGCCCAGAACCCACTTTCCGGAGGCCGGATCGTGCTCAAGGAGTCCTTCCACCGCCAGTGAGGTCAGCAGCCGGTGCACGGTGGGACGGGTCAGTCCCGATTCCCGCACCAGTCCCGCCAAGGACGTTCCTCCAGGTCTCCGGCCCACCAAGCGCAGCAACAGCGCCACCCTGCCCACTACTTGCGCGCCCTGCACTGTCATGTGACTTCCTCGCATAGATTTCATCCACAATATGGACACCTTCCACTCTAGCGTCCACAGCGTGAGTAGCCCAGCCCTCCAAGCATTGACCCCTACCCAGCAGAAACCTAGGCTTCAAAGCAAGACGCAATGAGTCCACAAAGTGGATATACCGTACTCAAAGAGGAGTCAGCAATGTCCAAACTGCAGGCGGGCGCAGCCCAAGCGCTGGGTGACCTGATGGCAGACGGCCTGACCATCGCCGTCGGGGGCTTTGGCCTCAGCGGTGTCCCCGCGGACCTCATCGACGCCGTCCGGGAGTCGGGCGCCAAGGACCTCACCATCGTTTCGAACAACATGGGCGTGGACGGCAAGGGCCTTGGGGTGCTGATTGAATCCGGCCAGGTCCGGAAAGTCATTGCCTCTTACGTGGGCGAGAACAAGCTGTTCGCGGAGCAATATCTGGCCGGCAAGCTCGAAGTTGAGTTCACGCCGCAGGGCACCCTCGCGGAACGCCTCCGCGCCGGCGGTGCCGGCATTCCCGCCTTCTACACCCGGACGGGCGTGGGCACCTTGGTAGCCGAAGGCAAGCCCCTGGAAGAGTTCGACGGCGTGACGTACGTCCGCGAGCGCGCCATCACCGCCGACGTCGCACTGGTCCACGCCCACACCGCGGATACGGACGGCAACCTGATCTACCGCTACACCGCGCGGAACTTCAACCCCGTGGTGGCCACCGCAGGCGCGGTCACCGTTGCCGAGGCTGAGGTCATCGTCCAGGCCGGCGAGCTGGACCCGAACCACGTCGTCACCCCGGGCGTCTACGTGCAGCGCTTGGTCCAGGCCACTGGCCGCGTGAAGGACATCGAGCAGCGCACGGTCCGTCCCCGCCCCGAACCCGTCCCGGCTTAAGCAAAGGAGCACACACCATGGCATGGTCACGAGACCAGATGGCGGCCATCGCGGCCGAAGAACTCAACGACGGCGATTACGTCAACCTCGGCATCGGCATCCCAACACTGGTAGCCAACAACCTGCCCGACGGCGTGCGGGTGGTGCTGCAGAGCGAGAATGGCCTGCTCGGCATGGGCCCGTTCCCGTATGAGGGCGACGAGGACGCCGACCTCATCAACGCCGGCAAGCAAACAGTGACCATCACGCCCGGGGGCAGCATTTTCGACTCCGCCACCTCGTTCGGCATGATCCGTGGCGGGCACGTGAAGGTGGCCATCCTGGGCGCCATGCAGGTATCCGGCGGCGGCGACCTCGCCAACTGGACCATCCCCGGCAAGATGGTCAAGGGCATGGGCGGCGCCATGGACCTTGTTGCGGGCACGCCCCGCGTGGTGGTCCTGACCGAGCACAACGCCAAGGACGGCACGGCCAAGATTGTCAGCGAGTGCACCTTGCCGCTCACGGGGCTTAAGTGCGTGGACCGGATCATCACGGACCTCGCCGTTTTTGACATCGTGCAGACGGACGACGGCGGAACGCGCCTGCTGCTAACGCGCCTGGCTCCAGGCCTGACCGTGGAAGAGATCCGCGAAAAGACCGAAGCACGATTCGATGTGGCGCTCGAAGCCACCTCCCCCAACCCGGAAGAACAGGCACTCGAAGGAGCCAACGCATGAGCCTCAAGGAACAGTTCGGCAAAGACATCCTGCTTACCGGTTGGGGCCACAGCAAGTTCGGCAAACTCACGGATGAGACCCTGGAATCCCTGATCGTCCAGGTTGCCGGGGACGCCATCCGGAACTCAGGCCTGGAACCCAAGGACATCGACGAGATCTACCTGGGCCAGTTCAACTCGGGCATGCAGCCACTGGGGTTTACCTCATCCCTGGCGTTGCAGCTCTCCGAGGACCTCGCCAACATACCGGCGACCCGCACGGAGAACGCCTGCGCCTCCGGCTCCGCTGCCTTCCAGCAGGGCGTCAAGGCCGTACTCGCCGGAACCGCCCGGAACGTGCTGGTGATCGGCGCGGAAAAGATGACGGGCGCCGGTGCTGACGTTGTGGGGGCTGCCCTGCTGGGTGCGTCCTACGAAATGGCAGGCAAGGCATCGTCAACGGGTTTCACGGGGTTGTTCGCTGAAGTGGCCATGCACTACGGCAAGCGCTATGGCTCCTCCATCAGCGGACCGGGCTTTGAGGGCGGACTGGGTGACGTCCTCGGTTCCATTGCCGCCAAGAACCACCACAACGGCATGGACAACCCCTACGCCCAGATGCACCGGGACTTCGGCGAGGACTTCTGCCGGACCATCTCCGAGAAGAACCCCATGGTCGCCGAGCCCTTGCGACGCACCGACTGTTCGCCGGTCTCCGACGGTGCGGCCGCCGTCGTACTTTCAACATCGGCTACCAACGGCGCAACGGAAGCCGTTCGCCTTGCGGGGTTCGGACACGCGAACGATTTCTTCCCGGCCGAGAAGCGCGACCCCACCGAATTCGCCGCTACCCGCGCCTCGTGGGAGCGTGCGTTCACCATGGCGGGCGTCGGCGTGGACGACCTGGACTTCGCCGAGGTTCACGACTGCTTCACCATCGCCGAGCTCATCATGTACGAAGCCATGGGCCTGGCCCCGCGCGGGGAGGGCTCCCGGGCCATCAAGGAAGGCTGGGTGTACAAGGACGGCAAGCTGCCGGTCAACGTGTCCGGCGGGTTGAAGGCCAAGGGACACCCTGTCGGCGCCACGGGTGTCTCGCAGCACGTTATCGCTGCCATGCAACTCAGTGGCACCGCGGGCGATATGCAGCTCCCCCATGCCCGGCGTGGTGCTGTGCAGAACATGGGCGGGGTGGGCATCGCGAACTACGTGAGCGTCCTCGAAGCCCTGTAGCTACCCAAACCAGGCGCTCAGCGGTTCCGGATCAGCGCTGCGATCTCCTTAAAGCCGAGCCGCTCTGCATTCTGCAGGGCGGTTCGGCCTTCGGGATCGCGGACATCCGGGCTGGCCCCTGCCGCGAGGAGCTGCCGGACCACGTCCTGCTGGTTGGGGCCGCCGTTGTTAAGCAGGATGGCTTCCTGCATGGCGGTCCAACCAAGGTTGTTGACATGGTCCACGGGCACGCCGGCGGCGATGAGGATGCGCACGGTTTCCGTATGGCCATGCTCGCTGGCCGGGATCAAGGCGGTGCCGCCGTACCGGTTGATGCTGCGGACGTCGGCACCGGCAGCCAGGGTCAGTTGCAGGACTTCGTTGAACCCCTCCGCCCCGGCATAGAGGAATGCGGAGTCCTGGATGTCGTCCTTCGCATTGACGTTGCCGCCAGCCGCAATCAGCTCACGTACGCGGGCGGGATCGTTGGCTTTGGCAGCCAGGATCAGGAGTCGGTCGGTTTCCAGTTGGGCCTCCGCTGATAGTGGGGTTGGGGTCACCGCAGCAGGGGACGACGACGCCGGCCCTGGGTTCGCGCTCGACGCCGCGGCCGGGGCGGGGGCTACGGAAGCGGGGGCCGGGCTGGCAGGCGACGG
Source organism: Paenarthrobacter sp. NPDC089307 (assembly GCF_040685055.1). NCBI lineage: Bacteria > Bacillati > Actinomycetota > Actinomycetes > Micrococcales > Micrococcaceae > Paenarthrobacter > Paenarthrobacter sp. NPDC089307. The sequence continues at coordinate 413,209 of NZ_JBFBHE010000005.1, forward strand.
CGCCGTCGTCGAACATCCCGTCAGCAACCCGACCACCACCAGCAACCCGAGAGTTTTTGTACAGCTAATGCGCTTAAAACGCTCTCTAAAGGGCATTACCTGTACAAAAACTCCACGAGGGGGCACGGCTACTTCGCCGCTGCAGCCAGGGCGTCGGCACCGGCGGTTGCGCAGGCCTCGTCGAGGGCGCCGTCAGGGGCGCCGCCGACGCCGATACCCGCCACCGAGACGCCGTTGACCTTCAGCGGTACGCCGCCTGCAAGGAACAGCGTTCCGGGGAGGTCCGCGATGGACGGGCCGTTGCCGTTGATGCGCTTGGCGAGCTCGCTGGTAGGGGCACCGAAGGCGGCCGCAGTGTATGCCTTCTGCTTTGCGGCCTCGATGGTGTGCTCGGCAGCGTTGTCACCGCGGAGGATGGCCTGGACTGTGCCGAAGCGGTCCACGAGGGCGACGGTTACGAACGGCAGCTTGTCTGCCTGGCATTTGGCCAGGGCTGCGTTCACCGCTTTGCTGGAGGCTCCCACGGTGATCCGGTTCTGTGCCACAACGTTCTCCGGGGCGGGCTGGACGTCGGCGGCTACCTTCGCGGTGGCGGCTTCAGGTGCAGCGGCCGGCGCCACGGCATTGGCCACGGCGGTGATTCCACCGGTGAGCAGCAGTGCTCCGGCAGCGGCGGCGGCAATGGTCTTGTTGGACTTCTTCATGGGTTCTCCTCGGCAGGTTCGTGGGTACGATTCCATGCTTCCGCGGCACATCAGCAGCCACATCGGCCCGAAGCAGCCCAACGCCTCATACTTTCCGCACGCCGTATCAGCCAAAAGGTGGAGAGACCAATATCCGCCGTGGATCTAGCATGGAAAGATCGCCCACCAGCGCCAAAGAACACCACAAGCGAAACGGAACCGGGAACCATCCATGCCAAGTGCCCCTCCACGGCCCGCTTCAGGCAGCCGCTTCGATGGCCGCATCGACGCCGTGGTCCACGCCGGCTTCGCCGTCCTCATGGTGGCTTCCGGGGTCCGGTACGTCATGCGGCACTCCCCCGCCGACAACCTGTGGACGGTTGCCTTGGCCGTTGCGGTCTGTGCGCTGTATGCAGTCACCGCCGGGCTGGCCCGGCCCCGGACACCCCGCGGCAATCCGTGGATCCCGTGGATGGTGGCCCTCGTGGCAGCGTGGGGTGCGCTGGTGATCATAGCTCCGAGCTTTGCGTGGTGTTCCTTCGCCATCTTCTTCCTGGCGCGACGGGCGTTCCGTGGCTGGGCCGGCTACGCTGCCAGCGGCGTAACCGCAGCGGCCACCGCCGTCGGGCTCTTCCGTATGAGCGGATGGACGGACGTCGCCATGCTGCTCGGTCCCCTCGCCGCCGGCGCGCTGCTCACCCTGATCTACGACAAGATCGAACGCGACCAGGAGCAGTTGGCCGCCACGGAACGGGAAGCCGGAATCGCCGCCGAACGCGAGCGCGTCTCCCGGGAAATCCACGACACCGTGACCCAGGGACTTGCCAGCAGCCTGCTTCTCCTTGAGGCCGCGCAACGATCCTGGCCGGAGGATTCGGCGTACCAGGACGTCGCTAAGGCATCCGGTCTCCTGCGGCGGAACCTCGCCGATACCCGCAGCCTGGTGCACGAACTTTCCGCGCCGGGCCTGGAATCCGGGCCCCTCCTTGAAGCCCTGGAGCACGCTGCGCGCCAGTATGTGGACACCATCGAGGTCCAGGTCATCGGGCACCCGCGCCCCCTCCCGTCCGAGGTCCGCCATACCCTGCTCCGCGTCACCCAGAGCGCTGCCGCCAACATCAAACTCCACGCCCACGCGGACCACGCCAGCGTGACCCTGGGGTACCTTCCGGAGGCAGTCACCCTGGACGTGTACGACGACGGACGCGGCTTTGATCCCGGAGCGGTGCCTTCGCCGTCGGAAACCGGAGGGTACGGCCTGCGCGCCATGCGGCAGCGGGTGGAACAGTTGGGCGGAGAATTGTCCGTGGAGAGCTCACCGGGCGAAGGAACCATTATTGCGGCGCAGCTCCCGCTCAGCCAGCCTGCCCATTGGTCAAAGGAGGGCCTGTGACCGTCATTTCCGTGCTGCTCGTGGACGATCACACCGTGGTCCGGAGCGGACTCAAGGCGCTGCTGGGCACCCAGGGCGATATCGCCGTCGTCGGCGAAGCCTCCTCGGGTGAGGACGCGCTGGAAGCCGCCCAGGAGCTTACGCCCGATGTTGTGCTGATGGACCTGGCCATGGGCGCGGGGATGGACGGCATCGAGGCCATCAAGCAACTGCGCCATCGCAACCCGAAGCAGGCGGTGATCGTGTTCACCACGTACGACTCCGACGCCGACATTGTCCGCGCAGTGGACGCAGGGGCCATGGGGTACCTGTTGAAGGATGCCGCGCCGGAGGAGATCTTCGCAGCCGTGCGCGGCGCCGTTCAGGGCAAGAGCGTGATGAGCGCGCCTGTGGCGTCCCGTTTGTTCCAGCAAATGAGGAATCCGGACGACATCCTCACCCCGCGGGAAGCGGAACTCCTCAGCCTTCTCACCGAGGGCCTCAGCAACCGGGATCTGGGCAAACGCCTTTTCATTTCCGAAGCAACGGTCAAAACACACCTTGCGCACATCTACGCCAAGCTGGGCGTCGAGACCCGCGCTGCAGCCATCGCCACAGCCATACGGCGCGAGGGGATGCGGTAACGGCACGCGGTTCGTTACGCTGACCATATGTCGGACACATCGGGTCGCAGAATGTTCACCACTCCAGGGACAGCTTTGTTGGTCCGGGGAGCCCTCGCCATCGTTTTTGGCCTGCTGGTCCTGGTCCTGCCCAGTGCCACTGTGTTCGCGGTGGTGGTGGTGTTCGGGTTCTTCGCCATCGTGGACGGCATTACCAGCGTGGCCCACTACTTTTACGATCCCGCGGGCCGGTCCCGTTGGAGCGTGGTGGGTGGCTTCATCTCCATCGCCGCCGGTGTGCTGGCCATCGCCTGGCCCGGGATCACAGCCGCGGCCATTGGCGTGCTGATCGGATTGTGGGCCCTCGTGTTGGGGATCTCGCAGATCATCCTTGCACTGGCAGCCCGCAGCTTCATCCGCAGCTGGGGGCTGTGGCTCCTCATTGGCCTGGTGACCACCGTGTTCGGGATTGTCGTTTTGGTGAACCCCGGTGTTGGCCTCCTGGGCCTTATGGGCATGTTGTCCGCGTTCGCCATCCTGACGGGCCTGCTGCTCATCGCTTCGGGCATCGGCCTCCGCAAACTGGCCCACACCCAGCCGCTGTACGGGCACTAGCTTTCGGACGGTAAAAAGCCGTCAGGGGATGCGCTCAGCGCCAAGTTCGGTAAGTTAGTGGCTGTGAAGATAGCTACCTGGAATGTGAACTCCCTCCGCGCCCGAGCCGACCGTGTCGAAGCCTGGCTTGAGCGCAGCGACTGTGATGTCCTGGCCATCCAGGAGACCAAGTGCAAGGACGAGAACTTCCCCTGGGAGCTCTTTGAGCGCATGGGCTACGAGGTTGCGCACTTTGGCGTGAACCAGTGGAATGGCGTGGCAATCGCCTCCCGCGTGGGCTTGGAAGACGTGGAGCGCACCTTCGTTGACCAGCCCGCTTTTGGCAAGGCCGGCAAGGATCCTGCCCAGGAAGCCCGCGCCATTGCTGCCACGTGCGGCGGAGTCCGGGTCTGGAGCCTGTACGTTCCCAACGGACGCTCCCTGGACGACGAACACATGCCTTACAAGATCAAGTGGCTTGAAGTCCTCCGAGGCCAGGCTGCTGAATGGGTCCAGGCCGACCCCAACGCCCAGATCGCCCTCATGGGCGACTGGAACATCGCACCCTTCGACGACGACGTGTGGGACATCCAGCTCTTCCGCGACAACAACTACACCCACGTCAGCGAACCCGAGCGGGCAGCGTTCCACGCGTTCGAAACCGCCGGATTTACCGACGTCGTCCGTCCTTATACGCCCGGTCCCGGCGTCTACACCTACTGGGACTACACGCAGCTGCGCTTTCCCAAGAAGGAGGGCATGCGGATCGACTTCTGCCTGGCCTCCCCGGCGCTCGCCTCCCGCGTGACGGGCGCTTCCATCGACCGCGAGGAACGCAAGGGCAAGGGCGCCTCTGACCACGCTCCCGTGATCGTGGAGCTTGCGGACTAGGCACCCACTGACTCGGACGAAAGGGGCTGGCTGACATGAGTGGAAACCTGTACCGGGGCCAGGCCGGCCTGCCCTTTTCCTCGTCCCTGCGCATTTACGAACCACTTGCGGCTTTTCCTCCCGAGCAGCAGCGCCAACTCGTGGCCGAAGGCAGCAGAATAAGTTCCCGGGCCGCCGTCGAGAACGCGGAACTCCAAGCCTCGCTGGGACGCATCACGCGCTCCGGCGGCGATCCGTTCCCCACCGGACGGACGGACCTGGTGCGCATGACGCGCGTCCCCGTTGGGCGGCACGCCGCCACCGAAAATGATGAGGACGACGCCGGTCGCTTGCTTTATTGCCCCAGCCAACTGGTGATTCGGGCGGGTTTGGCGGCCAATGCGCTCATGGATGGCGTGCACAGCCCGCTGGCTGATCTGCTCATTCCTGTCTCGCAGCGCGACAAGCATCAGGTGCGGATCGATCGGATCAATGCCGGAGAGGACGCCAAACGGGTCCACACCCGGGCCTCCACCTGGGGAATCCCGTTCAGTTGGTTCTCGCTGTTTGCCGAGTCGGACCGCAAGGACGTGGTGGAGTCCGAAGGACGGATCCTCACCGTGCGGGTATGGACGCCGCTGACTGAAGCCTTGGAACGCGCCCGCTTCGCCGTGGCCCACCTGGCGTTGGCCGCTCCGGACCTGGACATGCTTGATGACCTGACCCAGCTCACTGAGTGGCTCGAACTGTTCCATGTGCAGTCCATGGTGGAGTTGGACTACGGCGCCGTGGCGGACAAGGTCTACCCTGACGACTCCCCCATGGATGTGCGCCTGGGCATTGAGTGCCTGGCCGAGGGCGATATGACGGGAGCGGCAGCTGCCTACCGGCGCCTGGCCTCCCGGTGGATTCCCATCCGGCAATTGGCGCGGGCTTCGTAGCTCCCGGCTTGCTTGTCGCTAGCTCGGGCTGGTGGTGAATTTTCCGTTCGGGGGCGCTGTGGTCTCGCGGATGATCAGCTGGTGCGGCGCCACTTCCGAACGCACGGCGCCGGGTGTGCCGTCGAGTTCGTCCAACAGCATCTTGGTAGCCAGCTCGGCCTGGTTGTCCGGCCGCTGGCCCACGGTGGTCAGGCCCAGCGAGGACGAAAAATCGTGATCGTCAATGCCGATCACCGAGAGGTCCTGCGGCACCCGGACACCGTGCCTGCCTGCCTCGAAAATCACGCCCATGGCCATCTCGTCCGAGGAACAGAAAATCGCCGTGGGCTTGCGGCCGGGCTGGCTCCAAAGGCGGTTGAAGGCCTGCTGTCCGCTGGCAACGGTGAAGTCGCCCCACTGGTCCCACTCGGGACGTACTTCCAGGCCGGCGTCGGACATGACTTCCTGGAAGGCGCGGATACGCACGCGGGGAACGTCGAAGTTCAGGTCCGTTTCGTCGTCGCCGTGCAGCAGGGCGATGTCCTTATGTCCCAGGTCCAGCAGGTGCTTCACCGCGGTGGACGCGGCGTCGTAGTCGTTGATGCCGATGTATGGGCAATCTTCCACGTGGCCACCCACCACCACCAGGGGAATGTCGATCTTGTGGAGGTGCTCCAACTCATCCGGGGTCAGGGACATGCAGAGCACCAGCAAGGCATCGATCTGCTTGTACACCATGGTGGAGCTGAACAGCCGCTCGCGGTTGCTGCCGTGGCCACCAAGGTTGAAGAGGGAAAGGTTGTACTTCCGCGAATGCAACTCGCGGTCTGCGCCTTCGATGGCCTTGGAGAAAAACCACCTGCTGACAAAAGGAGCGAGGACGCCGATGGTGCGGGTGCGGCCCGTCGCCAGCCCGGAAGCCGACGACGACGCCACATACCCCAACGAACTTGCTACTTCCAGAATCTTCTCGCGGGTCGCAGGAGAGACCCGCGGCAGTCCCCGCACCGCCCGCGAGACGGTCGCCGTCGAGACGCCCGCTGCTGCGGCAACGTCCTCGATGCTGACGCCGGCATGGCCTCCACGTTGGGACCGCTCGTTCGTCTTTGCCACTCAAGCCCCCTTTTTGGTGCATGCCGAAAGCCGAGGGCTCGTTCCCGGACGGCACGTTCCAGCCTATTCCGCCTGCCCACCGTTCGCCGACTTAGCGCAGGTTGTTTCGACGCCGGTCAGCTGGTTTGTCTGTCTTAGGCCTTTCAGCCAACCCGGCGCGTAGTACGGCGGGGCAGCTTGCTGCGCAAGCGAAGCATGCCCCAGAGAGCGAGAACCACTGCAAGGAGACCCAGCGCCCAGCCCAGGGCAGGCTGGCCGGTAACCTCCATCGAGACGGTGGCTACCAGGAGCACCAGGCCCCAGAAAGCCAGGAAACCGATGATGATGTCGAAGTCTTCCGCAGACCTCACCCGTTTATTACCCGAATCGGGTTTTGTTGCGGGTGAGGCCCGCCGTCGATTGTCGGAACCACTCACTTGACTGCACCTGCCGTGAGGCCGGCCACGATCTTGCGCTGGAAGATCAGCACGAGGACCACCAATGGAATGGTCACCACGGTACCGGCGGCCATGACTGCCGTGTACGGTTCCTGGTGCGGCTGTGCGCCGGCAAAGTAGGCGATTGCTACCGTGACGGTTTTGGTTGAATCATTCGACAGCTGGCTGGCGATGAGGAATTCATTCCAAGAGGCGATGAAGGCCAGGATTGCCGTGGTGAACGTTGCCGGGGCAGCCAGCGGAAGGATCACTTTCCGGAAAGCCTGTCCCTGCGTGCAGCCATCGATCCTTGCGGCTTCTTCGAGTTCCCACGGCATTTCACGGAAGAACGATGTCAGCGTGTAGACCGTCAGCGGAAGCACGAAGGAGATGTTCGGAATGATCAGCGCCTGGTAGGTGCCGAACCAGCCGATGTTGGTGAACAACTGGAACAGCGGGGTGACCAAGGCGACGCCGGGGAACATTGAAGCGCCCAGGATGAAGCCGAGGACCACGAACTTGAACCGGAAATTCAACCGGGCCAGTGCGTATGCGGCGAACACGCCGACCAGCAGGGCCACCACCGTCGTCACAGCGCCAACGATGAGGCTGTTCAGCAGGTTGCGGCCGAAGTGGTTGCCCAGGCTCTCGTCGAACACCGTGGCGAAGTTGTCCCACGTGATGTGCGTAAAGAACGGTGTGGTGTCGAACGTGTATCCGACGTCGCGGAAGGCCGTGACCAGCATCCAGTAGAAGGGTGCCATGCACCAGATGAGGATGATGACTGCGCTGATGTAGGTGCGCAGTGATCCCCAGTTGAACGGGCGCTTCGCGTGTGCGGCCGGGGTGGTGGAAGTCTTCGAAGCTGTGGCTGTGCTCATCTCACTTCGCCTTTCCGGAAGATGTGGCTGCGTCCACGGCATTGGCTCCGAGGAATCGTACGAAGATAAAGGCCACAAGGAAGATCACCAGGAATGTGATGGTCGATAGCGCCGCCGCCGTATTGAACCCTTGCCTGATTTGCTGGACCACCAGGATGGACAGCGTTGTGGTGCCGTTCGCACCCTGGGTCATGATGGCCGGGAGGTCGTACATGCGCAGGGCGTCCAGCACACGGAACAGGATGGCCACCATCAGCGCCGGCTTCACCAGCGGAAGCGTGATCAAGCGGAACCGCTGCCACGTTGACGCACCGTCAACCTTGGCGGCTTCGTAGACCTCGTCGGGAATCAATTGCAGGCCTGCCAGGATCAGGAGCGCCATGAAGGGCGTGGTCTTCCAGACGTCGGCAATGATGATCGCCCACTTGGCCGGCCACTCCGAACCAGTCCACAGGATCTGGGTTCCGAACAGCTTGTTGGCGATGCCTTCGAAGGCGAAGATGAAGAACCAGAGCTTGGCGGTCACGGCCGTGGGGATGGCCCACGGCACCAGGACAGCTGCACGGATCAGGCTGCGGCCGCGGAAGGCGCGGGCCATGATGATTGCCATCCAGAAGCCAAGAACTGTTTCAAATGCCACGGTGACAACCGTGAAGAAGAACGTAGTGCCCATGGAGTCCCAGAACTGGGCTCCGAGTGTTCCCGGCGGGCAGGCAACCGAGCCGCCACCGGGTGCCGTGCATTGCTGCAGCAACCAGTGCGTGTAGTTTTCAAATCCGGCCGGACCACCTTCAGAGAAGAAGCCTGTTGCGGGGTCGAGGCCGGAGTCCTTCTGGAAGGACATGATGATTGCGTTGAGCACCGGGTAGATGATCACAACCGCCAGCAGAATGAGCGATGGCGCCAGGAGTGTGTACGCCCAGCGTCCCTGCGTGAGTTGCTTCCGATCGGCGCTTTCGCGACTCGGCATCGTATGTCCGGCAGCCGCCGTCGCGTCTGGTTTTTGTAGTTCTGTTGACATGTCAAGACTCCTGTCAGGGAGAAGGCCGTGGCCGGCAGTCCGGCTGCCCGCCCCTCAGGGACAGGCAGCCGGACTGAAGCCCGGGTGGTTACTTAGCTCCGGCCGACTCAATAGCCGCTTGCATGTCGGAGATTGCCGCGTCCACGGTCTTCTCTCCCTTGAGGGCGGCGTAGGCGTTGTCCTGCACAGCCTTGGTGACGGCGGGGTAGAACGGGGTCACGGGGCGCGGAACCGCGTTCTCGATGGACGTCTTCAGCACCGGCAGGTACGGCAGCTTGGTTACGAGTTCCTGATCGTCGTACAGCTTGGTCAGGACAGGAGCCAAGGAGCCCTGCGTGGCGTAGAAGCGCTGGGTTTCTTCGCTGGTGATGTACTTGATGAAGTCAGCAACCGTTGCCTTGTTCTTGGAGTAGACGCTCATGGCGATGTTGTGGCCACCCAGCGAGGAGGCACCGGGGCCGTCCTTGCCCGGGAGGGGTGCCATCTTGAACGTGTCCTTCACAGTGGACGAACCATCGGTCTTTGCCAGGTTGTACACGTAGGGCCAGTTGCGGTGGAAGAGGAGCTTGCCGGCCTCAAACGCCTGGCGTCCCTGCTCTTCCTGGAAGGTGATTGCTTCCGTGGGGATGTTGCCATCCTTGTATGCGTTCACCAGGTTGGTGAGGCCGGCTTTGGCTTCACTTGAATTCACGGCTGCCTTGCCGGAATCATCGACGATCTTGCCGCCTGCAGAGTTGATGGCTTCGGCCGCGTTCACGGTGAGGCCTTCGTACTTCTGGAACTGGCCGGCGTAGCAGCCAATGTTGTTCTGCTTGGCGATGTCGCACATCTTCATCATCTCGTCCCACGTCTTGGGCGGGTTGGGCACCAAGTCGCCGCGGTAGTAGAGGATGCCACCGTCCGAGCTCTGCGGAGCTGCGTAGAGGGTGTTGTTGTACGTGGCGCTCTTGACCGTGGACTCGAGCATGCCGTCCGTGGAGATTGCGGTCTTGTCCTTGAGCGGCTGCAGCCAGCCCTTGGCTGCAAACTCAGCAACCCAGATCAGGTCTACGCTCATGACGTCGTAGTTGGCGTTCTTGGCCTGGAAGTTCTGGACCAGGTCATCGTGCTGCTGGTCGGCCTGGTCGGACTGCTCCTTGAACGTAACCTTCTCGTTCGGGTGCGCCGCGTTCCACTTTTCGATGAGCGGCCGGACAACGTTGCTGTTGTCCTTGCCTTGGACGTAGGTGATCGGCCCGCGGCCGTCAAGGTTGTTGGCTGCGTCGCCGCTGGCACCTCCGGAACTGGTGCCGCCGCCACCCCCGCCGCCACCACAGGCGGTCAGGGACAGAGCCAGGACTCCGGCGACAGCTGCCGGAAGCAGGAACTTTTTGGATTTCATGCTGGGAACTCCTCGGTGAGTGGACCAGGTTTTTCCGCGGTGCGGTTGATGTGGTGAGGCTCACAATAGTCACGACATGAAGCAAAATGCAAGCGCTTACACGCGCCGTAACCACAACGATACAAAGTAGCCTGATAATTTCCGCTTTCAGGCCTGCGGGAGGGCTGTTTTTAAGGGCGATGCGGGGCCCTTGCGGACCGACTTGCAGTGACCTCGATTTGTTTGCCCAGTATTACCTATGGAACAGTGGGAAGTGTGGATGAACTCGAAGCATTGCAGACCATTGGACGGCTCATCAAAGAGGAGCGCCTCGCCCAAGGTCTCAGCCAAGTGCAGTTGGCCAAGCAGGCAGGAACTGCCATCAAGACAGTGCGCACGCTGGAGTCAGGCACGCGCCGCACGCAGGAAATCAACCAGCGCAAGCTCGAGCATGCCCTGGGCTGGCGGGCCGGAGCGGTGTCCGAGGTCCTCAAAGGAAAATCGAACTTCGCACCGGACATGATCACGCCGGACGACATGCGCTCCAGCGACGACTCACGGCAGGGTCCACCCCGCGTTGCCGTTCCGGCAGCCCCGGTGGCCCGTGCTTCGCACCTCTCGGATGAGGAACTCCTCGCAGAGCTCACCTACCGGATGATGCACCGCAACAGGGGCTGAATGGCCTAAGCGCCCGCTTGGCGCCTGACCATTTCATTGATCCAGATGGGCGCAAACGGGGACGTACAGTTTGGCGGCGTCGGATAGTCCTTCAGCACTTCCAAACGCTCCCCAATGTTCAGTGCCCGGGACCGGAACTCCGCGTGTTCAATACCGACTTGCGCGAGGCAGGTATTCATCGCCCACTGCAAGCGGTCCGGAGCGCCCTTCATTTCCGCCTCAATAGTGTCCAGCAGTTTCGCCAGGTCCAGGCCTTCCGGCTTTTTGACCACACGTTCCGAGGTCAGGGCCCACCCGGCGCTCGCCACCACGGGATCAGGGTCAGCAAACCATGCCACCCTCAGATCCTCGACGTGGGGACTCTTCTTGACCACATAGTTCACCAGCCAGTCGTGCACCTTGGGCGTCCGGGCCTCCCGAAGCATGCCATCGAGTTCGTCGTGCCCGAACGCCTTGGGGCGGCAGATCAGGACTGACAGGAGGCGCGCAGCAGTGTCGCTAGTGGCCCACAGTTCCCGGGCAAGATCCGGCTGCACCTTGAGCCGTTTGGCGATAGCCCGAAGTTTGCCGAGGTTCACCCCGTGATCATCGCCGTGCTTCTCATTTACCTCGCGGGCGCGGGGATCCTCCAGGGCAGCAAGCTCCGCCATGAGGCCGCCCACGGACGGGTCCAGCACATTTGATCCAGCCATTACCTTCTCCTGCCTGTCAGTTGGCAGCGACTATTTTCCGCCCTTGAGCAGCCCGGCGACCAGCATCGTCACCGGACCCGTTCGGCCTTGGTGAACCGGGATCGCGCCCCGGAGACCATGTGGACAAGCACTGGCGTCTTCTGGCCGATGACCAGATCCAGTGCTTCAACCAGTTGCGAGACCTCAGCTGCAAGGAGGTGCGGGGCAACACCTTGCCGAGGTTGAATCCGAATGCGAAGACCTGGCCGGCCCCTGAATTCGTACGTCGCTACCGACGCCCCGGCAAGGTCGGTTCTCTCGGCCAACGCGGCTCTCAGCGCTTGCTCAGCCACGCCACCTCCGATCCTGACTTCGCCGTCGACGTCGCTGTCGTCATCACTGGATACCAGGAGGTTGGCCCGTCCCTTGCCCTGCTGTGACAGCCAGGCAATCATGGCGACGATGATGGCCACCAGGACCGCTCCTGCCACGATCCACAGCCAGCTCTCTTCCCGGCCGGGGAAACGCGTCTGCCTGAAGGCGTTTTCCGCTCCGGTCCAGACCCCGGCAGACCACCCATGCCACCAGGAAGCCACCGCCGGGACGGTAGCCAGCAGTACAAGCAAAAGACCTACGGCCAGGAGTTTTATCCCGATAATGAACAGCAATACCCGGTTCAGGGCCCGTGGTGTCCCGTTCATGCCCCGATCACCCCTGACGAGGCCAGGTTGACCCGCACAGTGGGCATGGGGACCGGCGACATTTCCTCAAGTTCAGCCTGCACCGCTGTAAGCACTGCTTCCTGGCTCACCCGGCTTCCCGACGTCGGCCGCACGTTGACTGCCACCATCTGACGGGAGACCACCACCATTACCTGCTCCTGGGTAACATTGGCAGCCGTCCGCGCACGACGGGCCAGCGCAGAGGCCAGCACTTCGTCATCAACTACGACGGCGGTACGCGGGTCCCGGAGTAAATGGCGCGCGCGCCTTCCCGGCAACACAGCCTGAAGGAAGAAGAAAAGGCCCACCATGGCGATCACGGCACCGCTGGCCCCGAGCAGGAGCGACGAGATGCCCTCCGGAAGGGCGATGATCCGTTCCGCAGCTGTGGTGGGATCAACCAGCCAAGGCGGCTGGCCGACAGCCCGGACCCCTGCCTCCAGCAACGCATACACGCAGAGGACGATCACCAGCACCGCAGCGATGACGGAGGCGGCGGCCCGCGATGAATGGGTCTCGCGACGGAGAATCCGGCTCATTTCCGGATCTTCACCTGCCACCGGTGAGGCGCCGTGGTCCGGGCCGACGGCCAAGAACTTCTCTGTTTCCTGATCCTGTGTCATCGAACCCGGCCTCCCTCCCTGACGTGGGCCCCGCTGATCCTGATGTCCACCCTGCTGAGCCGGGAACCGCTGAGCCGGGTGACCGACTCCAGGACGCTGGCCTTGGCCGCCACCGCACGGTCCCAAATGGATCCCCCAAAACCTTGGACACGTCTGGGATCCCGCAGCACTTCAGTTAAAGCGGGCACGCTGATGGGTGCGACGATCGACAAAGCCAGCAGGCCGTCGTCGTCCGTCCAATCTGCGCGGATGTCACTGGCCTCAACACCGAGCGCCTCGGCGGCAGCGGCGCGGGCCAGGGAAGTCAAAGCCTGGGTACTGATCCGGTTGTGGCCGGCCAGGCTGGTGGTGTAGTCCACAGCCTCAGCCACGCTCATGACGAAGAGCGCCGGCCCGTAATGGCGTCAATGACGCTTCGGAGATCCAGTTTTCCGTCAGCGGCCCGCCCCAAAAGTGCTCCGATCCCCATGAAAAGCAGCGAGATCACGAAGCCCCACAGCCCGAACGAGAACGACATGAACGCCACGAAGGCTCCGATCGCGATCCCCACCACGGTCATGCTCACTGGAGTGCCTCCCTTTCAACCACGACGGTCTTGGCTCCGGGCTGTTTGGCTGGCGGGGCAATGAAGACGTCGGTGATCTCGATGTTCACTTCAATGACCTGCAGGCCCACGAGTTCTTCGACCGCCCGGTACACGGCAGCCCGAACCTGGTTGGCGACGCCATGCAAAGGATGGCCGTACAGCGCCAGCAGCGTGATATCCACGGCCACCTGGGTTTCGCCCACCTCGGCGCGGACACCCGCGGCGTGGTCTGAACTGCCGACGGCGTCACGGATCGCGCCGAGCGCCCGGGAAGGGCCGGACCCCAAGGAATAGACGCCGGGCACAGTGCGGGCAGCGATGCCCGCCACCTTCGCCACTGCTGCCTCGGAGATGATGGTGCGTCCGGTACCGGGGATTTCAACCCCGGGTACAGGATCCGGCTGCACGTTCTGGACTTCCATGGAGCACTCCCCTTCTCTTGAATACCACCCTAGCGTCTAGCCACGACGCTTTGGAGACAAGGGGTGCAGCGCGCCGGGAGGGCGTGCGGCTGTGAGGCTAGGAGCAGTTCTTCTCCGTCCACACCTGGATGGGCTTCATCAGTTCCTCGAACTGGCCGTCGCCATACTTGCTGAAGTCCGATCCCGCTGACTCCGTGAAGGTCCTGAGCTTCTCGAACGACGGCTTCAGCTCTTCCGGTACCTTGCCCTGCATCTTGGACAGCTCGTCCTTGGCTTTCTGGATGTCTTCGGGATTCCCGCCGGTCATGGCAGCCAAGGGGAGGATGGTGACGCTGAGCATGCTGGCGCTTACGGACAGGCAGGCCTCCGACATGGACGTGAACTGGCCATAAACACCGCCGGTTCCCGTTGTTGCGTCCGCGCTGGGGGCAGTTGCCGAGGCCGAGCTTGAACCCACCTCGGCAGCAGGTGCCTCGGACGACGCCGCAGGCGTGTTCTGTGCGGCAGGCGACGGTGAAGAGCAAGCGCTCAGCGTCAACATTGCGACGAGACCGGCAGCGGCTGCGAAACGACTGGAAATGGACATGCGTGAGCGTTTCAAGGTGACCATGATTTCCCCCAAGTGGATGCGTGCGAAGACAAGCTAGCGAGCCAAGAATACTTCGACCGCCGGTTTGAGGCCAGAGAGGACGAGTTATCCACAAGAGCCAATTCCAGGCTGGGAGACGGCTGAATGCCACGCCTAGACTGGCCGACACACCACTTGAAACAGCTGTTGGGGAGCTAGCCATGTCACGCCTTTCGTCTGCCTTTTTGTCGTCCCTTCTGGCCGCTTTGCTCCTTAGTGGTTGCCAAGGCGGGTCACCGGGTGCGGGCCCCTCGGAGACAAGCACGACGACGGCGTCGCCCACCTTGAGCGTCTCGTCTCCGGCGACTTCGGCTACTTCGGGCACCCCGGGTGCTTACAAACCCGCTGATGCGAAGGGGAAGGCACAGAATGTGCCGGTTCCCGTGATGCCTGAGCTGGCGAGGGAGAACTCAAAGGCGGGGTTGGAGGCGTTTATTGGGTACTGGTACGCGACCTACTCTTACGCGACTGAGACGGGTGATCTCGAACCGTGGCTACAGACCACCGATACTTCGAACACGCTTGCGGCCACCTATAAGAAGGCCCTTGAACGAAATTACTCCGATGGGAGGTGGATGGTCGGGGGACAGATCTCGACGCCAGTTATTGAAGTCAACTGGACAGAGGATGCGACTACCCAGGAGGCCAAAGTCCAGGTCATTCAAAGCGGAATCCAGTACTTCAACGCCGATGGCACTCAAGGCAGGGAGACTACCCCCTCCTCGAACATTGCTGAGGCGGTCTTTGTGAGATTCACGGGCGGCTCGTGGATGGTCGTAAACAATGGACTGATTGTTGGCTGACGATGAAGGTCATACGTGTTGGACTGCTTCTGGCACTTCTTATTCACGCCATCTGTGGGAGTCCCCTTTCCGCATATTCTGCAAGTGATGACGGAGGCCAACTCAGTGTCGGGCGCGGCGAAACCGCGCTGACAGTCGGCGGCACGTTTATCTTTAACCCCGAAACCGGCACATCCACCCCGAGGGCCGGCACCTCGCCCGCCACGGAGGATCCGAACCAGTACATGGCCGATACCCACTGCCGTGCCGATGGGCCAGACACCAAAGACCCAGGCTGCGACGTCTTGACCTGCCCGCCGAAAACACCCGGCGGCCAAGAAGGCACCCCCGTCATCTGGAAAGAAGCCCCCAAAGCAATCACCAACCCCGGCTGGACCGACTGGATCCCCATCACCGGCCCGACCTGCCTCTACGACCCCCAACCCGACAACACCCTCGCCAACATCGCCGCCCGCATCCTCAACGACTTCCGCCAACTCCCCATCAACCCAGGAACCCTCCAAGCCCAACCCTTCCCCCACACCCTCAAAGGAGGACCCACCAACTTCTACACCACCGCCACCGCCCAAACCTTCGACCTCACCATCCTCGGACAGGCCGTTCATCTCACCGCCACGCCCACCAACCACACCTACACCTTCGGCGACGGCACCACCCTCGGACCCACACCCGCCACCGGATACCCCATCCCCAACACCGAATGGCTCACCAACCAAACCCGCACCAGCCACGCCTACACAGACACCGGCAACTACCCCGCCACCGCCACCACCACCTTCACCGGCACCTACTCCGTCAACAACGGCCCACCCCTACCCATCAACGGAACCCTCACCCTGACCACACCAGCGATCACCATCCAGGTCTGGAAAACACAACGAGCCCTCGTCGCCGACACCTGCGACCAAAACCCCAACTCCTGGGGCTGCCCCGGAACAGAACCCGGCTAAGGGAAACAATTCAAGAGGCCGGATTCTCCAGCATCGGAAAACGTATCGGGCGGGATTCAGGGACCGCCTGCCCCAGGCGCTCCAATGTGTCCCTCGCCAAGGCGACATCGTTGACGCATATTCCGTCTACTCCCAGTCCGACCGCTTCAGTGATTTGCTCCGAAGTGGTCAGCGTCCACGGAAACACTTTCAAGCCGACAGCGTGGGCCGTGGCCACAAGTTGAAGGTGACCAGGACCCAGGATTACGCGCGGACGTTCCTTCCCGGCGGCGACCAGGAACTTGCGAAGGCCGCCACCAAGATCATGAACGAGAAGGCTGACGTCAGGGAAACCCTCACCGGGCTAAAAAGCGCATTGGAAGCGATCTATACAAAGGACGTGAAGCCGAAGCTCAAGTCCTAGGAAACAGCAGGCGACGTCGGCACCCGGCTGGGTACCGACGTCGCCTTTTAAACAGTGTTAAAGAAGAAAAGCACCAGTTCCGAAGAACTGATGCTTCCCAGTGGTGGCTCCGACCGGCGTCGATCCGGTGACCTTTCGATTTTCAGTCGAACGCTCTACCAACTGAGCTACAGAGCCTAGGTGACATGTCACCTTGAGAACCGAATTTCTTCGGCGCTCAGAGCGACCCTGACGGGACTTGAACCCGCGACCTCCGCCGTGACAGGGCGGCGCGCTAACCAACTGCGCTACAGGGCCTTGCGTTTGCAGTATCTCTACCGCGTTTTTTTCAAGGCTTCTAGCTTACCAGACTTTTTTCATCCGATTTACCACTTCCTTGCGTACCCCCAACGGGATTCGAACCCGTGCCGCCGCCGTGAAAGGGCGGTGTCCTAGGCCGCTAGACGATGGGGGCCTGAACTCAATTCGGATTTTGCAAAGAAAAGGGACGCTTTACGCGTTCTTTCCGTGTCTCGCTCGTCCGAACTGGACTCTAAAACTTTAGAGCATAGATAGCGATATTCCCAAATCGAGGTCTGCGGGCCTTCGAAGACCCCTCGGGCGTCCATCGCAAGCCACCCCCAAACATTGGCAGGATCTTGTCCTGACGCGTCCGAAAACCGCCAGCCCTCCTGGCCGATGCCCGGATAGATTTGGCACATGACAACCACTTCCCCGGCCGAACCCGGCCAGCCAACCCCCGGCATGCCCCCGCGCACCACCCCCGCGCCCGGAGCTGCCATCAGCAAAACCGGCATAGCGGCCGTCATCATCACCGTGGTCCTTTGGGCTTCGGCCTTCGTGGGCATCCGGGCTGTCGGCCCCAGCTTCTCCCCCGGCTCCCTGACGCTGGGACGGTTGGCGGTTGCCGCCGTCGTGCTTGGGATCGTAGTGCTGCCGACGCTGAAAGTCTGGCCAAAGGGCCGGGAATGGCTGCCGATCGTGGCTTACGGGGTGATGTGGTTCGGCGGCTACAACGTCGCCTTGAACGCCGCAGAACACATGCTCGACGCCGGCACCAGCGCCATGCTGATCAACGTCTCACCCATCCTCATCGCCATTCTGGCCGGAATCTTCCTGAAGGAGGGCTTCCCGAGGTGGCTGCTGATCGGCAGCGGCGTAGCTTTCTGCGGCGTCGCGATGATCGCCTTGGGTTCGGGGCAGCGTTCGACGGCGGACGTGGCCGGGGTGCTGTTGTGCCTCCTTGCCGCTGTGCTCGCCTCAGTAAGCGCGATCCTGCAGAAGCCCGTACTCCGGAAGTTCACGGCAGGCCAGGCAACCTGGTTCGGCATCATGGTTGGTGCTGTCTGCTGCCTGCCGTGGACGGGTCAATTGGTCGCAGAGGTTCAAGCCGCACCCCTTCCGGCAACGCTCGGCCTGGTGTACTTGGGCATCTTCCCCACCGCCATCGCCTTCACTACCTGGGCTTACGCGCTCTCACTGATCTCGGCCGGAAAACTGGCAGCCACAACCTACTTGGTCCCGGGCACGACAATTCTGATCTCCTGGGCGGTCCTGCAGGAAGTCCCCACCATCTGGGGGCTGATCGGTGGCGTGGTGTGCCTGGTGGGCGTTGGACTCACGCGTCGCCGGACGCGCTGACCCTGGCCCTAGCGGGCCATCTCCGCCAGGAGCTCGCGGTGCGTGGGCGGATTGGCGCCCGGACGCCCCACCGTAATGGCCGCAGCCATCGATGCGATGTTCCCGATCCGTTCAAGCACTGTTGGCGCAAGTCCGTCGCTGCCGCGCAGCAAGAGGCCCATGATGAGTGCGGACATGTACGAATCACCGGCGCCGATGGTGTCGGCCACGGTGGACGGGACGGCGCGGACTCGGATCTGTATATGGCGGGTGGCCATAAGTGAACCCCTCGCGCCTTCCGTCATGACCGCCAAAGTGGTTCCGAGCGCCAGCAGATGGCTTGCGATATCCTCCAGGGCCTTGCCCGGATAAAGCCAGTGGGCATCCGAGGCACTCATCCTGACGACATCCGTCAACGGCACTATCTCCTCAAACAATCCGAGCGCCTCGTGGTGGCTGCCCAGGAGATCGGTGCGGATGTTGGGATCGTAGGTGACCATGGGACCACCCTGCGCCTGCTCCAGCAGACTCCGGACCACCCCGGCCCCGGGCTCAAGGAACGTGGCGATGGAACCGGTGTGAAGGATCCGCGGCGCGTACGGGAGGGCAAGGGGCGCCAGGGCCCACTCAATGTCGAAGGTGTACGCGGCCGAGCCGTCGGCAGCTATCCGGGCCGTCGCCGTCGCGGTCTTTCCCATCGATTGGGAGCCGGGCAACAGCACCACGCCAGCGCTCTGGAGGTGCGCGGCAATTGCGTCACCGCGCTGGTCCCTGCCGATCGCCGTCAAAAGGCCGGCCTTCACATCCAACCGGCCCAGCCCATAAGCAACGTTGGTGGGCGAGCCGCCGGGGTATTCGGCCTGCCCGTCGGGCGACTGCACGATGTCGATCAACGCCTCACCCACAACGACGACGTCGAGGGGTTCAGACAAGGGGGAAGCGGTGGAAGTCATGCGGTTCCTGTGTCTATCGGAAAGGGACTGAGTTCAGTATCCCCTATCGCGCAGGGCGCCAATACTGCCGCGGGAGACTAAAGTCGAGTCATGCCCGCGAATCTTCCTCCCGGACTTCCTATCGTTCCCGACGGCGAGCGCCCCTTTTCGCGGTTGCCGGAGCCTGGCGCCGCGCACCGCCCTTCCTTCCGGATGTCCCCTGAGGATTTTGAGGAAGCAGTCAGCGATGCTTTGCAGCTGATTCCGGCCAAGGCCGCCCGCGCCATGGACAATGTGGCGATTTTCATAGAGGACGATTACACCCCGCAGCCCGGCGAAGATCCGGACACCGTACTGCTGGGATTGTACGAGGGCGTCCCGTTGACCGAACGCGACTCCTGGTGGGATGCCGGCTCCCTGCCGGACCGGATCACCATTTTTCGACAACCTATTTTGAACATCTGTGGCAGCCGGCAGGAAGTCATTGACGAGGTAGCCATCACGGTGGTCCACGAGATCGCGCACCACTTCGGGATAGACGACGACCGCCTGCATGAGCTCGGCTGGGGCTAGCCTTGTATGCATGGGGCATGATCACAACCACTCGCACGGCGTCACTGCAACCGGCAAGCACCGGAAACGCCTGATAGCCGTCCTGGGCATCACCTTGGCCGTGGTGGGCATCCAGGTGATCGGCGCCGTCGTCTCGGGTTCGCTGGCTCTGTTGGCTGATGCCGGACATATGCTCTCCGACGCCGCAGGCGTTTTCATTGCACTCATGGCAGCATGGATCGCCACCCGTCCTGCCAGTGACCAGCGGACCTACGGCTACCAGCGGGCAGAGGTCCTGGCCGCCTTGGCCAATGCGTTGATTCTCATCGTGATCGCTGTCGTGATCATGATCGAAGCTATCCGGCGCTTCGGCGAAACCACCGAGATCCACACTGATGTGATGCTCTGGGCAGCCATCCTGGGGGCCGTGGCCAACCTTGTTTCGCTGCTGATCCTGCAGGGCGCCCAAAAGGAAAGCCTCAATGTCCGGGGCGCCTATCTTGAGGTCCTGGGCGACCTTCTGGGCTCGATCGCCGTCATTGTGGCTGCGATCGTCATCATGACCACCGGGTTCTCAGCGGCCGACCCCATTGCCTCCGTCCTGATCGCCCTGATGATCATTCCGCGGGCTTGGCATCTGCTCCGCGACGTGGTGGACGTGCTCCTTGAGGCCACTCCCAAGGGCGTGGACGTGAACATGATCCGCGAGCACATCATGGCTGTTGACGGGGTGGTGGAAGCCCATGACATCCACATCTGGACCATCACTTCAGGGGTACCTGTTTTCTCGGCCCATGTGGTGGTGGAAGACGAGGTCCTCAATGCCAGCGGGGCGGACAGCATCCTGGACCAGTTGGGCTCCTGCCTTGGACGGCATTTCGACACTGAGCACTGCACGTTCCAGTTGGAGCCCGTCAGCCACTCCGAGCACGAGTCACACCAGCATGCCTAAGGGGCCACGCCTTCCCGGCTTTCAGTGCTGACCGTCCCGGCCGCCCCATCCACTGTGATGAGCTGGCCGGTAGTTAGCCGGGTGGTGGCGTCCGGGACTCCGACCACGGCAGGGATCCCGTACTCACGCGCCACCACGGCGCCATGCGAGTTGGGTCCGCCCATCTCCATGACCAGGCCTCCGGCCGTGAGGAACAGAGGCGTCCACCCTGGGTCCGTGGACGGGGCCACGAGGATCTCGCCGGGTTCCAAATGGGCTCCCACAGGGTCCATGATGACCCGCGCAGCCGCGGTCACCAGACCTGTCGACGCCGGGCTTCCGGACAGGGTGCCCGGGCGTTGTCCCGCGTTGGCCGCGACTGTCGCCTCAGGTTCCGTGCCATCGGACAACAGCATCCGGGGAATGTGCCTGCGCCGCAGTTCCTGTTCGTAAGCGGCCCTGTGTCCGGCTACGGCGTCACGCAGATCCGCGCCGGCCAACCCATTTTCCACCGCATCCAAGTCCAGGAAGAAGACGTCCTCCGGTTGCTCGATCCGTTGTGATGCTGCCAGTTCTGTCCCGACCAGCAGCAACTGCTCCCGTGCCGCGGCCAGTCCCAGCACGAGGTTGTACTTGGGCAGCTCGCGCAAGCCGGCGAACCTCCGGGTCCGGTCCAAGGCCGTGCGCACTACTACCGCATGGAGTGGGCTGATGGCCCGGGCGCGAGCGATGAACCTTGCCACCTGTTCGTCGGCTTCGTCGGCCGCCTTGCGAAACTGCTGGTTGGGGTCGCCGGCTCCGGGCTGCAGCCTCAGATAGTTGGCGAGAACTCCGAAGATGTGGGTGGGATCGTCCGCCCAGCGCGGCATGCCAAGGTCAATCTCAGCAACGGCACGGTGCCCGAACGTGCCGAGGAACGCGGCCACCCCGGACTGCGCGGCCGCAGGCAATTCGCCGTCCCGATACCGTTCCGCGAGCGTTTCCGCCGTCTGGCCCTCCATGGAGGCAACGGCGTCGGGAACTTCGCGGATCTGCGAGGCCAACTGCCACAGAGCGAGGTCCATCTCCGTGGTGACGTTGTTTGGCAGCCCGCGGATCACGGTCTGAAGTTCGTCGTACGATGCCTGCTCGCCAAGCATGCGGCCCACGAGTGCCAGCAGCGCAAAACCGAGGACCGGAAGCGGCAACACCTGCGGCACCGCGGCAAAGAGTTCCTCGCCAAGAATTCTCTGGACGTGGACTATCTGCTGATGGGGGGTGGCTTGCGCAGGGACGGTGATGGCTTTCCGGAGGTCCGCGCTGAGCCGCTCTACCCGCCGCAGGGCGGCATCCGGGCGGAACAAGCCCCGGAACAGTTGCTCGGGAACGCGGTACTTGGCGGCCACGGGAGCCACGTGACGGATGAGTTTCAGTGGCGTCTTGTTGGTCACCGTGAAGCGGGGGTCGTCGAACAAGCCCCGCATCAACATTGCGGACCGGGCTTCCATGATGTCAAAGACCCGTGGCACGATCTTCCGGCCGACCCTGCTGCGCAGCACCGACGTCAGATCGAAGAAGATGCGCTGGCCCGCCTCATAGTAGGGCGGCGGCCCCGACCGGGGATCCGGGACGGCGAAACCCGCGGTTCGCGCAACACACGAGGCTATGAGCCGGATTCCGGCCAGGCCCATGGGCGTCAGCGGCCGCGTGAGGCCCTGCGCGAGGCTGAAGTTCAAGAAGGCATGGACGCCCGGAGACGGAGGTATGCGTGTGGTTTGCGGGTAGAGGGTGGTGATGGGCCGGGCCTGGGTCAGCCACAGTGTTCCGTCGGCGTCCAGTGCCCACTCGGTGTCCTGTGGAGCCCCATAGTGCTTCTCCACCAAACGGCCCAGTGCCGCCAGCTCCCTGATCTGCTGGTCATTGAGGCAGGGTTGGATCCCTGTATCCCCGCGCTCGTCCTGGTGGGAAGGTTCTATCCGTTGCGTGCCGCCACCCGGCAGCGACCGGATCTCCACCTTCCGGTCGCCCAAGGTGCGTTTGACGATTGCGCCGCTGGCCAAGTCCACAACGTACTGATCCGGATTCACGGCGCCGGACACCACGGCTTCCCCCAAACCCGGGCTCGCATCGATCACGGCTTCAGACCTTGTGCCCGTCACAGGATTGGCCGTAAACATGACTCCTGCAGCTACGGAATCCACCATCACCTGGATGACGACAGCCAAAGCCGCGGACGCGTGGTCGATGCCGTTGGTTGCCCGGTACGTCACCGCACGGTCAGTCCAAAGGGAAGCCCAGCAGCGGCCTACGGCATCCAGGACGTGTTCGGCGCCCACCACGTTCAGGAAGGTGTCCTGCTGGCCGGCGAAGCTGGCGAAAGGCAGGTCTTCGGCTGTTGCCGAGGACCTGACCGCGACCGGAACGTCGTCCCCCAGCGCCTCATAGGCGGACCGTGCCGCTTCTGCGATGTCGGGTGGGAGGCCGGCGTCGAGCACCAGCGAACGCGCCTGCGCGGCGAGCCGGTTCAGCACGTCCAGGTCAGCTGTGTCGGTCGACTCCAAGACCTCGCAGACCCCATCAAGGCCACTGGTGGACAATGCACGCCGGTAGGCATCCGTCGTCAGGCAGAAGCCTGGGGGCACAGGCAATCCGGCGCTGGCCAGCTCGCCCAGGTTGGCAGCTTTGCCACCAACCTGGGGAAGCATGTGCCCCCGGATGTCCGTGAGGTCCAGCGTGAACACCGGTGGCCCGTTTCCTACGCCGCGCCGAGCATCGGCCCAAACTTATCGCGATCGGCCAGCCGCGGGTCCTCCCGGTCGGGAACAACCAGCACCGGCCCCTTGGCGTGGTGCAGGACGCCGTCCGAGGTGGAGCCCAACAGCATGCCCGCAAATCCACCGCGGCCCCGCGTGCCCAGGACCACCAATTCCACGCTGCGGCTCGTTTCCACCAGAACGTCAACAGGAGAACCATCCCTGAGTTCCGTCTCGATGGCCAGCTGCGGGAAATGGCTCTTCAACCACGCAACGCCAGCTTCGAGCTGAACCTTGATGTCGGCGAACAGAGCGTCCCGGTCCAAGGGGGCAGGCACCCAGGCAAGCGAACCGCTGTACTGCGGCACAGCACAAATAACGCGGAGCTTGGCACCCATGCGTTGGGCCTGCTCAGCTGCTTCGAGCACGGCAACACGCGCCTGCTCTGAGCCGTCGACGCCCACGGCGACCACGTTTTCCACGACACGGGGGCCGGATTTGGCGTGCTCCGCCTTGATGTGCCTGTCCTCGGTGTTCTCGCCAAGGCGATCGGCACAGTACAGCGGAACCGTAACTGTGGGGCACTTGGCGTGGGCGGGCAAGGCGCTGCTGACTGATCCGAGCAACCGGCCCACAAATCCACCACGGCCACGGCTGCCGAACACCAGGAGCGCGGCTTCCGCGGAAAGATCCAGCAGTACACCCGCGGCGTCACCGTTCTCGACGGAAGCATCGACGTCGATGGAATACTTGGAGACCTTGTCCATGGCCTGCTGGACAATGGCTTCTGCGCCCTCGCGGATGACCGAATCGTCCACGGTTGCGTAGCCGCCATCCAGTCCGGACGCGGCAAAAATGGGAACCGAGTAGGCCGTGACGATGTGCAGCGGAAGCTGCCTGCGTTCTGCCTCCCGCGCGGCCCACACCAAGGCGCACTGCCCGTGTTCCGAACCGTCCACTCCAACGACGATGCCGCCCGGTTCTACCGTCAGGCCCTCGTCATCCCGTGGCTCTTCACTGTGTCTGCCGTGCTGGTCCATTTGGGGCCCGCCTCTCCACCTACTGCTTGATGTTCCGGCCATTCTGCCAGAGGTTTTCCGCATCGGATTCCCTGGTGGCTCCATTGTCAATGGCCGGGGCCGGAGGAATCTGGAATTTCTCCGTCCAATGCCCACTATTCTCGGTCGACAGGACCGAATCAAGGCGGGGTGGCGCTATGTGCATAACAGTCGGGGCTCGGTTCCCGACGGCGTATCTTGCGCTCCTGATGAACGCACCAAACACGCTGCCGGGAGAGGCTATCCATGGGTGAAAAAGTTCGGTAGTGTTCGAGTCACCGAATGGCCGGTGAACGTGTCCAACAGCACACTCCGGCCATTTATTTGCGGCCGCTTGGGGAACTCGGACGCGATCCCACGCGATGCCACAAGGCACACACGTCAAGGAGGAACCAAGCAGTGTCACACGCGCCTGATTCCGGCACGGAACGCACTACCACCGTGGTCATAGGAGCCGGTTTGTCCGGTTTGGCAGTTGCCAGTGAACTCAGCCGCTACGGCGTGGGCTCCATAGTGGTCGATGGCTTCGGCGCCCTGTCGGCCTCCGGCCCAGCCGTCCATACCGGGATGCTTCAACGCTGCGAGGTCACCGATCCCGCGTCCATCCAGGAACGCAACGAGATTCTCCGCCACCTGCGCAACTACGCCGCCAGCCACCACCTCGACGTCCGCAACACCACAAGGGCCGTCCGCCTGGATTTCCTGGGCGCGGACCCTTCCCAGCACATGGGCTACGGGCTCGCTGCGAGCATGACCCGTAACGGGCCGCACGCCTCCGGTCCCCTTGAATCCACTCCACGCCAGTGGGCTGTCCACACTGCCAACGGACTCCTCCTGGCAGACCACATTGTGGTGACGCGCTGCGCCCAAAGCCAACTGCGCCGGATGCTGGCCGAACTTGGAATCGCCGTGGGACAGAACCTGGCTTCTGCGATGAGGGCGGTGGGAATGCATCTCGTGGGCGTGGGCGAACTCATCACGCCCAGCCCCAAGGAAGTCCTGCGGCAGGCCAAGGCAGTGGGCCAGGCAATCTCCTCCAAGGTGGCCGTTCACGGCGGCCCCGGCATCGCCATCGCCTAACCTGCCAAACCGCGTTCAAAGCCCAAAGGCCGGTGCCTTCGAAGATCCTGTCTTCGGAGACACCGGCCTTTGCGTTGAAGCGTGAGGCTTATGCGCCAGCGCGTACGTAGGTGATGGGACCCGTTGCGGTCAACCAGCTGATCGGGTGGATGCCCGTCTGGTTGCCGTTGATGCCACCGCTGATTGCCTGGCCGTTGCCGATGTAGATGGCAACGTGGCCGGACTGGACGATCATGTCGCCGGGCTGGGGGTCGCTGACAACCTTGCCGTAGTTCAGGAACTGCATGGGTGCGAGGTCGCCCACCGGGATGCCGGCGGAACCGAGGGCCCGCTCAACCATGGCGGTGCAGTCCTGCATGATGCCGATCTGGGCGTAAGCCGAGGCAACCATGGCAGCGTTGACGCCGCCGGCAGCAGGAGCTGCAGCTACCGGAGCGGCAGCGGCCGGGGCAACAGCCGGGGCAGCAACTGCGGCCTGGGCGGCAACAGGAGCCGCAGCAGCAGCGACGGTAGCAGTCTTGGCCACGGGGGCCTCAACAACGGGGGCCGGCTTTTCGATGACCGGAGCTGCGACCGAAGCAACAGCAGGACGCTCGAAGTTGACGGTGGCCGTGGCCAGGGCGGTTACAACCTTGGTGGGAGCCTCGCTGGCGGCGGTCTCGGCGACCGTGGCGGGGCTGGAGTCGCGCTGTACCGGAGCCTCAGCTGCGTGGGCAGCTACGGAGCCGGTCAGGACGAGGCCCGAAGCTGCTGCGATAACGGCTGCCTGGCGGCCTGCGCCGGAAGCGTTGCTGGCAACTGCCTTGGAGATGGAGATGAACGGATTAGGACGTACGCTGTCCGCCTTACGACGGCCGCGAAGAATGCGTGAAGACATGAAAGAGCCTCTCCCGATGCCTGCGAGGTTAGCTGTCGGATTCGGATGGGAGTCACCCGGCCACTATCTCCCGCTGTTCAGCGGAAGCTTCGTGACTTCACCCCAAGGCACGCTCGAAAGCGGCCCAAAATGGGTTCCCCGTCTCTGCCGTAGGTTTGTCTGCGAACGGATTCCGGACTGCGGCAGAGCTAGGCAATCAGGCCGGAAGTGCCCGCTACGTGGAACAGGCACAGGTACCACCGTACGCGATGATCCCGCCGAAGTCACATTTAAGTAACGGGAACGGCCGCTTTGGCGTGTCGCAGTAACCGAACCGAGATATTCGCAGCTACGTAGAAAAGCGCTCTATTCCGCGGAACCAGGGCCGTTTTCATCTTCAGGTGCGGCAAGTTTCCTCCGTGCTGTAACAGCGAGGAAGATCACGAGGGCCACGGCCACGATTGCTATCACCACGATGCTCCACGGGAACGGCTGGGAAGCGTCTGCGGCGGGCGCGCTGCTTCCCGTTCCCGGAGGCGCGGTCCCCACGGACGGCACCGCAGCCGAAGAAGCCGAAGCTGATGGTGAGGCTGCAGCGGAGCCGCTGCCCGCCGTCGTACTTCCGGCGGTGGCCGTGAACTTGAAGGTGCCCTCGATGGGGTGCGAATCGGAGCTGACAACCCGCCAAGTAACGGTGTACTCCCCTGCCGGTGCGCCGGGTCGCAGCTTCTGGACGGCCTGGCTGTCGATGATTTCCACCGGCCCGTCTGCCCAGTTTTCGCCGCCGGACGTTACGGAGACGCCCGATCCAATGGCCAGAGGCCGGTTGTTAAATGTGATGGAGACCGACGCCGGCACTTCAGCCACGGTGGCACCGTTTGCCGGCGCTGTGGATTCGGCGACGTCGTGCGCGGACGCCGGAGCCGCGGAAAACAGCAAGGCGGAGGCGAAGGCAAGGGCGGCGACGACGGCGGCCAGAAGCGGGCGGATGGTGCGCATGGGGCGGTTTCTCCTAGTGTTGGCTTAGTTACAGACTAGGCGAATGGTCCGAAGCCCCCACATTCAACGGCATAGGATTTGAGAGCACACTCCCCCCAAAACCCGGAGACCTTCATGCTTAAACAAGGTTCTGCAGTGGACCGCTACTTCAAGATTTCCGAACGTGGTTCCACGTACTCAAGGGAAATCCGTGGCGGTTTCGCGACATTCTTCGCCATGAGCTACATCGTTGTGCTGAACCCGCTGATCCTCTCGGGCCCCGACTCCAGCGGAGCGTCCCTGGGCTTCACGGCCGTGGCAGCAACCACCGCTTTCGTTGCCGGCATCCTGACCATCCTGATGGGCGCGTGGGCCAAGCACCCCTTCGCGGTGGCCACCGGCCTGGGCGTCAATGCATTCGTCGCAGTCACCGTTGCTTCCCACCCGCAGTTGACGTGGCCGGACATGATGGGCCTGGTGGTCCTCTCCGGCGTCACGATGCTCATCCTGGTGCTGACGGGCTTCCGCACCGCGGTGTTCAAGGCCGTCCCCGAAGCGTTGAAGACCGCGATCGTGGTGGGCATCGGTTTGTTCATCGCCCTGATCGGCCTGGTCAACGCCGGGTTCGTGCGCCGCATCCCGGACGCCGCCGGCACCACCGTTCCGTTGGGCCTGGGCGTCGACGGCAAGCTCATGGGCTGGCCCACGCTGGTCTTCGCCGTTGGCCTGATCCTCACCATCGCGCTGGTGGTGCGCAAGGTCCGCGGTGCCATCCTGATCGGCATTGTGGTCTCCACCGCTCTGGCTGCGATCCTCGAGTTCACACTGCACATCGGGCCGAGCTTCGACGGAAAGAACGTCAACCCCCGCGGCTGGTCGCTGGTGGCTCCCAAGCTGTCCGAATGGGGCGCTCCTGACCTGTCCCTGATCGGCAAGGCCAACCCGTTCGGCGCGTTCGAGCACCTCGGTTTCATTGCCGCCGCCCTGCTGGCTTTCGTGATCCTCCTGAGCATCTTCTTCGACGCCATGGGCACCATGGTGGGCCTGGCCAACGAGGCCGGAACCGTGGACAAGCACGGCAACATCCCCAACGTGGACCGGGTGCTCCAGGTGGACGCCCTGGGCGCGATCGTGGGTGGCGGAGCATCGGTTTCGTCCAACCAGATCTTTGTGGAATCCGGCGCGGGCATCGGTGAAGGTGCGCGCACCGGCCTGGCCTCGATTGTCACCGGCGTCCTCTTCCTCATCGCCATGTTCTTCACGCCGCTGATCAACCTGGTGCCGTTCGAAGCCGTGGCCCCCGCCTTGGTGGTCGTGGGCTTCATGATGGTCTCCCAGGTGGGCAAGATCGACTGGCAGGACTGGGGCGTGGGAATTCCCGCGTTCCTGACCATCGCCCTGATGCCCTTCACGTACTCGATCGCCAACGGCCTTGGCGCCGGCTTCATCTCCTTCGTCCTGATCCGCACGTTCCAGGGCCGTGCCCGCGAGGTCCATCCGCTGATGTGGGCTGTGGCTGCAGCGTTCCTGCTGTTCTTCGGCATTGGAACCGTGGAGGAACTCCTCGGGGTCAAGTAGGCTCATTCCGGTATTTCAGACACTCCGGACCCGGAACTGCTGTTATTGGCAGTCCGGGTCCGGTGTGCTTTAAGCATGGAAACAAGCGCCACCACTGTAGATGTCAGCCCCATGCCTTGGACCGGCCGTTTCGATGGCGACGGCGATGAACACCGCCGCTGGTGGCAGGCAATCACCCCCTACGTGCCCGCGCCGTCCAACGGCGGTCCGCGTCCCGCCGTCGTGCTTGGCTTCTGCAGCGACGCCGGGGTGCTCCGCAACCAGGGCCGCGTTGGCGCCGCCGCGGCGCCGGCCGCCATCCGTGCCGCGCTCGGTCCGCTGGCGTACCACCTGGACCGGGACGTGTTCGACGCCGGCGACGTAGTTGTGGAGGACGACTCACTGGAGGCAGGCCAGGAGCGTGCCGGTCGCGCCATTTCGGAACTGCTCGACGCCGGCAACCTCACCGTGGTGCTCGGCGGCGGCCATGAGACTGCGTTTGCCAGCTACTTGGGCGTTGCCGGCTCCGATGCACTCCGCGGCAAGCGGCTGGGTGTGCTGAACCTTGACGCCCACTTCGACCTGAGGGATGAGCCCACGCCGAGTTCGGGCACGCCGTTCCTGCAGATGGCCCATGCGGAAGCCGCCGCCGGACGCGAACTGCGGTACGCCGTCGTCGGAATTTCGGAACCCAACAACACGCAAACACTTTTTGACACGGCTCAGCGGCTGGGCGTGAAGTACCTGCTCGATGAAGACTGCTCCGCCGAACGGGTGGAAGTGTTTGTGGCCGATTTCCTGGTTGGCATAGACGTCCTCTACCTGACCATCGACCTGGACGTGATGCCGGCTTCAGTGGCGCCCGGAGTGAGCGCACCTGCGGCCTATGGCGTGCCGCTGCCCGTGATCAGTGCCGTGTGCCGCCAGGTTGCAGCCAGCGGGAAACTGGCGCATGTGGACGTCGCCGAGCTGAACCCTGAGTACGACATTGATGCCCGCACCGCCAAGGTTGCGGCACGGTTGGTGAACACGCTCCTCGCGTAGGCTGGCGCCCCTTTCCCGACCGCCTTCCGACGCTTAGCCTGTGTGGAGGGAAGGATAGCGATGCGCGCAGCTCCTGTGCAGGACAAGTGGGCCTGGGCCTCCGGGCTGCTTGCTGTCGGCCTGGGACTGGCAGCCCACATGGTGGCTGGGGGCAGCGCTCCGGCCCTCCCTGTCCTTTTCGGCTTCGGCGCCCTTGGCTGCCTGGCCGCCCAGCTCCTGGCCCGATGGGTTCACGGCCCCTTGATCCTGCTGCTCATGTCCGGTGTGGCGCAGCAGCTGTTGCACTTTGGGTTCGCCGCTTTCGGTGGCTACTTCCCGGGCAACGGGTTGGTGGACCACCTCCATGGCGCTGGGCAGGGCATCATCGATGTTCCGGCCGCAGCGGCGTCCAGCGGGGGTTCGCCGCACATCATGCTTTACACGCACATGGCGGCAGCCATCCTGACCCTTGCGATTGCTGCCGGGGTAACAAAACTGCGCAAGAGCGCGTCTTTGGCGGCAACCAGGAGCAACACCGCGTAGCCCGGCGAAAGGCCGCGTAGTCCTGGGAAAGCTCGCGACACCAACGTTGAACCTGGCCGGCGAGGGCACCTAGTGTCGATTGCACGTGGTGTGCCCGAGAGGCCAGGGAGCTGCCTGCAAAGCAGCGTACGCGGGTTCGAATCCCGCCACCACGTCCATTGCGCCCAGCGCGCCTCGCACCGCCGGCGCCACCCCCATGCCTCCGCGAGATGACAGATAATGCGGGTATTTCGTCCAAACATTGGCGTTAAATGCCATCTCGGCGCAGAGAGACCTGGATCACGCCCTTGCCAGTCATCTTACAAATCCAAGGGCGCCACCGACTATGATTGATGGGTCGCCCTCGCATGCGGCAAGTAATAGGAGGCCCCCAAATGACCCCTGCAATGACTGCAGAACGCGAAATCCGTCTGTCCTTTTCCAGGGCCGACGAGATCCACGACGGACTCGAGCAAGCCGTGGATGCATTGATCAAGAACGCAGCGGCTGATGCCAACTGCGGCATTCTGGTGACCCGGCACGAGCCTGGCACCTACACCGTGGCGCTGGACGAATCCGTTCCCTTCGGTCAGACCCACGAAGTACTCGCTGCCTGATTGCCGCCCCTGACGGCATAACCGGCAGCGAAACAAAAACCGGGGCCCGTTCCCTTCCGCCACTACTACCTGCGGAAGGGAACGGGCCCCGGCTTTTGTTTAAGCTACGCCCGGCGAAGAGTCACGCCGTCGGACTTCATGAACAATTCCTTGCCCTCTTCGGTGACGCCCGTGCCCGAGTGCTCAAGCCACACAACGTTGCCGCTGCTGGAAACTTCCTCGATCCGGCCAGCCGCTATGACGTGGGCGTACTTGACCACTTCCACCGTGTCGCCGGCCTTCAGCGACCTCCAGTCGGAAACCGTTGCCGAGTGAGCGTTTCGCCTGGACAGGACTGCTCCGCGTGCCTTCATTGAACTTCTACCCCTTTGTGGATGTTCTCTGTTGTGTATTGAGTTGTGTGAACGGTTGACCGTCAAGCCCACGACATCTTTGGCGTGGACGTGACGTACACCATAAGTTCTACTACATTTGCCACGCCCCGGTGCCTGCGTTGCGAACAAAGACCGGGGCGTGACAAATCTGCCCATCAAATGAGCGTTTTATTCGACGTCAGGCCAAAATCCCGACGGCGGATTCGGCGGCCGCACGGACAGCACCGGAGCCAACCAAGCGGTCAGCCGCTTCGAGTTCCGGCGACAGGAACCGGTCGGTACCCGGCCCCTGGACCACTTCGCGAAGCACCTCAAGAACTGCCGTGCCGGCAGGTCCCGGGGTGAGTTCGCCGTCGGACATCTGCGTACGCATGTCAATGGCGCGGGCGCTGGTGACAAGCTCGACGGCGAGCACGCGCCGCAGGTTCTCCACGGCCTTGCGCAGCTTCCGGGCAGCGTGCCAGCCCATGGATACGTGGTCTTCCTGCATGGCGGAGCTCGGGATGGAGTCCACGGATGCCGGAACGGCCAGTCGCTTGTTGTCCGAGACCAGGCCGGCCTGCGTGTACTGGGCGATCATGAGGCCGGAGTCGACGCCGGGATCCCCCGCCAGGAACGCCGGGAGGCCGTGTGAACGGGCCGGATCCAGCATGCGGTCCGTGCGGCGCTCGGCTATGGAGCTGAGGTCCGCAACGGCGATGGCCAGGAAGTCCAGGACATAGGCCACGGGGGCGCCGTGGAAGTTGCCGTTGGACGTGACGCGGCCGTCCGGCAGGACCACCGGGTTGTCGATCGCAGCGGCCAGTTCACGGGAGGCGACCAGCGCGGCGTGATCCACGGTGTCGCGGACGGCTCCGGCAACCTGCGGGGCGCAACGCAGCGAGTAAGCGTCCTGGACCTTGGTGTCGTTGACCCGGTGGGAAGCGACGATCGGCGAGTTGGAGAGCACGCGCAGCATGTTGTCCGCGCTGGCGGCCTGACCCGGGTGCGGGCGCAACGCGGCGTGGAGTTCCGGCAGGAACACCTGATCGGTGCCGAGGAGGGCCTCCACGCTGAGCGCCGCGGTGACGTCCGCCGTCGCAAGGAGCAGACGGATGTCGGCGATGGCCATCAGCAGCATCCCGAGCATGCCTTCGGTGCCGTTGACGAGGGCCAGGCCCTCCTTTTCAGCCAGCGTGACGGGCTCGATGCCGTGCTGCGCGAGCAGCTCAGCGACCGTCTGCTTACCGGGTACGCCATAGAGCTCGCCGTCGGGTCCCGTGGCTTCGCCTTCACCCATCAGGACCAAAGCGCAGTGTGACAGGGGCGCGAGGTCGCCCGAGCAGCCCAGGGAGCCGAACTCGCGGACCAACGGGGTGATGCCGGCGTTGAGGACGTCCACCATGGTCTGCAGAACCACCGGACGGACACCCGTGCGGCCGGATGCGAGGGTCTTGGCGCGGAGGAACATGATTCCACGGATGACTTCGCGCTCGACGGCCGGACCCATGCCTGCAGCGTGGCTGCGGATGAGCGACTTCTGCAGCTGCGTGCGGAGGTCGTTGGGGATGTGGCGGTTGGCCAGCGCGCCGAAGCCCGTGGAAATGCCGTAGGCAGGGACGTCGCTGGTGGCCAGGCTGTCGATGTGGGCGCGGACCTTGGCAACGTTGTCCAAGGCTTCCTGGGAAATGGTCACCTTCGCGTCATGGCGTGCGACGGCGACGACGTCTTCCGGGGTTACGCCACTGGAGCCGAGCGTGACGGTGAGTTGTTCGTTCGTTGTAAGAGTCACTTTTGTTGCCTACTTGCTTTCGTTCATGGGGATGCGGACGCCGCGTTCTTTGGCTACTTCGATGGCGCGTTCGTAGCCCGCGTCGGCGTGGCGGATGACGCCCATGCCGGGGTCGTTGGTCAGCAACGCGGTCAGCTTCGCCGCGGCCAGCTCCGTGCCATCAGCCACGGAGACCTGGCCGGTGTGGATCGACCGGCCAATCCCGACACCGCCACCGTGGTGGATGGAAACCCAGGTGGCGCCGGAGGACGCGGCGGTGAGGGCGTTCAGCAGCGGCCAGTCAGCAATCGCGTCCGAACCGTCCTTCATCGACTCAGTCTCCCGGTACGGCGACGCCACCGAACCCGAATCCAGGTGGTCACGGCCGATCACGATCGGGGCCTTGACCTTGCCCTCGGCCACGAGCTTGTTGAACAGCAGCCCGGCCTTGTGGCGTTCGCCGTACCCAAGCCAGCAAATCCGGGCCGGCAGGCCCTCGAACTCCACCCGCTCAGCCGCAGCATCAAGCCACTTGTGCAGGTGCTTGTTCTCCGGGAACAACTCCTTGATCGCCTCATCCGTCACACGGATGTCTTCCGGATCACCCGAGAGCGCCACCCACCGGAACGGGCCAAGACCCTCACAGAACAACGGACGAATATACGCCGGGACGAACCCGGGGAACTCAAACGCCCGGTCGTAACCGCCCTTGCGGGCCTCATCCCGGATGGAGTTGCCGTAATCGAACACCTCAGCCCCGGCGTCCTGGAACTCCACCATCGCCTGGACGTGGCGGGCCATGGACGCCTGCGCTTTCTTGGTGAACCCTTCCGGATCCGCCGCAGCCTCGGTGTGCCACTCTTCCACCGTGATGCCCTCGGGCAGGTAAGACAACGGATCATGCGCGGAGGTCTGGTCCGTGACCACATCAATGGTCAACTCCCCGGCCTTGTGACGGGCCAGCAGCTCCGGGAACACCTCCGCGGCGTTACCCACATACCCCACGGACCAGCCACGACGCTCAGCCTTCGCGGCCTGGACCTTCGCGATCGCCGTATCCAAATCCGTTTCCACCTCGTCCAGGTACCGCTTGCCCACACGGCGGCGCAGACGGGTCTCATCCACATCAACAATCAGGCACGCGCCGTCGTTCAGCGTCACCGCCAACGGCTGCGCACCACCCATGCCACCGCACCCACCGGTCAGGGTCAGCGTCCCCGCCAACGGGCCCTCGGACTCGGTCCCGCCCGCCACCCGGCCCTCTTCAGCGAGCTTCCGCCCCACCGCAGCGAACGTCTCATACGTTCCCTGCAGGATGCCCTGGGTGCCGATGTAAATCCACGACCCCGCAGTCATCTGCCCGTACATGGTCAGGCCCTCGGCCTCGAGGCGGCGGAACTCCGGCCACGTTGCCCAGTCCCCCACCAGGTTCGAGTTAGCCAACAACACCCGCGGCGCCCACTCATTGGTGCGGAACACGCCAACAGGCTTGCCCGACTGGACCAGGAGGGTCTCGTCCTTCTCCATCGTTTCCAGCGTCCGGGTGATGGCGTCGAAAGCGTCCCAGGAACGGACGGCCCGGCCGGTGCCCCCATAGACCACCAGGTCATCAGGACGCTCAGCAACCTCAGGATCCAGATTGTTCATCAACATGCGCAACGGCGCTTCGGTCTGCCACGACTTGGCAGTGAGCTCCGTACCACGGGCAGCTTTGACCGGACGGGCTCCAGTAGTGAAATCGGCGGGTGCCATGATGGCTCCTTCGTCTTGGTGAAGTGTGTACTGAAAAGATCTTCTGCTTCTACTAAAGCCCCTTTATCAAGCGGCCGGAACGCCTTTTTGATCGGTCCTGTCCGGGATTACAGACATCCCCAACCTCTCGCTTTCACGCCCCAATGCGAGGATGCTGGACCCATGGCAACGTATCGAGTGTCCACGTTGGTAGCGGCCCCGCCTGAACGTGTTTTCGACGCCTGGACGGACCCTGACCGCTTTACGGAATGGATCGGCGGAGTCACACGAGTGACCGACCGTACCGGTTCGGCCGGCCAAACCGGCGGCCGCTACACCGTCTGGTTCGGACGGATGGCGAGCCCTACCGAGGTCATTTCAGCCGAACGCCCCAAGCACCTGCGCACGCGGTTTGGCAACGCAATCCTCAAGGGGGAATCCGATGTCACCTTCACTCCGGAAGGCAGTGGCACGCGAATCCAGCAAGTGTTCGAAACCCGCGGGCTCGTAGCTGCAGTGGTGGGTCGGGTCTTTGCCATGGGATCGTACCGTGGCAGCTTCCGGGGCGAATTGGAAACCTTCCGCGCCATGGTCGAACGCGACTCCCCAGGAGCGGGCGGCGGTAACGGACGCCCGTAAGGTGCGTCAGCCCGCCGTCGGACGGCCGTGTATGCGGACGGACAGTTCGTCCGCCGCCTTCCGGATGCGCGTCGCCAGTACCGGCCATTGCTCAGCCGGCACTTTGTCCTCCAGGAACGTGACGGCAACAGCCGCCGTCGGCCATCCAACGTGGTCCGTTACGGCGACGGCGATGGAGCCGAATCCGGGCGTAATTTCACCGTTTTCCGTGGCGTAGCCGCGCTGCCGCACCTGGTCCAAATGCGACGACAGCGCGGAGTATTTCATGATGGGAAACTCGACATCGTGCCGCGAAGTGAAGGCGGCGGCGTTCGGGTAAAGGGCGCGGACCTGCGACTTTGGCAAGGCGGCAAGGATCGCCCGGCCGGACGCCGTGAGGTGGCTGGGAAGGCGGACCCCGACGTCGGTCACCAGGCTGGGGCGGTTCTTGGCGCGCTCCTCCACGATGTAGAGGACATCCCTGCCGTGAAGCACGGCCAGGTGCGCGCTCTCGCCGATCACGTCAACGAGCGAGGCCAGCATCGGCCGGCCCAGGCGGGACAACGGCTCCTGCCGTGAATACGCCGAGCTGAGCTCGAAGGCGCTGATGCCCAGCCCGTAGCGCTGTTCCTCGTGCAGGTGCAGGACGAAGCCGTTCGCTTCCATCACGCCAAGCAGGTGGTAGACGCTGGATCGCGGCAGGCCCAGCGCCGTCGCGATGTTCGACGCCGCCATGGGACCCCGGCGCGATGCCAACAGTTTCAGGATCCGCAGCGTGTTTTCGGCGGCGGGGACTTTGGACGTGGCTTTGCCGGGCGCGGTTGGCGTGGTGGTCATGGTTCCTCGCTGCTGGGGGTCTTGAGGGCGCACCGGACCATGCTGTCCGGTATCCCGTACTCAAGCGTGCACCCTCAGCGAGGCAATGACCAGCAGGCAAGACCGGATAGGTGTCTGGGATCCCGTACGTCTGGAGCCGCTCGCCCTCATGGCCCTAGCTCTTGGCTGGTGCGCCCTTCCGGCGAAGCAGGAGCGTGATGGCTCCGGCCGCCGCCAAGACCAGCGCCACGATGAGCCCGATGGTCCAGCCGTTGATGCCGGTAGACGATGCCGCCAACGGAGCAGCCGCTTCCTGTGATTGGGAGTCCACTGACGTGGAGCCCTTGGCTGCGGATGCCGCCGGAGGCACCGAAATGCTCGGCGCCGCCGACGGTGTTGCGGCTGCGGGCGCAGCTCCCGCTTCGGCCAGTCCGACGGCGGGAGAAGACTCGCGCGGCCACGGAATGACGATCGGGGCTACTCCGGTTGTGGATTCCTGCGATGAATCGACACCGCCAGCCGCAAACGGGGAGTTCCCCGCAGCGGCAGCTTGGCGGGCGGCTTCGGCCTGGCGGGCGGCTTCGGCTTGGCGGGCAGCTTCAGCTTGGCGGGCGGCTTCGGCAGCTGCTTCTGCCGCCTTCGCAGCGTCAGCCGCCTTGCCGGCGTCGACCGTCGCCTGATTCGCCAGCCCGGCGAGTTCGGTGATCATAGCGTCGATGGATGCCACGTGGGTGGCGGTTGCCGTATCCCGGCTCGCGGCGGCGGCCTTTCCTGTGGTCATGAATGCCTGCACGTCTCCGCGGCTGCCATCGAGGGCAACACTGGCGGCCGCGCGGACCTCCGGCGTGGAGTCGAGAGCGAAGGAGGTCTGGATACGGTTGTCCAGAGCCTGGGCCTGGTCAAAGCCGTATTCAAGGAAGTACGCGACCGACGAGTGGTGACCGGACTTCAACGCAGCCTCAGCCGCTTTGGCGACATGTTCACCGCCCAAAGCCATGGCCCGATATGTTTGCTGTCGGCTGCTCTCGAAGGTGTCAGGGTCACTGTCGCTGGCCTTGCGGTAGCCATCCGAAATAAAGGACTTCACGGCGTTGTCGCCACCCGCCAAAGCCGCAGAAGCCGCCTTCCGCACTTCCGGCGTACCCGTGAGCGCGAGGTCCAGCGTGGCTTGGCGGGCGTCGTTGATCAGCGCGTCAAGGTCAACCCCCGGAGCACCCAGCTTGTTGAGCAAATCCGGGATCTCGAGGGCTGCCTTTGCAAAAGCAGCCTTCGCCGGCTGCTGCGACGCCAACTGAGCGTCGTCGACCACCTTCCGCGGTGTGGCTTGGGATGAGAGGAAGTCCCTGTCTGACCCAAGTCGCGAAGAGTCGGCCGTCCTTGCTGCGGCGGCCGTGTTTGTGGCCTGCTCGACGGCGACCTTGGCTCGATCCGCCACCGCTGCACTGCCGACGGGGTTTGCTGCGATGTCCGTTTTGACCTGCTGAAGCAATGTCGAAACCGCCGCTGCTTCTGCGTCGCGGTCGGCAGCAACGAACTGGCCGTATCGGAGGAAGTCAGAAACCACCTCCCTGTCGTCGGTCATCACGGCCGCCTTCGCCGCAGCACGAACGCCAGCTGAAGGAGAATCAAACAATTGGAATGTCGCCTGCCGGTCATCTACTGCAGCGGCACCCCGCCAGCCCTCGAGAACAAATGCCTCGATAGCATCGTCGCCGGCGTCGAGGCTCCTCGCCGCTTGAGTACTGAGGCGGACTTTTTTCGATTCAGTGAAGTAAGTCGCAGCAACTCTGAGATCACCGCGCCACGTCTCGCCCCAGCCTGTGGCAAGGAATTCATCAATTTTCGCCGGGTTGTTCGATGCCAGGATCGTGGCGGCCGACGATCGCACATGGGCGCTCCCCCGAGTCGTCAGCTCGGTGACCAACTGCTTCCGGTCCGCCGCGAGCGCGACGTCCTGGCCGCCGTCGAGAAATGCCTGAAGCGCCTCAGGGCCGCCCACCAGGGCTGCTGCGGCGGCGGCGCGAGTGGCGGGACCGCCGGTCTTCCAGAGCTCAACAACGCCAGCGGCGTCACTCACCCGCTCCACAAACGGCACCGGGGCCTGCGACGCGTTCGGGACCTCGAACTTCGGAATTTCATAGGCTTCGGCCGGAGCGGCAAAGAGCAAGGAAGCCCCGGCCACGACGGCAACAACGGCAGCGGCCCAACGGCGTCGGGTAGCGCGGATTACGGAAATCATGAGTCCCCCAGGTAACAGATGCGAGTCAGCACAGAGTTCAATTGGGGGGCGACGCGAATGCGAGGGATGCCTGACCGTGTTGAAGAGCTGTCCGCGGTCATCATATCCGACTGGGAACTATGACTTTTACCACCCTCCCATCGCCCCAACCCGGAGTGTCTGCGATCAAAGACACCAAAGCTCCGTGAGTCCGATCACAAGGCCGCCAAAAGTGATCTGCTGGATAGCGATCCCCTCCCAAAGACGAGAAGGTTTTACCATGCAACAAACCAAGCTGGCTGCGGAGAGCTCTGTCCTCCAGGCCGCAGGTACGGCGCTCAGCCGAGGCCTCAACGTCCGCCACATCCGCTTCATGGCACTCGGATCCGCGATCGGCACCGGCCTCTTCTACGGCTCCGCCTCCGCTATCCAAAAAGCAGGTCCGGCAGTCCTGCTGGCGTACATCATCGGCGGCGCTGCCGTGTTCATGGTGATGCGCGCCCTCGGCGAAATGGCCGTGCGACACCCAGTGTCCGGGTCCTTCGGCCAATACGCGAGCAGGTACTTGGGACCGTTTGCGGGCTTTGTGACCGGGTGGACCTATGTATTCGAGATGGCGATCGTGGCCATTGCCGACGTCACAGCGTTCAGTATTTACATGGGTTTCTGGTTCCCCCAGGTGGACAGATGGATCTGGGTGCTCGCGATCATCCTGTTCCTGGGTGCAATGAACCTGCTCAGTGTGAAGGTTTTCGGTGAACTGGAGTTCTGGTTCTCACTGATCAAGGTAGTGGCGATTATCGCCATGATCGTCGGTGGCGCAGCGATTGTCGTGTTCGGTTTCCAGACGGGCGACGGCGGTGGCGTGGCACCGGGACTCGGGAACCTGGTGAACCACGGCGGTTTGTTCTCCAACGGTTTCGAAGGGCTTTTGGCCGCGTTCGCCGTCGTGATGTTTGCCTTTGGCGGGATCGAAACGATCGGTATCACCGCAGGCGAAGCCGCCGACCCCAAGAAGGTCATCCCCCAGGCAGTCAACACTGTGCCCGTGCGCGTACTCCTGTTCTACGTGCTGACCCTGGGCGTGCTGATGAGCATCTTCCCGTGGAACGAGATCGGCAGCAGCGGCAGTCCGTTTGTTCAGATCTTTGACGGCTTGGGGATTCCCGCCGCACCACACATCCTCAACGCCGTGGTGATTACGGCAGCGCTTTCGGCGATCAACAGCGACATCTTCGGAGCCGGGCGCATCCTGTTCGGATTGGCCCAGCAGGGCCATGCACCCAAGAGCTTTGGCAAGATCTCGCGGCACGGCGTTCCGTGGATGACCGTGGTGATGATGGGCTGCATCCTGCTGGTGGGCGTGGTTCTCAATGCGGTGATTCCAGAAGACGTGTTTGTTCTCATTGCGTCCATCGCCACTTTCGCCACAGTGTGGGTTTGGGTGATGATCCTGGCTTCGCACGTTGCAATGAAGCGGGAGATCAAGCTCAAGGGGTTGCCGGCGTCGGAGTTTGGTTCTCCCCTGTGGCCTGCCGCTTCGATTCTGACCATGGCGTTCATGGCGATGGTCATCGTGATCCTGGGCATCTTCGAGGACACCCGCGTTGCACTGTACGTGGGCGGTACCTGGCTGGTCCTGCTGTTTGTGGCCTACAAATTGTGGGTCCGTGGTGGTGGCCTGCGCCGGGCGGAACTGGTGGACGAAACGGCCTGACACCCTTCGCCGAAGTGACAGTTAATGCCAATGTTCCCGCGGAACATTGGCATTAACTGTCAACTCGCGGGCTTGGGGTCAGAGGGAGGCCGCGGCCGAGCGCACGGCTTCCGACAACGACGTCGACGGGCGGCCGATCAGCTTCCCGAGGTCGCCGCTGGTGACCAGCAGGTCACCGCGCGCAATGCCCAGATCGGTGTCGGCAAGGATCTGCGCGAAGCCCTCCGGAATGCCTGCGCTCGTCAGCAGAGCAGCGTACTGATCTACCGGGAGGTCCTTGTATTCGATGGCCTTGCCGGACGCGGCGCTGATTTCGGCGGCAAGCTCATCGAGGGTGAACGCCTCGTCCCCGCCGAGTTCGTAGATCTTGCCGCCTTGGTCCTCGGCCAGCAGGACAGCGGCTGCAGCGTGAGCGTAATCCGCCCGGGAGGCTCCGCTGACCCGGCCATTCCCGGCGCTGCCCGCCAAAGCTCCCTGCGCCAACGTTCCAGGCAACTGCTCGGTGTAGTTCTCCAGGTACCAGCTGTTGCGAAGGAGGGCGAAGGGAACGCCGGATTCCTTGAGGATGGCCTCCGTTGCCTGGTGCTCGGCGGCCAGCTTCATGCCGGTTGTGTCAGCGTTGGCAACGCTGGTGTAGGCCAGAAGCTCGACGCCTTCAGCTTTTGCCGCCTCGATCACGTTGCGGTGCTGCTCGACGCGCTGGCCCACGGCGCTGCCCGAAATGAGCAGAACCTTGGTGGCACCACGAAGCGCTTCGGCAACCGAGGCGGCGTCGTCGTAATCCATGGCAACGGTGCGGACGCCCCGTGCAACGAAATCGGACAGCTTTTCAAGGGAGCGGCCGGCGGCAACAATGCTGTCAGCGGGGACGCCGCGCTCCAGGAGTGCCTCAATGACGTGGCGGCCCAACTGGCCTGTTGCTCCGGTGATGACGATGCTCATTAGTGCTTCCTTTCGAGGAATGTTGTATCCGGTCACTGAGGTCAACCCACAGGCTTCCGAAGAACTTCCCAATAGAGAGTACGCACTTTAAGGTAAGGTACTGATATGAAAGTAAGTGCCCTTCCAGCACCGCTGCCAGCCACTGTTGCCGACGGCGTCTTCCCGGCCGGCTGCCCCAGCCGGACGGTCCTGGATCACATCACCAGCAAATGGGGCGTCCTGATCCTGCTTTCGCTTTCAGAGGGCGATCAGCGATGGAGCGAATTGCGACGCCGGGCAGAGGGCATCAGCGAGAAAATGCTGGCCCAGACTCTCAAGACGCTCGAAAAAGACGGCCTGGTCCGCCGCGAGGCCCAGGCGGTCATCCCGCCGAGAGTGGACTACAGCCTGACCGAGCGTGGCCGCGAACTCACAGTCTTACTCATTCCCCTGGTGACGTGGGCATTCGACAATGCCGACGAGATCATCAACGGCCAGAGGTAGCAGCACCGAGATGACAGTTAATGCCAATGTTCGCGTCGAACATTGGCATTAACTGTCATCTCGCGGGGGTGGAAGGACCAGCTACCGGGCCGACCACCCACCGTCCATGGTGTAGCTCGCGCCGGTGACCATGCCGGCGTCGTCGGAGGCCAGCCAAGCTGCCAACGAAGCAACTTCCTCTGGTTCCACCAGCCGCTTCACCGCGGACTCCGTAAGCATCACTTTGGCCAGGACTTCGGCTTCGGGGATGCCATGGAGCCGGGCTTGATCGGCGATCTGCTTCTCCACCAACGGCGTCCGGACGTACCCGGGGTTGATGCAGTTGGAGGTGACCCCGTGCTCGCCACCCTCCAAAGCCGTGACCTTGCTGAGCCCCTCGAGCCCGTGCTTGGCGGAGACGTAAGCGCTCTTGTAGGCCGAAGCCCGGAGCCCGTGGACCGAGGAAATGTTGATGATCCGGCCGAACCCGTTGGCGTACATGTGCGGCAGCGCGGCCCTGATGAGGAGGAAGGGCGCCTCAAGCATCAGGGC
Source organism: Paenarthrobacter sp. NPDC089307 (assembly GCF_040685055.1). Lineage (NCBI taxonomy): Bacteria > Bacillati > Actinomycetota > Actinomycetes > Micrococcales > Micrococcaceae > Paenarthrobacter > Paenarthrobacter sp. NPDC089307. The sequence continues at coordinate 455,186 of NZ_JBFBHE010000005.1, forward strand.
AAGAATCCGACGGAACTCCGCGGGATCGAACTCCTCAATCGGCGCGACCTTCTGGATGCCGGCATTGTTGACCAGGATGTCGCAGTCCAGGCTCAGCGCAGACAGCGCGTCCACGTCCAGCAAATCCACAGTCCAGGCAGTGCCACCTAGTTCGTCGGCGAGGGCCGCAGCTCCGGAGGCATCGACGTCGGCCACTACTACTTTCGCCCCGCGCGCGGCGAGCGCCCGGGCACAGGCGGCCCCGATCCCGCTTGCGCCGCCAGTCACCAGTGCTTTGCGGCCGTTCAGGGAGTTGTCCATCGGCTCAGCCCTTCGAGGTTGCGGTTGTCAGCCCATGACGCACGGCGTCTGCTTCGTCCACGGATTCGAGGGCAATGCCCTTGGTCTCCTTCAAAGAAACGACGGCGACGGCGGTGATTGCGCAGGCGACCACCAGGTAGATCGCGGTGGGGAGCCAGGAGCCGGTGTCCTTGAGCCACTGGGTGGCCAGCAGCGGGGCCAGTGAGCCGGCGAAGATCGAGGTGACCTGAGAGCCCAGCGAGACGCCGGAGTAGCGCATACGGGTGGGGAAGAGCTCGGACATGATGGCTGGTTGCCCGGCGTACATGAACGCGTGCAGGCAGAGGCCGATCGTCACGGCGAGCACGATGACCACGGCGTTCTTGGTGTCGAACATGGGGAAGGCGAAGAACGGCCACGTGGCGCCGGTGATTGCGCCGATGAGGTAGACGGGCTTGCGGCCCCAGGAGTCAACCAACCGGCCGATCTGCGGGATCACGAGGAAGTGGATGACGTGGGCGATCAGCAGTGCCAGCAGGAGCGAGGACGTGTCGTACTTGTGGACGCTCTTGAGGTACACGATCGCGAAGCTCACCACGAGGTAGTACATGATGTTCTCGGCGAAGCGGAGGCCCATGGCCTGCAGGATGCCCTTCGGGTACTTGCGGATGACCTCACCGACGCCGTAGCTGATGGCCTTGGACTCCTCGACCTGCGCTTTGGCCTCGAGGAAGATCGGGGCTTCGGTGACGTGGGTGCGGATGTAGTAGCCCACGAACACGATCACTGCGGACAGCCAGAACGCTACGCGCCAACCCCAGCCAAGGAAGGCCTCGCTGCTCAGGGTGGTGGACATGACGAACAGGACCAGCGTGGCCAGGAGGTTGCCTACCGGAACTGCTGCCTGCGGCCACGAAGACCAGAAGCCGCGGGACTTGTTGGGGCTGTGCTCGGCAACCAGCAACACCGCTCCACCCCACTCGCCGCCCAGCGCAAAGCCCTGGATGAAGCGCAGGGCCACCAGCAATGCCGGCGCCCAGTAGCCGATGTCCACGAAGCCGGGGAGGCAGCCCATGAGGAAGGTGGAGACGCCCACGATGACGATGGTCAGCTGCAGGGTGGGCTTGCGGCCGAGTTTGTCGCCGATCTGGCCGAACACGATCCCGCCCAGCGGCCGGGCCACGAAGCCCACAGCGTAGGTGATGAACGCCTGGATGATGCCGTCCAGTTCATTACCGGTGCTTGGGAAGAAGTACTTGCCGAACACCAAGGTGGCGGCGGTGGCGTACAGGAAGAACTCGTACCACTCCACCACGGTGCCCACCATGGAAGCTGCGACGATCTTCTTCAGGCCGGAGCCTTTGCCGGCGCCCTTACCGGCTCTTGATGCGGAGCGCTGCTCTACGCTCATATCCATCTCCTCAGTGTCCTCTTTGACCCTTTTGAACGTGTTGTGATCCACAACACGAATAGCTCCACTGAGTATTGCCGCAGATTTGTTATGCCTCAATGACCAATAAGGCACCTTAGGTGTGCAGAATTGCAGATATGAATCCCAACCCGCACGACCTCCTCATCTTTCTGGCCGTGTCCCGATCAGGAAAATTCACGACGGCGGCCCAGGCCTTGGGCCTGAACCACACCACCGTTTCGCGCAGGATAGCCGCGCTGGAGAAGTCGCTCGGCGGCCGGGTCCTCGCGCGTGCGGCCGGCGGCTGGGAGGTAACCGACTTGGGCGCGGAGGTGGTCCTGGTCGCCGAGCGGATCGAGGCTGCGGTGAGCGCGCTGGGAGCCAGCGACCGGGCACCAGACCCCATCACCGGCGTCGTACGCATGACCGCGACTGATGGTTTCAGCGCGTATATCGCGGCCCCGGCAGTGGCCCGGTTGCGGCGCGAGCATCCCGGCTTGAGCGTGGAAATCGTGACGGTGACGCGCAGGGCCTTGCAGCAGCGGTCCGGGCTGGACATTGAGGTGGTGGTGGGGACGCCGCAGGTTCACCGCGCCGAGGCCATAAGGCTGGGCGATTACCGGCTGGGAATGTACGCCTCCCGCGCCTATCTGGAGGACCACGGAACACCCGGGAGCATCGAGGAGTTGACGCAGCACCAGCTGGTCTATTTTGTGGACTCCATGCTGCAGGTGGACGACCTCGACGCTCCGCGCCGGCTGGTCCCCAGCATGCGGGACGGGCTGAGCTCAACCAATGTGTTCGTGCACGTGGAAGCAACGCGCGCCGGGGCGGGGGTCGGTTTCCTGCCGTGTTTCATGGCTGACAGGCACGCGGATCTGGTGCGGTTGCTGCCATCGGACTTCGCGGAACTGCTCCCCTACTGGATGGTCCTGCGCCCTGATTCGATGCGGCGCCCCGCGGTAGCCGCCGTCGTCCAGGCCCTGCGGGAGGAGACCGAACGGCGTCGGGAGGAGTTGCTGGGCCGCCCCTAGCCCGGAGTTTTTGTACACATAATGGCCTTAAAAGCCGCCCATAAGGGCGTTATCTGTACAAAAACTCAACCGGGGGCGGGATGATGGCTCAACCGGCGGGGGTGGGATCGTGCCGGACCGGGGTTCCTGCGGCGAAGGCCCGCACCTTGGCGTCGTCCCAAATATGGGCCGGCACGCCGCCGCCCAGCAACCTGCGGGCAAGGGTGGGGTCGTCGCCAAAAGGAACGTGGCTGCCGGCCATGATCATGTTCCCGTAGCGCCGGCCCTTGAGCATGGCAGGATCGGCGATGATCATGGTGTGCTCGAATGTATCGGCGATGGTCGCGGCGTCGGCCCGTGCATTCTTCAGGTCCGGCGCGTCGCCCGAGTTGACCACATACAGTCCATCGGCTGCCAGCACAGCATCCGCGTGGGCCGTGAACTCCCGGGTGGTAAGGGCGCGCGGAGTGAAGGCTCCGGCGAAGACGTCACGGATGATGAGGTCGCGGGTATCGGGGGTGAGGGATTCGGTGACCTCACGGGCTTCGCCCACGCGGATCCGCAGCAAAGGGGCTTTGGGCAAGTCGAACCAACCGCGGACATAGTCGGCCAGCTTGCCATCGAGCTCCACTACGACCTGCCGCGCTTCCGGGTAGGCAGAGTGGAAGTATCGCGCCATGGAGCACGCTCCCCCGCCCAGATGAAGAGCACGCAGCTTGGGCTTACGCTCCGGGGGCCACCGGGATTCCACCAAGGCAGCTATCCAGCGCATGTACTCAAAGTCCAGGAAAAGCGGGTCCGCGAGGTCGATGTGCGAGCTCATCACACCGTTGATCTTCAGCAGCCAGCCGTTGGAGTTGTCCTGGTCCTGGAGCAGTTCGCAGTCCCCGGTGTCGATGTAGTAGACGCCCTCAACTGGACCCGCAGGTCGGGTGCCGGAGGGCACTTCGACGACTCCCGCCGTCGACCTTTTTCCGCGTTTTCCCACTATTTCCGCCCTGCCTGATTCATGGTTCCCAGCCTAGTGGAGCGCTAGGGAAGAGGTTCAGCCAATATGGTAGTAAGGATACTTAGCATTTTGGCGGATTCGGCCCTATGATCGCTTCATGAACCTTGGAGCATCAGTGTGGGCGGAGGTATTGACGGCAGCAGTGGCATGGCTGACGGTTGTCTCCCTGCTGCTTGCGCGAGTGCCCAAGCCACCCAGCCTGCTCGACCCGCCACTGGATGCGGACCAGCCCGAAAACAGCGAGCCCTGATTCAGGGCCCGACGCCGGGACGCACCATCCGGTGTTCCGGCAGTGAGTACCAGGACGGGTCGCACAATTGGCGCGTGCCGTCGGGGACGAATCCGTTCCGACGATAGAAAGCCTGCGCCCGTGGGTTGTCGTCGAGAACCCACAGGTACGCGGGACCGTCGCCAATCAAGGCATCCACCAACGCCTGCCCCACTCCCCGGCCGTGGATCCGTTCCAGCGTGTAAAGCATGAAAAGTTCAGTCTCACAGGGGCGGTCTTCATCCCGGCCCTGACCCGCCGCGCCTAGGCCCACAAGATCACCCTCCGGACCGAACGCCAGCATCCGGGCGTGGCCTGCGGCGATGGACTCCCTGTATTTCGTGACGCGCTCGTTCAATCCGGCTTCCTGCTTGTCGAAGAACTCCTGGGGCAGCAGGCGCCCGTAGCTCTCCCGCCAGGACTGGAGGTGCATGGTGGCCATGGCCCCGGCATCCTCAACCGTTGCTCGGCGAAACGTGAAATCCACCTAGCGGACCCGCGCGATCGCGAAGCCGTCCCAGCCCTTGCTGCCGACGGTCTGGATGGCTGTGGCATCAAGGCGTGGGTCCTGGCCCATCATTTCCAGGGCCTTCACAATCCCCGGCGCATTGTCCTCGTCCCGCCCGGGCTCCAGGATGGCCCCGTCCCAAATGACGTTGTCCACCACGATTACCGTTCCCGGGTGGCCCAGCCTGATGGCCCAATCAAGGTAATTGGCATCGTTTTCCTTGTCGGCGTCAATGAAGACAAAGTCGAACGATTCCTGGCCCGCCAGCGTGGGCAACGTATCCAAGGCGGCGCCCACCCGGATGTCCACCTTGTGACCCACCCCGGCGGCGTCCAGGTTGGCACGGGCCACGTCCGCGTGTTTCTGGAGGTATTCGCACGTGACGATCCTGCCGTCGTCGGGCAGTCCCTGGGCCATCCACATACTACTGAAACCGGCCAACGTGCCTATCTCCAGAACGCGCCGGGCACCGGAGAGCTGCACCAGCATCCGCAGGAGCTTGCCCGCGTTGGGAGCTACCTCGATGGCGGGCATCCCTGCCTCAACGGCTGAAGACACCGCGCGCTGGTGGGCAGGTTCAGGATGCACGACGACGTCTGTCAGGTAACGCTCGACGTCAACCCAGCCCGGTTCGGCCACGTGTTCAATCATGGGCCCCAGTCTTGCACTCACGGCGCGCCGGGGAAAGCACCTACTCCGTGGCGGAGATGGCGTCTTCGAGGCGCTCCACCTTGCCGGTCAGCTCACCGCTGTACCCGGGGCGGATGTCTGCCTTGATGACCAGCGAGACGCGGCTTCCGTAGCGCCCAACCGCCTCGGTGGCGCGCTTGACGACGTCGAAAACCTCATCCCACTCGCCTTCGATGGTGGTGAACATCGAGTCGGTCTGATTGGGCAAACCCGACTCACGGACGATCTTGACGGCGGCGGCAACAGCGTCGTGGACGGAGGCATCGGGGGCAGGCCCCCCGTTGACGGCGGACGCGGGCTGGCCCGAAGGGGCAACTGAGAATGCAAGCAACATGAATCCAGTGTTTCATGTGCTGGTTTGTCATATAGCAACGTACTCCCGCGTAACAACGGGCCAGTACGCCAGCGTTGCTACGCTGGCAACCATGGAACAGCCCTCTGAACGCAAGCCCCTCAGGGCAGACGCCGCACGCAATGTGGACAAGATCATCACCGCCGCGCGGCAGTGCTTCCGGGAACACGGCCCGGACGTACCCCTGCAGACGATTGCCGCTACGGCCGGAGTCGGTCCGGCAACACTGTTCCGCAATTTCTCGGACAAAGAACAACTGGTCCTGGCCGCACTGTCGCGGCAATTGCGCCAGCACGTCGACCCCGTGGCTGCCGCCGCTGCCGACGGCATGGACGCCGCCGAGGGCCTTATCAATGTCATTGACGCCGTGATGCGGGTGGCCAGCGAAGACGCCAACCTCCTGGATGCGGTGGCTGGACGCCGAGGACTCCTCATGGGCATTACCGGTGGGCTCATCGGGTCCATGGCCACCCTTTTGGAGCGTGGACAGGGCCAAGGTTCCCTTCGCCGCGACATCACCATCGAGGACATGGTCCGATTGGTGGCGATGCTCATCGGCGCAGTGGACACCATGGAGCCGGGCTCGGAAGCCTGGAAGCGCCCAGTGGCATTGATCGAGGACGCCATCCGTACCGAACGCCCGTCCAGGCCTTTGCCCGAACAGTCGGCAATTCCCGGAGTGACGCTGACCGAGGGCCTCTGAGTCCGATCACCCCAGGGGCTATGGCCACCTCCGCTTCCGCAGTACCGCTAGCCCCAGCCCAGCAGACGCAGCAATGCTGCGGCTGCTGCGCCCGAGATGACTACCACCAGGAACGGCGCGCGGAGCAATAGTGCGACGGCGGCAGCCACCAGGGCGCCGACTCGGGCGTCGAGAACCAATCCCTGTCCCGAAGCCGCGGCGTTAACCACTGTCAGGGATGCCAGCAGGCCAATGGTCATGGTCCCGGCAACGTGCATGATGCGGGGGTTGTCCAGCAGCTTGGCAGGCACGAAGTAGCCAACCAACTTGGTCAGATACGCCAGCGCGCAAGCAATGAGGATCCAGAGCCAAAGATTCACTTCGTACCCCCGTGTCCGTGCCGGTGCTTTTCCGCGTACGGGTCCAGATCCGGTTCGAGTCCCTCATCCAGGCGCGCATGGCTGAACCAACCGATCACCCCGGCCACCAAAGCCGCCACCAGGATCGGAACCCCCGAGGGGACAAACGGGACAGCCAGAACGGTGGCCAGGGCGCAGGCTGCTGCGATAGCCCAGGGCTGGCGGCCCTTAAGCCGCGGCCACAACAGGGCAAGGAAGGCGGCCACGGCTGCCCCATCCAGACCCCACTGTTTGGGATTACCCATGGCATCGCCGGCCAATGCGCCGACGGCAGTGAAGATATTCCACAAGATGAATATTCCTATTCCTGCCGTCCAGAAGCCGCGGGCCTGCTCAGCGGGATCGGACTGGCCGGAAGCGGTTGCCGTCGATTCGTCGATGGTGACGTGGGCAGAGACGTAGCGCTTCCAGCCCCCGGGACGGAGCATGGCATTGATCTGCATTCCATAAATTCCGTTGCGCAAACCCAGCAGTGCGCTGGCCGTCATGGCGGCGACACCGGACCCTCCTCCGGCCACCACCCCAATAAACGCGAACTGGGATCCCCCGCTGAACAGCAGGAGGCTCAGCACCATGGTCTGCCAGAAATCGAACCCGGAGGCCACGGACAGAGCACCGAAAGAAACGCCATACAGCCCCGTGGCGATGCTCAGGGACAGGGCAATCTTGAAGGCCGGCGACTCCTTCAACTTCACGGGAACCGAACCGCTGCTCATTTGCGAAGGCTCCAGGACCACAGGATCAGTGGAAGCTGCAAAGGCAGGCGGACTGTGTGGACGCGGCGCGCTTTTTCCGAACCCTCCGGCCCGTAGGCACGACGCAAGGCATCAATATGCCCGGCAAGGAATGCAATGAACATGGTGGTGGTTGCGTTCGCGGCAGCCTTGCGTGTGCCGGGGACCAGGAGACCGACGGCGGCCGCGGCCTCCAGCAGGCCCGAGGACGCAATCCATTCCTCCCGGGACATGACGGCCAAAGGACCGTTCGAGGCTCCCGCTTCATCCTTGCGGCACAAGTAATCCGGCACCACCTGGTTGTAGAACGACGGCGTGCGGAAGTGCTTCGCGGCGCTGGCCAGGAGCAAGGCACTCAGGGCTACTGAAGAGGTGGTACGGGTTGCTTGGGCTGACCAGCGAAAAGGCATGAGACCACTCAATCACAAGCAGAGTGGCCCCCAAAGCCAGGACCGCTTAGCTGGACACCATCAGCTGGGCGAGCACCTGCGCGGGCCTGTTGGTAGTGATCTCCTGGACGCCGAGCCCTTGGCACAGCGCCACGTCCTTCTCGGAGTCCACGGTCCACACCCGGAAGATGCGGCCCGCTTCCAACCAGCGCTGGACGTTCCGGGCATGTTCCCGCACGTAGTCGATGCCCGGTCCGGCGATGCCCACCTGTCCTTCGTCCAGGACACGCTCGGCGTCCTCCTGCGCTGCCTTCATGACGTTCGCTACCGCACCACCGGTGAGGAAGCCCAAGCCAAGCTCCTGACGGATTTCCTGAACGCTGAAATCATCCACCAACTGGCAGATGTGACGCCCGGGAACAGACTCCAGCAAGCGTTGGATGGAGTCCGAATCGAAGCTCATGAACGAGATCTGTATATTCTCCAACCGCGATTCTTCAGCGGACCAGCCCTCATCCTCCAGGAGGGCCAGCAGCCGGTCTTCGAGCTTGAGGCCGTAGGGGCTCGGATGCTTGAGTTCGATCGCCAGGCCAATGTCCCTGCCTGCTCCCCGGAGGATGTCCAACAGTTCCGGCAAGGTAAGGAACTGGTCGGCCACTCCCCCATAGGCGTCTGGAATGCGCGCGCCCTTCCACGACGAGAAGTCCAGGGACCGGAGCTGCTCCAAAGTGTGTTCGGAGACAGGCCCCGTGCCCGTGGACGTGCGGTCCAGGTTGGCATCGTGAAGCAGGACAACATGTTGGTCACGAGTCAGATGGACGTCGCACTCCACACCGTCGGCGCCATCGGCGATTGCCTTCAGGTACGCAGCACGGGTGTGCTCGGCGAAGGCGGCGCTGGCACCGCGATGGGCGTAGACCTTGGGCCGTGCGGGGGCAAAGTCGTCGCTAGTCATGCAGACACGGTAGCCCACGCCACGGTATCAACGGGGACTACGCTGGGCTAATGCAGGTGAACTCTGAGCGAATCCCAACTGAAGACGTCACCACAACGGGCCCAGTACCCCCGCAGGCAGGTTCGGCCAGCGCGCGGGGCCGTGCCGCCGTCGTCGATCTTTCTGCCAGTGAGCGGGACAAGGCCGCGGCGCTCCTGCGCATGAAGCGTTTGGCGCTGGGACTCCTCATTGCCATGGCGGTGATTTTCACGGTGGCCTTCGCATTCCAGAAGCAGTATCCGTGGCTGGAATATGTCCGCGCGGCCGCCGAGGGAGGCATGGTGGGTGCCTTGGCGGACTGGTTCGCCGTGACGGCCCTGTTCAAGTACCCCATGGGATTGAAGATTCCGCACACAGCCATCATTCCGCGGCGAAAGGACCAGATCGGCGAGTCCTTGAGTGAGTTCGTGGAGAGCAACTTCCTCTCCCAGGAAGTTGTGCAGGAGAAGTTGGCGAGCATCGACATTGCCCGCAAGGCCGGGCACTGGCTCTCAGGTCGCGGGGGCGCTGAACGCGTAGCCAAAGAGGGCGGTGCCGTGATCCGCGGCGCGTTTACGGTCCTGAACGACGACGACGTGCAGGCAGTCATCGAGGGCATGGTCCGCAAGCACCTAGTCACCCCGCCGTGGGGGCCGCCCGTAGGAAGGATGGCCGAACGGATCTTCGCCGACGGTCATCATCACAGGCTGGTGGACTTGTTGGTGGACCGCGCCGCCGACTGGGTGGACGCCAACCATGCAACGGTGAACCGGCTGGTTTCGGACCGCTCCCCACTATGGGTGCCGACGTTCGTCGACGGGCTGGTGGGAGACCGCGTGCACGTGGAACTGTCCAAATTTGTCCGCGCCGTCCAGGCCGACCAGAACCACCAGGTCCGCCAATCAATCGACGCCTACCTCACCGACCTCGCCCAGGACCTGCAACACGATCCGGCCATGATCGAGCGGGCGGAAAGCATCAAGGCGCAGATCCTCGGCGACCCGGAGGTCCGCGAACTGGCCTCCCGCACGTGGGGAACGGTCAAAACCGCGCTGCTCAACGCCGTCGACGATCCCGACAGCGAACTGAGCCAGCGCTTCAAGAGCGCCGTGCGCGACTTCGGTACGCGCCTGGTCAACGACGAGGAATTGGCAGGCAAAGTCAACACCTGGATCGGCGATGCCGCCGGGTATCTCGTGAACACGTATCGCTCAGACATTGCCGGGGTCATCTCTGACACCGTTGCGCGCTGGGATGCCGAGGAAACCTCGCAAAAAATCGAACTCCAGGTGGGCAAGGACCTTCAGTACATCCGCATCAACGGAACGGTCGTTGGGGCGTTGGCAGGGTTGGCTATTTTCACGGTGGCGCATCTGCTCTTTGGGTGAGGCGCCCGTGCTCTGGAGCTATCCAGCGGGCCTTGGTACGTTCAACGCATGCCTATCAAACTTGAGAACGTCGGGATCGCGGTCCGGGATCTTCAAGAAACAATCGCCTTCTTCACCGATCTGGGCCTGACGGTGCTGGGCAGGGACACCGTGAGCGGCGAGTGGGCAGACACTGCGGTGGGACTCGATGGGAACCACGCCAAGATTGCCGTACTCCAAACCCCGGACGGCCACGGCCAACTGGAGCTCTTCGAGTACCTCCACCCGGACGCGATCGAAACGAACCCGACCCTCCCCAACGAAATCGGGATGCACCGCGTTGCCTTCTCAGTGGACGACATCGACGCCGCTTTGGAGATCGCTGCCAAGCACGGCTGCACGCCCTTGCGCGGTGTGGCGAACTATCAGGACATCTACAAGCTGACGTACCTTCGCGGACCCAGCGGCATCCTGGTCATGCTGGCGCAGGAACTGCAAAAGGACTGAAGGCTGAGATAGTCAGCCCAGGAGATGCACCATCTGCCCCGGCCTGGCTTGGCCGATCAGGTCCAAATCCTCGTCCCGCACCAGAGCCACCACGGGCGACTTAGCGGTGGCGGGCCGGTCCGCGAGGGCGATGACCGGAAGGCCCGACGCCGGCAACACCACCGCGCCCACGGCCAACGGTTGGGGCTGGGGTGCTGGAGCCGTGGGCACCTGAAGCGGGCGGCCCGCCAGCCGGGCACCCACCCGGTCTGACTCCGGCGAGAGAACCCAAGGTTCCGTGGTCAGGCGAAGCCACATCCCGGCGTCGTAATTGGGCAGGTGCGGACCGCGCGTAATCCGGGCAACCACCGGCCGTTCCGGGTCCAAGGCCCGGCGGGCTGTCTGGTTGATGTGGGGAAAGCCGTGGCCCTGCGCCTTCCCGAATGCCACAGCCGAGCCAGCCTGGAGCCTACCGGCCGGCCCGGAGAATCCGCCCTGCACGGCGACGTAATAACGGATCCCGAACATCGCCGGGCCAAAAGCCAGCACCGCTCCGGGAGCCACGCGGACGGGTTTGTTCAATGGAAGTTCGTCGCCGTTGAGGGTCACCACTCCCTCGGCACCTGTCACAGCAACAGCCGAGCCGGTGACAAAGCGGAGCTTCAACCCTCCCACCAGCACCTCAAGGCCCGGCGCGGTATCGGAGTTGCCCAGCAGCGCGTTGGCCAGGTTCATGGAGCCACGATCGAGGACGTGCCCCGGGTCAAGGACCAGGCTGGACGTCCCTGGGTCCACCACTACTGCGCCCATAGGGCCTCCCTGCTCACGGATCCTGCCGTCCCTGCAAAATCAGGCGAAGGCCTCAATGTCCACGCCGGCCTGCTCAAGGCCTTCGCGGACAGCGGCGGCCATTGCTACGGCTCCAGGTGTATCACCGTGGATGCACAAGGAATCGGCTTGAACAGGCACAACGGTGCCGTCAATGGCGAGTACTTCCTTACGGGTGGCCAGTCGCACGGCCTGCGCCACCACGGCGTCGGGGTCGTGCAGCACGGCGCCGTCCTGGGTGCGGGGAACCAGCGTTCCGTCCGGCAGGTAGGCACGGTCCACGAACGCTTCCCGGAAGACGGGGTGGCCGGCTTCCTCGGCCAAGGTGAGCCAGGCAGAACCCGGCAGGCCCAGCACCGGGAGGCCGGGATCGTACGCGTGGACGGCCGCAACCACAGCTTCGGCTTGCTCGGCATCCCGGACGATCCTGTTGTAGAGCGCGCCGTGCGGCTTCACGTAGTCCACCGAGGCTCCCACCGCGTGGGCCATCCCGTCCAAGGCTCCCAGTTGGTAGAGCACGTCGCCGAACAGTTCGTCGAACGTCATGTCCAAGGAGCGACGGCCAAAGCCCGCAAGGTCCCGGTATCCCACGTGCGCACCAACGCGCACATCGAGTTCGAACGCGGCACGGCAGCTGTCCAGCATGGTCAGGGGGTCCCCGGCATGGAATCCGCAGGCCACGTTGGCGCTGCTAACGATGCGGAACATCGAGGCGTCGTCGCCCATGGTCCAGGAGCCGAAGGACTCCCCCAGATCAGCGTTCAAATCCACTGTTGTCGCCTTCCAGTGTTGGGGTCTCGAGAACATTTTTGGGTGCGTTGGGAAGCAGCTCACCCGGAATGGTGTCCGGAAGGGGTCCGAACGCTTCCTTGGCTGTGGATACCACGGCCCGACCCATCATCATATTGCCTGCGCCGCCCACCACTGCGCCCACGCCGAACGGCAGTGCGCGGCCGAGGAATGCGGAGCCTTGCCGCTTTATAAGGCTCTTGAGGAACGCCCGCTGGATGGTGTCGCGGATGACCCCGAAGCCGCTGCCCGGGATTTTCTTGGTCAGCGTCTTGCCCCACGCGTTGGTGACACCCTTGCCGCGTCCAAGCGACTGTCCACTGAGCGCGCCGAGCAGGGACGTGCCCTCCTCACCCAGCATGATGGCCATGACCATGGTCTGTGCCCGTACAGGATCAGTGAGCCGGATGCCGTGGAGTTCGGCCAGAGAAGACGCGTAAAGCGCCGTGGTTTCCAGGAAGCCAACCGTTGCGAGGGCCGAAAGTCCCAGCGACGCTGCCGTTCCGATTCCAGGCACGACGGCGGTGGCGCCTACCGCTGCGCCTCCGCCTGAGATGGCGAACAGGTAGTGGCGCTCCAGTTTGGCGGCGAGCTGCGCCGGGGAGTCGTTGGGGTATCGCCGCTGCAGCCTGCGAAGGTTTGCCAGGACCAGCGGGCGTTGGACTTCCACAGCCTTCAGGAGCACGTTGTGGACTCCTGGCTTGGTGTTGCCTTCGGCATCGAAGACCGCGTTGTGAGCTGTCTCTTGCGCGATTTTTACCGCAGGGTTGGGGCGCTTTGGCATGTTCACCTCTCCTAGTCCTTGGCAGCTAAATGAATATTCAGGGAACTGATGGTTTCAGCCTATGCCACGCCTTGCCCGGCGTAGACTAAGGCTACTTACGAAAGCGGTCCAGCAAGGACAGGGAGTTGCGGTCATGAACACCCCGGACAAGAACGAACACGTCATCCGGCACCACACCGACGCGCCAGCTGAGGGTGAGACCGAGGGCTGGGTTCCACACGATACCGGCTTGCACAGCCAGGATCCTGCGGAAGGCCCGGACATCGATGACGACGCCCCGGCAAAGGGCGCTTCCTGAGCTGACGCATCCGGTTCACGATGGCGCCGGACCGGTGGTGCGACGCGCCACCAGGTGCGGTGTCCGCACCAGGTGGGTGGCTGGCGTCGTGCCCTCCAAGCGATCCACTGCGCGGTCCACCGCAGCGTGGGCAAGCAGAGGCGCGTCCTGGCTGATCGAGGACAACTGGACGTAGCTGAGGCGCGCGAACTGGCTGTCGTCGTACCCAAGGACTGACACGTCCTCCGGCACGCGGAGTCCGGCCGCGCGGAAGCTCTCCCAGACGCCCAGGGCGCAGCGGTCGTTGAAAGCTACGACGGCGGTGGGCAGGTCTTCCTGCAGCTCGCGGCCGGCGCGCAGGCCGTCTTCTTCGGTCGGGCCGCCGGGGACCACCCGCCCGTCCAGTCCGAGGCGCGCAACTTCATCACGGAAGGCCTGCCTGCGCTGCGGTCCGGAGACCGCCCCGCCACCGTCCACGTGGGCAATACGGCGATGGCCCAGCGAGGTGAGGTGCTCGATTGCGATGCGGATGCCGGCTTGGTCGTCGCTGCTCACGGAATCCAGGGCTTCGCCAACGTCGTCCCGGAGGAGGCTGACCACCGGCAATCGAGCGGCGTATCCGGCCAATTCCTGCTCTCCGAGGGCCGGGGAGATCATGATGAGGGCTTCGCATCCGAGGTCCAGCAGCGACTCCACTGCGCGTTCTTCGGAACGGCCGTTGGCCACTGCGCTCAGCGCGATGTCGTAACCCCGCAAGGCGGCGCCGGCATAAGCGGCGTCCACGATTTCGGAGTGGAAGGCCTGAGCCGTGGAGAAGCTGACGCCGAGGAGCCTGGTCCGGTTGCTTCGGAGGAGGCGGGCACGGCTGTCCGGCCTGTAGCCAAGGGCGCGGGCGGCTTCCTGCACCTTGAGCCGGGTAGCGTCCGACGCGCCTGGAGCATCACGCATGACGATGGAAACCAAGGCGCGGGACACACCTGCCGCTTCCGCGACGTCCATCAAGGTAGGCCGTTTGCCCGTCATGGCTCTCCTCTGCTCGGGAGCCAGTCTATAGAACGATCTACCGGCCCCGACCCATAACGGATCGTGCGGCCGGTCGCGACTCAGACGACCGACCGCACTAGCCCGTTCACGCAGCGATGGCGCCCCGGGCGGGCCCCAGAACCCGCCACACCCATCGCTGCTTACTGTGCCGATGACGCGCGACGCAGCCGAAAAGGGCAACGGCGCTGTACGCGGTCAATGACATGGGCACTGGATATGTACTCTGACCTCGGAAAACATGACGCGGAGTTTCGAAGAATATTTTCCGGCGGGGATCTCTGGGCGAAAAATCTCCGCTTGGCACGCGCCCGTTGGATGGTTTTCCGAACAGGCCAACGGAGTAATGAGGGATGCGCCCATTTTTTCGGTGCCTACTAGAACGATCTAGACGAACCCGTCCCGTTCGTGCAAACATGGAGCAACTAGAACGATCTAGAGAACCTCACGAGGAGCACCCAATGACGTATCTCCCGCACCCGGTCCAGGAAGACCAGCCCGTCCGCATCGCGGTCATCGGCGCAGGCTGGATCGGCAAGTTCCATGCCGAATCCATCGCCCGCCGCGTCCCGAATGCCCGCCTCGAAGCCATCGCCGATCCGGTTCTTCGCGCCGTCGAAGAACTTGCAGACAAGCTCGGCGTGGCCAAAATCAGCACCGATGTGGCCGACGTCCTGGCCGACCCTGACGTAGATGCCGTCCTCATCTCCTCACCCATGCGGTTCCACTCCGAGCTGATCACGGCCGCCGCGAAGGCAGGCAAGGACGTCTTCTGCGAAAAGCCCGGCGGGCGGACCCTGGATGAACTGGACGCCGCCATCGACGCCGCGGCGAGTGCCGGCGTCGTTCTCCGCTTTGGCTTCAACCGGCGCTACTCCCGAGACTTCGCGGCGGCCCGCGCGTTGATCGATAACGGCGCCGTGGGCACCCCGCAATTGCTCCGCTCCCTCACCCGTGATCCCGGGACCGAGGCCGGGATCAGCAATCCGGAGCGCATCGCCCCCGGCACCATCTTCCTGGAAACCCTCATCCATGACTTCGACACACTTAATTGGCTCAACCCACGCGCAGTTCCGGTCAAGGTCCACGCCGTCGCCGATGCCCTGGTGGCACCAGAGGCGAAAGCGGGCGGCCTGCTGGATACCGCCGTCGTGACCGTCACCTACAGCAACGGCGCCATCGCGGTTGCCGAGGCGAACTTCAACGCGCTTTATGGGTACGACGTCCGCGGCGAGGTTTTCGGCTCCGCAGGCATGGTCACCGCCGGCACGCCGCAGGCCACCAACGCCACCAGCTACACCGCCGCGGGCATTGCCTCCGAGACTTCACGCCTGAACATCCACCTCTTCCACGACGCCTACACCGCGGAGCTGGCCCACTTCGCGGACGACGTCGCGGCGCGGCGCGGCTACTCTGGGAAGCGTTCGACGGCGGCCCACTCGCCTGCCGCCGTGGCGGCGCCGGGTGGAGTTGACGCGCGGAATGCGTTGGCCGTGGCACTTGCCGCGTTCAAATCGGCGGATACAGGTTTGCCTGTCGCGATTTCGGAGATTGCAGAGCTGCAGCCTGCCGGGTCGGCCGTGAAGTTTGCACACGCCGGGGCTTCCGCATGAGTTTCCGCCTGGCCGTCTGCGCCGAAATGGTCTACGGGGAGCTGCCGCTGATTGACCGGGTTCGCCGGATTCACGGGCACGGCTTCGAGGTTGAACTCTGGGACACCCGCGGGCGGGACATCACCGCGCTGGCCCGTACAGGGGCGAGGTTTTCCTCCATGAGCGGTTACTTTGGTGGCAGCGTGATCGACCCCTTGAACGCGCACGACGTCCTGGCCTCGGCCGAAAAGTTGATACCCACAGCGTTGGAGCTGGGGGTGGAGCGGATGGTGGTGCACCCCGCCGAACTCGGTGAGGGCGGCCGTGCGGTAAGGCCCACTTACCGTTCAACGGGCGGGATGTGGCTGACCGGCCTGCGCACATTGGAAAAGCTTGGCGCCTTGGGTTCGAAGCATGGCATCACGTTCGCCTTGGAGAACCTGAACACCATCCTGGACCATCCGGGGACACCCCTTGCCCGCGCCAAGGACACACTGGCTTTGGTGCAAGCCGTGGACCACCCCAACGTGAAGATGATGCTGGATCTCTATCACGCCCAAATCGGCGAAGGAAACCTGATCGAACTGCTCCGCGCGGCCCAACCATACACCGGCGAAATCCAGGTAGCCGATGTTCCGGGCCGCTTCGAACCCGGCACCGGAGAGATCAATTATCCGGGGATCGCGGCGGCCCTGCGCAGTGCCGGATATGAAGGCGTGATCGGGATGGAAGCCGGTGCGATCGGCGGCCAGGGCATCGAAGCGGGCGATGCCGCCCTCGCCGCCTTCCGCGCAGCATTCTCACCTACGCGCCCTGCCACAAGATCCATCAGTATGCTTACTATGGGTTCATGACTCAGCGAACGGTTTCGGATCTGATCGTGGAACGGCTCAAGGCATGGGGCGTTGACAGAGTATTCGGCTACAGCGGCGATGGCATCAACGGCTTCATGGGAGCGCTGCGCCGAACTGAAGGCGAGATGGAGTTCGTCCAAGCCCGGCACGAGGAAGCTGCAGCATTCATGGCAGTGGGCCACGGGAAATACACCGGCGGCGTTGGCGTGGTCACCTCCACCCAGGGCCCGGGCGCGGTCCACCTGCTAAACGGACTCTACGACGCGAAGATGGACGGGGTTCCAGTAGTCGCGATCATCGGGCAACAGAGCCGGACCGTGCTGGGTTCGGCCTACATGCAGGAAATCGACCTCCTCACGCTCTTCAAAGACGTAGCTGCCCAGTTCGCACAACTCGCCAGTTCCCCCGAGCAGGTTCCCATGCTGATCGACCGGGCCTTCCGCACTGCCCTCGAAACGCGAACTCCTTGCGTAGTCATCGTCCCGCACGACCTGCAGACCGCCGAGGCACCAGCGCTCGAGCCCGAACACGGCATTGTGGTCACCGCCCCCGTCTGGCACCCCGCCCGCGTGATGCCCCGCGACGAAGAACTCGACGCCGCAACGGAGATCCTGTCCCAAGGTGAGCGGATCGCGTTATTCGTGGGACAAGGGGCCCGCAACGCGCAGGAAGAGGTGGTGCAGCTGGCCGGGAAGCTCAACGCGGGCATCACCACCAGCCTCCTGGGCAAACCCTACGTGGACGAAACCCTCCCCTTCGCCACAGGAACCATGGGCCACCTCGGCACAACCGCCAGCGCGCACCTCCTGGAGAACTGCGACACCCTGCTCATCATCGGTTCCAACGACCCATGGACCGAGTTCTACCCCAAGCCGGGGCAGGCGCGGGCCGTTCAAATCGATATCGACGGCCGCAAGATTGCCAACCGTTACCCAGTGGAGGTGGGACTGGTGGGGGACGCCGCAGAAACCCTGCGCCAGCTGGCGGTCCGCCTCGATGCCAGGCAGCAGGAAAAGGAAGCCCAGCGCAGCCAGTGGCGTTCCGACGTCGAGCACCAGGTCCGTGCCTGGCGCCAACTCTCCGAGGACCGCGCCAACGTACCGGCCGAGCCGGTTAATCCGGAGTTGGTGGTCCGCGAGCTTACCGGCCGGCTTCCGGGCAACGCACAACTGAGTGTCGACGTCGGCAGTTGCGTTTACTGGTACGCGCGCCAATTGGTCCTTCCGCCAGGAGTCCCCGCCCACCTCAGCGGCACGCTCGCCAGCATGGGATGCGCCATTCCCTACGGGCTCGCCGCGAAGCTGGCCCATCCCGAACGGCCCGTGTTGGCGTTGGCCGGGGACGGCGGAATGCAGATGCTCGGGGTCGCCGAGCTCATCACGGTGGCACACCGCTGGCGCGGCTGGGCAGATCCACGGTTCGTGGTCTGCGTCTTCAACAACCGGGACCTCGCCGAGGTCTCATGGGAGCAGCGCGAAACCGAGGCCGAGCCCCGCTTCCCCGCAAGCCAGGAACTCCCGGACTTCCCCTTTGCGGCCTACGCGGAGCTCCTCGGGCTGGCAGGAGTGCGCGTGGAGGACCCAACCAAGCTCGGCGAGGCCTGGGATAATGCCCTTTCCATGGACCGTCCTGTGGTCCTTGAGGTTTTGACCGATCCTGGCATTCCGCTCCTCCCGCCCTTCCCTGCCGGCGAACAGAAGCTCGAGGGCATGCGGTCCGCCTTGACGCAGGAAGGTTCCGCGGGCGGGCATGCGCGCCGGCTGCTGGACACGTACGCGGAGGGCGAAGCGGAGTTGAGGGGCAAGTAACCGCCGCCCTTAACGGCAAAAGCCGCCTACCGCCGTCGTGCTTCACATGAAGCACGACGGCGGCAAGCGGCTACAGCACGGATCGTCCGGTTAGAGGTTCTCCACCAGTGAGACGTCGCGAACGGCGCCCTTGTCTGCGGAGAGGGCCATCGCGGCGTATGCGCGGAGGGCCGGGGATACGTGGCGGTCGCGGTTCTTGGGCTTATAGCCGCCATTGACCAGCAGTTTTTCGCGGCGTTCGGCGAGGATCTCGTCGGAGACCTTCAACTCGAGCGAGCGCTTGGTGATGTCGATGCTGATGATGTCGCCGTTCTCCACCAGGGCGATCGCTCCACCGGAGGCTGCTTCAGGGGAGATGTGGCCGATGGAAAGCCCGGAGGTGCCGCCGGAGAAGCGGCCGTCCGTGATGAGGGCGCACTTCTTGCCGAGGCCGCGGCCCTTGAGGAACGACGTCGGGTAGAGCATTTCCTGCATGCCGGGACCGCCACGGGGGCCCTCGTAGCGGATAACCACCACGTCGCCTTCCTTGACCGTCTTGTTCAGGATCATTTCCACGGCTTCGTCCTGGGACTCGCACACAACTGCCGGGCCTTCGAAGATCCAGATGGACTCATCGACGCCTGCGGTCTTCACCACGGCGCCGTCCACTGCGACGTTTCCGCGCAGCACAGCCAAGCCGCCATCCTTGGAGAACGCGTGCTCCACCGATCGGATGCAGCCGCCCTCGGCGTCGGTGTCCAGTGAAGTCCAGACGTTCGACTGCGAGAACGCGGTGGAGGAGCGGACGCCACCGGGAGCCGCATGCCACAGTGCCTGGGCCTCTTCGGTAGCCTTTCCGCCGCGGATGTCCCAATCGTCCAGCCATCCATCCAAGTCCGTGGAGTGCACGGAATGGACGTTCTTGTGCAGGAGCCCGCCACGGTTCAGCTCACCCAACAGGGCGGGGATGCCTCCTGCGCGGTGGACGTCTTCCATGTAGTAGGTCTTGTTCCCGGCAACGTTCGGGGCCACCTTTGCCAGGCAGGGCACCTGGCGGGACTTGGCGTCCATCTCGGCCAGGCCGTACTCAACGCCTGCTTCCTGGGCCGCGGCAAGCAGGTGCAGGATCGTGTTGGTGGATCCGCCCATGGAGATGTCCAGTGCCATGGCATTGTCAAAGGCCTCGGCGGTGGCGATCGAGCGCGGCAGAACGGAGTCGTCGTCGCCGTCGTAGTAGCGCTTCACGAGATCGACGATCGTGGAGCCCGCCTTCTCGTACAGCGCCTTGCGGGCGGTGTGGGTGGCGAGCACGGAACCGTTGCCCGGCAGTGCCAGGCCGATGGCCTCGGCGAGGCAGTTCATGGAGTTGGCGGTGAACATGCCGGAGCAGGAACCGCAGGTGGGGCAGGCGTTTTCTTCGATGAGGTTGATGTCGGCATCGGAGATGGATTCGTCCACGGCGTCGGCGATCGCGTTCACCAGGTCCAGGGAACGCACCGAGCCGTCGGTCAACGTCACACGGCCGGCTTCCATCGGACCGCCGGAGACAAACACCACTGGGATGTTCAGGCGCAGTGCGGCCATGAGCATGCCCGGGGTGATCTTGTCGCAGTTGGAAATGCAGACCAGGGCATCGGCGCAGTGCGCGTTGACCATGTACTCAACCGAGTCGGCGATCAGGTCCCGGGAAGGCAGGGAATAGAGCATGCCGGAGTGGCCCATCGCAATGCCGTCGTCCACGGCAATGGTGTTGAATTCGCGGGGCACAGCGCCGGCGGCAAGGATTGCGTCGGAGACGATCCGGCCCACGGGCGCGAGGTGGGTGTGGCCCGGGACGAACTCGGTGAAGGAGTTGGCAACGGCGATGATCGGCTTGCCGATGTCCTCGTTGGCGACGCCGGAGGCGCGCAGCAGTGCGCGGGCGCCGGCCATGTTGCGGCCATGGGTGACAGTTTTAGAGCGAAGTGCAGGCATGAATACCATCCTGCTGCTGTTCTCCAGCACCCGGAAGACGGTGTTGCTACTAGTAGTAAAAGTACCAGAGTAATAGTGTTGTCAGTGTGAAAGATGAGAGGCGCAAGGAACTTGGACTGTATCTCAGGACCCGCCGGACCCAGGCCCTGCGCTCCGACTATGGGCTGCCCCCGGTCGGCCGTTCCCGCGAGCGCGGGCTGCGCAGGGAGGAGATCGCGTTCCTCTCCGGGGTGAGCGTCACTTGGTACACCTGGCTGGAACAGGGGCGGGACATCAGTCCTTCGCGGCAGGTCCTTGAATCCATCGCCAGGGCGCTGCACCTTTCGGACACCGGGCTTGGGTACGTGCTGTCCCTCGGTGGATACTCCTCTGCCATCCCCAAGGGTCCGGTGGCCGCCGATGCCCCCGCGCATGTGCAACGACTGTTGGAGGCCCTGGATCCCAATCCCGCGTACGCATTGTCCCCGGACTGGGGAGTCGCCGGATGGAACCGCGCCTACGAGGCCCTGTATCCAAATATCGGAACTTTCGACGCCGCCGACAGGAACCTTTTGTGGCTCGTCTTTACCGACCCCTACGTCCGCGACCTGCTCCCGGACTGGGACGTCACCAGCAAGAGGTTCCTCGCCGAGTTCCGCGCCGAAACTGGACAGCGACTGGGCGACCCGGACGTCGCGTACCAGGTGGAACGGCTGAGGGAGGCCAGCCCTGAGTTCCAGGAAAGCTGGGACCGTTACGACATCCTGGGTTTCGAATCCCGCGAGCGCCTCTTCCACCACCCGGCCGTAGGGGTGCTGCAGCTTGAGCACCACCAGGTATCGCCGTCGGACCGGCCGGACCTGCACATCGTGGTGTACACCCCCGCACCCGGGAGCGACGCCGGCGAGCAGATGGAACGCTTGATGGAGACAACGCGGGGCTGACGGAAGCTGCCCCGCGCAAACCCATGGCGCAGCCCGTCCCTTAAGCGCACTATGGAGTCATGAACGCTCCCGGCGCACAGGGTCCGGCGCAGGGTGGTTCCGGTAGTTTCCGGTCTGGCCTGCACCCGTGGAGCCGCTATGTGGCTTTGGGAGACTCATTCACCGAGGGCCTGGGCGATCCCGAACCCCGCAGCCCTGGGGGACTCCGCGGCTGGGCCGACCGTGTTGCCGAAGAGTTGAGCGCGGGCCATGAGGATTTCGCCTACGCCAACCTGGCCGTCAGCGGGAAGCTGCTCCACCAGATCCTGGAGGAACAGCTTGGTCCGGCACTGGCCCTTAAACCCGATCTCATTACCCTCAACGCGGGCGGTAACGATCTCCTCTTCCACAGGAGCGATCCCGACAAACTGGCGCTCGAGCTGGACCATGGCGTAGAAGGACTGGCCTCAACAGGTGCAACCATCGTCCTGTTCACCGGCCCGGACTGGGGCGCCACCCCGGTGCTGGGCAGGACACGGGGCAAAGTGGCGATCTTCAACGAAAACATGCGCGTGATCGCTGCGCGCCACGATGCCTTGATCGCCGACCTATGGGCTTTACGGCAACTCACCGATCCCCGGATGTGGGATCCGGACAGGCTTCACTTCTCCCCGCTGGGCCAGCACACCATCGCCATCATGGTCCTGGATACCCTCAATGTGCCGCATTCCCTTGAGCCCCTGGCCCCGAGGCCCCTTCCGGAGCGCCGGTGGCGTGAAGCCCGCGCGGATGACATCGTCTGGGCACGGGAGCATCTGTTCCCGTGGGTCGTGCGGAGGCTGACCCAACGGAACACCGAGAACGGACACCACCCCAAGCGCCCCCTGCCGGGTCCGGTTTTTGGGGCACCCATGGCGCCCGGGAGCTATGTGGGCAACGATCCCCGGCGCATGACCGACTGAAGCGGCGCGAAAGGGGCTGATCCGCACCCTGGGCGCGGGCCGGCGTCGTGCATTCAGCGAAAGTCAGCCGGCAGGCTGCGGTTCCGCTTGGGTCCGGACGCTCCAAGCCGACCAGTCCAGCGGGTGCACCGAGGGGCGCCCCAGCAGGTATCCCTGGGCCGCGGTGACATTCAATGCGGTGACTTCGTCGAGTTCTTCGGCCGTTTCGATGCCCTGTGCGTGGACGTCCGCGCCGATCCCGCGGGCCAATTCCACAATGGCCCGGGCCCGGAGCTTCTGGCCATCATTGCCGGCAATTCCTTCGATCAAGTGACGGTCCAGCTTGATGATGTCAGGGCGCAGTTGCTCAATGCTGTCCAGGGACACCAACGCGGCGCCCGAGGCACTGATCGCCACACGGAGCCCCAGGTCGCGCAATCGATCAAGGCCTTCGCCATCAGCTTGGGCCGTGATGGATTCCAGACTGCCCGTCAGTTCAACAATGATTCTTTCCGGCGCCAGGGTGGCAGCGGCCAGGAGGTTCCTGACCCGCGGATCGCGTGAGGTTGCCGGGGTGAGGTTCAGCGCAACGAACATGTTTTCCGGGACGTCGTGCGCGGCCATCAATGCGCAATGCAGCGCAGCTATCTCCAGCTCCGCCCCCAGGCCGGCCGCCGCCGCTTCGCTGAACCATACGTCCGCACCCGCACCGTCCTCCCCAATGAACCTGGTCAGCGCTTCGACGCCGATCGGCTCGCCTTTGGGAAGAGAATGGACCGGCTGGAACGCTGTCAGGAGGAGCTTGTCCGCGAGGATCGCCTGGATGCCGGCACGCACATCGTGGCTGACGGGGACCAGGACGGTCCGCGAGGCGTCGGACGATTCCAAGTGCAGGCTGGCGTGCTCAAGCTGGACTGGGACGCTGGCTGCCGGCTGCGCTGTTTTCCGGGTGAGCAGCAAATGCTGCAGCAGCGCACCCTCGGGGTCATCCGGATGCGCGTCGAGGAGCTCACGGAGCTTGTTCCTGGCCGCTTCGCTGCGCGGTTCAGTGTCCTCAAGAATGGACTCAATGATGTCCAGGACCTGAGCCCGCATGGTCACTTCGTCCGCGAAAGGCATCTCCCCAGAACCTTCCTGGTTGTTGCTTTCCGCGTCGTTATCCGGTGAAAGAGAGCCCGCTTCTTGAGCCATCAATTATTCCTTTGTGTATCCCCCGCTGGCCAGGCCAGACAACTGCCGGCCCCGCCGCATGAGGGCCTTGCCTCGAATCTTACAGAGAAAAGTGTCACCTGGCTCACACTTTGCCACGTGAATCACGGGATCGGTTCAACCGTGGGTGGCAGCCCATGCCTCGTCAGCCACGTCGATTTCCCGTGACATGTCATCCAGGAAGCGCATCACGACCCCACGTTCATCAGGAGTCAGGCGTGCGGCGGCCAGGAAGCGCCCGGCCTGCTGCTTGCCCACGGTGCGCATTGCGGCATCGTGCGTTTCGGCGGTAATGGCGATCGCCAGGGCCCGTCGGTCGGAGGGGTGCGCACCTCGGGTGATGTGGCCGGCGCGTTCCAACCGGTCCAGCAGCTTGGTGGTTGACGCCGTCGAAATGTTCAGGTGGGCGGCTATCGCTCCGGGCGTGGCGATGAGGCCTTGGTTGGCGCAGACGATCAGGTAGTGCAGCGCGCGCATGTCGGATTGGTTGAGTTTCATGTACCGGAGCGAGGCGTCGGCGAGGCGCTGTTCGGCCTCACGGAGCCGTCCCAGCGCAGCCATGAGTTCGTTGATTTGCTGGGTGTCGGATTCGGAAAGCGTTGAGCGGTCAACCAACTGCTGATGGGGATCATTGGCGTCCAGCTGATACATGCCGGCTGACGCCGGGAAGCCGGAATCCTCCGGTATTTCTTCAGGACTGGACATGCTGAGTATGTTACACCTAACTTTCTACATGGTAGCCTTTCTTCTAGCTTGTCTAGCAATATTCGAGCTGTTGTTTCAGACTTCGCTCTAAGGACCAGGTTGCAGGAGGAAGGCGCACTATGAACGCGACAGAGATGGTTGTCCTCCTTGACGACACGGGCATGCCCATCGGCGAAGCCCCCAAAGAGGGGGTGCACACGCAGCAAACCCCACTCCACCTCGCCTTCTCGTGCTACCTCCTCAATGACGACGGCGAGGTCCTGCTGACCCGTCGTTCACCGGAGAAGAAGACCTGGCCCGGGGTCTGGACCAACAGTTTCTGCGGACACCCCGGACCGGGAGAGGATCCTGTGGACGCAGTGATGCGCCGTGCACACTTTGAATTGGGCGTGGACGCCAACAGGATCGAACTGGCCCTTCCCCACTTCCGCTACAGGGCGGTTGATCCTACGGGAATCGTGGAAAACGAGATCTGCCCGGTCTACATAGCCAGGATCAGTGGCGAGCTGAAGCCAAACCCTGCCGAAGTAGCGGACTGGGCATGGATGTCCCCGGCGGTCCTGGCCGAGGCCTTGAAGCGTTCGCCTTCTGCCTTCAGCCCCTGGCTGGGCCTCCAGTTCCCCCAGCTGGTTCAGGCGCGGGCACTCCAGCGCGGGAGCGGAGCAAAAGCATGACCGTCACCTCCGGCGCCTTACGCAGCCGCACCGACCTCTGCACCGCGATCGAAAACGAGCTGAGCGGGCTCATCGGCAAGCGCACAAGCGCCGCCACTACGTACGGCCCACACTTCACCAGACTGTGGGAACTGGCGGGCCACAACGTCCTGGGAGGGAAGTTTGTCCGTCCCCTGCTGCTGATGGAGACTTACGACGCCCTCCGGCAACGCGGGGCAGGCCGGTCCGAATCGGCCCTGCAGCCCACGGGCCCCGAAGCGCCCGCCCACCGCGAAACCGCCATAAGCATCGCTGCCGCGATCGAGCTTCTCCACTACTCCTTCCTGCTCCACGACGACGTGATCGACGGCGACCTCGTCCGCCGCGGGCACCCCAACCTCATCGGTTCCCTCCTCGCAGAAGCACAGGCCCTCCCCCGAGCCATGGACGCCGGTGGCACCCGCGCCGGCAGCGACCTTCACTGGGCCCAAACCGGCGGCATCCTCATGGGCGACATGCTCCTGGCGGCCACCCACCAGGCCTTCGCCAGGGCCGACCTTCCCCAGCAGCTGAGGCTGCGGCTGCTGGACCTTCTGGAACACACCATCAATGAAACCGTGGCCGGCGAACAACTGGACGTTGGCCTGGGGGACGGCATCATCGACCCCCAGCTCGAAACCATCCTGGTGATGTGCGGCTACAAAACCGCAACCTACACTTTCGAACTTCCCCTGCGGGCTGCCGCCGCGCTGGCAGGTGCCGATTTCGCCGTCGAAAATGCGCTCGCCACCGCCGGCCGCCATCTGGGGCTCGCCTTCCAACTCCAGGACGACCTCCTGTCCACGTTCGGGGATCCCCGCCGGCACGGCAAGGATCCCTTTTCCGACCTACGCGAGGGCAAGGAAACGGCCATCATCGCCCATGCCCGCACCACGGCGGCCTGGCCGGGCATCGAGCCCTTCTTTGGCAGGCCCGAACTCAACGGCGCGGACTGCGAGTACGTTCGCCGGCAATTGGCCGACTGCGGCGCCGAGATGTTCGTCAACGGGCTTATCGAAGAACAGCTGCAGGCCTTCAACCATCTCTTGACCGGCGCCATCCCGCCCGGCGTTCGCACCGTGTTGCTGGACCTCGCGGCGCAACTGGAAGGACGGCAATCATGACCCTGGCCATGGACACTTCCTTCACCCATTTCACCCGGACTGCGGAGCGGGCCGCCAACCAGGTCATTGCCGCCTACTCCACCTCATTCGGCCTGGCGTGCAAACTGCTGGGACCCCGGCACCGCCAACATGTCCGGAACATCTACGCGTTGGTGCGGGTAGCAGATGAACTCGTGGACGGCGTTACGGCCGAGGCAGGACTGAGCTACCAGGAACAGTGCGATGCGCTGGCGCACTTCATCGACGAGACCCACCGCGCCGTGAAGCTCGGCTACAGCAGCGACCTCATCATCCACGCCTTCGCGCAAACGGCCCGGGCGGCCAGGATCGATCAATCCCTCATCGATCCTTTTTTCGACTCCATGCGCACCGACCTCGGCGAGCGCACGGCTGCACCGTCCGCTCCCCTGCGCTTCGACACCGACGCCCACCGAGGCTACGTCCACGGATCGGCTGAAGTGGTCGGGTTGATGTGCCTGAGGGTCTTCATGCGCGACGAGGACATGAACGACGGCGACGCCGCGGCTCTGGAGTACGGCGCAAGCAGGTTGGGCGCTGCTTTCCAGAACATCAACTTCCTCCGTGACCTCGCGGACGACACCGCCCGCTTGGGCCGCAGCTACCTGGGCACGTCCGAGCACCTGGAGGACCGTGACCGCATGGAATGGGTAGGCACCATCCGGGCCCAACTGGCCGACGCCAACGCCGTCATCCCGCTGCTGCCGCGTGATGCCCGGGCCGCCGTCCGCAGCGCCCTTTCCCTCTTTACTGCCCTGACGGACAGGATCGAGCAGACCACTGTGGACGAGCTCTACCGGTCGCGGGTCCGCGTCCCGGACGCCGTGAAAGCCGGCCTAGCGGCCCGGGCAGTCGCCTCAACCTGGATGGAGTTGCACAGATGACACGGACAGTAGTGATCGGCGGTGGCATCGCTGGGCTTGCCACCGCCACACTCCTCGCGCACGAAGGACACGAGGTGCAGCTCCTGGAGCAGCGCAACCAGGTAGGCGGCAGGGCCGGAAGCTTTGAACGGGACGGCTTCCGCTTCGATACCGGCCCCTCCTGGTACCTCATGCCGGACGTATTCGACCACTTTTTCGAACTCCTGGGCACCAGCACGTCGGAACAGTTGGACCTTCGAACCCTGAGTCCGGCGTACCGCGTCTTCAGTGAACCAAACCCCGACGGCGTGCGGCCGGGCCCGCTGACGATCCCCTTGGGCAGAGAACATGTTTTGGAGAAGTTCGAGGAGGTTGAGCCCGGCAGCGCCAAAGAGCTGGCTGCCTATCTGGCATCCGCACGCCACACCACGGAGATGGCCGAACGCTTCTTCCTCTACAACCCCTTCACGAAACTCCAAGCACTGCTCCAACCGGAAGTACTGCGGAGCCTGCCCAAGCTGGCGCAACTGCTCCTGACTCCCCTGGACAAGTATGTGGCCCGGCGTTTCCAGGACCCGGTCCTGCGGCAAGTGCTGGGCTACCCGGCGGTCTTCCTGGGCACCAGCCCCTCCGACGCCCCTGCGATGTATCACCTGATGAGCGCCTTGGACCTCGGTGACGGTGTGCAATACCCGATGGGTGGTTTCCGGGAGCTCGTGGCCCGGCTTGAAGCGTTGGCACTCCAAGCTGGCGTCCGCATCCACACGGGCGCCGAGGCCCTCAGGATCACTACGCGCGAAACCACCCGGACCAAGAAGGTTGGCCGTTTTGACGGCGTGAAGTTTCCGGCCGCACTGACCGGCAAGGACAGCCGGGAAGTCACCGGGGTGACATGGCGTGACAGCTCCGGAAACGAGCATTTCAGCGTGGCGGACCTGGTGGTCTCCGGCGCCGACCTGCACCACACCGAAACCCAGCTGCTGGGCGTACGGGATCGCAGCTACCCCGCCTCGTGGTGGCAGCGGCGTACCAGCGGACCGGGTGCCGTCCTGGTGATGCTGGGAGTCAAAGGCAAACTCCCTGAGATGCCCCACCACTCCCTGTTCTTTACCCGCGATTGGGAAGCGAACTTTGCTTCCATATTCGGAGAAGAAACCAGCATCCCCGATCCGGCGTCGATTTACGTCTGCAAACCCAGCGCAACAGACCCAGACGTAGCCCCCAGCGACCATGAGAACCTCTTTGTCCTGGTCCCGGTCCCGGCAGATCCCACGCTGGGAGCCGGCGGCCCGGACGGAACCGGCGACATCGTCATAGAACAAACTGCGGACGCCGCCATCGACCAGATAGCCCAATGGGCCAACATCCCTGACCTTAGGGATCGAATTGTGGTCCGGCAAACAGTCGGACCTGCAGACTTCGCCCGCGACTACAACTCGTGGCGCGGCGGCATGCTGGGGCCTGCCCACACCCTGGGACAAAGCGCCATGTTCCGCGCCCAGAATGCCTCCAAGCGTGTGCAGGGGCTCTACTACGCCGGCGCCACCACCGCCCCCGGCGTGGGTGTGCCCATGTGCCTCATCAGTGCCGAGCTGGTCCTGAAACGGATCCGCGGCGACCACAGCCCCGGCCCCGTCACTGTGAGGCCCGTAGCCATCAGGATTGCCTGATGGGTGCTCTCTACCTGGCCTCCTTGCTGCTCGGCATAACGTGCATGCTGCTGCTTGACCACAGATTCCGCCTGTTTTTCTGGCGCGACGCCAAAGCAGCGGCGATCGTGACCGCCGTCGGGGTCTTGTTCTTCCTTGGCTGGGACGCGGCCGGAATCCGGTTGGGGATCTTCCTGCGCGGAGAAGGAACCATTGCAACGGGGATTCTGCTCGCCCCGGAGATGCCCCTTGAAGAACCTGTGTTCCTGCTCTTCCTCACGCTGTGCACCATGGTTTTGTACACCGGAGCCCGGCGGCTGCTTTCCCGGGTGCCGGGGAGGCGTCCGGTGCGGGAGCGGGAGAACGCATGACGTATTTGTGGCTCGCGCTTCTCTTCGTGGCCGCGGCGGTGGTGGCCGGGGTGGCTTTTGCCCGTCAAGGTTCCCGCAGCGGTGAGTCCCGTCGGCATTGGAAAGCCGTGGCGCTCGCGTTCGCTGCCCTGGCGGTGCTCACCGCCGTCTTCGACTCCGTGATGATCGGCATGGAACTCTTCCACTACGACGCCTCACACATCCTCGGGCTCACGATTGGCCTGGCGCCCATCGAGGACTTCGCATATCCGCTGGCGGGCGTCGTGGCGCTTCCGGGGCTGTGGATGTGGCTGACCCGGGGGCGGGAACGCAGCGGTGAGGAGATCCGGCACGGAAATCACCGCTTCAAGGGCCTCATCCCCCAGGCCCTACTGGCATCGCGCCCCGTCAGCTGGATCAACACTGCCTACCCGTTCGCTGCGGCCATGCTCCTCACCAGGCGCGAAATCGACTGGGTGCTGCTCGTGGGAACGTTCTACTTCCTGATCCCCTACAACCTGGCGATGTACGGCATCAACGATGTCTTCGATTACGAGTCGGATCTCAAGAACCCGCGCAAGGGCGGCATCGAAGGGGCACTCCTCCAACCCCGGCTGCACCGGCCCATGTTGTGGCTGGCGGCGATCACCAACGTTCCGTTCCTGCTGGTGCTCGCGCTCGCCGGCGGCCCGGCCGCGTGGCTCAGCCTGGCAGTCAGCGCATTCGCCGTGGTGGCCTACTCCGCGGCCGGACTCCGCTTCAAGGAACGCCCGGTCTTGGACTCGCTGACGTCCAGTACGCACTTCGTGAGTCCCGCCGTCGTCGGTTTGGTCCTTGCCGGCGCGAACGTGACGCCCGGACTCCTCATCCTGCTGGCCGCGTTCTTCCTGTGGGGAATGGCTGCCCACGCCTTCGGCGCCGTCCAGGACATCGAGCCCGACCGGCAGGCCGACATCGGCTCCATAGCAACAGTCATCGGTGCCCGCCGGACGGTGCGGCTCGCCGTCGTGCTTTGGCTGGTAGCGGGCCTGGCGATGCTCGCTACGCCCTGGCCCGGGCCGCTCGCGGCAATTGTCGCCGTGCCCTACATCGTGAACTGCGCACCGTACTGGAACGTGACGGATACGACGGCTGCACGCACCAACACGGCGTGGCGACGGTTCATCTGGCTCAACTACGGTTCGGGATTCCTGGTGACGCTGATCTTCATTCTGCAGTGGAGCCTCACGTCATGACAGCGTTGGTTCCTCAGGGTCTTCATCAATGGTGTCCATCGCTTCGCGCATGTGCTGAAGGAAATCCACCACAACGCGGGACTCGTCCGGGCTCAGCGCAGAAGCAGCTTCCAGCATCCTGCGGTGCATACCGCCCAGCGTGTGCCGGACTTCCTGGTCCGAACCCGGTGTCGCCTTCAGGATCAGCGCCCGGCGGTCCGTGGGGTGGGGCTCCCGCCGGATATGGCCGGACTCCACCAGACGGTCGATCAAGGTGGTCATGGAGGCGGACGTTATCCCGAGCTTGTCCCCCAGGTCCTTCGGCTTCATCACCCTGCCGGCAGCCTCGGCTTCAAAAAGATACCGCAGCGCCAGCAAGTCCTTCTCGCCCATCCCCATGGAGGATCGTGTCCTGCGGCGCATCGCCTGTTCGGAGGCGCGATAATCCCTCAGCGCATTCAAGACATCGATCGCGATGGCCTTCTGCCCCGGGTCTTTCCCGTACCAATAGCCCCTGGCGTGGCCTTCAGAATCCATCCGACGTTCCTTCGATAAGCATAAAGCTCGCTGCGCTAGCAATTTGATACTAAGTCACGGACAGCGTGAATGCATGAATCCGAACATCCCACAAGGAAAGAGGTCCCGCACATGGCAACCCGGAGGCCGGATCTTATGCGTCAGATAACGGTGACAGTCAGTTTGGTTGTCTGCGTCGTTGGCTCGATGATTGGCGTCGGTGTCTTCGGTGGGACGCCCATTGCCCAAGCCGCCGGCGGGGCTCTCGCCGCCGACTCCACGCTCCTCGCACCCGCCACGCCCGCCTTCTCCATCTGGTCGGTGTTGTACGCGGGGCTCGTTGCCTACACAGTGTGGCAATGGCTGCCCTCCCAGCGGACTGCTTCGCGCCAACGCGCGCTCGGGTGGCTGGTGTCCGTATCCATGATTCTCAACGCGGCATGGATTCTGGTTGTCCAGGCCGGGTGGCTTTTTGCCAGCGTCCTGGTGATCCTGGCGTTGCTGGTGACCCTGGTCCGGGCGTTCCTCCGCTACAGCCGGACCCGCCCGTCGTCGTGGGTTGAAGCCGTGGTTTTGGACGGGACATTGGGGGTTTATCTGGGATGGACCAGCGTCGCCGTATGCGCCAACGTCGCGGCTGCTTTGAAGGCGTTTGGTTTTCAGGGCTTGGGATTACGCCCGGAAGTCTGGTCTGTGGCCGTGCTGGTGGTTGTGGCTGTCGTGGGTGTCGCATTGGCCATCAAAGGACGCGGCCGGCTGGCCCTCGCCGCCGCCATCGCGTGGGGGCTCCTGTGGATCATGGTTGGCCGCAGTTCCTCCGCCCCCGAGTCATTTCCGACGGCGATCGCTGCCGCCGTTGCCGCCGCGCTGGTTTTGGGCGCTGCGATCACGGTAAGGGCCCGGGTGGCGTTGGCGACCTGAATCACTCGAGGAACAGGCTTTTCCACATAAGGAGGTTCCTGCCTTTTGGAGCCCCCTGGGGGTTGGAAGGATTGGGGGATGGAGCAGACTCGGGGCAGGGACGTGATGGATTCAGTCGCGTTCCCGGCCGCGCCAGGATGGGCGCCGCCGGGCTCTGAACCCCGGGTTTCTGATCTGATCACGCTTCTGGGTACCGTCCGTCTCGGCAACGTCAGCGGCGATCTGATCGACCAGATCCGCGGACTGGAAGAGCTGAAGTCCTCCATAACTGCCTTGCAGGCCCGGGCAGCGGTGGCCTTGGACCTCGCCCAAAGACAGGACCAGGCCGAGGCCGGCATCCCAGTGGCCGAGCGGGGCCAGGGTGTCGGGCCTCAAGTCGCGTTGGCCCGGCGCGAATCCCCGAACAAGGGATCCCGGCTGCTCGGCGTCGCGAAGGCGCTGGTTATGGAGATGCCCCACACGATGGCCGCCCTGGAATCAGGCCAGCTGAACGAGTGGCGGGCTACTTTGGTGGTGAGGGAAACCGCGTGCTTGTCCGTCGAGGACCGCTGCGCCGTGGATGAAGAACTCGCAGCCGACACCGGGACCTTGGAAGGAATGGGCGACCGGGCCATTATCGCCGCAGCCAAGGCTGCGGCGTGCCGGCGGGATCCCCGCTCGATGGCCCAGCGTGCCAGCCATGCAGCGAGCACGCGGACGGTGAGCCTGCGCCCTGTTGCGGACGCCATGACGTACCTGACCGCACTGTTGCCCGCTGCTCAGGGCGTGGCCGCCTACGCTGCCCTGACCAGGGCCGCGGACACAGCACGGTCCCGTCCCAGCAGGGAAGAACGCGGCCGAAGCCAGATCATGGCCGATACCCTTGTTGAGCGTCTCACGGGCAAACCAGGTGGAATCAACGGAATCGAGGTCCAACTGGTCATGACAGACCGGACCTTGTTCCAGGGCGACTCCGAACCTGCCAGACTCCACGGCTACGGAATCGTCCCCGCCCAATGGGCACGGGAACTGACCAACCCCACTGCGTCGGCAACCCGGGCCCAACCCGGAACGCCCGCACCGGACCCGGAATACAGTGTCTGGCTTCGGCGGCTGTACACCGCCCCGACCAGCGGGGAACTAATCACCACGGACTCCAAAGCCAGGCTCTTTCCACCCAGGCTCCGGCGCTTCATCGAAACCCGCGACCATACCTGCCGCACCCCGTACTGCGACGCGCCCATCCGGCACACCGACCATGTGGTGCCCTGGCACGCCGGCGGCACCACCAGCCTTGATAACGGCGCCGGGCTCTGCGAGGCCTGTAACCACACCAAGGAAATCCCCGGCTGGACAGCCACCACCACCCCCGGCAACCCCGCCCGCGGCACCGCCGACGCCCTCAACCTCCAGACCCCCACCGGCCACACTTACCAATCCAAAGCCCCGCCCCTGCCGGGCTATGAACGCGGAGCGGGGCTCAACTACATGGAGCATTCAGTTCCGGCGTCGCCTCAAGAAACGCCGTCGCTGGTCCCGGCAACCTCGCGTAACGATTGACATGACATAACTCACATTCTGTAAGCTAATTTCAGAGTCACGCAGCCGGCTTCCTTCGCTCTCACCAGGGGAGGTCCTCATGGCCCCCGATTCCCTCAAAGCCAATATTCTCCTCACCCATGGTGTCGCAGCTTCCGCGGGTTCCGTTGCTCGAAGAAGAGCAACAGTTACCCAAGGAATCCACGGCGCACCATCCACCAAACCCGACGCCCTGCTGGGCGCCATAGCTGTCAGGCACCTGTTTCACCGCTGGCCGCTGGTGCCCTCCCGCGAGCTGGAGCGGATCCGCCACGTCCTCCTTCACTGCGACCAGCTGGGCTCGCCGGACACCCACCACCTGTCCGAGCCGGCCCAAGCGCTGCTGGAACTTATCAACAGCGAGCTGGACCGGCGTCGGTCTCCCGAACATCACCCGCAGCGTCCGGCGACGCAGCCTCCCGCCTCCGGGCAGGGGGCAGCGTAAATGGCTGGACACTTCGAATTGTTTGAAGAACCGGGTGGAAATTGCCGGGTTCGGCTCGTCGATGGTGACGGAACCGAACTCGCTCTGTCCATCTGCTTCCAGAACAGGGCAGCGGCAGCGAAGGCCATCTATTCGCTGCGGGAGATCGCGGCGAGTGGCCTCATTGAGGACCACACGTCGCGAGCATCCTGACGCCTAGCGGATGATCGGAAGGCCCGCCGTCGGGAAGACGCTGGGGAAGATCGACGGCGGCGGGACGGGGACGTCCTCCAGCGGCACCTTCACGGTCTCCGCCCCGACGGTGACGGCGTGGCCCCGGACGTCAACAAGCAACGGCTCGTCGCTGTAGTCCTCGCCGGGTACAAGTGTCAGAGCGATAGACCCCTGCTCCAAATCCACGGCCAGCAAACGTCCCTGTACCTTGAGCCTGAAGGACAGCCCCTCCCATTCAACTGGGAGTCGCGGATCGAAACGCAGGACCTCGCCCTGGTCCCGCATGCCGGCGAAGCCGCAGACCAAAGAGCTCCAAATGCCGCCGGTGGAGGCAATGTGGACGCCGTCGATGGTGTTGCCGTGGGAGTTGTCCAGGTCGATGAACAGCGCCTCGGTGAAGTGCTGCAGCGCGACGTCCCCGTATCCAACCTCGGCCGCCATGATTCCCTGGACGCACGCGGACAGGGTGGAGTCGCCAGTGGTGATGGGGTCGTAGAAGTCGAATGCGCGCTGCTTTTCCTCGGCAGTGAAGTCCTGCCACTGGAGGAACATGGCCAGAACGGTATCGGCCTGCTTGAGGACCTGGTGGCGGTAGATCACCAAGGGGTGGAAGTTCAGCAGCAACGGGTACTTGGACTTGGGCGTGTTCCAGTCCCAGGGCTCCAAGGTCATGAAGTCGTTGTCCTGGCTGAACACCTCAAGGTGGGGGTCGTACGGCAGCGACATGCGTTCGGCGGCCTGCCTCCACACCATGCGTTCGGTGTCGGCGATGCCTTCGTTCTCCAGCGCGGCAGCGGCTCGGAGGTTAAAGCGGGCCATGACGTTGGTGTACAGGTTGTCGTTTACCACTGCCGTGTACTCGTCCGGTCCGGTGACGCCGTGGATGTGGAACATGCCGTCCTTGCCGAAGAAGCCCAGGGAAGCCCACATCCGGGCCGTCTCGATCAGCAGGTCGGCACCCAGTTCGGCGCTGAACGTGTCATCGCCGCTGGCCCATTGGTACCTGTTGGCGGCAAACGCGATGGCCGCGGCAATGTGGAACTGGGCAGTACCTGCCGCATAGTAGGCGCTGGCTTCAAGGCCGTTGATGGTTCGCCACGGGAACAACGCGCCATCCACGCTGAGTTCCTTGGCACGCACCCGGGCGTCCGGGAGCATGGCGTGGCGGGATTCGAGCACCTTCCTGGCGCCGCAGGGGTTGGTGTAGGTCAGGTACGGCAGGAGGTATACCTCCTGGTCCCAGAAATAGTGGCCTTCGTAGCCGGAACCGCTGACGCCCTTCGCGGGAATCCCCGCCACCCCGGCGCGTGCGGTGGCTTGGGCAAGCTGGAAGAGCCCCCAGCGCACGGCCTGCTGCATTTCCGGCTGGCCGCCGATGGAGACGTCCGCCGTGGTCCAGTATTCGTCGTAATGCGCTTTGCTCTGGGCAACGATCTCCGAGAAAGGTACCAAGTTGGCTTCCGCGTCCGCGGCCAGGCTTTCGCCACGATCCTCGGCATCCCCTGCCGACCCTGCCACGACGTAACTGACCGACTTCTCCAGACGGAAAGTCTCGCCGTCGTGAATGGCCAGAACGTACCGGACGGACGATTCGTCCTCCGCCACCAGCGTTTCGAACGGCTGGCCCTCGGCAGAAATCCAGTGGTCCACAGCCATGGCGACGCGCTGGCGGGATTCGGACGTTTCCCACGCGAGGCGGAGCGAGCCATCGGCACCCTGCAGGTGCAGGGGCAGCAGGACCCTGCCCGCGTGCCGGCCGGAGCGGCGCGGGTCATGGACCGAGTGGTCCTCCACAGGCTGGTCCTGGCGGTTCACGACGCCGGAGGTGATGTCCGCGGATACGTCACGGTCCGCTGACAACGACAGTTCAAGGCCAAGGCATCCGCGGGAATCGAAGCCGACGGCGCGGCGCTCAACCGTGGTCACAGTAGCGCCGGAGCGGCAGGACCACACAATGCGTTCCTCGTAAACGCCACTGGAAAAGTCGACGCTGCGGTGGTAGTCCAGCACCGTGGACTCGGCCAGGCTCAGGGCTTCGCCGTCGATGGACACCGTGAAGTTGTTGGCATCCGGGACATACACGATCCGCTGGCCTGTCCGGGCAAAACCATAGGCGTTCTCGGCGTGCTTGATGTCCCAGATCTCGTGGAAACCATTGATGAACGTGCCGGGGAGCTCGCTGTCCCCCGCCGTTGAATGGGAGCCACGGATGCCTAGGTGGCCGTTGCCGAGCGCGAACAAGGTTTCCAGTGTTCCCTCGTCACCGGGTACGTGGATGTTTTCCACAAGCTTCCAGGGCTCGCAGGGGAAACGCAGCCGATCGGAGCTGATGAGTGCCATGGGCGGTTGAAATCCTTCGAAAAAAGTAGGGTCAGAGAAGTTCGTAGAGGTCATCGACCACGAGCGTGGCGCCGGCGTCCAGGAGGGTTTGCCGGCCCGCACCGCGGTCCACGCCGATCACTGCATGGAAGTTCGCTCCGGCACCGGCCTGCACTCCGGACACGGCATCTTCGACCACGATGCATTCCTCCACAGGCAGGCCAAGGAGGCCCGCGGCGTACACATAGGTTGCCGGGTCCGGTTTCCCGGGAAGTCCGACGCCGGCAGCCACCTGACCGTCGACCACCACCTCGAAGTGGTGGTCCAGTCCTGCTGCCTTCAAGACAGCCGGGGCATTCCGCGACGACGAAACAACCGCGACCTTGAGTCCCCGTTCAAGGGCCGCGTTGATGAACTTGACGGATCCTTCGTACGGCTCCACCCCTCTGGAGTCCACGATCTCGTTGAAGATGGCGTTCTTGCGGTTGCCGAGACCCTGGACGGTCTGGTTGGTGGGTGCATCGTCCGTAGGACCTTCGGGCAGGGTGATGCCGCGGGAGGTCAAAAAGTCCCGCACGCCATCAAAGCGCGGCTTGCCATCGATGTGGTCGAAGTAGTCGCTCTCCTGATAGCCCTCCTGATGCCCGATTCCGGCCAGGTAACCGTCAAAGAGTTCCTGCCACGCCTGCTCGTGCACTACGGCAGTGGGCGTGAGTACGCCGTCGAGGTCGAACAAGAGTGCCGAGGCGCCTGTCCAGGCATTACGAAGATCAGTCATGTGCATGGTTCCGTTCAGCGCTTGTGGCGCGTGGTTTTGCGTTCGATGAGCTTGGTATCGAGCAAGTGGTTGGAGGGTTGTTGGGGGGTTTCGTGATTCAGGAGTCGTTCACACAGCAGGTTCGCTGCGAAGGCGCCTTGGTCAGCTACCGGTTGCGCCACAGTGCTGAGGCCGAGGAACCAACTCATGGGGTGGTTGTCTATCCCGATCACAGACACGTTCTTCGGCACGGACAAGCCGTACTCCCGGAGGGCCGTCACGGCACCGAAAGCGGCCTCGTCACAGTGGGCGAACACTGCCGTGGGCTTGGCACCACGGGAGATGAGCTCAGCCATGGCCCGCCGCCCGTCGTCAATGCCCGGCCCTGCAGCCACCACAAGGTCCGGGTGGACGGTGAGGTGGTGTTCATCCAGCGCACGCCTGAAGCCACGGAACCGAGGAGTCTCAGTCACAACGGGGTGTTCATTGCTCGAGAGGACGGCCAAGTCCCAATGGCCCAGCCCCAGCAGGTGTTGGGTTGCCTGCCAGGCAGCGTGTTCGTCATCGATACCTACATTGTCCCACGGAACATTTCGCATGCCCACGCTGGCTACCGCCAGTCCGCAGGCTTCCAACGCTTCCATTTCACCGGCGTCGAGGTCAATGTTGAGCAGGAGCAGCCCATCCACCCTTTGGGCCAGGTTTTCCAGGTTCCCGAAGAACTGCTTGCGGACAGTGGCCTTGTTTCGGAGGCTGACAAGGACCGTGTCGTAACCGCTGTCGCCGAGAACCTCCTCTGCGGCTTCAACGGCCTGGGCGAAGAACCATGATGTGGCGGTGGGGGCCACGATCGCTACCGACCCCGTGATACCACCAGCCAACCGGGATGCCGCAGCTGAGGCTTTGTAGCCGAGCTTGCCCGCGGCTTCTGCCACCCTCACCTGTGCTTTTTCGGAAACATTGGGGAGCTTCCGCAATGCCCGGGACACCGTGCAAATCGACAATCCGGACAGAACTGCTACGTCGTGGATTGTCACCCTGTCAGTCCTAACCATGCAACACGGCCTCAACCCTTTCCACTCTCGCCTTACGCCCTTGGCGTGAGTCCCGCAGCGGGACACCAGCCAAAAGTGTAAGCGCTTACAATTTTGTCATTCAATAGAGTGCGGCTGAATGCAAAAATGTGACGCGAATCTCACCGACGGGTTTGGTTTCGGGGCTCTGATGCCTTCTAATCCAGCGCTAGCCCAGCACGTAGTACTTCAAGAATGCGCTGACATCCACCAGTTCTGCGGGCTCGATCCTGTGCCCCATTCCCGGGTAGGTCCGCGCCGTCAATGCTGTGTTGGCGTTCAACCACTCCTCCGTGTGGGCGATCGCGTCCTCGTTGATCACGGGGTCCGCCTTGTCCCTGCCCCAGAAGAACGGCGGCGGGGTGTCAAACGATTCGCTCAGGGCCAGGAGGTCGTTGTCCAGAACAAACCCTGACAATCCGACCGTGGCCTTGAAGGACGCGGGCCGCAAACGCAGCAGGGTGCTGGCCATGGCCATGCCCTGTGAATATCCGAGCAAGCTGACGCTGCTGTGGTTGTCCTTCACGGAGTTGATCCAATTGAACACGGCATTGGTGGAAGCGATCACATCCGCGAAGTCGTTGGTGAGGAAGTAGTCCAGCAGGAACCAGCCGTAGTCGTCCCCAATAAGCTTCGGACCGCGGAGCGCCGCGCACGTGAATTCGGCGGGCAGGTGGTCAAAAAGGTCCACCATGCGCTGTTCGCTGGTTCCATAACCATGGAGCATCACCAGCAACGGTGTACCTTTTCGCTGGTTTTCGGGCTTTGACCAGACCACTGAATCCATGGGCACGAGCCTAGTAGACTGACGCCATGACACCGCAGGAATTGGCCAACCTGGCCCATCTGCGGCGCGCCCGCGACTTCATAGATCGCGAGTACGCGCGTCCTTTGGATGTGCCCACCATGGCCGCCGGCGCCCTCATGTCCCCGGCCCACTTCTCCCGCCAGTTCAAGGCAGCTTACGGTGAGTCCCCCTACAACTACCTCATGACCCGTCGGATAGAGCGGGCAATGGCGCTCCTCCGCGCTGGCACCAGCGTCACCGATGCCTGCATGGAGGTTGGTTGTACCTCCTTGGGGTCCTTCAGCAGCCGTTTCACCGAAATCGTGGGAATCACGCCCAGCGAGTACCGCTCCCGGGAGCATCACGCGGTCAAGGCCATGCCGAATTGCATCGCCAAACAGCAAACGCGCCCTGACAGAAACCCTGGAGCAAGGGCCACAACAAGCTGAGCAGGATTGGAGAAGCGCATGTTCCGCGCCTCCAATAGCGTGGGATTCATGAACATTTCATTGAAGTACGCACACGTCACTGTCAACGATGTCGATGAGTCGCTCGCCTTCTACCGCGACGCCCTCGGCCTTGAGGTCCGCAACGATGTCGGCTCCGACGGCCAGCGCTGGGTAACCCTGGGCAGCGACGCCCAGCCCGACCTCGAGCTGGTCCTCTCCCCGCCGCACGCCGGTCGCTCCCAGGCCGACGGCGACGCCATCCAGGAGCTCCTCACCAAGGGCGTCATGCCGATGCTCGTGTTCAGCACGGACGATCTCGACACCACTTTCGAAAAGCTCCGTGCTTCCGGCGCCGAGGTGCTCCAGGAACCCATCGACCAGCCGTGGGGACCGCGGGACTGCGCGTTCCGCGACCCCTCCGGCAACATGATCCGCATCAACCAGGGCTGACTGTCCTGACAACAAGCAAAAGGTTCGACGACGACGGCCCCGCCCGCCGTCGTCGAACCTTTTGCTGTCAGAGGCTTAGCAAGCCGGCATCGGAAAGTTCACCGTCATGGTGCGTGGATGCGATGGCAGCGGCCACGACGTCGGACAGTCGCCGGCGACGCGCATACGCCTGGCGCTGCAGCCGCTCGCCTGAGCCGCGGCGAAGTATGGTGGCCACCCCCGCGCGGGCCAGGGCCAGGTCCCCGGACCTGGCCAGGGCGGGCTTGATGTGCCGCAACAGGGCGCCGGCAACCTCCGGGGCGGCAGCAGGACTTTGCTCCAGGGGGTGCAGCAGTTCGCGGTTGATGCCAAAGCGGCTTGCTTTCCAATTGGCCATGCGAATGACCTGCGTCAAAGCGCTCGACGGCGGCTCGCCGCGCCGCCATTCACTCGCCGATGTCTCCACCAGGGCACGCGCGATCACTGCCAGGGTGAGGGCGTCTTCTGCGTAAAGGCAAACGTCCGCGATCCGAAGCTCCACAGTTGGGTGGCCCCGGGACAGGCGGGCGTCGAAGTAGATCATGCCCTCGTCCATCGGAACTCCGGTACCCAGCAAAGCCTCCAGGACCGTGCGATATCCGTCGGCCGAACCAAAGACATCCATGGGACCTGCCGTTGGCCACCGGTTCCAGATCTGCGTTCGGTAGCTCGCGAAACCAGTGTCCGCTCCCATCCAGAAAGGAGAATTGGCACTCAGGGCCAGCAGGACGGGGAGCCAATGACGCATACGGTCCAGGACTCCGACGCCCTCCTCCGGCGACTCGATGGACACATGGACGTGGAAGCCGCACGTGAGCTGCTCGCGCGAAATCAGGCCAAATTCCGTACCCATGGCGGCGTACCGCCGGTTTCCCAAGGTGGGTGTCGCGTGGAAAACCGGTGGTGTAGCCAGGGCGGCTACCCTTGCGCCCACCGTCCTTGCTGCTTTGTCCGACAAAAGGCGGCCGGCGCGGATTTCCGTCCGAAGCTCGTCGGCTGTGCGGCAGGGGCGGGAGTTGACTTCGATCTGTTCCTGCTTGAACTCCGACTTCAGTGAAGCGGCATCGGGCGTCGCCTCCCCGCTGTGGGCAACCGCCACATCCAGGATGTCCGAGGCAAGAGCCAGGGGCGTGCCGTCCGAAGGATCGGCAATCAGAAGTTCCTCCTCCACGCCAAACGTTCGCACAGCCACCCCTCCCACCATGGATTTATTCAGAGACGGCGGTTAACCGACGTGGCGCGGGACCTCCATTTGGAAACCGCAACGGCAGTGCAGCACCTGGGTCTGCAAGTACACCTCAAGAAGATTGGGGCTCTCAGGATCCTCGGTGCTCCGGGGAGCCTCAATTACACGTTCAGTGGGCCGACCCAGTGTCATGGGATCGCCGCAATGGGTGCAGCTGAACCAGAGTCCCGCCGCAGCAGTGGAAAGGAATTCCTGTTGGATTTCCGGCACCAACGTCGCCAGGCGCACGGGGTGGGCGTAGAACGTATCGCATTCGCTGCAGGTGTAGCTGACGTCAACGACTTCCGATTGGTGTGGCTCTGCCTCCACGACCGTCTCCACGAAAACGTAGGAATCGGTCCCACACACGGTGCACCACGGCCGCGCTTCGGCTTGGGCAGGGGTCGGCTCCTGCGAAGGTTTCGGGACGGGAAGGGATCCAAGCGTCATTGCCATTCTCCTTTGGTACTCCAAGGAACCAGCATGAGTTGACGCTGCGGGCCGGCCGATAGAGGCCACGGCTGAAAGTGCA
Source organism: Paenarthrobacter sp. NPDC089307 (assembly GCF_040685055.1). Classification (NCBI taxonomy): domain Bacteria; kingdom Bacillati; phylum Actinomycetota; class Actinomycetes; order Micrococcales; family Micrococcaceae; genus Paenarthrobacter; species Paenarthrobacter sp. NPDC089307. Next base: position 496,621 of record NZ_JBFBHE010000005.1, read on the forward strand.
GTTCTTGGACCATCCGGGATGGCACCACGTCATGAGGCTCCAAGGGCTATCTGCTTAACCCACCTAAAATGTAGTGCACCAGTGGCGGGCGTCACAAGTCATCGGACAGCTGCGGGCACCAGGCAGGAAACAGATTACGGCTCGAAATGGGCCACGGGCGACTCCTTCGCCACGCCCTTGACCAACGTCTCTGCGACGTCGCGCAGCTTCTGGTTCCTGGCACTTGAGGCCTTTTTGAGGATTTGGAAGGCCTCCTCCTGGCTACAGCGGTTTTGCCCCATGATGATGCCGCAGGCGAGGTCGATCACGGTCCGGGATTGCATGGCATCCTGGAGGTCTTCGGCGTGCTGCTGTTTCACGCCGATCCGGACTGCGAGGCGCAGGGAGCGTTCGGCCTGGCTGGCGTACAGCTCACAGCTCTGGATGGTGGCTTCGTCAAAGGCATCCCTCTGCGGAGCGAAGAAATTGAGGGCCGCGGTAGCGCCTTCGTCCAATTCAAGGGGAACGCACAGAGCCGAAAAGTGGCCGCGGTCCGCGATGACCTTGCAGTACTCGGGCCAACGCCCTTCCGTGGACGTGTCAGGTACATGCACGGTGCCGTGGCTCCGCATTGCTTCCAGGCAGGGACCGTCACCGAAGGCCTGCTGGACTTCGTCGATCAGCCTCGCTTCGTGGGTGCTGCCCGCAACGGTGGCGGTTCGCCTCCTACGGCTCAGCGTGATGCCACAATGCACGTTCATGCCGAGCGCCTTGGACACGGCTGCCGCCGAAAACACAGCGAGATCTCCGAGGAATCCACCTACGTCTTCGCTGTCAATAACAAGGTCCTGCAGCCGTTCAGGCACCGAAACTTCGTCGGGCGCCGAGGCGGCGTCGGGCAGCGCCAATCCAACGTTCATTTCGTCCATGCCTTAGTTTACGATCGTGGGGACACTCCCCGTCACCCCTTTGAGGAATGACAACAGAATCCTTGCATATGCGGTGCACCTATGTGCACAATCTAGCTACAGTCCCGGATTACCGGGACCAGGCTTTACAGCTCATGCAGACGGGCGACCCGCATTTTTTTGATGCCGAGGTACAGACCCATGCCGGCCCAGCCAGCGTCCAGAGTCCCGGACGAAGCACACCAACCTCCCGATGAGCCTCTTTGGTGTACCCGGTGCAATACGGACAAACATCTCCTGGTGAACTCGATCCAGTCCCACTATCCCCCGGCACCCAACATGGTGGATGTGGCCTATGAATGCCACGTCTGCAGGTATTCCTACCAGCAGATTGCCTCTGTCCAGCGGGTAGCCGCGGTACTCAACCGGCCCGGCATTTCCCAAGGCGTACTTCAGTTCGGCGGTCAGTATCTTCACTGCGGCGAACCCATGAAGACGAGCAGCTGCGAGCTCCGGAGGATACAAGCGCCCCTGGTGCTGAAACCGGGGGGCCAGCTGCGGATGTACGAGGTTCTCATCAACACACGGATTCTTGGCTGTCATTGCGGCTTCCGGATGGAGATTCCGGACTGAAATGACGGCTCAGCCATGAGGAGCAGCAGCAATTCTGGAGCTACCGGAAGGGATAGCATGCACGCAGAATCACAGAAGAGGGAGTTTTCAACCGCCGGCCGGGGCCTGGGCAAGCACGGCCAGTCCGGCCAGCACAAACTGCCGGATCCGCCGGACCCCGACAACCTGCCCATTGACTATCCGGGCTCGGGATGGGATTCCAGCCGATATCCCTCCAGCGTCCCGGAAAGCCTTCGCCCGAGCCCCTTGTCCCGGAGAAAGAGCGCCCGATGATGAGCGACGTTCCCTCCGATCCAGCACAGCCCGATCCGACCCGGGAGCCCGGGCCCACGCCTGAGCCCGTTCCATTGCCGGAACCGGGCCCACCACCCGTCCCGGAGCCCACCCCCGGCCCAAGTCCCACCCCCGGCCCAGCGATCCCACCGCTTCCCGGGCCAGACAACCCGCCGCCCATGTAGCGGCGGGTCCCACCCATGGACCGGGTCCTGGCAGATTCCCCAGTCAGGATCCGATAGAAGGGCATGTCGCGCTACAGGGAGCGCGGCATGCCCTTTAGTCGTGCCCGGAGTCCGCACAACTGGACCGATCTGTGTTTATGTTGGTTTCTATTGACTTACCAACATAAACAAAGATAGAGTCAAGCAATTCCACATCGTTGTGACAGCAGTCACGCAAGTGCCTGCACCAAAACCTGGGCTTTACCGCAATGGAGGGTAAGTGTTCGCAGAAGAACGCCAACAACTGATCTCCGCACTCGTCGCAGAGCGCGGACGGGTGAGCGTCACCGACCTCGCCGATCGTTTCAGCATCACCACTGAAACCATCCGCCGCGACCTCGCAGCCCTTGAGGTCTCCGGAAACCTCCGCCGGGTGCACGGTGGTGCCGTCCCATCCGACCGCCTCAGCACCCGCGAGGAAAGCATCCTTGAGCGCGCGGTGCAGCGCCAGGGCGAAAAACTCCGTATCGCCAACGCAGCCTTGGCACTGATCCCCGAACTCACCACGGGCAGCATCCTCCTGGACGCAGGCTCCACCACTGAGACCCTCGCAGATCTGCTGGCCCAGCGGACCCCGCCGGCCAACGGCACCGACGAACTCGTGGTGATCACCCACGCCATCCCGATCGCTGGCAAGCTCTCCTCAACGCAGGGCGTCGCGCTCCAAATCCTGGGTGGCCGCGTCCGCGGACTGACGCAGGCCGCCGTCGGGCAGTCCACCGTGGAAGCCGCCTACAGGCTCCGCCCGGACATCGCGTTCGTGGGAGCCAACGGGATCCACTCCGTCTTCGGGCTAAGCACGCCGGACCCCGAGGAAGCCGCGGTAAAAGCCGCCTTCGTCAAGTCTGCCCGCCGTGTTGTTGCCCTTGCCGACTCGTCCAAGCTGGATGCCGAAACCCTGGTCCAGTTCGCCACTTTGAAGGATGTTGACACCTTGATTACCGACCAGCAGCCTTCGGCTGAACTCGCGGCGGCCTTGGCCGACGCCGGCGTGGACGTGGTGGTGGCATGATCGTCACGCTCACCGCCAATCCCAGCCTGGACCGCACGGTGGAACTGCCGGGAGCCCTTGCCCGCGGCGAGGTCCAGCGCGCCGTCGCAGTCCATCAGGAATCCGGTGGAAAGGGCGTCAACGTTTCGCGGGCGCTCGTCGCCTCCGGCCTCGAAACGCTGGCCGTACTTCCTGGCGCGGATTCAGACCCCGTCCTTTCCGGACTGCACGACGGCGGCGTGCCGTTTGCGGCCATGCCCATCGGCCAGGCTCTGCGCAGCAACGTCACGCTCACCGAACCGGACGGCGTCACCACCAAAATCAACGAACCCGGCCCGGAGCTGAGCGAGGAACAGCAGGAAGCCCTGATCGGGCTGCTGCTGGAGCGCTCCCGTGGCGCGAGCTGGGTGGTACTCGCAGGCTCGCTCCCACCAGGAGTGCCTGCGGACTTTTACGCCACAATCGCGCGTCGGCTCCGGTCGAACGCGGATGGAACGGCAGCCCCCGGCATCGCCATCGACTCCTCCGGGGCCCCGCTTGCGGCAGCCCTGGTGGGCGACGCCGCCGGAAAACCGGACCTCCTCAAGCCGAACGCGGAAGAGCTTGCAGAGCTTGCTGCCGCCGCCGGTTTCGCCAACGTCTCCACAGCTGACGAACTGGAAGCAGACCCGGCCAAAGCCGCCCAAGCTGCTGCCGCCGTCGTCGCCAGCGGTGTAGGTGCCGTTCTAGCAACACTCGGGTCCAAAGGCGCAGTCCTGGTGACCGCAGACGGTGCGTGGCTCGCCACGCATCCGCCGATCAAGGCAGTCAGCACCGTAGGCGCCGGGGATTCCTCCCTGGCCGGCTACCTGCTGGCCGCAACCCAGGGCGGTTCCGCACAGGACTGCCTCCGTCAAGCCGTGGCACACGGTGCCGCTGCCGCTTCACTGCCGGGCTCCACTGTCCCGGCAGTCCACCAGACAACCCCCGACGCCGTAACCATCACGGCCCTCCAGAAGGACTAACAGTGACCCAGCTGATCACACCCCAATTGGTCACCCTCGACCAGAACCTGGGCGACTCCCCCGCCGACGTCATCCGCGTCCTGGCCGGCAAAGTTGCCGCCGCTGGCCGTGCCACCGAGGTCGAAGGCCTGTTCGCTGATGCCTTCGCCCGCGAGCAGAAGACCGCAACCGGCGTCCCCGGCGGCATTGCCATTCCGCACTGCCGTTCGGCAGCGGTCAAGGAACCCGCCCTTGCCATGGCCCGGCTGTCCCACAAGGTGGACTTCGGCGCCAAGGACGGCCCGGCCGACCTCATATTCTTCATCGCAGCCCCGGACGGCGCCGACCAGGAACACCTGAAGCTGCTCTCCAAGCTGGCCCGCTCGCTGATCAAGAAAGACTTCACGGCGGCCCTGCGTGCGGCATCCTCAGACCAGGAGATCGTGGACCTCGTCGACGGTGCTTTGGCAGACAAGCCTGCGGCCCACTCTGCCGCTGCTGCGGCACCCGCACCTGCCGCGGCAGGTTCGGAAAGCACGACGGCGGCTGCCGCACCCAAGCGCATCGTGGCAGTGACCGCTTGCCCAACCGGCATCGCCCACACGTACATGGCAGCTGACTCCCTGGTTGCTGCGGCCCAGGAAATGGGTGTTGACCTGCAGGTCGAGACTCAGGGTTCCTCCGGCGCCAAGCCGCTGGATCCGGCAGTGATTGCTGCGGCTGACGCGGTGATTTTCGCCGTCGACGTCGATGTTCGGGGCAAGGAGCGCTTCGCCGGCAAGCCGGTCATCAACGCGCCCGTCAAGCGTGGCATCGATGAGCCCACCAAGATGGTCCAGGAAGCCCTCGCTGCCGCTGACGATCCCCACGCACGCCGCGTCCCGCACTTCGGTGCGGAGGAGCAGGCCGAACGTGCCGAGGAGGAAAAGGGCGAGCACATCGGCCAGAAGCTGAAGCGCGCGCTCCTCACCGGTGTCTCCTACATGATTCCGTTCGTGGCCGGTGGTGGTCTGCTGATCGCCCTCGGGTTCTTGATGGGCGGCTACCTGATCACGGGCTTTGCGGACAAGATCGTTGTCGAGAACAGCATCTTCAACCTGCCCACAGCCTTCCCGGACAACGCCTGGGGACCGCTCGGCGCTTACATTGGTGCCGTCCTGTTCAAGATCGGCGCCCTGTCCCTCGGATTCCTGGTCCCGGCGCTGGCAGGCTACATCGCTTACGCCATCGCTGACCGCCCCGGCATCGCCCCCGGTTTCGTAGCCGGCGCTGTCTCCGGCTTCATGGGTGCGGGCTTCCTCGGCGGCATCGTTGGCGGTCTGCTGGCCGGCTACATCGCCTACCAGATCGGCAAGCTCGATGTCCCACGCTGGCTCCGTGGCCTCATGCCGGTGGTCATCATTCCGTTGCTCGCCTCCTTGGTGGCGTCCGGCTTGATGTTCCTCATCCTGGGCCGCCCGATCGTGGAGCTGACCAACGCCCTCAACGCAGGACTGTCCAGCCTCACAGGCGCCGGCGCAGTTGTCCTCGGCATCATCCTCGGCCTCATGATGTGCTTCGACCTCGGCGGTCCGGTCAACAAGGTCGCCTACGCATTCGCCGTCGCAGGCCTCGGCGCTGCCAGCGTCACCAACCAGGCACCCTGGCAGATCATGGCCGCCGTCATGGCAGCAGGCATGGTTCCGCCGCTGGCCATGGCCCTGGCAACAGTGCTGGACAAGAAGCTGTTCTCCCTGGCCGAGCGCGAGAACGGCAAGGCAGCCTGGCTCCTGGGTGCTTCGTTCATCTCCGAAGGCGCCATCCCCTTCGCTGCCGCCGATCCTCTTCGCGTGATTCCCGCCAGCATGGTGGGTGGCGCAGTGACCGGTGCCCTGTCGATGGCCTTCGGCGTTACGTCCAAGGCACCGCACGGAGGTCTGTTCGTCTTCTTCGCGATCGACAACTTCGTGCTGTTCTTCCTGTCCATCGCGGTGGGCGTAGTCATTACGGCCCTGCTCGTCATCGCCCTCAAGCGTTGGGCAGTCAAGAAGCCGGTTGAAGCAGAAGCCACCCCGGCCACCGTCAGCGTCTAGACTTCCCACAAAGCCACCCACCACCACAAAGGAGCACCAATGCCTGAACGTACAGCCACCATCGCAAGCCGCGTCGGCCTCCACGCCCGCCCGGCTGCCATCTTCGCCGAAGCCGCTGGAGACCTGGACATCGATGTCACCATCGCCCGCCAGGGAGAACCCGCCGATGACGCCATGGATGCCGCGAGCATCCTGTCCCTCATGAGCCTGGGTGCTTCCCACGGCGACGTAGTGGTGCTGCGCGCTGAAGGTGAAGGTGCGGACGAAGCACTGGACACCCTGGTGAAGATCCTTGAAACGGACCACGACGCCGAGTAGGGACACGCAAACCCCTCAGCGCCACCAAAAGAGCCTGGTGACACCCGGATGTGGGTGTCACCAGGCTCTTTGCGTGTCCGTCTTAGCTTCGCCGGAGAGCTCGTCCAAGTGGCGCCCGAGCATGTCCAGCATCGGATCCGACTCCGGCAACTCCCCGTTCCACAGTCCGTGCATCGCAATTCCATCCAGGAGCGCACGCAGCCGCTGCGCTTCATAGGCGGGATCACGGGCGGCGTGAAAGTGGCCCTCCTCCTTCAGTATCCGGATGGCCACCTCACACGCCCGGTCGACGGCGGCGCTGAGCCTGGTCGCGGCGGCACGAAGTCCGCTGTCGGTGAGCGAGAGAACGCCCAGCTGGACTTGAGCGACCAGTTCCAGGCGCCGCTCCATGTCGAGGGGAAGCAACTGCCGAAGCAACTCATCAACGAGCGCACGCCCTGTGAGTTCCAGTGCGTTGACCCTGGCTGTCACTCGGTCCTCGATGAGTTGGAGGCAGTACTCCCTGAGGGCATGCTGCGTGGTGAACGCCCGTCGCAGCGAGGCAGCAGCAATACCTGCTTCCGCCGCAACGCCCCGTACCGACAGGCCTGGGAGCCCGTCCCGTTCGAGCACCCGCAAAGCAGCTTTGGCAATCTCGGCGGTGCGTTGCTCTGAGTCGATTTTCCTGGGCATGTCGATCAGCGCGAAGGAGTAGCGGCGGGCAGGACTTGGCGGGCCTTTTTCGGCCAGATTGTGTAACTTACGGCCCAAAGGAAGTCGATGGCGAAGATTATCCCCAGGGTGGGGAAGAAGTCCGAGAGGGCTGAAGTGCGGTCGGCATCGTTGACGAGCACGATGATGGCCCCCAGGGTCGCAGCTGCGAGAACCATTGCCAGTGCAGTACGGAGCACATCCTGCCAACACTTGAGGGTGTAAGGAGTGCCCGTAAGCCGTTCCGGTTCGGGGCCGCCCGCAAATCGGTGCTTGAAGCGGACGTCAGCCCAGGCAACCATGCGCTTGCCGTAGGCGACAGAGATGCCGATGTAGACGGCGGCCAGCCCATGCTGCCACGAGGCCGTTCCCCCGCCAAGCAGGTCGACGGAGACCAAGGCAAGCAAGACCACATCGATCACGGGCGCCAGGATCAGGAGCGCTCCTCCAAGCCGGGGGCGCCGCAGGAGATACCGCGCAGCCAGGCCGCTGAGAATCGCCACCCAGAACGCCACTTCGCACGCCACAATCGCAGCCAGAACCATGCGCTTCCCCCAAGACGCCTCGCCTGTATTTTGTTAGTACGAGTGTACTCATAAAAGAGCATGGTGCATCTAGGCTTTCGGCAATTCCCCGTTCAGGTAAGCGGCCACTGACGCCTCGGTGGGCTTCACCTCCTTCAAGTCATCCGAGAGGTAGGCCTCGATGATACGGGGATCCACGTAGGAGGAACGAGCCACTGACGGAGTGTTTCCAAGCAGTTCCGAAGCTTCCTTGATGGCCCTCGTGATGGCCTGCCTTGGAGTGCCCTTGTGGCCTGACTTGATGAGGCAGATGGCTGCGGCCGCAGTACCCTTCCAGGTGCGGAAATCCTTGGAGGTGTAGGCCTCCCCGGCGATGCCCCTGAGGTATTCGTTGATCATCGAAGCGTCCACGTTTACCCAGGTGCCATTGGCCTGGTACGCCAACAGGCGCTCCTTGCCGGGTCGTTTCGCCAGCGGTTCAAGGAAGGCGGCCAGGCTGGGATCATGGATGGACATGTCCCACAGGTGTCCACTCTTGCCGGGAAACTTCAGGAATACGTCCGGCCCCTCGACACGGGCGTGGCGGCATCTAAGGGTCGTCAGCCCGTAAGAGCCGTTTTGCTTCATGTAGATCTCGGAACCCACGCGAAGCGCACCCAGGTCCATAAGCCGGACCGCTGCTGCCAAGGTCTGTTGCTTCGGGTCCGCCTGGTCCTGGAGGTGGACCGTCACATTCCGGCGAACAGTGGGCAGCACAAGGCCCAGTTGGGCGGCCCGGATGAACTTTTCAGTGTCCTTCCGCTCCCGCCAGCGGGGATGGTAAATGTACTGGCTGCGGCCGGCGCCGTCGATACCGGTAGCCAGGATGTGTCCGTGCTCGTAAGGACTGATCCACACATCGGTCCACGCAGGCGGGATCGCCAGCGCATTGATGCGCTGGCGATCCTCTTTGCCGACCAGGCTCCCGTCAGGGTGGCGGTAGCTGAATCCCGTCCCTACCTTCCGGCGGACGATGCCGGGACCGGAAAGGTCACTTCTCTTCAGCCGTGGCACGGGCTGCCTTGTCCCTGATCAGCGGTCCGTTGCCTGTCAGGCCTCGTCCGGGTCCGTCACGGCAGCACCGGCATTCATGATCTCGGCGTTGATCATCCAGACCAGCTGCTCAAGGCGCGCGATGAACGCATGCAGCAGGTCCGCCGTCGTGGGATCTTCCTCGTCCACTTCGTCATGGACGTCACGCATGGTCTGGACAGCGCGCTCCACGCGGTCAGTGACCAGCTTGACGGCATTCTTGGTGTTGACCAGGCCGGCGGGGAATTCCTCCAGGCGGGTCCCCTTGGCGATGGTTGCGCTCCGACCATCAGGCAGGGCGTGGAGTGCCCGCATGCGTTCTGCGGTGTCGTCAGCGAACTGCCGGGTGGCCAGGACCAGTTCGTCCAGCTGGAGGTGGAGATCGCGGAAGTTCGGTCCCACGATGTTCCAGTGCGCCTGCTTACCCTGGAGCTGCAGCTCGATGAGGTCGGTCAGGACGATTTGAAGGTTGTCTGCAAGCTGCTGTGACGCTTTCATGTGTTCCTCTCATGGACGTTCAGGTGAGTCAAAACGGCGCCGCAGAATGTCTGCAGCGACTGCCCAATCATCAGGTGACGACTTCAATAAGCCTTTCATAAGGTTGCTTAGTAGTACAATGAGGAGTGTTACTGTTCACGACTGGCGAACTTCACCCCCGTGAAGCTTCCGTTGGCAGCAGTAAAGGCACTTTGAGGCTGTGGAAAGCCCCCAAGTACCGGCATAACTAAATCGGAGTATCCGGAATGCATAGTTGGGAATCGGCGATTCACCAATGATTCCCCCAGAAAGGAATGTGCTGACCATGAACACGCTTCTGATCATTGCTGGTGTTGTAGCAATTGTCCTTCTTCTTGTGGGCGGCTTCTCGCAGGCCCTGAGCTGGTTGCTGTGGGTAGGCGTCGTCCTCCTCGTCATCGCGGCCATTGGTTGGCTGCTGACCTTCATGTCGGGCCGCAGGGGCCATACGGTATAAAGCGCCGCTGCACATCTTCCAAGAGGTCACAGAGGGCCGCTCCCGCGCTCATCATCTGCACACGGAGGCGGCCCTCCGGCACACCCGCTGTCCGCCGGATTCCCGGCGCGGTGCTCGCGGCACTCATCCCGACCCATCATTCTCCTTCAGGGGAATACAGTGCGGCCCCGATTCATACCTCAAGGAACGCTGACAGTCCGACCGTAGTCCGGCCGACCGCCGGCGTCCACCACCTTGCTGCGGAGGCATATCAATGGCAGAGCAGGAACAAGTCCCCAGAATTGGCCGGAACGAGTCCACCGAAGAACGCATGGACCGCAACTGGATGGAACTCATCCAGGAACTGCGGGTCCTCCAAACCGGCGTACAGATTCTGGGCGGATTCCTGCTGACACTGCCATTCCAATCACGCTTCGGGGAACTGGACGACTGGCAGCGCGGCCTCTACCTCTTCAACGTCATGGTGGCTGCCCTGACTACCGTGCTCATCGTCATCCCTGTCAGCGTGCATCGCCGGCTTTTCCGCCGCGGACTGAAGGCCACCCTGGTTTCGAGCGCTGACGTCGTCACCAAATGGGCACTGGGCGGCGTCGCGGTGCTGATCGTCGGCTCCGCCACCCTGGTCTTCGACTTCACGGCCGGGAGGACCGCAGGCATCGTGGCCGGCGCCTTCATTGTCCTGACGCTGCTGTTGCTGGTGGTTGGAATGCCCTTGTGGCTCTACCGCCGGGGAATGAACGGCAACGGAAACACCAAGGAGGAGTGAACAATGCTGCACCCTATCGATAACCGGGAAACCTCACCAAAGCAACGCACCCCCCTGCGCCAATGGGTCAAGGAGCATGGCCTCCTCCTGGTGAATGTGGGACTGTTCGTGACCTTCTTCGGCGGCATGATCCTCTCCGGCGCCGCTAATTACAGCGAGGAGCAGCAGACCCACGGCGGACAGCCCATCGGCGTCCTTGAGTATTTGGGCACCGGACACTTCGTGGAAGCCGTGTTCGAAAACTGGGAGTCCGAATTCCTTCAAATGGCCATGTATGTGGTCCTGACGGTGTTCCTTTTCCAGAAAGGCTCCTCCGAGTCCAAGCCAATGGGCAAGAAGGCTCCCCAGGACGAGGACCCCCGGGATGCTAAACCAACAGCCAAGACGCCGTGGCCCGTGAGGCGCGGCGGCTGGGTCCTGAAGGTCTACGAACACTCGCTCTCCGGACTCCTTGCCCTCTTGTTCCTGATCTCCTTCGCGATGCATGCCATCGGAGGAACGGCGGCCTACAACGAGGAGCAACTCAGCCACGGGCTATCCGAAGTCTCGACCTGGGAGTACATGGCTTCCAGCCAGTTCTGGTTCGAATCCTTCCAGAACTGGCAGAGCGAATTCCTGGCCGTAGCTGTGCTGGTGGGGGCATCCGTCTATCTGCGGGAACGTGGCTCACCGGAGTCCAAGCCCGTGGCCGAGCCGCACTACGAGACTGGCGCCTAGCCAGCTGAGAAAGGAACCGGAACCATGCCGGCAAAGAAGAATTCCAGCATCAAGGACCCTGGGCTCTACGAAGAGTTGCGCGATGACGGAGCGTCCAAGGAAAAGGCGGCGCGAATTTCCAATGCGGCTGCCGCCCGTGGCCGCAAGGAAGTCGGCAAGCAAGGGTGGAAAATCAGGGGACTACGACGATTGGACCGTGGATAAACTAAAAGCCCGCGCCAAGGAGCTTGGGCTGAAGGGCTATTCGGACAAAAAGAAGTCCGAACTCATTTCGATGCTGCGGAACCACTAACGCCGTAACCGCCAGCCAGCCTTGCCGGCCTAAAGCCGGGGTTCCGGCCTCAGCTTCTTAAGCCAGGTCTCTGTCTGCGCAATATGCGCGGCCGTCGCCGTCGCCGCCATGGTGGGATCACGGCGCGCAATCGCGGCCACTATCGCGCTGTGCCCCGCTGTGCTGTCCCCGCGCACGGCCGCACCGTCTTCGCCGTCGAAAATGTGGAAGTGGCCGCCACGTGAGCGGAAAAGCCTGACCAGTGCGTTAAGCGTCGAATTGCCGCTTGCCCGGCAGATCTCCTCGTGGAACTGTGAATCCAGTTCCGAGTACTCTGACGGGCTGACAGTGGCCTCCATGTTCTCCACGAGCGAGGTCAGCTTCGCCACGACTTCCGGCGTGGCGTTCGCGGCCGCCGCAGCCGCTGCGTGGGACTCCATCAGCCTGCGGATTTCGAAAAGCTCAAGCAAGCCGTCCAGCGGCAGCAAATCCACCAGAAGCGCGAAGTTCTGAAGGATCACAGTCGGTTCCAGGGACGAGACGTACGTACCCGATCCGTGCCTGGATTCCATGACGCCCAACGCGGACATGGCCCGCACCGCTTCCCGGAGGGAGCTTCGGGATACGCCAAGTTGCGCGGACAACTCCGCTTCCGGAGGACACTTCTGTCCAGCAGCGAGTTCACCCGAAGCTATCTTGTTCCTCAGGCCCTGCATGGCCGTCTCGACAGCACCCAACTACGTCGCCTCCTTCAGATCCCCGTATCACGCTACCGCACCGGGAGCTCGGCCCGAATGAGAAGACTCATTGTCATGCCTTCCCAACCAAGACATCGTACCTATCAGTGAATTCGACAGTCCAAACCGGTGATTTTCGGCCACATGCGTCAAAGTCATCTTATGACTATTTTGAATTGTCCGTTGTCTCGGCCCTGCCTGTGATGTAACTTACAGAGCGTTGACCGATTCCACTGACGAAGGACGCCGTGTTCCCAGCACCCCTGACAGTCCCCCGCCCGATGTTGACCCCCGAAGGCCAACCCGCGATGGCCGACTGGAGCCTCACACCGTCCAAAGTCCACCTCAACCACGGCTCGTACGGCTCCGTTCCCCGGGCGGCCCAGGCGGAGCAACTCAGGCTCAAGGAACTCATGGACCAGAACCCCTGCCCGTGGTTCATGGGACAGTTCGAGCTGGTGGCGACGGCGCGAAGGGAGATCGCTGAATTCCTCAGGGTCGATCCCCAACATTTGGCCCTGGTCCACAACGCGAGCGCCGGGGTCAGCACCGTTTACAACTCGCTGGACTTTGGGCCCGGCGCGGAGATCGTCACCACAAGCCACGCCTACGGGGCGGTATTGCAGGGCGCAGAGCGGGTTGCCCGCAGAGTCGGCGGTCAGGTCCGGATCGCGGAGATTCCCCTCGAGGCGGATGCAAAGGCGGTTTGTGCGCTGGTCATGGCGGAAGTAACGCCCAAAACAGCCCTGATCGTGGTAGACCAGATCACCTCTGCCACTGCCCGGGCCTTCCCCGTCGAAGAGATCGCCAAGGCCGCTTCCCGACTGGGAGTACCAGTCCTGGTGGACGCAGCCCACGCGCCGGGCGTGCTGGAGTGTCCCGTTCCCGATTTTGAGGGCTTCTGGGTGGGCAATCTCCATAAGTTTGCCTGCGCACCGCGGGGAACTGCTGCTTTGGTGGCGCGGGGACCACACGCACAGGGGCTGGAACCACTCATCGATTCGTGGGGTTTTCCCTACAGCTTTCCGCAGAACTTCGACCACGTGGGCACGCAGGATGTCACCTCGTGGATGGCAGCTCGAACGGCCTTCGACACCATAGAAGACCGGTTCGGCTGGGCGGCTTTCCGCAATTACGCCAAAGAGCTTTGCGACTACGGCCAGTCATTGATCAGCGGCGCCTTTGCCAGCGCCACGGACCAAAACCCGAAGGTCGACGTCGGCATGCCGGTAGGGCCGCTGCGCCTGGTCCGGCTTCCAGTGGGTCTGGCAACCACCCATGAGGAATCCCATTGGGTCCGTGGCTACATCTCCGGGCAACTGGACATCGAAACTGCCATCACAACGTTCAACGGCCAGGGCTACCTGCGGCTTTCGGCCCACCTGTACAACTCCCCCAAGGACTACGAAATATTCGCGGAAAAGGCGGTCCCGGAACTCGTCCGGCTCGCCCGATCCCTCTAGACCCCACCCGCACCCTCAAGCGGTGCAATCATTCAACCGATCAACGGAGGACCCACGTGAAATCCAGAATTTTGGCGTCTGCGGCAGCAGGCCTGGCGGCTGTTCTTGCACTCGCGGGGTGTGGAGGCGGCCAGCAGGCCAGCGATGGCAAGGTCACTTTGAAAATGGTGGAAAGCCTCACCAACCCCACGCGCACGGAAACCCTGAAGAAGCTCATTTCGGGTTTTGAGCAAGCAAACCCGAACATCAAGGTGGACCTGATTTCGCCGCCCACGGACCAGGCGGACCAGAAGATCCAGCAGATGCTCCAGTCCGGCAAGGGCATCGACGTGGTTGAAGCCCGTGACATCACGGTGGGTTCCTTCGGCGCCAACAACTGGCTCTACGACATGACCAAGGACCTCGATGGCTGGGATGGTTGGAACAACCTGACGGAGAACGCGGTCACGTACTCCAAGCAGAACGGCAAGACCTACTACATCCCTTACGGTTTCTACGGGCTTTCCCTGTTCTACCGTTCGGATCTGGTCAAGGGGGCCGGATTCGACGGTCCTCCGGCCAGCTGGGAGGAGATGGCAAAGCAGGCCGAAGCACTCAACAAGCCGTCCGAGAACAAGTTCGGCTACGCCTTCCGCGGAGGCAGCAACGCGAACTCCAACGCCGTAGCCATCATCGAAGCCTACGTGGCGGACGAGATCGACCGGGAGAACGCCTTCAAGCTGACCAACGGCAAGACGATCTTCTCCTCCCCCAAGGCCCAGCAGGCCATGGATCTCTACATTGACCTCTTCAAGAAGGGATCCCCGCCGTCGTCCGTAGCGTGGGGTTACCCCGAGATGGTGCAGGGCTTCAGCAACGGCTCCACGGCCTTCCTGTTGCAGGACCCGGAGGTCATTGCCACCGTCAAGGAGTCGCAGGCCATCAAGCCTGAGCAGTGGAACGTCGCACCCTTGCTGGTAGGACCTGGCGGTAAGGCGATCCAGCCGGTTGCTTCTGCCGGCTGGGGCATCGCGGAGTCTTCCAAGTCCAAGCCCGAGGCAGTCAAGCTCATCAAGTACCTGGCCCAGGGGGATGCTGCCACCACCTTCAGCAAGGAGAACAGCCTGGTCCCCACCCTGAAGTCCGCGGCGCAGGACACCTTCTACAGCACTGGCCCGTGGGCTGCTTACGTCAAGATGACCGAAAACCCTGACACGTACATTTCCGCGATCCAGCCGCGGAGTGTCTCGTGGTGGACCGAGTGGATCAAGAAGGCCGACGGCGAGTTGCAGCGGGTCCTCACGGGACAGATGTCCACCTCTGAGCTGCTGTCCAGTTGGGATACCTACTGGACCGAAAAGATGAAGGGATAGCTTCCCGTGAGTCTCGACGTCAAGCAGGCCGCGCCTGGGCGGAAGGCCATGCGATCGGAGCCGGCCAGCTCGTCCAAAAGACGGTTCAATGGCCGAACGGCGCTGACCCTGCTGGCTTTCCTGGCGCCGGCTGCGGTGTTCGTGGGGATCTTCACGTACTACCCCATGATCGCCGGCAGCCAGATGGCGTTCCGGAATTGGAACCTGAATGACCTTTCCGATACCTCCTGGGTTGGATTCGGGAACTTCCAGAGCCTGTTCGATGCTCCCGAGTTCGGAACGATTGTCCGCAACACGGTGGTGTGGGTCGTCGGCTCGCTGGTTCCGCAGGTGGTCATCGGCTTCGCGGTGGCGCTGTTCCTGAAGCGCCGTTTCCGGATGCGCGGGGCGTACCAGGCCATGATCTTTTTCCCTTGGGCTGTGTCCGGCTTCCTGATCGGCATGCTGTTCCGGTGGATGTTCAATGCGGAATTCGGCGTGGTCAATGACCTGCTGATGAAGACGGGGCTGATCAGCTCGCCCATTCCGTGGTTGTCCGATCCCGGCTTCGCGATGACGGCGATCATCATTGCCAATATCTGGTACGGCGTGACCTTCTTTGCCATCATGATCCTCGCCGCCCTGCAATCGGTCTCCGACGAGATGTATGAGGCCGCCGCCCTGGATGGTGCTGGCAAGGTGCGGACGTTCTTCAGCATCACGCTGCCAAGCATTTCCACCACCTTGGCGTTGACCATCCTGTTGCGG
Organism: Paenarthrobacter sp. NPDC089307; assembly: GCF_040685055.1. Taxonomy (NCBI): domain Bacteria; kingdom Bacillati; phylum Actinomycetota; class Actinomycetes; order Micrococcales; family Micrococcaceae; genus Paenarthrobacter; species Paenarthrobacter sp. NPDC089307. The sequence goes on from NZ_JBFBHE010000005.1 coordinate 512,313, forward strand.
GTGATCTGGATCTTCAATTTCCCGGACATCATCTTCGCCATGACCGGTGGCGGACCGGCTGACCAGACCCACATCATCACCACGTACATGATCAAAATTACCCAGGAAGGCGATTACGGCAAGGCGTCCGCCCTGGGGTTGATCGTGATGGTCACCCTCATGCTCTTCGCAGCTTTCTACCTCATGGCTGTCCGCTTTCGAAAGGGAGACCGATGATCAACAGTCCGACGCTCATGGGCCGGATCTCCAAGGTGCTCTTCCTGGGCCTTTGCCTGGTCGTCACCGTCTTTCCGCTGTATTGGATTGTGGTGACTTCCCTCAAGGAACCGGGTGCCATCTACTCGTTGCCCTTGGATTACTGGCCCAAGCAGCTGTCCCTGGACAACTACATCGGGCTGTTCACCAAGTCCGACTTCGGCCAGTACATGTTGAACAGCCTGGTGGTGGCACTGGTGGCTGCGGCGGTGGCAACACTGATTTCGTTGCTCTCCGCGTACGTCCTGGCCCGGTTCCAGTTCTCCGGACGCGGGGCCGTGCTGGGCGCCTTCCTCATCACACAGATGATCCCCGGCTTCATCGCGTTGGGTCCGCTGTACCTGATGATGACCGATTTCGGACTGGTCGATTCAAAGACCGGCCTGATCCTGATCTACATCGCCATCTGCATCCCGTTCTGCACCATCATGCTCCGCGGCTTCTTCGAAAACGTCCCCGACGCTCTGGAGGAAGCCGCAATGATCGATGGTTGCTCAAGGCTGAGTGCGCTCTTCAGGGTGATTGTTCCGGTGATGCTGCCGGGCATTGCTGCGAGTTTCGTTTTCAACTTCGTCAACTGCTGGAACGAGTTGTTCCTTTCCGTGACGCTCATGAACAGCGACAGCAACAAAACCATCCCGACGGCGTTGGCCGGCTTTATCTCCAGCTTCAACATTGATTGGGGTTCCATGTCCGCTGCCGCGGTTTTGACGGTGGTCCCCACGCTGGTGATTTTCGCTTTTGCCAGCAAGTTCATTGTCCAGGGACTAACAGCCGGTTCAGTGAAGGGCTGAGGCGGGGACCAACCGTCGGGCGCCCCTCAAGGCGCCCGACGGCGGTTCACGCCTTCTTCTTGGCCCGCGCCTTTGGCTTGCTGGCCGTCTTGCTGGCGGCAGCGTCGTCGTCGGACGCTTTTTCCTTGCCGCGTTTCTTGTCCAGGCTGCGTTTGAGGGCTTCCATGAGGTCGATGACGTCCCCGCCTTCGCCTTCCCCTTCCACGTTTCCGAAGGTGGCCTCAGTATCGAGTGCCTCGCCCTTTTCCAGCTTGGCTTCGATCAGTGTCTTCAACTGCGCCTGGTAGTCGTCCGTGTATTCGTCGGGGTCGAAGTCATGGGCCATGGACTCCACCAATGCCGAGGACATTTCAAGTTCCTTGTCCGAGATCTTGATGTCTGTCTCGAGGGAGGGGAACTTGGCTTCCCGGACTTCGTCACCCCAGAGGAGCGCCTGCAACAGCAGGACGTCGCCACGCACCCGCAACGCCCCGAGCCGGGTTTTCTGGCGCAACGCGTACTGGACGATCGCGATCCTGTCCGTGTCTTCCAGGGTCTGCCGCAGCAACATGTAGGCCTTGGGCGATTTGGAGTCCGGTTCCAGGAAGTAGCTGCGCTCGTACATGATCGGGTCCAGCTGTTCGGCGGGGATGAACTCCACCACCTCGATTTCGCGGCTGTTCTCCTCCGGCAGGGATTTCAACTCGGCGGAGGTGAGGACCACGGTGCGGCCTTCTTCCTCGTAGGCCTTGTCGATGTCCTCGTAGGCAACAACTTCGCCGCAAATTTCGCATTTCCGCTGGTACCGGATGCGCCCGCCGTCCTTATTGTGGACTTGGTGCAGGCCAATATCGTGATCCTCCGTGGCACTGTAGAGCTTCACTGGTACGTTGACCAGACCGAACGCGATAGATCCCTTCCATATGGCCCTCATGCACCCAGTCAACAGCACAACACAGCGGAGGAGAAGAGGTGGCAGGCAAGCAGCAGGAGCGGGTGAACGTGGAAGGCCACGAACTCACCCTCACCAACCTGGGCAAAATCATCTACCCGGAAACGGGCACCACCAAGGCCGAGGTGCTGGAGTACTACGCCACCGTGGCGCCTTTCCTCATCCCGGCCGCGGCCAACCGGCCCGTCACGCGCAAACGCTGGGTCAACGGCGTGGGCACCGCCGAGCACCCGGGGCAGGTGTTTTTCCAAAAGAACCTGGAGGACTCTGCACCCCGATGGATCCCCCGTGCCGCCATCCAGCATTCGGACCACACCAACGTCTATCCCATGGTGAACAACCTGGCCACGCTCACGTGGATGGCCCAGATCGCTTCCCTGGAAATCCACGTTCCGCAGTGGCAGGTGGACGCTGCAGGGAAGCCGCTCCGGCCCGACCGCTTCGTCCTGGACCTGGACCCCGGCCCTGGCGCCGGTCTGCCGGAGTGCGTGGAGGTTGCCAATCTGGCCCGGTCCATCCTGCAGGACATGGGCATGGACCCTGTGCCGGTCACCAGCGGCAGCAAAGGCATCCATCTCTACACGGGCCTGGACGGCACGCTTAAGTCGGAGCAGGTGTCCGCTTTCGCCCACGAGCTCGCACGGGCCTTGGAGGCCGACCACCCTGACCTGGTGGTGAGCGACATGAAGAAGTCCCTGCGCCACGGCAAGGTCCTGGTGGATTGGAGCCAGAACAGCGGAAACAAGACCACCATCGTCCCGTACTCCCTGCGTGGCCGCGCTTTTCCCACCGTTGCCGCACCGCGCACCTGGGAAGAACTCGCGTCTGCGTCGCTGGAGCATCTGGATTACGCCGCCGTTATGAAGCGGGTCAGCGGAGGCAAGGACTACTTTGCGCCCATTTCCGAGCGGCACCTTCCTCCGCACGGTGAGGATGAGGATGACGACGGCGGTGCTTCCGGCACGCGCGGCGGCGCCCGCGAGCGTGTGGTGACGGTTGGGAACCGTCTCGCCAAGTATGTCGGGATGCGCGATCCGGGCAAGACCCCGGAGCCGTTCCCGTCGTCGTCGGCTGCTTCTGCGGTGACCCGGAGCGTTTCCTCCGCCGAGCAGCCCAAACCGGGCGATCCTGCGCAGCCCGGCGGCATATTCGTCATTCAGGAACACCATGCCCGCCGCTACCACCTGGACCTGCGACTGGAGCGCGACGGTGTCCTGGCTTCCTGGGCGCTGCCCCGCGGCGTCCCGGAAACGCCCGACCGCAACAACCTGGCCGTCCACACCGAGGACCATCCCATGGAATACGCAGACTTCGCGGGCGTCATCCCCAAGGGCGAGTACGGGGCCGGGACCATGAGCATTTGGGATCGTGGCGAGTACACCTGCGAGAAATGGCGGGATGGCAAGGAAGTCATCGCCACCCTGACCGGGCAGCCTGGGGGTGGCTTGGGCGGTACCAAGCGCCTGGCGTTGATCAACACCGGTGACCGCTGGCTGATCCACCTGATGAAGGAGCAGCCAGGTAAGCGGCACGCTGTCAAAGCCGCGCCGGCCACCAAAGCTCCCCCGGAGCCGCAGCCCAAACCGCAACCGCAGCCCCTGCGCGACTACGCCCCCATGCTTGCGACATCCGGGACAACCGCCGACCTTCGCGGTGGCAACTGGCTCTATGAACTCAAATGGGACGGCATCCGGGCCATCATCACCGGCACCGAGGGCAGGATCCGCCTCATGAGCCGCAACGGAAACGATCTGACAGCCGCCTATCCCGAGCTCACTGACCGGGCCTGCTGGCCGGATGGGGACTTTGTGGCCGACGGTGAGATCGTGGCTTTGGGCAAAGGTTCCCGGCCGGATTTCGGCCGGCTGCAGCTGAGGATGAACCTGGTAAAGACAGCAGACATCGAGCGGGCCCGGGTCTCGGTTCCGGTGCAGCTGATGCTGTTCGACCTGTTGTACGACGCCGGCACGGACTTGAGCGGACTGCCGTTCCGGGAGCGGCGCGAGAGGCTGGATACGTTTGCGGAGGGGTTGCCCGGGGGCTGTCCGCTTCACGTTTCGGCGGTACTGGACCACGACGTCGATGACCTCTTGAAGAGTGCCTCGGACCTGGGCCTTGAAGGGGTGATGGCCAAGAAAGCGGACAGCCGGTACGTGACGGGGCGTCGCAGTGGCTCATGGATCAAGCTGAAGCTGGAGCAAAGCCAGGAAGTGGTGATCGGTGGTTGGCGTCCGGGCAGCGGCGCTCGGAGCGGAACCTTCGGGGCTTTGCTGTTGGGCATTCCCGACGGCGAATCCCTGCATTACGTGGGCAGGGTGGGCACGGGGTTCAAGGACTGGCAGCTGCGGGACATCATGGAGCAACTCGAGCCCTTGGGGGTGCGCGATTCCCCTTTCAAGGACATTCCAAGGGAGGACGCCGCTGGTGCGCGCTGGGTTGAACCTGTGCTGGTGGCGGAGGTGGCCTTCGGCAATTGGACGGGCCCTGGCAGGCTTCGTCATCCGGTATGGCGTGGATGGCGCCCGGACAAGTCCCCTTCAGACGTGAGCCAGCCCAACTAGGGGACAGATAACGCTCCTACGAGGCCTCAGTGGTGCGTTTGCTGTCCCCCAGTTGGGCTGGCGGGGTTAGGTACCTGCTAGGACGAGTGCGGCATCTGTGGTCGGCTGGTCCTGTGGATCGCCGTCACGGCCGCCCCCTGGCCCATTCGGCCGTGGGCTTGGTCGCGGTCCTTCGGGTGGCGGCGTTTGCCGTTCCCATCGGGCCACTGCTTGCTTTGATCCGTCTCCAAGGCCAGGGCAAGAGCTGTTGGCTCGGGCATCGGAGCCATGTCCATGGACTCCACCAAGTGGCTTGCTACTTCAGGATCGATATTTCCTGCTGGGTGATTCGCAGTCATGGTTCTTCCTTTCCAGTGCGCCTGTCCGCCGGAGTTACCAGCGGACTTTCTTCTCGGTCTTCGCTTGCTTGCCGCTGGTGGCCGTGGGCTTGTGCCCCTTGCCGGTGCTTTGCCAGCCGGCCGGAGCGCCGCCGCCGGACTTGCTGGCGAGCATTGCCCGTTGGGCTTCGGTGAGTTTGGACTTGATGCCACCGTCGGCCGGGGTCTTGTTGTTATCTGGTGGGTTGGCAGTCATACGGACTCCTGGAGTGTGTAAGTCCTGAAGAGACACGTATCCCGTGGCGTTTGGTTCAAAGAAAAGGCGTCGACAACGGGAACGGCGTGGAGGCAAGCCTCAACAGGCGTGGATTTTTGTCTTCTGAAACGCAGCTGCGTGCCCACTGGGGAGCACGGCCGGTCTACTCAAAAATCAGTGTTCCCATGCGTCATACCCTAACCAAGTTCCTGCACATTTGTGAACCCCTCGCGTTGACTCATGGAAAAGGTCCGTGGAACTGGATACGTTGCCTCATTGAAAAAGGTCCGGTTGAGGTTGGTCGCGGACATCCTTGAGGGATGG